>NZ_JANHJQ010000001.1 GCF_024609785.1 Pseudalkalibacillus decolorationis
ACGTCTAAACCTACGTACTTTGTGGTATCCTTCATACTAACTAGCTCCTTTCGTAATTATAGCTCTGATTTGGTATGTTGTTGCCTTAAACACAGTATTACCAAATTAACCTACGTTGTTACGAACAGGGGCTAGTTTCGTTCATGATAACTTATACTATAGAAAGTATTTTTATACTTTCTTAACGTGTAAAAAAGATGACGTTTTTTGTGAGCCGTCATCCTCTTCCAAACCGTTTATCGTCGATAGGTCCACTCATCATTTTCATATCTTCGTTTGGCGATCTCCTCAACATATAGCAGCTGATCTTCCGTTAGTTCATATGGAACTAACTCAATGTCAAGTCCTTGTTCAAAACCGGTTTTAAACGCACGCCTTGCTTCAACAATTTCAACGTTTTCATCTCGTAAATCATTGATTGCTACTGCCTTCTTTCCAAACGCACGTTGCATTCGCTCACGAACGCGGTCATTAGTAAACTTAAAGCAATCGAAGAGTTTATCTTCGTCAATGTCTAACAAGATGGATCCGTGCTGGAGAATAACTCCTTTTTGCCGGGTTTGTGCACTGCCTGCTACTTTACGTCCTTCAACGACGAGCTCGTACCAAGACGGAGCATCAAAACAAACGGCTGACCGTGGATTCTTTAGTCCTGCACGTTCTTCATCCGTCTGTGGAACTGCAAAATAAGCTTCCAATCCCAAGTTTCTGAACCCCTCGAGAATCCCATTTGATATAACTCGATAGGCTTCGGTAACCGATTGTGGCATTTCTGGGTGTTCTTCTGAAACAATGACACTGTAGGTTAATTCTTGGTCGTGAAGAACAGCCCTCCCCCCAGTTGGCCTACGAACAAATCCATAACCATGCTGATGGACTGCTTCTAAATTGATCTCTTTCTCAACTTTTTGAAAGTACCCAATTGATAGAGTAGCTGGGTTCCATTCATAAAAACGGACGACCGGTGGGATATCTCCTTTACTGTGCCATTCGAGCAACGCTTCATCGAGCGCCATATTATACGATGGTGAGCATGCACCTGAATCAATAAAATACCATTGTTCTTTCATATATGTACGCCTCTCTCTTTACTTCATCGAAAAGTACCTCTCATAGTTTAACAGAAACAAAATCGTGTATCCATCAAATTGATACGAATTTTAGGATTGGAAAAAATGGCTGTTTATCATTTGGCTACTTTTTAAACATCCGCTATAATGGACATGGTATAATAAGTACAGCTTAGATAGATTTTTTTAGGGGGAATTCGTAAAATGGAATGGCTATGGATATTACCTGCAGCACTTCTTATTTATATGATTGGCGCAGGTCTCTATCAGAGGAAACAAATTAAAACACTCTCTGAACAAGAATTTCGTGAAGGGTATCGAAAAGCACAACTAATCGATGTACGTGAACCGAACGAATACAAAAATGGGCATATCCTAGGTGCACGGAATATTCCTTTGTCTCAGATGAGGATGCGTTATAAAGAAATTCGTACTGACCAGCCTGTATACCTATATTGTGAAAGTGGAATGAGAACGGTCAGAGCTGCCGGCGTTCTTCGTAAAAAGCAAATTAAGGATCTTTATCAGCTTAAAGGCGGGTTTAAAAAATGGGATGGCAAAGTTAAAAGAGGCAAATAAAGTTATGAAGAGGGACTGACGCAACTGTCGGACCCTTTTTTAATTATATAATCTAGATCCATTTGTACCCTACCCCCCACACAGTTATTAAATGCTGATCGATGTCAAATCCTGCTTTCCTGCATTTATCACGCAGATTACGTATATGAGAATCTATTGTTCTTCCCTCAGTATCTGTATCAAACCCCCAAATAGCCTCAATAAGATGGTCGCGTGTAAACACTTTTTGTCGGTTCTTCAAGAACAACCCAAGCAAATCAAATTCCTTCGGTGTCGTGGTGATTACTTGGGACTGATAGGAAACCGTGTACCGTGTACGATCCCAAATCAAACTTTTAAAATCAATACACTCCGAACCAGCTTTCTCTGATCTCCGCAAAACCGTTTCAATTCTTGCTAGTAAAACATCTTCATCAAAAGGTTTTGAAATATAATCATCCGCACCCATTTTTAAACCTTTGATGACGTCCATATTTTGGTCTCTCGCAGTAAGCATAATAATCGGCGTCGTATAATAGTTTCTGATTTCCTTACATGTTTCCCAACCATCCATTTCTGGCATCATAATATCAAGAAGGATTAAATCTACTACTTTCTCTTCTAACCGTTGCAATGCCTCTTTCCCAGAATAGGCTTGGGTACAAATGTAGTTATAGGGAGTTAAGTATAAAGAGATTAAGTCAACCATTCTCTGTTCATCATCAACAATCAATATCTTTTTCACAATTATCCTCCCCCTTTTTCAGCCTAATTTTCATTATAGTGCCCTTCCCTAATACACTTGAGGCCTCAATCGTGCCTCCATGTTTCTCGATAATTTCCTTTGCAATGGACAATCCAATTCCTGTTCCGCCATGCTTTCTAGATCGAGACTTATCTACTCGGAAAAGGCGATCCCAAATATAGCGCAGCTGCTCAGCTGGAATCCCTTCCCCCTCATCCATGACTGAGATAATAACATCATGACCATCTTCTTTTATCTTCACTTGAACAAGTTTACCTCGATCCGTATAATGCAAAGAATTATCTAAGAGGTTGATAATCACTTGTTTTATTCGCTCTTCATCAACACTTAGATAGAAAGTGTCCTTACATTCCAAATCTAATTTGACCCCTTTTTCTTCAAAGGTCGGTCTCACTTTTTCAATAATTTCATTGATGAGAATGACAATATTAACATGTTTTTTTTGTATAGAGAATGAATGTTGATCGATCTTCGCAAGGTCAAACAGCGCAGTTACTAATTTAGATAAACGCTCTGATTCTTCTTTAATGATTTTCAAATATTGCTTACGCTTGCTTTCATCTGTAGTGGAACGGTTTGCAAAGTCTGCGTAACCTTTTAAATAGGTTAAGGGTGTTCTAAGTTCATGGGCAATACTAGCAAGAAATTCTGTTCTTTCTTTTTTCAAGTGTTGTAAATCATTCGAAAGGGATGCAATCGATCTAGCAAGGTCTCCGAGTTCGTCCTTACGTTGAACATCTAATGACTCTGTACCCAAACCTGTATTGATATGTTCGGTCGCTTTTTTCATTCGGATCAGTGGATTTGTAATGAATTTTGATAAAAAGAATACGGTTATCGCAGTGAGAATGATGGAAAGACCCCCGATTATGAGAAATTGAAAGGTTAGTCGATCACTAACATTTCTTATCGACTTGGTATCTAAAAACATATAGACGTATCCTTTCAACTGATCATCGATATAAATAGGGGAAACAGATGCCATATAAGGCTTGTTTCGCCACCTGTTTTCAATTAATTGACCTTTTTCGGTGTGAGTTCGATCTGAATTGATTGTTTGCATCATCACATCACTGATTGAATCGGAGTGAACAAGGATATCGTTATATTCATCTGTTATTACGACAATTGTCTCTGCTTCAGACTCCATTAAAGCAACATGGTCCAATGTTACATCTTCAAAATGTTTTGCGAGGACATCTCTATGACTATTCCCTCTTGCCAGCAATGAATTCGTTTCGTCTTCTATTCGATTACTGAGCAACCCATAATAAAGAAACACAAATAATATCGTTTCTATTAATAATATTGTAATAAGAAATAAAGTACCAAGTTTTACTGATATCTTATCTATAAATATCAATCCTTTCATATTTAATGGGATCTACGGGACTCATAAAGAATAAACAGCCAATTTTATTGCTTTCTTATTTTTTTTAATACAGTAATTAAAAGATAAAGTGAAATCAAGGTTAAAAGCAGTTTTCCTTCCCAATCAAATTCATTTATTTGAACAACTGAATATGCCTCAATAATAAGTGCCGGTATTTTCCCAACTGTACTTGCCAATGTAAAAAGAGGCAAGGAAACCTTTCCTAGAGCTGCAAAGATAGTAATAGTCCCTGAAGGAACAAAGGGGAATAGCCTTAAAGCCAGTATTAATTGGAACGCTTCCATTCCATCAACCTTTAGTAACTTTGCAACTTGGGGGAATTTAGTTGAATCGATGTTTTGCGAAAATCTTTTAAAACCTTTTCGGTATAGTATAAATGATACTATGGCACCTAATGCTTCTCCTAGAAAAGAAAAAAGGAGACCGTACCAAATTCCAAAAAAAGTTATATTGGCAGCCGTGATAAAGAAACTTGGAACGATTCCAACTATGCTAATTAAAATACTTATAAACAGGCTAATAAAAACTGAAACGCTAGAATACTCATCAAAAAACCAGAGAATCGTATCGTTCATTCATATCTCCCGCATTTCCTTCTACGTTCTTTATTGGATGAGTATCACTTCAACTCAGCATACTTTTCCAACACACATACTAACCTAAAAATGTCGAGGAATTGTGCACAACATTATTTAAAGCGATCCTCGTTTCTAACAAGAAAACTTACAGACATCTTTTTGATGATATCTGTAAGCATTCATAACCACATTCTTCTGTAAAACGAAGCACTATGTCCCTTTCCAAAGCCCATTCGTTCTATTTATTTAAAGAGTCCAATATGTAATTGTATCGAGAATCCCAAGAATCAAAATAAAAACTCCGGACAGTCTTTGGATGAATAGTCCGAATTTCCTGCTTTTTTTTAATATCGAACCACTCAAACCAAAGTACCAAATGAGAAATACCACAATAATGACCGGTACCGATGTCCCAATCGCAAAAATACTAGGAAGGATAGAACCGTATGGGTTTGAAAGCACGAGAGGCATCAATAAACCGAAAAATAAAAGGAACATTGTTGGGCAAAAACCTAATGAAAATAAAAAGCCTAGGAAAAATGATTGCCTTTTTCCGCGTCCTGTTACTCGTTTTAACCATCGATCAGAAGTGAAGTTCCACTTTAATTTTAAGTATCCTAGCATAACAAGTCCGATTACGATGAACAACGGTCCTATGAGTTTTCGAATCCATGGGAGTACACCGACCATTGTCTTTTCAAATTCCTGTCCGAGTATCCAAACAATTATGCCAAGGCATGAGAATACAGCTATTTTCCCTAAAAGAAAGAAAAGGATCTCTGCCCAAGAAACTTCTTTTTGAATGGAACGATTACCGTAAATGGTGATCGCTCCAATGTTCCCAGTTAGTTGACAAGGAGCTAGTGAACCTAATAACCCAATAAAAAAAGCAGATATTATCGGGACATTTTCAGTATTATATACTGCATTTGTTAAAGGCTCATAAAAAAGTCGGGTAATCGATGTGAAAAATTCATACATAGCTTTCTCCCTATTTATTATTATTCTAAAGAAAAAGGGCTGGGTGGAAGAAGAAAATTGAGATTCACCAATTCACTTGTCTACTTCCAATACCAGCCCTTTGAAACAATTTTCTTTTCGAAATTGATTGTTTTATTCAGGTTGGTTCCCAGCATCAGGGTCAGGAACGAAATCCGTTTCATAGCCTTTATAGTTAACCTGGGTTACCATACCCGCAGAAGCGTGGTGTAAATCATGGCAATGGAACATCCAATTTCCTGGATTATCTGCTTTAAAGGCTACGATGTATTCTTCACCTGGTTTTAAGTTGAGTGTATCCTTCATGATCGGAGAACCCGATACCGGCTTACCGTCCTTACTCAATATTTGAAAGAAATGTCCGTGCAAATGCATAGGATGATCATCTTCTTTTGAGTTATTAACTAGCTTTACTTTCACCAGGTCTCCCTTTTCTACTTCAATTTTATCTGTTTTTGGCCATACCTTATCATTAATCGTATAGACCATTTCCTCTTTTCTCATATCTGTATTAAGGTCCATTGTATATTCTAAATCATAGTTTTGATCAAGTGAAAACTGACTTTTAGATTGCTCCCCATATTTCGTAATGTTCAATACTGGTAAGTCTTCACTATAATTTGATTGATCGTTTTCTTCTTGAGATTCTTCATACTGAATATAGGTTCTCATTCCGGTCACTGCAACATTTTCGCCATGTGACTCCAATAGCCATTTCCCAGGGTTATCTGCAGTAAACTCGATGTCATATCGTTCCCCCGGTGCAATTGAAATCGCTTGATCCCGGACAAATGCTGGATTGTTTATCGGTTGTCCATCTGTTGCCACTACTTTAAATTCATGTCCGTGTAAATGAACTTTGTGAGACATAAACCCAGCATTGATTAATCGAATACGTACCTTCTCACCTTTTTTAACTTTTAGGGGTTTTGTCAAAGAACCACTTTTCCCATTAATGGTGTAAAGATCATACATACTCATGTCATGACCCATCTCCATACCACTGTCTTGTGACATGTCTGAATGGTCATCCTCAGACTTTTCTTTCTCTTCCTTGTTAGAATCATTAGCCATCTCACTATGATCCATGCCCTCCATGTTATCTTCACTCATTCCTCTACTCATCCATTCATCCAACATCAACGTATAATCACGATCAGGCTTATCTTTAGAGTTATTCGGTTCGACAATAAAAGCTCCGTAAAGTCCTTTGTCAACCTGATTTACTCCATCTTGATGGGAGTGGTACCAATATGTCCCTGGAACATCAGCAGTGAATTTATACGTAAATGATTCCCCAGGTTGGACAGCATTCATGGTGACACCTGGTATTCCATCCATTTCATTTGGAACAGGAACGCCATGCCAGTGAATCGTCACAGGGTCGGGTAATTCATTTTTCAGATTAATCGTTAACTTTTCACCCTCTTTTACTCGAATTTCAGATCCAGGTACGGATCCATTAAACGTCCATACCGGTAGAGTCGTCTCTTCGTTTATTTTTAATGTTTGTTCATTTGCGGTGATTGTAAACTCATTTGCTATAATAACGTTTGATTCATCCGAAGTAGATTTGGTTTTCTTCGATTCACCTTCTGAAGTATTCTTGTCTCCCATCTCTTCCATATTATGACCTTCATGACTGCTCGGTTTATCGTTTGAACAAGCAGCAGCTACTAATAAGATAAATACCATCAATAGTACAAAATAGACTGGTCTTTTCATTCTCCACACCTTCTCTTAATAATTAATTTCTTAAGATGATTATAAAAGCTAGTTATCGAGAAAATGTGCAGTTACTTTGTATAACTTAATATTTCTTTTATAATAATTCTTCACTAGAGAAAAGATACTACATGATAGGTTTCAAAAATAACAGACAGGGTATTTTTACCTTACCGGGGTATATTATTTCATATGAGGAGTTGAATCGAAATGCAAAAGAAAGAACCATCACTTAAACAACACGAAGAACCTCCATCCAGTCATACAGAACATGAAGAACATCACAATCACGAAGATCATAACGGCAGTACTGGACATCACCATAAAAATCACCACCACGTTGCCCCTGAAGATCATGGACATGAAGGACATGGCGGGCACGATCATCATGGTCATGATCACGAGCATATGATTGATGACTTTAAAAAACGCTTTTATATTTCGCTCGTTTTAACTATCCCAATCTTGCTTCTTTCACCGATGATCCAAATGTTCCTCGGTTTTGAACTCACCTTCCCAGGATCAATGTATGTTTTATTCGCATTAGCCACAATAGTCTTCTTTTACGGTGGTTGGCCTTTTCTAACAGGTTTAGCTGATGAACTACGTCAAAAAAGCCCCGGGATGATGACACTGATCGGTCTAGCGATTATTGTCGCTTATGGATACAGTTCACTGGTCATCTTTGGATTTCAGGGTAAAAACTTTTTCTGGGAACTAGCTACGCTGATCGACATTATGCTGTTAGGTCACTGGATTGAAATGCGTTCTGTTATGAATGCTTCAAATTCACTAGAGGAATTAGTGAAGTTAATGCCTAAGGAAGCCCATTTGATTTCTGAGAACGGAGATGTAATGGAAGTTCCTGTCTCCGAATTGAATGAAGGGGATCATGTCCTTATTAAACCTGGAGAAAAGGTACCAGCAGATGGAACTGTAATTAAGGGGAACTCTTCCATAGACGAATCTATGCTTACGGGGGAATCCATCCCCGTAGACAAACAAAAAGAGGATGAGTTGATTGGTGGATCCATTAATGGAGAAGGTTCCCTTACGATATCAATTAAGAAAACTGGAGAAGAAGGTTACTTATCTCAAGTCGTTAATCTAGTAAAAGAAGCACAAGAAACAAAATCAAAAACACAAGCATTGTCAGACCGGGCTGCAAAATGGCTTTTCTACGTTGCACTCAGCGCTGGTGCAATCACTCTTGTCATTTGGCTATCGATCGGATATCCTTTCGACTCTGCTCTTGAACGAACGGTTACTGTCCTTGTAATCTCTTGTCCACATGCGCTTGGTTTAGCTGTCCCATTGGTTGTTGCGAAATCGACAGCACTATCTGCTCAAAATGGACTGTTAATTCGTAACCGCACAAGCTTTGAAGAAGCTAGAAAATTAGAAGCAATCGTTTTTGATAAAACCGGTACACTTACCAAGGGGGAGTTTGGAGTCACAGATATTATTACTCAGAACAACAAAAGTGAAACAGATGTACTTCAGTTAGCAGCATCATTAGAAGCACAATCCGAACACCCTATCGCACGAGGAATTGTTCAGACAGCCAATGAAAGAGAAATTCGACTTATCGAACCTGATGATTTTGAATCGATTACCGGAAAAGGATTACAAGGGCGCGTAGATGGAAAAGAGCTCAAAATAGTCAGTCCCGGGTATGCTACGGAATATAACATTCAATATGATGAAAACCAATATGACAAACTCGCTAGTGATGGAAAAACAGTCATTTTTGTGATTGCAGATGACCAACTTCATGGGATGATTGCATTAGCGGATCAAATTAAAGAAACTTCAGTAAACGCAATCAAAAAACTAAAAGAAATGGGAATTCAACCTATGATGCTTACAGGAGACAATCGTCAAGTAGCAAGCTGGGTTGGGAGACAATTAGACATAGATGAGGATGAAATATTTGCCGAGGTTCTTCCACATGAAAAGGCTGATAAAATAAAAGAAATTAAGCGTCAAGGGACGAGAGTAGCGATGACCGGGGATGGTATAAATGACGCACCTGCTTTAGCAAACGCGGACTTAGGAATTGCTGTAGGTGCCGGAACAGACGTGGCAATGGAAACTGCAGATGTGGTTTTAGCAAAAAGTAATTCAGAAGATGTTGTAGCTATTATCAATCTTTCACAAGCTACCTATCGAAAAATGATTCAAAACCTCTGGTGGGCGGCGGGGTATAACATTATAGCCTTACCCTTAGCAGCCGGGGTTCTATATCCAATTGGAATCTTGTTGGATCCAGCAGTCGGTGCTGTATTAATGTCTTTAAGTACAATTGTTGTAGCCTTTAATGCGAGAATTTTAAAAGTTTAAACTATAAATGGTAAAAACACCGTCTAATTTTTGATTTTTGATTTTTGATAGACGGTGTTTTTTTGGATTAAAATTAAGAGCAATCTACTTAAACTTTATTCATTCGATAGTTCACTTCCTGTTACCCATTTATGATTTTTCACTTCTTCTCCACCGGTAGTCGGAGTGTAATCAATCATATATACAGTAGTTTGTTTGGCCGACTCGATTTCCGCTGTTGCGCCATCCATTCCTTTCATGTGTGATGCATCAATTGTGACTTCTGCACCGGGTTCAAAAGGTTTTTCTCCGGCACCTTCGATTTCTTCATGAATCACCCATTTATGATCCTCAACTCTTTCTCCGCCAGTTGTTGGGGTATACGAAATAACATAGGCAGTCGTATCGTAGGCTCCTACGATGGTTGCTTCAGCACCCTTCATACCTTTCATGTGATCTGTTTTGATAATCGCTTGACTTCCAACTTCATAGGTTGGATTATCTGCTTTTTTCAAATCGTCTGGAACTTCACCTGAACTTGAATGATCCATACTTTCATGAGAATCAGAACCCATATCCATATTTTCATGATTTTCTTCTTTGCCCTTTCCTTGATCATCACTCGCACATGCAGCTAACGTTGCTGAGAAAAGTAAAATAAATCCTACCATTATTGCTTTTTTGATCATCATCTTCGTCCTCCTTCAAAATTGGAATAATGACATTAAATTATCTTCGGATTTAAATGACTCTTTGAAACACCTTCTTAAGAAATATCCTTTTTCCTCTCATTTTGTAATACACTACCCAAAAAATATGCAAATTTTGTGCAGATAAATCGAATATCTGCTTTTAATTATTTATTACAAAAGGACACAAGAAAAGCGTAAGCGCCCTGCTTAGCCACGAAGGTCACTGGAAGACCGACGAGGAGGCTCGGCCCAAACAAGTTCGGTCCTGCGTGGGAATATACATGGAGTACTTCAGTGTGTTGCCGCCGCAGGAGGTCTGAAGTGATCCAAGTGGTTGGGCGCTGAAGCTGGACATTACATCCATGCCGCAAACTTTTATACTTTCTTTACTCATTATAAAAAGGAGGTAAATCCCCTCCCTTTCATACTTCTTATAAGGCTACATTATAAATATTATTATTCACCTTGATCATTGTAGGGATGAAAGCTTGTTCCGTTATGAGTATAGGAAATATGCTCATCCAATTGTTCTTCTTTTTGTAAACGTTGGACCAACTGTCTCCCTGAATCGGCAGTCATGTGTTTATACCAGACACCTTCAGGATATGCAATAACGGTTGGACCTCGTTTACATTGTCCATTGCACAAGGTTTTTGTAGTATGGATCTTCTGTGCCAAACCTAATGATTTGATTTCATTGCGAATCGCTTCGGTTACTTCGTCTGCACCATTTTTGGTACAGCTCTTTCCATTGCAAAGCATCACATGTTGATTGACTCCGTTTAATTCCATCAAACCCCTCCCTTATTAAAACGTATAACTCCTAAATTCCAAGAGACTCTATGCTTTTAACTTTACACGTTGTAACCGAAGCGCATTTAAGACTACGGATACGGAGCTGAAGGCCATCGCCGCTCCTGCAAGCCATGGTGCTAAAAATCCTAATGCTGCTATCGGTACTCCTGCACTGTTATAAGCGAAAGCCCAGAATAAGTTTTGTCTAATGTTTCGAATTGTTTTCTTACTCATCATAATCGCATCTGCTATACTATTGAGATCTCCGCGGATAAGTGTAATATCTGCCGCTTCCATCGCCACATCTGTTCCAGTCCCGATTGCCATACCTATATCAGCAGTTGCTAGAGCAGGTGCGTCATTAATACCGTCACCTACCATCGCTACTTTCCGTCCTTTTGCCTGAAGTTTCTTAACTTCTTCAGCCTTTCCTTCTGGGAGTACTTCAGCAATCGTATGTTCAATACCAACTTCTTTCGCGATTGCATCAGCAGTCTGCTGATTATCACCGGTAATCATAACGACATCTAATCCCATTTCTTTTAAACGGGCGATCGCATCTTTGGATGTTTCCTTAATCGTATCAGCGACGGCTACGAGCCCGGCATACTGATGATCAACGGCCACAAGCATTGCGGTCTTACCTGTTTTTTCAAATGAAACCATTTGATCTAAAGATTTTTCAGGAACCTGAATGTTTTCTTTTTTCATAAGACGACGTGTTCCGATGTGCAATAATCGACCATCAACCGTGGCCTGCACCCCGTGCCCTGGAATTGCTTCGAAAGATTCTGATTTACCTAGTTGAATATTTAATTCTTGGATACCTTCAACAATTGCTTCGGCCAATGGATGTTCAGATTGCTTTTCGGCTGCCCCAACGAGTTTTAGAAGTTCTGCTTCATTCCAATCGGTTGATACATCTGTTAATTTCGGTGCACCATTCGTCACAGTTCCGGTTTTATCCAAAATAATCGTATCTAAACGATGTGTTTGCTCAAGATGTTCCCCACCTTTAAACAAGATCCCGAATTCAGCAGAACGTCCAGATCCTGCCATAATGGAAGTCGGTGTGGCCAACCCGAGTGCACATGGACAAGCAATAACGAGGACGGCAATCAATTTTTCAAGTGCTTCTGCAAAATCACCTGGTGCAACAAGCGTATACCAGATCACAAAAGTAACAATTGATATTCCGACCACAATTGGAACAAATACACCGGAAATATTGTCAGCCAGTCGTTGAATCGGTGCTTTTGATCCTTGCGCTTCTTCAACCACTTTGATAATTTGCGCAAGAGCCGTATCTTTACCAACTTTAGTAGCTTTTATTTTTAAAAATCCGTTCTTGTTAATCGTCGACCCGATGACATGATCACCAATCGTTTTATCGACCGGAATACTTTCACCTGTTAGCATTGACTCGTCTAGAGCCGATTGCCCCTCAACGATTTCTCCATCGACAGGAACCTTTTCCCCAGGCTTCACATAGACCACATCACCTACTAATACCTCTGCAATTGGGATAACCATTTCTGTCCCTTCACGAACGACCGTCGCATTTTTCGCCTGCAGCCCCATCAACTTTTTGATAGCCTCAGATGAACGACCTTTCGCCTTGACCTCAAACAACTTACCAAGCAGAATCAGTGTGATTAATACCGCACTCGTCTCAAAATATAGTTCTACCATATGTCCATGTCCACCAAGTGACTGGATGGTCAGATATAAACTATAAAAGTAGGCAGCCGAAGTTCCCAAAGCCACAAGGACATCCATGTTCGCACTTTTGTTTCTTAGTGCTTTATATGCACCGACATAAAATTGTCCACCGATAATGAATTGTACGGGTGTTGCTAAGGCTAATTGAAACCACGGATTCATAAAGACCTCAGGTAACCAGATAAATGATGTAAACTCAAAATGACTAACCATCGCCCATAATAATGGCAAAGAAAGAATAGCAGAAGCGATGAATTTTACTTGTTGCTTTTTAATTTCCTTTTCACGATGATCCACCGATTCTGTACCTTTATCAGACTTTTCATCTAATTGATACCCAAGCTTTTTAATTGATTCTTTCATTTCCTCAATCGTAACCTCATTTGGATCATACTCAACTGAGGCTGATTCCAGTGCAAAATTCACATTTGCTGTAGACACGCCTGATAATCGATTTAATTTTTTTTCTATTTTATTTGCACACGCAGCACAAGTCATTCCAGTAACATTAAATTCTGCTTTCTCTTTAACAACTTGATAACCAAGCGATTGTATTTTTTCTTCAAACTTTTTTAAATCTGTTATGCTTGGGTCATAAGAAATTTTTGATCTTTCCAGTGCAAAGTTGACATTGGCGTCTGCTACCCCTTCAACCTTCTTCAATCCTTTTTCGATCCTATTGGCACAAGCCGCACAGGTCATTCCTTGAATTTGCAGGTTCACTTCTTTCTGTGCTCCCATTATTCAAACACTCCTTTTATATACTGCGTGGGGGTATAAAAATTTGGTAAAAATAGGGCTGATCATTAGCAATGTATCAACCCAGACATACCGTGTCAATGTAACAAACCTATTGGCACTATCATTTTAATAAAACACCGGACAAATTGGAATATTTACCTTAAGCTACATCATACCCTTGTTCTTCAATCACTTCTGTAATCTCCTTCAAGCTTACCTTTTCTGGGTTGAATTTTACATCTACTTTTCCATCTTTCAAATGAACTTTCACCGTTTCAATACCATTCAGTTTACCCACATTTCCTTCAATCGAGCTAACGCAATGTCCGCAAGACATACCCTGAACTACTAATGTTGTGTTTGTCATTTGTAAAGCCTCCTGTTTTCAGTTAGTTTCATTTCTTAATCACATATTACCATACCCCCTATAGGTATTGTCAATAGGTAAATTAAAATTTATTTATGAATTATATAATGAGCAGACTGACGTAGATCAATTCAATTAAATCACAACTTTATACCCCCTACACGTTTAATTTAATACTATTACGTATAAAGAAAAGGGTTATTCAAGTTGAACATTTAACCAATTTTGTTGTTTTTCATATTATAAAAGGTGGATGAATACCTAAACAGGGGAGCGTTTAATATGTCTTTACCAGCGATTGACTTAGGTTTGATGGCTGAACATTTGGCAACACATGAAGGGATGATTAGTAAATTAAAGCACTACCATAGCAAGGTAACCGATGGGCTGGGGATTTGTACCTCATGTATCCGAACAAGTGCAATTGAATACCTATAAACACTTTCAACATATCTTGAATATGTAGGAAAAGCGCAGCGCCCTGGGTAGCCACGAAGGTCACTGGAAGGCCACTGAGGAGGCTGTTGCCGCCGGAAGGGGACTGAAGTGATCCGAGTGGCTGGGCGCTGGAGCTAGACATTGCCTCTCTGCAGCAAAATTTTATACTTTCTTAAGGTATGCCTGTTTTCGTAAATATTGTGTGATATCCCCTAGTTCCCTTATAACAGGTATAAGAACAAGTGTACGGGAGGGTTTCCAATGTGGGAAGATGTGTATCAAACTTACTTTGATGTACCTGATGATGAAAAGGAAAAGTTTATACGAGCGATAGAGCGAGATAAAACTGCCAACAGTTCTAATATTGCCAAACTAATTTCCAACATTCGAGAAACCCGTTTTAGCGAAGGACTGGGATGCATTCACTGCGGTTCAACAGCAGTAGTCCGACACGGAAAGTACCGTGGTCGCCAACGTTATAAATGTAAGGATTGCAGCAAGACATTTAACGATATGACTAATACTCCAATCGGCGGCACACATAAACCTCATTTGTGGCTCCGCTATATTGAATTGATGGTAGAAGGATATCCCCTTCCCAAAATCGTAAAACACCTTGATATCCATATTTCTACTGCTTTCTACTGGAGGCATAAAGTATTAAATGCTGTTCGCTCAATTGGGGACAATGTTCTTCAAGGTGTCATTGAAAGTGATGAAACTTATCTTCTAGAAAGTATGAAAGACAGTGGTTAGATAGGTTTCAAGGTGTCTCAAAACGATGGCTAGACAATCACCTATATTGGTTCCGTTTTCTCCAACTTAACAAGAAGTTGCCGTATGGGTAGCAAATAACTTCGCTTCTATTGGGATGTTGCAGAAAATCAAAATATACAACCGTTGGAGAACTTAGGGCTGCCTAAGATACGCTTCTGGTAGCCGAGGAAAAATTACTTTTACATAAAAAAACAGTTTCGCTATAACGAAACTGTTTTGGGTTTTATAGTCTTATTCCATTCGAGCCCCTGTTAGTTAAATATAATCTCCATTTTTCTACTCTTTGTTGCCATTCCGATTGACCTATAAAATTCAATGGCAGATGTATTTTTCTCGGATACTCCCAATTCGATACTATCAACTGTGAGCCTCCTCCCAAAATCAAAAACATATTTAGTTAGCTTTTTTCCGATGCCTTTCTTCCTATGCGTTTCAGTAACGGATAAACTGTTTATAACTAATACTTTCCTCGCTTTGACAAAAGAATTTTCGGTTGTTTCTTCTTCCTTCGTCACTATAACTCCGACTATATCCTTGCCTATGGTAGCCACAAAAATATGTTGTTTACCATCATTCAATTGACGTTCAAAGAATTCTTGCTCGACTGGATTTGAATTGTCTATGTACAAATCTGGTCTTGCAGAAACGTGGAAATTATGAACCTGCCTAAATAAAGGCAACAATGACTCGTAGTCGTTTCGCTCGGCGTTTCGAATAGATATATCCATATTTTTTCTACCCCTTAAAAATTGTTTAATTGCTATTTTTACCACTTCTCACTCTTGCCTGAAATGCTCTCTTAAACTATTCTGTCCCTTTAATTGAGCAAACTCTTTATTTATATTGGGCCAGCTTTTCTGTTTATAGGTATACTATGTCATGCCGCTGATAAAATAGCCGATCCTTGTTACGATTCCTACCATGTCTCTCCCCTTCTGATCAGGATCATATATGGTTTGAATCAATTGCCAACCGGCATAACCCAGCAGCCCAGCAGCCAGCACCCACAATAAAGAATTCACTAAAGGGTTGGTTTGCAACGGAAGCCAAGGCCCCCGTTTGCCCCTGTGGTCTTACCTCCTACTCCAAAAGCCGCCATACCCGAAAGCGTGCCGACCAAAATAAATACCATCCCTTTCGCTAGATGACCAAATCTGGCAAAGCCCCTTATCCACGGTTTAACATCATTGCCCGCTTCCTTTGCCTTCCTTTTTGCTTTATATCTGTTCAGCATTTCTGTGATCTCCTCTTGAGTACCATTTTGTCTTTGGGATAGCATATGATGGTCAAACGAAACCGATAATGCAGGGGATGGGACATTGCTGCGAGATTTTCAGTAAATGGTACGCAAATATGTATGTGGTTGAGCTTAATTATATAGGAAACCATCAATATTAGTTCATTTTATTTGTAATTCCATTGATACTTTTCCAAACTCGCAATCTTTGTAAGAAGCTGGGATGATTCCCACTCAAACTGATTGTATCTTTAATTAAGTACGCTCTCGATATAGCAAAAAGGTTCAGTAGTGTAGTTAACATCTACTGAACCTTTAATTTTTGACCTATTCTTTTTCATACCGGAGAATCGGCTTACGTGCTGCAGTCGTTTCATCCAGCCGTTTTACAACAGTTGTATGAGGTGCTTGCTGCACAACTTCAGGTGATTCTTCCGCCTCTCTTGCGATTTGAATCATCGCCTCGATAAATTCATCCAGCGTCTCTTTTGATTCGGTTTCTGTCGGCTCAATCATCATGCCTTCCTCAACATTTAATGGGAAGTAGATGGTCGGGGGATGGTATCCGAAATCAAGCAATCGCTTGGCCATATCAAGCGTACGAACGCCGAGCTTTTTCTGTCGTTTACCAGATAGGACGAATTCATGCTTACAATGCTGATTGTAAGGAAGGTCGAAGTGAGGAGCTAGTCTACGCATCATATAGTTTGCATTTAGGACAGCATAATCACTAACCTTCTTCAAGCCTTCACGTCCCATGGTTTGAATGTACGTATAAGCACGAACATTAATTCCGAAGTTACCATAGAATGGTTTTACACGGCCAATTGAATCTGGACGGTTGTAATCAAAACGATATCCATCTTCCGTCTTAACGAGCAAAGGTTTAGGAAGATAAGGTAATAGATCCTTCTTCACACCTACGGGACCAGATCCAGGACCACCGCCTCCATGAGGGCCTGTAAACGTTTTATGCAGGTTCAAGTGAACAACATCGAATCCCATATCTCCGGGTCGAGTACGTCCCATGATTGCATTCATGTTTGCTCCGTCATAGTAAAGCTTTCCGCCAGCTTCATGAATAATGCGTGCCATGTCCAGAATCTGTTCTTCAAATAAGCCTAGTGTATTTGGATTCGTAAGCATCAATGCTGCCGTGTCATCCCCAACCACACGCTTCAAATCTTCTAAGTCAACGAGGCCATTTTCATCAGACTTTACAGTGACGGCATCGAATCCAGCAACAGTGGCAGATGCAGGGTTTGTTCCATGAGCAGAGTCAGGGACAATAACCTTTGTTCGTTGATGATCACCGTTTTTCTCATGGTAGGCACGAATCATCATTAAGCCTGTCCATTCACCATGTGCTCCTGCCGCAGGTTGTAATGTAACTTCGTCCATACCCGTAATTTCTTCAAGTGTTGTCTGTAGGTCATAGAGCATTTCCATTGCGCCTTGAACCGTATCTTCATCCTGGTACGGATGAATGTGGGCAAGTCCTGGAATTCTTGCTACATCTTCATTGATTTTCGGATTGTATTTCATTGTACAAGACCCGAGTGGATAGAATCCAGAGTCAACCCCGTGGTTACGGGTCGAAAGTGCAGTGTAATGACGCATGATTTGCAGTTCAGATACTTCTGGTAGTTCAGGTTCATCAGCGCGCACATAATCAGAACCGATTAGTTCTTCAATGGGAGTTTCAGGGACGTCGAGCTCAGGAATGCTATAGCCGATTCGTCCTGGTTTTGACAATTCAAATATGAGTGATTGGTTTTGATTAGTCATTGGACTCCCCCCAATTCTTTTACAAATGTATCGATTTCCTCTTTCGTACGTTGTTCTGTTATAGCGATAAGCATATGGTCTTCAAGGTCTGGGTAATACTGTCCTAGATCGTAGCCACCAATAATTCCTTTTTCCAATAACGCTTTGTTCACATCTTTCACCGGCTTTGGTAACTTTACTACAAGCTCGTTAAAAAACGCTCCTTCAAAGATAACCTTCATTCCATTCTTTTCGAGTTGTTTCTTTGTATAATTCGCTTTATGCAGGTTCTGCATGGAGATCTCTTTAACGCCTTTTTTACCAATAGCCGTCATTGCTACAGAAGCTGCAACAGCATTTAAGGCTTGGTTCGAACAAATGTTTGAAGTCGCTTTATCTCGACGGATATGCTGTTCACGAGCTTGAAGGGTCAATACGAACCCGCGTTTACCTTCTTCATCCTTTGTCTGACCAACTAGACGTCCTGGAACTTTACGCATTAGCTTTTTCGTTGTAGCAAAATATCCACAATGCGGCCCACCGAATGCAGCAGGAATACCAAATGGTTGAGCATCCCCAATCACGATATCGGCATTAAACTTTCCTGGAGGTTGTAGAGTTCCTAGAGAAAGCGGGTTGCTGGATACAACAAACATCGCCTTTTGCTGATGAACAATTTCTTCAATTTCCTTTAATGGTTCAATTTGTCCGAAAAAGTTCGGGTATTGAACGATCACACATGCCGTATTCTCATCAACTTCTGCTCTAAGTGCATCAAGGTCTGTCGTTCCATTCGTTGCATCGATTTCAACAACATCAAGGTTAGGACCTTTCGCATACGTTTTAAGGACACTTAATGCTTCCGGATGAATGCTCTTAGAAACAACAACTTTATTCTTTTTCGTATGAGCAGCACTTAAGAAAGCAGCTTCACCCAATGCCGTTTGTCCATCATACATAGAAGAGTTAGCTACTTCCATGCCTGTCAATTCACAAATCATTGTTTGAAATTCAAAGATTGCCTGCAGTTCCCCTTGAGAAATTTCTGGCTGGTAAGGTGTGTAGGCAGTGTAAAACTCAGAACGTGAAATAACATGATCTACAATCGATGGAATGTAGTGATCATAAACACCTGCACCTAAAAAGGATGTGTATTCTTTCGTATTTACATTTTTTTGTGCGAACCCGTTCATTTTCTTCATAAGTTCAGGCTCAGGAATTGCTTCTGTTATGTTCAGGTCACCTTTAAACCGTACATTTTCTGGAATATCCTTAAACAGCTCATCGATCGAATCAATTCCGATTTCTGCAAGCATTTCCTTTTGGTCTTGCTCTGTCATTGGTAAGTAACGAAATTTCACCATTTATTCCCCCCCTTGTTAACGTTTATAGAAAGGTGATTTGACGACTTCAGCTTTTAAGCGCTTTTTACGAACCTGTACTTCAACTTCTGTACCAAGCTCTGTATACGCTGAGTCAATCAAAGCCAATCCGAGGTTTTTCTTTAATGTTGGAGACTGGGTTCCTGTTGTAACTTCACCAATCTTGTTGTCATTCTTAAACACTTCATAATGTGTACGTGGAATTCCCTTTTCAATCATTTCAATTCCAACGAGCTTACGCTTCAAGCCTTCTTCTTTTTGTTGTATCAATGCTTCTTTTCCAATAAAATCTGCTTCTTTCTTCAGCTTGACGGCAAAACCGATTCCCGCCTCAAGTGGAGAAATTTCTGAAGTCAGTTCTTGTCCGTATAGAGCTAATTTCGCTTCGAACCGCAGCGTATCACGTGCCCCTAATCCGATAGGAAGAGTTCCTTCTGCTTCTCCTGCTTCAAGAAACTTCTTCCATAGGGAAGCAGCATCCTTGCTATCACAGTAAATTTCGAAGCCATCTTCACCTGTATAACCTGTACGAGATACAAGGGCTTTTGCTCCAGCAACTTCTACATCATCTTCAAATTTAAAAAAGCCAATTTGAGAGAGGTCATAGTCTGTTAACTTCTGGAGAACTTTTTCAGCAACTGGTCCTTGAAGAGCAAGCTGAGCAACATCGCTTGAAATGTTCTCAATTTCTACGTTGCCTTTCTTGTTTTTCAAAAGCCAATCATAGTCTTTTTCAATATTGGACGCATTTACAACGAGAAGATAATCGTCGTCACCGCGCTTATAAACGAGAAGATCATCTACAGTACCGCCGTTTTCATAGCACATTGCTGTATACTGTGCTGCACCCTCCTGTAGCTTAGATACATCATTCGTTAGGACATACTGTAAATAATTCAGAGCATCAGAGCCTTTTACAGTAATCTCTCCCATGTGGGATACATCGAACAATCCTGCTTTTGTACGGACAGCTTCGTGCTCTTCTTTAATACTTGAAAATTGAACCGGAAGTTCCCATCCACCAAAGTCGATTACTTTTGCTCCATAATCCTTATACAGTTCAAAAAGTGGTGTTCGCTGTAAGGATGACATGTTGAGCATCTCTCCTTTTATTCATTTAGTAGTATAAAGCTGTCAGAGTAGTCAGAACCTGTAGCAAAAAAAAAGAAAAGGACAAAGAAGACTGCTTTAGTCTTCTCTGTCCTCTTACCTGAAAGTTTTTGGGTAGGTTTCATCCTCCCAATGTCCCCTTTGGTGGCTCTAGTTTAAGAGCACTCTCCAGAGTTGCGTCAAACAAGAGTCCGCTTGCCTGAGAGATTCGCTGTCTTGCTTGCTCCTTCGGCGCTACCATATTAGAGTAGACTCTCCCCTTGTTCTCATTCGCCAGTATTGAATTTAAATGAAAGTACGCTCTTCATTTCAATCTGATTTCAACTTGTTCTGAAACAGCTATTATAAATCCATTGATGCTTGTTAATACTAAGTATGAAACTATTTATATCTTATCATCGAATGATGTAGATTCGCAATCATCTTTTTCGATGAAAGCGTTCTAATGACAAGAAATAACGAACATTGGATTTTATTACTAGTAAAACGTTCGTGTTCAAAGTCGTTTTTCACTCCATATAGAAAGGGTTTTCGTTTATGACTCTTAACATAAAGCATGATCAAGAATGGTCTGAAGGATTTCTTAAACGGATTGAAGGAGATGGACCATGGGCAAATTGGGAGCTTTATAAACTAGCATTAGAAGCGGAAGAAAGTGTAACAATCCCGGACTTTCTAGGATTACAGGCTCCGAAACACATCCCTCACGTCCAAGTACTTCCCCATCAGCTTGAGGTTGCGAGAACCGTCATCGAGGATATGAACGGAAAAGGGATTCTCGCGGATGAGGTTGGACTTGGAAAAACAATTGAAGCAGGTTTGATAGCAAAAGAATATATGATACGGGGATTAGCTAAGAAAATCTTAATTCTTGTTCCTGCGTCACTCGTGTTGCAATGGACGCATGAATTGACTTCAAAATTTCTTATCCCTGCAGTTCCTCAACGGAAATCTTATGTCTGGGAGCAATTCGATGTCGTCGTTTCATCAATTGACACTGCTAAAAGAAGTCCTCACCGTGAAATTGTGTTGGAACAGGACTACGACCTTATCATAATTGATGAAGCCCATAAGCTTAAGAATAAAAAGACGAAAAACTACGATTTTGTTCAACGTTTAAAGAAGAAATATTGTTTACTATTAACTGCTACACCTATCCAAAATAAAATAGAAGAAGTATTTAATCTCGTATCCTTATTGAAGCCAGGACATTTAGGAAATGAAGAATACTTCGATGAAGCATACCGGTCAGGGCGATATAACGTTCAAAATGAAGAAAAGCTAAAGCAGTTAATTAATAAAGTAATGGTACGGAATCGTCGGGAAGACACCGGATTAAAGTGGCCAAAACGCTTTGTGAAAACCATCCCTATTACCCTTTCACCTGCAGAACGTGAACTCTATGAATCCATCACCGAAGTAAAGAAGGATCAGTCAACTGTTCTCCAACATTCCTTCTCTACGATTACGTTGCAACGTGAAGTATGCAGTAGTCGGGAAGCAGCCTTCCTAACCTTAAAAGCGATGAGTGAAAGAGAAGAGACAAATTCCGCCATACGTGAAACCTCACTGTATTTAATGAGGAAGATTGAAAATGTCGATCGAAATTCAAAAGCAGAGAAAGCATTGGAGCTCATCAAGAACATCGATGGTAAAGTAATTATCTTTACAGAATATCGAGCCACCCAACTCTATCTTCAGTGGTATTTACAACAGCATGGCATTAGCTCCGTTCCATTTCGAGGTGGTTTTAAGCGAAACAAAAAGGACTGGATGACACAGCTCTTCAAAAATCACGCAAAGGTGTTAATTGCTACAGAAGCAGGGGGGGAAGGAATTAACCTGCAATTTTGTCAGCATATCATCAATTATGACCTTCCATGGAATCCAATGCGTATTGAACAACGGATCGGCCGCGTCCATCGAATTGGTCAGGAACAGGACGTACACATTTATAATTTTGCAACAGAAAATACAATAGAGGAACATATCCTGAAACTCTTATATGAAAAAATCAATCTTTTTGAAAGTGTCATCGGTAATTTAGATGAAATTCTAACAAAGGTCGGGATGAAAAATATCGAACAACACATCCGGCAAATTTTTTATGAATCCGATTCTGATGGTGAAATTCGTATTAAGATGGAGAACCTGACTTCGATGCTGAAACATTCTGATGACGAGGGGGATTCGTATGCTGCAGAAAGACATTCATAGTTTTTTGGATCGGTTTTTTATCGCAAACGAATGTGAAATTCTTGAAAGACATGAGCACTTACTTAATGTCCAATTGACGATTGAACTCGACAAATTGTTAATGAATCGTCCTTTCTACTGGCATTACTTGGAGAAAACGGGTGGTGTACCGAACCCGATGCAATTAAAGCTTAGAACGGAACAGCCGGATGAGTCTGAAAAGGATGGAGAATTTATTCATTTTGGATCACCAAGACTCCACCAAATTTTTCAGTCAAGCCAACAGTTGGCTCCTTACATTCGTTTATTTGAACAGGTTGAACAAACGTTAGGTTCATTTACACCTCTCGTTCCCTGGTTAGGATTAAATATTAAAGTATCTTACCAATGTGATCGAAAAAAGGAATTTCTTTACTCTATTGGTCTGAATCTAATCAATGGACAAATGACCGATCAGTTTCAAACGTTTCTTGATTCGAAATCGTTGACACCCAAAATCTCTGATTATTGTTACACGATGAGCCCTCTAATTCGACCAATGAGTGGAATTAAAAGAGTGGAACAATACATTGATTCTGTGATCGAACAGGATGACCCTCAATGGGCGATTGATGCGAGGAAACGCTGGGCAGAAGACGAAGAACTATTAGAGCACTTTTATCAGGATGTTGAGGATAAGCCTGAATATTACCATGTCGAAAAGAGTGCATTGAAGGAATTGTACGAACCCACCGTTTACGTCAAAATCATTAACGGAGGAATGTTCTATCTCTCCGACCAAAAGATGATACTGCATTAAGAAAAGCGTAAGCGACCTTGTTCAGCCCCGAAGGTTACTGGAAGGTCAACGAGGAGGCTCGGACCAAACGAGTTCGGTCCTGCGTGGGAATACACAGGGTGTAAAACAGTGTGTCGCCGCCGCAGGAGGACTGAAGTAATCCAAGGGGTTGGGCGCTGGAGCTAGACATTACATCCATGCAACAGAATAAAGAGTCAGGAAACTCCAAGGCGCCTTATCAAGGTTAGATAAAACACCTTGCGCTGGTTGAGTATCCTGACTCTTTTAACTTCTGTTACTTTCGTTTAATCAGCATCGAAATTGCCATCGGTACGAGACCAAACCATTGAACGGATAAGGGCGGTTTGTGATCTTTGCGTGTTGTCTTCTTTTTCCGACGCTTTTCCTTAGGTTGATCAAAGTAACGAACAAATTGCTGTGTAAGAAACTTTACAAAATCATTCGTAGACATTGTAAACACCTGCTTTTATTTTCAAAAGATTTAGTACTTAGTGTTAACAATACCTGACGTTTTTATCCAACCGACAATTTCGGAAGCGATCCTCGGTATGCTTTTTTCAGTTGTATCAATAACCAAGTCTGCATCGTGATAGTACGGCTGACGGCTTTCAAAAAGCTTTTGAATCTCTTCCTTTGTTTTGTCTATCGCAAGAGGCCTTGTTTCATCATTTCGAAGGCGGTCAACAATTGTATCAACAGAGGTCTGTAATGAAATTACATACCCAACTGCGTTCATGAAGCGCCGATTTTCCTTTCTAAGCACGATTCCTCCACCTGTTGTTATGATCACATTCTCTTTAGGGAGCTCCTGTAGTGCAGCTTGTTCCTCGTCACGAAAAAAGTGCTCCCCTTTTTTTTCAAAAATGGAGGGGATGTCCCACGCAAGCTTTTCCTCGATATATTGATCGGTATCAATAACAGGAAAGCCTAACACTTTTCCGAGTTCCCTTCCAATGGACGTCTTACCAGTGGCCATAAAGCCAGTTATATAAATTGCTCTCATCATACCACCACCCATTTTACAACTTCATTCTTTACATAATCATAATATAGTAAACCTATCGCACTTCCCGATTTATTTAATCGTACTTCCAAACGAAAAACATAAATGGCATCAGACAACTTGGTTGTAAAATAGTTTACTCTACCATCGGGATAAATGAAAGTACCAAAGTCCCCATCGTTTATTTCTTCTTCATATCGGACTTTGCTTATGAGATCCTTTCTCCCTGATTGTAAGTGCAAACTTGTTTGAAACCATACTTCTCTTGCTTGTAAAAATAATCGTTCACTCATTAAGAGTTTAGCATTATAAACCATAACGGATAGTATAATTAGGGTCATTATAATCGATAATGCAGTAATATACCCTGATTCATTTTTCATTGGGTACCAACCTTTGTTTACTTACTGGCTGAACGAGCACAACTTTATGATTATACAATTGATTATGTGCTTGTATATGCATTTCCACAAGGTTCGTAAAGATTTGGATATTGAATTCGCTACTATTTTGAAGAACTGTTTCAAATCCGCGCCCATCAACTTTCCGAATAATTCGGTTTCCATATTGTTCATAAGTTACTACGGATTCATCCGGTTGTTGTAAATGAAGTTTTCCTGATTGTATATATGCGTTTAATGAACCTTGAATCTCTTTACCTGTTTGTTCAAAAAAGAGAAATACCTCTTGATCTTGTAATGTATCATCATCCGTGGAATAGATAACAGAAAAAACTGTCGGTACGAGTGAAGCAATCGCAAGAAAAACCGTTAATCCAATCATCATTTCAATCAACGTATAGCCACTTTCACTTTGCGTGCCCACAAATCTTTTCATTACGGTTATTTTTCCCTTTCCAATCAATACAAATTTCAATGCCAGTTGTGCTATTTGTCCAACTAACTTCAAATTCCGTCCCATACTTACCCTTTTCAAGTGTTCGACTCGGTTCTTCTTTCGTTGCTACCCATTCTTGTAATAAGTTATGGCACAATTGTATTCCAAAATTTTTCTCTTTTAATGAAAGACGTTCCTCATAAATCAATGTCATTTGCGGCAAAACCCAAACCACCATAAAAGTAAAAATACTTAATCCAATCATAGCGTCTAGTAGAAAGTACCCTTTACAATTGTTCAATATAAAACCGTCCCTTTCCGAGGTGAAAAACGATCTTATACGTCCTCTTTTCTAAGCGTAATAGTAGTGTCCCTCCTTTTTGGATTGTGCCGTTACTACTATAGGTAATTGTTAAGTCAGTTGTACCTTTTTGGAAATAGACTTGTTCGGGATAGCCTACCTGTTTAACCTTTGTTTCAGGTCCAGACTGAATGACATACTTCTTTTCTCCATTATTAAATTTTACTTTAACTTGAGCACCTTCTGATAGGGCATATTGCTGTGCAAAGTGTAGATCTGATGTTAATAACTGAATGAACTGGTTGAGTTCTCGGTTCGATTTCATTTGCTCGAGATTGATGACAACCATTCCAGTTAACACAACTAAAATAGATAGAACAATCATCATTTCGATCATTGTGTATCCTTTGTTGTTACGGAGTGACGACTTGTTGGACAGTTCCATCCGCGGTAATCTCCAATGCGATCTCTCCTGGACACGTCGTTTGATCGATATAACCAGCGGTCTTCATATCACTTATCGTAGATGGCAGCACACCCTTTTCAATTTGATATACGCTTACTTGGCTTTGAATCAAATCTATCGTTGCCTCACAGCTCTTTTCCTTAACCACTTTATTGCTTTTCGACATGCTTGGTACCGCAATTAACAGAAGAACAGAAATAATTAAAATTACGATCATCATTTCGATTAGCGTAAAACCTTTTTCGTTTAAAATAGATCCTTTCTCACCCTTCATATTAATCCCCTTTCATTTAAATGAGCGTCGAAACAAACTATAAGGATTGGAATAGCTGGAAAATCGGTCCCATTACTGAAAGGAACAAGATCAATACGAGACATCCGATTGCTCCAAAAAGAATCGGTTGAATGAGATATATACTTCTTTGGATTCTTTCCTCTAAATTACTGAACAACATTTCCCCATAAAGGGTTAATTCATCGCCAAGGCTTCCATTGGACTGCCCAAAGGAAACAACCTGTGCTAACTCAGGCAAGAAATAATGTTTATCTCGAAAAATTTCATCAAGAGCTTTTCCTTTTCTTAAATCACTTTTTAATAATAAAGCTTCATCTTGATACAAACGCACATAATTTTGATTTTCGAATAATTGAAGAACTTGCGATACAGAAAGACCACTTTTTAACAAATGACCAAACTGAAATGCAAAGAATTGAGTCACGAGGATTCGAAGGTAATGTGAAAGCAGAGGAACCTTAAGCGCAATCATGAGTTGTTCATGTGGAGATTTCTTCCGAAAGGTAAAGGGGTACAAGATCAACAATAAAAGGCCAACGCTCATTACAAAATAGAAGAGATATGGTACCATCTGCAAAACTGTAAGTAAATACACCGTTACAGTAGGAAGGGATAAATCAACGGAATTAAAAAGTGCCGTGAATTGCGGAATAAGAAACCGGAGCATAAAAAACATCATAGCACTAAGGATGAGAAGCAAGGTAAGCGGGTAGCGTATCGTTCGTAAAAACATCTTTTTCAGCTGTTCTCTTTTCAACAAAATTCTGCTTCCCTCTAGTAATCCAAATGATAACCTTCCTTGTTCAGAAGCAAAGTACAAGCAACCCAATATATCCCCTGGGATCTTCTTCCCTTCAAGCACCTCAAATAACGGAGCACCACTTTTCAATTCCCGCATAATGTCTTTAACTGGGTATTGGGGATAGGTTTGATAGTGCAGTTGCAGTAAGACGAGTGCATTGGAGACCGAATAACCTTTATCAAGTAACATTCCTAACTCTCTCAAAAACTTTGATTGTTCCATCCGGTTCCATTCACGTTTTCTCATACCCATGCTCCGTTGATGTATCGGAAAAAGGTGCAGAAATGTAATCCATCGCAACTGCTCTATGGAAATAATCATCGAGCTTTGGAAAAGAGACCGTGATCGGTTTCTTAGCCTGAATCATATTCATTACATTTTGTAAAAGTTGACCATTAAGGAGTTCATACACACCCATTCTTCGCTGTTGTCTTCGCATCATACAAAATAATGAACACGCATTCCCACAATGTGGACACTTTAATTCATAGAGTCTTTGCGATACAATTCCAAGAAGTGTTTGGCGGAGATCTTCAATATGAATCCCAAATTCATTTAACCTGTATAGGCATCCAATTGTATTTTTCGCATGAAGTGTCGAAAGAACGAGGTGACCAGTCAGTGAGGCACGAATTGCGAGCTGTGCAGTAGCCTCATCTCGGATTTCACCAATCATAATAACATCAGGATCATGTCTTAAGATTGATTTAAATCCTTCCAGATAAGTAACTCCTGCTGGCTCATTTATTTCAATTTGCAAGACCGTATCCATCTTCTTTTCGATCGGATCTTCTAATGTGATCACCTGCCGCTTTTTGTATAACTGTGTTTCTTTGAGCAATGAGTACATCAATGTCGTTTTTCCTGAGCCAGTTGGACCAGCAAATAACAATAAGCCTTGGGGTCTAAGTAATAAAGAGTATACTTGTTCAAGAACATTCGGGAATATGGAAAGGTTTGTATAATGTGTATTGTCTTCCTGAGGTAAGATTCGAATCGCTAATGCTTCATTGTAAGCAGAGGGTAAGGTTGATAGTCTTAAATGGACGTTTCCGTTAACTGGGAGGTAGTGATGAATAGCACCATTTTGGGGTTTGCGCTTTTCCCCAATGTCCATCGCAGCCAAAAATTTAAAATGTGAGATAAGACGTTCGCTGTAAATTAGGGGTACTTCTTCAAGAGGATACAAACGTTGGTTGATTCGTACTTGAATTAATGATGACCTCCTTTGGGGGACAATGTGGAGATCAGTTGCGCCCATTGATATTGCTCGTTTTAAAAGAGATTCGCTTTTACTTTCGACATTTACACTTATAGGACCACCTTCTTTCGGGAAGTATAGAAGATATTCGACACTAATATATACAATCCTTTTTTTATTCAAAAATATTTTTTACATCTATCTGTCGAATGTACACACTGGTGATGATACCTTCTCCTATCTTTCAACTTTCCGTAATTCAAGTAAATAAATGAACACTGAATATTTATTTTCAAAACCTAAATACTAAACAGTGAACTGAAATAAGTACTCGACACAAAATTGACATAGCAAATGTAATTTACTTTTTTCGCTTGTTTGTTTTATAATACAAGAGGAGTCCATTTATTTTTGGACGGATAATCGAGATAGCACTTATTTAATTCGTCGATCATTGCTGCAAAGGAGGAATACATATGGCAAGAATGTACCGCATGATGGGATTTTGGACAGCTGTTATAGCTGTCATGGCTTATGTTGGCGAAATGCCCGCTTTCTCCCTGTTATTTGTAGGGCAAACAGTTATGTTTGTTGCACTCGGATATTTGAATTTGTCTGAAAGAATGTATATCTATATTTTCGGTGCATACTTAACGGTCTTTTTTATCGGATTCACGTACTGGTCCACATTTATGATGTCCCCTGGATCTGGAGGACATTAAGTGTAAAGAAAACTTGGCAATGCCAAGACTTTGGCGTAGGCTGAGCCTTAGTTGCCCTTATACTATAGAAAGTATTTCTATACTTTCTTAACGTGTAAGAAAAGCACAAGCAAAAAAAGGTGGTCTTTATTAGACCTCCTTTTTTTGTGCAGATTTTTACCCTTTACTATCCTCTATTTCTTCCTTCGGGGGATATGTTTTCTTAATAAAGAATGATAAAGCCACCCCAATAAGTGATAGAACCGTAATAACCATCATAGCGACATTCACACCATAAATCATTGGTTGTAAGACGTCTTTTCCCTGTTGGGTAGCCTCTGCTGTTGTTGTCATGACAGTGATTATAATAGCTGTTCCAATAGACGCAGCAACTTGGCGCATCGTATTACTCATCGCTGCCCCATGTGGGATTAGCCGCTTAGGCAGTTGGTTCAAGCCAGCTGTTGTCGCCGGCATCATCACCATGGATAAACCGAACATCCGAATCGAATACAATATAGTGATGTATAGGAACGATGTAGTCGTATCCAAATTAGAAAAAGCCCATGTGGACACTGTTAGAATGATTAAACCAGTAATAGCTAACCACCTTGCACCAAATCGATCGAATACTCGACCTGTTAAAGGTGACATAATGCCCATCACTAGTGCTCCCGGTAATATAGCCAATCCTGATTCCATTGCGGTAAAGTCACGCATATTTTGCATATAAAGAGGGATCAAAGTCTCCACACCGATTAAGCCCATAAAACCGATCATTCCAATGATGGTAGTCAGTGTGAATATGAAAAATTTAAATACCCTGAATTCAAGCATAGGGTGACTCATTCGCAATTGCCTCAATACAAACAGAACCAGCGCAACCACTCCGATAATTAAGGTGATTACAGTGATTTCACTTCCCCAACCGTTATTTCCTGCACTAGTAAATCCATATAGCAATCCGCCGAAGCCAAAAGAGGATAGTATGATTGATGTAACATCAACTTTCGGGTTAGTTAGCTCTGTCACGTTTCGAAGCGCTTTAGATGATAAGAGAATATCTAAAAGCGCTATGGGCAAGATGATCCAGAACATCATTCGCCAGGAATAATGGGCCATCACCCAGCCGGAAAGTGCGGGTCCAATGGCTGGCGCGAAAGAGATGACGAGACCAACCATCCCCATGGCTGCTCCACGCCTATTTACTGGAAAAATTAATAGAAAGACGGTTTGCATCAACGGTAGCATAATACCCGCACCACTCGACTGAATGATCCGACCTAATAGAAGGATCGGAAAATTCGGAGCAATCGCACAAACTAAGGTACCAACTGCAAAAATACTCATTGCAGAAATAAAAAGCTGCCTCGTTGTAAATCGTTCAATTAAAAAGGCACTGATGGGTATCATTATACCGTTCACGAGCATAAAGACCGTTGTCAACCATTGACCTGTATTGGCGCTGATATGCATTTCCTTCATAATGGGAGGGATGGCTGTAATCATTGACGTCTGATTCAATATGGCGATAAACGCCCCTGTAAGCAATAGCGCAGCGATCGATGTCTTGTTATAATTTTGGGTAGTCATCCTGACTCTCCTCCCTTTCTTTGTCTATTTCTCTTTATTCATAGACATTATCATAACCCTTCTTTCTCTTTTTGAACAATAAAAGGCTTATTAAATCCGTAACAATGATACTACTGGAAGTTGAAAAACCCGAGTGGAGAAAAAACATCTCCACTCAGGTCCTTTTTTGTCAGAGCAAATCCGAAGTTTGAATTCTATCATTTAACAACAATTATTATCTCCTAGCATCACAAGCCCTTTGCCTTGAGGAGTGTCTTGAAAATCAAGGGTCAGGTTTTCTGTTTGCGGTAAAATTTTTGTATCAATGGCCACCGTAATACCATTGACTACTTCCAGTTTATCGTCTTCTTTTGGCCCATCCAGAGCCAACCCCACTGTGGGGCTACCTCATCCCATGCCTGCAAAATATAGACGAAGGCTTCGAGCGTTATTTTGTTGCAAAATCGCTTCAATATGCGGCTTTGCTGTATCGGTTATGTTCATCGATTCTTTACTCCCTTTTAGATAGTAATACCCGTTTAAGACAACAATGTTTTTAAATTCTTGTAGCCGACTGTTTCTTTGGTTTGCCAGGGTACGATCGCACAATTTTGTGCCAATTCATTTTTCACCCGATCGATCCATGGAATTTCAGCATGCCCACGGCCCCTTAAAATCGGATCTCTTGTTGGGGTAGTTGCAAAACTTTGATTAATGATCCACCACTGTGGGGAAACTTCAGCACGCTTCAAGTCTTCCTGAAGACGGGTCGCCTCTAACACGGGTGTCGCTTCAGCAAGGGTCACCAGTACAACCGTCGTTTCTTCAGGGTCACGCAAACGTGGTAATAGCTTTTTGACTGACTCCGGTACGTCCCCGGTGGAACGGGCTATTTCTTTATGATAAGACTTGGCCGCATCCAATAACAGTAACGTATGTCCGGTAGGAGCCGTATCCACGACGACAAACTCGCCTTTTGCTTGATCTACGACTCTAGCGAAAGCGCGGAAAAAAGCAATCTCTTCTGTGCAAGGTGAATTTAAGTCTTCTTCTAAATAAGCCAGACCGTTCGCATCAAGACCTTCTGCGGCTTCTTGCAGTACTTCTTTACGATATGCAGCCACTTCATCTTTCGGATCAATTCGGCTCACTGTTAGTCTTCCATCGATTTCTTCTTCCTTTATGACATGGGACAGGTGAGCTGCAGGATCCGTTGTTGTTAAGTGCACTGTATGTCCTTGTTCAGCCAAACCGACTGCAATCGCAGAAGCCATCGTTGTTTTACCAACTCCGCCTTTTCCCATCGTAAAAATGACACCATGATCTTTTTCTTTAAGATCATCAAGCAAACTTCCTAGACCCGGAATATTAATGTTATCCAGTTCTTCATTTACCTTATCCTCTTCATCCACACCAGATGCCCATTTTCGTAAATGGTCCATGCCAGTCAAGGAGTAAGATACAAGTGGTAACTGTGCTCTTTTCATTGTCTTTAATTCGTTTGGCATGTTCGCCAATTCTTTTTGTTGTCTCTCGTAAAAAGCGCTTGAAATCTCGTCCTCTTGAACATGGTCTTGCAAAACACCATTGATCAAAAGCTGTTGGTTTTGAATCCCGATCGCACGAAGTTCCTGTGAAGCTCTTTCAGCCTCTGTCAGTGATGACATATCTAAACGAGTGACAAGGATTAGAGTGGTTTCATTGTCGTCTGAAAGTACTTCTACAGTTTTCGCATAAGCCTCCTTTTTCTCACTCAGCCCAGAAAGGGGACCAAGACAAGAGGCGCCATGCGTACTTTTGCTTAAAAAACCTGACCAAGCTGTAGGCAATTGAAGAAGCCGCAGCGTATGCCCTGTCGGGGCCGTGTCGAATAGAATATGGTCAAAACCCTCAACATGTTCTGGGTTTGAAAGTAAATTTGTAAATTCATCAAATGCGGCGATCTCAACCGTACAAGCTCCGGAAAGCTGTTCTTCCATATCCGAAATCACAGAAGCTGGTAACTTATCACGATAAGGACCTACCGCTTTTTCGCGATAGGCAGCAGCGGCCTGTTCAGGATCTAAATTAGCGGCATACAAATTTGGTACATTCGTAATCGGGATTGGGTGATTCGGGATCTCCATTTCAAATACATCTTGAAGATTCGAAGCTGGATCGGTACTCACAATGAGGACCTTCTTTCCTTGATCAACAAGTGAAATTGCTGTTGCACAAGCGGTTGATGTTTTGCCGACTCCGCCTTTTCCAGTAAAGAAAAGGTGACGTGTCATCTCTTTTGTTTCCTCGTGAAACCAATTCATCGTATACATCCCCTATTTTTTCAGTGAGTTTAAATCAATACCAGTTGTTTTAGAAGACGGTGTCTCGACAATTAGATCCTTTTCATTAACATTCGACCACCGAGCAAACTCTTCATTTGTCGGATAAGTTCCTTCCTTTACAAGCTCTCCGTCAACGATCGTTGCAGGAAGAGCGTCTGAACCCTTTTCGTCCAACAGTTTTTGAATCGTTGTGTTTGAGATGAAGGCCTCTGTATCATTCGTTAAATTATAGCGATGGATATCAATGCCTCTTTTTTCAAGAAGAAAGATCGTATTCGCCACCCTTGTCAATACAGGGTCAACACTTGGTCCACAAACCCCTGTAGCACAGCACATTGCCGGATCAAAAATGTCGATTTTCATTTTGAATTCCTCCTCTTTAATAAGCAATAGAGCACTCTCTGACTTTTATTTATTTTCCTTCCTCTGCAAACCGTTGGATACGTCCCCCGATTTCATCACGAACACGCTGGAAAAACGCCCACTTTTCTTCTTCGGTTCCTTCCGCTTTGGCTGGGTCATCAAATCCCCAGTGGTCACGCTTTACATGAGGAGGAGTCATTGGGCATTTGTCGTTGGCATCTCCACATAGTGTGACAACAAAATCAGCTTTATTTAATAATTCTGGATCAATAATGGAGGATTCTTGTTCAGATATATCAATTCCGGATTCCTTCATGGCTTTAATGGCATTCGGATTCACTCCATGAGCTTCTATTCCAGCAGAATGAACCTCATATTTGTCTCCTAAGTACTTTTTCCCAAAACCTTCTGCCATTTGGCTACGGCAAGAGTTTCCTGTGCATAAGAAATAAACAATTGGTTTTGTCATGATATTCTGTCTCCTTTTGAATGTGTGTTTTTTGTATCCCCTTAAACCCTTCATGAAATGATTAACAACCAGATGTATAAACCAGTTAAGGTGATAAAGAGTGTTGGAACCGTTAAAATGATACCGACTTTAAAATAATAGCCCCATGAAATTTTAACACCCTTCAATGATAGTACGTGTAGCCATAATAATGTCGCCAGCGAACCAATCGGTGTTATTTTTGGTCCTAAGTCAGATCCAATTATGTTGGCATAAATCAAAGCTTCTCGCATGGTACCTGTTGTATCCGTATTTGCTATCGCCAAAGCATCGATCATCACCGTTGGCATGTTGTTCATGATTGAAGAAAGGATGGCTGCAATAAAACCCATTGAAATCGTTGCAACAAACAATCCTTCATTAGCTGTAGCTTGAATCACATTTGCTAACACATCTGTTAACCCTACATTCCGTAGTCCATAAACAACGACATACATCCCTATCGAGAAAAAGACCACAGCCCATGGGGCTCCTTTAATGACCTTTTTTGTATGAACCGCTGGACTTTTCCTTGCCATTAATAAGAAGAATAAAGCAATCACACCCGCGACAATCGATACGGGAATGTTAAGAAATTCACTGACAAAATACCCAATGAGTAAGACGGAAAGAACAACCCACGACAAGCGAAACATGTGATGATCTTTAATCGCTTCTTGCGGTTTTTTCAGTTGAGTCAAATCGTATTTAACCGGGATGTTTTTCCGAAAGAATAAGAATAAAACGAGAATACTTGCCCCTAATGAAAACAAATTCGGTATGATCATGCGGGAGAAATACTCAGCAAATCCGATGTTGAAAAAGTCAGCTGAAACAATGTTCACCAAGTTACTTACCACTAATGGTAATGAGGTGGTATCCGCAATAAACCCACTCGCCATTATAAACGGTAAGACCATCGCCTCTTTAAAGTTTAAAGCACGGACCATTGCTAAAACAATTGGTGTTAAAATCAACGCAGCACCATCGTTCGCAAAAAACGCAGCTACTACAGCTCCCAACAAAGTCACATACACATACATTTTGTAACCATTTCCTTTAGCTGTACGAGCCATATGCAATGCAGCCCATTCAAAGAAGCCAATTTCATCTAAAATCAAGGAAATAATGATGATCGCAATAAATGCAAAGGTTGCGTTCCAAACAATTTCGGTTACTGTAATGACATCGTTAAAGTCAACAACTCCGACTAATAATGCAAGGATTGCACCACCACAGGCAGACCAACCAATGGATAACCCTTTTGGCTGCCAAATAACCAAAATTAACGTAAGTATAAAAATAACTGATGCTAATACAATAGAAGTCAATTTAGTTCCCCCTTAATCACATATAATGCGTAAACCTTCTGCTTCCAATGCCTCTAACTTTTCTTTTTGATCAGGCATATGTTTTAATAAATCTTGGATAAGGGGGTAGGCGATATGTTGTTTATTGATCGAATAAAAGATCCATTGTCCTTTTCGTTTTTCTCTTACCAACCCAGCATCTCGTAACTTTCTAAGATGTTGACTAATTGAAGGTTGACTCATTTGAAAAACTTCAACAAATTCACACACACAGCATTCACTACCTTCTAGTAAGCCTACCATCGTTAAGCGGGTTTTATCACCTAACAATTTTAAAACATGGGCCACTTGTTCCACCTCAATGACTGTCTTTTCCATAAGATACACCTCCTATTCCAGGATAAATCAATATATAATTATACACTAATATTTTTAACTAAAAAAATAAAACTATGCATTATTGTTCTTTTTTCCCCCAAAACTTCAACCGTTGTAAATAACCTGACACAAGATTTGAAGATTTTGAGCTTGATCGAAGCATAAATACGCTCCATCCAAAGATGAGGAGAAGGAAAATGAGTACAGGTACAACATTGCTGTTTATCATCATTGTTGTCTCCCCCTTATCTGTATTCACAAATCATTATATAGGCATTTACTTATATATTCAAGAGTAAAATTTTTTTGAATATCCCCTACATCAAAAAATAAACAAGGGTGAAATGATGCCCACCCCTGTAATTAGTTAATTATTGACCTAATCCTGCTGCTTTTAAAGATGAAATGTCGATTCCGTTATTTTTGCAACAATCCACTAATTCACCATTAATTGCAACGGCCGGAACTGATTTTACACCATGTTGTTTTGCTCTTGTTTCACATTCGTTTGTGTTGCAACCTTTATTTAAATCGTAAACGACAACCTCACAATTATCACAAGCTAAATCTTTCACTTGTTTGACTACATCCTCACATAAATAACAACCAGATGTAAATACTTCTACAAATCGTTTAGCCATTTCTAATTCACTCCTTCAAAATTTTCAATAATTGGACATTCCCTTTTTGAAATCCCAGAACCAGGACACTTTTCTGCTAAGTCCTCAAGTAATGTTTTCATTTGGTGTAAATCGTGAATTTTCGTTTCAATCTCTTTCATTTTACTTGTTGCAAAATCATGCATTTCTTCTGAACGAAACTTTTGATCCTTTGAAACAGCTAAAAGGCTTTTAATTTCTTCGAGGGTAAACCCTAAATCTTGTGTTCGTTTGATGAATTTAATATCTTTCACGACTTCTTGAGGAAATTTTCTATAACCCGATTCCGTTCGAGGAGGTTCAGAAATCAACCCACGCCTTTCATAATAGCGAATGGTTTCAATATTGACGTTTGCTTCTCTTGCTACTTGGCTTATTGTTAATCCTTTCATCTCATCCCTCCTCGTATTAGTATGTACTCCGTACTATGGTACAGGGTCAATAGTAGTTTTATCCTTTTTTATTAAAGAACCAACCACGTTAGCTATCAATGAAGATTTTATTTCAGTTGCTAACAAGCACTATAAGTATTACTTCATTACTATTCGACTCAAAAAGACTCCTTCTTATCCCCCATTATTTAACCATTTTTAATACGCTTTTTATCAGTTTTTTACTATACCTATACTCTTCAAGGCTTAGTTTTTCTGTGGAGATAACATCAACTCCGATATTGCCCCTTGAATGAAGTTGCAATGACTTGGTGATGAAAATCACTAAATTCTTTTGATCCGATCTTTACCCTGAAATGTTGGAGAATAACGGCTTAAGGTTAAGGTGATTGTTGCTTTTTTGAAATCCAATTTCAGAAACTTCATTCGTCGGTAATTTTTTAAGTACCACAACTAACAATAATTCAATACAGTTATCTGCTTAAATTATGTTGGAACCAAAGAATTTCGGGATCATATAATAAAACAGAGTAAATCCGTTTTATATGATACTTCTTTGAAAAAGGTTAAAAGGGGGATTGTCAAGAGATGAATGATGTAAAAGGAAAATGGATTGTATGGTTAGGGATCCTTTCAGCTGTGATCGGTTTTTTCTACGCCCCGCTCTGGTTAGGCGGTATTGGTGTAATCTTAGGATTAATTGGTTTAGCAACACCACGGAAATCGTTAGCATGGTGGGCAATCGGACTTGGGGTCGTTGCATTTATTATCCCGTACCTTAGTTGACAACGGTAATCATTATTCATGGAACTTGGTTGAATGAAAAAATAAATGATCTGAAACATTACCTTTTTTCGTATCACTTTCATAAATAGGAAATCTCGTTAACATACCTGAAATTTTATACGTTAAGAGATTGCTTCAAAGCGAAACATAAAGATGGTCGGCTCCTTTAAAGGGATCCGACCACTGAATTAGTTATCTTTATTATTTTCATCATCAATATCCTCTGGATCCTCTATTGGGTCTTCTGGATCTGGATCTTGATCCTTTTCATCATCCTTATTCGGGGTATCATTTTCATCGACACCAGGTGTATTTTCGTCTCCGATTGGATCAATATCATCAGTATCATCCATATTTTCAGTTGTTGGAGCTTGTTCTTCCTCTGGAGCCGGCTCTTGATTATTGTTACAGCCCACTACCATCAAAGTCGATAAAAATATACACGTTAACATAAGAAGCCATTTCTGATTCATGGTCATTCCCCTTTCATTGTTTGATATATAGCCTGAGAACCTTGTTATCTTTTCCCGTAGGAAGGTAATTATGCTTACTTATCAAAATTAAAAATTAAGAGAAGAAGCCTTTTAAGATTGATTCCCACTAAACAAAGAAGTTTTCGAAATCTGATCTATGTAAAAAATAAATAAAGAAAACTTGGCTAGCGCCAAGCCTTAGCGCTGGCGATCGCCTTAGTTGCGCTTATACTATAGAAAGTATTTTTATACTTTCTTAACGTGCAATGAAAATCGCTAATTTTGCGACTTAAAAAAAGTCCGGTTTCCCCTTTGTGGGAATACCGGACTCTGTTGAGTCATTTTAAGCCAGGGGACCATACAGAATCATTATTTTGAGTTCTGAATCCTCCTCTAAATCAGTTTAAGGTCGTCCGTGGGATATAAGGCAAACCGGTGACCTTAAACACGTTTAGTTTTAGAAGTTCTGGCCAATTAATACTGCTAACTGTTTTCCATTTCTTCTTTAATCCATCATTCGTGTCACAACACCTTTTGGATTAAATTATTATGTAAAGAGTATTAACCCCAATACACTTTTGATAGGCCAGTACTACTTGATGTGCTGAATATCTGCATCCTAAGGATATTCGGATTTGTTTCATTGTATTGTCTAAAGTAAGGAACTTTATTAACACTCCTGCACGATGACATGAAAGGAATCACTAATTCCACCTGGTGTTGCAAAAGAACGAATAGCCCGGTTCAATCGGCTTTCCTTTGAAAATGGATCTGGATTTTGATGTTCATACAAGAAATTAAACAACCCATGTTCTAACAGAAAATCCCGTTGGCGAGTACACGATATAGTTGTAAACCCTACTTCTTTTCCCTTCTTCAATAATGAATCGATATGTATATGAGTCGTCAAATCCATCTGACCTGGATTCAGCAACGGATTTTCGATTAGCTGGTGATTATGGTAGCCACGTAAGCTTCCTTTACGATGCGAAGGTTCCTGCCACTCCGCATTGGAATAGCCGTAATCAACGGTTACGAGCAGCCCGCTTTCTATCAGTGCCGACATCTCATCGACCCACTCGTTCATCTTTAGTGGTACTTCTATCCGATTTCCTTCCTGTATGTTAAGTCCACTCCAATTCAACCATTCTTCAATCTCTGGTTGCACCTTATGCACAATCACTTCTTCTAATTTTTCTGTTGACTTTATCGAAACTCTAACCTCGTTTATGACTCCCTCACGCTTTTCGACAACATGAACGGGCATTGCGTCTAGAAGCTCATTTGAAAACACAACACCATTAATGGTTCCCTGCGCTGACTTCAACTTATCTGTCGATTGATAAAAAGAAACACATTGAAACGAGGCTAGTTGATCTTGCGCCTTCGCTAAGTGATCTTCACTAACATCCACATAGAGGTAGTGCAACTCATTATAGAATTCCGGGTGCTTTAATTTTAAGTGAGACAATACTTCCTTAGCGAAAGATCCACTCCCACCACCAAGCTCACAAATCATGTATGGGGCATTACACCTTGTCAAGTAGTCATAAAAGTAATCTGCAAACACCCAGGCAAAAACTGGGTGAACTGAGCTAGACGTATAAAAGTCACCAGAGGATCCTATCTTATCCGATTTTCTCCGGTAGTAACCACGGACTGGATCGTACAGGGCGGTTTCAATAAATTCTGCATAGGAGATGTCGTCTGCAATTGATTGTTGAATCTTCTTTTGTAGAATTGGTATAACCCCTGAAGCCTGAACGGTCATAGAGAAAATCCATTCAAGAATGGGTTTGTGTTCATTTCTTCTCCCACCGTTGTTGAAGGACCATGTCCTGATAATACAAGGGTCTCTTCATCAAGGTTTAACAATTGGTTGTGAATACTTTTAATAAGTGTATCATGGTCTCCTCCAGGCAAGTCTGTACGTCCGACACTGCCCATAAACAACGCATCGCCACTTAAGACAATCCCCTCCTCCTTAAAATAAAATGAAACACTTCCTGGAGAATGACCAGGTGTATGTAATACCTCAAAGGTAAACTGTCCGATATTTAACGTCTCACCGTGGGTTAATTCATGATCAGCTTTTTTTGCCCTTACCGGTTCGATCATTGGAAAGTGGCTTGAACCATTCAAATCGGGATTATTCGGCCACTCCGTTTCTTTAGAATGCAGATACACAGGTACATTCCATTGTGCTCTAACCTCATCTAACGCTCCGATATGATCAAAATGAGCATGAGTAAGTAAAATAGCGACCGGTTGGACGTTCAGATCCCTTATTTGTTTGTTAATTCGGTCCCCTTCACTGCCCGGATCAATAATTAACGCTTCACCAGTACTATTCCAAAGCAGGTAACAATTTGCTTGAACAGGACCTACCGTTAGTTGTTTCCATTCCATTATAATCGCCTCCATTGTTATTTTCTTATTCATCTTTTACACTAAAGTAAAGTATTGATTAATGTTGTCATTTCTAAGATATCAACAATTAAACAAATATGAAAGTGTGAGGACTATGAAAAATGTTTATGGGGTTGAACATTGTGAACAAATCGATCAAAGTCAAAGCAATCTAAACGACCTATATAACAGGGTTGATTCCCTCGTGAATGTAATCGATCGGGATGAACGCTTAGTAATTGTAAATTCGATAGATGAATCCAATAGCCTTCTACAACTATTTAGTGAAGAAGGCGTCTTTGAAGAAAACTACCAATTATACCAACTCAGTGGCGACTCAACGAACACATGTAATACCGATTATGGTTTTACTTCTACCACTGGTCACCTATATGTTTACAAAGAATTAAGTCTTCCATTTCAGTTCAATGAACCGGTTGGAGAAAATCAACAGCAACACATGGCTTTTTTGCAAATGAAAGAACATCTTATTGCCGAAGAACAAGGTAGCTCAACTATTTATTATGTAGACCGCCAGCAACAAGAACTGATTGAAGGGATTGCAAGAGCTTACAAAATAGGCGTCACTTTTTTGTAAAGAATGGACCCTCGACAATGATTTGAAAAACAAGTACAATAAGATAAGGTATCACTCGATTACATAGAGGTAAGGTATTTCTCGATAATCAGGGTATATTAAGGATAATTCAAATTCCTAAGCAGATAAGGGAGGAAATCATATGGGATTGGCAATTATTTTTGGCCTCGTAACCCTATTTGCCCTTGCAGGGTGTATTAGAGAAGTAAAGAAAAAGAATATGTTTTCATTTGGCTTTGCATTTCTCACCTTAGCCGTATTTGGTTGGTTTACGGTAATGACCGTAATCGATACCTTAGGAACAGGCGGCTGGGGTGGCGGCCATTAATTTGGCTCGAAGAGGATTGGTCACAGGACCAATCCTCTTTTTCACACGTTAAGAAAGTATAAAATTTGCTGCATTGATGCAATGTCTAGCTCCAGCGCCCAACCCCTCGGATCACTTCAGTCCTCCTGCGGCGGCGACAGCCTCCTCGTTGGCCTTCCAGTGACCTTCGGGGCTACCCAGGGCGCTTGCGCTTTTCTTATTGTACATATAAAATTTATTGTATTGATGAAGTGTTAATCTCGGAAGCTTAGGTGCAGATCGTCACTTCGATTCTTCCACAAACACAAAGAACGTGTTGTGCTACATAATCTCCACGGGCTTGTACTTTTTCTTATTTGTCAATTACCTTTAATTGCATTTTATCGTTAAAGAAGGTTTTATATAAAACCATTGTCACAAGCATTGCACATATAGCGACGGATACAAAAATACTAAGCGATATTACTATTTGGTATTTAACTGCGTCTAAAGGAGAAACCCCGCCCAAAATTAACCCAGTCATCATGCCCGGAAGCTGTACAAGACCGATTGTTTTCAGGCCGTCGATGTTTGGAATCATGGCCGCTTTTAATGACTTTCTGACGATCATTAATGATGATTGTTTAGGAGTTGCACCTAATGATAGAGCAGCAAGAATCCGTCCCCGTTCTTCCTTAAATTGACTTTGTAGACGTTCAAGTGCTAACCCGATTGCAATCATACTATTTCCAATCACCATCCCACTAATTGGTATCACTTTATCTGCTGTGAAGGTTATGTATCCAAACCCGAGCCAAAGAGCAAGTACAGATACCTCAATAATGGCTATGATCAAAAATACAACCATCCGTACTTTAGGGATATTTCCTCCTCGTTTAGAAGCGTTAATCGTCGCAACCAGAACCATTACAGTAACCCATAATGCAATTCCTTGCCAGTCCGGTATCGAGAATAGAAACGTTAGGACATAACCAATAAGAAATAACTGTACGACACCTCTGAAGGATGACCATACTATTGATTTTGATAATCCAAGTGAAAACCAATAAGAAAGCGAAACCGGGATAATGACAAACACGATTAGAAACGTAAGTGAAAGGTTTGATATTTCAGTTGTATCCATTTCTTATTTTACTCCTTTAAGCTTTCTTAATGTTTAGGAAGTTCTTCAATTCTTTAGTAGAAGGGTTATCTAATAGTTCTTTTGTCACACCAGATTCAATTAGTTTTCCCTCTTGTAGGTATAAAGAAAAATCACCGATTCGCATTGATTGAGCAAGGTTATGCGTTACCATAACCATAGTAATATCATCTTCTTGCTGAATTCGCTCCAATAGCTGTTCAATAATTTTCGTAGTATTAACATCCAGCGCACTAGTAGCTTCATCTAACAACAACACATTTGGTTTGTTTGCTAATGTTCTTGCTAGAGCTACCCGTTGTTGCTCTCCACCAGAAAGAGTCGTAACCGCTCGTAATTTATAGGACGATGGTAAATCCACTAAATCCAACAGTTTGTCTGCGTTTTTTGAGTCCCATTTATTTTGTAAGGAGGGACCATACTTCAAATTATCCTCAACTGTACCGTCAAACAAGTAAGCAGATTGAAAGACCATCCCTATTTCTCGCCTTAGTTCGGTAACTGGATAGTCATTTATATTGTTTCCCTTATAATAAATCGTACCATTATCAAGATTCTCCAGGCGGTTTAAGAGCATTATTAAACTCGACTTTCCAGCTCCTGAAGGTCCTATGATTGTTGTTATCCTGTTTTCTGGGATTGAAAAGCATAACTGTTTTAATATCCTCGTAGATCCATTTTCACATCGTAAAATTGAGTTAGTTTCCATTATCTGCTCTCCATTTTTCATGAAATACTCTTATTAGTGCGTGTTCAAAAAGGAGGATAAAAAGAGCCGAGAAGTTCGAGGCGCGAAAAGTCTCGAGGACCGGAACGTATGCTATTAATACGTGAGGACCGAAGAGACCGAGCACAAGAATATTCTACGGAAGCAGTGCCTCGCACGCCGGAAAAGTGTACTCCTTTTCCAAGGAACGAAGAAATTCGACAGCTATTTTTACCGGACTTTTTGAACAACCTCTATTATAACGTAAACGTTTCAAGGAATAAAAAGGTACTGACCCCTGATTATGGTCAATACCTTTTCTTACTTCACATATAAAGAGACGCTAACATTATTCCTAGACTTTCTTCGTATATTTCATCGTATTGTGATAACGGTAATGGGTTCACACCTTCACCAAGCTCCAAAGTATACCCAGGTCTTTTCCACTCCTTAATGAACCAATCTTTATATCCTGCATAGCTATCAAGATAACGGACAGCCTTGTATCCAGAAACCCTCTCAAATTCATCAACGGTTGTCTCAGAGTATGGTGGTTCCAGACCCTCGTACCCCCAATATATTTCCTCTCCTTGCGTATGAAAGGCAAGAACCCGATCAAAATCCCCTTGTTGAGTTAGTTCAGCCATTGCCATCGTTTCTGGCTCACTTAATGACTTTTCTCCCGGATAATCCCTTGGTGCTGGTTGCTGTGGTTTTCGAGTCTCTTCAACCTCCCATTTAGCTGGGAATTGATTATTAAGATCCACACCTCTTATATTCGCTTTCCAACCTGAAAAGTCATAACTACCATTATTTAATTCAACAACATATTGGCTATAATATTCACTTTCTGGAGGACCTTCTAGTACAAGGTCAACGCCGTCTGGATTTACCATTGGAACAATTGATAATGTTGCACCGTCATAAAAAGGCGATATTTTCAATCCTCTTATTGTCCGCTGATTGGTAAGTGCTAATACGTAATCATTAAGAAAATTCATCACAACTGATGTCGTAATCCATTCATTTGCATGGAATGAAGCATTTAGATGAACTTTCTTTGGCCCATTCCCAATTTGAATTTCAGGGATTGTCTTCCCTAATACAGAGCTTCCAACGGTTCGTATGTTTAAGAACGGATAAATCATTTCAAGTCTGTTTAAGTGTTGGATCATCGTATTATAGGTGTACTCTTGCTTCGGATTAACAACAGCATTCAGAATTCTGAATGGAACCGTTATTGTTTGTCCCACCTGTAGTGTCGTGGGTGATACATTTGGATTTAATAGTAACAAAGCATCCAAGGGGTTTTTTCTTTCTTGGGAAAGTTTATAAAATGTATCCCCGTGCTTAGTCGTATATGTTTCAGTTACATATCCAGGTATTTCGACCCTAGATCCAACCGATAATGCATTTGGATTCAACGTAGGATTTGAATCTATTATAAGTGTAAGAGGAACATTAAATAATTTACTATAGTACCATAGAGTATCTCCCTGGCGGACCGTTACTTTCATCTTATTCCCTCCAATAAATCATTCTCCTACCATATATATGGAGTTGGATGGAAGTTATGAATTAAACTTAGATCTTAAGGATTGACATAAAGCCTTCCTAAAGAGCACCTGACATGCTTTTACCCGTGGCCTTGTTCTTTACTTTAACGTAAAGAAAACTTGGCAAAACCAAGCCTTTGGCGCCGGCTGAGCCTTAGTTGCGCTTATACTATAGAAAGTATTTTTATACTTTCTTAACGTGTAAAAAAGGAGCGGCCCCTGTTAGAGCCAACTCCTTTTATCTTTATTTTTCTTCTTTAACTTGACCGGATTTTGGATCGAAGAATCGCAATAGATCACCGTAAATAATACGATCGGAATAATCCAGCTCTTTCTTCGCCTTTTCCATATATGGTTCACATTGTGCTTTTTCTACTGGTTCTCCACTTTCTTTGTCATAGCATTTCCCGTCTGTGTACACATGGTTTTTCGTAATAAAACTTCCATCACGAAGTACTGCAAAGTCTTGACGGTCTTTACTGAACAAATCTGATCCGAAGTGAATTGTATTCTTCGTATCAACACCAAGTAGGTGCAGGAGTGTTGGACGAATGTCAATCTGTCCACCAACCGTCTCCATCACTTTACCATTTCCATCGCCAGGAATATGAATGAGTAATGGTACTTGTTGCAGCTGAGTTGAAACGAAAGGTGTAATTTCTTTACCAAGATACTTGCTCATTGCAGCATTATGGTTTTCTGAAATTCCATAATGGTCACCATATAGAACAAACACAGTATCTTCATACATTCCTTGATTCTTAAGACTATCAAAGAACATCTTAATTGATTCATCCGTATATCTTGCAGTCGTGAAGTATCTGTTCACTGTTCCATCTTGTGAAGTCCATTCAGGGATAAGTTCATCTTCTTGCTCTAAACTGAATGGAAAGTGGTTTGTCAGTGTGATGAGTTTCGTAAAATATGGTTCAGGCATTTCTTTCATATGGCCAACTGATTGCTCGAAGAAATGTTCATCCTTTAAGCCCCAACCAATTGATGTTTCTGGTGTTACTTTATAGTCCTTTAGTGAATAGAAGTGATCATATCCAAGAGATTTATACATAATATCTCGGTTCCAGAAACTCTTATTGTTGGCATGCATGGATGCTGTATAATAGTCCTTTTGATCGAGAATTTCTGGCATAGCTTGATATTCATTTTGTGAATGTGTAAAGAACACAGCTCCACTTGGTAATGGATACATTGAATTCGCTACGATAAATTCTGAATCGGATGTTTTCCCTTGACCCGTTTGATGATAGAAATTAGGGAAGTAATACGTATCTTCATCTTCAATTAAATCGTTTAGAAATGGTGTAATTTCTTTTCCTTCTACTTCGTTATTAATAACAAAGTCTTGCAGAGATTCCATTGAGATCATAACAACATTTTTACCTTCCGCTGCACCGAACTTTTCCGGATCTGGTTGTCGGTAATCAGCTTTTACATAATTCTCAATATCCACGATCTCACTGCTGTCTGCAAGCGCACGTTGTGCCTTTGCTTTGGATTGGATAACCGCGTCATATACATGATAGTTAAATGCACCAATATTTTTAATTAACATTTCACGGTCAAATGATCGTGTTAAAAGCTGTGGCCGTTCTGTTTCGGCGATTCCTACGTTCACGATAAACAGAATTAAACCTGCTGCAAATGTTAATCCAATCTTTTTCGAAGAGACTTTTGGCCCGTCTGTTTTTCGAACTTTAAAATAAACGGCCATTAAAATAATATCGATGAATAATAAGAAATCATATGGGTAAAGTAATGATGTAATACTTTCTCCTAAATCTCCCATATTGCTTGTTTGGAAGAGAACTGGGATTGTAATAAAGTCATTGAAAAATCGGTAATACACCATATTTGCAAACAAAACAAATGTTGCTATAAAGTTTAGTACTAATATCGCAATGTTCCTTCCTTTACCCGAGAAGAATAAAGCAAATGCAATAATAAATACGACAGAACTTAGTGGGTTAATTAGCAAGATAAATTCTTGCACACTATTTTCAATTGATAAGTCAAATGCAAATTTATAAACGATATACGATTTAATCCAAAGCAAAACACCTGTGATGATAAGTGCCTGATATTTAGATAAGGTGTTTTTCAACATTGCATCATAACCTCCTTGTGCTTAGATGCTACAACTATAATTTTTTGTGTATTTATTAACTCTCAAACGCTTCACTCGTTTTCACATGATTGTTATCTTACTCTCTTTTGTTGTATATTTCAAGTGAAAAAAGACTAATTTCAAATAATTGTAAAGAGATTGTAAAGGATATTTGTTAGATGTAAATGATTAATCCCCTATGTAAACAAGCTCTAAACCTATAGACGTATAAATAAGATAAAAGGTTTCATACTTTTGACAAGATATCTATAATTCACACTTTCTTCACATTTCCCAATGGAACCTTTCATTTATTCAGGACTTGTAACTCGTTACCTTTTTACCAGTAATTTAATGGTTCATTGCTTGTACGAATTCAATCTAAGTAAATCTTCGAATAGATTATTCGCAATTATAGTGGTTTTTACGTACATCTAAATTCAGGATATGTTTTCTTTCACAAGCCACGCTGCACCAATTATACCTGCATCATTACCCAGACTCGCTATCACCAGTTCAGCTTTATCTCTTACACGTGGCAGTGCAAATTGATTAAATACTTCTTGTAGTGGTTCAAGCAATCGCTCCCCTGCTTTAGATACTCCACCACCAATGACTATTTTTGATGGGTTCAGTGCATTTGCAAGGTTCGCAATTGTTAATCCAAGATGTAGAGACACAAATTGGACGACATCAACCGCCCATTGATCCTCTTTACTTGCACATTCAAAAACATCCTTAGACGTCAAACTCCTATTTATATCGTACGTTTGATTTAAAAGACTCTCAGGGTATTTACTTAGCCCTTCCGTTGCAATTCGAACAATACCTGTTGCTGATGCAATTGTTTCTACACAACCCGTTTTTCCGCAATTACAAGGTGCACCGCCCTGTGGAACAGCTGTCATATGGCCAATCTCGCCTGCCATCCCATTGGCTCCGTGAAGAATCATTCCATTGGAAATAATACCTCCGCCAACACCAGTACCAAGTGTTACACAAATCAAGTCGTCAGATCTGTTTCCAGAACCTTTCCACATCTCACCTAGTGCTGCTATATTCGCATCGTTATCAATATACACAGGTAGTCCGGATTTAAGTTCCAAATCGTCTTTCAAAGGATAGTTTTCCCATCCCAAATTAACAGCATTATAAATAAATCCTGTTTTCATATTAATAAAACCAGGTGCACCCATCCCAATCCCTGCGAAGGTGTCATATGGAATGTTCAACTGTAAGGAATGATCACGAATTGAGTTGGCGATATCATTACTAATTTGTTTACCTTTTTCACTCGTATCGGTAGGGATATACCACTGTTCCCGTATCTGACCATTCATATTTATAAAAGCCATTTTTATCGTGGTACCGCCTATGTCAACGCCAATTAATAATTTCTGTTTCATCTTGTATTCATCCTTAGTTTCTATTTATTCTTTCGGACATTTTCTTAATTCGCCCCGTAAAATCAATAAGGCACTCATGTATTGAGTACGATCGAGTAGACCATTTTGGAATAACTCTTGTATTTCATCATGCATTAGCTCAAGGTCTGCCTTTCGATTCCCCGTATAAATAAAGGAGCCAAACCTTTTTAGTTCCTGTTGAACGTCATATAATGTCTTCATATTTTTCACCTTTTGCCATTATATCATTGTTCTTATAAAAATATGAATCAAAAAGAAAAGCGGAAGCGCCCTGGTTAGCCACGAAAGTCACTGGAAGGCTACTGAGGAGGCTCGGTCCAAACAAGTTCGGCCCTGCGTGGGAATACACAGGATGCAAATCAGTGTGTTGCCGCCGGAAGGGGACTGAAGTGATCCGAGTGGCTGGGCGCTGGAGCTAGACATTACATCTATGCAGCAAATTTTTATACTTTCTTTACGTAAAAGAAAAAGCTGCCGATTTGGCAGCTTTTAACGATCTGGATCTTTTGTATGCAGAACTTTAGGTCTTCGATTTTTGAGAGGGATTGGTGAACGTATAAGAACATCACGAAATCCTCGATAAGAAAATGGGATGAACGGCCATAGATATGGAACATGAAATGACTTCAGTTTTGCGAGCATGATGATCCATAGTGTTGTTAATATAAAATAGCCTGGTACCCCAAACAATGCAGCTGCAATTAACAAAGCAAGTCTTACAAGACGATTTGCGAGGCTCATCTCATATGTGGGTGTTGCAAATGTACCTATTGCTGCAATTGCAATATAGAGTATGACCTCATTAATAAATAGACCGACCTCAACTGCAACCTGCCCAATTAGGATTGCCGCTACTAATCCAAGAGCAGTTGCTAATGAAGATGGGATATGAACGGTTGCCATTCGTAGTATATCAAGACCTATCTCAATCAAGAAAAACTGAAGAAAGAGTGGAATTTCTCCAAACTTTTCTGGACCGATAAATTTCATTTGCTCCGGCAATAATTCAGGATTTGTAGCCATAATGTACCACAATGGTAAAGAGAAGATCGATAGGAAAACAGCAAAGAACCGAACCAATCGTAAATAGGCACCGACAACCGGCTTCTCACGATATTCCTCCATATGCTGAAGGTGATGCCAAAAAGTAGCTGGTGTAATTAAGACACTTGGAGAGCCGTCAACATATACGAGAACATGACCTTCATATAAGTGAACCGCTGCTGTATCTGGTCTTTCTGTATATCGTACAAGAGGGTAAGGGTTCCAATGTCTGCCGCAAATAAATTCTTCAATTGTTTTTTCACCCATTGGCAACCCATCTGTATCAATTTTTGAAATAGAATCTTTTATTTTTTTGACGATATGAGGGTCTGCAATGTCCTCAATGTAAGAGATACAAATATCAGTTTGTGAACGTCTTCCTACACTCATGTATTCCATGCGAAGTGATCGATCTCGTATTCTCCTTCGTGTAAGAGCGGTATTAAAAATGATTGTTTCAACAAATCCATCTCTCGCTCCACGTACCACCCGTTCGAGATCTGGTTCTTCTGGACTACGGACAGGGTACGTTCTAGCATCTAGGATAATAACTGTATCTACACCATCAACGATAAGCATCGTAGGACCACCAAGTGAAAAGTCAATTGCCTTTTCAAGATCTTTTTCTTTACTTATCTCCATGTAAGGAAGGTATGTTTTCATCAATCTAGTTAGTGGATCAGGTTCAAGCTGCTCAGGCTCAAGTTCGGCTAAAAGCTTCATCAAAAAATGCATGATCTCATCTTTCGTAAAGCCATCGATCATAAAAAGACTCATCCGTCTTCCTGCGTATTCTAGCTCCAGATGGATTTGGTCAAAGCTAATACCGATACCTAATTCTTTTTTTACATATGTAATTGTAGCTTCATAATCCTTAATAGCTGGTACTTTTTTATGCTCAGACATATAAAACCCATCCTTTCAGTTACCATCTTTAACCAATTTGGTTAATGGCATACTATAAGGAAGGGTCTTTTTTATAAAAGGGTAAGAAAGTTTAAAACTTTGTTATTCTGTCTAACGCTAGAAAGCAGGTTCTTGATCAGAAATATCCAACGCTTATCACACCTAAAACAGGGTGTCGTGTTTTCCTGAAAATTATTTCATTTCTGATTTTAAGTAGTGTTCGATTAACTTTCCTGTATGATATAAAGAGGTCTCATGTGTGCGCTCAAATGCATGGGAAGCATCGATTCCAGGTCCGATTAATGCATGCTTAATATCGAAGCCCGCCCGAATTGCTGCAGATGCATCTGAACCATAGTAAGGATATATGTCTGTTTTGTACTCAACGTCATGTCTTATTGCAAGCTGTTCTAGATGCTTTCGCAGCTCGTAATGATAGGGGCCGCTTGAATCTTTTGCACAGATTGAGACGGTATATTCATCCGTAGCTTGTCCATCGCCAATTGCACCCATATCCACTGCAAGATACTCCTCCACCTCTTCAGGAATATTCGAGTTTCCACCGTAACCGATCTCTTCATTATTCGAAATTAGAAAGTGAGTTGTATGCGGAAGTTCATGTCCTTCATTTTTTAAGGCTTTTACCGCATCCATTAATAAGGCTACACTTGCTTTGTCATCAAGGTGACGGGATTTAATATATCCACTCTCTGTTACCTCTACCCTAGGGTCAAAGGATACGAAGTCACCAACAGAGATTCCCAGATTCTTTACCTCTTCTTCACTAGAAGCACGTTCATCAATACGAACCTCAATATTATTCTCATCCCGTTTAGCGTCACCCGCTTCCTTATAAACATGAACAGAAGTTTGATGCATTAAGATTGTACCTGAATACACCTTACCTTCTGCCGTTTGGATTTGACAATACTCACCTTCAACATGGTTCCATCGAAATCCACCAATCATGGATAACTTAAGTCTACCGTTCGGCTTGATTTCTTTAACCATTGCGCCAAGTGTATCAACATGGGCCGTTAAAAAACGGTGCCTCTTCTTATTTTTACCCCCAATAGTAACTAGGAGTCCACCCTTACGATTTCTCCTTGTTTCATATCCTAATTCATTGAAATATTCGCTCACATAATTAATAACTTTATCTGTATTGCCGGACGGGCTCGGAATCGATACGAGCTCCTTGATCAGGTTCATCACTTCATTCGTTTTGTTGTTATGATTCATTTCCCTTCCCCTTTCGATTATAAAAATCTCTTCTAATTCCCCCACGTAAAACATATCGTAGTAATGATAGTCTGTCCCATGGGGGTTAAGAATGTATGAAAAAGCTAGCAATCATTGCAGGAATTCTGGTCACAATAATTGGAGTTTTTCTCTATTTCCATGATAACCAAAATAACAAAATAAAGGAAAGTATTATCTTCTTTCCGATTGATTCTTCTGTAACGTTTACCTCAGCCTCTACAACCCTAAAGTTACTAGAAGAAGAGGATGAGGATGAATATTCAATTCGTTGGAAAGTCAATTCAACAATAGGGAAAGATGCGTATTTACGTCAGGATATCTCTCTTCTCTTTGAGGATGGACGATTGAAGGAAACCTCATCAAGATGGACGGAAGATACCGATAAAATTGAACAGGAAAAAACGATGATGAGTGAAGATAGTGGGCATTTCGAGGCAATTAGCTTTCACCATGCAGAACTTCATTATCCAAATGATGTGATTAAAAGTGCACAAACGATGAGCTATGATCAGCTTTATGTAATCGATACACCTCTTCAACCGTTAGAGTCCTTTAAAACACCTGAAACTGTAGAGGACAAAGATAACAAAAAAATATTAGATCATGCTACTGACCAACAGCTTAAAATGGTTTGGGATTCCTTAATTAACTATTACAACATCCCAACCGATGAGTATTTTATGATTCCTTTTACGCAACTCGTTATGTATACCAATCACTCACTTCCTGGTTTATCAAAAGAAAAAACCGACAAGGTCGTCGGTGGATTGTGGGAAGGCATTTATAAAAATTATTTTCTTGGTGTGAAATATGAAGGACATATTGAATCTCCTATTGGAAGCACCATGCCATTACTACTCTTTCACAAAAATATGAGCCACCTAATCTTCCTTTCAAAAACGGCATCGGGTAAAGAGGTTCAATTCATCCAATTCATTGACCCTTAAAGAAAACTTGGCTAGCGCCAAGCCTTAGCGCCGGCGATCTCCTTAGTTGCGCTTATACTATAGAAAGTATTTTTATACTTTCTTAACGTGTAAGAAAAAAGTGAATACGTTGATGAAGGTAATTAGGAAAAGGATAATTGTTCCATAAATCCATCAAAAGAGATCTTGGACCATTTTCCCCCTAATACCCGGAATCCGCATTAAGCCTCTAACGGCTACTGTTCTCAGCAGTCGCATACCCAGAATCATATTTAACAAACGATAACGGTTTTGATACGCAAAAACAGTTACAACTAACACTGCAACCCATTTAATTAAACCAAACTTCATTAATACTCCCACCTTTCTATCCTTACTATCTGATAATCAGGTTAGGAATATACATTACATCTATGCAACCGAAATTTTATACTTTCTTAACGTAGAACTAAAAAGGATCAACCTCCCAAAAATCCTTCTCTTAGGGGTCAATCCTAATTACAAGTATTTACTTTGTGGATACATTTGTTCCAATTCCAATATAACCGAACAAGATTGTAAAAATCGGAGACAAGTAAAGAAAGAACACATATGGTAAATAAGAGAGAACACTTATTTCAAGGGTGGAAGCAAAAAAGGCACCACTAACCCCCCATGGGATAAGAGGGTTCACGAGTGTTCCCGCATCTTCTAGCGTACGGGAAAGGTTTGGGAGACCTAATTTCTCCTTTTCAAACTTGGCTTTAAACGTTTGACCTGGAATAAGAATTGACAGGTATTGTTCTCCTGTCAGAACGTTCACACCGATCGAGGATAAAGCTGTTGTAGCGATCGTATTTCCCATTCCTTTTATTCTATTTTCAAGAGTATCCATGAGCGTTTTTAATATACCAACTGATTGTACAAGTCCTCCAAGTGCCAAGGCAATCCAGATTAATGAGATTGACCACATCATCGACTGAATTCCGCCACGATTCACAATTTCATTAACTATTTTGTCATCTGAATTTCCCTCAAATCCATTTTGTAGCATACTTAATATTTCAGCTATAGAAGACTGACCTTGTACAATTAGAACCGTCGCTATTCCAGTAATAACACCAATCATTAATGCAGGTAGTGTAGGCACTCTCTTCACAGCGAGTATAATGACGATCAGGGGTGAGATAAGTGTCCAACCGCTTATCTTAAAAAACTCCTGAAGGCTGTCTTGAACTGTTTCAATAGTAGATAAAGATCCAGACACTCCTGATCCACTGCCAATTACGATGAATATGATAAACGTTAATAGCAATGCAGGAATTGTAGTCCACATTAAGTGTTGGATGTGACGGAATAGTTGAACCCCAGCTACAGCTGGAGCGAAATTTGTCGTGTCTGATAAAGGAGACATCTTATCTCCAAAACAGGCTCCGCATATAATTGCACCAGCAGCTAGACCCGGATGAATCCCAAGGCTTGCTGAAAGTCCCATTAACGCAACCCCTACGGTACCGATTGTCGTAAAGGAACTTCCTGTAAAGGTTGATACAATAATCGTTACCGCAAGAGCACTAATTGTAAACCATTCTGCAGATATAAACGAGGTACCAAAATAAAGCAGTGTCGGAACTGTTCCACTCATCATCCAAGTTCCAATCAGCATACCAATCACCATTAGAATGAGCACTGGTTTAATACCTATCGTAATTCCTTGAACAATTCCCTTCTCCATCACTTCCCATTTGAAGCCAAATAATAGCGCTAAAAGTGAGATAAGCACCAATGAAATAAGAAGGGGGATATGTGGCTCCGTTTTAAGTACGAGCATCGAATATAAAATAGTTCCCATAATCAAGAATAACGTTAATAACGAAAATGTGAGTTGCTTCTTAGTTGTCATCGTAATCCTCTCCAGTTCGCACCTACGTTTTTATGTTAATTTCTATTTTTTTTAATGCTTTTGTGCTTTTGTGCGTTTAAGTATAAATGCACCTTCTACTATAAGCCTGCCACCAAGATTCGTCAAGATTTTTCCCGGATTTCGATTCGAGCTTAACTTAGTATTTTGAGCAAAAACTAAGTTGAAAATTAGTCAAAAGCACTTTATCGACGAAAATAAAATTCATATGGCGCGCAAAAAAAGATGATCCACTTGGGGAACATCTTTTTACTTCTCATTTTAATTTAAATCATCAAACTGACTTTTAGTGATTTGCAGGTAATCTTTAGGGGTATTTACATTTTGAAATGCAGAAATTCGCCGTGGGGATTCAAACCTGATGTACATACAACTCAAATGATTAAGCAAGTCAGTCAACCGTCTTTTTTCACTCGTTAAAAGATGGTAGATCACTCGTTTTGCAGAAGCTGGATAAATGGCCGCGAGAGGTTGGGTTCTTCCTTCGACCACAGGTACGATACAACTCTCTTCTAAAGCAAAGGGTTGTACCGCCTTAAGTAATTGTAAGGTCTCTGTATCCATTAACGGCATATCACAAGCAAGAACGATATAATGAGATGTGGTCACCTGATTCATTGCACTGAATATACCTGCTAAAGGCCCATGCCCTGCAAACTCCGGCTCATCCGTTATCATGAATCCCTTATACTCTTGACTCATCTGTAGTTGCAACGACGGATGTACGACAAGTATTTGTTTATCCACAATCGGTTGAAGAGAGCGTATGCTCCGTTTATAAAAAGGCTCTTCGTCAAGCGTTTCAAGTGCTTTTGGAGTCCCGTATCGTCTAGATTGTCCCCCTGCCAAAGTAATGCCTGTATATGTGTTTCTAGAAACTTTGTTCATAAACGGCTCCTACCTCTTCTTTTACTTTCGTACATATTTAACCTTATCAGGAAGTATTAAGCAATCAATAGGTAGGTCAAACGACTCTTTCGGTAAATCATGAACGAGCTGTATTGGGAGTAGCAATGATACGGTTCGATTAGAGTATCTCTGTAAATAGCGGTCGTAATAACCTCCACCAAAGCCAATACGGTAGCCACCTTGATCATATGCGAGACCAGGTACAATTAGTAAATCAATTTGTTCGGGGAAAACAGGTTCTACCTTTTCAATAATTGGTTCTTTCAATCCATAATAAACGGTTTCTAACTGATCGAATGATTCTAGTTTGTGAAAGCTCATTGAAAAGTCTGAGGGATGACATTTCGGGACTGCCACAACCTTCCCATCTTCCCAAGCACGCCGAATGATAGAATATGTATCTATTTCTGTGCCACGGGATACAGTAACTCCGATCGTATGTGCAGCTTCCCACTCTTTTGTCGCAAATAATTTTCCTCTAATTTGTTCGGATAACTTCTCTTTATCCCGCTTTGGCATTTTTACGAGTTGCTTTTGAATGTTTTGGCGTATTTCTTTTTTCGTCATAAAGGTTCTCCTTCTGCACTTGAAAAAAATGTATTAAGAAAAGCGCAAGCGCCCTGCTTAGCCACGAAGGTCACTGGAAGATCGACGAGGAGGCTGTTGCCGCCGCAGGAGGCCTGAAGTGATCCAAGTGGTTGGGCGCTGAAGCTGGACATTACATCCATGCCGCAAACTTTTATACTTTCTTTACTCAAGAAAAAAACAGCAGGAGTACTCCTACTGTTTTACTTTGTTTCGCGGTGTAGTGTGTGACGCTTCAATCTTGGGCTGTATTTCTTAAGCTCAATACGGTCAGTGTTTTTACGTTTGTTCTTTGAAGTGATGTAGTTACGGTCACCCGTTTCTGTGCAAGCTAATGTAACTTGTACGCGCATGTTCTTTCCCTCCAAACTATCTACAATGATTAAGCGCTACGAATCAACCACCACGCGGATGGATGAGTGCTTAACATTTCGTTGATTTCGTCTAATTGTCAAATGACACCCCTGTATCATATCAAATATTCACCAAACAATCAAGATACTCTTTCTCTACTTTTAACGCTTTCTTGCATATCGCTGGGCTTCTACATTTGTTGAAAGGACTTGATTTTATGGACGTAAGATTTCGACTTTTCCCTCGCGCTCTCAAGATCAGGTCCTTGAGAGTACACTGTAAAGGTTGGATCTACGATGTCGGGTAAGATGAGTGTCCAACCACCTCCAGGATGATATACTTTTATACCATCGACTAGGTCAATCTGTTGTCCTTTTGTTTCCTCCATCAACTTTCGCATCACCCTTCCTTTAACTCTGGAAGGGCATTGTACGCTTTCCCTGATCAAACGGATCTCAGGCAGCATTTTCACAAGCTGTGTGAGCGGCATTTGACGGCTTGAGATCATATTTAGAATGGAGGAGAGAGCGAAAATGGCATCGTATTGGACATTAAGTACGGTTCCTCCTACCTCAAGAATGGACCTCGCATCTGCTTTCGTTCGGATCAATGTCCCATTCAGCTTATCGGCTAATTGATCAAGTTCAGATGATCCATAAACCGGAACTGCATATTGGGAAAGTTGATGATCTCCAAAGGCTAATAAGACGTAAAGAGAAAGCATCTGGTCTTCATCCAACCAGCTTCCATCCTCTGTCATCACTTGTAGCCTTTCACCAGATTGATCGATCCATATTCCCAAATGTGACCCTGTAGCTTGAACGACTCCAATCATATTTTCTTGGGAGGTTTCGGATGGAACTGTGATTACACTGCAGTTAAGTCGCTCAAATAGCTTTGACACCATCGAGAACGGTGATCCATTCGCATTCAATACGATTTGAAATGCACATTCTTGAATACTACGGATATTGACGCCATTCAAGACCTTTTTCATATATCTTTCTGATTTCCCTGATTCATGCATCCCGATGCCAATTTTATCGAAAGGAGCTCTTCGATAATCCTCCTGCCAAAACGCATTTTCGATCTTTCTTTCCATCCCTCCATCAATAGATAACCCTTTCTCGTCATATAACTCTATAACAACAAGCATTTCATTATGGTGGTTACAGAATCGAATATAGACTCCGCCTACCCACTCCTCTTGTTCGATGATATAACGAAGAACTGGCGCCATTGTTGGCGATATATCAACAGTGTGTATCCCAGCTGAGTGAAGCCCTTGAACAAAAGCCTTCAAGATCAGTTCGGAAAATGGATGATCATCAGATGCGACCCCGAGTAAACCTCCTTGAGATAATACGGATCCATAAGCTGAGGCTACCCTTGCGACGAAGTCCGGTGTGATTTCAATATTAGCAATTCCACTAATCCCACGACTCGTAAACAATGATCTCGTCGTCTTTTTACCCCAAATTAATGAGGTATGCACAATCGTATTATCGATAATACCTTTCTCTGGCCATACCTTCACTTCCGGTTTAACAGTGACCTTCTTACCAATGTGCACCTGGTTTCCGATGACACTATGTTCATAAAGACAAGATGCTTCGTCTAAGGAAGTGCTAGAAGCAATCGTTGTTCCACGTAATTCAGATCCAACTCCAACGTATACATCATTCCATAAAATGGACCGTTTTAATGAGGCGAACGGAGAAATTTTACTATGGGCTCCGATCACGGTGTATGGGAGGATTTTAGCGTGTTTCCTAACGATCGTACCCGAGCCAATATACACAGGAGCTTTTACTGTGGCAAGCTCTTCTATTACAACATTTTGACCAACATATACTCCTGGAGTAATTTCTTTACCGGTAATGGGTAGGTCAATTAATCCATCCAAGAAATCATCATGGCTCTTTCGATATTGATTTAAGCTACCAATATCTGACCAATATCCTTCAGATTGAAAGCCATACAGTCCTTCGTTTTCTTTCATTAATAATGGGAACAGGTCTTTACTGAAGTCCGTTGGTACATCCTTCTGTAAATAACGGAAGATCTCCGGCTCTAGTATATAAATTCCTGTATTTACAGTATCACTGAAAACTTCATTCCAGCTCGGTTTTTCAAGAAACCTCACAATTCGATTGCTTTCATTCGTCATGATTACCCCGTATTCTAACGGAGTTTCCACTTGTTTCATAAAAATAGTAGCGAGGGCATTTTTTTGATTATGAAAATCAATACCAGCCTGAAGATTGAAATCAGTTAGCGCATCTCCACTTATAACGATAAACGGTTCATCAAGAAACTCTTCTGCATTCTTAATACTGCCAGCGGTACCGAGAGGGGTCGTTTCTTCAAAATAATGCAATTCAACGCCAAATTGATTTCCATTTCCGAAGTATTGCTTGATTTGATCGGGCAAATAATGGACTGTCACTGCAATTTCGGTAACTCCGTACCGCTTTAACAATTCAATAGCGTATTCCATAACTGGTTTCTCAAGAATGGGTACCATTGGTTTTGGTAGATTGCAGGTCAATGGACGTAAGCGAGTTCCCTTACCTCCTGCCATGATTACACCCTTCATTTATTCCCCTCCTGTCAAAATCGGTTTTCTCGTAAATTGTTTCACCACATTAGCTGTCTTTACTGCAATATGATCCCAACTATATCTACTTGTTACTTCGGACCAGGCATTTTCAACTAAATGTTTGCTTAAGTTTCCGTTTTCATAAAGTACTAATATTTGATCGCGCATGCTTTCAGGGTTACCAGCATACACCTTTAATCCATTCTGATTATGATCAATAATATCGTCCAGCCCGCCTGTATCACTAGCAATTACTGGTGTTCTTGCAGCCATGCCCTCTAATGCGACGATTCCAAAAGGTTCATAAAGACTTGGGAATAGAACAGCATCACAATTAGACATATACATATTTCGCTCCTCATCTGATACGTAACCGATAAAAAAGACGTTATTTTCTAAGTTTCTTTCTTTTACAGAAGACCTGTACGTATCAAGCATCGGACCTCTTCCTGCAATAATAAATTTAATGGAAGGATGAAGATCTTTTAATAAGGAAGCTGTATCGATCATCACAGCGTATCCTTTTTCCGGAACGATCCTGCCTAATGAAAATATATAAAAGTCCTGCTCATTACCAAACTTATGCTTCCAACTACCCGTAGTCGTAGCTGTACGACATAATAAAGGGTCTACTCCATTTGGTATAACCGCGATCTTTTCTTCTGGAACTTGAAAAATCGCTTTCAGTTCATGTTTCATGAAGGTGCTGCAAACAATAATATGCTTTGCTTCGTACATTAATTCCCACTCTTTATGGTGAATAACTCCTTGAAGGTCTGTGTGGATGCCATTATTCCTCCCATGCTCAGTTGCGTGTATCGTCGCAATAAGGGGAAGATTGAAACGTTGTTGAAGCCCCTTTGCTGAAACACTGACAATCCAATCATGTGCATGTATGCAATCGAATTTCACCTTTTCTGCTAATTTCAACGCTAGTTCTGAAATAGCAAGATTCAAACTTCCTGACCAGTGATAAAAATCCTCATGATATGGTTGCTTACCTCGCACCCGATAAACGTGGACACCTTCGATCACTTCAAAATCAGGACTACCATCTACAGCACTCGTAATAACGTATACGGAATGCCCTTCTTTAGCCATCGCTCTAGACAAATCATATACATGCCGCGCAAGTCCTCCAACAACATTGGGAGGAAATTCCCAAGAAAGCATTAGAATCGTGGTTTCATCCCCATCATTGGTCGGGGGTACTTGTTGTGAAGCGATATATTGATCGTGTTCAGACGTTATATTCGGCATTTCACAACATTCGAGAAATGGATACCTTGAACCAATCTTTTGAAGTAAGTGGGGAGTGATGCTGTTATTCTCAATTGCTGTTTTAAGTGTATTAAAAACGCCTAAGTGATCTTTAATTCTTCGGATTGCATACTCACTTGAACTTTGTTGGTCCATAATAAATGCCCAGTCACTACTAGCTGCAAGCATCCATTCATTCGCTAGTAGCTTTATCGCTTGTTTCGTCAAATGAGCTTGTTGTTGATCTACTGCACAAAGTTTAATCAGCTGACGTTCCATTTCGTGGAGATGTCTGTAGATCCATGCATTATTGTCGTTGAGCCAGACCTCACCGAAACCATTTCTACCCCAGCTAGAAAAGCTTGCATGATGTGTTTCTATCAATTGATAATGACGTTTAATATATTCCTTCGGGGTAATCCACGATAACTGATTCTTTCCTCGCTCAAGTAATGCGGAAATCCATTCTGGACCTTCATACCACCAATGACCGAATAGTTCTGCGTCAAATGAAGCAAGTGTAAGCGGGGGAGCGCCATCATCATTATCCCTATTCTCATTCAATGATCCAGTGATCGAATGTACAAAATCATTGCTGTGCTCTACTACACGATCAAGAGCAACTTTCCTAACATAGGATTCTTTTTCTTCCGTTTCACCTGTTATTTTGTGATACTTCAATCCTGTATCGACCCGAATTCCTTCTGGATGAATATGGTCTTTAATGTATTCAAACTCGCGTGTGTATCCAATATCCCGGTAAAATTCCCGGTAATTCGGATCCCCTGGATAACCCGTTTGTGCATCCCAAACTTTTCGGGAAACCTCGTTATGTCTTGGAAACAGAACAATACCGTGTGGGGAAAAAGTTGGAACGTGACAATTTTTTGGAGTGGGATCTAATCCACGAATCGTTCCTTCATCGACAAATGTATACCGTACACCTTCCTCGTAAAGAACTTTATCAATACCAGGCGTAAACGCACATTCAGGTAACCAAAACCCATCAGGTTTGAAGCCAAAGTGATGTTCGAAGCATTGAATACCGAACTGAATCTGAAGACGTATTCCTTGTTCAGTTAGCAAATACGGTAAGAAGGCGTGTGTTGCGGATGATGTGAGGCATTCTAGTTTATTTTTCTCAACGTAAAATCGAAAGGCTGCTATTAAATTTCCATTCCATTCTAAAAATGTTTGTTTAATTCTCTGGTAACGTTTTTTATAAAATGAAACAACTTCACTTTCCTCGTGGCTGGAAACGTAACTCGATTCCTTCTCAATGAGATCAAACGTATTATCAATATACTGAAGATAGCGATCAATTAATCTCTCATCAGCTAGCATTTCGAGTAATGGCGGTGATAGTGATAGCGTATATTGGGTGTGGTTGGAAGCTCGTTCTTCCAATCCCCAGATAAGCGGAATATAGCTCTCAGTAATTGCCTCAAACAACCAGCGCTCCTCTAATGCACCAGATTCTTTATGGAGAACATAAGGGAGATGAGCATGTAAGACGAATGCAAAATATCCTTTCATCGGTAGCCTCCTCATGATTTCAATGATTGATAGTACGAATAAGTCGAAAAATGCTCATACCACTCAGAATTCTTCTGACTTCCAGATTGCCAATTTAGTACAGAAGTATGATGTCTTGAATTTCCTTCTACTTTTTCGCGTGGTGTCTCAATCGGTAGAGAACGTAAAACAGTCAGAAAGTTTCCATCACACGTTTGAATACCAAAATCAATCACATAGGTGCGGTTCGGTTCTAAATCACGGACAAACCAGTTATTTGTCATTTCGGGTAGCGATATCACAAAATTTTGGTGTGCATGATGTCCATCAAAAATCAGATCACTTACATCATAGATTTTTAATTGTTTCATGAGGTTGCACCATTCAGTTGTGAGATGGTGAGTAACTAGGTTTTGAGTATTTGTATGTATTTCCCAAAATGCATACACGCACTGCGGACTTTGTGGTAATACTGTTAGTTGATCATTGTTATATAGAACAGGAATTTCAGGTGCTTGACCAAATTCTTCACCGCCTTTTACCGCGTCACCACCTTGTAATTGTCTATACTTTTTAAGTCTGTATTGTACCTTTCCAATGGATGTATTCATTTCAAAAGCGATTTGTTTCACCGAGTAACCTTTATCTTTCAAAAGTACGATTTCATCAATCATATTTTCCTCCTTATATTTGGTTGTTTCATTTATACTTCTAATCGTATCACCGGTTTTTTCAGGCTACAATAAACGTAAATTGTAGAACTTTGCGGTATATAACGCCGATGCTTGATACCGTCTATTATTAAATTTATGGAACCGTTTTCTTTACAATAAAACCCGGATACTGCAATATCTTTCGACTTAAACATTTATTTAAATCGGATTCGGCGCAAATTGTCGAATTTTAATAGGAATATTGGAGTAGATTTACGAAAAAAACTATGCGTTACAAATAGTCTATGATATAACTGTTAGAGAACTGTTTATTTAAGGAGGAGCTATACTATGGAACTTACAATAATTTCTTTACTCATAGCAGGGATTGTACTGATCGTTCTATCATTCTTTAAGCAAAATCGTAAGCAAAACCTCGAAATTCAAATCGAAAATGTCTCGATTCAGCTTATGAAGGAACTCTATCAAATCAACAAGAAGATTAAAGTACTTGAAGAAGAATTGATGATTACGGATCGAAGAGAAATCAAATAAAGGGGTCATCGTATGTTTAATAGTGGGATGAGAGGTTTTGGCGGAGGTTTAATCATTGCAGCCGGAATCCTAGCATTTGTACATTACCAAGGTACTGAACAGGTTGATTCAGAAGCAACAGCTGTAAATGCAGCAGAAACTGTTACATATGAACAAGTTGAAAGCTACCTTCAAAGTAAAGATCTAGTTGCCGTACAACAGAAACAATGGGAACAATTCCAGAGTAATCAAAAAACAGCTGAAAAGAAACCAGCTGAAGATAAAAAAGAAGATGCTCCAGAAAAACCAGAGGAGCCAAAAGAAGAAGTTATAAAAACTACAGTAGTCATTTCAAAAGGGACAAGCACGGGCCAGGTTTGTGATTACCTTGAATCGAAGAAGATTATTAATAGCAGTGATGCGCTAATCAAATACCTTCGCTCAAACAACTTAGAATCTCAAGTTCGTTTTGGAAGCTACGAAGTGAACAGCAAGATGACCATTGCAGAAATTGCAAGTGTCATCACTTCAGCATAAGTAAGAAAAGCGTAAGCGCCCGGTTCAGGTATGATAAAGAAAACTTGGTTAACGCTAAGGCGATTACCTTAGTTGCCCTTATGCCTGTGGTGCAAGCGCTGGAGATTCTGCAGCACAACACGCTTTTTGTGTTTGTGGAAGAATCGAAGCGACGATCTGCGTACCTGGGCGTTGGAGCTGGACATTACATCTATGCAGCAAAATTTTATACTTTCTTAACGTGTAAGAAAAGCGTAAGCGCCCGGTTCAGCCCCGAAGGTCACTGGAAGGCCAACGAGGAGGCAACTGCCGCCGCAGTGGACTGAAGTGATCCGAGGGGTTGGGCGCTGGAGATCAAAAAAGGTGACTCGTAAGGAGTCACCTTTTTTGATTCAATTTACTTATTCATTTAGATCGTATCTTTTACCTTTTACAAGATAAACAATGCTTTCTGCGATATTAGTTGCATGATCAGCGGTACGTTCTATATATCTGCAAATAAAGCATAGTTGGATGATTTGATTGGTATCGTCTGGATATTCCTTCATCATTCCAAGTAACTCCTGAATTAAACGACCATAAGTTTCATCCACTGTATCATCTTTGTCTGCCATACTTTTAGCAAGTGCTACGTCTTCGTCTGTATAAGCTTGTATCGCCTCTGATAACATTTGATTTGCAGTTCCTGCTAGTTTAGGTATTTCCTCTAACGGCTTAATTAATTTTGATGGACCGATTCGAATGACCGATTTTGCGATGTTTACTGCAAAATCAGCCATACGTTCTACATCTGATGATATTTTTATTGCAACAATAACTCTACGCAGATCACTTGCTACAGGTGATTGCTTTGCAATAAGAAGAATTGCCTTATCATTTATTTCTTCCTCAAGCTGATTTACCTTTACATCATTCTCGATAATTCGAAGCGCCAGCTCCAAATCCTGATTTTTTAGTGACTCAATTGCTTCATCTAATGCTTTTCCCGTTAATCTGCCAAGTTCTATAAGCAATTCACGTAGTTCATCTAGCTGTGTTTGAAAGTTTTCGCGTACTACCATTATAACCTCTCCTCACCTTTTATCCGAAACGACCTGTTATATAATCCTCTGTTCTTTTATCTGCAGGGTTGGAAAACAATTCATTCGTGTTCGAAAACTCTACGACTTCTCCGGTTAGAAAGAACGCTGTCTTATCTGAAATCCGAGCAGCCTGCTGCATATTATGAGTGACAATAATGATGCTGTAATCCTTTTTCAGCTCTTGAACAAGCTCTTCAACTTTTAATGTAGAGATAGGATCTAGAGCGGATGTCGGCTCGTCCATTAGAATAACATCTGGTTCGATAGCGAGACACCGTGCAATACAAAGACGTTGTTGCTGTCCACCTGATAGTCCATAGGCATTCTCATTAAGTCGATCTTTCACTTCTTCCCAAATGGCTGCGCCACGAAGACTTTTTTCTACAATTTTATCTAGGGTTTTCTTATCTCGAATTCCATGGATTTTAGGACCATAAACAACATTCTCATAAATCGATTTTGGAAATGGATTTGGCTTTTGAAAAACCATCCCCACCTGAGTTCGTAATTCTTCTACTTTATAGGAAGGTTGGAAAATATTTTGATTACGGTATTGAATTCCTCCAGAAACCTTAACAGAAGGAACTGTTTCCACCATTCTGTTCAATGTTTTGATAAACGTTGACTTTCCACACCCAGACGGTCCAATAATGGCAGTAACTTGCTTTTCGGGAATGTCTAAATTAATATCCTTTAATGCATGATCCTCGCCGTACCATAAATTCAACTGGTTTACCTTATATACATTTTCTACATTCACAATAGGCGTCTTCTTTGTTTCTGTTTGTTTCTTTTTCGGACGATCTTTTACAGTCATATTCATTATAGTTAGCTCTCCTTTACTAATAAATTAGTAACGCTTTTGGAATTTATTCCGAATCAACACTGCAATCGAGTTCAAAATGATTAGCATTAACAATAGTATTATAATCCCTGCAGCAGCAAGCTCTTGAAATTCAATCTGTGGTCTTGTTGCCCAGTTATAAATTTGAATCGGCATTGCTGTGAACCCTGAATACAAGTTCTCCGGTAAAAATGCAACGTACGTAAGTGCACCAATTACGATCAATGGTGCTGTCTCCCCAATTGCCCTTGAAAAAGCAAGGATGGACCCTGTCAAAATTCCAGGGATAGAGGCAGGCAACACAACACGTTGAATCGTTTGCCATTTTGTAGCACCCATTGCATAGGATGCATCACGCATTTCCTTAGGAACAGATCGTAACGCTTCCTGTGATGCTACTACGATTACAGGTAGGATGAGCAAGCTCAATGTATAACCTCCAGCTAGTACACTCTGACCCATTTCGGCTAAACGAACAAAAATCGTCAACCCTAATAATCCAAATACAATAGAAGGAACGCCTGCGAGGTTCGCAATATTAACTTGTATTATACGTGTAAACCGATTCTTCGGCGCATATTCTTCGAGGTACAAGGCTGTCCCAACTCCAAGTATGAGTGATACAGGGATTGTAACTGCCATCAGCCAAAGGGTACCGACAATTGCTGCCTTAATACCTGCCTGTTCAGGAAACCTTGATGCAAAATTTGTAAAGAAATCAAGACTTAAATAACCGATTCCTTGTGTTGTCATTCTGTAGATCAATACCCCAAGCACAATCAACCCGAAAAGTGTAGCAAGTAATAAGAGCCCTTGGAGGATACGGTTTGTGAATAGTCTAGATGCCATTTTCTTTTTAACTTGTTCTTTGTTAACTAGGTTCATATTAGTATTCCTCCCTAAAGTGACGAGACACATACTGTGCTATGAGATTCATAATTAAAGTAAAGATAAATAAAGTCATTCCAACAGCATAAATACTGTAATAGATCGTACTTCCGTATCCAGCATCACCAAGACTAACTTGAACAATATAAGCTGTCATCGTCTGGATGGACTCTGTTGGGTCAAGAGTTGCTTTAGGAGAAGATCCGGCAGCAACAGATACGATCATTGTTTCTCCAATTGCACGTGAGATTCCTAATACGATTGATGCAACGATACCAGAGGTCGCTGCTGGAAGAACGACTTTCACAGCTACTTCAAAACGGGTTGCACCAAGAGCATAGGCTCCTTCACGAATTGAATTTGGCACAGAACTCATCGCATCTTCAGAAAGCGATGCGATCATAGGAATGATCATGATTCCAACAACAATACCGGCACTTAAAGCATTATATATTGACAAACCATCTATAAAAGTTCGTAACAGGGGGGTCACAAACGTAAGTGCGAAGAAACCGTATACGATCGTTGGGATTCCCGCTAATACTTCAAGTACTGGTTTTATAAGTTTCCGAATTCTGTCCGACGCATACTCACTTAAATAAATCGCAGATGCAATTCCAATTGGAACAGCAACAATCATTGCAATGAATGCGATCAGTAGTGTTCCTGCAACAAGCGGCCATATTCCATAACTAGCATCTTCCCCAGAGTAAAATGGCAGCCATTCCTTACTTGTTATAAACTCGATGATTGGTACCTGATTAAAAAATGTAAAAGTCTCTATGATTAAGGTAAAGACAATTCCTACAGTCGTCAGGATTGAAATAATTCCACATAATAAAAGTAAAAATGGAATCAGCTTTTCTATAATCTTTCCAGATCGTTTACTTTTGTTTTGTTTTATTAATTCATTAACTGATACCGAATGTTTTCTATTTTCAACCAAAATTGGCAACCTCCCTAACACCACACCAAAACGGGATAAGGCGAGGTTATCATTTTTATGATCCTCACCCATCCCATTCTTGCATTTAGGTTATCTATTTTTCTGTATTATTTTCCAGCAATTTCTTTGATCTTTTCGATCTGCTTATCGTATTGTTCTTGAGGAAGTGCAACATATCCTACTTCTTCCGCAAGTTTTCCAGCATTTTCAAGCGTATACATTACATAGTTATATACAGCTTCGTTTTCTTTAAGAGATTTATTATTTACATAGGTAAACAATGGGCGAGAAAGTGGATTGTATTTTCCAGACTGAATTGTTTCTCCAGTCGGTTTCACTGCTTCTCCTGCTTCGTTCACAATCGGAACGACAGTTAAGTTATCTTTGTTTTCAAGATAGTAAGCATAACCGAAGAACCCGATTCCGTTTTGCGAGCCTGTTACCCCTTTAACGAGAATGTTGTCGTTTTCAGAGAGCTGTGCATCTTTACGGATACCTTTTTCTTCAAGGATAACTTCGTTGAAGTAGTCGAATGTACCAGAGTCTGTTCCAGGGCTAAAGAACTTAATTTCTTCTTCAGGCCATCCTTCACGCACATCTGCCCATGTCTTTACTTTGCTACCCTTTTTCCACATTTTAGTCAGTTCTTCTACAGTTAATTGGTCTACGAAGTCATTTTCTTTATTTACAACCACGGAAAGACCATCAAATGCAAGCGTTAATTCTGTATATTCAATTCCATTTTCTTCAGCAAGTTTCTTTTCTTCTTCTTTAATCGGTCGACTCGCATTGCTTAGATCCGTTTCACCTTTAGTGAATTGTTCAAATCCACCGCCTGTTCCAGAAACCCCTACTGGAACCTTCACGTCAGGGTGCTCACTTTTAAATTCTTCAGATACAGCTTCCATGATCGGAAACACAGTGGATGAACCATCAATCTTAACGCTTCCGCCTTTACCTTCACTACCACCTTCAGCAGCACTTCCACTTCCGTCACCGTTGCCACATGCTGTTGCAACAATTAACAGTGTTGTCAACATCATCAATAGTGCACTTTTCTTAAAAGCTTTCATTGTGAAATCCCCCTGTATCGTTTAATTTCGATTTAAATAGAGAGTCGTATGGTTTCTCTATCAAACCTAGGCGCTTGCCCTTACATTGAACATCTTATCTCCTAGGTATTAAGCCTGTATAAATGAAATGTTAAGGTTTTGTAAAGATGATTAAAAAAATGAATAACTTGATTAAGTTGATCTTATCAGGCTTATTCTGACGCCGTCAGAATACCTATTAGTATTTTTTGGTGAGTCCACAAAAAATAGAGGTTAATTTTGGTTTATTGGGAAAGCTGAATAGTTTGAGTACAGAACAGCGAAAATAGTGGATGAATCAAAAAGAAAAAAGGTCGGATTTAAACCGCCTTTTTTCATATATATGTAGGTAACTTTGAAGTTTACTCGCCATGGTTTTGGTGTGAACCCAGTTTTTTTGAGTACACGAATCCTCGACAAGTATATATATATTGAGGAAGCAATCTGCTTAAACCAATATGATGTTAACGTTGTGCCGCTTGATTTCTTTTTGGAAGTGTTCATTTAATCCTTTATCAACTATGATTTCATCTATTTCCGATAGATTAGCAAACTTCACTAACGCTGACTGTCCAAATTTCGTATGATCAACCAAAAGCGTCACCTTGCTCGCGGTTTTTATGATCGATCGCTTAAATTGTGCATGCAAATGATGAAATACCGTTAATCCATAATTCGGTTCAATACCTGTGCTTCCTAAGAACAACCTGTTTACACGAATTTGATCAAGTGCCTCGCTTACTAGTGCACCGTATAATGATGAGGTATCGGCAATACGTGTTCCTCCAAGAACGACTAAATGAACCAATTCCTTTTTACTTAGAGCATTAGCTATATTAATATCATTCGTAATCACCGTCACAGGAAATTCACCCAATATTTTTGCAAGCTCTAATATTGTACTCCCCCCATCTAGAAATACTGTATCTTCTATTTCAATGGAAGTCAGTGCTTTTTGGGCAATCGACTGTTTTTCCGTAATATGTTTTGATTGCCTTTCTGCAATAGGATAAATTCCCCCATGCTGTGGAAGCACAGCTCCCCCATGAATGCGTTTCAAGTACCCTTTTCCTTCTAAAAAAATCAAATCTTTCCTTATCGTTTTTTCGGTTACACAAAATAGTTCACTTAAATCTGAGACTTTCACCGTTTTATCTTCTTTTACATATTGAAGAATTTTTTCTTGTCTTTCGACTGAAAGCATATCAAACCCACCTACCGTCCATATGGTTCATGTATGGTTAGAATACACTATTTAGGAATGGGGGTAAATAAGGATAAACTCCTTGAGTCATAAATTCACGAATGACACTGGTTCCAGTTCCTGTTAACTTGACGAATCATAAGGGAGATTATGAATTGATAAGCCATTTTACAAATTGACTTGTTGTTTCTTTATGTTCTGCGTTTGATACAATTCCTAGCACTTTATTTTCAGTTACAAAACCCGCATCTTCAAACAAAGAATTGCCGTTTATTTCAACACCTAATATATGTTCTTCTCCTTCATCAGCACTCTTCAAGCTCACAGGACGAACATTCTTATTCTGTAATAATTTCGATAATTTATTATGGTTATCCAGCCTTAAAAAAGTTCCCTGTTGAGCGTAATACAGAAAATCTTCCATGTTCATGATCAATATATCTATATCTTTTGTTGCGATCTGAGTCAGCAGTTTTTGATTCAACGTATGATTCTGAGGCGCTGAAAGATTGCCTGTAACAGGCCAAAAATTCAGCTTAACCTCTGAATCTGAATCATTCTCCAAAATTGCAGAAGTAGCCTTACTTTGAAGGTTTTGTTGTTTCTGCTCATCTACTACATTTCCCATAATGGCTACATCTAGTGCCGATTCCCTTTGATCGTTGGATGAAAAAACAAGAGGGATTAAAGCGACCACAATAAATATCCCTACTAAAATATGAGGCTTATAATGATACCAAATGTTGTCGAGTTGATTAAATAGTTGTTTTGTTGTCATGTCATCACCTTGTGTTTTCATAAACGTTTTGTATAGTTAAATATTACTTTTATTTTTCTATCAAATGCTATATGTAGAAAATTCTGTATTCTTTATATTCCATTCTATCATATAACAAATCTAGCTACAAAGGCGAATCGTAAGTTGTACTATCAGCACTTACGATTCACCTTTTTGGTCTATAAGGTAGCTCTTTCATCGATTTTCTCTAATAGATGCTTCAAAGATTGTGAAGCGACTTTAAACAATTTAGGCCCGCTAAATCCTGAAAATGTTTCTGCAGCAGATAGATGTGGCTCAAGAGACAAAAATCCCGAATATCCTTTTTGCTGTAAGGCTTGAAGTAAATCCAGAACTTGTCCGTCACCTTCTCCGGCTGGTACCACTTTTCCGTTTTCCATCAAAGCGTCTTTTATGTGGATATATTCAATATGTTTATCCAAGAGAGGATAAGCATTAGTAAATGGTATAACACCACACTGAACAAAGTTTGCAGGATCGAATGCACAACGGAGATTAGGAGAGTGACATGTTTCAAATATATCTAAACAACGTTCTGCCGTATCACCGTATATTTCTTTCTCATTCTCATGAAGAAGAATCACGTCCTTTTTCTCTGCAATGCTCGATAATGTTTTCATTCTCTTCATTACTTCATCACGATGCTTTGAAGGATCGTCTCCTTCAGGAATAAAGAATGAAAAGATTCGAATATACTCCGTATCAAACATTTTTGCCACATGAATAGCACGTTGAAACTTTACGAGATGCTCGTCAAAATCGTCATTGATTCCAACTTTCCCAATAGGCGATCCAATAGAGGACAAACGAAATCCTCGTTGATCAAGCTCTTCTTTCACTTGCTCTAATTCTTCATCTGTTAAATCAAGCACATTCTTTCCCCAGACACCTCGAAATTCTATATTCTTTATTTCTTCTGATTCAAGCACATCTAGTTGTTCGTATAATTCCGGAGAAATTTCATCCGCAAATCCAGTCAAAATAACCAAGATAATCGCCTCCTACTGTATAAAAGTGCATTGCAATTTAGACATCGGTAATCCGAAAATAGATCAAGGCGGTTCATGAGGGTGTATCGCCAACTTAACACCACACTCTTCAGCGTAAGGAACTTTCAAAAAATAAGATAAAGTCGAATAACTCAGCCATTATTGCAACTCCTTCTTTAAAAATATCCAAAAGTTTCCACCGAATAACTTTGAGATGTCGCGCTCAATATCTACTCTATGAATATCCCAGTCCGCTTTTATAAGATCTTCATATTTTTTCGTTAAAACGTTTGTTATGATTTCACGTGAATGGTCCCACTTATAGACGAGCTGGTCTAGTATTCTTGCATCTGAATGTTGTGGAATCACGCTTAAACCAAGGAGTTCAAATCTCATTTTCGTTATTTCTTCTATGAGACTAGGATTATTTAAAAACCACCAGCAGCCAAAAACCATTAAATTTCTGAATTTTCTTGCATTAACGGTGAGCTCATGCTGATTTTCCCTTGAAAGCATTGTGACTAAAAATTTATTTTGCGGATACATCTTGCAAATCTTTTCCACCGAGTCGATATTAGCTTTGCCAATTCCGTCGCCTGCGCTTTTTAAAGCCGGATTAACGCCTCGCTTTACACCTATCATCATTGAGAAAGGGATATTTTTCTCTTTACACACCGGAACAATCGCTTTTGAGATGAGCTGAGAGCGAACCGACTCATCCGGAAAGACGAAAGAATTTGGTAGAGAAACAGCAACATATAACGCTTTCATTTTATCGATCCACTCGGAGATAAACCGCTGAATTTCTAACAAGCTTTTATCATTTAATGTTTCGTCTACATCATATCCCCATTGTTGGAGTTTTAAATAGGTTGATGAATAATCATTTAATAGCGGATCGATTCTTAACGCCGCAGAAACCTTGAATCTTGGTTGTAGCTTTCCCATAATTCACGTTCCACTGAATCGAACGGATCATTTGTCATGACGACACTCTCAACGCCCGCTTTTTGGAAAATAAAATCAACATAACCAGAAGAATCGGAAATGTTAAGCTGCTCTCGGTAACGTTGCAAATCTTTTTTTTTCAAATCAACGCCGAGCTTTTTCAATGTCGTAACGACACCGCGGCAAGCTTCACTGTATGGTGTGTTTTTCACAAAAAGAGTTTTCCAAATCAAGTCAGCCTGCTCTCTTTTCGATAAACGCCAAAAATAATCATATGAAATATCACATTCACGCATTACTTCAGCGATTAAATAATGATACGTTAACAGCTCATCAATACCTGCAAGCATTAATTCGTTAAAATGAGGGGCGAACAAGTGTGTATGTACATCGGTGATCGGTGTCGAATCAACTATTTCTTTTACAACCGAATGTATACTTTTCTCAGCAATCAACATGTTTTTTCCCCTTTCACGAAATATTTGTAAGTCTTCCTATCCAAAAGAGTAGTGGCTATTATTTAAACTAGTTGGGCTGCAAGCTTATTTAGGTTATTTAAACTAATTTGTAAGCTGTCCATCGGGTTTCCAGGGCAAACGTCTTGTTCCACGGAGTACCATTCCACACCGGATTGTTCACACCATTTCAAGATCGGTTCAAAATCGATGATTCCCGCACCTACCTCAGCAAACGTCTGTTTTTCGTCTCCTGTCATATCTTTTAAATGTATGATCGGCATTCTGTTTGCATAAGGTTGAATAAATGAAAGTGGATCTTCTCCTCCCTTCTTTACCCAAAAAACATCAATTTCCGCCAAAAGTTGGTTTTCCACGGTTGGTTCAAGTAAATATTCTAAGGCCGATTTACCATTAACCTCTGTATCGAACTCAAATGCATGATTATGATAACTAATACGAAAGCCTTTCGCTTTATCGGCAATTTCATTTAATTTATTGCGGACGGATAGATACCCTTCAGGATTTTGGAACCCGCCGGGAAGATACGGACAAACAATATCTTTCGTATTATAAAGGGTCGCTTCCTCGAGAACACTTTCCAAATCGTTCTCCAACTGTTCTAACGAAATATGCATTCCTGCTGTGCCAAGCCCGGTTTCCTTTAGTAAAGAGGCTATCTCTTGCGGATTATATCCTTGTGGCAAGCCGGATAGCTGCACTCCTGCCCACCCCATTTTCTTTAATTCTCTAAATACAAACGGAAGATCCTTTTTTAATTCATCTCGCACCGTATATAGTTGGGCTGCAAACTTTTCTCTCATTACCGTTCACTCCTTACAATTTAGTTTATCTTTTTAAAGCGGTGGGATCAGTTCTCCGTTAATACATTAAATCGATGGGGTATTGGCCCCCACTGCTGTAAAGCGTGAAAAAACCCTTTCTTATTATTCAGTTTAAAATAAGAAAGGGTTAGTTGCTTGTAACAGATTGCTATATTTTTCTTGAGAATTGACCGAGATTGCGTTACTGTTTTCCTTCCGAAATTGTGTTGGCGTCATCTTCATATTTTTACGAAAAAAACGGCTGAAATGGGAGGAGTTTTCAAAACCGGAATCAAGTGCTACTTCTAATATCGTTTTTTTCGGATACATTTCCAACAAATATTTTGCACGGTTCATTCGTCGATTCATCAGATACTGCATAATCGTAAAACCGGTTACTTCTTTAAAGATTCTGGACATGTAATACTTACTAATATTTAAGTTTTCAGCGATATGATCTAATGTAATGTTTTGATGAAAATGGTGATCAATCCATGTTACGACACGTTCAACATGGAGGTCTTTCTCCGATTCATATCTTGGGACTTTCTGAAGCTGAGATTGGCTCAAATCATATATTTGAAAAAGGAGCTGGATTAGATAGGTAGCCGTTCCCCCTTCTTTTAATCGTTTTCCTGTGTTGTCTTTTTCTTTTCGTGTACTAGTGACGTTTATACTAATCCTTTCAATTAAATTTTCGATTTTGTTCAATGTTATTTGATCGATATCGCGAAACAAACAATTATTTAGCTTGTAAAACGGAATCAGTAATTCAGGCATTTGAAGCGTATGTATGATCGGTCTGATCCACTCTGGTGAAAATTCAATGACACTTCGCTCATAAGGCTCGGGTGGCAGTGGATTTGGCCTGTGCAATGTTAAGCCATTCATAATAATAACGTCACCCGGCAGCAGCTCGTAAATACGATCGCCAATTAAATACTTGCAATTCCCACTATGAAAATGGTAAATTTCAAATCTTTCATGCGAATGGTAATAAAAATCAGATTGCGACCACTTTTCATCTTTTCTACGATATGTTGCACTAATCCGAATATTCATTCTTAACACATCCCGGATAAATTCTATAAGGAAAATTGTGTACACCAATCCATAGGGGTATGCAGTTCTTCTTCCCAACTCGCAATTGAAAAAACCACGTACCTATTTACTTATTTAGGTATGTGGTTCTTTCCATTATTTTATCATGTTTTTGTATGGAAGTCTCTGAATTTTCTGACTGTTTTTTCTTATTGTTCAACTTTAACTTTTAAAGGAAGCTGTACCGATTTACCGGTTTGAGCCGACTGATAAATTGCCAATATGATTTCAAGTGGTTTCAAACCTTCTTCACCGTTAACTACTGGTTCACGATCGTCTTGTATCGCCTGGATCATGTCTTCTAATTGTAATTGGTGTGATGAGCCATGAATGGAAGAGGGATTAGATGCGCCCGTTTCACCTTCAGAAGCATATTTCTTATTGGCTGAATTTTCGACCTTTCCTCCACCATAAAACGATTCTTGATTACCTTGCTGACGTAAATAGAAGTGCTTAAGCTTATCAGTTTCAATAACGGCTGTACCATTTGTACCAAACACTTCCAAACGAGTATGCAGTCCAGGATAGGCGCTCGTCGTCCCAACAATCGTCCCTAAGGCACCGTTTTTAAATTTTACAGTCGCTACGGCAACGTCTTCTACCTCAATTCGCTCATGTGCTAATGTATCTGCATGGGCGTAAATGCTTTCGACGGGCCCCATCATATACTGGAGTAAATCAATATAATGAATGGATTGGTTCATTAATGCTCCACCGCCGTCCAATGCCCATGTTCCGCGCCATTCTCCGCTATCATAATATTCTTGCGAGCGGTACCAGTTAACCGCAGCCATTCCAAGTACTGTCTTTCCTAATTTTCCAGATTCTATTTCTTGCTTTACCTTTACAACATCAGGGTCAAAACGGTGCTGCGAAATAATCGAAAGCTTTACTCCCGCATCACGACATGCTTTAATCATTTCATGTGCTTTCTCCAATGTAACATCCATCGGTTTTTCAACAATGACATGCTTTCCATACTTTGCTGCGGTAACGGCCATGTCAGCGTGCATGCCGCTAGGTGTTAATATATTAACAACATCAATATCCTCCCTGCTCAACATTTTATGGTAGTCAGCGTACCAGTCAACCCCGTATTCCCCTCCGAACCTTTTTGCATTTTCCACTTGTGAGTCAGCAACAGCTACTAATCTCGCATTTTCAATTTTTTTAATTTCTTCAGCATGTGTTCCGCTAATTACACCACACCCAACGATTCCAAATCTAAATTCTTTTCCCACTTGAATTCCTCCTAATGTGAATTTGTTGATGGACCGTTATGATCTACTCGTTATTTGTTCATATTATAGAAAGCGCTTTTATTCACAATTAAAATTATAGAAGGCATTTTTCCCCAAAGCTTTATTCGAATTGTTCTGTTTTGGGTGAGTTTTTACTTAGATTGCTATTTGATCTTAAAGTGCACTGTCAATTGGTACTTGCTCGCCAGCCCATGCTCTTTTACTCGTCCAGTCTGCTTCACCTTGCCAAAAAGGATCGTTCGCAGGTAATCCAAGCGGTAAAAATACAGCTGCACTTAGATACAAGCTGCCGGTTGAAATATAGCCTTCTCCGAGCTCCGGTTGGTGTCCAATGAACCCGATACGAAGCCATCCGTTTTCATCAAAGGTACCTGATATTCCAATCATCCGCTTAATAACAGCCGTTAACGCACAACGGACTTGGGCAGGATGCAAAGTTTCGTCCAGTTTGTGTTGAAGTGTCATTTGTGCTATATGTTGAAAAGCTCCAAATCGGTAAGTTAATGATCTGCCAACTACTGGAAAAGAGCCTTCCGGTGAAATACTTCTCTCCTGGATCACTGCATACCTTTTAGCACGCTTGATGATCCGATCTTTTATCAGTTTCCAATCATGAGATTGATTTTCCAAGGTTTCTACAATATCGACAAGCATCGGTTGAATCACAAAGCTATTGTAGTAATCCATATGAAATTCCGACCCATCCCCATACAATCCATCTCCTAAATACCATTGGTCGTGCTGTTTAAGCGCAAAATCAACCCTCATTGGATCCCACTCTTCTCCCATTTTGAACAAAGCGGTCTCAATCATTGCTGAAAATAATAGCCAGTTATTAAAAAACGGTTTACGCGTGCGAGTTGACTTTAATGCTTGAACTAGATTTTGCTGCACGTTCGGTTCCAATTTAAAATATATTTCCTGAGGAGCCCGAACAATGGCATGACTAAGGAAGGCAGCGTCCACTATTGGTTGATAACCTTCTGAAAAATTCATGTAATCAGGAGAATCGGGATCGGTAGCCGCATCCATCGCCCGTCGAGATAAATCTATATATTTCTTTCTCAATTCTCCTTCAGAACCATGATCAGATCCTGTTTCAAGCCAAGGAGCCAAACCGCTTATTAGTCTTCCGAAAGCTTCCAAATAAGTGTACTGTTCCCGATCCCGACCGCTTGTTTCTACAGGCATGTTTTGTTTTAGCTGTTGATTGGCTAAATTTTGAAGTACCGGCTTGGCAATCTTACACATCGTATTCAGCCAATAAGTGCGATCTACAGTCGTTTTTGTTTTTTCATCTTCCATTAATGACTCCCTCCTTATTATTTGTAATCATTCAACCTTGAAAACTACGCATTCAGCTATTATCCTTTAGCTCCTATTGAATAAGGATTGTTTTTTGCCTTGATATGAATTCTTTTAATTATTAGCTTTCGGATTATAGTTCAATTTAACGGTATGGGTTCTCCCGATTGAATCGGAAACGTCGATTTCTACTTTCGTATAAGGAGCCTTACGTGAGACTGTCACGGTGTCATCTTTACTGATTACGGATCGTGCGATTTTACCTAATTCAATCGTGATTTTGTCTTGTGATTGCGTCGGATCGGACACAGCAATTGTCAATTCGTCTCCTTCTTCTTTAATCATTAACGAAGCAGGTTGATAGGACCGAATAAAGTCTACCGTGCCTCTTTCCCAAAAGTTAGCGGCAGTTAAACCAAGCTTCTTTTCCTTCACAGCGTGTATAGTACTCGTATTGCTTAAAATTTCAATATCCGGCTTATCATTGTAGTGCTCTGTTTCAATCGCATCTTTATTTGGCAGCAACACGTACGAATAAGTTGCATTCGTTGGATTGACACCGTGGTCAATTGCTAAGCTCAAATAGTTTTTTGTAACCGGACTCGGATCCCCGGCATGATTAATGTCCCGCCATGCACCGGTTCTCGCTTCACGCATTCCAGAAACAGTCGAAGTTTCAGGGAAGTAGTAACCGATGCTTGAATTTGAAACGTCCCCTTCCAAATGAGCCCAATTCACATTTCCCATCTTTTCAGACCAGCCAAGCTGACTTGATTTCGTTTCCCCATTGACGATTAACTCATTATCTCCGCTGTCATTTAATTTACGATTTTCAACAATCGTTTCCGCTTTCCGATCATCGCTGCTCGTAATGCCTGTGCCTAATGCAATGATCTCATCATCGAATGAGAACCACGATTTTTTTCCGGTCAACGTGCTGTTCTCTAAATCAAATTCCATACCCGCTGCACCGTAAAGACCATCTATGGCTGATCCACCAACCCATGAGTTAGAGCTGAAATACGGACGCCACGATTCTATGGTTCTTCCTTTTGAACCGTCTGTGGTCGTTCCCGGAAGACGGAACATGTCAACGGTTGGCCAAAAATCATCACTGAATTGGGTGAGATCATCGTTGTACAAATAGGTCATCCCGTATCCAGTATGCCATCCCTTTGTATTCTCGGCGCCACTGCCAGTTCCCATCTCAAAGCTTGAGATTCTTTTCGAAGACATGCTGATACCGAAAGCGAATCCAGCACGCCGGTGGACGACCCGATCCATAGCTGCAAAGACTTGGTGTTTGACGAGCTCGCCGCGAGGAGTAATTTCGGAATCTCGTATTAAATTCTTTATAAGTATCATTTCATTAATGTTTAGCCCAGACACATAATTCTCAAATGTGGTATCTGCGTGAATCCAATACTTAACCATGCTTTTAATTTTCTTCGCCACATCAGTCGGTGCCGCTTCAGACAACTGTAAAATCGGTATGATGGCAGACCTTCCCGCAGAATGGTCTTGAGAACCTTCCCTTGAAATCGCTCTTCCTCTTACCATGTCCATCATCCCGCCTTTATAAATAAGAGGTTCATAGGAGTCAAACACCCATTGGTACACATTATTCAAATTTGGATCTGTAGCCTCCCATGAAGATCCAGCCAATATATATAACACATCAACGAGATGATCTATCAACACAATGCCGTAACTTCCGTTATAAGGAACATATCCATGTTGAACAAATGACCCGTCCTGGTAAAAACCGTCTCCATCGGTGACATACTTGAATACTTGACTTAACGCATCGCGTGCTTCAGCAATTTTATCACTATCTTTCCCAACAATTCCCCGTACGCTGACGATTAATGCTTTATCAATTCGGTTCGCACCTGTTTCAATCACCCCTGGAAACCTTACCCGATGAACAGGATCCGGTACAAAACGATCAATAGCCTTTATATAATTGTCGATTTGAGTTGGAGTTAAATCGTCATACATTAACACTAATAGATCCTTCAGTGCCATCGGAGCTCCGATTTCCCAGTTCCACCAGTTTCCGTACTGTGACTTCTTTTCGTTGTAACGGTTCTCATACATCCAATCCAATCCGCTAATGATATCAGCTCTTAACTCTTCATTTCGGTATAAATTGGATCCTTCCATTGCATAGGCGTAAGCCATGTCTCTCAAACGATAATAGTTAACGGAAATATCACTTGAATTCGTTGTACTTGTCAAATCGCTCCATAAATAGGTTCTATTTTGAGAATGATCTATCGTATCCCATACGCCCGTACCTTCTTCGTTGGTTACCTTTGATTCGATTTTTTCAATATAAGAGGAAATATCGGGATCACCGGCATCATACCTGGTTCCTCCGGTTAAATAACCCTTCCACTTTTCTCGCATCACCTCAAATTCATCGGCTTCGCCTGCTGCGTAAACATCGTCTGGAGAAAAAGATGTAAAAAAAAGTGTAATTAAAAAAGCTATTAACAGATAACAAATGAAGCTGTTCTTTTTCTGAATCATAGCAATCTCCTTTTTTTAATAGTGCTCCCCGTTTGCAACGGGGAGCAACTGATTAGCAAAACTATTTTTATTATTCTTTTTCCCTTAGCGTCCAAACTGGAGTTTCCGGTTTTGGTAGGTTCATCGATTCAATTTTTGTTCTTGTGTCTTCCGTGATATGCCATTCCCATTTCTCAAAGAAGCTTAATAAATTTTCACCGCTGAGTTTTGAAGCCATCAAAACGAGTAAATCCATTTCTTCTTGATCGGATTTTGGCATTTGATCTTGAGGCAGTTCACGATAAGCAGTGTTAAGATTGGTGTAGAAATCCCATCCGTATGCTAGCTTCAGTTGTCCGAAAAGAACTAACCGTTCCATCAATCCGATGCTAGTAAACTTTTTATTAGGATCGGTACTGTTTAGATACTCGAATGCCTTGTCATAATAGTCTTTTCCTTCGTCATCCTTAGTCAGTAAGTTCGATTTTAATCCAAAATATTCTTGCACGTGTAAAGAATGTATATTAACCGATACTTCAGTAATATCTCCCCATGTCCAAGGTGTTTGCTGGTATTCGTGTCCCATTTCATGCCAGAAGCCCCAGCTTCCTAATTGACCTTTTGATAGATCCACTGCCTCTTCGGCAAAACGTTGGATCGGAGCCATAATCGGGTATCCGGCATGCATTAATCCGTTGCTAATTTGGATATCGAATACATAACGATGCGGGCGGTCAGGGCTTCGATGTGGTAACGGTTTGTTTGGACCGACTCCAACAAGTTCATTATATTTTCCAATCATTTGATCCCATTTTGTCATCAATTCTTCCGGATTATCGACATTCTTAATGACATCGGTCGGTAACGTTAAGATGACATGCTCTCCTTGTAATTCTGCCCATGGAGCTTGATAATTTTTGATCGTGTTATTCCATTCTTCATTTGTTGTTTCACCAAGAACGAAGTATGGTGCATTAACCGCTCCACTAATTGAAACAGTTGCTTCTGTGTCGGCTTTAGACTTTGTCGGGATTAAGTAAATTAAGCCACCGTATGGACTTACAATTTTATTCGTCCCTGGTTGCAATTCCTTTCGAAGCGCAACGACAGGTACCCTTTCCCAAGTCGTTTTTCCTGATAGATTATCGGTATGAGCCCCTATTTGAACATCAAGATTTTCGGTTCCTTCAGGGACCTCAATTGTAACGACACTTCCTGCCGGTGCGTATAATCCTGTACTGTGCCAGTTGCCAGGCGGATACAACATTCGCAAATGACTTAAATCGTCATAATCAAAATCGACAACGATTTCTTTATTATCCACAATAGGGGTATCTGCTGGAACTACCCCAGGAAATACATCTGCAAATGGTGATTTCGTTTGGTTAGGATCAAGTGATACTTGATTAACCTGATAAGACAAGAGTGCACTTGAGTAAGGGAACTTACCTTTTTCAAACGGCCATGTTACTTCCAAGTCTTGTGCATCTCCCCGAATTTGTTCAAGAAGCGGACTGGATGAAGTCAAACTTCCAATCGTACCGCTTACTATCGTTGCAATGATCTCTTTTTTCTTTTCGTCATCCGCATCCGGATAACCGATGTCAATTTCATCAACCAGTAATGTTCCATTTTCAACAGCTTTTGCTTGATCAATCAACCTTAATATGTGATAGTTGTTTGCTTTGTCATAAGACAGTGGCGGCAACATTTCATTTTTAGTTGCTGCGATGTTGTTCATCAAACTAATCCCTACTTCGTTCAAAAGCTTTTGAATTCCGTAATCATAAAGCCGAGCATTAGGTATTTTTTCTTTCATCCAATCCTTTGGATACCCATCCATTACCCATCCTTTCATAGCGAAAAGAACCGCACCGCCATCTTTTATATAGTTTAATAGTGCTTCTACTTCTTCATCACTTAATGGCATATTGAAGTTATTCACGTACGCTACTTGATAGAGATTCGGATTCATATCTTCTGACAGAAAATTGTCTACCTTTTTCACTTCTATTGGCAATTCGTCGCTTACCCCAATATCCCAGTTCGTAATTAACTTAATTTTCCCTTCTCCATTAAGCGCTTCCTCGTAACTAACCGGTTGTCCTTCCCCTTGGTGTTGTTCCGTTAACCAAGTCAAAACATTACGGGTGAGCGTGCTTTTAATATTTTCCGTTCCAGAAAAGTCTAGATATTCTGACATCCCGGCTGCCACAACTCTTCCTTTATCATAGCGTGAGGCAGCAATTAGAGGAGAAGTATTTGGATTAGTGGCTACAACAAAAGCGTTTCCTTTGATTGCACTTACCCCGCCGGCATGTGTTGAAGAATAGGAAGGGATCCCTTCAAGATCACGGTAAAAAACTTCGAAATCCTCCTTTAAAACTTCTTCCGGTGTTAGCTCCGTTTCAGTTTGTTCTCTAAGTTTCCAAACTTCCTCGTCTGGCTGTGGTAAGTTCATTGCTTCTACTTTTTCTCTTGCCTTATCCGAATATCCTACCGCCCATTTCTCGAAAAATTCAAGAAGGTTTTCTCCTGAGAGCTTCGATGCCGTTACTACAAACGTATCGATTTGTTCTTGGGTCGATTGCGGTAATTGATCATCGGGCATTTCTCGATAGTAGGTGTGTACATCCGTATAGAAATCCCAGCTGTACGCAAGCTGAAGTTGTTTGAACATAACAAGCCTTTCATAGTTTCCTATATCATTGTATTCTTTCTCCAGATTATTACTGTTTAAAAATTCAAATGCACGGTCATAATAGTCTTTACCATCTTTTTCTGTGAGCAATTCGGATGGATTTCCAAATTTCTCTTGAATATAGAGAGAGTAGATGTTAACCGTAACTTCCCAAACATCTCCCCATAGCCATGGACTTTGTTGGTATTCATGGCCAAGTTCATGCCAGAATCCCCAGGCTTTCGTCCGTACATAATCGACATTCAGCAATCTTTCCGCTCGATCGACTGTCAGCATAATCGGATACCCTGCATGCAATGCTCCACCCTTTATTTGTCTATCGGCAACATAATAATGAGGCAGTTCATCTGCCGTGTTCGGCATCTCTTTTTCTGGAGAAACGCCAACTAATTCGTCATAGCTTTCTACGATCTCGTCCCAGGTTTCCATCAGTTCTTTCGGATCTTCTAAATCTGTTATCGTTTCAGAAGGAACAGTCAGAACGATATTATCCGACTTTAGTTCAGCAAATGGAGCAGTCGGGGCGTTTCTCATCTTATCCCATTCTTCCTGAGTCGTTTCACCTAATACATAATAAGGAGCTTGAACAGCGCCGTTAATTTTCACGGTGACTTTCGTATCCTCTTTCGGTTTCATCGGTATTAAGTAAATCATTCCGCCATATGGGCTGTTAACCCGATTCTTACCGGGAGTTAGTTTCTTGTGATCAACGAGAAGCGGAACTCGTTTCCATTGACTAAGCCCTCTTAGATCATCATCATGAGAACCAATCTGCACCGTTAAATTTTCAGTGCCCTCAGGAACGTCCACCTCTACAACACTTCCCGGAGGAGCATATAATCCGGTACTTACCCAATTCTTATTCGGCAGCGCCCGAGTATACATCGTATCCAGAAAATCAAAATTCACTTCTACCTCTTTGTTGTTGACGATTTCAGCATCTTCAGAAACTTTACCAGGGAAATCATCAGCATAAGGTGATTTTGTATTATTTGGGTCTAAAGTAAAATGACTAAACTGAAAATCATACAAAGCATTGGTATAAGGCTTTTCTGATCGGTTAATTGGAAAAATTGCCGGCTCTAGTTTTTCCGCTTTACTCTCTGCCCATGCGTAAAGCTGGGATTCAGAGGATAAGGTTTCCAACGTTTCAATGATGACATCCGCAAGCAGCTTTTGCTTTTTGTTCGCATCAGCATTAGGAAGACCAATTTCTATATCATCGATCGATAATGTTCCTTCTTCTAATGCCTTGGCCTGCTGAATTCGATTGAGAAAATGACTGTTATATGCATCTTCATACGTGAATTCTGGCGGGTTATTGTTAGTGGACACACCTGAGTTCAGTAAAGTTAATCCAGCTCTGTTAAGAAGCTTTTGGACTGCAAAATTCTGACTGAGTCTTGAACCCCTATAATTACCGATGCGTAGTCTTTCATCAAGGGGTGTGTGGCGGGTAATGCTTACTAAATCGCGGCCCTTCTCAGCAACTATAACCGCTCCGCCTTTTCTTACATACTTATCCAGATTTTTAAGATCCTTGTCTTTCATTGAGGCATCCACATAGGCAACCGCATACTTTTGTGGATTTAATTTAGCAGAGGCCCAGCTATCCACTTTTACTACTTCAATTGGAAGAGACGGGTCTACTGTAAAACTGTGTGAGGTCGTAACCAAACGTATTTTTTTCCCTTTTCCTTTCAAGGCATCCTCATAACGATTGGTACGGTCGTTTCCTTTACCTTTATTCGTATGGGCTTCATCCGTAAGCCATAACAGAATGTTTCGGGTAACTATTCCTTCCTCATCCTCATGTGGACGGGAAAGGTCAAAGTATTGATCACTACCTGCTGCCACAATACGACCCTTCCCGTAACGTGCCGCCGCAATTGAAGGATTTGCCTCAGGTGCAACAACCGGGAAAGCTTTTTCTCCAATCGCTCCGATCCCTCCGCTGCCAGAATATACAGGAATACCTTGCAGGTCACGATAAAAAATGCTTAAATCCTCTTTTAAAACCTTCGGAGACGTTAATTTCGGTTCTTTCTTTGTTACAACGTCCGTTTTTGAAGCAGATTTTTCGGATTTTGCTAACGTGCCGTTATCAAAACCTGCTGTCATTGAAGTAGAACATAACAGTGAAAAGATAAGAAATGCTCTAAATAAAATCTTGAACGACATCTTTCTAATCCTCTCCTTAATAAACTAATTTACAAAGGTGTATGAGGTCTAAGAAGTAGAATGATAGATTACTAAACTCTCATGCATTTGACCGACTGACCATGTTTCATTATAGTTATCGATAACATCAAACCGAATAGTACCACCTCCTTTTATGAGGCAAACCTATAAAATGATTCCTAGAAATCCGTGAAACGCACGAAAAATCGGCGTTCCACGGACGATTACTAATTTACTTTGACAAGCTTAATGTAGTCGACGTTTAACGGAGAAGACAAATTATTCATATGAATCTCATGTTCCCCAGCTTTTAATTCAAATGTGAGTGGTCGATCTTCAAGGTCAGCAAACATCATATCACTCCAACTGCTCCAACCGTTCGTAGAAGGAAAGTGAAAATTCACTTCTTTTCCACCGTCAATTGCGAAATCACGTTTTGATGTGTCTGAATCAGTACTATAGCGTACGATAGCCTTGTAATTGCCTGACTCTGGTACATTAACTTTCCATTCGAGCCAATGTCCTGAATCATCCCACATGTTAATGGCTTTTCCTTCAGATGCCCCTTGTTTGTCAGCAATATTAACGGAGCCGCCTCCCTGTTCCGAAAAGTCTTCACCTTCGATAACAATTCCCTCAAGATTTTCCGAGACTGCGACTAGCTTTAAAAATCGACGTACCACTTGTACTTCTTTTGAACCGGTTCGGGTTGTGTTTCCCGCTTTTAAGGTTGCGTTGATCTCATATTTACCGTACTCGGAGTACTCGGGAATAGCGATTTTTGTATTCAACGTGTGAGACTCGTTCGGATGTAGCGCTGGCACTTTTAAGCTATCTGGCTCTACTGTCCAGCCGTCCGAAACGTCCAAAGCAATCTTTCCCTCTGGCTGTACTCGTTCACCGTCGTTTGTCACCGTAACCGCTACAGATACTTCGTCACCCCGGAACAACGCTTTGTCGACATCAACATTGATGTGGCTCGTAGGAGGCAGTTTTGCTGTTGCCTTCAGATTATAGTTCAATTTAACGGTATGGGTTTTCCCTAGTGACCCGGATACGTCGATTTCTACTTTCGTATAAGGGACCATACGCGAGACTGTAACGCTATCATCTTTACTGATTACAGAGCGCGCTTTTTTGCCTAATTCAATTGTGATCTTATCCTGCTTTTGAGTTGGATCAGACACAGCGATTGTCAGTTCGTCTCCTTCTTCTTTAATCATTACCGAAGCAGGTTGATAGGACCGAATAAAGTCTACCGTGCCTCTTTCCCAAAAGTTAGCGGCAGTTAAACCAAGCTTCTTTTCCTTCACAGCGTGTATAGTACTCGTATTGCTTAAAATTTCGATATCCGGCTTATCATTGTAGTGCTCCATTCCACTCACATCTTTATTCGGCAGTAAGACGTACGAATAAGATGAATTTGTCGGGTTAATTCCGTGATTGAATGCCAAGCTTAAGAAATTTTTTGTAATTAGATTTGTAGAACCACCTACATTGATATCTTTCCAGGAACCTAACCGCTCTTCACGCATACCAAATACAGTTGATTGTTCCGGGAAGTAATAACCGATGTTTGATTTCGGAACGTTGCCTTCCAGGTGTGCCCACTTCACGCTTTCCATCTTTTCAGACCACCCAAGCTGGCTCGATTTCGTTTCTCCATTAACCGTAAAAACATTATTTCCGTTTTCATTTAATTTACGATTCTCGACGATCGTCTCTACTTTTCGATTATCACTGCCCGTAATCCCTGCACCTAAAGCCACAATTTCATCATCAAAGGAAAACCACGATTTTTTGCCTGTTAAAGTGCTCTTTTCTATATCGAATTCCATACCAGCAGCACCATACATCCCGTCAATAGATGCTCCCCCAACCCATGTTTTAGGACTACGATAGTAATAATCGTTTTTCAACGTTCCTTGTGATCCATCCGTAGTCGTACCTGGAAGACGGAACATATCAACTGTCGGCCAATAACCCTCGCTGAATTGCTCCAAATCATTGTTGTACAGATAAGTCATACCATAGCCTGTATACCATCCCTTTTTGTTCTCTTGATTAATGTATTCAAAATTTGCGATTCGGTTGGAAGACATACTAATACCGAAACCAAAGCCCGGTCGCCGGTGAACGATTCGATCCATGCTCGCAAACACTTGATGTTTAATCAATTCGCCACGAGGAGAAACCATTGAGTCATTTATAAGAGATTTGACTGAAATCATATCGCTAATGTTCAGCCCTGAAACAAAGTTTTCAAACGTCGTATCTGACTGAACCCAATATTTAACCATTCTTTTGATTCTCAGCTCTACATCAGGTGGCGCCGCTTCCGACAGTTGTAAAATTGGTATGATCAACGATCTGCCTGCTGAATGATCGGAAGAGTTTTGCCTTGAAATCGCTCTTCCTCTCACCATGTCCATCATGGCTCCTTTATAGATAAGGGGCTCATAGGAATCAAAAACCCATTGGTATACATTTTTTAAATTCGTGTCTGTAACCTCCCATGAAGATCCAGCCAATAAATACAGCACGTCAACGAGATGATCCATCAATACAATGCCATAGCTTCCGGTATACGCAATATAGTTATGCTGAACAAAAGAGCCATCCTTGTAAAAACCGTCTCCGTCGGTCACATAGTTGAACACTTGGCTTAACGCATCCCGAGCCTCAGCAATCTTGTCACTATCTTTACCGACAATTCCCCGAATGCTGACGATTAACGCTTTATCCATTCGATTGGCGCCTGTTTCAATCACACCCGGAAACCTTACCCGGTGAACAGGATCCGGGACGAAACGGTCAATCGCTTTGATGTAATTCGCAATTTGAGTTGAGGTTAAATCGTCATACATTAACACCAAAAGATCCTTAAATGCCATGGGAGTCCCAATTTCCCAATGCCACCAGTTCCCATACTGCGATTTTTTTTCATTGTAGCGATTTAAGTACAACCAATCCAAACCATTGATGATGTCCTGTTTTAACGATTCGGCTTGATATAATTCAGATCCTTTAATCGAATAAGCTAGAGCCATGTCTTTCAATCGATTATAACTTCCTGAAATGGCGCTAGGATCAGATGTGCTATCCAAGTCATTCCATAAATAGGCTCGATTGTCTTCTATGTTCATCGTATCCCAATGACCGGTGCCCTCTTCGTTCTTCACTTTTAAGACTAGATTTTCAATATAGGCTGAAATATCAGGATCATCACTGTCAAATCCGGATCCTCCGGTTAAATAGTCCTTCCACTTTTCACGCATGTTGTCAAATTCGTCAGTTTCTTCAGCAGCATAAGCGTCTTCAAGATAAACAGTCATCATCGGTACAATTAACAAAGCGGTTAAAAACACAGATATTAATTTAAATCTCTTTTTTCGAATCATGAACAACCTCCTTATTAACGGTTAAATTATTATTGAAAATTCAATCTTTTTATTTTGTAAGCATGCAAGTTTTTAAAGGTTTACTAACACAGACTAAAAGTCCATAGTCTGGTTTATGCATGGCTATGGACTTCTTCTTTGTTAGTCGATATATATTTTTACCAATACAGCTTCCAATCTCTAGTCGCTCTTACAAGTGCTTCAAAGTAAAAATAGTCACCCCATAAATTCGCTTCATGTACTCCAGAATTCGTATTTCTATTGTAAACACCTTCTAGCAGTAGACCTTCAGCTTGTTCTTCATTCTTTGAAGAGTAATTTTCATAGAGGGATTGTAAAATTTTTAAAGCAGCATTCTCATAATACTTATTCGTTTCATCGTTCTGTACTGATTTTGCTAATTCAAACAGTCCGCATACAGCAATCGAGGAAGCCGAACTGTCTCTTACCTCTCCACTGCCATCTGAGAAGGATAAATCCCAATAAGCCACGAGATCTTCAGGGCTTTGGTTAAGGAAATAGTTTGTTACTTTTAAACTTCCATCTAGTATTTTTCCATCCTTAGTAAATTTATAACTAAGTGGAAAGCCGTACACACCCCACGCTTGGCCTCTTGCCCAACATGATTCGTCACTATATCCTTGATGCGTTTTTCCAAACCTGGGCTCTCCAGTCTCTGTGTCAAAATAGAACGTATGATGTGTGGTGGCATCTTCTCTTACGATATGGGCTAACGTTTTAAGCGCATGGTTGTGTGCGGCATCCTTATACTTCTCGTCTCCGGTAACTTCTGTTGCCCAGTATAATAGAGGCAAATTCATCAAACAGTCGATGATAATTCTTCCTCTTTGGTTAGGATCGTTCAAATTCCCCCATGCTTGAATAATACCTGCTTTTTCAAAATAACGAGTCATTAAATGATCAGCTGCCTTTAAAGCTATTTCTTTTGCTTTTTCACTCCCTGTTAATTTATAAGCTGAAACGCATGAAAGAGTATACAGAAATCCTAAGTCATGCGTATCGATGCCGATTTTCTTCTCCATTCGTTCTCCAAAACTGTCTACGTGAACTTCTGCAACTTTCCGGTACTTTTCATCGCCCGTCACTTCATAAGCGAGCCATAGCATCCCGGTCCAGAACCCTGTTGTCCAGCCGACATTAGCTCCGGGCTTTAAGTCATCTCTATAAGCCTTTCTAGGAAGATAAATTTTATTTTCCGTATGATCATCTGGAAATTGATCCGTATATTTATCTAATTTCATGTCGATTTTTTTTAGTGCTTCTTTAATGGCATCCTCAAAAATCGCACGGTTTGAATCGAAAGGGGTTTTAAACACGCCTAATTGATTTCCTTCATTAGCAATGTTGTCTACTTTATTTGACATAGGTTTTCTCCTCCAAATGTGTAATGTTAATAGATTTTAACTATTCTTTAATCGATCCTATCATGACCCCTTTAACAAAATACTTTTGCAAAAAAGGATATAAGAGAAGAATAGGCAGTGTCGCTACAATAATAGTCGCATACTTAACCGTCTCCCCGACCGGATACCTGTCACCGCCGCCTACTCCTGTTATGAAGTTGTCAGTGCTATTTGTAATGAGAATTTCACGCAAGACGAGCTGTAATGGGAATAAATCCCTGTCACGTAAATAAATCATTGCACTGAAATAAGAATTCCAGTGGCCTACTGCGTAAAATAACACCATTACTGCTAATACCGGCAAGGAGAGCGGTAGAATAATTCTAAATAAAATCGTAAAGTCGTTTGCCCCGTCCATCCTTGCAGATTCTTCCAGACTTTCAGGTATTCCTTGGAAGGCTGTTCTCATAATGATTAAATTCCACACACTCATCGCATTTGGGATAATGAGTGCCCATCTCGTATCCATCATCCCTAAGTCACCAATTAATAAATAGGTTGGAATTAGACCGCCACTAAAGAACATGGTGAAGACAATCATCATCATAATCGGCTTTTTTAACATGACATTCCGGCGCGACAACGCATACGCGCCTAAACTCGTAAGAAAAATGTTAATCGCTGTTCCGACAACTACATAGAATAGTGTGTTAGCGTATCCGATCATGATCATGGCATTATTAAAAACTAACTCATAGGCTTTAAGGCTAAAATCAAGCGGTGCCAAAAGAATTCCCCGGTTTTTCGCCAAAAGTCCCGGATCACTAACGGAAGCAAACAACACATACAAGAACGGGTATAAGGTGGCGAGAATTAATATTAGCATTAACAATGTATTGACAAAATCAAATGTTCTTTCTCCCAAGCTTTGTTTCATTTTCATAGTAATCCTCTCCTTACCATAAACTAGTTTCACTGGTTCGCCTGCTTATTCGGTTAGCTAAAATTAACAAAGAAAAGTTAATGACGGCGTTAAATAAACCAACCGCGGCACTGAAACTAAAGCTTGCTTCCAAAATACCTTTTCGATACACATAAGTGGATATTACATCGGCTGTTTCATATGTGATCGGATTATACATCAAAATAATTTTTTCAAATCCGACGCTCAGCATGGAGCCCATTTGCAAAATAAATAGGATGATGATAATCGGCGCAATCCCCGGAATCGTTATATGTAAGGCTTGTTTCAAACGACCGGCACCATCGATTCTAGCTGCTTCATAAAGTGCTGGATTAATGTTGGACATCGCAGCGAGATAAATGATCGATCCCCACCCAATCCCTTGCCATATCCCGGAACCTATATAAACTGCACGAAACCAGTCAGCTTCCTGTAAAAACGAAATCGGTTCCAATCCAAAACCAACAAGGAGTTCATTGATCAGACCGTCTCTAGCCGTAAAATCAACTAACATCCCTACAACGACAACGACCGAAATAAAGTGCGGTAAATAACTGATCGTCTGCACAGCACGTTTAAACCACATTTTTCGTATTTCATTTAATAACAAAGCTAAAATAATAGGCGCCGGAAAAGCAAAAATCAGCTCATAAAAGTTAATTAAAAACGTATTTTTTATTAAACGCCAAAAATAAAAGCTGTTAAAAAATTCGACAAAATGATCGAAACCAATCCATTCACTAGCCCATATTCCTTCGGATGTATTGAAATTCTTAAAAGCGATTTGTAACCCATACATCGGGCCGTAGTGAAAAACAAGGTAATATATAACGACAGGTAGAACCATAATGTAAATGTTTTTATTACGTTTGAGATCTTTTGCAAGCCGCCTCCAGTAGCTCTCTTTAACACTGGTTGGTTTCGATTTTGTTGCACCTCTTGTTTCCGTTCGTACCGTTTCCATGTTCTAAAACCTCATTTCAGGTAATAGTTCGTTAAAAAATAAGTCAATAAAGATTTTGTGTGTGGAGAAAATGGTTTTCTCCACACACGTAATTAATAAATTTATCGTTTGTTGAATCTTTCTAAGGCTGCTTGTTTAATTTCGATAGCTCTCTCAATGCCCATTGATTCTATCGTTTTCACGAACTCGTCAAAATTTGATAACGGCTCCTCACCCATGATAAATTTGTTGATCATCTCGGATTTGTACGTACCTATATCGTTCATAATTGATGCATATTCAGAGCTTTCTTCCTGCGTAGGTGTTACAGGCGGTATTACTCTTTCATTAGAACCTTTTTTCCAGTTTTCAACCGCTTCTTTCTGTTCAGGCATGCTTGTATATTGTTCTGCATACTCTTTTGCTTGAATGACCGGTCCGCTCCAGCCAACCGGAACATATTTTGCTAAAGCAACTGACATTGATAAGCCTTCTGGATTTTTTGTAATTATTTCTTTATATGTTGGATAACCATCTACCATCTCATAGCTTTCTCCTTCAATACCGAAGTTAAAAAGCATATGTCCTTCTTTGCTATACTTATAATCAAGCCATTTAACGGTTTCCACAATATTTTCATTCGATGTCGTAATCGCCGCACCAACACCGTTATAAGGAGTTTCTCCAAGGTTAAAGAAGGGAACTTCTCCTTCATTATGGACAGGATATTGGGCACCCGTAAGTGAAAAATCCGGGTTTTTATCAGCCATTAACTGCATATAACGCATAATACTGCTTCCTGTATAACCCATAAATGACCCAAGTTGATTGTTGGTGACCTTGGCATCTATAAGCTTGTCGTCTGTTGCAATGTAATCTTTATCAATCAGTCCCTCTTTATACCAATCGTTAAACAAGGTTAAAAATTCTTTATACTCCGTTTGGATTGGACCGTATTTTACTTTTCCATCAACTTGATAAAAACCATTCGTAATTCCCCATGCTCCTACAAAAGCATTGGAAGTGATTGCGTCTTTATGAATTAATAAAGGAATTTCATCTGCTTTACCGTTTCCGTTCGGATCTTTCTCTTTAAAAGCTTTCAATACGGTATGCCAATCGTCAATCGTTTCTGGCATTTCGAGCCCAAGCTTTTCAAGCCAATCTTTTCGGAGAACAGGCCCGTAGAACGTCATATTGACTTCGTCTTCTCTTAAGAAAGGAAAGGAATAAATACTGCCGTCATCCGTTGTAATCAATTTTTTCCAATACGGGTGTTCCTCTAACACCTTCTTTAAATTAGGTGCATACTTGTCAATATAATCGTTTAATTTAACAATCTTTTTTTCTTTTATATACTTTTGTGGACCACCTGGTACTGACGTCCATATACGTTCGATGACATCAGGATACTCGCCGGAAGCCATCATTAAGTTAAATTGTTGGTCTTCTTGTCCGGTAGCAGGATGTTTGAAGTCAACATGGACTCCAGTGATTTCCTCTAATTTTTTATACGCGGCCATTTCGTTGTAATTTTTTAAAGAGTCAGGTCTGTAATTCGGGACAAAATAACTTATAGTAAGAGAACCGTCTGATTCCTTTTTCTTGTCCACTTCATTCGAACTTTTACATCCTGTAACAGCGGTTATAATTAACAATAATAAAACGGACATCAAAATGGCAGATTTTTTAGTTGTCCTATTCCACATCTTTTAGACCTCCCTAATTTTTTGTTTAACCTCACTGGATTCCCCAATCATGAATGTTCTTAAAACTTTCTATCCCCCTTTTTAAATCCAAATAGAAAATCAATCGTTAGGATTCGTTTGTCCTATGCATTTATGTTGACACAACACCATACCAAAGTGAATGGTACAACCTAATGATCCGCTATCAATATTTAAAATCTCAGACTATCAGCATTTAACATTGACTTTCAATTTTTAATTTTCCAACTAAAAAAATCCCGATATATCGGGATTTTTTTTACAAATTAACCGTTTTGTTATCCTCTTCAAGTTTTGTTCTATATTTCCCCGGAGTAATTCCTTCGTACTTCTTAAACAAACGAATTAAACCAACGTCATTCGCGTAACCAATGCGTTTTGAAATTTCTGAAACAGTCAGCTGGCTTTCCTCAAGCAAACTTTTTGCAAAGTCTAATCTTACTTTTGCAATGTAATCTGTAATATTCTCCCCTTTTTGTTTTTTAAAAAAGGATGAAAGATATTGCGGTGTAATGTTCAATTGCTCAGCTATAGAAGTCAAACTTAACATACTGTCAGAATAATATTGATCAATATAATCAGTAATCGTTTTCATTAGTCGAGCAGAATGACCGGTCCGATTCGCCTCTATATGAATGCATAACGATTTATAAATCTCTTTAATTCTTAGATGCATTTGTTCAGCCGTTTGACATTCCGCCAATTGCTTAACAGGATCTGTTGTTTCTGCAAAGATATTGTCATAGTTAATGTTAATGTCATTTAAAATTTTGATAAGCGTGCTCATAATATTAAAAAAGAGACATTTACCGTGTTGAAGAGAGATACTGCGAGATTCAAAATTCACTTTAAAAACATTGTCTAAAATTTTGTCAGCATTTTCAAAGTCTGCCGTTTTGATGAAATTCATTAACTGTAATTCCATTTCAATTGGATAGTAATAATGATGTTCTGCTTCTCGAATCTCATGATAGTGTGTGATCTTGCTTTGACCTTTGATCATTCGATATTCGAGAGCTTGTACAGCTTCTCTGTATCCTATTACTACATTTTCAATACCTTCGCAAATGTCTCCAATGCCTATTGTAATAAAAATACTAAATCGTTCTTCGATTATTTTTTTCAACGTATTGGTTATTGTAATTAAATCTGCTGTTAATTTATTCATTCGCTCATTATTGAAGTTAATTAATAAAGCCAAGCGGTTTCTGTCAAGCTCAATAACATAACCGGAATGATGTTCATTTGAAAGTTCTTCACTCACGTTCGCTATAATAAATCTAATAATCGCCCACTGTTTTTCTGAAGCGTCTTTTGCAAACTGACTGCAATCATCCACATCTACTACAAGAACTGCAAAATGGTCGGAAGCAAATGTTATACCCATAAACTTTAACGACTCAGGATTAGAAGTTGATTGATCGACAAACCCATTGATTATGCGGGACAAAAAATTCGCCTTAATTTTTGGTGTTTGTTCAGTTAAGTCATCTCTTAGTTGGTTTTCAGCATCCCATGTGTCCAAAAGTGTTTCCTTAATGAGATGGTATTCATTAAACGATTGATCGTTCTTTTTATTCTTGTTTTTGATAATGGAGTCGACAAGGTCTCTGACTGGAACGTAATGACGATAAGCTAAAAAGTAAGATGCAATCAACCCACCTGACAAACAAAAAATAAATAATGAAACCGCCCACGCTTTGACCGTATTTACTTTCTGCATTAAAACCGACTTAGGAACAATAGAAATGTATTTCCATCCAGATTCCTTCGAAATACTGTAAGACACTGTCATATCTTGATCTCCGATTTTGCGTTCAAACCGGCCAACGCTGCCTACGAGATGTGAATCAATATCCTTTAAAGAAACCTCGTTTTCCGCAGTACTCATAATCTTTTGGTTGTGTTGGTCTAAAACATAAATATCACCACGGTTCGCCCATTCAAGACTTTGCAGCAAATCTTTAATTTGCTGTTCTTTGATCAATATGGCCAGATAGCCTTCGGGATTCTTTGTTTCTCCGTACGGCAGAGGTTGAATATATGTAATCATACGTTCCGGATTAGCGGACATCCCATTAAAGACTTTTGAGGAAGGAATATATGATTTTACTTTGTTAACATCTATGAATCTTCTTTTCCACTCTTCATAGTTTATATGTTTATAACTGTAAAAATAACGATAAAACGTTTTGGAGTCTGTTTTTGCTGTCGAGGAAATAATCATATCTTTGTCCGCGAAATAAACATAATAATCTTGGATAAAGTCATTTGAGATTCGATATCTTTTTAAATCATTCATAAAGTTGAAGTACTTATAAATGCTTTGTTGATTTGCTGAATAATGTTGGCCTAAAAGAAGCTGCAGCTTTGGATTAAACGATATTTGCGCCGACAATTGGGTTACTTCATGAAGCTGATTGTCCATTACTTCACTTGCCTGATTTAACATTGCCAAATTCGAGCGATTAGCATTATCCTCAATAATCGACTCCAACCTTTTATAGAGTAATCCCTCAACAGCCACCGGAAATAATAGAACGATTAAAAAAGACAATAGTAATGTAACAAATACACTTTTACGATTATACTTTCTGAACACGCAAACACCCCCGTATTAAAAAATATGAAACCCTTCTTTCTACCATTTTATTTTTAATATCAATGTATTTTCTTATATTTCGACGAAATTCTAAGTTGTCCTGCGAGACTATTATCATAAAGCATACAGGAAATGGACCTATTAATCCTTAACTATAAGAGCATTTAGTCTTGGATTTCGTAGCTCGTGGTGGCTTGTAGGCTATGGCTGTTTGAACACTCATTATAAGCTTAGAACGATAATTCTTAGAGTCTGCGGAAAAAACCGGTGCAGAAACAAAGTCTTTTCCGCACCGGTTCCAATTGACACCCTCCCCTATAGGTAGGTATAGTTTTTATTCAAGATTAGCAGATTTATTTTCCACAACTGGCCTTCTTTGGTGCGAAAATGGATTTTCACGTAACCGTCTTTTCTTTGCGTGACAGGCAAGATGTCTGTAACAAACTCTCCCGCCTTCAAAACACTTTCCGGTTTCCATACGTTTTGTCCTTCAATCTCGATCTCCGTATAAGATGGGGCATCGTTGTCTCCGGACACAAATAACATATCGTATCTTCCTTTCGGCAGCTCAAGCAAAAATGTCTTTTCGATAGTTCCGCAAATAAAGTCTCTTCGAAGCTCATCAGGCGTCCCACGATCCACTGCGATTAAATGGTCTACACTCTCCCAGCCGAGTCCCGTAAACGGAGTAAATACCGTTTCTGACGATATTTTCCGAAAATCTTGACCGATTCCTCCTCCCATATGAAGCTGTCTTGGAATTGCTTTGGAATAATCTTTGGATAGCAGCTCTTTACCCGTTCCAAAGTCCAATCGATAAACGGTTGTTCTTGATTCTCTGTAATTGCCGGAGTAATAATCGAATGTAAAATGATCCAACATCTTCATATGATGCGTATCCTTATTTTTCCCCAAGAAAACTCTTCGGTACGTATGCGCTTCATGGACTCGTGGATAAACCCCTTGGTTGGATGCACTGCTCACATTTTTGGACACTAAGGACAAACCGTTTAATGAATCTGTTTGTGGGAAAATCGCATATTCTGTATTTTTTTCCGTTATGAAGGATATTTTTTCGCCTTCCCGGTGATGCTCTATCTTTTCCCAAGACGTCCCGTCAAATCGGGTTACAGATAATATCTCGTCGGATCCAAATGGGTTCTTAATGACGATTCTATGACCAGCCAAGCTTTTTATTTTCACCCACGTTGTTCGTCCGTTTTTCATGACGGCGCTAACTTCGAATGCTCCTACTGCCAGGAGACCATGAAATTCGCAATCGTCCCACTTATCGTACGTTCGCACGTTTTTCTCGATATCGTGGTCGTACAGGCCGACCGTAAGTTCTTTCTCGGGCTCTCCCGATGGGACCGATGGGAATACTTCGATAACACCGTTATAGCTTTGCAGCAGCATCTCGTTTACAGAAGCGACCATTTCACCTGAAGCTTCCATCATATGCGGATAGTACAACGGCTCATTCGTAATATTGCAATAGTTGATCCAGCGTTCCGTTTCCTCGGCAAATAACCCATTTGTCCTTAACAGCAAATCGATTCCTTGTTCGTAAAGAAGCCTCAATGCTGTGTTCCCTTTGCCGAGCCTTGAAGCTGCGCATGAGAGCCACCCGAATTGAAACACTCCAATTTCCGTATTCTCCTGAACATAGCGAAGCGTGTTCTCCGCGCTTTTCCTCAAGCATTCCTCGCTATCTTTGTTGATTTCACCAATGGGATAAATCGGCATAAGCAGCGATGGATGCCTTAAATGGAGGTCCTCAGGTGCCCATTCCGAATCTTTGATAATTTCCCCGTATTTTTGGGAAACAGCAGTCGGATAAGGAGCCAATTTGGCCAGCAGTTCGCTCCATTTTTTTCGATCGGCTTCCTCTTCTCCGAGCAAAACATTCGCTTCGATTGAAATATTTAGTAAATATTTGACCGCAGAAAGCGTAATAGTCGAGTTCCGTGTCACAGGACCCTGTTCCGGTGAAATATCGGGGAATACGACGTATTGTTCCTTTTTTGAATCGTATTGCAGATATCCTACAAAAAATCGGAGAATCTGCTTAAACAATGGGTAGGCTTTTTCTTTCAAAAATTTACGGTCCATGCTGTATTGATAATAATGCCATAAAAACTGCGCACACCAGGGCCAAGTGCTTAAATACAAAGAATGCGGATAATCCCCTGAATAGCCTTCCAGTCCATGAAACTGCTTCGCCATTTTTTCAGCAAGACTGGTGTAAGATAATAAAGCATCATTAAACGCTTCGGCAATCTCAAGGTGATTGGCTGTGTAAAGTGGCCAGAAAGCTGCCTGAATGTTAACGTCCCAATACCACATACTACCCCACTTGGTCGGTTGCTTAATATCCCACAAACCGTTCAGCCCACAAGCCTGCTGGTACATTCTCCCGCCTTTCCCACTGCTGCAGGCAATCGCGTATAAATTGACGTACCATAAATCTTCGACCACTTTATCAGGCAATGTGATAGAAGATCTCTTCCAAAAGTTTACCCAGTGCTTCTGATGATGGTCATACATATCATTCAAACGGGAGACAGCTAGGTCCAATCTTCGGATGGCGGTCTCGAACAACTCCTTGGTTTCCTCCTCTGTAACGACTGTTGTAACGAGGGTGACTGTTTCCTCCGCATCGCAAATCTTGATGTTCATGCCTGAGGCGGATAAGTCTACGCTTCCCTTAGCCCCGATCATCCTCATCATCACTAGGAATGTAAACGGACCGTTTTGTTCCTTGTCTTCGCCGTCCGGATAGAAGGAGCCTGTATAATAAAAGGTTGTATCGTTAAGCTTATGAACTTGTACTGTCATACCTCCATACTTCCTAGATGGGACGGTCATCGTTACAGATTTCACTAGTTCTGAATTCGTCTGTTTGATTTCGGTCACAAGATAATCCTCGTTTTGGGTGAAGATCGTACGCACGCCGAGCTTGTCGCTTTCTTTCGCAACCCGTAAATCTACACATGCTTTCTCGACATCAAGCTGAAGCGAATAGTGGTCTGGTTCAGCCAGATCATCGCACGGTATGATTTGTATTTCTCCGGTAGGATAATGGGAAGCTCCTCCTGATGGTTTCCCGTACCTTCTATAAAGAACGCTATTCCATAATGCGTCAGTGTAAAGAAAAAAAGGACCTTGATCGGGATCTCGGTACATATCTTTTGCCCTTTGTTTCATTTCATCGAACGTAAGTCCAAATACTTTATGAAAATCACGCCCTTCACTGTTTTGATACTTCTTGCTGTAAAGATGAAGCTTTTTATAGTAAACCTCATAATGATTCATGGCAATGGTTAGCTTATTGTCCTCAAAGAATACCATACCGCCAAAACTCCCATTACCTAAAGGCAAAGCCTCGTTCCAGCTGCTTTCTGCATTGTCGTATTTCACTACATGCATGGATATCCCCCCATTTGAATAATAGAATTGCAGGATTCCCCTATATTCTTCAGCCTTTGTTCTAACGGCCGAATAATCACCTGTCCGCTTTGCTTCCGTCGTTAAATCGCTGCCAATTCCAACGGCGCCTGCGCCTGCATTTAGCCAATCCCTCTAAATTGTTTAGTCTAAGCGTTCAAATCGTGCGTAGTCATATTGCTGGCCAGCAGATTTTCGCCTGTAATAATAAACGTTCGGATTTCCACATCCATCCATTTCCTTTAGCGTTCTCCTTGTTTGAATATTTACTTACTTATAAATGTAAGCCCGTACAATGTACAAGGCTTACTCTCGTCTTATTTTGTTATCTTGCAAGCCAACCACCATCAACGACTAATGTATGACCATTTACATAATCGGATGCCGATGCTAGAAAGATTGCCGCACCGACTAAGTCATCCGGTTGTCCCCAACGTCCTGTTGGTATACGGGATAAAATTGATTCGTTTCGTTCTGTATCCTCACGGATGGCCTGCGTATTATTGGTCGCAATGTAACCGGGAGCGATTGCGTTCACTTGAACTCCTGCCGATGCCCATTCATTAGCAAACGCCTTTGTCAGTCCAGAAACGGCATGCTTGCTCGCCGTATAAGCCGGAACAAAAACTCCTCCCTGAAAAGATAATAATGAAGCAATGTTAATAACTTTACCTTGTTTACGTTTTAACATATTTTTGGAAACTTCCTGTGTCAATACAAACACAGCATTTAAATTCGTATTAATCACATCGTTCCAATCGTGCTGTGAATAATCAACAGCTTGTTGACGCCTGATAATACCGGCATTATTCACTAATATATCAATTTGGTAATCTGATAGAAGAGCATCATATTTCTCTTTGATTGAATCAATTTGGGACAAATCAATGATTACTTGATGGGAAACACCGTCGGCTTGTTCAATGATATCGGCTGTTTCTTGTAAGTTATCACGATGTCCTAGCAAAATAACCTCTGCGCCAGCTCTAGCGTATCCAACCGCAATGGACTGGCCGATACCTGTCGACGCACCCGTGACAAGTGCTGTTTTTCCTGATAATGAAAACATCGATTGTAAGAAGCTCATCAAAAGGTCCCCTCTACTTTAAATCCTTCATATCGATAAAGTCCATATCGGCAAATGTATAATTTTCCCCTGCCATTGCCCAAATAAACGTATAGTTGCTTGTTCCGACTCCGGAATGAATCGACCACGCTGGAGAAATGGCGACTTGTTCATTTTTAACAAGGAGATGTCTTGTCTCTTTCGGTTCACCCATGAAATGGAACACACGTCCTTCTTCTGGCATATCAAAATAGAAATAAATTTCACTGCGTCTGTCGTGAATATGTGCAGGCATTGTATTCCACATGTTGTTCGGTTCAAGTAACGTTATTCCTAACATCAATTGACAGCTTTGGATTCCATCCGCATGAATGTATTTGTAAATGGTACGTTCATTTGATTGTTGAATGGAACCGAGATGGTCCGGTACTGCATCTTCAATGGCAATTTTGCGAGTTTCGTATTCTTTATGAGCTAGTGTTGAGACAAGGTAAAATCGGGCTGGTGAACTGGAAGCTTCACTTTTGAATGACACTTCTCTTTTTCCAAGTCCAATATAGAGACAATCTCTTTTGTATAATGTATAGATTTCACCCTCTACTTTCACGATTCCTGGTCCGCCGACATTAATGATACCGATTTCACGTCGTTCAAGAAAATAATCTGTTTTTAACATGTCCTTCGCTTCCAAAACAAGTTCATTTTTTACGGGTACTGCGCCACCGATGACAATTCGATCCTCATGTGTGTATACCATATTCAGTTCATCTTTAACAAACAAATTCTCCACCAAAAATCGCTCTCGCAATTTTTCCGTCGTAAACTGTTTTACTTCGTTTGGATTTTCAGCATATCTATTTTCCATCAAAATCCCTCCTTATATAGTTGATTACTTGTTTAATAGATTTCTAGACGTCACAATTTACAAAAGTATGTCTTTGTTATCTTCTTTTTAATTGTCGTAATTTCCGTTTATGTTCGTTTATATCCGTTTTGGTTTATTAATAGATAATAGCAAATACAGGCACATCTTTCAAGATAATTTTAAATTTTCGAAAATAATATATCTGTTTATCCCGTTCCTGCTGATAGAACTTAAAGGGAATACAAAAAAACTGACTCGAAAGCCAAGAGCTTTCCTGAGTCAGTTTTCACGAGTTCTATTTATTCTTGGTTTTTAAGATCTTCTTTTGACGATTTATTCTCAAGCAAATCCTTTGTATGCCCTTTTTCTTTTAATTCAAAATAGGCATCTAAAATGTCTCGACCAATCAAGTTATTAATACTGCCTTCTTCTGCAAAAGGTACAACAACTGCAAATGCCACCTCGGGTTTGTCATAAGGAGCATAGCCAACAAGGGTTAAGTTATAGGAATCCTTATATTCTGCCGTTCCTGTTTTTCCAGCAGCAACATACCCTTCGACATCTTTAAACGCATCATAAGCAGTTCCTTCTTTCGTATTCATAACCATCCAAAGTCCTTTTTGGACGCGTTCGATCCAATCTTGTTTCATATCAATGCGATTTAATACATTTGGTTCAAACTCGGATACAATTTCTCCTAATTGGTCTGATCCTGCTTTTGGTTTACGTACACCATTCAACAGATGTGGCTGCATACGATAACCATCATTTGCGACCGTCGAAATATATTGAGCCATTTGCATCGGGGTATACGTGTCAAACTGACCGATTCCCATATCCATCAAGTTTCCAAGTGCCTGGACCCCTCCGTTATACCCATCATCCTCATAAGGGAGATCAATACCCGTTGGAACACCAAGGCCAAATTGATTAAAGTAATACCGCATTGTTCGGTAAGATTCTGCTGGATTGTGGAAGCCTTCCTTTTCATTAAAATCATATCCGCCAATTCTCATTGCGATTCGGAACATGTATACGTTTGAAGACATTTGCAGTGCTTCAAGGTCGTTTACATATCCCATATTCTTATATGATTTCTTAACATCTGTTCCTGGGAGCTTTAACGGCGTATCATAAAGAACCGTTCCAGGTTTAATTACACCTGTTTGATAACCAGTTAGGACTGTTGCTGCTTTAACAGTTGACCCCATTGGATACTGATTATAGACGTTTCCAAATGGGACATTTCGAAACTCTCCGTCCTCTAATTTCTTACCGACCATCGAATAAATTTCGCCATTTTGTGGATTCATCATTACGACGTAAGCACTTTTCAGTTGATTGTTGGCGGGAATTTGTCTTGCTTCTAAGATTCGCTTTTCAACGATCTCTCCCACTTTCTGTTGAAGTTCCATATCAACAGTTAGAATGACATCTAGCCCTCTTTCGCCCTCCGTTTTAATCGGTTTGTCTATAGGATTACCTGCTTTATCGGTTGTATATTGAATTTTCGTCTTTGTCCCACGGAGAATAGATTCATATTGCTCCTCAAGGAAGCTAGTTCCGACGAGGTCATTCCGATCTCTTCCTTCCAGAACATAACCTTTCACGAGGTCTTTTGGAATTTGCCCTACTTGACCAAAGATCGATTTTAATGTGTCACCGTATGGATATGTTCGGGTTGTATCAGGTTTAATGTCAACTGCCCCGTTAAATTCTTCTAGGTGTTCACTAATTACCGCAATTTCCTTTGGTGTCGCTCCCATTTTTATACGCTGTGGCGTCATCGCATACCCACTGATCATTTTACGCCATATTGCCGCTATTTCTTGTTCTTCTTTCGTAAGCGCTATTTTATCAGCGTTGAGGCGGTCGATAACAAGATTATATTCGTCTGAATCATCAAGCTTTTCACGCTCTTTTTCAGTGAGCAATTGACGATATACTTTTTCAGCATCCGCCTTAAATGTTAAATAGAAATCTTTTTTATCTCTCTTTGTTAAGCTCTCCGTGTCTTTTTCAATATATTTGGAAAGCTTTTCAGCTGTTTCATAAATTTCTTCCGGTTCGGCTTGGTTCGATCGAGTATAAGTAACAGAAAATACCGGTTCATTATCCACAACTACTCTTCCATAACGATCATACATTTTCCCTCGCGGTGCATCTAACTTCGCTGTAATATTTTCTGTTCGCTCTGCTTCTGCTTTAAAAGAGCTACCATGAACGATTTGCACAACCCCTAATCTTAAAATCAAGGCAGAAAACAGCAAAAACACTGCAAGGAAGAGAATATTTAGGCGAAAATGAACATGGCTTTTCTTTTTCTTTTGTATTTCCATATTTCCTCTCCTACTTATGTAAATAGACACCCCTAAATAGGTGCCTGATTATGAGCAATCACGAATGTTATTGTAACGTAATTTCGTCTTAAAAAAAAGAAAAACTTAGTTGTTGTTTGAACCATTTTCGTTCGATAGTACAACTTTATTATCAGATAAGGGTGGAAGGTGAATCGAACGAATACAGAAGTAAATTAAAAAGTGACCAATTCCGACGATTGGAAGTAAGTACGGTATACTCTCTGCTCCGTTAAAAATCGTAATCGTCAAGATGAACAAAACAATGGATGTAATTCTTCCGATATTTAGAAAGACCTCTCTAACAACGATGTATTCAATCCTCATTTCCTTCGCATTCCAACTTCTACCTATAATATCATAAGTCAATGAAATATAAGGTACAAGAAGAATTGGATACGCAATGGATATAATAACTCCATACGTCATTAGCTTTGCAAATGTTAGATCAAACAGAATCAGGGCAAGGGAAGCATAAAGAATGATTCCTCCGACAAAGATCGCTTTTTTACGATTAGCAGCCTTAATGTATCGGGTAGCTACATAATAAGCTACAAAGGATACTGCTGAATTTACAAGCCCAAAGGTACCTAGTGCGAGTTCACTGTTCGTTGTAATAAACACCCAAACAACAATGACAAATATAAAGGTTCCCTCACGTAATCCTTGAAAAAAATGAGCGTATAAGATTCGATTCCAACTGTGATTCCGCTTACGTTCTTCAAATACTTTTGAGAACGAAAAGATTCCTTTTGCCGTTCGTCGACTTAACATAAAACTAATCAAAACAGCTGCAAAAAAAAGTGTCAAAGAAATAGCAAAAATCGTTTTATACCCAATTAACTGATCCATACGAGTGATAATCCAACCTGCTAAAAATGGACCTACCATTCCACCGAATGATGCCAGTAAACCAAGAAATCCATTAAAAAAGTCACGTGTATCCGGTTCTGTGATTTCAAAAGTTAATACATTAAAAGCTAACCAATAGAAACCCATACCGACACCAAGTAAAGCCCCCAGCAGGATTAAAAACTGCTCTGCTTGATCGCCCAGTAAAAGGACGGTTAAGTAAAAGATCGATAAGCTGATCACTCCGAGTCTCAACACAATTACTCGATCGATTCGTTTAGCTAACCGTCCGGCTAGAACAAAAGTAAGAGGCTGAAAAATGACAATTGATAAGTTATAAATCGCAATATCGATAAATTGACCAGATTGTTTCCAGAGAAATACGTTAACAAATGTATTTGATAAAGCAATACTAAGTGAATAAAGACCGCCGATGATTAATAACATCAAAAGGTCTTTCGTTAACTCCATATTACCCATCATTTTCTGAAGTGCTTTCATATTATCGTCTCCCCTTTATTCAACCCTAGTTTTCCATAAACCAATTTCGTTATTCGAAAATCATTGTTTGTTTAAATTTTGATTTGTTCATTTGGGTTTAGGAAAGGATGGTACTAAGGAGGCGAGATAGAGCATGTATCAATTTTTAGTACAACATGATAGGAACAAACACAACTGGAATGAGCTTACGCTATACATGAAGGAGGTGTTTGAAAAAAAGGGGATGTTATGTATCGTAAATAACTTTTTTGAGGAGCGGTGGATTGAAATGGTGGTTGGGAGCAATAAAATTGAACTTTTTTATCAAGAAGGAGATACCGTTCTTATATCAAATGAAGATATTGATGAAGGAAACGTTGTTTTGGACTTTTGTTTAGCAAAATTATTATCAAACGGAAACACCATTCGTTTATTGCACTTGTCTAATTTTTATCCATACGTAAAAAAAATAAACACCTCGATGAGAAAGAATTCCCATTCGAGGTGTCAGCCTAAACTAAATTACTTAGCGTTATTGTAATGCTTTGTAACAGCATCCCAGTTTACAACGTTCCAGAACGCTGAGATGTAATCTGGACGGCGGTTTTGGTAGTTCAGGTAATAAGCGTGCTCCCAAACATCAAGACCAAGAACTGGAGTCTTTCCATCCATTAAAGGAGTGTCTTGGTTTGGAGTACTTGTTACTTCAAGCTCACCATTGTTTACGACAAGCCAAGCCCAACCAGATCCAAAACGTGTTGCAGCTGCATTTGCAAATTCTTCTTTAAATTTGTCAAAGCTTCCAAATTTAGAATTAATCGCATCTGCCAATTCACCTGTAGGCTCTCCGCCACCATTCGGACTCAAGATGTTCCAGAAGAATGTGTGGTTAGCGTGCCCTCCACCGTTGTTACGTACTGCTGTACGAATGTTTTCAGGAACTGCATCAAGTTTGGCAACAAGTGCTTCTACGTCATTGTCTTGTAGATCATTGTGTCCCTCGAGTGCTGCATTCAATTTTGTAACATATGTGTTATGGTGCTTCCCGTGATGGATTTCCATTGTTTTTGCATCAATGTGTGGTTCTAGTGCATTTACTTCGTAAGGTAATGCAGGTAATTCGTATTTAGCCAAGTGAATCTCCTCCTTATATAATATGTAATCTGTTTTGAACACCATTGTCGGTGTCTCCATTTCTAACAATATCAAATTTACCCTCAGGATTCAATTTTTAAACACTACGTGCCTTAGATAGAATGTTTGAAGGTTAAAATATTGCGTTTGCGGGACTTTTTTACTATGCGTGGCCGAAATATCGTGTTCCGTGACCGAATTATCTCATTTCGTGGCCGATATCTTCCCCCGTTGTTGAAATATTGAACCTAAATTATTTTGATAAGGTATCTATTCCTCCAAAATACCAGTTATGAGAGTTTATAAGCAATTTAAAGAAGTTTTGATTACATTTTGACCCGTTAAAGAAAACTTGGCTAACGCCAAGCCTTAGCGCTGGCGATCGCCTTAGTTGCACTTATACTATAGAAAGTATTTTTATACTTTCTTAACGTAAAAAAACAAAAAAACTTCTTTTTTAGAAGAAGTTAAATAAAGTGGTGGCTCGAGACGGAATCGAACCGCCGACACGAGGATTTTCAGTCCTCTGCTCTACCGACTGAGCTATCGAGCCATATGAAGTTTAGTCATGTTCGTCGGTTCCCTGTCCCTTTCTCTACTTGTTTATGCTACCGATGTTGGTTGTGTCGGGACAACTCGCTGATTATTCAACGATGAACCGCTCGTGACTGAGCTATCGAGCCGTATGTAATTGGTTTAACCCTAGTGGTTACTCCTGATGTTTATTGAGCCTTAGGTCTTATCGACAATGAACATAATTTGGTTGCACCTAAAGGTACTACTACCTAAAACTAACTAAGATGTAAATTCGACGTCGTAAGTTTTAAATTGGTTGCGGGGATAGGATTTGAACCTATGACCTTCGGGTTATGAGCCCGACGAGCTACCAGACTGCTCCACCCCGCGACGATATAAAGTTTATGGATGATGATTTTGCTCCGTAGTCCTGACTGTCCCTTCCTCTACTAGCATATGCTGACGTTGAATGCTGCGTCGGGACAAGTCGTCGTGGATTCATTGGAGAATTGCTCCTTGCTCCACCCCGCGACGATATAAAGTTTATGGATGATGATTTTGCTCCGTAATTTTGACTGACTCATGCAGGTATCCTCAACCCGATCTCAGAAAGTAAATTCAAGCTGTTTCTCGATCGGTTCGCTGATGTTAATGCTACGTAGCTTATTCCTACGTGCTCCACCCCGCGTCGATATAAAGTTTAAATGTGATTTTACTTCGTAAGCTGTGTTGATATTTCACTCATTATGATATAAAAAATGGAGGAGGTAGAGGGATTCGAACCCCCGCAGGCTGTTACGCCCCTGGCGGTTTTCAAGACCGCTCCCTTCAGCCAGACTTGGGTATACCTCCGTATATCTGGTGGACCCTGTAGGACTCGAACCTACGACCAATCGGTTATGAGCCGACTGCTCTGACCAACTGAGCTAAGGGTCCAATATATTAAGTATTTATGAATCTATGGGGCGACTGATGGGAATCGAACCCACGAATGCCGGAACCACAATCCGGTGCGTTAACCACTTCGCCACAATCGCCATTGTGAAATTTGTATGGTAGCGGCGGAGGGGATCGAACCCCCGACCTCACGGGTATGAACCGTACGCTCTAGCCAGCTGAGCTACACCGCCATAATATGGCTCCACAGGCAGGACTCGAACCTGCGACCGATCGGTTAACAGCCGATAGCTCTACCACTGAGCTACTGTGGAATAGTCTTAAAAACTTTTTTAACGACAAGTATTAGAATACCATTTCTAATCATCCATGTCAATACCTTTATTGATAAATTTATGTATAGTGCAAAACAGGGACAAGAACTAATATATCATGTTATGCCCCCGTATGCAATACTAATTTTTAAACATATCCAAAAGACAATTCTACCTACTATAGCACTTGAATGAAGAAATAAATAATCATTCCAACCTGAATGATAAATTTAACGGCTGTCCCACCAATAAAACCTAGCAGTGAGCCTATTCCCACCCTAATGGATTGTTTCAGGTTCCCCTTTTGATGAATCGCTTCACCAAGTACTGCGCCAATAAATGGGCCAATAAGAATACCAATTATCGGTATGACAAAAGGACCTACAATCAGTCCGATTGTGCTCCCCCATATTGCATATTTACTACCACCGCGTTTACTTACTCCAAAATAATTACTTGCATAGTCCGTTGCATAAAGTAATAGAACAAGTATCCCCTGTATAATCCAGAACAGAATTGTGAGATCTTCAAAGCTTTCTAACCATCCATAGACAAGAAATCCACCGACTAAAAAAAGAGAAGCCGGTAAAACCGGATATATAAGCCCTATAAAGGACAATAAAAATAATAATCCGACTACCAGCCATGTAATAAGTTCCATTTATTCTTCTTCTCCTAATACATATTCAGCAATATTCACTGCATGGTCGCCGATACGTTCAAGGTTACTTAGAATATCAACGAATACGATCCCTGAAGCTCCACTGCATTTCCCTTCATTTAAGCGACGAATGTGCTGCTTACGAAGTGTACGTTCCATTTTATCGATGGCGTCTTCCATTTCTACAACCTTTTGTGCCTTCTCTTTATCATCATGTTCCATCGCCAAAAATGCTTCATTAATCGTAGACATCGTTAACTGGAACATTTCTTCTAGATCTTTAAAGGCTTTATCTGAGATAACAACTTTATGTGTTAATTGATACTCGATTAGTTCAATGATATTTTCCATATGATCGCCAATACGCTCAATATCACGCACAGCATCCATTAATATGGAGTGTTGCTCAGAATCATGATTCGTCAGAGTATAAGATGAAAGTTTCACTAAATATTCCGTTATACGCTGATCCAAGTTGTTGATGGCTTCTTCGTACTGATAAGACTTTTCAGCATTACGCTTATCTTTCGTTTCGAGATATTTAAATGCCTCTGTTAGTCCTTGCTTTGCAAAATCTGCCATACGCAATACTTCGAGTTTAGCTTGTCCTATAGCGACTGCAGGAGACCGTTCAAGGAAGATTGGATCAAGATGTTTTGCCTTGTGGTCGATTGTACTGTCTTCTCCTGGAATAATTTTTGTCACAAGGAATGCTAAGAATCCGATAAACCAGAATTGTATAAGTGTATTTGTAATGTTAAACGTTCCGTGTGCATACGCAATTTGCATCTTCGGATCTAAATTTAGCGTGGATGTTAAAAATTCTACAAAGTGTGTAAATGGAACGAGAAGTATTAAGAAGATTGTCGTTCCAATCAAGTTAAAGATCACGTGTGTCAGAGCAGTTCTTCTAGCAGCAATACTTGCTCCAATTGAAGCTAGTACGGCTGTAATCGTTGTTCCAATATTATCACCGAATAAAACTGGGAGAGCAGCATCCAATTGGATGGTTCCCTGTGCATATAATTCCTGAAGGATACCGATTGTAGCACTTGAGCTTTGAACAATTACCGTAAATAACGTACCAACGACTACACCGAGAATTGGATTGTCACTCATTGATGCTGTAAGATCACGAAATGCCTCAAGTGTTCGTAAAGGTCTCATTCCGTCACCCATTAGTTCCATACCATAAAATAATGCACCAAATCCAAAAATAATTTGTCCGATGTTTTTAACTTTCTTAGAACTAAAGAAAAAGATTAACAGTGTTCCAGCTGCCACGATTGGTAATGAATACGCACCTAGATCGATTCCGATAATGAAAGCTGTAACCGTTGTACCAATGTTCGCTCCCATTACAACCCCAATGGCCTGACGGAGTGTCATAAATCCAGCGTTTACAAGCCCTACAGTCAACACAGTCGTACCTGAACTTGACTGGATTAAAATAGTAACAATCATCCCGGCAAGTACACCCATAAACGGATTGGATGTAAACCGGTCCAAAATATCTCTCAGACGATCGCCTGCAGCATTTTGGAGTCCGTCACCCATGTACTTGATCCCAAATAAGAAAATACCGAGACCACCGAGAAACTCAAATATCATTTGCTGAATGTTGAGATCCAAGAATTTTCAACTCCCACGCATTATTTTCGACAGAATTTGCCCCATTAATTATTAACTATTTATAAATTGTTTGTAAAGGGATATACGATAATTTAATACTTTTTTATTTAAGTAAGTAACTTTTTACCGTGTTCATCGTAATTTAACTTGTCCGTATCTAGTGACAAAGATACAATGGCTTTAGAAGAGGGGGATTATATGAACATTTTTAAACAGTTTGCAGTTAGCTTATATTCGCCTAAGTTAATGGCGATGTTTCGATTCCAAAAGATCGGCAAGACCATTGGATACATATTTGTAATGATGTTAATAGCCTATATATTCATCGGTATAAATATAGCTTTACTGATCTCGAATGGGGTGAATCAGTTTGATCAGGCTGTTAACGAAGGACTTCCAGACTTTCAATTAGCGAATGGGGAATTGACATCACCAATTGAAGAGCCGATTATCCGTGAAAATTCCTTACAAACCTTTATCTTTGATACAACTGGTGCAGTCACACGTGACGACCTAGAACAATATGGCGAAACAGTTGCATTTTTAGACGATCGTGTCATTATAAAATCCGGTGGAACAGTCGATGAGTTAAAATATAGTATGTTCAAGGATCTAAATTTAACAAAATCGGATGTCATGGGCTTTCTTGATAAGTTAAAGGCTTTCTTGCCTTTTATTATTGCCTTTGCAATTATACTAGCCTACATTTTTGCAACAGCTCTAAAGTTTATTGGTGTTAGTGTACTCGCACTAATTGGGTTAGTAATTAAGAGTATCACGAAACGAAACCTTTCATACAGACAGCTTTGGATCCTTTCCGCTTATGCTGCAACCTTACCGACGATTTTCTTTGCGATCATGGACGCACTAACAATTGTCGTAACTGGTCAGTTCTGGATCTACTGGTTTGTAGCCACAGTTATGCTGACATTGGTTGTTCAAAAAGTACCCTTACCGAAAAAGAAGGTAACAGAATAAATGTATTAGAGGTTGTTCAAAAAGTCCGGTAAAAATAGCTGTCGAATTTCTTCGTTCCTTGGAAAAGGAGTACGCTTTTCCGGCGTGCGAGGCTTCGCTTCCGTAGAATATTCTTGTGCTCGGTCTCTTCGGACTTGCACACGGACGTGCTGACTTCGACGTTTTCACAGGACGTGAAGTAGTTAGTCGAAGTTCCATATGTACCTGCGTCTACAAGCGCATTCTTGGATGTAAGCTTCCTCGGTACAACTCGTAGTGTTTATGCAAGTACCGCTCGTCGTTCCGGTCCTCGAGACTTTTCGCGCCTCGAACTTCTCGGCTCTTTTTATCCTCCTTTTTGAACACGCACTATTAGAAGAAACCGATCCGTTGATAATATGGATCGGTTTCTTTGCATGTTGTAGAGTGCTGCCCTATTTTCAAAACTTATTTAAATAAATTTTTGATTGCTTCGATAATTGCAATAAAGAAATCTAAAATACTTTGGATAAAACCTTGCGTCTCTTCTTTATTTAAAAACTCACTTAAGTTATTCCGAACATTTTGAAGATCGGATTGGACCTGATCCCAATCGATATTCAAGTCCTTCATCTTATTAAATAAAGACACAAGTCCATTCAATTCTTCCTCAGTTAATGTGATTCCTACTTCTTCTGCAACCCGTTTAATAAGTGCACGAAGGTCTGCTTCTGTTTCTACCGGATTATCAGCAAGCTCAGACTTTATCTTAGTCATTAGCTCTGTAGCTTTGTCAGCTCCAACCCGGTCCCCTAATTTAACCGTTTTTACCATTTCCTCATTCGCTACTTGCTTTTTTTCTTCCGGGATTTCAATATCTGTTGTTACTTCATACGCTTTTAGTATTCCTGTCAGCCCTGCTGTTCCTGAAACTTCGAACGGAGCGGTTACATAGACGTCTGCATCCCTCACCCCGGCTGTTGTTAATGCATTCGCATACATTTCTTCTGTGATCCAATTAATATTATTCGTCTTTACATTTAATCCGGCACCCTCTTCAGCAATTGTGATCTTTGTTGAAGATATTGCCCGAGTACCAATTTGGGCTTTGGATATATAATCACCGAGATATTGATGCTCTTCCTCATTGGTCACAGTAATTGCTTGAACGTCTTTAGGTACATCCATCTCCTCGAGTAATTGTTGCTTTTGTTCTTCAGAAAGATCTTGCCCCAAGGTTACAATCACATCGCCAGGAGCAGCATCTGCAAGGGCTACTGCAGGTATCATACAAAAAGCCAAAATCGTTGCAATCATCCATTTTTTAAGTCGCATGTTATTAATTCCCCTTTGTAAAAGAATGGCTTATGCCTTTTCGAACGTGCACTATACCATACGTTTGCTTGTTGATTTTTTGTACGTGCTTTCCTTATTTTACTAGATTATCCGTAGATTGAACATACTTAATCTTTCCGCATAAATGGAGTGGACAAGCATATATATGTAGTAGGCCATATAAATGGGATGTGAAATTATGAAGAAATTAATAATTGGAACGCTACTATTTCTATTAGTATATAGCATCTACTTCGATTTGAAGGTAGGTACACTTCCGACAGCAACAACCATTAAGGCTATTGAGACTCCAGTAGCAGAAGCAAGGAATAAATCCCTCAATCCATATAAAACGGTCACCGTTCAGCCTGGTGAGACTGTTCTAACGATTTTAGAACGGATCCATACTGGCAATATGCCTGTTTCAATAAACAAGGCTGTCGAGGATTTTGAAGCATTGAATAACAGCATTTCAGCACATGCCATACAGGCAAATGAGTCGTATCGTTTTCCTCTTTATCGGTAAAGGCATCCTTTCCTTGCCAAATCCATCCTCTAATTGCTAAAATGAAGTCGATACACATCGAAGGAAACGTCCTTAAAGGGGAGCGATAATATATGAGTGAAGTTACTCACCGTACAAAAACACGTCCAATTAAGGTTGGAAATTTAACCATTGGTGGTAACAATGAAGTTGTAGTTCAGAGTATGACCACAACAAAGACACATAATGTTGAAGCAACTGTAAACGAAATTCACAGACTTGAAGAAGCAGGCTGTCAAATCGTCCGTGTAGCATGTCCAGATATGAGAGATGCAGAAGCGATTTCAGAAATAAAAAAACAAATCAACATTCCACTTGTCGTTGATATCCACTTTGATTATAAGCTTGCTTTAAAAGCGATTGAAGGCGGAGCGGACAAGATCCGAATTAACCCAGGCAATATCGGACGGAAAGAAAAAGTCGAAGCCGTGGTAAAAGCTGCTAAAGAAAAGGGGATTCCGATTCGTATAGGGGTAAACGCTGGATCACTTGAAAAGAAATTTTTAGAGAAATATGGATACCCAACAGCCGACGGGATGGTCGAGAGCGCTCTAAGTCATATCAAAATTTTAGAAGACCTAGATTTCCATGATATTATTGTTTCGATGAAAGCGTCAGATGTACATTTAGCAATTGAGGCTTATGAAAAAGCATCCAAAGCTTTTGATTATCCATTACACTTAGGTATAACTGAGTCAGGAACTCTATTTGCAGGAACGGTAAAGAGTGCCGCCGGTCTTGGGGTCATTCTTAACAAAGGAATCGGTAACACGGTCCGTATTTCTTTAAGTGCAGACCCTGTTGAAGAGGTCAAGGTAGCAAGAGAACTTCTTAAGACATTTGGCCTTGCGTCGAATGCTGCGACATTGATTTCTTGTCCAACGTGTGGCCGAATTGAAATAGATCTCATTTCGATTGCAAATGAAGTAGAAGAATATATTTCAAAAATCAAAGCGCCCCTTAAAGTTGCTGTACTCGGGTGTGCGGTTAACGGACCTGGAGAAGCTCGTGAAGCAGATATCGGTATAGCCGGTGCTCGGGGGGAAGGATTGTTATTCCGCCATGGTGAAATTATCCGTAAGATCCCAGAAGAAACGATGGTAGATGAGTTGAAAAAAGAAGTAGATAAGCTTGCAAAAGAATACCATGAAAAGAAAGCCAAAGAAGCAGAAACTGTTAATAAATGATCTGAATTAAAAACAGGGGCAGCATTCAGCTGCCCCTGTTTTCTCTAAAAGAATGGTGCAAAAATCAGGCTGATTACGATTGATGCAATCCCAAGTCCGATTGCCCAGCTCCCTAGGCTAGTTGCTCCTCTTCTTCGCGCAAAGAAACCAACAATGATCCCTGCTGCGCCCAATAAAACTGGGAGAAAGAATAAGGATACAATAGATAAAGCAATGGCAAAGATACCAATTCCTCTACCCTCTGTTGTATTTGCATCCTCAGTGCTCGTCTCCATACGATCATTCCGTTTATCCATAACACGTTCTTGCTCAGGAAGAGGGACAACTTCTGCTGCAGTTTCTTCCATAAAATCGCTCTCATTTTCTCGATGTTCTCCGTTTTCACGATTAAATCGATTATTATCCACTGGAAATCCCTCTCTTTCATTAAAAAATGGAGGAGCCTTCTTATTATCCGTTGCTTCCCCCGCTTTATAATGACAAACATTGTTAAATGTCATAAATAAAAGAGGAAGGTCTGACTCACAAGGGATTCGACAACCTCCACAATAAACTGTAATTGTTGGAAGTTGTGTATTTCCGTTTTTGTGACAGATCCATCCTCTTCAAAACTTAATGCTTTGGTCGAAAAGTATGACAACAGGTTTGAGCCACGTCTTCAGCCTTATCTTTATGAGATGCCTCTCCTAACAAGTCTCCATCAGATGACATATTGTATTCCTCATTGGCATGTCCATCGATTTCAACAAGAATGGCGTCCGCATGACAATTATTCCCTTCAGCCCAATACGTACAGTTTGATACGTTACATTTAACAGTTGGCATAGCATTCTCCTCCTTACGGATAGAATGCCTCAAAATCACCCTTTCATTACAATCCCATGATACTGGAAATTGTTCACTAAGTTATAGCAGGCCTATTGACATTCGTTGCAATATCCATATATCTCGAATTTATGGTCCGTTATAGCAAAGTTTCCTACTTCTACTTCTGACATTGGACATGATTGAATTGAACGCGTCTTTCCACAATCTAAACAAATGACATGATGGTGATGACCAACTGTAGAACATGTAAACCTAAAATGCTTCTCTCCGTCTAATTCCGTATCTTCCAATATTCCTAATTCCGTAAAAACAGAAAGGTTACGGTAAATCGTGTCGAAACTTAAGCCTGGATAAGATGACTTCATGTGTTCGAGAACAGTTTTAGCTGATAGATATCTTCGCTCGTTAGCAAAAAGAGTTAACAACATCTCACGTTTATTTGTATATTTGAATCCGTTGTCTTTCAATATCGATAGTGCATCACTGATATTCATACATTTCCCTCCTTGTGCTTTCCATTGCGAAAAATGTAACGATTCTTTTTCCAAATGATGACGGAAACTAGGATTAATGCTGCAATTAAAACAATTGTCCCGCCTGGTGCAAGGTCAAAATAATACGACACGATTAAACCACCGATGACTGACATTTCCCCAAATCCAATTGAATAAAGGATCGCTTGCTTAAAGCCAGTGGCGATACGAATACTTGCAGCAACTGGTAATGTGATTAGCGCAGAAACGAGTAGAATTCCGACAATCCGCATGGAAGCTGCAATCACAAGAGCCACTAAAATCATAAATAAAAAATGGATAAATCTGGAGCGAATACCTGAGACATGGGCTTGCTCCTCGTCGAATGATAGCAGAAAAAGTTCTTTATAAAAAAGGAAAATCGCGATAACTACAACGATAAGAACGATAAATACCATCCAGACATCGGAAACGCCAACCGCAATTATGCTACCGAACAAGTAGTTAAACAAATCCGTATTAAATCCATTCGCCAGTGAAATGAAAACGACACTCAGTCCAATTCCAATCGATAAAATGATTGGGATCGCTAATTCCTGAAAATGCTTATATTCTATTCGGAGCTTTTCAATTAAAATCGATCCCGTTACTGAAAAAGCCATTCCGATATATACGGGGTTAAGTGTTTTGAACATAATAAATTGTTTGCTCAGCAATAAACTTGCTGCGATCCCAGCTAATGTAATATGAGAAAGTGCATCAGCGATTAACGCCTGCCTTCTCACAACAATAAAAACACCAAGTAAAGGAGCTAAAAACCCAATCATAATACCTACAATCGCAGCATTTCTTATAAAATCATATTGAATAAAATCCTGAATCATAACGTGCACTCCTAGTCTTTAATGCTGATGGTCAACCATATGAACAGCGTGTCCATAGAAGGAAGATAGGTTATCATTATCTAATCGCTGATAATCCGTTGTATAACCGTGAAAATGAAGCTGTTTGTTAAGGCAAGCAACATGCGTCACTAGGTTGGTAACAGGTCCTACATCATGAGTAACAAGAATTAATGTGATTCCATTTTCAACTTTTAACCGTTTCAAAAGTTCGTAAAAGTCCTGTACTGATGAAGCATCCACACCTACTGTAGGTTCATCTAAAATAAGAAGTTCTGGGTCACTGACAAGAGATCTTGCAATGAAAGCGCGTTGCTGCTGTCCCCCCGACAGTTCTCCAATATTGTGGTGTGTATATGCCTTTAACCCAACGGTTTCAATAGCTTCATGCACTCGTTCCTTATGATGTCGTTTCAAAAACCGGAACATACCTACCTTTCCAAATAGCCCCATAGAAACAACCTCAAAAACAGTGGCAGGAAAACCGCTATTAAAGCTATTTGCTTTTTGTGAAATATATCCAACTTTACTCCATTGTTTAAAATTCTTGCGGGCGTGACCAAACAAGTTAATTTCTCCATCTTGCATAGGCAGTAAACCTAAAGTCAATTTTATTAAAGTAGATTTTCCAGAGCCATTCGGTCCGAGAAGAGCCAAGAAAGAGCCTTCTGGAACATCGAAGTTAATATGTTCAAGTACCTTCCGATCATTATATCGAAAGGATACGTCTTTAACCGATACAATGGGTGTGTTCATCCTGTCCCCTCTTTTCTAATATTAAGAATGGTTCCGATTTACTGTATCAAGTATACCGAATCTGTACATTTTGTAAAGTATATTGACTACAGATATACCATGTAGACTTGAAACTCTTACAAAATAGTCTATAATAAACAATCGTGGTGGATGTTTAAGCCATGGGTGGGAGAGGGTTAAGGTTTATAAGAGAGGAAACATATGAAAAAGCGGATTGAATCGTGGTTTCGTTTACCTGAACATAAGACAACTCTTCAGAAAGAGTTGCTTGCTGGTATTACGTCGTTTTTCACGATTAGCTACATTATTGTTGTCAATCCTTTAATTCTTGCTGATGCGGGCATTCCCTATTACGGTGCACTTATTGCAACCATTCTGGTAACTGTATTATCGTGTTTGTTCATTGGTCTTTATGCCAATGCGCCAATTATCCTTTCCCCTGGTATGGGAGTCAATGCTTTCTTTACGTATACAATTGTAGATGGGATGGGATTAACCTGGCAGGAAGGCTTAGGTGCGGTTGTTATGGCTGGCTTACTATTCTGTATTGCCGCATTGACACCAATTAAGTCAATCTTATCACGCTCAATTCCCGAGTCTTTAAAGCATGGGATCACTGTTGGTATTGGATTATTTCTCGCATTTATCGGCTTGCAAAAAGGCGGAATTGTAGAGAAAAGCCCTGATACCTTCGTCAAGCTTGGTGATTTAAGCGAGCCTACAACACTTTTAACACTAGCCGGCTTTGTACTTTGCCTTACCTTTTTCGTTAAGAAGATTAAAGGTGGATTTGTAATTTCAGTCCTGCTCATATCGTTAACATCATTTGTCCTTGGGCTTACACCTAAAAGTCCTGAAGCAGTAAATGGTTCTGCATTTATATGGTTGAATGCGGATTTAACTGGTTGGATAACAGCAGATTTCTGGATTGCCTCGTTTTCTTTAGCTCTAATTTTGATTGTTGAAAACATGGGCTTACTGCACGGTATGTTACCTGATCGGAAAAAGTTTGATCGATCTTTTCAAGCAAGTGCCTTTTCCAGTGTGATTTCAGGTCTATTTGGGACGAGTCCTTCAATCTCTACAGCCGAAAGTGCCTCTGGAATTGCTGAAGGTGGACGAACTGGTATTACCGCCATTACATGTGGTTTGTTATTTCTAGTATCACTTTTCGCAATCCCTCTACTTGTCGGGATTCCTGATGCTGCCATCGCACCAATCCTGATCATAATCGGTGGTGTAATGATGCAGTCGATTCAACACATTCCACTAGAGGATTTTACGGAAAGCTTCCCGGCATTCTTAATTATCGCTCTAATCCCATTAACCTATAGTATCGTTGATGGGCTAGCATTCGGATTTATCGTTTATCCGATTATCAAAATAGCTGTTGGCCAATTCAAACAAATTCCTAGAACGATGTATGTAATGGCTTCACTATTTATTTTAAACTTTGTATTTCACTTTTATATATAGAGAAAAGCGGAAGCGACCTGTTCAGGTGTGACCAGCGCTGGAGATTCTGTAACACAACACGCCCTTTGTGTTTGTGGAAGAATCGAAGCGACCTCGAACACCTGGGCGCTGGAGCTAGACATCATGGAAAAGCGGAAGCGCCCTGTTCAGGTGTGACCAGCGCTGGAGATTCTGTAACACAACACGCTTTTGGTGTTTGTGGAAGAATTGAAGCGACCTCGAACACCTGGGCGCTAGAGCTAGACATCACATCGTCTTTGAAAAAGGGCTGCCTTGAGAGAAGTGTTAATCATTACTCTCATAGGTCAGCCCTTTTCATATTTAGAAGGTTTATTCTCCGTTAATTAACGGCAAGCGGAATCGAACTTTCGTGCCTTTTCCAGGTTCGCTGATAATTGAAAATGTTCCTCCATGTTCTTCAATGATCTTCTTACATAAAGGTATACCAATGCCTGTTCCTCTATCCTTCGTTGTGAAGAAAGGCTTTCCGAGCTGTTCAAGTACCTCTTCGGACATCCCAGGTCCATGGTCAATAAAGCTAACCTCGTAATAGCCGTTCCGCTTTTTCCCGGATAAACGAATATATCGATGTTCCTTCTTTTCTCCATATGCCTCGATGGAGTTCCGCAATAAATTGAGAACAACCTGTTTGATCATGGATTCGTTGACCATTGCATGTTGTGAAGACTCATCAAAGTAATATTTAAAAACCAAATTATGCAAAAGGCATTCTGATTGTATAATATGAACGAGTGAACGGATGATTAAATCTGGACGTTGCTGTTGCTTATGAATTTTCTTGCGTGATACGGATAAGAAGTCTTCTATAATCTCGTTCATTCTTGAAAGCTCTGAAATCACCGTATCATAGTATTTACTAAAGTCATTCGAAACGGTTGAAAGCTGAATGAAACCCTGAATAACAGACAATGGGTTTCTCAGTTCATGTGCAACCCCTGCTGCTAGATGCGATACAGATTCCATTTGCTTTTTGTACATTAATAAATTTTCAAACCTTTGTTGGTGAGAGCGATCATAAAGTACGAATCGAACACTTTTATCCATTTCAAAAAACATACCTTTTACTTGATACAAGGAGTCATCCCCATAATAAAAACGCTCATTCACTATTTTTGTGTTTCTTATTTCTCGTGTCATCTGTTTCATATGTATCAACAAAGAATGGTCGTTCTCCAACTGTAATAAACTCTTACCGATCAATTGTTCAGTTGAATCTATTTCTAAGAACATTTTCATACGTTCATTACAGCAGTCAATTACATTATCAGCATCCACCGTTAGAATTCCTATTTCGAGTTCACGGAACATAAACTTTCGAAAGTCACACTCTTTTTCGTAGAGTGATTGATAGTCCATTTCCGTGATACCATTCTTTATCACTGGCGTTGTTTCTATTACTGTACCTAGAAGAACCACTTCATCTTGGAGGAGAGCACCTTTATACCTGACTGAAATTCGTTTGTCCCGAACATAGTGAGTCAAGGTTACATCAGAGCACTCATCCTCTGTTACTATCCTGATAAATTCATAGGCATTTTGCTGGTCTTCTTTATAGAAAAGGTCGTAAAAATTTACGTCATTTTCATTTAAAATAATGGATTTGGCATTATCATTCGCATCAACAATTATCCCATTGGCCCTTACCAGTAGGTATAACTCATCCATAAGTTCATGAGTGATTTTTTGTAAGGCTGCATAAGTGGTGTCAGACCGACAATCTAGCATAGCACGCCCCCACTTCTAAAGTTTGGTAACTCTTATTTTTTATTATACTAAATAAACTTTCCAATACCTAGTGAAACCGTTAATAAATTCCTAGACATAAATCGTCAGACTCTAAATTTTATTTGACACTTTCCTATAAAATTCGTTGAATATAAGAAAAGCGGAAGCGCCCTGGGTAGCCCCGATGGTCACTGGAAGGCCAACGAGGAGGCTGTCGCCGCCACAGGAGGACTGAAGTGATCAAGGGGTTGGGCGCTGGAGCTAGACATTGTATCTATTCATCCGAATTTTATACTTTCTTAACGTGTAAATCCAAGCACAGAAAAAGAGCTTCTACATACATTATGCAAGAGGAGGGAACGACTATGAATCCTTTTCTACATCAAATGATCAATCACAAGCTCAACAACCTGTCAGCTGAGGAACTCATTGCAATGGCATCACAGTATAATATCCAAATCACGACAAGTCAGGCAAAACAAGTGATTCGAATCTTGCAACAAGAAAAGATCGATGTCGCTGATATTCAACAAAGAGAAAGGCTAATTCGCCAAATTGAAACGGTTGTTGGACCACAAGTGGCACAAACCGTCAAAAAAATGATTCTATCAATTCTCCGTTCGTAACATATATAACAAATGTTTAATATCCATAACAAAAGGATTGAATCTTCCAGGGGAGTTGTCCCTTTCTGATACAATCCTTATTTCTCTTGCCTACATTTTATACTTGTACAATTTTTCCGAGTAAATCTTCATCAAATGTTTTCTTTGAAAGCATCTCGATTTCATGGCGATAAGGTGGTTTTTTATTCTTCTTATCTTCTCCAACGTACGGCGTTTCAAGAATTTTAGGTATTTCTGCTAATTGAGGATGATGAACAATGTAGTTCAGAGCTTCAAACCCAATTTTTCCAAATCCAATGTTCTCATGACGGTCTTTACCAGCACCACGCTCGTTCTTACTATCATTAATGTGAAGAACTTTAAGCCTGTCAATACCGATAATCTTATCGAACTCTTCAAGCACACCATCAAAATTATTTACAATATCATAGCCTGCATCGTGCGTATGGCACGTATCAAAACAGATTGAAAGCCTTTCATTATGTGTCACACCGTCAATAATTGCAGCAAGCTCTTCAAAGGATCTCCCGCACTCAGATCCTTTACCAGCCATTGTTTCTAAGGCGATTTGTACATTTTGATCTTTCATAATCACTTCATTAAGGCCTTCAATAATTTTCTGAATTCCAGCTTCAGTGCCTGCTCCAACGTGAGCTCCAGGATGAAGGACAATCTGTTTTCCCCCAAGTGCATTTGTACGTTCGATTTCAGAGCGAAGAAAATCAACACCTAGTTGGAATGTTTGTGGCTTGGTCGTATTTCCAATGTTGATAATATAAGGGGCATGAACAACAATATCGTTAATCCCATTCTCTTTCATGTGAGTCTGGCCGTTTTCAATATTCAGTTCTTCAATTGCCTTTCGCCTTGTATTTTGGGGAGCACCAGTGTAGACCATAAATGTACTGGCTCCATACGAAGCAGCCTCTTCACTTGCTCCTAGTAACATCTTTTTTCCACTCATCGATACATGTGAACCTATTTTCATCACTTGCTTCCCCCTCATACGTCTATTTTCTCTTATGTCTATTGAAGCGCTTTTGCTGTTCCTGATACTTCTTTTTATAACCTGGCTTTACCTTTTTAGGTTTAGGAATAGAAACGCTATCTTTTTCCTTTGTTGTTCGTTTGATTCGAGCTTTTTGAAGTTTAACTTCAGTCCACTCACCATTCTTCAATTCACGATGCTCAAAAGAAATCCCCTTTTTTTTGAGCCTTTCCAGTTTATCAAGATCTTCCCGTTCATACAACACCGCTGCAATTCCAGTCATACCTGCTCTTCCAGTCCTGCCAGATCGATGAATGTAATAATCCAAATCAGTAGGAATTTGATAGTGTATGACATGACTGACACCCTTAACATCGATACCTCGCGCAGCAAGATCCGTTGCAACCAAGTACTGACACTCTGCATTATTTACTCGTTTCATGACATGTTTTCTTGTTCTAGGAGGCAAATCGCCATGTAAACGATCTACATTCAACCCGGCACTTTCCAAAGCGTCTGCAACCTCATCTGCGTCCTTTTTGGTATTGGTAAAGATTATCGCCAAATAAGGGTTAAAACTCTTCGCAACTTCGATTGTAAGCTGAATACGGTCCTTGTTCCGAATAGGAATTGCATAATGTTCGATTTCTATAGGTGTCGCATCTTCTGGTTGAACATGAACATGCTTAGGATTATTCATATACTTTTTTAGAAAAGGTTCAAGGTTTGAAGGAACCGTTGCTGAGAAAACCATCATTTGGAGTTCGTGAGCCATTCTTGATGCTACCTGATCTACGTCTTCGATAAAACCCATGTCTAGCATTTGATCCGCTTCATCAACAACTAGCATCGTTGCATGAAAGATCGAAATACCTTCTTCGACAACGACATCCTTGATCCTTCCAGGTGTTCCGATAATCAAATGTGGTACATGTTTTAATTGATCGACCATTCGTTTACGATCAGTTCCACCTACCACTGTTTTTACTTGTATCGATTGTTCCTTGTCCTGGAACTCAAGCAGTTTCATTGCTTCATCATATACTTGACGCGCCAATTCACGAGTTGGCGCTGTTATTACCGCTTGGACTTTTTTTTGCGTTGGATCGATTCGCTGCAGGATCGGCAAAAGAAAGGCAAAAGTCTTACCAGAACCTGTTTGCGATTGACCGATAACATCTTGGCCTTTTAATATGCTTGGAATCAAGCGTTCTTGAATATCGGTTGGACGTTCAAAACGTTGTTCTCTTATCGATTGAAATAGGAATGGCTTTAAATTAAACCTTTGTTCAAATATATTATTTTCCATCATTTCTCACCTTCGTTTGTCAATTCGTACTCATTTTAAATGTAAGTTTAGCCTCTTACGTATTATAGAGGAAACCATTAAAATAAGCCAATTAATATTCAGTTCTAAGGATTACAGGAGTGGTTACATTTTCTGAACACTAGCATTTTAGGGGAATACCCAATCTTAAAGCAAATGGACACCAACCCCTAATTTCAGCATATCTTGATTATCAGAATAACCATTTTATCGTCATTTTATAGGAAGCTCGATGGAAAGGAGCAACAAGCTATGTACCGCATGCCACCAGGTCCATTTGGACAAATGGGACCATTTTCATCATTTGGACCCGGACCGATGCCACCATATGGTGGTGGGTTTGGTCCAAAACCTATGGGATTATTGGCTCGACTCTTTACACCTAGTTCCGGCGGAAGTGTCAATCTGCTCGGAATGGTTGAAAACGTTCAAAAAGTAATGAAGATGGCTGATACTGTGAAGCCATTAGTTCAACAATACGGACCAATGGTAAAGAATTTACCTTCGATGTTACAATTGTTAAAAGAATATCAAAACTATTCTTCTGATGAAGATACGAAAGAACCTGAAAAGACTGTTAAAAAAACGAAAAAAACCAGCAAGACGCCAGTCCAGAAAGCTAAACCAGCTCCTAAAAAACCGGTCAAAAAAGTAGAAGAAGTACAATTCAAAAAGGTAGAAGATGTACAATCGATCACTACCGATCATAGACAGTCCATTCCTAAACTTTATGTATAGACAGTTGTTGATTTGTCATCAGTATAGTCCTCCTTTATAATAAAGCCATGAGCTCACTTTATAAAAGGGGGACCTTTTTAAATGAAGGTAATTAAAATTTCGCCAAGAGGCTATTGCTATGGTGTAGTGGATGCAATGGTTATCGCAAGGCAAGCTGCAAGTAACCCAGAGTTACCAAGACCGATCTATATCCTAGGGATGATCGTTCACAATAAACATGTTACAGATGCTTTCGAAGATGAAGGAATTATTACATTAGATGGTCCGAATCGTTTGGAAATCTTGAAGCAAGTGAATAATGGAACTGTCATTTTCACGGCTCACGGTGTCTCGCCGGAAGTTCGTCGGGTAGCACGGGAAAAAGGCCTAACAACAATCGATGCAACATGCCCAGATGTGACGATCACTCATGATTTGATTCGAGAAAAGAAAGAAGAAGGCTATCATGTTGCCTACATTGGTAAGAAAGGACATCCAGAACCAGAAGGGGCAATTGGAATTGCGCCTGATATTGTTCACCTTGTTGAAAACGAATCAGATGTAAAGCAATTAGACATTCAATCCAATAATATTTTAATTACAAATCAAACAACTATGAGTCAATGGGACGTGCTTCATCTTATTAAAAAAATTCAGGAAAAATATCCGCAAGCTGAAGTACATGAGGAAATTTGCATGGCCACACAGGTTCGACAGGAAGCCGTTTCTGAACAAGCGAAGGAAGCCGACCTTCTATTGGTAGTCGGTGATCCAAGAAGTAACAATTCAAATCGGCTCGCTCAGGTCTCAAAAGAAATTGCAGATACCTTAGCTTACCGGATTGCTGACGTCTCAGAAATTGACCTCGAATGGTTAAAGGATATTGATACTGTTGCGGTAACAGCAGGTGCTTCTACTCCAACACCCATTACCAAGGAGGTTGTTCTCTTCTTAGATCAATACGATCCGGCTGACGAGACGACATGGAATAGAGAACGGAAGGTTAAATCAAATAAGATTCTTCCAAAGGTTAAAGTTGCAAAAAGATAACCCAAATCGAAAAGAAGGATAACTGCAATCGTTATCCTTCTTCTTTCATTAAGCGCCAGTGATCTCCATCGCTTGTATTTTTCTAAGAAAAGCACAAGCGCCCTGGGTAAGCCACGAAGGTCACTGGAAGGCCACCGAGGAGGCTGTTGCCGCCGCAGGGGGACTGAAGTGATCCGAGTGGTTGGGCGCTGGAGCTGGACATTACGTCCATGCCGCAAACTTTTATACTTTCTTAACGTGTAAAGAAAACTTGGTAAAGCCAAGCCTTTGGCGCCGGCTGAGCCTTAGTTGTGCTTATACAATAGAAAGTATTTTTATACTTTCTTAACGTGTTACAAAAACCGAAATGGGTCCGTCTCGGTGTCAGATTCGACTACTTCCGTTTGATACTTCTTATGTTGCAGCCAATTCTTGATATAAGCTGCTACACCTTTCTTCATCACTTTCTCAACATTGTGTCCCGGATCAATAATTGCCGGTCCTTCGAGCATTGCATCATGTGCGTAGTGATATTTAATATCTCCTGAAATAAAGACATCTGCACCTTTAAATTTAGCTTGGCTGATAAAGTCGTTCCCTTCTCCACCCGAGACGGCTACTTTCTTCACCAATTGAGCAGGATTTCCTACATATCTTAATCCTTCAACGTCCAAAACTTCTTTTAAGTGTTCAGCTAAAGCTTTTAATGTCATTTCATCTTTTAGCTCTCCAATTCTCCCAATCCCAAGAGACTTCCCCGGATTATCGAGGATGAAAATGTCATGCGCCACTTCCTCATATGGATGTGCCTTTTTCATTGCATTTAATACATCTTTCTCGATACTAGTTGGGTAAATGGATTCGATCTTCACTTCATCAACCTGTTCTAATATGTCTTTTCGGCCAATGTGAGGATTCGTACCTTCATGAGGCATAAACATCCCTGTACCTGGTGTATTAAACGTACAATGGCTATAATTACCGATGTATCCTGCACCAGCCTCTCCAAGTGCTTCCCGAACCTGTTCAGCATGTGATTTTGGTACGAATACAACTATTTTTTTCAATGGGTCCTTTGCTGTCTCCACAAGAACGTTCGTATTTACAATGCCAATTACGTCTGCAAGCAAATCATTTACACCGCCTGTTGCTACGTCAAGGTTTGTGTGGGCCGTGTAAAGGGTTATTTCATGCTTTAATAGCTTTTGGATCGTCCTTCCATGTGACGTGTCGGGGTTAATTCGTTTTAAAGGCTTATAAATCAAAGGATGATGAGCGATGATCAAATCGATCTCTTTCTCTATCGCTTCATCAATAACAGGCTCGATCACATCAAGGGTCACCATTACTTTCTTAATCGACTTTTGTAATGAACCCACCTGCAACCCGATCGGATCGCCTTCCATCGCCAACCACTTCGGAGCTAATTGATCGATTTGTCCAATAACTTCTTGTGCGTGTGCGTATGTTTTGCCCATTAGAAACCCTCCCTTATCCTGAATGATTGTTGACCACTGATTGTACGGCACTTAGTTTAAATCGTAATTCCTTTTTCTTTTCTTCAATTTCTTCAGATTGGCATGCACGATTGAGTTGGTCTAGAACTCTTTCCCAATTCACTGATTCCCTTTTCCATTTCTTTTGGAACGTTGAATTGTTTTCATTCATTAAAAACGGTCCGAGTAACAGTTCCTCTCTTGTCATCTTTATGACCTCATCGGATGGTTGGGCGACTAGAATTTCATAAATTTTATCATCTTCTTCAAGAATCGCTTCATTACAAAGCTTCCAATTATTTTCTTGAAGCCAATTTCGGATAAATCGAGCACCCACATTCGGCTGTAATACAAGACGCTGCACACCTTGTAGGTTTTCTTTTCCCTGCTCTAGGATGGTACTAATTAATTGCCCACCCATTCCTGCGATCACAACGGCAGAAGCCTCTCCAGGTTCGATTACTTCCAAACCGTCACCTAAGCGTACTTCAATAAACTGTTCAAGGCCTAAGCGTTTCACTTGATTAAAAGCAGAACGATATGGACCATCATTGATTTCACCTGCTATCGCTTTAATGATAATGCCATGTTGTACACAGTAACAGGGGAGATAAGCATGATCAGATCCGATATCTGCAATTGTTGCCCCTATGGGTATGTATTCTGTTACTTTTCTTAATCGTTCTGATAGTAATATTGTCATATAATCACCTATTTTTATACTTTCTTAACGTGTAAAGAAAAAAGTTTCCTGTCTGGATAAACAGAAAACTTTCATTTTGTTATTCAGCTTTCTCTTCTTTTTCTTTGCCGCCGCCTTTTTTGGCACCGCCAGCAATATATTCAGCAACCTTTTGCGCTTCCTCAGCACTTAAACCTTGGGGAGGCATCTGTCCTCTACCCTCTTGAATGATTGTAGCAATTTCATCAGCACTTAGTTTTACGTTTTGTAAAGATGGTCCAACTCCACCTTCAAGGTTTTGCCCATGACAAGCAGCGCAAGTTTGGCTGACAATTTCTTCTGGAGCCATCTCAGTTTCATTACCGCCTGCTGCTTTTTCTTTTGCGTTGTTAACGCCTACTGCTGATACGACAACCATAATTGCAATTCCGAATACAGCTATAATAGCAAATGGGATTAATGGATTTCTTTTCATATCTTATCCTCCTTGTGATGCCGTAGTTTCTGTTGTTAGTGTTACCTACCTATGTAATAGTAAACAAGCCATTTACTATTTTACTTGAAAATGCACAAGAAGGAAAGTCCTAAAAGAATCGTATGGAGGATTGTCATGATTTAGACACGATTCACCGCCCACTTTCGCAGCATGGTCTAAAATTTGTTACGGGTTAGATGGACTCACTCGCCCACTTTTGTGCTTGTTCTATAAGTTTAAACTTTTGAATTTTTCCAGATGCGGTCATCGGATATTCTTTAACAATAAAAATGTGCTCAGGAATCTTATGTTTGGAGATTTTCCCCTGACAATAGGACTTGATCGCTTCTACAGAGACACATTCATTCTCCTTCACCTGAACACAGGCAGCGACCTTCTCACCATACTTTTCATCAGGGATACCGATTACCTGTACATCCACAATGTCAGGGTGTGTATAGAGAAATTCTTCAATTTCTCTAGGGTAGACATTCTCTCCACCTCGAATGATCATATCCTTTAAACGCCCCGTTATCTTTATGTAACCTTCCACATCAAGTACCGCTAAATCACCTGTATGCAGCCATCCCTCTGAATCAATCGCGTTGGAAGTAGCTTCTGGCATTTTATAATAGCCCTTCATAACGAGGTACCCTCTAGTACAAAGTTCACCCTGAATCCCAGTCGGAACTCCTTCACTTGTTACGGGGTCGACGATTTTTACTTCTGCTACAGGATGTCTCTTACCAACTGTTTCAACCCTCCGTTCGATCGGGTCATTCTTTCTTGTTTGTGTTATGACCGGTGATGATTCTGTTTGTCCATACGCAATCGTAATTTCGTCCATACCCATTAGGTTGATGACTTTTTTCATCACCTCAATTGGACACGGCGAACCAGCCATGATTCCAGTTCGTAACGTAGACAAATTATAATCATCAAACGAATCAAGATTCAATTCTGCAATAAACATCGTTGGAACTCCATGCAATCCTGTACACTTTTCCCGTTCTACCGTCCACAATACTAGGTCAGGATCGAATTGATCAATGGGTACCATGGTGGCCCCGACAGATACACAAGCTAATACACCAAGTACACAACCGAAGCAATGGAAGAATGGTACAGGAATACATAATCGATCTTCCTCAGTAAGGTTCATTGCACTGGCAACCTGAAATCCATTATTCACAATATTATAATGGGTTAGCATGACTCCTTTTGGAAACCCAGTCGTTCCACTTGTGTATTGCATGTTAATTACATCATCATGGTGCAGCTCGTCCTCACGTTGTGCCAATTCCTCATCCGAAACCTTTGTGGAAAGTTCAATAAAGGCTTGCCAACCGAGGAGCCCATCAGGTGTCTCGGTTTCCATAAAAATCAGTTGACGAAGATATGGTAATTTTTCTGTTTCTACCTTTCCGCTTGAATCATATGTATTACCTAAAAGTGACTTAACAATATCGACATAAGATGTAGTACGGAATTGATCCATCATAAACAATGTTGTCGTGTCTGATTGCTTCAATAAATAGTCTAATTCACTCTGTTGATAGTTTGTGTTTACAGTAACAAGTACTGCTCCCATACGAGCCGACCCAAATTGTAACAACAACCATTCAAACCTATTCGTCGACCATACTGCAATATGTTCACCCTTTTTGATACCAAGCGCCATTAAGCCCTTAGCAACCTTACCGGTAAGTTCGTAGAATTCTTTATATGTATGTCGTATTTCTTCTTTGCTATATACAACTGCTTCACGGTTCGGAAATCGATTTACTTTATCTTTTAAAAGTTGTCCAATCGTTTCAGATAAATACATTCTATCGCACCTCCAAATGTTATAAATCAGATCCAATCTTCAAGTTAGCACACGTAAATATATGATATGAAAAAATAAATTAGGTTGACTCTGCATCAAAAGGACCCCAGCTACTAAGAACGGAATCATAAGCTACAATCCAGTTCCTTTTAGAAGAACAACGCTAGAGCCAGCTGAGTGAGCCAACCACTTTGTCAAACTATTTAACAGCCGATTTCTCGTGCAATAACCATACGTTGAACTTCTGATGTGCCCTCGCCTATCTCTAGGAGTTTTCCATCCCTGAAGTAACGTTCTACTTGGTAGTCGCGCATATATCCATAACCACCATGAATTTGAACAGCCTGGTCACACACTTCCATACAGATCTCGGAAGCGTATAATTTTGCCATTGATGCCTCTTTAGAGAATTTTCTCCCTTGATCCTTTAACCACGCTGCTTTATAAACCATCGTACGAGCTAGTTCAATTTTCATCGCCATATCTGCAAGCTTAAATTGAATAGCCTGGAATTTGGATAGTGAGCGACCGAACTGCTTTCGTTCGTTTGCATACGCTAGAGCCTTTTCATATGCAGCTTGGGCTATACCAACACCCATTGCTCCAATACCAATTCTTCCTCCATCCAACGTTATTAAAAACTGTCTGAATCCATAGCCTTTTTTACCTAGCATATTTTCATCTGGAACACGGACATCTTCAAGAACTAATTCCGTTGTGTTTGAAGCATGAAGTCCCATTTTTTCATAATTATCGATAATTTGAAAACCAGGATCCTCTGTATGAGCAATAAATGCCGTAATTTCTTTTTCTGCATCATTTCGGTCTGTTACTGCTGTTAATGCTAAGTGCTTCGCATAGCTTGAATTCGTTATAAAGCACTTGCTACCATTTATTACCCACTCGTTTCCATCTTTTACTGCAGTCGTTTCAGTCCCACCTGCATCCGATCCCGCGTTTGGTTCCGTTAGGCCAAAAGCACCTAATGATTCACCTGAGCAAATCGGCACGAGATACTTCTGTTTCTGTTCCTCAGTCCCGAACATGTTTATTGGTGCCCCACCTAATGATATGTGAGCCGAATACGTAATACCTGTCGATCCACACGCTCGACTAAGCTCTTCGACTACAATCGCAAAGCTGACTGTATCAGCTCCACCGCCACCGTATTCTTCTGAAAATGGAAGTCCCATCATTCCGAGATCCCCTAGTTTTTTAAATACCTCTACAGGAAATTTCTTATCCCTGTCTCGTTGTTCTGCACCTGGTGCTACTTCTTCCTCGGCAAATTCTCTTATCATTTTAAAAATCATTTTCTGTTCATCGGTTAAATCATAGTTCAAGTTTCTTCCACTCCTGCCTATCTTTTTTGTATATTTGTATACGCTTACACTCATTATACGTATAAATCTAGGAATTTTTCAACAGTTAAAAAGGTTCCGAAAATACTATAAACTGAAAATATAATGATTTTTAAGGGTAAAAAAGTTCCGAATCGGATTTGCAAATGAATTAAAAAATCAGTAAAATAAAGAACAAGAAACAACAACTCCTAATTGATGGAAAATAGAAAAGCGGAGGTGCCTTGTTAGGTGCGACAAGCGCTGGAGATTCTGAAGCATAACACGCTTTTTGTGTTTGTGGAAGAATCGAAGCGACCTCGAGCACCTAGGCACTGGAGCTAGACAATAGAAAAGCGGAAGCGCCTTGCACAGGTGCGACAAGCGCTGGAGATTCTGTAGCATAACACGCATTTTGTGTTTGTGGAAGAATTGAAGCGACGATCTGCGCACCTAGGCGCTAAAGCTAGACAATAGAAAAGCGTGAGTCAGCTTGTGACCCACGCGAAAAAGTTCTTTTCTTTTTACTCTAAAAAGTCTTTGAGTCGTTTACTACGACTTGGATGTCTAAGTTTTCGTAAAGCCTTTGCTTCAATTTGTCGAATACGCTCACGGGTAACGCCGAAAACTTTTCCGACTTCTTCAAGAGTTCTCGTACGACCATCATCAAGACCAAAACGGAGGCGAAGAACATTCTCCTCCCGGTCGGTAAGAGTATCGAGAACATCTTCAAGTTGTTCTTTAAGCAATTCATATGCAGCGGCATCAGAAGGTGCTAAAGCATCTTGGTCTTCAATAAAATCACCGAGATGTGAGTCATCTTCTTCACCGATTGGTGTTTCAAGCGATACGGGTTCTTGTGCAATTTTAAGGATTTCACGGACTTTTTCAGGCGATAGATCCATTTCTTTCCCAATTTCTTCAGGAGTTGGTTCACGTCCAATATCTTGAAGAAGTTGTCGTTGAACACGAATTAGCTTATTAATGGTTTCAACCATGTGAACCGGGATCCGGATTGTTCTTGCCTGGTCAGCAATTGCACGCGTAATTGCCTGTCGAATCCACCAGGTGGCATACGTACTAAATTTGAATCCTTTTCGATAATCAAACTTTTCAACTGCTTTAATAAGACCCATGTTTCCTTCTTGAATCAAGTCAAGAAAGAGCATACCGCGTCCTACATATCGTTTTGCAATACTTACAACAAGACGTAAGTTCGCTTCAGCGAGTCGGCGTTTTGCTTCTTCGTCACCTTGCTCAATTTTAAGGGCAAGATCGATTTCATCTTTCGCAGATAAAAGATCTACACGACCAATTTCTTTCAAATACATCCTGACAGGGTCATTGATTTTGACTCCAGGAGGTACACTTAAATCGTTCAAGTCGAACTCTTCTTCGGTCTTGCTAGCAGCTTGAATATTTGGGTCATCTCCATCCTCGTCCACAATCTCAACTCCCTGATCACCCAAATACTCATAGAATTCGTCCATTTGCGCTGAGTCCTGCTCAAATTGTGCAAGTTTGGTTGTAACCTCACTATACGTTAGGACCCCCCGCTTTTTTCCGAGTTCTACTAATTGTTCCTTTACTTGATCGATGGTTAATTCACCTTCCGCCTCTGGGCGAGTTGGTTTCTCAGCCATGCGATCCCCTCCTTCCATACTCTACTTCCGGTTATCTAACTTTTTAATGCTTTCTTTAATTCAACGATTTCCATTGCTATTTGTGCTGCTAAAACGACATCTTTTTCTCTTTCTGCCTGTTTTTTATCTTTTTCTCTCTCTTGTATCTCAAGCATCCTAGGATATTTCTGAATTTGATTCACATAATCAGAAAGCTCCTGATCTGAAATATCCTCGTTTATTGTTAACATTGCGAGTTCCGTAATCACTTTCTTTAACCGTTGATCACCAACTCGTTCAAGGAATATACTTATATCAGGTTCAAATCCATCTGCATAAAACGCATATAAGTATGCCGCAATTGCACTATACTCCTCGATATTAAATGCTCCCCCAAGTAGTTCTTCCACTTTCTCGGCAATGTGTACATCTTTAAGCATATGTGCTAACAATATTCGTTCAGAATTATGAAATGCCGGTAAAAGACGATTGGATGGACCAATGTTGGGCTTACGGTTATTTTCCCTTTTTCGATCATCCTTATCCTTTTTCCTTCTAACTTGAAGGTACGCTTGATACTGTTGTTGCTTTACTGCGTCTAGCGAGAGATTAAATTCATCAGCGAGCTGGCGTAAGTAATGATCACGCTCGACTGCTTTTGAAAGTTTTGCAATTTCTTGTAGTATTTCTTCGATATACTGCATGCGTTCTCCTTCATCATGAAGGTTTTTTCCTCTCCGCATGTACTGCATTTTGAAACCCATTACCGTTAGGCTTGCCCCTAATACATCTGAAGTGAAGCGTTTCACTCCATACTTTTGAATGTAGTCATCAGGGTCCATATCATTCGGCATTTGGGCAATTTTGACGATGCACTCTGCTTTCTCTAGCAATTCAGTTGCTCGAAATGCTGCATTTACACCTGCATTATCCGAATCGTAGCAAATGATGACGGTATTCACATTACGACTCAAAAGTCTTGACTGTTCCTCTGTTAAAGAAGTCCCCAGTGTTGCAACTGCATTGCGCACTCCAGCTTTCCACGCAGCGATGACATCCACATATCCCTCAAATAAAATCACTTTATCTTCTTTTCGCATCGCGGGACGAGCTAAATGATACGAATAAAGGGTCCGCCCTTTATTAAAAATTTTCGTCTCTGGGCTATTTAAGTACTTCGGCTCACCTTCACCAAGTATCCGACCACCAAACGCAATTGTTTTTCCTTGGGAATCCCAAATCGGAAACATGATGCGATCTCGAAATCGGTCAAAAAACTTCCCGTCAAAATCTCGTCTTGAAAGTAATCCAGCCTCATGCATTTGTTGCAAGGAATATTGCCGTTTATTTAAAAAGGAGCTGCCAAATTCCCAAGAATCAGGGGCGTAGCCGATCTGATAATGATTAATCATTTCATCATCAAAACCACGATCATACAAGTATTGCTTCGCCTTCTCACCATATTCTGTATTCATTAAACAATGGTGATAAAGTCTGGCTAATAGCTGGTGACCTTCACGCATTGTTTCTTTTTCTTTTGACTTCTCATCATCGTGATGCAAGGCTACCTGTTCCGGTAGTTCAACTCCGCTTCGATCAGCGAGGTTTTTGATCGCTTCAATAAAGGTAAATCCTTCAACCTCCATCAGAAAAGAAATAACATTCCCGCCTTTTCCACAACCAAAACATCGAAAAATCTGTTTATCAGCTGATACTGAAAACGACGGTGTTTTTTCACTGTGAAAAGGACAGAGACCAAAATGGTTACGTCCTTGCTTTTTCAGCTGGACATATTCTCCAATGATCTCAATAATATCGTTGGACTTTTGGATTTGATCAATCTTTTCTTCAGGAATACGCATTCCCATTTTATCACCATTCTTTACTGTTCTTCCCCTGTTTCATACCTCAAAATTATGGAATGGTTATTCAACAGATTGTGATAGGATCCTCTCAAACTCCTTACTGAAACTTTTCACATCATCTTCAGTAAATCGTGAAGGTCCCTTGGTTCTTTTCCCTGCTTTCCGCTGCATTTTTGCAAAATGCCGGGATTGTAGCATCGAAGGCATTTCATCTTCCAAGTACTGTTTACCTCTTGGAGAGATTGCATAAACACCTTTGGATACCAATAAACTCGCTAAAGCATGATCCTGAGTAATAACCACATTACCTGCTGAAGTGTGATTAACAATATATAAATCAACAGCTTCAGGCTCTGAATCAACGAGGATCCATTCTATTTCTTCGTAACGATCGGTCGCATGACTGTAAGAAGCAATAAAAAAAACCTTGTACTCATTGGTTTTCGAGATTTCAAGGATAGCCTTCTTAATTTGGTTTGGACAAGCGTCAGCATCAACCAACACATTTCGAGTATTCTTCATGATAAAAGTATTTCTACATCCTCTCACAGATTCCTGCCTTGAAATCAATGTTTTATATTTCAGAATATTGTCGAATTCTGTTTTACCTAGTATAACCAATTTGTCAAGTTTAATAACTTGACTATAATTTATACCATGTATTATGGTATAAAAGCACACAATTGATTATTATAGCGCACTTTTCTCTGTTTGACTATTGTAAATGATTTACTCACACTTTTCGACAAATATGCATTGTTCAGTTTTTTCCAATACTAGACGTTCTTTTTCTTCCATAAAAAGCGGGCTGATCCTTTATTTTTAGGATCAGCCCTATTTACTTGCACGTTAAGAAAGTATAAAAATACTTTCTATAGTATAAGCGCAACTACGGCGATCACCTGCGCTGAGGCTTGGCGCTAGCCAAGTTTTCTTTATTATTTATCGTTGTCTATTTTTGTGGATATTTAAAATATAATTGGCCGTTTCTTCTACGGCCTTATTTGATACATCTATCACTTTACACCCTAATCTTTCAGCTACTTGATCAAAATAGCTCAATTCTTCTTTAATCCTGTTCATATTCGCATAATTTGCATGGTCATCCAAACCAAGTGCCTTTAACCGTTCTCTTCGAATATCATTTAACTTTTCTGGACGTATTCGAAGTCCATAACATTTTGACATCGAGATCTTAAAGAGTTCTTCTGGGGGCTCTACCTCAGGAACAATTGGAACATTTGCGACCTTTAGGCGTTTTAGAGCAAGGTATTGCGATAAAGGAGTCTTAGATGTACGTGAAACACCTACCAATACGATGTCTGCTTTCAGTATTCCTCTCGGGTCTCTTCCATCATCATATTTTACCGCAAACTCAATTGCTTCAACCTTCTTGAAATAATCCTCATCCAGCTTATGAACGAGTCCTGGTTCATTACGTGGTCCTTTATTGAAATGTTGCGTCATTCTTTCAATCATTGGTCCAACTATATCAACGGCAGGAACACCTTCTTTTGCTGCCTCTTCAATCAAAAAGTCTTTTATTTCAGGTACTACTAATGTAAATCCTATAATTGCGTGGTTATCTTTCGCAAGGGCAATCACTTCTTTAACAGTTCCACAATCTTCTACGTAAGGGACCCTGCGAAGTTCGATTGTTGTGGTATTAAATTGGCTTGCCGCAGCCTTTACAACTAGTTCTGCTGTTTCACCGACCGAATCGGACACAACATAGACAATAGGTCTTTTTCCCAAATCTACCATAGCGTCCTCCTTATCCTGAGAAATTGTTAAAATTTTTTCAATAAAGTTGTTTAGAATGTTCCCATATTCTATTAAATAATTGCATCGCCAGAAATATCAACCAACGCTTTCGTTATATTGGTCTTAGTAATACGTCCGATCACTTCATATGCACTTTCCCCATTTGTGTCCTTTACTACAGGAACAGCATCAATTTGTTTATCGATCAACTTCGCTGCAACGTCCGTTAAATAGTCTTCTTTCTGACAGACCGTTATATTCGGCATCCGTGTCATAATAATATTGACAGGGATTGTATTAAGCTCCTGATTGCCCATACTTGCCCTAAGTAGGTCCTTTCTAGAGAGCACACCCACAAGTTTCGTTTGTTTATTAACAACAAATAATGTGCCTACATCTTCTAAAAACATCGTGCAGATTGCATCATAAACAGTTGCCGATTCCTGAACGACTACAGGAAGGGAAAAGTAATCCTTTACTTGTATCTGCCGAATTTTTTCTGTTAATACTTGCGCACTTGTTTTTCCTGTATAAAAGTAACCAACTCTAGGGCGTGCATCTAGATAACCTGACATTGTTAAAATGGCGAGGTCAGGCCTAAGAGTCGCACGTGTTAAATTAAGCTGGTCCGCTATATGTTCTCCCGTAATTGGCCCATGGTCTTTGACGATCTCAACGATTCTCTCTTGACGCTTATTGAGTTCGATTGGTAACACCACCTTACTGCCTTGTATATGTTATACTCTTTTGGATTCATTATAACCTATATTGTTGATCTAAAGGAAGTATCCGCATTAAAGATAACACAAAACAAAATTAGCACGTCATAAGAAAAGCGCAAGCGCCCCGGGTAGCCACGAAGGTCACTGGAAGGCCACTGAGGAGGCTGTTGCCGCCGGAAGGGGACTGAAGTGATCCGAGTGGCTGGGCGCTGGAGCTAGACATTGCCTCTCTGCATCAAAATTTTATACTTTCTTACCTCATAAGAAAAGCGCAAGCGCCCTGACGCTCTCCTCCTTGTCTACTCTCTTGATTAAAAAACAAGCTGGTTAAAATCAGCAAATGAACAGATTTCTTTTGACAATAAAGCCATTTGTGCCTGTCGATTTTCACGTAGTTCCTCGTCATCAGTATTCACCATCGTATTGTCAAAGTAGCGATCAATGGCTTGGGGTAACTCTTTTAGCTTATTAAACACATGTCGAACGTTCTCAGGAGAATCTAAATGATCATTCACTTTTTTATATGCAAGATAATGTTCATGGAGATTTCTTTCTTCCTCATTCTCAAATCGTTCAGGAATAACGTTTGACGAATGTTCGTTCAGGTTCTTCGAAATATTTAAAACTCGACTCAATGATTCATTTGCTTCTTTAAATGAATCATTTTTCAACTCATTTACAAGAATTTCTGCTCGTGCCAATAAAAGATCAACTCTCCCAATCGAGCTTTTCAGGACTGCATCTATAACATCATATCTAACGTTCATATCCTGCATAACTGTTTTTAACCGTGTATTAAAAAATTCAATCAACTGCTTATATACATTCTCACGTTCGTTCTTTAAAAGGTTTGCCTCTTCATATTGATCAAGAACCACACTCAAGAGGTCCTCTAATTGAACAGGCCAACCCTTTTGGCGTAGGATTTGCAGAACGCCTGCAGCTTGTCTTCTAAGAGCATAAGGGTCTGTGGAGCCAGTAGGAACGATTCCTATCCCAAAACAACCAACGATCGTATCCAGTTTATCCGCCACACTCAATACAGAACCAATAACTGTCCCAGGTAAATTATCCGAAGCAAAACGGGGCTGATAATGTTCGTTGATTGCCGCGGCAACTAGGTCTTCCTCTCCAAAATGCTTGGCATATTTCTCACCCATCACCCCTTGGAGCTCGGGGAATTCATAAACCATCTGTGTAACAAGATCAAACTTACAAATCGATGCAGCTCGTTGAATCGTCTTCCTCGTGTCAGTATCTAAACGAAGAAGTTCACTTGTGCGTTCCGCATGTTTTTGGATTCTGCTTACCTTGTTTGCAATCGTACCAAGTTCTTCATGGAATACAATGGATTCAAGACGGTTCATACAGCTGTCAATAGACTTGTTGCGATCCTCCTCATAGAAGAATTGTGCATCCTTTAAACGTGCACGTAATACTTTTTCATTCCCTTTTGCAACGTTCTGAAGTTGGTTGTGATCCCCATTGCGTACGGTCACAAAATAAGGAAGAAGTTTCCCTTCTTTATCACGAACCGGAAAGTACCTTTGATGCTCTTTCATTGAAATGATTAATACTTCTGAAGGTAAATTTAAAAATTCTTCATCAAACTTCCCAAAAAGTGCAGTGGGATATTCAACGAGATTGTTAACTTCCTCAAGCAAATCTTCATCAATAGGAATCAGCCAATTCTCTTCCTCTTGAATACTATTTAATTGGTTCCGTATCGCCTCTTTTCGTTCTTCTGCATGAACGATAACGAATTGACCAAGTAGATCCTCGGGATAGTCAGAAGAGGTAGAAATCTCAATCTCTTCACCTAGAAATCGATGACCGGTTGTGTTTCGACCAGCGTGCACACCAGCTATTTCTAGTTCTGGCACCTCGGAGCCGTATAAAAAAAGGATCCATTTTATCGGTCGAACAAATTTAAAATCCATATCACCCCAGCGCATGTTTTTTGGAAAGTGTAACGTTTGTATAACCCGATTCAGTTCTGGGAGCAATTCAATAGTTGGTTTCCCAGTAGTAAAGCGATTTGCAAATACATACTCTGTCTTCTTTACTTCTTTAAAATATAGGTCATCAGCGAGAACACCTTGACCTTTTGCAAACCCTTGCGCTGCTTTCGACCAGTTTCCCTTTTCATCCATCGCAATTTTTTTTGCTGGGCCCCTTAATTCTTCCTCCATATCATCCTGAGTCTCAGCTACTTCCTTAACTTTTACAGCTAACCTGCGTGGCGTAGAGTAGTGCTCCACTTCAGTAAAGGCAATACGATTCTCTGTAAGCCACGCTGCAACCTTGTCAGCAAGCTGGTACATCGCGTCCGTTACAAACCTTGCAGGCATTTCTTCTACACCAATTTCTAAAATGAGATCACGCTTATTCATCTACATTTACCTCCTTTTCTTTCAACATCGGAAATCCTAACTGTTCACGTTGTTCATAATAGGCTTTGGCACATTTTCTTGCTAAATTCCGAACTCTACCAATGTACCCCGTTCTCTCTGTAACTGAAATAGCGCCTTTTGCATCTAGTTGATTAAACGTATGTGAGCATTTAAGCACATAATCATATCCTGGAAACACAAGGTTTTCTTCAAGTGCACGTTTTGCTTCTTTCTCATACGTATTAAATAATGAAAAGAGCATTTCTACATCGGACACTTCAAATGTATACTTGGAATGTTCAAATTCTGATTGATAGTAAAGATCGTGATAGGTATAGCCAGAATGCCATTCCAAATCAAAAACATTTTCTTTGTCCTGAATATACGAAGCGAGTCGCTCGATACCGTATGTAATCTCTGATGTAACTGGTTTAGCCTCAAGGCCTCCTACTTGTTGAAAATAAGTGAATTGAGTGATTTCCATACCATCGAGCCACACTTCCCATCCAAGACCTGATGCTGCGAGCGTTGGTGCCTCCCAGTTATCCTCCACAAAGCGGATATCATGCTCCAATGGGTCAATACCGATTTCTTTCAGGCTATTTAAATAGAGCTCCTGAATGTTATCAGGCGAAGGCTTTATCACTACCTGAAACTGATGATGCTGAAAAAGTCGATTCGGATTTTCACCATAACGCCCATCCACAGGCCTTCTCGATGGTTCAACATAAGCGGCACTCCATGGCTCAGGACCGATACTTCTTAGGAAGGTCATCGGGTTCATTGTTCCTGCTCCTTTTTCGACATCATATGCCTGCATAACAAAGCAACCATGTTCAGCCCAATAGCGTTGTAAAGTTAAAATCATTTCTTGTAAATTCATCGTTGCACCTCCAACTTTTCTTTGAATTCAAAAAAACTCTCGTCTCTATGCCTAAGAACGACATAGGGACGAGAGTTTACCCGCGGTTCCACCCTATTTGGAATTTTCCGTTATAAAAGGATCAAATCCTTTTAAACCCATTCCCACTTTAATACTGAAGTTTGATAAGGAATGCCTTTCCTTGCCCACCATACTCTGGCTTCCACTGTCCCAAAGTCGCTACATTATGAGAATGCAAGTACTCTTTTCCTTCTTCACAATTTTTTTATTGACAGTATCATAATTCTTTTCAGATGTTTTGTCAAATCAATTCGCTAATAATGATGTGTGGTTATTCTAATGAATCCAGTTGATCAAGAAACCGTTTTGACTTCAAACGAATACCTGTGTACTCATCCATATATGTCGATAAAATTAATTTTATTGTCTTTTTTGTTTCCTCTTTTACTGAAACACTTCCAAGCCTTGTAAGGTCCATATGATAAAAAAGATAGAGCAGTCTTGCCGTTTGGGGAGAAATCGCGAGGGCATTAGGATCAATTTGGCGACATTGCTCACACAAGAAGCCACCCTCTGCAATCGAGAAGGAAAAGGCCCCTTCTTTCCGCGCACAATTTACACATCGATCAACAGTAGGACCTACACCCGCAATTCGAAACATCTTCATTTCAAAAATCGCTAATAAGACATCTGCATCGATCCCCTCATCCAAATAAGTTAATGCTAGGTTCAAGAAATCAAAGAGAGCAGCCGAAGGTTTGCTTTCCTCCGTTGATTTATCTAACAGCTCAACAATATAGGCTGCATATGCCGTTTTAAATAGATCCTGTTTAATTGCTCGGTATGTATTGATGATCTCACCTTGACTTAAGCTCCCAAGACCACGGCCTTTTTGGATAAGAAACTGAGCATGAGTAAATAATTGAGAAACAGAAGAGAGGCGACTTTTCGTCTTTTTCGCCCCTCTTGCCATTATACCCATTTTTCCAAAATCCTTTGTATAGACAGTTAACACTTTGTTTGATTCACCGTAATCAATAGTCCGGATTACGATCGCCTCAGTTTTAATCAACAACTCCATCACCACCGGTTTCATGTGGGATGCAAATCAAAGCTCAGTATCTACAAAATCGCTATTCCCTTCATCGCCTTCCACCAGGTCGTTCGACACCACATGTTCATCATCAAGCTCTCTTAAAAGTAAATAGGTATCAATGTTTCCTGTTACACAAAACAATTTCCAGGTAAAGTCCCTCATGGAAAATCTCCACCTTTCGAAGAAAATTAAGCAATCCTTATTTAATTAGCTTGGCTTTGTTTGCTCATTTAATGTTATGGAATTTTTGACAATTATTTTGATTCACGATTATGATATTCGGCTAAAGCAAATTACGTTTAATAATCTTCTTCATTGAAACCATAATCCCTCAAATTAAACGGACGATTTCTCCAATCCTTCTGTACCTTGACCCATAATTCAAGGTACACTTTGGAACCGAGTAAATGTTCCATATCCACTCTTGCTCGTGAGCCAACTTCTTTCAGCATCTTACCTTGTTTCCCTATGATAATCCCCTTTTGTGAAGGTCGTTCGACAATGATTGTAGCCGTTATGTCTACTAAGTTTCCACTTTCTTGGGGAACCATTTGGTCAATTACAACCGCAACAGAGTGAGGGACTTCCTCCCTCGTTAAGTGCAATACTTTCTCACGGATTAGCTCAGCGACGATAAATCGTTCAGGATGATCGGTGACTTGATCCTCAGGATAATATTGAGGTCCTTCTTCTAAGTATCTGGTAATTTGCTCCATCAGGGTCGTCACATTGTTACCGTTTAAGGCAGAAATTGGAATGATTTCTGCAAAGTTAAGCTTTTCCCGATATTGAGCAATAAGTGGCAGCAAATCATCAGGATGCACCTTGTCAATTTTATTAATTACAAGAAAAATCGGCTGGTCTGTCTTTTCGAGTCGATCGATGATAAACTGATCTCCGCGACCATACCCTTCCTCTGCATTGATCAAAAATAAAATAAGGTCAACTTCATTCAACGTATTTTGAGCAATCTTTGTCATATAGTCGCCAAGTTTATGCTTAGGCTTATGAATACCCGGTGTATCGATAAAAACGATCTGACTATCCTCGTTTGTATAAACCCCTTGGATTTTATTTCGGGTCGTTTGGGGCTTGTCACTCATAATGGCAATTTTCTGACCAAGCACTTGGTTTAGTAGCGTAGACTTCCCTACATTAGGACGGCCAATTATTGAAACAAAACCTGATTTAAATCCTTCTTTATTCATTTAAGTCCTCCGGAGAAAATGCACCTGGTAAGAGTTCAGCAACTGTTAGCTCATATACATCTCCATTTAAATTTGTAAGAATAACAGGCATTGAAGGCGGACAAAGCTCAGATATTACTTGACGGCAAGCTCCGCACGGCGGTACTGGTCGCTTTGTGTCTGCAACAACAGCAAGGGCTTTATAGGCTTTATCACCTTCAGAGTATGCTTTAAATAAAGCCGTTCGTTCAGCACAGTTACATAGGCTGTATGCTGCATTTTCAATATTTGCACCACGATAAACTTTATCATCCTCTGTTAACAAAGCCGCACCTACTTGAAATTTTGAATATGGGGTATATGCAAAATTTCGTGCTTCTAGCGCTTCTTTTATTAGTTTTTCTTTATTCAAGTTATTCACCTCTGATAACGATTTCAAAAATAGGTTCCGCAAATAGCAGGATTCCTATTATAACAGCAACAAGACTGAAAATAAAGACAGAGGCTGCAGCAAGATCCTTTGCCTGCTTAGCTATTGGATGATATTCCTTTGTTACTAGATCAACCGTTCTTTCCACCGCAGAATTTATTAGTTCTAGACTAATAACAACCCCGATTGTAATAAGGAGTACCATCCATTTAACAATTCCAAATTGGAAAAGGTACGCCAGTATGATCGTCCCCACTGCGCATATACAATGAATTCTGAAATTCAATTCATTTCGCCAACCTTCTTTGATACCTTGAAAAGCATACCGAAAGCTATTAGCGACTTTATTAATCATGATCGGGTCAATCCATACGATTCCAAGATTGCTTCTTGCCTGATGAACATTTCTTTCTCCTGTTGCTCATGTATATGATCATACCCTAGAAGGTGAAGAAATCCATGAATAACAAGGAAACCAAGTTCTCTCATATACGAGTGATCATATTCTTCAGCTTGTTCTTTCGCCTTGTCTATTGAAATAATAATATCCCCTAACATTAATGGTGTAGGTGCATTTACGATGCGCGCCTCACCTTTAACTTCATCTTCAAGTGCAAATGAAATGACATCGGTAGGCTTATCGATTCCACGGTAATCAGCATTTATTTGTTGGATTTTTTCATCATTTACAAAGGTAACGGATAATTCGGCTTCATTTTGCACATTCTCTTCAATTGCAGCATGCTGTAGAAGAGCTTGAAGGTCTTCTAGGATCTCAGTTTTTAATTGGTCGGTTTCATCAAATAAATCAATTGTTAACATTATGCCTGACTCACTTTCTTTTTTTGAATTTCTTCTGGGTATTCAATTCTTGAGTGGAACATACCCTGCAACGTTTCACAAATTGTTTTGGTCACAGTTTCGAGTTCCATTAGTGTAATTGAACATTCATTAAACTGTCCATCATCAAGCCGATCAGCAATAATTTTTCGAACAAGTGTCTCAATCTTAATAGGAGTAGGCTTGGACATCGAACGGACTGCCGCTTCAACAGCATCTGCTATTCCTACAATCGCAGATTCACGACTCTGTGCTTTAGGCCCTGGGTAACGAAAATCCGATTCCGCTATGCTTTTGTCGGATTGCTTCATAGCCCGATGATAAAAATATTTTAATAACGTGGTCCCATGATGTTGTTCTGCAATTCCAATAATTTCTTTCGGTATATGATATTCTTTGAGCATTTCCGCTCCATCATACGGATGAGCGATAATAATCGTTTTGCTTAATTGCGGTGAAATTTTATCATGTGGATTCTCTATATTCATTTGATTTTCTATAAAAAAGTGCGGTCGTTTTGTCTTCCCGAGATCATGATAGTAAGAGCCAACACGGGCCAACAAACCATTTGCACCAACAGCTTCACAAGCTGCTTCAGATAAGTTCGCTACGACTACACTATGATGATAAGTACCTGGCGTCTCCATTAATAATTTTCTCAATAAAGGATGATTTGGGTTCGATAGCTCGATTAATTTCATCGACGTCAATATACCGAATCCAGCCTCGAAGAACGGCAACAGCCCAAGCGATAATACAGCTGAAATGAAACCAGATAATAATGCAAAGGCTACTTGAGAGCTTACATTCCAAAGGTTGTATTGTCCATTACTGAGAGCAAGGATAACAAAAACAACCGAAGCATTTATGAGAGCTACCCAAATGCCCGTTTTCAAAATTTTTCCTTTCACGTTCCGCTTCCCTAGAAATACAATTCCAGCTAATGAACTGAATAGAATGTAAGTACCAAAAGTAAAATTAAAAGGGCTTGTCGTACTTTCATTAAATAGCAAGCTGCCACAAATTGCAAAAACGATACTTGAAACAATTGCAATCTGCTCATTAATCAGCATTTTAATCATCATCGTCCCAAGGGCAACTGGGACTATAAACGTAATGCCCGGATAATAACCACTTAATAAGCTTGTAACTTTCAATAAAACAAGGGTCAGGGAAAACAATAATACATAGATAATTAACCCGGTATTTTCTTGTTCTTCTTTTCCTTTAAGATCCTTGAGAAAATAGATCATGAAGGCTGACATCAGAACAACAAGTGTGCCGAGACCAAAATAGGGATATGGAGAAAAGTTGTCATCCAATAGACCTACCACTTCTAATTGGTACAGGACATCTTTATTAATAAACTGTCCTTTTTTTACAAGGATTTGACCTTCCCTGATAAAGACGGGTTCCACATTATTCATTGCTTCCTCTTGAAGCTTTTTGGTCGCTTCGGCATCAAATATGTAGTTCGAAGTAATCGCACTGCTTGACAGGTCGATTAGAGCCGTTTTAATACGAGAGGGCAGGTTAGAAGAGGCAATTAAAGGTTCAACCTCTTTCTTCTTTTCTTCGATCTGACTAACCGTAATATGTTGGTTCATCACTGTCTTTATTGCAGAGGTGGCAACCTCAAGAGCAAAAGACCGTTCTGACGGTGATGCGACTATAAGAGTATGGATTGAATCATCGGTTACTTCACTTTCAATTGTATCAGGGACTGTATTACGGAAATGGTCTATTTTTTCTTCTATCGTTTTAGGAGATTCAGCTTTATCTTTTTTCTCTTCTGTTTTCGGTTCCTTTACAGTCTGAAGCTCTTCAATGGTAGCAAATAAATCCTCAACCGTTATGATTTGGTTCAAGACTTTGTTCTCATTAAATCGATATTGGTCCTCAATTGCTTCTGCTGCTTTGTCCTTTTTTCTTAGTGTCTCTTTCTCGTTCACGATTTCTATCGGGGATTGGATATCTTCCTCAGCAAATGTATACAACTTTACATCCAACTTATTTGGAATAACATTGCTTAGCATCATCGATATCATAACAATAGCAAGGGCCAAATATAATAAAAAACGGCTGATCTTGCTGTTCTCTATCTCGTTCCACTTTTTCTTTAACATTTGCAGATATTGAAGGGACATTCCATCCATCCTCTCAAGTCAATCCTTGTTCCTTATTTTAGCACGTATTTACAAGAAAAGGGACATCCACGACAGGAAAAAGAAAAATAACATCCATAGTTTTCCTTTGAAAACATACAAAAAGGAATGACCATTAATTTAGTCAATTCCTTTGTCTGTGTTCACTTATTTTGTTGGTTTTCATAGGCATTTATTATTTTTTGTACGAGTGGGTGACGCACAACATCAGATTGTTGCATATAGACAAGTCGTATTCCTTGGATATTATCGAGTAGCTTTTGTACCATGCGAAGACCTGACTCTTTGCCTTTTGGTAGATCAACCTGTGTTACGTCTCCGGTAATAATCATTTTTGAACCGAATCCGAGACGGGTTAGAAACATTTTCATTTGTTCAGGAGTCGTATTTTGGGCTTCATCCAGCAAAACAAACGCTTCGTCGAGTGTCCGCCCACGCATATATGCGAGCGGAGCAATTTCGATCGTCCCTCGATCAATAAGTCTTTCGGTATGCTCAGCCCCTAACAAATCATGGAGCGCATCATAAAGAGGCCGTAAATAGGGATCTACCTTTTCTTTAAGGTCACCTGGTAAAAATCCAAGACTTTCTCCAGCCTCTACTGCAGGCCTCGTGAGAATGATCCGTTTTATTTTACCTTCTTTCAATGCCTTAACCGCCATTACGACAGCTAAATACGTTTTTCCGGTTCCAGCAGGTCCAATCCCAAAAACAAGATCGTTCTTTTTGATTGCATTAATATAGTAGCGCTGACCAAGTGTTTTAGCTCGGATGGGCTTCCCTTTTACGTTTGTTGTAATTTCTTCCTCATATAATTGATCCAGTTCATCAAGGAGTCCTTGCTGTGCAAGCTGTATGGCATAGATGACATCTCTTGCAGTAAGCTGAGCACCCTTCTTCACTAGAATCAAAAGGGAATTTAGTACATCCTCTACTAGTTGTGCAGTTGCATCATTGCCAGAGACCGCCACTCCACCCCCACGTGTTACAATCTCCACGTCAAGCGCTTGTTCAATCGTTTTTAAGTGGGCATCATTGGGACCAAATAATGCCATTCCTTCTGATGGATTATCAATTTGTAGTTTTTTGAGGTTCAAACGTTCAGACAATATGGCTCAATCTCCTCCAATAATTGGTTGTTCTTTCGCGATGTTTTCGATCACTTTAAAATAAATGGATACGTTAACTTTACCATTGTCTACTGTATGGCGCAAAATTTTTCCACTTTTTATCGTAGCCTCATCATCCAACGTATTTCCAAGGTCTTCCCTTGCCATTTCCTTGGCTATTGCAAGCGCTTCTTTCTTTGTGTAACTTTTTGTTATTTGTTCCGCTTCCAAAAAATCCTTTTGGATATAGGAAAAAGGCGTCTCCCATTTAATAAAACGGAATGGCTTCTTATCCAGCATAAGCTCATAATTGCTATAATCGATATTCCCAAATCCCCAAACTGGTACTTTCAGTCCAAAAAGAGATACATAATGCTTTGTCGTACGTTCTCCTGTATATGTGTTATAGTTTGAACGTAATGGGACTGTTACGTCAGTTTGATACCACACTTCACCGAACACTTTACCTTTTGCAGCTACGATTCGAGTATTTTTATCTTTTCCTATAGTTCCTGAAACTAATAGTTCTCCCTTTTGAACTGTTTGATTAACTTCGACTTTCGGTAGTCCCTTTTCAATAAACATCTTTGTTATAACCGCTTTTTTATCTGCAACAAGATTTTGTGGACCTACCGATTCGACCTTTTCCGGTAGCTTTTTTTCAACTACACGAAAATGAAAAGTCGTACCTTCTAGTGTAACCCCTACCCAAGTAACCTCGTCCATTTTTTCGGTAACAAGATGCTGAACAGACCGAACATTTGGTAATGTAAATAATAACTTTCCTTTTTCAATTCCCAGTTCATTGATAATAGTACGTAAACGGTGTTCTGTCTTCGGCTCCGCCCCACTAATCTCTATATTCCACACCATATTGGATAACAGAGTGATAATGATGAGAAATATACCAAGCCCAAGAACGAAGCCACTTCGTTTAACCATTCGCTTAAGTAAAAATGGGATACCTTTCTTCTCTTGTACTTTAAATGTGCATCCACTTTTCCTTAAATAAGGTTTAATACGCAGGGCATCCTTCAAAAACATGTTTAATTCTAGTTCATTATCTTGTTTTCTTGTAATATCCCATAATAAGATGCCATTTGTTAGACAATGATTCAAAAAGGCTTCAGCATGCTCTCCTTCAACTTTAATGATAACCGTACCATAAAGATACTTTGTCCAATTTTTCTTCATGTGCCTCCTCCTAAGCGCGTTTATACGTGCGTCACGATCTCTTATTCAATATCTATGTAACGAACATCCATAATCTTACCCTCAAGTAAAATTTCTTCTGGGAGTATGGTTTTCAAAACAAAATTCTCACCCTTAATAAGCAATTCACCTTGTTCGAGTGTTAGGCGCAATTCAGTGTTGGAAAACTTTAATAAGCCTCTATGGTTTTCGATGTATATATGCAAATGACCGATCATCGTGATTCTCGGCAGGTCCATGACGACATCCGCAGGTAGTTCCAACGAACGAGTCATCCATCTTTTTAGTGTGTGTTTCAATCTCGCCATGGTTGAACCCCCTCTCATCTCATTTTTATGAACAAAACCCCAAAACTATCACCTTTAACATACAAAAAAAGAAGACCCATTGTTTCGGGCCTTCTTCTTTTGATTCATATGTTGTTTACTATATACCGCGACGATTTTTAGGCGCATAAGGTCTTTTCGCTCGAGGAGGCCCGAGTATTTCAGACCAAACGACCCCTTCTGCAACATGATTTGCGGAAGGGACCAGCCTCCCACGGGGCTTTTGAGCCTTTTTGATAACAGGCTTACGGTTTTGCTCCCTCTTCTTCTCCGGATCCAGTTTAGAACGTGTTTGCTCATATACGTGCTGCATTTCCCGACCCATCTTCATTTTTGGGTCATTACGATCAAACGTTTCCTCCGGTTCAGAAACAGTTGCTGGTTCATGCTGAACGGTCCTTTTAGGGCGGGAATTTTGTGGATTCTGCTTATCGTTATATTTTTCGAATTGTCGTTTAAAAAATGAGAACAACCCTCCAAGTATTAAAATCACAAAAAAGAGATTACTAAACACCAAGTCAAAAATTGCTTCAAGCACTAGTAAGTGCCTCCTCCACCAGAAGAATCATCTTCATCTTTTGGATCTGTCGCTTTTCCAATTGAGCCTCTCATATCTGTATCGGCCTTTATATTATGATAATTCATATAATCCATTACTCCGATATTTCCTGAACGAAGCGCTTCCGCCATCGCCAACGGCACTTCTGCTTCCGATTCAACTACTTTCGCTCTCATCTCTTCAACTTTAGCCTTCATTTCTTGCTCTTGTGCAACAGCCATCGCACGACGTTCTTCTGCTTTCGCCTGTGCAATTTTCTTGTCTGCCTCTGCTTGTTCAGTTTGCAGTTCGGCACCGATGTTCTTACCGATATCAACATCTGCAATATCAATGGACAGGATTTCAAAAGCTGTACCAGCATCTAATCCTTTTGTTAACACTGTTTGTGAAATCATATCTGGGTTTTCTAATACTTTTTTATGGTTATTCGATGAACCAATCGTCGATACGATACCTTCACCAACACGAGCTATTACAGTTTCTTCTCCTGCTCCACCAACAAGACGTTCAATGTTTGCACGTACAGTTATACGCGCCTTTGCTTTAACCTCAATTCCATCCATCGCCACACCTGCGATAAATGGAGTTTCAATTACCTTCGGGTTTACGCTCATTTGAACCGCTTCAAGTACGTCACGTCCAGCAAGGTCAATTGCTGCACAACGTTCGAAGCTTAATTCGATGTTTGCACGGTGTGCGGCAATCAGTGCATTTACAACCCTGTCGACGTTACCACCGGCTAGATAATGACTTTCCAACTGATTAATACTTAAATCAAGACCTGCCTTGACTGCTTTAATCAGTGGGTTAACTACACGTGATGGAATGACTCGTCTTAAACGCATTCCAACTAACGTAAAGATACTTACTTTAACACCAGCAGCTAATGCTGAAATCCACAACGCAACGGGAACAAACGTAAATAGAACAATAAGCGCTATAACCGCTGCAACAATAATAATGATCATTGATAACAAACCAGGATCCATAAAAAATTCCCCCTTCATTTTCTATTCTATTATTTCTCTTACAACAATACGAGAACCTTCTGTTTTAATAATTTTTATCGGTTTATTTGCAGCAATGTATCCGCCTTCTGTTACAACATCATAACGCTCATCCTCGAAAATTGCAGTTCCGGATGGACGTAACGGTGTATGTGTCCTGCCAATTGAACCAACTAACTCTGATCTTGTTTCATTTGAAATATAGCCGAGATCTTTTGATGTTGAATCAAACAATATAACCTTTCGCAATGGACCACGATATCCGTAATATTTTAAAAATATAACCGAAACAATAATCGTAGCTACCAATGCTATCAAAATAGACAATAAGATATTACTAATCGAACCACCTGCTAAAATAATACCTGTGATCATGGAAATAATGCCTCCAATGCCAAGTATACCACCAGGAACAAAGATTTCAGCGATGACCATCATAACCCCCACAATAAACAAAATTAATGATTCCCAACCGGCAAGACCTGCAATCATGTGGCCAAAAAAGAATAACAACAAAGAACTGAGACCTAAAAACCCAGGGATTCCAAAACCGGGTGTAAATAGTTCCAGAACTAGCCCGATACTACCAATTGATAATAGAATTGGTACAACGACTGGGTGAGTTACAAAACGAGCAACTTTTTCTGCAAAACTAACCTCGATATCTTCAACCTGTGCGTCAGACACTTCCAAATAGTCGAGTAATTCCTCTCGATCCGCAGCAATCGATTCGGCGTATCCCACCTCGACCGCTTGTTTAGCCGTCAATGTGAGTAGTTCACCTTTTTCCAACCCTAGCTCCTTAAGTACGATGTCTTCATCCGCCATTGCCTTTGCATATATTGGATCGCGATTATTTAAGTTCGCTGCTGCTTCCATTTCGGCAAGCCATGCGGATTGTGCCTTCTTATCTGCTGCATTTCCTTCAGAATCAATTACTGCTGCTGAACCCATCGTAGTGGAGGGCTGCATAACAATTTGATCTGCATTTAAAGCGATATAAGCTCCCGCTGATAGGGCTTGCTTTGTCACATATGCGATGACAGGCACATCTGAATCCCGTAAAATCTCTGCTATATTCCAGGCTGCATCTACCCTTCCTCCTGGTGTATCTAATTCAAGGATGAGATAATCCGCATTATTATCTTCTGCTGTTTTGACAGCACGTTTTAAAAACGACTCTAAACCTCTTTCTACTGCGTCGTGTACTGGTGCAACGTAAACAACTGGTTTAGCATTATCAGCGTGGGAAGGTTGAAACTGCAGAAGAAAAGCAGGTAATATAAAAACGCTTACATACAAAAATAATCTTATTTTGTTAACCCTATGACCCATTCGTAAAATCCCCCCTTTCATACCATTCTTATCTACGTTTGTAACATTCATTTGGTTTCATCTTTTTTGTGAGTTCTGGATGATAAATCTTCATTCTTACCGAGGTACCATAAAAAATAAGGTTGACTCTATAGAGTCAACCTTATTTAATGTATTACGATAAGTGCTTTTGTACCAATCGGTTCACGAGACCGCCATCCGCTTTTCCTTTTACTTTCGGCATGATGGCTCCCATCACTTTCCCCATATCTTGTTTAGAAGTTGCTCCAACTTGCTCCACTGTTTCTTTGACAATTTGTTCAACTTCTTCATCCGATAATTGTTCTGGGAGATACTCATTTAGTATGTCAATCTCTTGACGTTGGTTTTGGACTAAGTCATCACGACCGGCTTTTTCGAATTCCTGGAGGGAATCTTTACGCTGTTTAACTTCACGTGAAAGAACTGTTAATTCCTCTTCTTGGTTTAATTCGTGTCCAAGCTTAATCGACTCGTTTTGAAGAGAGGCCTTCACCATGCGAATGACCGTTAATTTTTGCTTTTCTTTGTTCCTCATTGCTTGTTTCATATCTTGATTCAAACGGTCAAGAAGACTCACTTTAGAACACCCTCTCTTAGAACTTACGCTTACGAGCTGCTTCAGACTTCTTCTTACGCTTTACACTAGGCTTTTCGTAATGCTTACGCTTACGTACCTCAGCCATCGTTCCTTCCTTAGAAACGTTACGCTTAAAGCGACGAAGTGCATCTTCTATAGATTCGTTCTTTCGAACATTTGTTCTAATAGACATTTATTTCCCTCCCTCCAAGCTCCTTCAAAAAGAAAAGGAGCGAAAACCATATCTCTAGACATTATAATATATGCCCTTTTTTTTCGTCAACTTTATTTAGAAATTATCCATATTTTATTTTGGTCATGCTCTACTCATCTTGTCCATAAAATGAGATAAGGTGGTGATCTTTTGTTATGACTCATATCGTTTCACTGTTTGCTGTCTATTTAATGATTTTTCTATTTGGAATGACGGTTTTACGTTTAGGGTTAAATACAGCTTCCCAACATACCTTTAAACGACTGCTTCTTCGCTATACTGACAAGACATGGAAAGGCTTTCTAATCGGCATCCTGATTACATCAGTCGTACAGAGCAGCTCTACAGTCATGGTCATCCTAGTTGGATTAGTTGCAGCAGGTTTAATGACTTTTCGACAATCGATTGGAATCATCTTAGGGACTAATATTGGTACAACCATTACCACAGAAATAATTACATTTGATTTACAGCAGATCATTGTACCCTTTCTCATTTTAGGTGCGATTTGTATCATTGTCAGGAAAAAAACACTTTTTTGTGTGGGATGCGCTTTGTTTGGGTTAGGTTGTATGTTTGTTTCAATGAATGGCTTTGAAAGCCTCGCACAACCTGTTACAAGCTTACACTGGGTTAAAGAATTTCTTCTAATGACAAATCAACACATACTGTATGGAATCGGACTAGGTACAGCAATGACTGCATTAATTCAATCAAGTACAGCTACAACAGCAATCATCATGTCATTAATGAATGAAAATATCTTATCTCTCCCATCTGGTATTTCGATCCTGCTTGGAGCAAATATAGGCACCTGCATTACAGCTCTAATAGCATCGATCGGAACTACGAGAGAGGCAAAGTTCGTCGCAATGGCTCATGTTTGGATTAACTTGATAGGGGTTTGCTTATTCATCCCATTTCTGAGCCTGTTTAGCGAAATCATATCCATATTAACACACTTGCCAGATGTACAAATTGCACACGCCAGTGTACTGTTTAATGTAATATCATCACTATTGTTATTGCCCTTCGCAGGAATCTTGTCAACATTTATAGCTAAGTTTCACGGACAAAGAGTATGAACTTGGTTTAGTCTCAAATGAAGAGTTTGATTAATAATCAGATTGGGAAGTCTCACCATTTACAATAGCAATACCGGAGCTGGCACCAATTCGTGTTGCACCTGCTTCAACCATTGCATCAACGGTTTCACGATCACGTACAGCACCACTCGCTTTAACTCCAATTTCCGGACCTACAACCTTACGCATCAAGGCAACATCTTCAACTGTAGCTCCACCTGTTGAAAAGCCAGTAGATGTTTTAACAAAATCTGCTCCAGCCTTTACCGCTAGCTCACATGCCTGTTTCTTCTCGTCGTCAGTTAAGAGACATGTTTCAATGATCACTTTTGTTAAGGCTTGGCCGCTTGCAGCTTCAACAACTGCGCGAATATCTTTTTCAACAAGCTCGTAATCTTTGCTTTTAAGAGCACTAATGTTAATGACCATATCTACCTCAGTGGCGCCTTTCTCAATGGCGTCTTTTGTTTCAAATGCTTTTGTTTCAGGAGTAGAAGCCCCTAATGGGAAACCAATAACTGTACATACTTTTACTTCTGTATCTTTCAGTATATCGTATGAAGTTTCGACCCAGGTAGGATTCACACAGACAGAAGCGAAAACATATTCTCTGGCTTCTTCACAAAGCTTAACAATATCTTCTTTCGTCGTTTCCGGTTTTAAAGCAGTGTGGTCTATCAATTTTGCAATTTTCGACATATTTATGCCATCTCCTCTGTAATTCTACTAATTATTGCTGAAAAATATTGATTTTAGTTTTTAAGCAGTAGCCGTTGTTTGATCTGCTTCCAACACACGTACGAATTGTCCATCGTTTACAGGGTAACCTGCTTTTATAACCTTTACACGAATGAGCTTACCAATCATCTCTTCAGTTGCTGGAATTCGTACCTTTAAATAATTATCCGTATAACCAATGTACATTCCACTGTCACTTGATTCCTTGTCAGCTTCTTCAGGGATAATTTCAAGAACTTCGCCTTCGAATTGGGAAGCATATTCTTTAGCAAGCTGGTTCGAAAGCTCGATTAAGCGATGAACCCGCTTATTTTTAATGTCTTCAGGAACTTGCTCTTCCATTTTCGCAGCAGGAGTACCAGTACGTTTACTAAAAGGGAAAACATGAAGCTCTGAAAACTGGTGATCTTTAATAAAGTTATAGGTTTCCATGAATTCTTCTTCCGTTTCTCCTGGGAAGCCAACAATAACATCAGATGTAATTGCCAGGCCAGGAAGTGCTTCTTTCAAACGGTTGATCCTATCCGAGAACATTTCCATGCTATACTTTCTTCTCATTCGCTTAAGGACTGAATTTGAACCCGATTGCAACGGAATATGAAGATGGCGTACAACCTTATCTGAACGATTAAGGACTTCAATGACTTCATCAGTAACTTGACTAGCTTCTATTGAGGAGATCCGCAAGCGTTTAAGCCCCTTCACCTTTTTATCAAGATCAGAAAGCAACTGAGCAAAGTTATAGTCTTTCATATCTTCACCGTAACCAGCCGTATGGATTCCAGTAAGCACGATTTCCTGATAGCCCGCATTTACAAGTTGTTGTGCTTGTTCGATAACGTGCTCAGGTTTTCTAGAGCGGAGCAACCCTCTAGCCCATGGAATAATGCAAAATGTACAGAAATTGTTGCATCCTTCTTGAATCTTAAGAGAGGCGCGGGTTCTGTCTGTAAATGCAGGGACATCTAACTCTTCGTAAACACGTGCTTTCATGATATTTCCTACGCCGTTGATCGGTTGACGCTCTTGCTTGTACTGTTCGATATAATCAAGCATTTTCACCCGATCCTGCGTGCCAACCACCACATCAACTCCAGGAATCGCCATAATTTCTGCAGGTGATGTTTGCGCATAGCAACCAGTAACACAAATGACGGCATCTGGATTTTTCCGAATCGCACGACGAATAACCTGTCGACTCTTCTTATCTCCAGTGTTTGTTACCGTACATGTATTAATTACATATACATCGGCACGTTTTTCATAATCAGTCCGTTCATAACCTTCACTTTGAAACAACTGCCAGATTGCTTCTGTTTCATAGTGATTAACTTTACAACCCAATGTGTGAAATGCTACTGAAGGCATAATAAAGGTCACCTCAATAATTCAAATTGATATGATATAGCGGACAGCACGTAAATTCCAGCTGTTTCCGTTCTTAAAATACGTGGCCCCAATCCGCACGTAACGAATCCTGCTAATTGCAGAGCTTTGACTTCCTCATCAGTGAGTCCACCCTCTGGCCCGATAATGACTAGAATGCGATCTCGGGAACTATCGGCGTTTATAAGCAGGTTTGCAAGCCTTGTTGTTTCATTGGCTTTTGCTTCTTCTTCAAACGCGACAATTTTGATTGTGTAAGATTCACCAATCGATAGAAGGTCTTCAAAGGAAACGGGTTCTCTACATTCAGGCATAAGACTCCGGTGTGATTGCTCAGCTGCTTCTTTAATAATTTTTTGCAGCCGTTCTGTTTTCTTTTTCGCTTTTTTTTGATCCCACTTTACAATGGATCTAGATGCCTGGTAAGGAATAAATTGATTGGCGCCTAACTCCGTTCCTTTTTGAACAATCATTTCTAACTTATCGTGCTTCGGTAAGCCCTGTGCAATCGTTACAGGAATAGGCAATTCATTGTGTTCTTCAATCCATTTCTCAATAGATAGTACAACACTAGAATCCGTAATTTCATTGATCCGACATAAGGCAACTCGATGATCATTGTCACTACATACTATATGATCTCCAAGGGACATTCTCATAACCTTTGCTATGTGCTTTACATCTTCGCCTACAATCTCAACCCTTGATTCAGTCATTTGTTCGGTGGAAACAAAATATCGTTGCATTTATTATTCCCCTGTCTGCAAGGGGTTCTGCTGTGGCTTAGAAGCGATAAACGCAACCCAATCTTCCATAAGGAGCGTTTCTTCGATAATGAACCCACTTTTAATAAGCGATTGTTTAACCTCATCCTTTTTCCCACGAATTATACCGGATGTGATAAACTTCCCGTTTGGCTTTAAGACATTGAATGCATCTTGATCAAATCTCAGTATAATTTCAGCAAGTATGTTAGCCACAATCACATCATACGGACCTTTTATATGATCAAGTAAATTATTTTGGCGAACAGAAATTCGATCTTGCTCTTTATTTAACTTACTATTTAATCGAGCACTATTTACCGCAACTTCATCAAGATCCATTGCCTCAACATGTTCAGCGCCGAGCTTTGCTGCAGCAATACTCAGTACACCTGAACCTGTACCAACGTCTACAACATGAGCTCCAGGCCGAATCGTTTTCTCTAGAGCTTGGATACACATTACAGTTGTTGGGTGTGTTCCTGTCCCAAACGCCATTCCGGGATCCAGTTCAACGATGATTTCATCCGTACTGACTGTATCATACTCCTCCCAAGTAGGGATGATTGTAACCCGTTCTGATATTTTTACAGGCTTATAATACTTTTTCCAAGCAGTTGCCCACTCCTCTTCATTCACTTCACTTATGGTAATCTTGTTGTGGCCAAGATCGATATCATAAAGGAGCAGGCCGTTAATTGCTTCTTTAATTTCGTCTACTGTTTCACCAAGAAAACTGGTTACGGATAAGTATGCCTTGACAATGACTCCTTCTGTCGGATAATCATCAGGATTAAGCTGGTAGATCTCACCGAAAGAAGTATCCCTCTCTTTTACAAGATCATGGGGGTCTTCGATTACAACACCGCTCGCACCAGACTCATGAAGGATATTTGAAATCGGTTCAACCGCTTCTTGAGTAGTATGAATACTAATTTCTGACCATTTCATAAGATCTACCAACTTCCTTTCCTTATTCGCCCTTAAATGCCCTTCTCACCTTGCTAAACAAATTATCATGTTGTTCATCAACTGACTCTCCGCTTAGTTCTGCAAATTCACGCAGCAATGTACGTTGTCGCTCGTCAAGGTTTTTAGGCGTGATAACTTTCACTTTAACATGCTGATCCCCTTGACCATGTCCACGAACATTAGGAACGCCCTTACCTCGTAATCGGAAGCTTGTTCCTGACTGTGTACCAGCAGGAATTTTCAGCTTAACTTTACCATGGAGAGTAGGTATTTCAATCTCGTCGCCTAGTGTAACCTGTGTAAAGGTTAATGGCATGTCTACAAAGATATCGTCCCCGTCTCTATTGTAAAATTCGTGTGGTGAAACCCGAGCAACCACATATAAATCACCTGCAGGTCCACCATTTTCACCAGGTTCGCCTTTTCCAGTAACTCGTATTTGTTGTCCGTGATCAATACCAGCAGGCATTTTTATATGAATTTTCTTTTCTTTACGTACTTTACCTTTTCCACTACAAGTTGAACATTTTTCTTTAATAAACTTGCCTGTACCATTACAGTGATGGCATACACGACGGTTTACAACACGACCAAATGGTGTATTTTGCTCCACATTTAGCTGGCCGCTTCCTCCGCAATGAGAGCATGTTTCTGGTTTTGTTCCTGGCTTAGCGCCCGATCCAAAACATGTATCACATTCCTCTTCTTTCGGAATATGAATATCGGTTTCTTTTCCAAACACAGCTTCTTCAAACGTTAGAGTCATCGTATATTGAAGATCTGCGCCTTGTCTCGGAGCGTTCGGATTACGTCGACCGCCGCCGCCAAAGAACATATCAAATATATCTCCAAATCCACCGCCAAAGTCTCCACCGCCACCTCCGAATCCTTGGTTCGGATCCGTGTGCCCGAACTGATCGTAATGGGCTTTCTTCTGCGGGTCACTAAGAACATCATAAGCTTCCTTAACTTCTTTAAATTTTTGCTCTGCATCCGGTTCTTTGTTTACATCCGGATGATACTTTCTCGCGAGCTTCCGATAAGCTTTTTTCATCTCATCAGTCGAAGTGTTTTGCTCCACCCCTAAGACTTCGTAATAGTCTCGCTTACTCAATACACTCACTCCCGGTTCCTTTTACATAACGATTATCATATCACTATTTTCGAAGATTCTGCAACTATATACTAAGAAAAGCGCAAGCGCCCTGTCTAGCCACGAAGGTCACTGGAAGACCGACGAGGAGGCTGTCGCCGCCGCAGGAGGTCTGAAGTGATCCAAGTGGCTGGGTGCTGGAGCTAGACATTACATCTATGCATCAAAAAGTTATACTTTCTATTTGCAAAAAGAAAGTCAAAGTCAAGAAAACTGACTTTGACTTTTCTTTTATTTAGAGCACTTACTTTTGTTTATTCTCGTCGTCAACTTCCTCATACTCAGCATCTACAACATCATCGTCTGCTTTGTTATCTGTTCCACCTTGTTGGTCTTGTGCAGCTTGAGCTTGTTGTGCTGCTTGCTCATATAATTTCGTAGAAAGCTCTTGAACAATCGTTTGAAGCTCATCCTTAGAAGTTCTGATTGCTTCAAGATCATCGCCTTCTAACGCTGTTTTCACCTTATCCTTTGCTTCATTGGCTTTAGTTACGTCCGCTTCATCCACATTTCCTTCAAGGTCTTTTAACGTTTTCTCTGTAGTAAATACGAGTTGATCTGCTTCGTTACGAAGATCTACTTCCTCACGGCGTTTTTTGTCTGCGTCCGCATTTTCTTCTGCATCCTTCACCATTTTTTCGATTTCATCATCAGATAATCCTGAAGAAGAAGTGATCGTGATAGATTGTTCTTTGTTTGTTCCAAGATCTTTTGCTTTTACGTTCACGATACCGTTCGCATCAATATCGAAGCTAACCTCGATTTGCGGTACTCCACGTGGTGCTGCCGGGATGTCATTTAATTGGAAGCGTCCCAATGTTTTGTTATCTGCAGCCATTTCACGCTCACCCTGTAGAACATGAATATCGACAGAAGGTTGGTTATCTGCAGCTGTTGAGAAGGTTTGCGACTTACTTGTAGGAATTGTTGTATTACGGTCGATTAACTTCGTAGATACACCACCCATTGTTTCAATACCAAGTGATAATGGAGTAACATCAAGTAGGACTACGTCTTTCACATCCCCAGTTAACACACCCGCTTGAACAGCTGCACCAAGTGCAACCACTTCATCAGGGTTAACCCCTTTGTGTGGATCCTTTCCGGTAATCTTTTTGATTGCCTCTTGAACCGCAGGGATACGAGTAGATCCCCCGACAAGAACGACTTTATCAACATCAGATGGTGTCAGACCAGCATCTTTAAGAGCTTGACGTGTTGGCCCCATTGTACGTTCTACTAGGCCTGATGTGATTTCATCGAATTTAGCCCGCGTTAAGTTTACTTCAAGGTGCTTAGGTCCAGCAGAATCTGCAGTAATAAACGGCAACGAGATTTGCGTTTGAGTCACACCAGAAAGGTCTTTTTTCGCCTTTTCAGCCGCATCCTTCAAACGTTGAAGTGCCATTTTATCCTGGGAAAGGTCAATTCCATTTTCCTTTTTAAACTCACTAATAAGGAAATCAATAATCTTTTCGTCGAAGTCATCTCCACCAAGTGCGTTGTCACCAGATGTTGCTTTTACTTCGAAAAACCCATCTCCAAGTTCTAATAAAGAAACGTCAAATGTTCCACCACCAAGGTCATAAACAAGGATGGTTTGATCTTCCGATTTTTCAAGGCCGTATGCAAGTGCTGCTGCAGTAGGTTCATTAATGATACGTTCAACCTCTAGCCCTGCAATTTTACCCGCATCCTTTGTTGCTTGACGTTGAGAATCATTGAAATACGCTGGTACAGTGATGACTGCTTTTGTTACTTTTTCCCCTAAATATGCTTCTGCATCAGACTTTAACTTCTGAAGAATAATCGCAGAAATTTCTTGTGGTGTAAATTCTTTTCCCTCTGCTTCAACTTTGTAGTCTGTACCGATATGGCGCTTTATAGAGATAATCGTATTTGGATTTGTAATTGCCTGACGCTTTGCAACCTCACCAACTAGACGCTCGCCTTCTTTAAACGCTACAACAGATGGAGTTGTACGATTCCCTTCTGGGTTCGGAATTACTGTTGCTTCCCCACCCTCCATAACTGCGATACAAGAATTTGTTGTACCTAGATCGATTCCGATAACTTTACTCATTACAATATAACCTCCTATAAAATATGTAACGCTATTGTTTTGCGTTGACTTTAACCATAGCTGGTCGAATTACGCGATCTTTTAATTGATAGCCCTTTTGTAGCACTTCAACGACCACATTATCATCGTGATCATCACTTTGGACCTGCATGACAGCCTGATGAAGATGTGGATCAAATAGTTCCTTTTCCGCCTTGATTTCTTCTGCTCCTTCTTTACGAAGAGCTTCAACCAATTGGTTATAAACCATCTGCAATCCTTGAACCAACGACTTAGATTGTTCATCATTTGTCTGTGCAGATAATGCACGTTCAAAGTTATCAAGAACAGGAAGAAGTTCTTCAACTAATCCTTGAGCACGATATTTGGCTGCTGCCTCACGTTCTTCACGAGTACGGCGTCGAAAATTATCATAATCAGCTTGAGTACGAAGTAAACGGTTTTTTGTTTCCTCAATTTCCTGTTCTAAGCTTTGGATATGAGTATCCTCTAAGGTAGTTTCATCCTGCTCTACTGTGTCCGTTACTTCTTCCTCAGGTTGTTGTTCATCCTCTTGACCTTCTGTATTTATATCCATCGTTTCGGTTTGTTCCTTTTTCTCTTCCATTTGTTTCACCTCCCTGTTCAAATAGAAAAATGTATAATTAGCTATTATTTCGGTTGCTCTTATACAGGTATTTCCACTATTATTTTGAATAATACCGATCTGTAAGAACTCTCGTTAAGTCTTTTGAGAGAAGATCGAGCAATCCGATAACCCTGGGATATTCCATCCGAGTTGGACCAAGTATTGCTAGTGTCCCCATGTGCTGTCCACCAATTGAATAGCTCGCTGTAATTAAACTACAGCTTTTCATTTCTTTTAGCAGGTTTTCAGCTCCAATTTTGACCTTAATACCAGTCGAGTCATCCTGATGGAGGAGCTGTTGCACAAGATCGTACTGTTCAATTGCGTTGTATAGCGCCTTCACCTTTTCAACATCTTGAAACTCTGGTTGGTTCAGAATGTTGGTCTTTCCACCATAATAGACTTTATCCGATTTTTCAGTTTGAAACAACTGTACTAAGAAATCAAGAATTTTTTCATAATTATTTAAATGAGTGAGCAGCAAGCCTTCAACCTCTTCAACCAACTTACTTTTTAGTTGTGAGAATGGAACGCCTTGCAAGCGGTCATTTAGAATATTAACGGTTCGCTCGAGATCAGAAGCATCCATGTCTATAGGTAAATCAACTGTATACTTTTCAACATGACCTGTATCCGTAATTAAAATGATAACCGCTGTTCCTATGGAAATAGGAACAATCTGCAGATGTTTTAATTTCGTTTCGTACACTTCTGGTCCGAGGATGATCGACGTATATTTTGTGATTTCAGACAGCATTTTTGCTGAATGCTCAATTAACAACTCGAGCTCAGACATCTTATCATGAAAAAGTGAATGGATTTGCTGCAAATCTGAATTGGTTACATTTACAGGAGCCAGCAAATGATCAACGTAAAAACGGTATCCTTTCTCAGAAGGAATTCTCCCAGATGATATATGTGTTTTTTCAATAAAACCCATATCTTCAAGGTCAGCGAGTTCGTTACGTATCGTGGCAGAACTAAATGTTATATCCTGTCTTTTTGAGATACTTCTGGAACCAAGTGGCTCTGCATTCCTTATATACTCATCAATAAGGATTTGGAGAATTAGTAGCTGGCGATTCGTTAACATCTGGCCTCACCTCCTTGTTAGCACTCGAGATGATTGAGTGCTAATTCTACTTTATAAATTACCAAAACCGAAATCAATTTGTCAATGTTTTAATCTAGCCCAATAAATTCTTGGAAAACCTCATTTCCAAGAAATGTACCGCGTTCAGTTAATCGGATTGATTCAGAGGTGCTTATGATTAATTCTCGCTGAACCAATTTACGGATTTGCTCTGAGAATACATCTTCTAGTTCAATAGAAAATTTTCGATAAAACGTTTCTTTACTTACACCTTCCATTTTCCTCAGTCCAAGAAAAACCTCTTCTTCCATACGTTCGTCCTTTGTTAAATGCGTTTGTTCTCGTAGTGGCAGCTCCCCGTTTTTGATCTTGCGAATATAGTGAGGGAGAGGCTTGACATTCTGATAGCGATTTTGAGAAAGATACCCGTGGGCTCCAGCCCCGATCCCATAATATTCATCATTGTTCCAATACACGAGGTTATGCTTACTTTCATACCCTTCACGACCAAAGTTACTTACCTCATATTGTGTATAACCGTTCAATTTCATGCTTTTAATAAGATACTCGAACATATCCGCTTCTAAGTCTTCACCTGGCAATGGAAGCTTCCCAGAACGTTGTCTATTAAAAAAAACCGTTTGTTTCTCAATTTGAAGGGAATAAGCAGAAATATGCGGGACATTTAAATGAAGCGCCTTTTGCACCGAATCTTGAAACATCTCAAGGGTTTGCCCCGGAAGACCAAACATCAAATCGATTGAAAGATCTTCAAGTCCATATTGTTGAGCAGTTTCAATCATTTTAATTACATCCGCACTTCGATGGGTTCGATTTAATGCTTTGAGCAGATCGTCTTGGAAAGCTTGAACACCAATACTTAAACGATTGACTCCTGCCTTCTTAAGTATCCCAAGTTTGCCCCGATCGGTAACGGCTGGGTTGGCTTCCACTGTATACTCGACCTTAGAAAGATCTGGTTGAAAAGATTGTTGGACAATATGAAGCATTCTTTCCAATTGCTTCTCATTTAATGCGGTCGGTGTGCCACCTCCAATATAGATAGATGTAATATTTTCAAACGGATGTTCTTTGATTAGTCGCTTAGTTTCGTTTTCCATTGCATTTAAATAATCATCAACAGGCTGACCCTCTATTAAAAATTTATTGAAGTCACAATAATGACAGATCTGTTCACAAAAGGGGATATGAATATAAACCGCCTTTGCCATGTTTACCACAACTTTCTCTTTAAACTCTGTCTACTTCAAACTGGAAGAGGTTGACCCTAAAATGAGTCAACCCCTCAAAATAACAGTCCAATAATCATTAATCGTCGGAATCCATACGCAATACAGACATGAAGGCCTCTTGAGGAACCTCAACATTTCCTACTGTCTTCATGCGCTTTTTCCCTTCTTTCTGTTTCTCTAAGAGCTTTCTTTTACGAGAGATATCTCCACCGTAACATTTTGCAAGTACGTTCTTCCGCAACGCTTTAATGTTGGATCTGGCTACAAACTTCGTTCCAATCGCTGCTTGAATTGGTATTTCGAACTGATGACGCGGGATTAATTCTTTCAATTTTTCTACGACCGCTTTTCCTCGATCATGGGCAAAATCACGATGGACAATAACAGAAAGTGCATCGATTTTTTCAGCGTTAAGAAGAATGTCCATTTTAACAAGCTTAGACTGCCTATAGCCAATTAACTCATAATCCAAGGATGCATATCCCTTTGTACTCGACTTCAATTGGTCGAAGAAGTCATAAACAATTTCGGAAAGCGGGATTTCATAAATGACATTGACCCGAATATCATCTAAATATTCCATCGTTATAAAATTACCACGCTTTTTCTGGCAAATTTCCATAACCGCCCCAACATAGTCGTTAGGTGTCATGATCGATGCCTTCACGTAAGGTTCTTCAACATAGTCAATCAATTGTGGGTCCGGCATATTCGAAGGGTTGTCAACAACAAGATGATCACCCTTCGTTAAATACACATGATAAATGACACTTGGTGCCGTTGTAATTAAATCTATTGCGAATTCTCGTTCGATACGTTCTTGGATAATCTCCATGTGAAGAAGACCAAGGAACCCACAACGAAATCCGAATCCAAGTGCCTGTGAAGTTTCCGGTTCATACTGCAGAGAAGAGTCGTTTAATTCTAGTCTCTCTAAAGCTTCACGAAGATCATTATACTTCGCTGAATCAACTGGATAGAGTCCACAATATACCATCGGGTTCATACGACGATATCCTGGTAGCGGTTCCGTCGCTCCACCTTTTGCCGATGTTACCGTATCCCCGACGCGGGTATCCCCCACATTTTTAATCGAAGCGGTCAAGAAGCCAACATCTCCAACCGTTAATTCGTCCTTCATGACTGGTTTTGGTGTAAAAACACCTAGTTCATTTACTTCAAACTCTTTACCGGTTGCCATCATTTTAATGTTTTGCCCGACTTTCACTGTCCCCTCAGTAACTCGTATATAGGCGACTACACCACGATATGGATCATAAAGTGAATCAAAAATTAATGCCTTTAATGGAGCTTCCGGATCTCCTTGCGGAGGTGGTACTTTTTCAACGATTTGCTCGAGAATTTCTTCAATTCCAATGCCACTTTTTGCGGAGGCGAGGACAGCTTCGGATGCATCCAGCCCAATTACATCTTCTACTTCTTTACGGACTCGTTCAGGTTCAGCACTTGGTAAATCGATCTTATTGATTACAGGAAGAATTTCAAGATCATTTTCAAGAGCAAGGTACACATTTGCTAAGGTTTGTGCTTCAATCCCCTGGGCCGCATCAACAATCAAAAGGGCACCTTCACATGCGGCAAGACTTCTCGATACCTCATATGTAAAATCGACATGCCCAGGTGTATCGATCAAATGAAATATATATTCTTGTCCATCTTTAGCTTGATAAGTTAATTGGACTGCATTTAATTTAATTGTAATTCCACGTTCACGCTCTAAATCCATTGCATCCAACATTTGTTCTTTCATTTCACGATGAGTTAGCGCGCTCGTTTTTTCAAGGATCCGATCGGCCAATGTAGATTTCCCATGGTCAATATGTGCAATAATTGAAAAGTTTCGGATTCTCGATTGACGGTCTAATCTATCTTTTTTATCCATTGTCTTCACTCCTAAAGTCGTACAACTAAGCTAGCATTGATTATAGCAATAGCCTTGTCTTTATTCAATCGTTTCTCCAATCTAGCGCAAATCACTTGGCTCCGTAGACATTGCATCTATGCAAAAAAGTTAAGCTTTCTTACCTTTGTACATAAAAAGGCCTGAGTGGAATATTCTTCTTCACTCAGGCTTTTAATTGAGCCAGACCTCTATTTAGGCAACCTTTTGGGACGTTCTCATTTACATGGGGGAAAAGACAATTATATAGTCGTACTCTAGAATTTGAATATGCTAAGCGCCTTATCCGAAAAAGAAGTAGAACAATTTATTTATGATCGTACTGATCGTTGTCAAAGTAACGGTTAACAATTCACTAATTAATGCAGAGACCTTGGCACCGAGACTAGAGAAAACATTATATGCTTCGATCTCCTCTAATTTTTCCTGCTTTTCCTTAAGGTCATGACTCGTTATTTCTTGGCCCAAGACATCCGCTTCTACTTTACCGTTTTCTTCCACCTTCCATTCAAGTGCACCATTCGATTCCGTTCCCTTCATCTTGTCCATCTGTACAGACACTTGTTGCATTCCAAGTAATATGCCAAACAATAGAACAGAAACAAGGACAAAGCTTTTCATAATAAATCGAATCATACCGTTTCCTCCTATAACAGAAGCTGCAAAAAATAATCTAATACTAGTGTTACGATTATGTGTACAAGCTTATGTTTGTTCACAGTTAAATAGAACTTAATGTGTGTAAGAATGGCTGTTCTTCTGATCGACCTGTCCGTGTAGTGCTGTATTTAGACCTCCAGCTATCACATTAGCCATATCCTCAATAAACACGTCTACTTCCTTTGGAGTGACAATGAGATTATGTCCGAGTGGCGCGAGAACCTCTTTAATTAATTGTCGCTTTTGTTCTTCTTCCAATGTACCGATCATTCCAAGAAATGCTTGTCTGTTTTCTTCGTCAGGTAAGTCCTCATCACTAAGTTTCCGTTTCTCTCCAAACGTCATGCCTGCAGGTGTCAATGACTTGGAAGGCTTGTCCCCTTCCCGCATTTCACGGCCGAAGTGCTTTAAGATGTAATCAATCGTATCACTCGTAATTGTGACAGCATCGACAACAGTTGGAACGCCTATAGCAATGACAGGAATCCCTAATGAACTCTTACTTAATTCCTTTCGCTTGTTCCCTACACCTGATCCAGGGTGTATTCCTGTATCCGAAAACTGAATCGTAGAATTGACGCGTTCAATCGCCCTGGATGCGAGAGAATCAATGGCGATTACAAAGTCAGGCTTTGTCTTCTCAATCACACCATGAATGATTTCACTCGTTTCTATCCCCGTAACCCCCATTACCCCTGGTGCCAACGCACTAACAGGGCGAAATCCATCCTGAACATTTTCCGGTGCTAGGTCAAATAAGTGCTTGGTAACTAGTAAATTTTCTATTGAGCTTGGCCCGAGTGCATCCGGAGTTACATTCCAGTTTCCAAGTCCGACAACGAGGCAGCTAGCGTCTTTTGAAATGTTTAGTTCTTCTAAAAAACCATGAAATTCCCTTGCAAAAACCTCCTGAACACGCTCCTGCAAAGCAGAATCCTTTTGACGGATTCCTTGCATTTCCATTGTCAAATAGATTCCAGGCTTTTTTCCTGTCGTTTTCGCACCTTCTTCTTCTATCTCAACTCGACTTAATTTTATTCCATCTAACTCTCGCTCTTTTATGATCACACCATCAATCGTTTGCTTTGACTTTTCCTCTTGCTCCTTTGTGATCATTTCATGGGCTTCAATGGCTAGGTCCGTTCTCACATTAAACATCTCTAAGTCTTTTTCCAATTTCACGCACCACCCTAATTGATTTTTGCCTTTTTCCCTAGATTGGCCTTGTTTCATTTATTTCATTCTTTTCTTTCATTCTTTAACAAAGAGATTGCATTTATACGGGGGGTTTGATAGAATACTTTGTGTTGTATTTTTTCGCAATTTCGGTTGCATTCAAGGGAGGTGAACGGAATGGCAAACATTAAATCTGCTATTAAACGTGTGAAAACAAATGATAAGCGTCGCACTCACAATGTTTCAATTAAATCTTCAATGCGTACAGCCATCAAGAACTTTGAAACAAAGGTGGCGAACAATGACACTGAAGGTGCAAAAGAAGCATTCTTGGTTGCAACCAAAAAGCTTGATAAAGCAGCAGGTAAAGGAATCCTTCACAAAAATGCCGCTTCAAGACAAAAATCTCGTCTTGCAAAACAATTAAACAGCGTAAGTGCATAATAACTTACTTATTTTAAACACGAACAAACGACCTTCAATGAGGTCGTTTTTTATTGTTCTACGTTGAGAAAGTATAAAAATACTTTCTATAGTATAAGCGCAACTAAGGCGATCGCCACCGCTAACGCTTGGCGCTAGCCAAGTTTTCTTTATACGTTAAGAAAGTATAAAAATACTTTCTATAGTATAAGTGCAACTAAGGCGATCGCCAGCGCTAACGCTTGGCGCTAGCCAAGTTTTCTTTATACGTAAAGAAAGTATAAAAATACTTTCTATAGTATAAGTGCAACTAAGGCGATCGCCAGCGCTAACGCTTGGCGCTAGCCAAGTTTTCTTTATACGTTAAGAAAGTATAAAAATACTTTCTATAGTATAAGTGCAACTAAGGCGATCGCCAGCGCTAACGCTTGGCGCTAGCCAAGTTTTCTTTATATTTCGTTGTTTTACATACTCTGTTTTTCGTTTCCAAGATCCGTTATAAAAAGCTCCAGTGCTAACTTTTTATCGATCTGTCCTGTCTTCATTTTAAAATCAGCATCTGCGGACTGGATCAAAAGGTTTTTGAGTTCAGACTCAGAAAATGCCTTCGACTGTCTTGACGCAACCTTAACTGCATAGGGATGTAAGGATAAAGCAGATGCCATTTTTTTCTCTGTAAATCCTTGAGCAGTTAGCTGTTTCGTTTGTAAAATGATTCGAAATTGTCTTGCTAATAGGGCCATCAATTTAATTGGTTCCTCATTTTGTTTCAACAGATCATATACAATCCGTATTGCTTGATCTATTCTTCGATGAACCACATGTTCCACCAACGTAAAAACATTACTTTCAAGAGATCGGGAAATCAGTTCATCAACAGTTAATGTTTCAATCTGTCCGCCTTCTCCGACATATACAGCCATTTTTTTGACTTCATTAATTAACAGACCCAATTCTTCACCTTGTAACTGGATTAATCGTTCGATTGCGTCGTTGGAGATTTGAACATTTTCTTGCTGAGCAGCATGTTGAATCCAATCCTTCAGCATTTTTTCATTAATTTTCTCTGCATGTACTACATAAGCTTGCTTTTTAAGAAGTTTCACAACTTTTTTCCGTTCATCTAATTTTTCATATGGTGCATCAAATATGATAATGGATTGAGTTGAAGGGTTTTTCAGATAGGATTCTAAACGGCTAAGACTATGTTCCACTTTGGATTTTGATTTTGCACCAGTTAGAAAATAAGGATTTTCGATGACTACAATTCGATATTCTCCCATAAAAGGTAATGTTTCAGCATCTTCAATAGCCGTTTCAATTGGAAGTTCCTCCATATCATAAGTTGAGCGATTGAAATCAGCTGTCCCCTCTTCTAGAGCAGAATTTAATATCATATTTCGAGTATAGTTCAATATGTATTTTTCTTTTCCATATAATAAATAAAGGGATGAATACGATTGATTTTTTAAATGTTGAGCTAATTCTTTAATCGACAATTTTGATCACCTCTCTTATCATCCTAATCATTCCTGACAAAATTGCCAAGCATTAAAACGAAAATAAAGAGGATGCCTCATAAACAAAGAGTGTATAACTCTCTGTGAGACATCCCCATTTATATAAACGTTAACAACTAAGGCCCGGGATACTTATTTGTTAACGATATACTCTTCCCCGTAAGCTTATTGTTATGTTATCCTATGCAGTACAAAACTATAGGTGTCAACTCTTAGTAATATGGGCAATTAATAAGGGAATTCCACCAATATTTTGCTTATTTTCTTAAGAATAAGTTTCACGATATTGTTAAAAATACAACTGTGGATTTTTCGAATGGTTTCCCTTATACTTGATATGAAACAGGAGGGTTGCGGCAATGAATGATTTTGAAAAAGATGTCCAAACAAAAACCAATGACGTTGTAGACTCAGGACTTGGTTTTCTTTATTCGTTTTTGTTCTTTACTGTTATTTTCTTTACCGGTGTAATCATCAAGTTTGTTGCACTATAAGTGCATGTTCAAATAGGAGGACAAAAAGAGCCGAGAAGTTCGAGGCGCGAAAATCTCGAGGACCAGAACGACGAGCAATACTTGCATAAATACTACGAGTTGTACCGAGGAAGCTTTCTACGAAGATAAACTTGTAGACGCAGGTACATATGGAACTTCGACTAACTACTTCACGTCCTGTGAAAACGTCGAAGTCAGCACATCCGTGTGCAAGTCCGGAGAGATCGAGCAACGAAGAAATTCGACAGCTATTTTTCCCAGACTTTTTGAACAACCTCTATAAAGCAAACAACACCCTGATGGACAATCAGCTGGTACATACAGGTTTAGTAGAAGCTGGCTCATATTGGAGCTAGCTTTTTTCTGTATGTAATATTACCATAATCATTTAGATTCAAGCATTGATTCAACAACTGTTGTTGAGGGGGTCAGTTCCATTCTTATTGACCCACTTATATCCGTCCGGTAGATGGTTACCCCATTTTGCTTTAGACGATCAATGACCTTAGTTGAGGGATGTTGATACCGGTTGTTAACACCAACAGATATCAATCCGATTTCAGGTTGAACATGATCCAAGAAAGCCTGCGAGCTGGAAGTTTCACTGCCATGGTGACCTACTTTCAAAACATCTACATTTAAATTCCCAAACTGTTTAACCATCGCGTCTTCACCTTCTCTTTCAATATCTCCCATGAACAGAAAGCTTTTCTCATACAATTTAAAATAAAGTATGATGGAGCGATTGTTTTTCGAAGTGCTATTATTAGCTGGTCCAAGAATATGGAAGGAGTGGTGATCTAATTTCCATTCCATTCCTTGGTGCACATAGTGTATCGGCACCCTCCTTTTCTGTATTTGATGAAGGAGCTCTATTTCTTCATCATCATAATTATTAGACTTTCCGTAATATACAGATTCCACAGGAATTCCATCGATGACATTTAAAGTACCTCCAACATGGTCCTTATCCCCATGCGTTAAAATCAATGCATTAATTTTACGTATTCCTCTTGCTTTTAAATAAGGGATAACAACATCCTTCCCTGTGTTATAAGAGTTTTTACGTTTTCTCCACTCCTCCTTTTTGAACTCCAAAATACCGCCTGTATCAATTACATAAACCGCTTTTCGATAGGGAAGCTCAATAATAATAGCATCTCCCTGACCAACGTCAAGCATGGTAATATAAGCATTCTTATTTAAGTACGGTTGCACCCAAATTAACAACAAAATAATCAATATGATTAGGGAAGGAGTAACCATATAATGGCTAGTCCGTGACCTTTCCCAACGAATTAAGAAAAAAAGTAAACTTATAATAAGGAGAAAAAGCATTGTTGTGGTTGGACGACCGAACGTCAACAGTCCAAAGGGTAAGGAGTCCGCGATATTCATCACAAAATGAATGATGGAAAAACATATCTCCAATATATTACTAAAAATCACCCAAACAGGGCCTGGAATGGAAATGTACAGGATAAATGTAAGGAAAACCATTGGAAGAACGATGATTGTGACAAGGGGGATCATCACCATGTTAAGTGGAAGCGACCATAATGAAAACTCATGAAAATGCCAAATGATAATGGGAATGGAGATAATCTGTGAAATAATAGATGCTGCACATAACTGCCCACCCATACCTTTATAATTGGTTATAATCTTACTTGATAAAAGTAACGATGCAGTAATTAAAAAAGAGAGTTGGAATCCGAGATGAAAGATATAAGTCGGTTTTATCAATAGTAGAATGAGGCAAACAAGACTCAACTGGTTGATTGGAGAGATTTTGTAACGGGAGAGAGAAACCAAACAAACGAGCGCTGCCATAAACCCTGAGCGCAGAACTGATGGAGTAGCTCCTGTCATAATGATAAAGAATGGAATAATACTGAGCAATATCCATAAAGCAAGATCTCTGGTTACCCCTATTCGAATTAAAAGAAAAAAAAGCAAACCGAGGATTGTACCAACATGGAGACCTGATACAGCTAAAAGGTGGATGAGGCCTAACGACTGATACTGATCGATCAATTCCTCCTCAATCCCGCCACGGTCACCGAAAAGCAAGGCGTTCATCATTCCAGAAATTTCTTCAGGGAAGTCTCTCTTTATCCGCTCCATTTGTTTTTTTCGATATCGATGCATCTCGTTTAAGAAGTTGGCTCGGTATTGGCATTGATCAATGGTAAACTTGCTAGGGCGTATTACCCAGTGAATACCATAATACGAACGGAGATACGATTGATAATCGAAGCTGTAAAAATTTCTTGCAGGAATCGGTTGCTCTAGAACACCAGAAACGTTACAAACCATCCCTAAGGATAATTTCTTAAACGCTTCTTGGTCACGTTGATTTGGAATTTTATAGTTGAATTGGATTTGTTCATCTGATGATAAAGTGAATCGAAACGACAAACGATCACCATCAATAACTGGAAGGGACGAAATCGAACCGATTTGCTTGGTTGATTGCGGGGAAAGAGACGTCGAATGCAATTCTTTATAATAAGGGTAATAAAACGTAAAGAATATATACGTTAAACCTATACACACCATGAGAGGAATAGTCATTTGTTTTCTACAAAAAAGGAGAAATACGAGGAGGAATAAAAAAAGCCACCAGCGATCACTCGTCATGGTAATCGCAATGATGGCAGTAATTACAAAGATATGTATCTGATTCATCTCGTATCATTCGTGTGCTTTGAGGTTAAATCATAGCGATCCTCGAGCAATACTAACTCAGTCTGAACCCCAGCCTGGTCAAACAACTCCAATGCATACGGGTGATTCTTATAATCCTGAGCATAGTACACTTTCTTTATTCCGCTTTGAATGATAGCCTTACAGCACTGTAAACACGGGAAATGGGTAACGTACATTTCTGAATCCTTAGTAGCAACACCAAATTTCGAACACTGCAACAATGCATTCATCTCCGCATGTACGGTCCGTACACAATGACCATCGATTACGTAACAACCTTCATCATGGCAATGAACACCACCGGATATAGATCCATTATAACCTCCAGCAATGATTCGTTTTTCTCTTACTATTGTAGCTCCTACCTTCAACCGTTCGCACGTACTACGCATAGCTAGCAGTGTGCTTTGTGCCATAAAATATTGGTTCCATGATATCCGTTCCATAACACTAGCTCCTTCCCTCTTCCTCCTAGTTTATCGATTCTATCTTCAACCCGTCAATGCTAATTCGAGATTGTAATCTGCTCTTTCATTTGCTCAATCGACTTTTCCCCTATTCCAGGTACATTTGTTAAGTCCTCTATGGCCTGAAACGGACCATTTTCCTCTCGATAACGAATGATGGCTTCCGCCTTGGATGGACCGATACCGGTAATTGTTTCAAGCTCACTCGCTTCTGCCTTATTTACATTCACTTTCCCTTCTTCTGATTCCTCTCCTAGTTTCACTGCCTGTTCCCCGATTTTTGGAACATAAACGACCATCTCATCCTCGAGTAATTGAGCGAGGTTAAGACCGTTTGAATCTGCATCACTTGTTAGTCCACCAGCCATCAGAATGATGTCGTTTACACGCTTTCCACCTGAAATCTGATACACACCAGGAGACTTAACCGCTCCTTTGACATCAATCATTAATACCTTTTTTTCCTGAGTTTTATTGGTATCTTTTGCATTCGTTTTCGGTTTATTTGATTGCATAACAGGTTCATTACCTACTTCACTTTCAGGGAAAGCAATGTCAGAACGACTCTTTTCTGAAAAATACGTATAACCGAAAAACAACGTTAGAATTAAAAATACAATGATGATCACAGCCATTACACGTTCCTTTTTCGTTAATGACTCCCAATAAATTTGAATCACCTCCTTTTATAGGTTGTTCGATGTTTTCTGAACGAATAGTGCATTATAGAGGTTGTTCAAAAAGTCCGGTAAAAATAGCTGTCGAATTTCTTCGTTGTTCGATCTCTCCGGTCCTCACGTATTAATAGCATACGTTCTGGTCCTCGAGATTTTCACGCCTCGAACTTCTCGGCTCTTTTTGTCCTCCTTTTTGAACACGCACTTATAATGTTTGCCCCACATCTTTTTATACATAATTGTCACAACCACCTCATACATTTGAAGATAGAAGACGGTCAAAGGGAGGGAGCACAATTGAAGATTGGTATAATCGGAACAGGAAATATGGGTTCAATTTTAATCTCCGCTTTTATAGAATCATTAGCTGTTAGACCGTCCGATATGATGATCATCAATCGTACATCTCAAAAAGCTAAGGCGATAAGGGATCAGTATCCAGGTCTGAGAATAGCAAGAGCACCCACAGAAGTTGCTGCATTCGCGGATGTTACCTTTATATGTGTAAAACCACTCGAATATTATGAATTACTAGAGCGGATATCGAATGAACTAACAAGTGACAAACTGGTAGTATCTATCACAAGTCCAATTTCAGTTGAACAGCTCGAAGCTCAAGTTTCTTGCTCAGTTGCAAGAGTAATACCAAGCATTACGAATAGAGCGCTTTCGGGAGCGTCTTTACTGACGTTTGGGAAATCGTGCCTACCCGATAAACAGAGACAGTTGAAGAAACTTATGTCCAAAATCTCTACACCTGTAGTAATCGACCAATCGATTACTAGGGTGGCATCAGACCTATCAAGCTGTGGACCAGCGTTTTTTAGTTATTTATTACAGGCGTACATTGATAGTGCTGTTGAAGAAACTAGAATTTCGAAGGAAAAAGCTACCCAACTGGTTAGTGAGATGCTAATTGGTATGGGTAAGTTATTGGAGAAGGATTACTATACGTTGCCAACGTTGTTAAAGAAGGTTTGTGTAAAAGGTGGAGTAACAGGTGAAGCATTAAAGGTATTTGAAGCAGAATTAGGACCCCTATTTAACCATGTAATCGAACGGACGCACAAAAAGTATGAGGAGGATTGTGAAGCGGTAGACCAACAAATCACTAAACAATATTAGATGATTTGCCTAGTAATTCTCTATTCATTTCGATAATCCTTTTTTCTTTAAAAAGAATGTTCGTTTAAAGAAAACTTGGCTAGTGCCAAGTTTTCTTTATTACACGTTAAGAAAGTATAAAAATACTTTCTATAGTATAAGCGCAACTAAGGCTCAGCCGGCGCCAAAGGCTTGGCTTTGCCAAGTTTTCTTTAAACTTTTTTAGCAACAAAAAACAACCGCTCTGAGTCCTCCACGGGTTCCCGATCAGAAAAGTCAGAGGTAATCGTCAACACTTCAAATCCGTTTTTCTCTAACAACGTGGTATATGTTTGCATTGAGTAGGTTCTTTGATAGTGGCTTTCATCGTAACGAGTGTATAAATCATCCTTGCCCTGTACGAAAAAGGTAAGATCATGAAAGACGCTCCCTTCCTCATTCCCTTGATTACACTCCCATAAATAACTAATCTCACTTGAATTATAAGTAAATACTTCATCACCATAAACATCGTGAATTTTATGAAGAGTATGAACATCAAATAGGAGAAGGCCACTTTCCTTAAGCAATCGATGTATTGAATTAAATGTTGTTGATACGTCCTCTGGAGTTCGAAGATAGTTCAATGAATCACAGAATATTACAATCGCATCTTGTTCCTTTATTCCTTCAAGCTCCCTCATATCCTGTTGATAGAAGGGGATAGACAGACCCTTAGATTCTGCCTTTTGCTTAGCGATTGTGAGCATCTCTTCAGATAAGTCGACCCCTGTTACGTTGTAGCCTCTCTTTGCAAGACGCACTGAGATTTCTCCAGTACCACAGCCGATATCAAGTACGGTTTTCACGCTTTCATCCCTGTATTGGTCAATGGCGTTCGCAAAAAAAATCATCCACATGTCATAGGGAGCATCCTCCATAAGCTGATCATATAGAAGGGCAAAGTATTGGTAGTTCATTTCGTCACTCCATTAGGATAACATTTTGGTAACATCTATATTCGGAGCGTCGCCCCAAAGTTTTTCAAGGTTATAATAGGAGCGTTCATCCTTATGAAATACATGAATGATTACATCTCCAAGATCCACGAGTACCCATCTGGAATGGTCAAGACCTTCTAACCGCTTTATAGATATATTTTGTTCTAGTGCAACATCTTTCAACGTTCGAGCAATTGCTTCCACTTGTTTTTCTGAGTTCCCATGGCAAATTAAAAAATAATCAGCAATGAGAGAAATACCTCGCACATCTAAAACAGCAATGTTTTCAGCTCTTTTATCGTCCATTGCCTTAACCGACTGTTCAACTAGTTCTGTCGTATTCATGAGTTGTTCCTCCTTTGTTCATTTGCAATATCATTATAGGTGTATAGTGTTTCTGGATAGATCAATTGGTTTTGTTTCATCAAAAAGATGACTGTGTTCATGAGTGCTTGTCTAACCGCCTCATCTAAATTCTGCTCCGAAGTCTCTCGCACCTCATCAACACCAGGAAAATGCCGACTTGGTTCAATATAATCAGCAAGAAAGATTATCTTCTCAAGAAGTGACATTCCTACACGACCAGAAGTATGACTACGAATAGCTTGTAGAATTTCTTCATCAGTGATCCCTACTTCCGACTTAACAAGATAAGCTCCTACTGGTGCATGCCATAGTTCCTTCCCATACTTTAAAAGGTCTTTCCCAAGCTCTTCCCTAATTATGATTGATTCCATTTCATCTTTTGGTCGGAACTTTGCATAATCATGAAAGACGGCAGCCAGCATTGCTTTATCCTTATCTCCATTAAATCGCTCAGCTAAATCAATTGCCGTGTTCATTACCCCTATTGTATGCTCATATCTGTGTTCTGTAAGATGAGGTTTGACGATTTCCAGTGCTTCCTCTTTATTCATATAACTGATTCTCCTCTATTGGAGATGTCTACTGATTTATGTGGTGGTTCAGCACTAGGCATAAACCAAATACGATCAAGTGAACATTCGTTAAGAGCTTGTTTGGCTACCATTAAATGACCAATATGAGGGGGATCGAACGTACCTCCGAGTATTCCAATTCGATTCACGTTATCACTCATTGTTTTACTAAGGAAGCTCGATCGCTTTTTGATTTTCAGATTCCTTATACAAAACAATTGTATTTCCGATAACCTGTACAAGCTCAGAACCCGTACGATTTGATAATAGTTCAGCAACCGTGTCCCTATCTTCTTCACAGTTTTGTAAAACACTCACTTTAATTAGTTCCCTTGCTTCTAGTGTATCTTTTATTTGATTATACATGTTCGTGTTCGTACCGCCTTTCCCAACTTGAAAAATCGGGTTGAGGTGGTGTGCTTTTGACCGTAAAAACCGTTTTTGCTTCCCAGTTAACATCATTTATTCCTCCAAGCTTATTCTAGATGGTATCCTATCGAGTTACTTTTTGAGCATATTTTGGTACACGATATTATTCATTTGATTAAGATCCGGATTACGACCTGTCCAAAGTTTGAAGGCTAATGCAGCCTGTCGGATAAACATCGGTACTCCATTTTGGACGTAACAACCCTTCGCTTTTGCCTCTTCTAACAATAAAGTTTGCAGTGGATTGTATATTATGTCGCATACATATGCATCTTTTTTCACATTTTGGAGCTTCAACGGCGTTTTATCTCGTTGAGGACTCATTCCAATCGAAGTTGTATTGATAATCACGTCATATTGCGCCAGGCAGGACTCTGCTTCATCTAGTGTGATGGCCCGTCCGCTTGTTTTACTATGCATGAGAAGCTCCTGAGCTTTCGAGAGCGTTCGATTCGCAATCGTTAGTTTCGCTCCCCCATTCATTGCAAGAGTCATAACAATAGCTCTCGCAGCTCCTCCTGATCCTATAATTAAAACCTTTGCATCATTGATGTTCAATTTATCAAATTGCTTTAACGACTCTAAGAAACCAGGTCCATCCGTATTATACCCAATCAGTTTATGATTGTTGACAAGAACTGTATTAACAGCCCCAATTCTCTCAGCCAATGGATCCAATTCATCTAATAAAGAAATGATATCCACTTTATGGGGAATTGTTACATTGAAACCTCTACACCCTCTGCCAAGTAATGAAGGTATTTCTTCTCTTAACTGCCCTTTAGCAATTTGAATCGCTTCATATTTGGCGTCTATGTTTAAATTTTCAAATAAGGCATTATGAATATTCGGGGACATTGAATGTGCAATCGGGTCTCCAATTACTGCGTATAGTCCCGGTAAATTAGATAAGCGATGGGCGAATATAGACCCCAACCCCCTTTGGCGCGAATGCTCTCACACGAGTATTTGGTTCAGTAATGGTCACCCATCCTAACCCTGAAAACACAATATCGGACTTGCCGTTTTTAACGGAAAACTCATGAAGCTTCATTGGAGGGATCTGGCCAAGGTCCTCTTCATTCGGTGGCTTTAAAAGCTTACCAGCCTGATTGTTATATAATTCATCAGCCTTCTCTAGCTTTGTTCGATGAATGTTTAGGTCGTTTGTAAAATAACAGGTGAATGATTGTCGTGGTCCAGAAACATAATCTAATCGGCCTAACCCTGCAAAAAACAACGTTTGTTGATCATTCAACTGAAATGTTTTTGGTTTAACTTCTTTTTTGGGCAACACATTCTTTAAGTCCTTTTTATTAATATAGTGTGCAACCTGATGGGGATTAATAATGCCAGGAGTATCATAAAGCATACTTGTTCCATCAAGAGGAATCTCAATTAAATCCAGTGTTGTCCCAGGATACTGTGAAGTCGTAATAAATGCTGTCGCTTCTTCACTATACTCTTTAAGCAATTCATTAATAAATGTTGACTTCCCAACATTTGTTGCCCCAACTATGTAAACATCCCTACCATTGCGGTAGTGTTCAATGGTTTCAGCAACCACACTGATACCATGATGTTTCTCGGCACTCATCAATTCAACATCAACTGGCTTGACCCCCAGTTGACTTGCCTCATGCTTCATCCAATGTTTTATCCTATTGGAATTTACCGATTTGGGAAGTAAATCCATTTTGTTACCAACTAATAAAATAGGGTTTTTTCCTACATAACGATGGATTCCCGATAACCAACTACCACTAAAATCAAAAATGTCCACGATCATTACCACGAGTGCATCCTGTGAACCGATCCCGGACAATATTTTTCTGTAATCATCATCTGTTAACGACACATCTTGTACTTCATTATAATGTTTAAGTCGAAAACACCGTTGACAAATAATGTGATCACGGGTTATAGCTGAAGGCGGTGCAAACCCAAGGTCGTTCCTTTTTTCTGTCTGGATTGGGATGCCGCACCCTTCACAAATTAGTTTATCACTCACTGTCATTCCTCCCAGTTAATTAACCCTTTTCGTTTCATCCATTCTAATAGATGTCGTTCCATATATCTATTTAACTTCGTTGCCATCCCATCACTTTTCGCAACTGGAACAACAAGAATTGTATACAATCCTAGACGATTACCACCGAGAACATCTGTGAAAATTTGGTCACCGATAACCACAACTTGATTGTGTTGCAATTCCATATTTTTCGCAGCGCGTTTAAATGCCTTCGTCATCGGCTTTCTAGCACGATATATAAACGGAATATTGAGCGGATAGGAAAAGCTACGAACACGGTGTTCATTATTATTTGAAACGATGGTAACATGAAGCCCTTTCTCTTTCAGCATTGCGAACCATTTAATTAATTCCGGAGTCGCTTCAGGACGATCCCATTCCACTAATGTGTTATCTAAATCTGTAATAATACCCTTTATACCTTTTTCAAGGAGCACATTGGCATCAATGTCAAAGATAGAAGGAACATGCTCGTTTGGCAAAAACCGTTTAATCAACTGTAACACCTCAATATATACAATTCTTTATACTCAACCTTTATTGTACCAATAATTTTCAAAGTTCGATAATAATAGAAGTTTTCGGAACAATCGAAAAAGTTTTCGACAATTTTCGATTGTACGTTGTTCTGTGGATAACTTTACTCACATTATACACTCATGAAAACAAACCTATAAATTACTTTGTAAACAATTTACCCACAAGTTATCCACGGGTTTATGTGGATAACAGAACGATTGTTCTCTATTCCATTTCATGGTAAGCTAGGCTTACATCATAACATATAAGAATATGCGGACTGAAAATAAATATGCTAGAAAATTTAGTCGGGAGGTGCAAATACCGATTTCGGTATACTCTATGGAAAACTTATCTGACGAATTGTTAATTGAATCTTATCATAAGGCAAGAGAATTGAAACTTAGTCATGACTTTATTTTATTAATTAAACAAGAAATTGATCGGCGGCACTTATCTATGAAATTAATTACAACTCATTTGTAAAGAACCAACCCAAACGGTTGGTTCTTTTTTTACACGTTAAGAAAGGGCCTTTAGGGACTACGGCGATCACCTGCGCTAAGGCTTGGCGCTAGCCAAGTTTTGTTATAGGTTTACTGGAATACCAACCAATTATTGGTACCATAATAAATTTTTAAGGTCTTTTGACGGTAAAAAGTTGATTCCGGAAAGTTTTTTTGATTACAATGGGAGTGGTCTTATACATAATTTGATACAGATTATAGTGATAGGAGGATGTCAATTATGTTGTTCTTTTCAATACTCGCTCCTTTTATAGCGGCCTGTTTGGTGCCGTTTTTATTTCGATATAAACGGACTATTCATACTGGGTGGCTTGTTCTCCCGATTCCAATCTTACTATTCCTATATTTTCTTTTACAAATTCCAAATATATCAGGCGGAAATAATATCCACTTAATTATAAATTGGATCCCTTCTATAGGAATGAATCTCAGCTTTTATTTAGATGGTCTAAGTTTATTATTCACATTGTTAATCACAGGAATTGGGACACTTGTTGTATTGTATTCGATTTATTATTTGAACAAAAAGGAAAAATTACATAACTTCTACGTTTTTTTAATGATTTTTATGGGAGCCATGCTCGGTGTTGTGCTCTCAGACAATGTTTTCGTTCTTTATTTATTTTGGGAATTCACAAGTCTTTCTTCCTTTTTACTGATCGGATATTGGTATCATCGTGAAAGATCCCGTTACGGAGCGTTCAAGTCCATGATTATTACCGTCTTTGGCGGTTTATCAATGCTCGGCGGACTTATTCTATTGACCATAATGACAGATACAACTAGTATTCGGGAAATGATCGAGTCAAAAGAATCCGTCATCAACAGCCCATACTTCACAGGAACATTACTTCTGATTTTATTAGGTGCGTTTACAAAGTCAGCTCAGTTTCCATTTCACATATGGTTGCCTGATGCCATGGAAGCTCCGACCCCCGTCAGTGCGTTCCTCCATTCGGCAACAATGGTTAAAGCAGGGATCTACCTTTCCGCAAGATTGTTTCTACTGTTCGGCGGTTCAGACTTATTTTTTATTCTCGTGACTGGATTTGGCTTGTTAACCCTATGTTGGGGATCGTACATGGCAGTGAGACAAACTGACCTGAAAGCCATTCTCGCCTATTCAACGATTAGTCAACTTGGAATGATCATGGCAATGATTGGCTTTGGGACAGAGGTAGCGATTTTTGCTGCGATTTTTCATATTTTTAATCATGCAACATTTAAAGGTAGCTTATTTATGATCGCTGGTATTGTTGACCACGAATCAGGGACAAGGGATATTCGAAAACTAGGCGGTTTAATGACCTTGATGCCGATTTCAGCAACACTCGCCTTATTTGGTACCTTTTCTATGGCAGGAGTGCCGTTACCCTTTTTGAATGGTTTTCTTAGTAAAGAGATGTTTTTTAAGACGGCTACACAGATAAGCCCAACTGCACCGCTTGTAGATCAATTATTCATCATCATTCCAGTTCTTGCAGTCTTGGGAAGTATTTTTACGTTTGTATATTCAATGTACTTTTTCTTTCAAACATTTATGGGTAAATCAAAGGAAACACTGGAGATCAAACCACACGAGGCACCAATTGGAATGCTCGTGTCTCCGATCGTGCTAGTAACGTTTATTGTTGTGATTGGCTTGCTACCAAATCTCATTAATGAACCTATTTTGGCACCGGCGACTGCTGCCGTGTTTGGAACCGTACCTGAAGAACATATCGCTTTCTGGCATGGGGAGATAAACACACCATTACTAATGTCACTTGCTGTAGTAGTACTTGGGACCCTTCTTTATCTGACAAGAAAGAAATGGAGCCATGTTTATCGGCTGTTACCAGGTGTGCTCAGTGCAAATAAAGCCTATGATGCCGTTTATGAAGGCCACCTTCGGTTATCGCGTAAAACAACGAATATGTACATGACCGGTTCACTCCGACATTATGTCCTTTACATTTTGTTGTTTCTTGTCGCTTCAGGCGGAATTACACTGGTAGTAACAGATGGATTTGCCTTTTCTACTTCAGATGTTGCACCGATTTCCTGGCCAGAAATAATGGTTGGAATTGTTATGGCTATCGCAGCGATTGCAACGGTATTCATGCAAAATCGAATTGCTGCGATTCTTGTACTCGGTGTTGTCGGTTATGGATTATCTCTATTATTTGTATTCTTTAGAGCACCCGACTTAGCCTTGACACAGTTAATCGTTGAAACGGTGACTGTTGCACTGTTCTTGCTCTGCTTCTACCATTTGCCAAAACTTGATACCAAAAAGCAATCTACCGGTACAAAGACGGTAAATATTTTAATCTCTGCTTCAGTAGGGATTCTCGTTACACTTGTCGCAATTGCATCCCATAGCTCAAAGCGATTTGAAACGATAGCTCATTATTTTATTGATGAATCCCATCATCTTGGAGGCGGGGATAACGTAGTTAATGTTATCCTGGTAGACATGCGTGGACTTGATACGATGTTTGAGATTACAGTGCTTGGACTTGCCGCACTTGGAATATACGCAATGATTCGACTCCGCAAAGAGGAGGAGATAGACTAATATGGAAATCTTGATGTCAATACTTGCAGGTATACTGTTCGCTACTGGAGTGTACTTATTACTTCAACGTCAATTATTAAAGATCATCTTCGGGACAGCCTTATTATCTCATGGGGCACATTTATTCATCCTTACCATGGGAAAACTAAATAGAGGTGCTCCACCCATTCTTGTGGAAGGTATAGAAGATTATGTTGACCCCCTTCCACAGGCGTTAATCTTAACCTCCATCGTTATTAGTTTTGGGGTTACATCTTTTTTACTCGTATTAGCTTATCGAGCGTACAAAACGAACCAGACAGATAACATGGAACATTTAAGGGGAAACGATCATGAGTAATTTAGTCATTTTACCAATACTAATACCACTTCTTGCGGGCGCTATTTTGGTGTTTTGGAGAAAAAAACTGATGGTTGTCCGTGTTGGTGCACAACTTGTTACCATCATAAACCTAATTGTCAGCAGTTATATGGCTTATGTAATCCTTCAAGATGGGCCTCTCATCTTAGAAACAGGTGGCTGGATGGCTCCATACGGTATCATCCTTGTTGGTGACGGCCTGTCAATAGTACTTGTTGTAACCACGAATATCATTGCCGTTGCATCCGCCTTTTACGCACCGAACTCCCTAGATAAGGGTCGGGAGGAACACTATTTTTACACCTTTTTCTTAATGTTAATAGCGGGTGTGAGCGGGGCTTTTTTAACAGGCGATATCTTCAACCTGTTTGTATTTTTTGAAGTATTGCTTATGGCGTCCTATGGGATGATTGTGCTTGGGGGAACAAAAGAGCAATTAAGGGAATCGATTAAGTACGTTCTATTAAACTTATTTTCATCCATACTCTTTGTTACAACGGTAAGCTTCCTATACTCTGTTACAGGAACCATCAATATGGCACAGCTTTCAGAACGTGTCGGCCAAGTCAATCAAGATGGGATATTAACGACGATTGCGATTCTCTTTTTCGTTGTATTCGCAACTAAAGGAGCATTATTCCCTCTCTATTTCTGGATGCCGCACTCCTACACAAAGCCGCCAGCCGTTATTTCTGCACTGTTTGGTGCACTGTTGACGAAGGTTGGTATATATTCGATTCTAAGAGTATTCACTCTGATTTTTATTGGAAACATTGATTATACACATACTTTCTTTATTTTCCTTGCAGGGTTTACATTACTATTTGGTGTAGCAGGCGCCCTTTCGACGAATAATATTAAATTAATTATTGCGTACAACATTATTCCGGCAATCGGATTTATGGTTATGGGTATTGGAATCTTTACCGACTTATCCGTTGCGGGAGCTGTCTATTACCTTATACACGATATGATTATCAAAGCCGCATTATTCTTTCTTGTCGGTGCTATAGCCATTGCTGCAGGAACGTCTGACCTAAGGAAAATTAGTGGTCTAATTAAGCATTACCCATTGCTTGGATGGCTGTTTTTCATTGCATGTATCACGCTTGCCGGGATACCTCCGTTCAGTGGATTTATCGGTAAGCTGTTACTGCTAAAAAGTGCCTTCGCAAATGAGAACTTTATTGTCGCTGGTATTGGATTATTGGCAAGTCTGTTAATCCTGATTTCAGTCATTCGAATTTTTGTTCAAGGCTTTTGGGGCGAAAGCATGTCTCTTCCAACTGAAAAACGTTCCATCAAGCCACTTTATTTTCCGATTTCTTTCTTGTTGTTCTTTTCAATTCTATTAGGAGTTGGAGCAGAATGGTTCCTTCCACACATTCAACAAATCGGCGTTGATCTCATGAATCCATCTGGATATGTTGACGCGGTATTAAAGGAGTAGATCAAAATGGCATTTCAACTATTGATCAACCTTGCTATTGGACTAATTTGGATGTTTCTATCAGAATCGTATACCTTTGTTAGCTTTTTAGTTGGGTTTGTGATTGGGATATTCCTATTACTTCTACTTAATCGGTTTATTCCGGATAAGTTCTATTTCCATTATGTGATCGCAATATGGAGACTAATTCTACTCTTTATAAAAGAACTTCTCATTGCAAATATCGACGTACTGAAAATGGTTTATAAGCCGAAGATGGATATGCAGCCCGGAATTATCGCGATCCCGACCGAACTGAAATCCAATTGGGAAATTACATTACTAGCTAATTTAATTACATTAACACCGGGCACATTATCAGTTGACGTTTCAGCAGATAATCGATTTATTTATATCCATGCGATGGACGTTCCTGATATTGATGAAACCATTAACCAGATCAAAGATACATTTGAAAAAGCAATAAAGGATGTGACCCGATGAGTACATTGTTGGAGACTGTGACTTGGCTTTGTCTAATTGTCAATTCAATATCGATTGTAATGTTGCTTTATCGAGCAATTAAAGGGCCATCCAACCCGGACCGTGCCGTTGCAATTGATACAATTGGTATTAATCTTATATCAATGACTGGTATTCTTGCGATTTATCTCAATACAAGCATGTTTAATGATATTATTTTGCTTATTGGAATATTAACGTTCATTGCAACAGTAGCCATTGCAAAATTCTTAGAGAGGGGGGTCATCATTGACCGAAGTCGTGATTAGTGTACTCCTTTTAGCTGGCACATTTTTTGTTTTTTCAAGTTCAATCGGCATCTTACGTTTTCCTGATGTTTACTCAAGGTTGCACGCTGCTTCAAAGAGCGCAACACTTGGTGTATCAGGTGTTATGTTAGCTGCTTTCCTCTTTTTCCTTTTTGAAGATGATATGGTCAGCGGAAAGTTAATACTTGGAATTTTATTTGTACTTCTAACAGCACCTGTAAGTGGTCACATGATTTCAAGGGCTGCCTATCGGACAGGTGTACCCCTATCTGATCGTACTATTAAAGACGACTTACAAACAAATGGTGAAGACATGAAAAAAGACTCATCTGATTAAAGAAAACTCGGCTAGCGCCAAGCCTTAGCGCAGGTGATCGCCGTAGTTGCGCTTATACTATAGAAAGTATTTTTATACTTTCTTAACGTGTAAGAAAAGCGCAAGCGCCAAATACGACAGGAATGACTTCTTATCTGAGGTACTTTCATCACTGCTCTTGATAGGAAGTTGTCCCTGTCTTTTTAATTTCAAGGTCAAATGAATCTAAAAAACTCTTTCTTATTCCCTAAATGTGGCATATAATAGGTTTAATCGTAAAAAGTTATACTTCTTAATAAATTGGGCTTTCTTTACGGAGAAACCAGTAGGGAGTGACCTAATCATGTATTTTTTAGAGAGGTTTGACCAATCATTAAAACGTTTTAGAAGTCAAACTGCAAATATTCTAACCTTAATAAACCTTACTCTCGGGGCAGTTGCACTCTTTTTTATCGTTAAGGGACAGCTGGAACTAAGTTTCTGGTTTATCTTTCTATGTGCATTGTTTGACCGGTTTGACGGTATGGTCGCCAGAAAGCTACAAATTGAATCTGAATTCGGTAAACAGCTTGACTCATTGTGTGACCTAATTTCATTTGGAATTGCACCAGCCTTTTTAATATATCAAGCGAGTTTATATGAATTTGGTATTCCTGGAATCGTTTTTGTTCTCATTTATATCATTTGTGGTGCAATCAGATTGGCACGATTCAACATTACTGAATTTAACGGTCATTTCACAGGGGTGCCAATAACAGTTGCAGGTTGTATACTGGCACTCACCTACTTTACAACCAATCTACTACCGGGATTCGTCCTTATGTTCCTTGTCCTAATTCTTTCATTTCTGATGATTAGCACGGTTCGAGTGAAAAAGCAATAACTGATCTATAATTTAATCATAATAAAGGGAGTTGTTCAATGAACAACTCCCTTTATTTACACGTTAAGAAAGTATAAAATTTTGTAGGCATAGAAGTGATGTCTAGCTCCAGCGCCCAGCCACTTGGATCACTTCAGTCCTCCTGCGGCGGCAACAGCCTCCTCGTCGGTCTTCCAGTGACCTTCGTGGCTAAGCCGGGCGCTTGCGCTTTTCTTATGTGATTCGCATTTTATTATTTAGCGACTCTTTTAAACACGTTATTTGGTTATCGATAAGAATTCTTCCACATCCTGAACAGACAATTGGATCGCCTGCTTCCAAAAATGTGGTTTAGTCAGATCTTCCCCAAGATGTTTTTCAGCGAGTTCCTCTACTGACATTGACCCTGTATCCTTAAGTAAGGCAATATATTTTTCCTCAAAGGCCGTACCTTGTTCCTTTGCTTTAGCATAGATCCCTGCACTAAACAGATAACCGAATGTGTACGGGAAATTGTAAAATGGAACATCCGTAATATAGAAGTGTAGCTTAGAAGACCAGAAGTAAGGATGGTACTCTCCTAGTGCATCACAGTGGGCTTCTTTCTGAGCGTCTTCCATCAGTTCTTTTAATCGTAAGACTGAGACTTGACCCTTTTTTCGTTCCTCATAGAATCGTGTTTCAAATAAGAAACGCGCATGGATATTCATGAAGAAGGCGATTGACCGTTGTATTTTATCTTCAAGTAGGACGACCCGTTCCTCTTCAGAGCTTGCGTTTTCAACAGCTGCATCCGAAACAAGCATTTCTGCATAAGTGGACGCTGTTTCTGCTACATTCATCGCATAGTTCTGATTTAAATATGGAAGTTCATCCATAACATGCTGGTGGTAAGCATGACCAAGCTCGTGGGCAAGTGTAGAAACGTTGCTTGGAGACCCTGAATAGGTCATAAAGATTCGGGTTTCTTTAGAATTCGGGAAGCTTGTGCAGAATCCACCAGGTCGCTTACCAGAACGATCCTCTGCCTCAATCCATGATTTTTCAAACGCCATCTTCGAAAACTCACTCATTTTCGGATTAAATTGTTTAAATTGATCGATGATAAAGTTCGCTGCTTCATCGTAAGATAATTTGGTATCTGTATTTCCTACAGGTGCCTCGACATCTGTCCACCCGAGTTTTTCTAAACCGAGCATATCTGCCTTCCGCTCAAGGTACTTCACAAATGTTTTCTTATGCTGAACGATCACATTCCACATCGTATCTAGTGTTTCTTGCGACATTCGGTTGATGGAGAGGGGTTCCTTAAGTACAGATGACCAGTCACGATGTTCATACGTATTAAGTCTGAATCCAGCGAGATGATTCAATGCTTCTGCACAGAAATCTTCTTGCTCTTCCCAAGCCTTTTGATAGCTTTCAAAAGCTTTATGTCGAACTTCATGGTCGATACTGGATAGCTTATTGTCCAATTGCCCTACAGACAACTCTTTAACCTCACCGTCTTCTTCAAACGGAATGCTCATCTTCCCGACTACCAAATCGTATAGGTTGGACCAAGCATGATAGCCATCTACTGCAAGATCATTAATGAGTGACTCTTGATCATATGAAAGCTTTTCAACCGCATTTGTCCGTCGCTCATTTAATACAAATGAATACGGATATAGACCATCGTGTTGTAATAAGGTCTTCCAATCATTATCGGTTACCTGAGCTAACTTCTCTTCAAAACGCGTCCAAACAGATTGATATTTTGCACTGATTTGTTCAATTTTTGCACGTAGTGCTAGAGCATCTTTGTCTTTTACGTCTTGGGCCACTAGACACCCTACAAATGCTCCGGTCTCATGAAGCTTTGCAGATAGTTGACTAATTTCCTCAACTGCCACTGTCAGCTGCTGATGACTCTCCGGGTTACAGTTTTGCACACGATCCTTAACCGTCTCTAAATCTTCTTCAATGGATTTCATATATGCCTTTAATTCTTCAGAATCGCTACCACCAGCAAAAATGTTTTCCAGGTCCCATGATTGTGATAACTTCGTTAACTTCATAAATAGCCTCCTATCGAATATGTAATACTTCCATTATAAAGAAAATTCGAAAAAGAACCAAGAAATTGTGTAAAAATAAAAAAGAACGGGTGACGAATCACCACGTTCTCTTTAGTCGTATGCACACGCGTACATGAAATACACAAGCATTATGAGCAATACTGCAGGAAAAAGGATATCTGCCATCGTAATTCACCCTTTCTTAACGCTCCTTTTATGTATACTTCCACTTTTGCCTAATCATTAATCTTCTTTTTTCGAAAATGATTTTCATGTTATAATTATTACCAATTAAGTATGGTTTGTTTTAAGTTCTCTATTTACAAGAGAGAACCTGATCAATCGCCTTCGCAACCCCATGATTTGTATTATTTTCAGTTACCCAATCAGCTTCTTCCCTCACAACTTCTTGTGCATTCCCCATTGCAACACCAATTCCTGCCTCACGAATCATCGCGAGATCATTTAAGCTATCGCCTACTGCCATCACGTGATCCATAGATAGATTCAACCACTTACATACTTTAAGCAGAGCTGCTGCCTTATTCACACCCGCTGGATTGATTTCGATATTGGTTGGACTAGAATTCGTGATCTCGAGTGCAGTATTACTCAACAATTCGTCCATTACGACCTGCCGAACTTCGTCATCCTGTATTTCAAATCCAAACTTAAGCCAATTATATGTATCAATTTCCTTATTGAATGGTCGCTGCGAATTGAATAAGCCTTGTGTTGTAGACGTCCAGAAATTGATATCGTGCTCGATTTTCAGTTTCCAAAGAGCTTTCACTATTTCATGATTAAGCGGGGTACTATCAACTAAGTTATATTCATGATCATAAATTTCTCCCCCATTCACTGTGATAATGTAAGAAGAACGGCCAAGTGCATCAGAAATGTCTCGACATGTAAAAAGGGAGCGCCCAGTGCTTAAGATGACATGAATGCCTTGTTCCCTTGCACGTTGAATCGCTTTTTCATTCTCAACTGATACTTCGCCATCATGATTTACAAGTGTACCGTCCATATCTAAAGCGATTAATCTAACATCTTTCATCATTTTATCCGATCCTTTCAAAGTTACTAAAAACTATAAATCCATGTCACTTATTGGTGAGCAAAGCCACTTAAATTTGCTTTTTGCGTTTGTACCGTGCGATTTATCACAAGATCTTTAACTCCCTTCATGATAAGCAAAAAGAGAACTTGAATCAACTTTTCAGGTATTTGAAGGTTCAACGTACAGCCCGTGGAATCAGTTGAAAGAAGACGCGAAAAGAGCGACCTTACGCAATTAAAAGATTTGGTTGCTCACCGGAATTGGTAAATCAGCCATAATATCTCTACTGATTTACTCCTGCTCTGTATTTTCCTTTTAGAGCTGACCTCCCATAATAAACTCTTTTCAATTGCACAATATATATTTATTGGTCGTATGTGAGGAGGTCATTTTTATGAGTAATAGCAAGGGGAATTTGAAATGGTGGCATTTATCATTAATGGGTATCGGTTGCACAATAGGGACAGGCTATTTTCTAGGGTCAAGCATCGGTATAAAGGTCACAGGGCCATCGATTGTATTCTCATTTATATTGGCAGCGATTGGAACTTATATCGTTTTTAGCCTACTAGCAAAAATGACTGCCGAAGATCCCCAAGAAGGATCCTTTTGTTACTATGCAAACAAAGCCTATGGTAGATGGGCAGGATTTAGCTGCGGTTGGAATTACTGGTGTTCAAATATTCTTATCATGGGAAGTCAATTAACAGCTCTCTCTATACTTTCACGTTTTTGGTTTCACAATGTCCCCCTATGGATTTTCGCAGCTGGATATGCGGTTCTTTCAATCTTTGTCGTTCTGTTGGGAACAAAGGGATTCGATAAAGTGGAAGATATATTTGCGGTTATCAAAACTGCCGCAATTATTATGTTTATTATTCTGGCTGGAGTCGCACTTTTCGGGTGGATCCATGGAGATGCTGAACAGCAAGGTTTACCTAATTCCACAAAAGAATTATTTCCAGAAGGTCCTATCGGTTTATGGTCATCCCTCATCTATGCTTTTTACGCTTATGGAGGTATTGAGGTAATCGGTCTATTGGCGATGCAGCTCAAAAATAAAGATGATGCTCCTAAGGCTGGGAAGGTCATGTTAATCTTGCTGATGGTCATCTATGTAATATCGTTAGGACTCGCCGTTATAATGGTTCCTCTTGATTCGTTTACGGACAAGGAAAGTCCATTTGTTACTGCTTTATCCGGCTATCATCTACCCTTCTTTCCCCATGTATTTAACGGCGCCATTATTATAGCTGGTTTTTCAACGATGACAGCGGCATTATTCGGAGTCACCAATCTTCTAGTAACATTGGCGAAAGACGGAGATGCCCCTTCCTTTTTTTCAAAGAAGATGAAAAGATATAAAGATTTGCCTCTTCCCTCATTAGGGCTCGGTGCTGCTGGGCTATTGGCTTCGGTTATTACTGCACTTTTAGTACCAGGTAAAATTTATGAGTATATTACCACTGCTGCTGGTATATTGCTTTTGTACAACTGGTTTTTTATTATCATTTCCGCCTTCAAAATCATTCAAATAAAATTATGGGATAAACTATTGTCATTTGTTGGGATTTTATTAATTATAGCTAGTATAAGTGGAACAATAATGGAAAAAGAGGTTCGTTTCGGATTTTACATTAGCGTAATTTTCGTAGTGATTATTGGTATCGTTTGTTTTATCATGAAAAAAGTGAGTTGGGATAAAACCAATCGCAAAGGAACACTGGGGAAACGAACCAAACTTTAATCAACAAACATTGTGCACTTTTTCATTTTTTTCTTACCATCATGTCCTATTTTGGGGCAATTCAGAATTGATGTTAGATTCTCTACCCCAAATCATTGCCAGAGGTTTATGAAGCTGCTGGAATTCATTTTGACTTTTCCGAACAAACAATCAAGAACCTGATGGCAGTTTTTAAAAGGGGAACTTGCCAAAATTAAATCTTAAGCCATCCATGTTTGAGTTGAGGAGCTGACGATTGGATCAGCTCCTCTTTTTCCTGTTTAATTAACAATATTTGTAATCTAACTGTCACGTATAACTGTATGGTTTTGAACAGAAATAAGGTATAATGAAATCATCAAACAGACGGGAGGGATTCCCTTGGGAAGTACTATCGGATTGGTGAACTAGCAGAACAAACAGGCCTCTCAAGACGTACAATTGACTATTATACGAATATCGGAATCCTAACCGCAGAGCGGACAGGTTCCAATTATCGAATTTATGAAGAGTCATCTATACCGCGCATCCAGATCATTCAACATTGCAAAAGCAATAATATGTCATTAGGTGAAATTAAAGTTTTATTAGAGCGATTCTGTGAAGATGAAGTATTTAATAAGGTAGAAATGATACTCGATAAGCTTAAAGAGATTGAAACCGAAATTATTGAATTAAACAGTCGATATCCAAACCTCAATGAGGACCAAAAGTGCTGGTTAAATCAAAAGATTAACCAGCAAACCATTTCAATCATGCAAGCAATTACGATTTTGATTACTTAGGAGGTGTAAGGGGCTGACTCTGTTCATTTGTCATCCCCCATATGGAAATATTTAATTTATTTATGGTCGCGGTACTCATCCTGCTTACTGCGTTTTTCGTAGCAGCAGAATTTGCAATTGTAAAGATACGTAAAACTAAAATTGATACATTGGCTGATGAAGGAAACCAAAATGCGAAAGCGGTTCAAAAAATACTTGGAAACCTTGATGGCTATTTGTCTGCGTGTCAATTAGGGATTACAATTACAGCACTCGGACTTGGATGGCTTGGTGAACCTACAGTCGAAGACCTGTTACATCCTGTATTTGAGAATTTCGAGTTATCAGAAACCGTTGCTACGACCTTATCTTTTGCGATTGCTTTTTCAGCGATCACCTTCTTGCATGTCGTACTTGGGGAATTAGCACCTAAATCTGTTGCAATACAAAAAGCGGAAACCGTTAGCTTAATGTTAGCAAAGCCATTAATATTCTTTAATAGAATTATGTTTCCTTTTATTTGGACGTTGAATGGTGCAGCACGGATTTTAGTAAAAATGTTCGGGTTACCTCCTGCTAATGAACACGAAGCCGCTCACTCCGAAGAAGAGCTTCGAATGATTTTGTCTGAAAGCTATAAAAAAGGTGAGATAAACCAAGCTGAGATGGAATTCGTCAACAATGTATTCGAGTTCGATGAGAAAATGGCGAAGGAAATCATGGTACCACGAACTGAAATGTTGTGTTTATTTTTAGAAGATTCATTTGATGAAAACCTTTCAATCATGAAAGAGGAAAAATACACCAGATACCCTGTAGCGGATGATGACAAGGACAGAATCCTTGGCGTCGTTAACGTGAAAGAAATCTTTAATGACTATATTAGTGATAAACATAAACCGCTAGAGGAATATGTCCGCCCTGTTGCTCATGTAAGTGAGACAGCACCGATTAAGGAACTGTTAAGGAAATTGCAGAAATCAAGAAGTCATATGGCGATTGTGGTCGATGAATACGGTGGAACTGCTGGTCTTTTAACGGTGGAGGATATTATTGAAGAGCTTGTTGGTGAAATTCAAGACGAGTTCGATATTGATGAGAAACCGATGTTCCAAAAGGTTAGTAAAGACAAAACCATTGTTGATGCTAAAGTATTAATTTCCGAAGTAAACGAAATGCTTGGAACAGAAATTGATAATTCCGATATTGATACAATTGGCGGGTGGGTTCTTTCTGAAAAAATGGAAGCCGAAAAGGGTACAATGATTGAAAAAGGCGGATTTCAATTCACAGTTACCGAAAACGACGGTCACCAAATTAAAGAACTTGAAATTCAAAAGCTAAACGAAGCAAAAGGAACGGGTTAAACCTCGTTCCTTTTTTCCTTATCCCAGCTTTCCAGCTCATCGGTTTCCAATATCCCTAATGTGACATCCCCAATGTCTGAGTCCTCTAATAACATTTCCTTTACTTTGAACTTTATATCATCAGCATCAGCAAGAGAAAAGCCTTTCCTGAGCTCTATATAACTCTCAACGTGATACTTTCTCCCTTCTTGAAGAACGCGCATATCGTAAATATCGACCACATCTGTATGGGAGAGTATCATGTCAGCGACACGATCAACAACGACCTTGGGAGCTGTCACACCAATCAGTCCAATCGTGTTTTCATATCCAATTTTCAATGCTATACCTATTAATAATAACCCAATTAACAACGTCCCAACTCCATCCAAGAGGTAGAACCCTGTTAAGTAAGACAACACAACCGATACGAGCGCAAGGAAAGCACCGAATGTTGCAATGATATCCTCATAAAAAACCAATCTGGTTGGCGGGGCAGCAAGTGAGACAGCTTTCATAGCACCCTTAAATATACCCAATCCGCTTGCTTCCGTTCGTGTTTCCTTAATAATCTCTTTGGAAGCTTTAATAAGTACGTATCCATCAATGATAATCGCAATAAGCAGAATACCCACGTTCAACCATATATTTGAGGATGGTTTAGGGTGCATAATTAGCTCCCAACCCTTGATAATCGTTTCATACGCCATAATCGAAACGACAACCACAGCAACTAGAACAAAAAGGTTTACAACCCTACCAAAGCCCGTGGGAAAACGTTTGGTAGGTTCTTTTTCAGCAAGTGCGCTCCCAAAAAAGACGAATCCTTGGTTTGTTGCATCAGCAGCGGAATGCAGTGTAGTGGCAAGCATCGTTCCACTTCCACTAATTCCTGCTGCAATACCTTTTATTATCGCTAAGATTGTATTCCCAGCGGCTGCTATACCTGATGATTTATTGCCTTTTCTAAGTAGTTTTATCAATGACATCATCTCACCCGACCCATTAGAAGTTAATCTCATTATCACCAAGTGAGAGGTGCAGTATTCAATACAATAGGTGTGTTGTATTTAGCATTGATATTAATCATTAATAAATTGAACAGCCCACGCCATAGTTGCCGTGAGCTGCCCATTACCCTATCTTCCCTTTTCTTTATCTTGTCTTTGTCGATAGAACTCATGGAACAATTTCATCAGTGCCCGTTTTTCGATTCGGGAGACATAGCTTCTTGATATACCAAGGTCTTTAGCGATCTCCCTTTGGGTCCGTTCTTTTTCCATATCGAGGCCGAACCGACCGACGACGACCTCTTTTTCCCTCTCATCAAGGATGTGGATATGCTCGTAAATCTGTTTCTTTTCCATTTTTAATTGGATTGTATCGACAATGTCATCTAGGTCGGCTTTTAATACGTCAATCAAGGAAATCTCGTTCCCTTCTTTATCTGTACCGATCGGGTCTTGTAAGGAGACGTCCTTCTTCGTTTTCTTGATTGCTCGTAGGTGCATTAGAATTTCATTTTCGATACATCTAGCAGCATAGGTTGCAAGCTTCGTTCCCTTTCCTCTCGAGTAGCTTTCAATCGCTTTTATTAACCCAATTGTTCCAATGGAAATTAAATCCTCGTTGTCCTCACCTGTATTTTCGAATTTCTTACAAATATGGGCGACGAGTCTTAAGTTATGTTCAATTAATCGATTTCTTGCCTCCTGACTACCTTCAGCCATTTCCTTTAAGTATCTTTTTTCTTCTTCTGATGAAAGGGGTTGTGGGAAAGCATTGTTCTTTACGTAGGAAACAAAGAACATCAATTCTTTAAAAAAGTAAGCCAGTGCTGCGATAATACTCGACACACCATCACCTCCATTGGCAACTATCACACATACTTAATCCTATGAAGGAATGGGCTTGGTTGTGTCTGTACCTATTTTAAAAATTGAAATCAGTAGTGATGGCCAGCTACTTACTTACCTACTTACTTCTACTCCAGGTAGTTCTACTTTCTGTAATATATTTTTCTTAAATTCATTTAATGCGATATCGGTATCAATCGTATAACCACATTCGAGACCGACATAACCGTCGAAACCCGCTTCCTTAATCGATCTGAGGATGTTTACATAATTCAGTTCACCAGTCCCTGGTTGTTTTCTTCCCGGGTTATCGGCAATATGATAGTGACTGATCCGATCTTTGTAATTCGTTGCATTACGTATGACATTTCCTTCTGTAATTTGTTGATGATAGACATCAAATACTAGTCTTACATTCGGACTGCCGACTTGATCGATGATCGAAACAGCTTCATCGGAGTACTGAATGAAATGGCCTTTGTGGTCCACAAGCCCGTTCAATGGTTCGACTTCTAAGGTCACCCCAGCTTCTTCACAAAGGAAGGCACACTGTTTTAATGTTTCCACCATCGCTTGCTGTTGTACTTCACGAGGGACATTTTCAATTACATTTCCTGTTTGTGTTATGATTGATTTTGTTCCCAGTTTATCACATGCATCTATAGTCTCTTTCAAACCTTGTAAATATTCCTCTCTTTTGCTTGAATCAACAAGGTTGAAATATCGGGTACAAGTTGCAATGATGCCCACCCCGATACGCTCTTGTTCCTTTGCAACAATATCGACGTCAAGCTGTTCCCATCCATAGTATTCCAATCCGTGAAACCCATGTTCTTTTACTTTTTCAAGGTGATAAAGAATATCCTTATCGGGATAGGCTCCTATGCATAGTGAATATTTCATAGTCGTGACATCTCCTTTAAAGATACAGATTTTCCAGTTTCGGCTGATTCGTTAGCGGCAATTGTTATTTCATGTGTTTTTACCGAATCCTTGTAGTCTGATAATATATTCGTTGGATCCCCGGTACGAACTGCGTTAATAAATACTTCATCCTCTACAAAATAAGGATTTTTCAATTCCTTATACTCCGAAATCAGATTCGGACCTATTTCCTTCAGTCCAGCGCTTGAAATTTCCAACACTCCTAGATCAGTATAAATATCAAGTCCAACTTTATGACCTACAGGCGACAAACATGTATTTGAAATCGTTGCAACCATCCCGTTATTGAGCTTCATTGTCACCGTTCCCACATCATACACAGTTGTCCCTTCCACTTTTTCATGCATAACCCGTTGGCTGCAAGCTGTATACACTTCGTCGACTTCACCGCATAGGTACCTTAACAGATCCACAATGTGTGTCGTTTGTTCAATAAATTGGCCACCGGATCCATCTTTTTTTCTCCACCACGGTACCATCGGCATTCCTCCCATCCAATAACCAAGCGCCATTCCGCTTTTTCGATCGGAAAGTAAAGACGATGCTCTTTGGACACCTTCAAGGTATCTCCAATGATACCCGACAGATGTAATGAGCTTTTTGGATTCAATTTTCTTAACAATTTCATTTGGTTTTCTTTTGTCAATGGCCAACGGTTTTTCAACAAGGAATGGAATTCCCCTTTCGATAACCGCATTTTCGGGTGCTCCATGTGCCATAGGCGGAACGCAAATGTACACCGCATCCAACGTGGTGTCATCAAGCATTTCATCAACATCCGTATATGCTTTCGCCTCTGTCCATTGTTGTGCCTCTTTCTCCGCTCTTGTCAAGTCAATATCACAGAAAGCGGTGACCTCAGCACCCTCGATGGTCGCCAAATTATTCAAATGAGCTTTTGCAATCCCGCCTGTTCCAATAAAACCGATTTTCATTGTCATGATTTTTTCCTCCTATTATGGCTTACAATTGGACCTGAGTTGTCTTGCTATTTTTATAATAGATAAAAGATTCGGAATATAGTAGGATAAAAATAACTTATCAATAGGAGATTTAGAACATTTCGCGGGGTGAAGAAATGCATCAAACCCTTTTTCTCAATACACCGGATGAAGATCAGTCCATTCCGATTTTTTTATATTCTATTGGATCTCACAACCAAACCTATGTAAACAGATCGGTAGGGTTCTCAGTTCACCAGGTCTTTTTATCTAGTAGTGGAAAAGGTGTGTTTCGATTATTTGGAATGGAAGAATTTGAATTGGGTGCCGGGGAAGCCATCGTCATCCCGGCTGGTATCCCCCACGAATATTTTCCTGCTTCAAAAAAACCGTGGACACTTGGATATGTCGGGTTTGGGGGGGCTGCTTCAAAATCGCTCTTAGACTCACTTCAATTCAATAAGCCAAAGGTCTTTCAGGTAAGGTCTTTTTCAACAGCATGGGAATATATTGAAAGGATTTGGAATATTGTCAATTTTAATGGTTCGGATGCACAATGGGCAGCATCATCCAACTTGTATACCTTTCTTTTGAATTTGCGAAAGTTGACAAAATCGAAACCCGAACAGACAAAAAAAGCTGGAAACATTTTTGCAAATGAAAATATCCAAAAGGTTGTGGAATTAATTCAAGAGCACTATGCAGAACAATTGCAAATTTCTAACTTATCCAGTATCGCGGGGTATACACCGCAGCATTTTACAAGGCTCTTCCGAAGAATTTACGGTCAAACACCCCGTGATTATTTAGAATCTTTCCGCTTTGAGAAAGCCGTTTTTTTACTCGAAGAAAATCCAGAAATGCCTATACAAGAAGTAGCCGCAAGAGTTGGAATAGAATACAGCTATTTTATAAGAGTGTTCAAAAAGAAATATCAGGTAACACCTGGAACATATAAAAAAGGTGGATGAATTAATATTTGTTATTGATAAGTCGTATATGTTTTAATCCTTTACAATTAGTTCTGATAAATAGTCAATTATAGAAAATCCCGAATAATGGACTTTCTGATAGGTGTCCATCATTCGAGATAAAGTTCAATCTTTTCTAAACTGGTTGTTTTTTATTCAATTGTGCAACATTCTATTTGATGATGAAACAGTCCAAATTATTTAGCTCAATTATTAAGAAAGTAAATCGATTACTTTCTTATCCTTCAATAAAAGCAAACGGTGGCGTCCCCGTTTGCTTTTATTTAACGAAATTAAACGTCTTTATTCTTAAAATAAATTTAAATACTGTGCTGATTTATCGTGTGCCTCATCCATTAGCTTGCGGACGCGCTGATCGTTTTCGACCGATAGAGCATCGCGATTGGAACGGACCTTTTTAAAAACAGCCAGAATGAATATGTGAAATGGCATCATATTGAATCACCTCTTTTTATCTTAACTTCCTTTCAGGTCGTATCTTTCTCCGTTACCATCCAATCAAGAAATACTTTTCCTGAAAAACCTCTTATCATTTTCTTCTACCTTCCTTCGTAAGAGTTGTGGTTACATCATGTGCATGTAATAAAATGCTTTATCACGTGAATCATTATAGAATTGCTCAACTTGTTGTTTTTGTTCGAGCTTTTCGTATGTCATCTCGCTTTTGAAAACATTTTTGACGATTGTTAAAATAAATAAGTGCATCGGCATCATAGTGGAAACCCTCCTTTCTATGATGATTATTTGTGGGGTACTTCCAGCTTTTGCCAACGTTTTGTTTCCTGAAAAAGTTTTATCATTCGTCTTCCTCCTTTCAATTTCATCCATAATAAAAACGCCACGGGCACACTTACCTACCCATGGCGTTAACACCTAACTAAGAATTATATCTAGATTTAGGCATAAGAAAGCCACAGGCAGTCGTCGGCCTGTGGCGTTTTTAACAGGTTTAGTTAAATCGGTTAAAACGCAGTCTCATTGACGGCCGAACTACATATTTGATTTAGTTGTTGGTTGGATTTTAGTTGAATGAATTTCATCATTTTGTTCGACCTCCTTATGTTATTATTAACCTTCGATGCTAATTATATCCACAATCATCTCAAATGTAAACCCCAAACTGTTAAATTAGTTGATTTTTTCTGAAAATGGGGTTTTTACCTATTCAGAAATTTTTTCATAACATAAGTGCAAAAGAAAAGAGACGCTCGTTAAAGCCTCTCCTTAGAAATCTATGATTCTTCCTTTACTATCTTTTTCCAGATGGTAATTTTACGATAAAAGAACAGTGCAATCCCTATTGAGCAATAGCTGACCGCTAATAGGACAATCTGATCCATCCCCTCTTTTCCTTCAAAAGGGATGATGCTACCGATATATAAAAAGGCACTTAATGAAAGAAGCATAAAGCTGAATCGTTTGTAATCCGCAATTTTAATTTTTAAATCATTAATCATTGCTTTTGACATATTTGCCCACCCCTTTACCGCATTTTAACACGGATAATGGTTGAGAATAAGGAGTTTAGCAAACTACCGGATGTTTCCAATGTATTATCCCGTTCTTCCATATAACTTCTAAATGGTCCGTTCCTTAATCCTCCAAGGCTTGTTTCAAGTCTTCAATAAGATCTTCTGCATCTTCAATACCGACAGAAATTCGAATTAGACCATCTGTAATCCCTAACTCATTACGACGATCCTTTGGTATAGATGCATGCGTCATACGTGCTGGGGCGGAAATTAGGCTTTCCACTGCACCGAGGCTTTCTGCTAGAGTGAAATAACGGATCTTGCTCAGGACTTGGTCGGCACGTTCTACACTGCCGACATCGAACGAAATCATCCCTCCAAATCCATCAGATTGACGTTTGGCAAGCTCGTGACCTGGATGGGATTGTAACCCAGGATAATAAATTTTAGTAACAGCAGGATGCCCTTCAAGGAATTCAGCGATCTGCTTCGTATTGCTCTCGGTCGCTTCCATTCGAAGTCCCAACGTTTTAATACCACGAATCAAGAGCCATGAATCCTGGGGCCCAAGAATAGCTCCAGCGGAGTTTTGAATGAAATGCAGCTCTTCCGCAAGCTTTTTAGAATTCACAACTGCTAACCCTGCTACAACATCACTATGCCCTCCGATATATTTTGTAGCACTATGCAACACAATATCTGCCCCATGCGTGATTGGTGTTTGCCAGTATGGTGTGTTAAACGTATTGTCAACAATTAATAGGAGATCATGCTTCTTGGCTATCTTAGAAGCACCATCAATGTCGGTTACTTTTAATAATGGATTTGTTGGTGTTTCTACATAAATCGCTTTTGTATTGTCCTGGATTGCTGATTCAATATTATCAAGATTACTTGTATCTACAAATGTAGAATCTAATCCAATCCGGTTCAATACTTTGGATACAAGACGATACGTACCGCCGTATACATCATCAGTAAAAATAACGTGGTCCCCAGAGTTGAACATCATCATAATCGAATTGATTGCCGCCATCCCTGAACCGAAGGCAAAACCTGCTTCGCCTTCCTCTAGGTCTTTGATTAATTCTTCCAGTGCATGACGTGTCGGGTTTCCTGTCCGTGAGTATTCATACCCTTTGAAGTTTCCTACGCTTTCTTGCTTATACGTACTTACTTGATAAATCGGTGTTGTAACTGCACCAGTGAGTTCGTCACCAACGATGCCACCGTGAATCATTTTTGTTTTACGCTTCATCTTAAATACCTCCCTGATAGATCTTTTTACTTAAGTATCGTTCACTGCTGTCTGCAAAGATCGTAACGATATGACTACCTTCAGGTGCATTTTCCGCTTCGATTAAAGCAGCATGGAGCGCTGCACCTGAAGAGCTTCCAACTAGTAACCCTTCCTTATGAGCAACTTCCTTCACCCGATCAAATGAGTCCACATCTGTGACAGTATGAATCGCATCAAAGTATTCGGTATCCATATAATCTGGTAAAAACTCCATGCCGATCCCTTCTGCTTTATGTGGTCCGGGTTCACCACCGTTTAAAATAGAGCCCTCAGGTTCAATAATCACTGTTTTCACGTTAGGGTTTTGCTCTTTAAGGTAACGAGCTGTACCCATGAATGTACCACCAGTTCCTGCACCAGCTAAGAAAATGTCGACTTTTCCATCAAGAGCGTTGTATATTTCAGGTCCTAACGTCTTATAATACGTATTCGGATTAGCAGGGTTTGCAAATTGCGCTGGATAATAGGCGCCCTCGGTTTCCTTTTCGAGTTGCTTCGCTTTTTCAATTGCACCAACCATACCTTTTTCTGTTGGTGTGTTAACAATTGTCGCTCCTAACGCACGCATCAGTTCTTGCTTTTCCTCACTGAATCGTTCAGGTACGACAAAGGTGACGTTTATTCCTTTGTTAACTGCAGCAAGCGCGAGTCCGATACCTGTATTACCAGCTGTCGGTTCAATCACTGTCCCACCTGGTTTCAATTTTCCACTTGTAAAGGCTTCTTCAAGAAGTTCTTTACCAAGTCGATCTTTAATGCTTCCACCCGGATTATAAAATTCAAGTTTCGCAAAAAGCCTTACACCATTAGGGAGATCAAAGTTGGTAATCTCCACAAGCGGTGTATGACCGATCAATTCCTGAACGTTCTTATAATACCTCATGCTGTTTATTCCTCTCCGAAAACGTCTTTCCATTCTCCACGTTTCTCAAGCATTGTCGCGGCAATTTCCTTTGCTCCTTCAAGACTATGGTTTGCCGCCCAGCCGCACTGTACTTCATTACATGCTGGAACTTCATCTGCTTTGAGGACATCATTTAACGTATTTTCAAGTACATCTAAAATCTCATCATAATCTGAATGGTTTAATACCGATAAATAAAATCCGGTTTGACAGCCCATTGGTCCAATGTCAATGACACGTTCATGATGGTTACGGATGTTTTCGGCCATCAAGTGCTCTAGAGAATGAAGACCGGGCATCAACATATATTCCTTATTTGGTTGTTTAAAGCGAATATCATATTTAGAGATTTCATCACCATTGTCACCCTTAGTTACGCCGACAAGACGTACATATGGTGCCCGTACTTTCGTATGATCGAGGTTAAAACTTTCTACATTCATTTTTTTAGCCATGCTTCTTCAGCTCCTTAATCATTTTTAGTATCAATTCTGCAGAGTTTTTGGCTGCAATTTTCAAAAATTGTTCAAATGACATTGGGGCATCTTTCCCCGCAATATCGGATAACGAACGAATGACGACAAAGGGAACCTTAAATTGATGACAAACCTGTCCTACTGCTGCTGCTTCCATTTCAGCAGCAAATAACGTTGGGAATTTCGTCCTAATAAATGCAACTCGCTCCGCGTTATTCATAAAAGAATCACCCGAAGCGATCATGCCTTTTACTACCTGCATTTCGGTGACATCCTTCGCACATTCCTCGGCTGTTCGAACGAGCATTTCGTCAGGTTGATAATGCGCCGGAAGTTGGGGGACTTGCCCATATTCATAACCAAACGCCGTCACATCGACATCATGATGACGAATTTCAGTTGAAATTACGACATCTCCTACATTTAAATCGGGATGAAAACCACCTGCTGATCCAGTGTTTATGACATAGTCTGGCTGATAGACCTGATTTAAAAGGGTAGTTGCAATTGCCGCGTTCACTTTACCAATACCCGATTTCAGAAGGATGATTTCCTGCCCTTCGAATTCTCCTGTATAAAATGTGCTTCCTGCAATTGTCTTTTCCTTATAATCACCTATTGAATTTAGGACAAGTTCAACTTCTTCATTCATTGCTCCAATAATAGCAATTTTCATTGTTCACGTTCCTTTACTTCTCTTTTTTGGTCGCTTTAATTAACCACACATACCTATTAAGTCGTTCATACGAAACTTCAAAGCCATGGGTATTAAAGCTTTCAGATAAGACACCGATTGTCGTGTAGTATTCTCTTTGTAAGTCTTCCAACAGATTACTGTAACCCTGCTTCTTCACTCTATCATGAATCTCTCGTTTACCTTGTTCATGTTCATAAACGGTGTCCGCAAATACAATTTTACCATTGTTACCGAGTAGCTTTCCATAGTTACGGATTGCTTCATCCTTCTCTTTATCAGTTAAGTGGTGAAAGGCATACGTGCTGACAATTGTATCTACTTGTATTTTGAGAGTTGGAAACGTTAAAAAGTCGCCATTTAAAAGGGATAGATCCGGAAAACGGCTTTGTGCTTTCTCCCTCATAGCTTGAGAAGGTTCAACACCTATAACATTTAAACCATTTTCAAGCAATCGTTCCGATAAATTACCTGTTCCTACACCAAACTCTAATACAGTACCCGATGATTCTTGGGCGACGCGATTTAGAATGTCCTGATATTGCTCAAAAACTTCGTGGTATTCGTTGTCTTTCCCGCTTACAGTTTCATCATAAGAGTCTGCCCATTCGTTAAAAAGGTCAATAAACTCTCTACCCACTTAAGCCACATCCTTTTAATCTATATTATTCCTATCATTATACTATGAATTAAATTGAATACGGCTACTACGTTATCATATCTCTGTTAAAAAGACAACAAATTCCGCTCTATATAAAGAAACAGGGATGCTCCCCGCATTTTGGAAGTCATCCCTGTTTACTATCATCTATTTAGTTGCCTGCAGCTCCAGGTACACGTTCTACAGATATTGGTTTCCATCCTTCTCCATCAACCCATTGGAGCATAACAACAAATGGATTAGCTTTGTCTTCTGGTCTGCTGACAATCCCTTTTGATTTTTGAGGGGATCCACCGTTTTCAATTCTCCAGTAGGTAATTTGATCCGCTGGAATCCCTGTTGCGTATTGAAGCGCCTCTTTCTTTTCTTTCCAGTCTACTGAACCAGTATCATAGCTTGAGACGTGTTCTCCTTCTTGAACCGTTCCCACTGGTTCCAATGAAGCATCAGGGCCACCTTCTTCAGCCGATTTATACGTACCTTCTTGCCCATCTTCCTTAGACTTATCCGAATCGTCCTCAGCCTTATCTTCCTCATCTTTCACACTTTCTTTATTCGTATCATCTGAAGGTTCTTTCGTTTCACTGTCAGATGAGTTATTTTTACTGTCGTTTGCATCTGATTGTTGTTCTTCCTCTGATGTTGTTGTATTTTCATTTGATGGGTCTGTGTTCGAAGCTTTCTCGTCTTCACTAAATAACAAGGAAGCCCCAATTGCTAAGATTGCAATAAACACAACCCCAATCAACAGATTTAATATCAAGTTTTGCTTTTTCTTTTGGGTCCGTTCATGTCTTGTTTGAAAAGAAAAATCTTTCTTCATCGTTCCCCCTCCATTTCTACATTTATTCTACCACTCTACAAGGATTCGATGAAGACTAAAAATTTCCTACCATCGCTTTTCATGCTGTTATCATTTTCACTATTTAGAGGATTTTTAATATTGTAATTATTTTTTTGTAATATTAGCACTAGTTTTGTCGTTAAAGAGGTATTTTACATTCACATGATAAATATAACAGTAAGGAGGGGTGAAATTATGCGCTTTACGACATTTCATTCAGATGAATGGAATTTGAAAACGTTTCATACGATTGGGTATCAGAAAGATTCTCAAACATTGCAAGTGTGTCTCCATGATGGTACTTCTCTAGAGCTGCAGGAGGTTACCGAACAGAATTTGTTTGAATTCATCCTTGCGCCTTATAAAGAACGTTATTTGCAAGAACAACTGCTTCCAAATCATAAAGTGAATGTCGTGCAAAAAAACCCATGAAACTACTGATCATTTGAAGATTGTTTATCATACTCATAGAGCTCATTTACGATTTCTGCAAATGCACGATTCGTTTTTGACTGCTGACTTTTCGAATTTAAATCAACGACAACAAGTGCATATTTAGGGTGATCTGCCGGAAAATAACCCGCGAACCATTTATTATTAACGGTAGTTTCGCCCTTTTCTGCTGTCCCAGATTTCCCCGCAACCTCTACAGGAAGTTTTGAAAATGCTTGATGGCCAGTGCCTTTTGGCTCCTTGACCACACCTTCCAACAGCGATTGTAACCTTTGTATCGTGTAAGGAGATAGTGTTGAACCATCGATATTCTGCTCCTCAAATTCTACTAGTGTCGCTCCATTTTTGTATTGAACAGAAAGAGCAGCACGGACTTGTTTCTTCTCACCACCCCTTGCTATTGTTGCCATCATATTAGCGATGGATAGCGGGGATAATCGTACATTCAATTGTCCGATTGCCGTTTGTGCAACGGCTTTCGTAACCTGTTTATCCCCATTTCCTTTCCACATGATATTCTTCTTTTCACCCGGAAAGTGTTGAAATTGATCGTAATGAAACACTGAACCGGTCCAACCTGAGATCTGAGTTATGCCGAGCTTTCCACCAACATCCTCAAGCGCATCTTGATCTTCTTTTATTAATTCATTTAATAGCGTAGCAAATGTAACATTACAGCTCTGGTAAAAGCTTTCTTCAAATGATAATAGCCCTAACTTCCGAGAAGCTTCACCATCTTTATAAACATTTTGATTGCAATTAAACTGGCGATCAGCTAGTTGGAAGTTCTGTTCAATAGCTGCGGCTGCAGTTAAAATTTTAAAAACAGACCCTGGAGTTTGAGGGGCTAGCATTTGATTTCCAGTTCCCTTTTTTAGCGGGTCAGATTCCGGAAATAAAGGGCGGCTAACCATTGCAAGTACATCACTTGTTTCAACATCTAGTAAAACAGCGCCCCCATCTTTAATTCCGGACTTATTTATTGCCCGTTCGAGTATTCGTTGTTTATTCTGATCCAACGTTGTTGTTAAAGCGATCGGATAGAAGGGGTTGGATGGAGCCGTATACTTCACATCGAGTCCAAACAAGGGCCGCCCAGACTGCTGAACATGATAGATGAGCTCCGATCCCCCTTCTGATACTAAAAAAGGATCAAATGCTTTTTGAATACCTAGAACACCAATTTTTGTTTGGTTGCTAAGTAAACCTTTGCCAATCCGTTCAGGATAACGTTCCAATACCATTTCGGGGTTTTCCCGGACCGCTCCGATAAAATGGGCGGCAAAATCAGATGGTTGATTCTGAGTAACCAATTGCCCATATGCACCCGGAATACCCATATCATTGATTTCATCAACCTTTTCTGGTGTAATATTGGCTGAATCGACAACGAGAGGTTTTGAGCGATTTTTCAGCTTCGATTTTATTTCCTCGCTTGAGATACCTAGAACTTGACTAAGTTTATGTAAATTCTGATTATCGTTATATAAGAAGGGAAATAGAATGACTGACGGCTGATGAAGTTCATGTAATAATTCTCCATACCGATCGAAAAGCTTACCTCTCCCATCATCAATTGCGATTGAATGTACCCTTTGCTCAACACTTTCTTCAATTAAGTTTACCTCATGGCTTGAAAAGGAAAGTGTATCGAATAATTGAATCTGTGCAAGTCGTCCCACTAAGATTCCTAAGCCAATCACAGTCATTATTAAGATGTGGTAGATTCGTTTCGGATTTTGCATGCATTCCACCTCTTCTATCATTTTGACCGAAACGAATCTTTTTAAAACCGGTGCAATTAAAGAAAACTTGGTAAAGCCAAGCCTTTAGCGCCGGCTGAGCCTTAGTTGCGCTTATACTATAGAAAGTATTTTTATACTTTCTTAACGTGAGAAAAAAGCTGACCTTAAAAGTCTTCAACCACTTTGGATTGATCCCCTTTGATCAGCTTATCAATAATTATAGATTATTGAACCTCTACGATTCGAACATTCATTTCGCCACCCGGTGTTTGGACCGAAACCTCATCACCGATTGTACGCCCAAGTAAACTTCTCGCCATCGGAGAATCGTTCGAAATTTTACCTTCAAATGGGTCTGCTTCTGCACTTCCCACAATTTGATATGTTTCTTCCTCGCCATCAGGTAATTCAACAAACTTAACAGATTTACCGATGGAAACAATGTTTGGATCTTGATTTTGTTCTTCGATAATCTCCGCATTCCGTACCATTTTTTCAAGTTGTTGTATACGTGCTTCTACGAAGGCTTGTTCATCCTTTGCTGCATCATATTCGGAATTCTCGGAGAGATCCCCAAAGCCCCGCGCTACTTTAATACGCTCAACAACTTCTTTTCGTTTTTCTGTTTTTAAGTATTCAAGTTCACTCTCTAATTTTTTCTTACCTTCTAAAGTCATATAGTGTTTTTTTTCTTCTGCCATCGCTACTCACTCCTCCAAAAACCTTCTCGTTTCCGACTAGTATATGCTTCATAGATAAAGACGTATTAATAAAACATTGTTAGAATTTTAAGATCTCTTTAGATTCGAGGATTGTCCGAATCTTTGTTACCATAAGGTCGATTGCTACGTGATTCTGTCCGCCTTCTGGAATAATAATATCCGCATATCTTTTCGTCGGTTCAATAAATTGATTGTGCATCGGACGAACGACAGAGGTGTATTGATCGATAACAGAATCGATTGAACGTCCTCTTTCATTTATATCACGTAACATTCTCCGGATAATACGTAAATCTGCATCAGTATCTACAAATAACTTAATATCCATGAGATCACGTAGTCGTTCGTCTTCAAGGATTAGAATACCTTCTAATATGATAACATCTTTTGGGTCAATTGGAATTATTTTATCACTTCTTGTATGCGCTGTATAGTTATATACAGGCTTTTCAATTGATTCGTTATTTCGTAGTCCTTCAATATGCCGAATTAATAAATCGTTATCAAAAGCAAGCGGGTGATCATAATTCGTGTTTAATCGTTCTTCCATCGATTTCTCAGATTGATCTTTATAATAAGCATCCTGCTCTATAATAAGGATGGACTGATCTCGGAACTGACGAAAAACCTCTTTAGCGACTGTCGTTTTCCCTGAACCAGAACCTCCCGCAACACCGATTACAACTGGTTTTTTTGCCATGCGGACTTCCCCTTTATCCTTTCTTCTACGTTCTACCTCAGACTTTTTTGATGCTGATTGCCATTCCATCCCCAACTGGGAGAATGGTTGACTGAAAGTCGGTTTGATTCATTAGAAACTCATTATAGTTTCGGATTTTATGTGTAAGTTTCCGAAAGCGTCTTGAATCGATCTCTTCATCACGTTTAGAAACAAATCCTCGAAATAAGACATTATCACTAATAATAACGCCACCTGGCACTAGCATCTTCTCAAACGCTTCAAAGAATCGTTCATATTGACCTTTCGCAGCATCAATAAAAATAAAATCGTATGGACCTTCTTTCTCAATTGATTCCACTCTTTCCAATGCATCGCCTTCTAAGACGGAAATCTTACCATTTAAACCGACCTTACTTATATTTTGGATGGCTTGCGTATATCGTTCGCTATCTCGTTCGACGGAAACGAGATGACTCTCATTTAAAGCTTGTGAAATACGGATAGCTGAATAACCAATTGCAGTACCAATCTCAAGTATTCTTTTAGGTTGATGAATTCTTACTATTTGTAATAGAGCTTCCATTCCAATCAAATCCATAATCGGAACATTATTTTGTTCAGCTTCATTTTCCATTTGTTCAACTTCAGGTGAACGTTTAGAAATTAAGCCTTCTAAGTATTGTTTAAGTTCTTCTGTTATCAACGGAAGCCCTCCTTAACCCGATATATTTTAACATAATAAAAGAGGGAATGCGAATTATCATTCCCTCTAAAGGCTAGTCGTTATTCTTTTTCGCTAGCTCACGCCATTCATGGATGTATTTTTCCTTGTACTTATTATGTTCTTGTAAGTTTTTCGCATAAAGCACCTCACCATTTGGACGTGCAAAGAAATAATAGTACGGATTTCCTTCTGGATTTACAGCAGCGTTAATGGCTGATTTTCCAGGTGTCGCAATAGGACCAATCGGGAGGCCTGGAGTTGTATACGTATTGTAAGGTGATTCATTTTCAGTATCATTGTAGGTTACAATAATTTTCGATTCCTGTTGTGCATAGGTTACCGTTACATCTGACTGTAATGGCATTCCCTTTCCTAAACGGTTATAGAAGACACCCGACACAAGGAAACGATCTTCCTTCTTTTTAGCTTCTTCTTCAATAATGGAAGCAAGGGTTAATATTTCATGTGTCGAATACCCGCTTTCTTGAATTTCTCCCTTATAATTAGCAACAACAGTGTTCATTTTTTTAACCATCGTTTCGATAATCGATTCAAGGGATTGGTCTTTTTTATAAAAGTCATACGTCGCAGGGAACAAATAACCTTCTAGAGGCCACATGATCTTTTTATCCAATATCTTTTCTGAAAGAACCGGATACTTCGAGATTAATGCTTTGATAAACTTTTCATCCTTCATTTTCTTAAGGATTTCATCTTCTGTATAATCGGTTTGGTCAGCAATCTTTTTTGAAACTTGCGGGATACGAAGGCCTTCAGGAATCCGCACAGTGATTTCTGCGTCTTTAAAAACCTTTCCATCCTTTAAAGCAGTAACTATATCTGTCATCTCCATAGACTTGTTTAAAGAATAATTACCAGCCTGGAAGTCATTTTCATTTTTATATTTTACATAATACTTAAAGACAAGTGCGCTATTGATAACTCCGTTGTCTTCAAGTCGTTTTGCAATTTCACCTGTGGATGTTCCAATCGGTATTTTAACTTCAATACTTTTTTCATTACCGGGGTCAACCGGTTCTAATGCACCTTGTACATATACATAACCACCGATTCCAACACCAAGGATTGCCAGTACTAAAACGCCAAATACGATAAAAACAATTTTTCGTACAATATTGGCTTCCTGATGACGGCGTTGTATCGTTTCTTGATCTAGATTTGGTTGAAGCACTAATGATCCCCCTTCCTCTCATCTGTTCTATTATAACGATAACGCCTTAAATTTTCAGCTAAAATTCAACATTTTTTGTATTTTAGTCGAATCTACAGTACGGTATGTGAAATTTTTCGATTAAAGTCTGCTAGTGATTTAAGGGACCGTTTAATCGAACTTTTTTACGAAACTACAGCGACCTTTCTGTTTACATGATTAAAACATTAAAAGAGGATGGCTCAAAAGGAGCCACCCTCTACCACTTTTTAGTTGTTTTACATTTCTTCTGATGCTTGGAAAGTGTTGATCATTTCTTCGATCATATCCCATTCTTGATCAGTTTCAATTGGGAACAATTCGATGTCATCCTCTTTTTCACTTTTGTCTTCATATCGGAAGGCAAAAACTTCTACTTCCTCATCATCTTCTGTTTCTCCGTCGTCTCCAACTGGAATTAGAACCATATAGGAATGTTCTGTTTCATCGACATCAAATGTGAATAAAACTTCAAACAGATGTTCTTCACCATTCTCATCTGGAATGATGATACGCTCTTTTTCTTCTTCTGGCATATGTTACACCTTCTTTCCGTCATTTTGTGCTGCCGGACTATCGAGGAAGCCTTGTAAAATGAGGACAGCAGCCATTTTATCAATGACCCCTTTACGCTTTTTCCGGCTAACATCAGCATCAATAAGCATTCTTTGCGCTGCAGCTGTCGTTAACCGTTCATCCCACAAAACCGTAGGTACGTTTAATGTTTCCTCGATTTCCTTGGCAAATTCTTGACACATTTCTCCACTAGGGCCAATCGTACCGTTCATATTTTTCGGGAAACCTACACAGACTTTTGTAACCTCATACTTGCTAACCAGATCACTGAGATAAGAAAGATCCTCATTAAGCTGTTTTTTTCTTTTATAGGTTTCTAGTCCTTGGGCCGTCCAGCCTAATGCATCACTTACAGCAATTCCAATCGTTTTTGTCCCAACATCAAGTCCTAATATTCGCATAAACCCGAGATTACCGTTCTCTTTCTTGATGTTGATTCAAATATGATTTAACGAGTTCTTCAATTAACTCATCCCGCTCGAGTTTGCGAATCATGCTTCTTGCATCGTTATGACGAGGGATGTAGGCAGGATCCCCTGAAAGTAGATACCCAACAATCTGGTTAATTGGATTGTATCCTTTTTCCTGCAACGCGTCATAAACCGTCAGCAACACATGTTTGACATTGGCATCCATCGAGTCATCATGAAAATTAAATTTTACTGTTTTGTCCATTGAGCTCATCTTGACACCTCTCTTTAGCGTTTAAAGAATACTTGGCTAATGCCAAGCTTTACCGCAGACAATTGCCTAAGTAGACTTATACTTGGGACTTAAACTTTTCTATGACATCGCTTATACCTCTTGCTGAAAAGTTTTCCTATCCTACGTGTGAAATGGTCTATACACGCTTTTCTATTTCCATTGTACAATACGTAAACACATTTAGGAAATGGATTTAACCCATTCGTAAACATATTTTAATGCTTCATCTAGCTTTTCGGGTTGCTTCCCACCTGCTTGTGCCATATCTGGACGGCCTCCCCCACCGCCGCCACAACGCTCAGCTACCTCTTTCACAAGTTTCCCGGCATGGTAGCCTTCCTTAGTTAAGTCTGCGGTTACACCTGCAACAATATTCACCTTTTCATTTTGAGCTGCACCAAGGACGACGACTCCACTACCGATTTGATTTTTCAAGTCATCTACGATGGATCTTAGGTTATTCATATCGCTCGCTGAAATCTTCTTCGATAATACTTTGACTCCGTCGATTTCTTGTATCGAATTTGTTAACTGCCCTGCTTCAATATTTGCCAGTTTTGACTTGAATGATTCATTCTCACGTTGGAGTTCCCGTAATTGACCTTGCAGACCTTCAATTTTCGATGGAACCTCTTTTAAATTTGACTTAAGCATCGCAGCTGAGTCCTTTAAAATTTGTACCTGACCGGTCAAATATCGGTATGCTCCTTCGCTAGTAACAGCTTCAATTCGACGGGTGCCAGCACCGATACCAGATTCAGCAATAATCTTAAAAAGGCCAATTTCAGCTGTTTTCTCAACATGGCAGCCACCACATAATTCAAGGCTATAATCTCCAACCTTAACGACACGTACGATGCTTCCATACTTTTCTCCAAAGAGAGCCATAGCACCCATTGCTTTAGCTTCGTCAATTGGTTTTACCATTTTGTCAACCGGAATGTTGTCCCATATTTTTTCATTTACGCTGATCTCAATCTTCTCCAACTCTTCAGGAGTGATTTGGTTGAAGTGCGAAAAGTCAAAACGTAGACGGTCGGGTGCTACTAATGAACCTGCCTGATTAACATGCTTTCCAAGTACATCCTTTAAGGCTTGATGTAATAAGTGGGTTGCCGTATGGTTCTTAACCACACCAGCACGGCTTTCTGCATCAACCTTTGCGTCTACCTGATCATTAACATTCAACGTTCCATTCTCGATAATGACGGTATGGAGATGCTGTCCATTTGGAGCTTTTTGAACATCCTTAACCGTCGCTTTTACCTCATTGTTCGAAATTGTTCCATAATCAGAGATCTGTCCACCACTTTCTGCATAGAATGGTGTCTTTTCTAGTATGACTATCACGTCGTCCCCTTGGGTTGCCTGTTTGATCGTCGCGTTACCTTGAATAAGCACAGTAACAAGTGTTGTTTCATGTAGATTCTCATACCCGGAAAATTCACTATGTTCATGAATATCACTCAACACACCTGTTTGGACTTGCATTGAATCAAATTCCTGGCGCGCAGAACGAGCACGTTCTCGTTGAGCTTCCATCTCTACTTCAAATTCCTTAAGGTCAACCGTCATTTCTTCTTCTTCAACGTACTCTTGAGTAAGCTCGAATGGGAAACCATACGTATCATAAAGTTTAAAAGCATCTTTCCCTGAGATAGTCAAACTACCAGCGGCTTTTTCCTTTTTAATGATTTCGGATAAAATCGCAAGACCTTCATTAATTGTTTCATGGAATCGTTCTTCTTCATTCTTAATCACTTTCTGGATGAAATGGACATTGTCCTGCACGTTTGGATAAAATGCAGCCATAATCTCAGCAACAGTTGGAACAAGCTCGAACATAAATGGTTTATTTACACCGATCTGTTTCGCAAAACGGATCGCACGTCTCACAAGACGGCGTAATACATAACCCCGTCCTTCATTTGATGGAAGAGCACCGTCAGCAATCGCAAATGAAACTGTACGGATGTGGTCGGCAATGATTTTGAACGCTGTATCGTGTTCTGTGTTCTTCCCGTATGAATAGCCGGATATTTTTTCAGTTTGATTGATGATCGGCATAAACAAATCCGTTTCATAGTTCGTCGGTGCATCCTGAAGTGCACATATCACCCGCTCGAGTCCCATTCCTGTATCAATGTTCTTCTTCGGAAGCGGTGTATAGCTTCCGTCAGGATTATGGTTAAATTGTGAAAAAACCAGATTCCATATTTCAAGGTATCTTTCGTTCTCTCCACCTGGAAACAGTTCGGGGTCATTCGGATCATTGCCGTACTTTTCACCACGATCGAAAAAGATTTCGGTGTTCGGTCCACTTGGCCCTTCGCCGATATCCCAGAAGTTTTCCTTCAGACGGACAATTCGTTCTTCTGACAATCCAATTTCCTTATGCCAGATATCATGTGCTTCGTCATCTTCAGGATGAATCGTAACTGAAAGCTTTTCTGGTTCAATGCCAAGCCATTTTTTGCTTGTTAGAAATTCCCACGCCCAATGAATGGCTTCTTTTTTAAAATAATCTCCAATCGAGAAGTTACCAAGCATCTCAAAAAAGGTGTGGTGACGTGCTGTTTTCCCAACGTTCTCAATATCATTTGTCCGGATCGACTTTTGAGCATTTACGATACGTGGATTTTCAGGCACAACTCGTCCATCAAAATATTTCTTTAATGTTGCCACACCACTATTGATCCAGAGAAGAGTAGGATCTTCATGTGGAACAAGTGAAGCACTAGGCTCAACACGATGGCCTTTTTCTTTAAAAAAGTCTAGGTACATTTGTCTTACTTCTGCTGAGTTTAATTTGTTCATTTGTTTTTCCCTCCAACCATTCATACTTTTTGTAAAAAAGAAAAGCATAAGCGCCCGGTTCAGCCCCGAAGGTCACTGGAAGGCCAACGAGGAGGCTGTGCCGCCGCAGTGGACTGAAGTGATCCGAGGGGTTGGGCGCTGGAGCTAGACATTACATCCATGCAACAAAAATTTCAAACTTTCTTAACGTGCAAAAAAACCCTCAGTCCTCAACAGGGACGAGAGTTATTCACGCGGTACCACCCTGGTTATAGATACATCATCGATTGTATCCATCACCTCAAGCCACAGTAACGGTGTGTTCCGGCAGGGTTTTCCTGCATTCCGGAGTAGCCTTCAGTCAAGCTTCCTACAGAATCCTTTCAGCCAAGGGGATTCCTCTCTAGTCGTATAAGCATAGACTTACTCGCTCCATCAACATGTTAATCTTTTTAGTTCTACTTTGGCTTATTATAGCCGGAATTGTGAAACGATGTCAAACACTTCTAAAATGATTTCTTGCATGAATAAATAGTACTTTTCCAACTGCAAATAATGGAACGGCAATAATTAGACCAACAATTCCCCCTATCTCCCCTCCTACAAGTAAGGCGAAGATAATACCGATTGGGTGAATATGTAGATTTTTTCCGACGATTAACGGTCCTAATATATTTCCCTCCACAAATTGGAGCACAAACAGTATTCCAATCACAATTAAGAGCTTGTTTATTGAAACGGTTGCTGCTAGAAGTGCAACTGGAACCGCTCCAAGAATCGGTCCAAAATACGGGATAAAGTCTGTGATCCCAATGATTACACCCAAAATAACGGGATAAGGAACACCAGCGGTCCAGAATGCGCCGATAGCCAGTATGGACAGGATCAAAGCGACCGTTAATTGCCCACGTATATAGTTTCCCAATGATAAATCGATATCTTTAAGAAGTTTCTTCCCGGGTTTTCTCCATTTTCTTGGGGTAACTGCTCGAGCCAGTTTGTTGATTTGTTCAATGTCCTTTAGCATATAGAATACTAGGAACGGTATAACAATCCATGTAAACAAATTGCTCCAAAAGCTTTTTAAAACTCCTACAATACTTGTGATTAAAGCATAAAGGTAATCTTCTACAGAATCGAGTATATTCTCAAACTCTGTGTGCACGGTTTCAGGAAGGTGATCGGTATGATCGTAGAATTCCTTAATCCAGTGCTGGTACGTATTTGATAATGTGGGCAATTGTTCACCCAAATCTTTTAACTGGATTACAAGGTATGGAACACTTTTTACAATGACGAAACCAATTCCACCAAAAAAGGTAAAATAAATAATTAAGACTGCCAACGAGCGGGGGAAACCCCTTTTATGTAACCCTTCCACTATCGGATGGAGCAAATAGGTTATAAAAATCGCGATCAGAAAGGGAACAAATATTGTAAGGATGACATCAAGAACAGGATGCCAAAAAGGACGGAGTTTTAATATAACAAGTCCACATAGTAGAATGAGAAGGACTATTCCTAATCGGACGAGTGATTCAACTGTAAATAACTTTTTCATAAACTCCACCGGTCCTGTATTCTATGTGATTGTTAATAAATCCACCGTGCAACTTTTTTACGTACCTTTTTCATTTTTCTACTGGACATCAAATCCTCCAGCTTCCTATCTTTCATATATCTTGTAAGGACATAAGCCCCTGCACAGGTGGTAATAATTGTTGTAAGTTTCCGATTCATCGTTGCAACACCTTCCAATCTCACATTGGCATCTGTAAATCTTCATCTTCAAAAAGATCGTCTAATGAAGTAAGGCTTCCATCTTCCTCAATTTGACTAAGAGCAAGTTTTCCATCAACTGCTGTCAATTCAATAAAACATCCCCAGCAATAATATTGTTCCGCACCTATCTTTCCAAGATCCTTAGATTGGCAGTTCGGACATCTCATCAATAGATCCACCTCCTGAACGAATGATAATTCATTCGGCTCATAATTACTTCTATTAATATGTCCGAATCTGATGCTTTTTATACCCTAGAGACATTTCATCTAGGCCCAACATCGTATACTCTCTTATCCCCAAAAACAAGAGGCTGACCCGATGAGTCAGCCCTCCGAATATGGAACGTTGTCTTTTAGTAGAACAACTTCTGTAAGTTTTGCGGATAGTTTAGAATTCCTTGAACCAACCTCCGTCTGCCGAACTGCTATATTCAAAGCATCTAGCTCACCGCATAAGATCAAAAATTCTTTGCTGCGCGTAACCGCTGTGTAGATCAGGTTACGTTTAAGCATCCTATAGTACCCTTTGACAATGGGAAGAACAACGATCGGAAACTCACTTCCTTGGGACTTATGAATCGAACAGCAATAGGCGTGTGTGATTTGATTAAGATCGGACTTTGTAAAAGTTACTTCAACAGGGTCATATGAGATAACAACCTGATCCTCTTTATCTACTGTTTCTTTTGCATGGATAATCGATACGATTTCACCAATGTCACCATTAAAGATTTGATCTTCGGGTGAATTAACGAGTTGGAGTACTTTATCCCCTACACGGTAGGTTGTTTCGTAATGTTGGATTTCTCGACGTTGGTCATGTGGCGGGTTGAACATTTCTTGAAGTTTAAGATTAAGTTCATCGATTCCTGCCTTGCCTCTATACATTGGTGCAAGCACTTGAATATCTTTAGCAGTATATCCCTTGGTTAACGCACTTCGACAAACTTGTAAGACTGCCTCTGTCACCTGACTCTGGGTGCAGGGAAAGAATCTACGATCATGCTGCGGTTTCGAAATATCATCTGGTACATTACCGTCCTTCATTTCGTGTGCCAGTTGGATAACAGTTGAACCTTTCGCCTGTCGATAAATTTCTTCAAGTCGAACAATGGGTATCGCATCTGAAGAAATAAAATCCTTTAGGACTTGACCGGGACCAACGGAAGGAAGTTGATCTTCATCGCCAACTAGAATGATTTGAATTTCATTTGGTAATGCCTGAAATAAACGGTATGCAAGCCATAAGTCTACCATCGACATCTCATCAATAATCAGCAGTCTTCCTTTAATAGGGTGATCCTCGTTATGCTCAAAACCATTCCCGCCTTTCCAACCTAATAAGCGATGAATGGTGACCGCGGGAATTCCTGTGGACTCACTCATTCGTTTCGCTGCCCGACCGGTTGGAGCAATGAGCAGAAACGGAAACTCCCCATCCTCATAATCTTTAGGCTCAAGAGAAACACCATGTATTTCTGAATATACTTCGATAATCCCTTTAATAACAGTTGTTTTCCCTGTACCCGGTCCCCCTGTTAAGATCATAATTGATGAGGTTAAAGCCTTGTAAATCGCCTCTTTCTGAGCGTCCGCATATTCCATCTCCTGTTGTTCCTCAAGCCCACCAATCGCAGTATAAAAATCGGAAAGTTCGATTTTTTCATACTCATTGTGTTTCAAGCGTTGACCAATCGATTTAATGAGTCCGTTTTCTGAAAAGAACAAGGAAGGTAAATAGGCATCTTCCTCGTCAATATAAACATTCCCCCCTTGGTGCAGGCCAACAATTTCACTGTAAAAATCGATTTCTTCATCATATGTATTATGAAATAACAACGACTTGGTTTCTTTAATTAATTCCTCTACAGGTAAGTAGGTATGTCCATGCTGCATACAGATTTCTTTTAACGTAAAAAGAAGACCAGCCTGAATCCGTTCTGAGGAACTCCGTTCAATCCCGAGTGCACGACCAATTTCATCAGCACGTTGAAATCCAATCCCATCGATATCATAAATTAATTGATATGGATTCGTTTGGATCGTGGACAGTGCCTCATCCTGGTATTCTTGATAAATTTTAATTGCTGTAGAAGGTCCAATTCCATATTGATTCAGCGTACTAAGTAATTGTTCAAGGCCTTGGTGCTCCATTAGGGTCTTGTGAATCGTCTTCGCCCGATCTTCGGTTAGGTCTGGAACTTTCTCAAGACTAGCTGGGTCCTCCATGATTTTCAAAAAAGCGTCAACCCCAAGTGTGTGTATAACCTTTTCTGCAGTTTTCTTTCCAATACCTGAGAAAAGATCACTTGATAAATAAAGGATCATTCCCTCTTCCGTACGTGGCAAGTCTTTTCGATAAAATTCAGCGATAAATTGTTTTCCATATTTAGGATGTTCACGTACTGCACCCCAAAATATATAGACCTCCTCATCGGATAGTACCGGAAAAGTACCTACAACAACCATCTCATCGTCACTATTAGCAAGGTCAGATTCTTTTACAGCTACTTTAAGAACAAAATAATACGTTTCATTATTGTGAAAAATCCTTTGACGAATCGACCCTTTTATATATCTCTTATCTCCCGTATTTAAATCAAACTGGCTTTGTCGTTCCATCGTCTCGCCCCGCTACATTTTGGAATACTTATTTACCCCGTAAATCATCAGCCCTTTTCATTCCATTATGCGCAAGTAAATGGTCAGGCTGGGCCTTAGTAGCACATTCAAACATTTCGAATGCGGTATCATAACGTTCTTTATACATATACGCTACACCTAGATTATAGTAAGCATCTGCATGATCCTTTTCTTTTTGAACAACCTTTTCAAGCGCAGTAATCGCCTCGGTGAACATTTCAAGTTTGCCAAGAGTCAACCCGTATTCAAACAATGCCTCGGTATCCCCTGGATTCTGCTCTACCGTCAATTGAAAATGTGGCATTGCACGTAAAGAGTCACCTAATTGCGCAAAACTCATACCAAGCATAAAATGAGAATCCGAATCAGAAAGGCCTTTTTTGATCGCTGTGTCGAACAAGTCAATTGCATCATCATATTGTTCTAGTTTATAAAAAACAATACCAGCACCATAAAAAGCTGCAGGTAGTTCGTCATCCAAGGTAATCGCTTTATCATAAAACCCGATCGCCTTGTCATATTCCCCTACACGCTCAAGTAGGTTCCCGAAGTTCGTGTAGATAATCGGATCTTCCGGCTTTTCCTCGAGTGCTTTATGAAATGCTTTCGCTGCTTCTTCATATTTTCCTTCCTGCATCAGTTGAATACCTAACTTATTCTTATCTGACATCGAAACCCTCCTTTTATTAGTGGGTGAACAACCACCAATACACTATTTTTAAAAAGGATCGGGCTGACTCACTAAAGAACGATCTCTGAGTCAACCCGTAGTGATCAAGCTATTTATAAGAAAAGCGCAAGCGCCCTGTACCTGCGTCTACAAGGGAATACTACGAAGCGGGCTTCCTCGGTACAACTCGTAGCTTATAGGCAAGTACCGCTCGTTGCTAAACGAGGAGGCTTTTGCCGCCGCAGGAGGCCTGAAGTGATCCAAGTGGTTGGGCGCTGAAGCTGGACATTACATCCATGCCGCAAACTTTTATACTTTCTTAACGTGTAAAGAAAACCTGGTTAACCCCAAGCTTTGTGCGGAAGAGTTATTAGAGGTAAGAGATTGTGCTTCCATTTTTGAAAACATCATCAATTGTACCTCCACCAAGGCAAACATCACCATCATAAAAGACAACAGCCTGACCTGGAGTAATGGCACGTTGTGGTTCGTCAAAGATTACCTCATACGTGCCATCAGGCAGCTTTTTCACCGTCACTGGACGATCTGGTTGACGATAACGGAACTTCGCGGTACATCGAAGTTCATCAGGCATATTTTTTTCGGATAGCCAACTCACTTTAATTGCAGTTAGCTTATCTGAATAAAGCAGGTCATTATGAAATCCTTGGTCGACGAATAGAATGTTATTCTTTAAGTCCTTTCCAATCACAAACCACGGATCTCCGTTTCCACCAATTCCTAGCCCATGACGTTGACCGATCGTGTAGTACATCAACCCGTCATGCTTCCCTTTAACAATACCGTCTAACGTTTGCATCTCACCCTTTTGTGCAGGGAGATATTGACTTAGGAATTCTTTAAAGTCACGCTCACCGATAAAACAAATCCCTGTACTATCTTTCTTTTTAGCTGTTGCTAAGTTCGCTCTTTCCGCAATCTCTCGTATTTCCGGTTTGTTATACTCACCAATTGGGAACATCACTTTTGAAATTTGTGATTGATCCAGCTGATTTAGAAAGTAGGTTTGATCCTTATTCTCATCAACCCCGCGGAGCATGACTGCTTCACCGCCGCTTGTATCTACGCGTGCGTAATGTCCGGTTGCCACATAATCAGCACCAAGACTCATTGCATGCTCGAGAAACGCCTTGAATTTTATTTCCTTATTACACATTACATCAGGATTTGGAGTTCGACCGCCTTTGTATTCATCAAGGAAGTATGTGAACACCTTGTCCCAATATTCCTTCTCAAAGTTCACCGCATAATAGGGAATATTAAGTTGGTTACAGACACGGATGACATCTTCATAATCTTCTGTAGCGGTACATACGCCGTTTTCATCCGTGTCATCCCAGTTTTTCATAAAGATTCCGATCACATCATAGCCTTGTTCTTTTAATAGTAAAGCTGCAACGGATGAATCCACACCACCTGACATACCTACAACTACTCGTGTTTCTTCCGGTCGTTTCATTTCAACTCACCTCTCCACCTACTATGTTAATCGACGCACGATCTTTATGATCTCATTTGTTGCTTTTTCAATATCTTCCATGGTATTTCCATAACCAAAACTAAAGCGGATCGCTGAATTCATCCGTTTTGTATCTTCGAACATAGCAGCAAGTACATGTGAAGGCTCAATTGAACCTGCCGTACAGGCTGAACCACTTGATGCGGCAATTCCTGCTAAATCCAGATTAACAAGCACCGATTCTACCTTTGTTCCAGGAAAGCTTATGTTTAACACATGCGGTAAAGCCTCATTTTGTGATCCATTGACTATATAGTTGATACCCGATTCATCAATTAGGTCAATCATTTTCTTTTTAAAAGAAGATAGTTGTTGCTGCCGTATATCTTTATCTATTGATAGAAGTTCGATTGCCTTCTTCATCCCCATAATACCAGGTACATTCTCCGTACCTGGCCTTCGTTTCCGTTCTTGCTCACCACCAAAAGTACGCGGTTCTAAGCGCACACCACCGTTCACATATAAAAAACCATTCCCTTTAGGGCCGTTGATCTTATGAGCAGAAGCTGAAAGCAAATCAATTCCATGCTCTTTCACATCTATTTCAAGACTACCAAATGCTTGTACTGCATCAGTATGAAACAAAACGTCGCTCCCTTTTAAAAGGGAACCAATTTCTTGAATCGGCTGAATGGATCCAACCTCATTGTTTCCATACATGATTGTCACAAGGATGGTATCGTCTCGAAGTGCACTTTCCAACTCTTTAATCTCTATTCTACCTTCTAGATCAACTGGAAGATAAGTGACTTCGAAACCGTTCCTTTCAAGATATTCAACTGCATGAAGAACTGCATGATGTTCAATCTTAGACGTAATAATATGCTTACCCTTATCCATATTGGCAAAGGCGGCCCCAACGATTGCCATGTTGTCCGATTCAGTTCCTCCACTCGTAAAGACGATTTCATTGAAATTAGCATTTATAGTAGAAGCAATCGAACGCCTAGCTTCATCCAGAGCTTGTCTCGTATTCCTACCAAACTGGTGAATACTCGATGGATTTCCGTATAAAGTTGTAAAGTATGGGGCCATTGCTTCAACTACCTCAAGTCGTGTCGGAGAAGTCGCTGCATGGTCCAGATAAATCGCATTCATTTTATCACCCGAATTTTCTTAAATTGCGTGTTCATTTGGTGCTTTTTTGAACCTTTTCTAAATGTAGAACATATAAGATTCCTGATCATCATCCTTACTATAAGAAGCCAGTTCCTCAAGTGTTGTATTATCCAATACGTCTTTAACTGCATCTCTGATCTTGATCCAAAGATCGCGTTTCGCTGGTTCTTCATTTTCCATCACTTCTACAGGACTAATCGGGCCTTCAAGTACCCGTATGATATCACCCGCAGTTATGTTTTCCGGTTCTTGTGCTAAAATATACCCTCCATATGCCCCTCGTATACTTTTCACGAGCCCAGCATTTCGTAATGGTCCTACGAGTTGTTCCAGATAATGCTCTGATAATTCATGATCTTGAGCAATCGTCTTTAGTGAGGTCGGACCTTCACCATGTCTTTTTGCTAATGCCATCATTATTGTTAAACCGTATCGTCCTTTAGTTGAAATCTTCATTATTTCCTCCTCAATCTCACTCTGTTAAACAAGGTGCTTTATAAGAGGTTCGATCGTTATTTATTCATGGTTTACAAAGAGTATTCTCCGAGTATCTAGATAGATAAGCCTATGATATTATAGCATGAATCGCATAACTCTTGCATTGTTTGGAACCGTATAGTATCGTTCAGTTGAACTTAATGAAGATAAGCTTAAGTCCATGAGAAGGACGTGACAATATGGATCTATTCGACGTTTCATCGGGTAATAATTTCCATAGCAAACCACTTGCCGATCGAATGAGACCCCGTACATTAGACGAATTTATCGGGCAGGAACAAATCGTAGGGAAAGGGAAGCTATTAAGAAGAGCGATTGAAGCAGATCAATTATCTGCGATGATTTTCTTCGGTCCACCGGGCACAGGAAAAACGACCCTTTCTAAAATTATTGCCAATTCAACCTCTGCTTATTTCGCACAACTAAATGCTGTAACATCTGGTGTTGGTGAAATCAGAACCATTACAACGGAAGCAAAAGAACGTTTGAAAATGAGCAACCAGAAAACCTTATTATTTATTGATGAAATCCATCGCTTCAACAAAAGCCAGCAGGATGCCCTCTTACCATATGTTGAAGATGGAACTGTTATTTTAATTGGTGCAACAACAGAAAGCCCTATGTTTGAAATAAACCGAGCACTGCTTTCTCGCTCTCGTCTTTTTCGATTCGAGCTATTGACCGATGCACATATTACAAAAGCATTAAAAACTGCCATCCAAGATACTGAACGTGGATTTGGAAGGTACGACATCCAAATTGAAAATGAAGCCATTGACCATTTAGTTGATGTTGCAAACGGTGATGCCCGCACAGCACTCAATGCGCTAGAACTAGCTGTACTCACAACGAATCCAGACCTGAACAATGTGCTTCATATTGCTCTTGAAATAGCTGAAGAGTCGATTCAACAACGCGTCTTGCAATACGATAAAAAAGGGGATAATCACTACGATACCATCTCTGCATTTATTAAAAGCATACGCGGCTCAGACCCAGACGCCACACTATATTGGCTTGCAAAAATGATTTATGCAGGAGAGGACCCGAGATTTATTGCAAGAAGATTGTATGTCCATGCGGCGGAGGATGTTGGACTAGCAGATCCGAACGCACTCTTAATCGCACAGGCTGCTGCACAGGCCGTTGATTTTATTGGTATGCCTGAGGCGAGGATCCCGCTTGCGGAAGCCGCATTATACTTGGCAACAGCTCCAAAAAGCAATGCCGTAATTACAGCAATTGACAGCGCATTACAAGCAGTAAAGAGTGAAAAAATCGGACAGGTCCCCGTTCATTTACGAGATGCTCATTCTAGTGGTGGAAAGGAACTTGGATCTGGGCTTGGATATAAGTATCCTCATAATTATAAGGATGGATTTGTACCACAACAGTATTTACCAGATCATCTATTACACAAGAAATTCTTTCATCCGACCGAAAGAGGTTATGAAAAGTCCGTATCCAGAAGGCTTGATTATTACGAAGACAGGATACAAAAAGGGGAATAACCTATTAAACAACTTTTTTACTTAGTAAAAATAAATTAGTAAACTGGTATAACTTCTTTCCTTCTTGACCAGAATATAGATACGAGTTCAAAAAGTTGACCAATTAACGATAGTAATTCGCAATTTATCATTTGGGACTTTTGAACATCCTCTATAAGAAAACCTTTGGGGTTAAAGGAGAGAATGAACAATGTCAAATGTTAGACAAGATGCTTGGTCAGAAGAAAATGATTTACTATTAGCAGAAACCGTATTAAGACATGTGCGAGAAGGAAGTACCCAGTTACAGGCGTTTGAGGAGGTAGGAGACAAGCTTGATCGAACTTCCGCAGCGGTTGGATTTAGATGGAATGCAATTGTTCGTAAGAAATATGAACAAGCGCTGAAAATTGCCCGTCGCCAACGGAAAGAAAAGAAACGGGCAGTTGCAGAAACGACTACTCAAGTAAGCTCCAAGTCAAACACTTATCAATCTCGTTACGATGATCCTATAGACTTTGAAAACTACCATCCACTTTCTGAACCTAAAAACAGAAGTGTTGTAGAAGAAGTAACACTACCGGATAACAGCGTAGAACAAGAACCAACCGTTGAAGCAAGCAAAGAAATCGTTAGTCCTGAAAAAAAGCAGGTGACAGAACCCGCCTATGTAAGCAAGCAATCCTACTCTGATCAACAGAGCGTTTCACTCCACACTGTTATTGATTATTTACAAAACCTAAATATTGAGCAGACTAATTCATCTTCATTACAACAGCAAAACGCTCAGCTTGAGCGAGAATGCAATGAATTACAAAAGCAAAATCAAGTACTCAATACATCCTTAAACAATTTAACTGATAATTACGCAGCATTGAAGGATGACTATCAAGCACTACTGCAGATCATGGACCGCGCAAGACGCATGGTTTTGCTGCAGGATCAAGATGAACTTGCATCACCGAAGTTCAAAATGGACAAAAATGGGAACTTGGAAAAAATGGCAAAGTAATGAGCTTCATAGTTTGAATGATACCTGAGTGGGTGTAATTTAATCCTAACTCAGGTTTTTTACGTGGAATGGGGGAAGGAATCTCCTCACGGTGAAATTCATCAAATTTGTCGAGAAATCGATAAATCTTGAAAGTTGAGTCGGACCCTTTACCAACCCCGATAAGATTGAACAGCTAATCTTGTTCCTGATTAGCGGATTCGCTCTATTTCAATACCACCTTTTTCTAATAACTTATTGATCACATAACCTGCCATCATTAAACCAGAGATTGATGGGATGAATGCGTTTGAAGACGGTGGCATTTTCGCTTTACGGATGCCTGTATTCTCATCGGGCACAATACCTTGCCGTACTTCCTCCTTAATTTTAACCGGTTTTTCATCAGAATAAACGACATCAATCCCTTTGTGGATTCCTTCTTTTCGAAGTTTAGTCCGGACCACTTTAGCAATTGGATCGTAGCTTGTTTTCGATATATCTGTGATCGTTAGTCGAGTCGGATCCATCTTATTGGCGACACCCATACTCGAAATGATTGGTACCTTACGTTTTAAGCATTCTTTCATTAAATGAATTTTGTATGTGATCGTATCCGAAGCATCAACGACATAATCAAGTGGATATTCAAAAAATTGTTGATACGTCTCTTCCGTATAAAATATCTTTAGTGCTTCTACTTTACAATCAGGATTAATATCAGTGATCCTTTCTTTCATGAGATCCACTTTCGGCTGACCTACCGTGGATAAAAGAGCAGGTAGCTGACGGTTTACATTCGTAATATCAATATCGTCCTTATCTACTAAAATCAATCGTCCAATTCCAGATCGGGCGAGCGCCTCTACAGCGAATGAACCGACGCCCCCTATTCCTAGAACAGCGACTGTTGCATTTTTCATTACATCTATTCCTTCTTTTCCAATAGCAAGCTCATTACGTGAAAATTGGTGTAACATATTTTGTAACTCCCTCCATGCTGCATTCAAACATCCATTTTAGCATAAATGATTTCCCTAGTTGATTGCAACATGAAAAGCGAAAGCGCCTTGTTCAGGTGCGTCAGGCGCTGGAGATTCTGAAACATAACACGGGTATTTTGTGTTTGTTGAAGATCGAAGCGACCCGAGCACCTAGGCGCTGGAGCTAGACAAATGAAAAGCGAAAGCGCCTACTATAGAAAGTATATTTATACTTTCTTAACGTACAAAAAAACAACCAGGTTTTCCCTCGTTGCTTTTCATCAAACCTATGGTAGAGTCCCATGCGTGCCGTTGCAATTAATTCCTCTGTGTTGAACCTGCCTGGAAAGTGGGTGTTTTGTTACGGGCATTGTACGTCCTCTCTTAAGGAGGCTTGCACGCCTACCGTAAACTCCAAACTCCCATTTTATTAATGTTGGCTCAAACATGCGGCAGAAACGTACACCTCAGGACTCTTTAATAATGTATTTATAGAATAGCATAAGATTAAAACGCTTTCAATGATTTATCTGTCTTTTCCTAAAAATCAGACTTCTTTACTAATTGGTGGTCAAGCACCGTTAATGAAGTCGTTAACTAGTACGCCTCAATTCGGTGCCTGACACTCCTTATACAGTATTATAGTTCGTTAGTAACAGAATCTTTCGTTACACTTAAATGAAGGTCTTCTAACTGACGTTCACTAACTTTTCCTGGTGCATTTGTTAATAAACAGCTTGCGCTTGCCGTCTTCGGAAACGCAATGGTATCCCGTAAGTTCGATCGGCCTGCTAAGATCATCACGAGTCGGTCAAGTCCAAGGGCAATTCCTCCGTGAGGTGGTGCGCCATATTCAAGTGCCTCAAGAAGAAATCCAAATTCATCATATGCCTGGTCCATTGAAAAGCCCAGTGCTTTGAACATTCGTTCCTGAATATCCTTTTGGTAAATCCTTTGGGATCCGCCGCCCAGTTCATATCCATTTAACACAAGATCATATGCCTGCGCACGTACGTTTTCAGGTTCTGTTTCCAAAAGATGGAGGTCTTCTTTTTTCGGCATTGTAAATGGATGGTGAGCTGCAGCGTAGCGATTTGCTTCTTCATCATATTCTAAAAGTGGGAAATCCACCACCCAAAGGAAATTAAATTTACTCTTATCAATCATGTTCAATTCTTTTCCTAACTTTTGGCGAAGGGCACCGAGGCTCTCAGCTACAATGGTTGATTTGTCAGCAACAAACAATAACAAGTCTCCTAGTTCAGCGTCGAAGGCCTCAAGTAATTCTTTCTGAATATCATCGGAGAAAAATTTCGAGATCGGACCTTTTAAGCCTTCTTCTTCAACCTTTAACCAAGCTAAACCTTTTGCACCATACACTTTTACAAACTCTGTCAGTTGATCAATATCCTTTCGGGAGTAATTTTTCGCATGACCCTTTACATTAATCCCTTTAACTTCGCCACCTGATTCAACCGTTGAAGCAAATACTTTAAATTCTGATCGCTTCACAACAGATGACACATTAATAAGCTCCATTCCAAAGCGGGTATCCGGCTTATCGGAACCATAACGATCGATCGCATCTGCGTAAGTGATACGTGGGATAGGTGTTTGAAGCGTTACCCCTTTTACTTCCTTAAGAATTGATGTCATCATTTCTTCTGCCATCCTCATTAAATCTTCCACGTCCATAAAGGAGGTTTCAATATCAATCTGGGTAAACTCTGGCTGACGATCCGCTCGTAAATCCTCATCACGGAAACAACGTACAATTTGGTAATAACGTTCATAACCAGATACCATTAGCAGCTGCTTAAAAATCTGAGGAGACTGGGGAAGTGCATAAAATCGGCCCGGATGTACTCGACTAGGCACTAGATAGTCTCTTGCTCCCTCTGGCGTACTCTTTGTTAGCATAGGGGTCTCCATTTCAAGAAAATCATAATGATCAAGAAAGTCACGAATTTGTTTAGTAACTTTACTTCTCATCTTAAATGTTTCTTGCATGACTGGCCTCCTTAAATCCAGATACCGATATTTTAACCGAACGTCTTCCGTAATCTCTGAGTCATCTGAAATAACAAAAGGTGGTGTTTTAGCAGCATTGAGAATATCGACCGACTCGGCAACAACCTCAATCCTTCCAGTTGCCAAGTTGTCATTAACCGTGCCCTCATTTCGAGCTACTACCGTGCCTTTAATATCAAGTACATATTCACTTCGGACACGATCTGCTATTTCTGCAGCTTCCTTCGAGTTTTCAGGATTCACGACGACCTGAACTACCCCCGAACGATCACGTAAATCGATAAAAATCAATCCACCAAGATCACGTCGCTTTTGTACCCATCCCTTTAACTGTACGGATTGGTTTATTTCCTTTTCACTTAATCGACCACAATGGTGTGTTCTTCCAATCATATTAGCTTCCTCCCTCAAGATGTTTCAATACATAACTTGTCGTTTCATCGATCGCAACCTCAACCTGACTACCATCTTGCATATCTTTTATGTTGATGACTCCTTTATCAAGCTCATCGTCTCCGAGAACGAGGACATATCGAGCATTGAGTCGATCTGCTGCTTTAAATTGCGCTTTCATTTTTTTATCCAAATAATCTCGATCTACCGTTAATCCTGCATTCCGAAGCTCATTCAGTAAGGACATACTACGTTTTTTCGAATGTTCACCAAGGCTAATTAAATAACAATCCAGCTCTGCTTGAACATGCAAGTCAACCTGCTCAGCCTCAAGAGCGAGCAAGATTCGCTCTAGACTCATTGCAAATCCGATTCCTGGTGTTTCAGGGCCACCCACATCTTCAACTAAACCATTGTAACGTCCACCACCACTTAATGTTGTTATCGCGCCAAACCCAGGTGCTTCACTCATAATTTCAAACGCGGTATGATTGTAATAATCGAGACCACGAACAAGAGTAGGGTCTATGACATAATCAATGCCCATTTCCTCCAAGTAGGACTTTACATTTTCGAAAAAGACCTGTGATTCTTCATTTAAAAATTCAAGAATAGAAGGAGCCGTGTTCATCGATTCGTGTTCACGATCCTTTTTGCAATCTAGTATTCGTAAGGGATTCGTATGAATACGATTCTGGCAATCACTACAAAGTTCATTGATAACCGGTTGGAAATGTTCAACTAATGCATTCCGGTGTGCCTGCCTGCTTTCTTGATCACCGAGGGAATTGATTACGAGTCTAAGGTGCTTTAAGCCAAGCTCTTGATATAATTGCATCGCCAAGGCAATAACCTCAGCATCTATCGCTGGATCATTACTGCCCAATGCTTCAATTCCGAATTGAACGAACTGTCTTGTTCGACCCTTTTGCGGACGTTCGTAACGAAACATCGGGCCAATATAATAAAGCTTTGTCGGCTGCTGAGGATCCCCAAACAATTTATTCTGAACATAAGCACGAACCGTCGAAGCCGTTCCTTCCGGTCGCAATGTCAGACTACGATCTCCGCGGTCTTTAAACGTGTACATCTCTTTCTGGACAATGTCTGTACTATCGCCAACGCCACGTTGAAAGAGCTCTGTATATTCGAAAATCGGTGTCCGAATCTCGTGATAATTGTATTTTTTACATAACTCTTTTGCTTTTTCCTCGATTTTTTGCCATTTCTCAACTTCCCCTGGCATTATGTCCTGGGTCCCTCTTGGAATCTGAAAACTCATTCTCTTCACTCCTCTTTCTTAAATCTAAATCATCAAAAAGAAACTAAAAAAACTCCCGCCCCTCCTAAATAGAAGAAGGGACGAGAGTATTTTACCCGTGGTACCACCCTAGTTGAAGTAAGATTACTTCCACTCAATACACAGTTAACGCCTGCAAAACGTTTATTCCCTACTACCAACGGCTTCGGGATAAAACCTTAAAAGTGTCTTTCACTCAGTCTTCCGTGGGAATGCTTTCAGCCAAGGGCATTTCCTCTCTTTACAAAAGATCCTGAACTACTTTTCTTTCTCATTGGTTTTGATTGAAATTGAATTGATTACAATCATACGTACGTTTTTTTCCATTGTCAAGCATATTTTTATTTTTAACAATCCAAACAGGAATTCACCGTCTAATTTGGTGTTTCAACCTCTTAATTGTTTCAAGTGTTACTCCAAATTCCTCAGCAAGTTCATAATTTGACCTCATATGTTCTTTTTCAATGAATTGATGAAAATCAACACCGAACATTGATGAATTCCGATGATCCATTACTTCATGTCGTAAGCTTCTTCTCATGCGATCAACCTTCCTGCACTACTGTCGTTTTCTATAGCATTGCCGAAGATGATTGTTTTTTTTCATTTGAAGAAGTAATTTTCTGCACTAGGATCAAAAATTTAATTAGAGGAGGATATGTAATACAAGTCCTCCCCAATTTTATTCTGCTGTATCAAGAACTAAGGTAACTGGTCCATGATTGTTTAGCTGTACATCCATCAATGCCCCGAATTCTCCTGTTTCCACATGGATTCCGCTTTCCATAAGTCTTCCGTTAAAAAGATTGTATATCATTTCAGCATGTTCCGGCTTCGCAGCATTCATAAAATTGGGTCGCCGTCCTTTTCGACAGTCCCCGTATAATGTAAATTGAGAGATAGATAATATTTCTCCCCCAATATCAATTAAGGATCGATTCATTTTCCCTTCTTCATCTTCAAAAACTCTAAGATTAGGAATTTTATTGACAAGAAACTCTATATCCTTTTCAGAATCATCATGTGTTACACCTACGAGGAGAACAAGACCTTCTTTGATTTCTCCAATAATTTCATCTCCCACAATGACTTTACCACTCGTAGCACGCTGAACCACAACTCGCAATCGAACAACCCCTTTATTGCATCATTCGGCGAACCGAATAAATATCTGGTATACGTTTAATACGCTCCACGACTTTATGCAAATGGTTTACGTTATGAATTGAAATCGTAATATTAATCGTAGCCATTTTATTCTTGTCTGATCGGCCTGCTACAGCACTCATATTTGTTTTAGTTTCTGCAACAGCATGAAGCACTTCGTTTAAAAGACCTCTTCTATCAAATCCGGTAATTTCAATATCAACACTGTAGCTTTTCGTTAGTTGTGAATCCCCTTCCCAATCAACAGGAAGAAGACGATGTTCCGTATCCTCAGAAATAATATTCGGACAATCTTTACGATGAATTGAGACCCCTCTACCTTTTGTAATGTAACCTACAATATCATCACCAGGTACTGGGTTACAACATCTCGACAAACGGATTAACAGGTTGTCAATTCCTTTAACCTGCACGCCTACTTCAGTCCTTTTCTTTTCTGGAAAAGACTTAGCATCGTTGATTGCAGCCACTATTTTTTCTGGATCATCCTCTATCTTCTTTCTCATTTTATCCGTCAATCGGGTAGCAATTTGAGATGCAGTAATCCCGTTATATCCAACCGCTGCATACATATCTTCTATATTTGTGAAATTATATTTTTGAGCAACCGTTTGTACGTTATCCTGGGTTAAAACTTGTTTAAGTTCATATCCATGGTTTTTAACTTCCTTTTCAACGAGTTCTTTACCTTTTAATACATTTTCTTCACGCTTTTCTTTCTTAAACCATTGACGGATCTTGTTTTTCGCATGGGAGCTCTGAGTAATCTTCAACCAATCTTTACTCGGTCCATACGAGTGCTTCGAAGTCATTACCTCAACGATATCACCTGTTTTAAGATTATAATCAAGCGGAACCATCTTACTGTTTACTTTAGCACCGATACATTGGTTTCCGATTTCCGTATGAATACGATAGGCAAAATCTAATGGAACCGATCCTGAAGGTAATTCGATCACATCCCCTTTTGGTGTAAACACAAAGACCATATCGGAAAACAAATCCACCTTCAAAGACTCCATGAATTCCTCTGCATCTGTGGCATCATTCTGCCATTCGAGTATTTCACGGAACCAAGTGAGCTTCTCTTCAAACGTGTTATTACCGTTGTTGTTAGCTCCCTCTTTATAAGCCCAGTGTGCAGCGATACCGTATTCGGCAACCCGGTGCATATCTTCGGTACGGATTTGGACTTCTAACGGATCGCCCTTAGGACCAATTACCGTTGTATGAAGGGACTGGTACATATTCGCTTTCGGCATCGCAATGTAATCTTTAAACCTGCCAGGCATTGGTTTCCAGCATGTATGAATAATACCGAGGACGGCATAACAATCTCGAATACTATCAACAACAACACGCACAGCAAGCAAATCATAAATTTCATTGAACTGCTTATTCTGTTTTGTCATTTTGCGATAAATACTATAAATATGTTTGGGTCTTCCCCACATATCCGCATGAATATTTACTTCTTGTAAACGTTCATCAATATCCTGGATGACCTCTTGGACATACTGCTCACGCTCAGTGCGCTTTTGCTTCATTAAATTAACAATTCGATAATACTGCTGTGGGTTTAAATACCGAAGAGATACGTCTTCAAGTTCCCATTTTATCGTAGAAATTCCAAGTCTGTGAGCAAGTGGAGCAAATATTTCAAGTGTTTCATTCGCCTTTTGTATCTGCTTTTCTTTAGGCATATGCTTAAGGGTTCTCATATTATGAAGTCTGTCAGCTAACTTGATTAATATACAACGGATATCTTGAGCCATTGCCACAAACATTTTACGATGGTTCTCCGCTTGTTGCTCTTCTTTTGACTTGAATTTGATCTTCTTAAGCTTCGTTACCCCATCTACGAGCATAGAGACTTCTTCTCCAAATAATTCGGTCAAGTCCTGTAACGATACATCTGTATCTTCAACCACATCATGAAGAAACCCTGCTGAAATCGTTTGTGCATCCATCTCTAAGTTAACGAGAATCAATGCCACCTCAACAGGATGGTCGATATAAGGATCACCTGATTTGCGGAACTGGCCCTCGTGAGAGTCCTTCGCAAATTCATAAGCCTTATATAGAAGATCTATATTATCTTTCGGCAAATACGTTGCCGCTTTTGTCATTACATTATTAATGGTCATGCGATCACCTATCATTAGATTGATTGGTATATAGATTCTATTATCGTCAAAATTCAACTTCCTGTAAAGGGAAAAGCGAAAAATGTCGAATGAATCAGCCTGGAAAGCATTGGGATTGGGGAATATAAAGAAAACTGGGCAAAGCCAAGCCTTAGGCGCCGGCTGAGCCTTAGTTGCGCTTATACTATAGAAAGTATTTTTATACTTTCTTAATGTGTAAGAAAAGCGGAAGCGCCCTGTTCAGGTGTGACAAGCGCTGGAGATTCTGCAGCACAACACGCTTTTTGTGTTTGTGGAAGAATCGAAGCGACCTCGAACACCTGGGCGCTGGAGCTAGACACCGCATCTATGCAACAATTTTTTATTCTTACTTATAAAGAAAACTTGGCTAATGCAATGCCAAGTTTTAGCACACCTAAGGCAATCGCCTAAGGTGTGCAGATCTAAATTTGTAAAAGAGATGACCCATTAACGTTTGGGTCATCCTCGTATTTTTAATATTGCATTAACGTAAAGATATCATGACCTGTTAGTTTATCTCGTCCATTAAGATAGGTCAGTTCAATCATAAAGGCGATACCTGCTACAACACCACCACTTTTTTCTACAAGCTGAATCGTTGCATCTATAGTTCCACCCGTTGCGAGTAGGTCGTCTGTAATCAATACCCGTTGCCCTGGTTTGATGGCATCCTGATGCATTGTTAGAACATCCTTACCATACTCTTTACCATAATCCACTTTGACAACTTCTCTTGGTAACTTTCCGTCTTTTCGAACTGGTACAAAGCCAACATTCAGCGCATAGGCAACCGGACATCCTACGATAAAGCCCCTTGCCTCTGGTCCAACCACTACATCAATATTTTTATTTTTCGCATAAGAAACGATGTCATTCATTGCTTCCTTATAAACATCGCCTTCCTGCATTAAAGTCGTAATGTCCTTAAATCGTATTCCCTCCTGGGGAAAATTCTCCACTACCTCAATGTATTTTTTATAATCCATCTTACTGGTAAGCCTCCTCAAATCGATTGCATTCCTCTTCCTTATCATCAAAAAACCATTTTTTTAAGTCACGATAGGAGGAGTAACAAAGGTCATTCTCCATACTTGCTTTCTCTTTCTTTCTCCTATACGTTTGTGAATCAGTTAACGGTCGCTTATGTGGATGATCTGTTACACACACAAATCCATTCTCTATTGTAACAAAACCAAGTTCAAAAAACACCTTTGTCATAAAAATGACAGACTCTGCTGCCCATCCTTTATATGAGGCCAGTTCTTTTGCGCGTTTCTGATATTCAAAGGGCTGTTTTTTCCTAATAAATCCGTAGTACCATTTAAATTGGTCCCTTGTTGGAACAGGATTAAAGTAATGGTCCTCTTCATGATAAAAAACCGTGTATACACGCTCTGCAGAAGTACCTGCTGAAATTAATTGTTCTAAATGCTCTTGAGTTTCTGGTAAATCAAGAACAAATATATACCGATCAGTTAGTATGGTCGAATCAAACGCTTTTGGACTGTTTACTTTTTCAATACGATCTTTCCAATCATTCAAGCCCAATTTTTCAATAGTTTTATCTTTAAAATGAAGGAGAAGAACTTTCTCTCGCGGTAAAAGGTCTAAACGTTTCGAGAGATTTTTGATACCTCTGTAATCAAACAGCTGTTTCTCATGAACCGCAACATCTTTAAGCATTACCTGTGGTTTTCGAAAACCATTCCACTCGTTAATTGATAGCTCGCCAACTACGGAAATCGGAGCATTCGGTGTGATTTCTTCAAACACTTCTCCAAAATGAAAGCCAATCACATCAATATTAGACGTTGTACCACGTAAAGCTAGTTTCAGATGATTGGAATCACTACCAATACGACGCATTTCATTGATCTCGCAGCGATCAATCATGAATTTTGGTTTCGGATTATCGACCCCAAACGGTTCTAGTGTTTGGAGTTCTTCGATTACCTCTAAGGATATGTCATCCACTGAACAATGAACATCGACTGCTGTTATAGGAGTAAAATCTTCTTCAGAAAGACTACTTGAAGCAATCTCATTTAAACGTTTACGGAGCTCGTCCAAGTGTTCCGTCTTCAAAGTCATCCCTGCTGCCATCGGATGTCCGCCAAAATGGGGAAGGATATCCCTGCATGTTGATAAGTTTTCAAACATATCAAAACCAGCTATGCTTCTGGCAGACCCTTTAGCTTCGCCTTTATCTTTATCGATACTAAGGATAATCGTTGGTCTATAATACCGTTCCACTACTCGGGAAGCCACAATCCCAATAACACCCGGATTCCAACCTTCCTTCGCAATTACAAGAACGGAATTATCTTTTGGGGGAAATTGTTCTTCAATTAGCGAAATTACTTCTTTTGACATTTCTGTAACGATGGCTTGTCGTTCTTTGTTTATATGGTCTATTTCTTCAGCAATCCATTTCGCCTGTTCTTCATCCTCTGTCGTAAACAATTCAACAGCCGGATCAGCAGAATCTAAACGACCAGCAGCATTAATGCGCGGTCCAATAGCAAATCCGACATGCTCTGAATTCAGCTCTTGATCTGAAAGCTTACAAACTTTTAATAACGCTTGTAGACCCACCTTTGGTGTCGATTGCAGCTTTTCGATTCCAAGCTTAGCAATCAGTCTATTTTCGTCAACGAGCGGTACTAAATCAGCGATCGTACCGATACACGCGATATCAAGTAATTGAACAGGCAGTTTATTTAATAACGCATGAGCTACTTTAAATGCTACTCCAACTCCAGCAAGACCTTTGAACGGATAAGAGCAACCCGGTTTTTTTGGATTAATCGTAGCAAACGCATTCGGTAGCTTAGGTGGGGGCTCATGATGATCTGTAATGATTAAATCAATGCCCAATTTCAATGCTACCTCAGCCTCATGCACCGCTGAAATACCGGTATCAACAGTAACAATTAGTGTATATCCTTGTTTCTCTGCCCATTGGAATGCGGCTTCATTTGGACCGTATCCTTCTGTAAATCGATTTGGAATGTAGAAATCAAATCGTGCTCCAAGTTCACGAAGTGTATAGATCATGACAGACGTACTGCTTACACCATCTGCATCATAATCTCCAAAGATTAAAATTTGTTCATCCTTTTCAATTGCGAGTTGGATCCGCTCAACAGCTTCTTTCATACCGTCAAGCAAATAAGGATCATAAAATTGGGAGTCATCCATATGTAAAAATTGTTTGATATCGGTCTCACTATGTATATTTCGACTGATAAGTAGACGTGCGAGTAATGGTGAAATACCGTATTTCTGTACTAACTCTTCTGATTTCGCTTCATCTGATTTCATCAGCTTCCATCGTGTTTTTGCTTTTAACATTAAAACCACCTCTTGACCCACTCATTATACTAGAGTGGGCAGAGAGGTGGCAAATGAAACTTTATACATTTGATGACGAGTTTTTCTCTGAATCTTCACTCGCTGCGCTTGTACTCCCCTGCTTATTATCTTTAGGATTTTCTTTCTGAGGTGTAGGTTCAGCATCCAATTTAAGTTCCATTTTCAATTGTTCATTTTCTCGTTTTAGTAAGCGTAATTCTCGTTTCATTGATAGTAAACGAACAGACCCAGCGACTCCAATTGTAAGTGCGCCCAAAATTGCAGATCCAAGAATGACTAATACAAGAGGCCATTGAGCTGTTCCAAAAACATAATTTACCCCTACAGGTTCAACATTAACTACTGCAAACACGGCAACAATCATTGCGAACAGTAGAACAATAATGAAACTCCATTCTCTTTTCATAATCTTTTTCTCCTCTCTAACTCTTCACTCTCTAAAATTATTGTACCTTCTTAACAAGAAACAAAACGTCCTGAATAATTACATCACTAGTCTTGTTATTTTCCCGAACAAGACTAGTATTGAAACATGATAAATGTTAAAAAGGACTGACAATAAGTTCCGGAACGCTTCTAATTCTAACGCCCAAAAATCTTATTTTCAGTCAGTCCTCATTAAAACATCTTATGATTCTGATGGTTTACTGGATTTAACAGGTTGTTTCTTCATTTGTTTCCCTTTCCATACCATCCAAAGCTGGGAAGCAATAAACAAAGAAGAATACGTTCCAGCTACAAGTCCTATAAGTAAAGCAAAAGAGAAGTTACGGATTGCTTCACTACCGAAAATCATTAATGCCGCTGCTGCGAATACAACAGTTAACACGGTATTAACAGAACGTGCAAATGTCTGTACAAGACTCACATTAACGATATTCGCCAAATCTGCGAATGTCTTCACTTTAGCATGTTTCATATTTTCACGTATCCGATCAAATGTAACAATCGTGTCATTAATCGAATAACCGACAATCGTGAGAATGGCTGCGATAAAGGTTAGATCCACCTCAATCTGTAGTAAACTAAACACGGCGATAATAAAGAATGCATCATGTAACAAAGCAACAACGGCTGCAAGACCCATTAACCACTCGAAGCGGATTGCGACGTATATGATGATTCCGATTGCTGCGATTGCGACAGCATACATCGCATTTTGCGCAAGCTCTCGTCCAACCGTCGGATTAACCGTACTTACTCCTGGTTCACTACCATATTCCTTCTCAAAAAAGGATTTCAATTCACTGATTTCATCTTGTTTAAATACACCAACATACCTTGCCACAGCTATGTTTTCCTTTTCACCTGAGATCACAACCTCTTCGGTTTCAAAACCAAGTGAATTCAACTGCGCTTTTATCGTGTCCTCATCTAACGCTTGATCAGCGGTGATTTGCACCCTTGAACCACTCGCAAAATCGATACCAAGATTCAAATTAAAGACTAAGATTGAAATGATTCCTAACCCAATAAGAATTGAGGAAAACGCAAACAATTTCTTTCGGTGTTTAACAAAATTTACTTTTTTGAACCGAGAGTTGCTAATGTCGAGTCGATCAAAATCGTCTAATTTGGTAATTTGACTCGGTTTCACTCCAAAAAGCTTTGGTTTCTTGTCCAGAGCTCTACTCTTTACAAGAAGGCCTAAGAAGAGACGCGACCCGAATACTGCTGTAATAAAGCTGGAGAGAATACTGATAATCAGTACGAGTGCGAATCCTTTAACAGAGCTTGTCCCGAATATGAATAGAACTGCGGCGGCCAGAATCGTTGTAATATTCGCATCAAAAATCGTTGAAAATGAATGTTTATTTCCTGCTTTGAACGCAGACATGACTGATTTACCTGACTTCAGCTCTTCTTGTATTCGTTCATAGGTGATAATATTCGCATCGACTGCCATACCGACCCCGAGAATGAGAGCCGCTATACCCGGTAGCGTTAATACTCCATTCATCCAATCGAAAATCACGAGAATTAAGTATATATAAATCGATAACGTGACAACTGCTACGGCACCTGGAATCCGGTAAAAGAAAATCATATAAAGGAAAATTAACGCGATACCGATTGCTCCAGCGAACATGGTCGTTTCTAGTGATTGTTGCCCAAATTTGGCTCCAACCGAAGTCGAATAGACTTCTTTTAATTTTACCGGAAGTGATCCCGCATTAAGTAAATCTACAAGTTGTTGTGCTTCTTCAATTGAGTCCATTCCATTAATGGTTGCTGTTTCAGAATTAATTGTTTCATCCACAAAAGGTGCTGAAATGTATTTGGGTTCCCCTGGTGCATCCCCTTCTTTTTTAGCCTCTTCCTTAAAGGAGTCGCCTTTTTCATAATCCAACCAAATGACTAAGCGATTCGTAGGTCGTGGCATTTGACTGATTTCGCTTGTAATCTTGCCGAATTGATCTCCGTCCTTCAGCTTCAATGTTACGATAGGTTCATTCGTTTGTTGTCTGAATTCAACCTTAGCTCCACCTTCTACAAGGTCAGAACCCTTTAAGCGAACCTTATCATTCACATCACGAAACGTTAACTCGGCTTGAGTTGATAACAGCTCCCTAGCCTGGTTTTGATCCTCAACACCTGCAAGCTGAACTCGAATCCGACTATCCCCTTCAATCTGAATATTTGGTTCAGATACTCCTAGGACATTTACCCTTTCATTTAAAGCACTTACTGTACTCTTTAATAAGTCATCGGTTACTTCTTGGCCATCTTCAGCAGGTTCAACCTCATATAGAACTTCAAATCCACCCTGCAAATCAAGACCAAGCTTTATTTTGTCAGCAATACCCTTTGTTGTGACCCCCATCAAACCAGCGAACATAATCACTAGCAAGAAAAAGCCTACAATCCTTCCTCTTTTTACCATATGTATTCTTTCCCCCTAAAAGCTATGTACTATGTACTGATAATCCATCCTATTATATCCACCTCTATGTAAGAGTGTCAATTTTCCTTCGATAACGATTCCAATGGAAACCAACTGTCATTTGTGACTGCTTGAACGGTCAGCCAATTCATAAAGTCTTGGGTAGATAACGTTAATACAGTATTAACCACTTGATGGATCATCCAATCCTCATCTCTTTTCTTCTTAGCTCTAGATACGATACAATTCCATATCTCATCTATGGTTACACTTTCATAACCCATAAAATGAAGCTCTTCCTTTTTACTTTTTAAGGCTGGTCCAATTTCGCCCTTCCATTCGATTAAAGGCTTCTCTTCAGACATTTATAGTGTCCCCCTTTTTTGTAAAATAATATATTAACCATAATTTTCTGATATATCCCCATATCAACAGATACTTGTCATGCTTGGCCCACTCGTACGCATATACATACTGTAAAACAGGTCTTGTACGATCGAGAAGGCAGGGACTAAAATGTCAAAACAAACCTTTATACAAGGCACAATGATTTTAATTATTGCTGGTTTGATTACGAAAGTTCTCGGTTTCATAAACAGGATTGTCGTGGCGCGTATAATGGGGCAAGAAGGCGTAGGCTTATACATGATGGCCGTCCCAACCCTTTTGCTAGCAATCACCCTGACACGTCTTGGCCTACCTGTTGCAATCTCAAAAATGGTCGCTGAAGCCGAAGCGGAGCGGAACCCGCAGAAGGTTAAGCAGATTCTTATTGTTTCATTAACAATCACAGGTGTGCTCAGCATCATTTTTACTGGAGCCATGATCGCACTTGCTCCCATTTTATCACAAAATCTCTTAACTGACTCAAGAACTTATTATCCGCTTGTGGCAATTGCTCCTGTTGTACCGATCATTGCGTTATCATCGGTAATTCGAGGCTATTTTCAAGGTCGTCAAAATATGAAACCCTCTGCTTATTCCCAAGTCATTGAGCAAATTGTCCGAATTACACTAGTCGCTATCTTAACAGGAGCCTTGTTACCTTATGGGATTGAATTTGCAGCCGCTGGCGCTATGATATCTGTTGTGATCGGTGAATTAGCATCGTTACTCTACATGTTTTCAGTCTTTAAAATGCAAAAACGAATTAGAGTTAGAAAAGGATTTTTCGCCTATCTTTCAAAAGGTAGAGATACATGCAACCAATTGTTACGAATCTCTTTGCCAACGACCGCAAGTCAATTAGTCGGATCTATTTCCTATTTCTTTGAGCCGATTGTCGTAGCCAACAGTCTTTTGATCGCAGGCGTCACAACCGTAGTTGCGACAAAACAGTATGGTGAATTAGCAGGCTTTGCCATCCCTTTTCTGACACTGCCTATGTTCATTACATACTCTTTATCCGTCTCCCTTGTCCCTGCCATTAGTGAAGCAGCCGCCCAAAATAAACATCACTTAATCGAACGCCGTTTAAACCAGGCACTAAGGATTGCTATGTTATCAGGTGGAATCTCCGTTGTTATAACCTATGTCCTTGCTGTCCCATTAATGGATTTGATGTATGGGACACCGGAAGTAGCACGCTATGTAAAACTAATGGCTCCATTCTTTTTCTTCCTCTATTTTCAGAGCCCATTGCAAGCTGTGCTACAGGCGTTGGATCTTGCCAAGGCTGCAATGATTAACAGTATTGTCGGTGCTGTTGTGAAAATCCTTGCCATATTTGCACTCGCAACCCAACCAGATCTTGGCATAATGGGTGCTGCAATTGCGATCATTATCAATGTAATTCTAGTAACGATGCTCCATTTTGCAACGATTGTAAAAGCGATAAGTTACACTGTCGTCGTCAAGGATTATATAAAGGGAATCTTGGCAGTGACAATTTCCGGGTTTGCTGTTGCTTGGTTCTATTCAAGTCTCCATGGAACGCAACTGATGAATACACTATACTCCATTATATTTGCTGTACTCATCTACTTCATCTTAATCATTACACTAAAATTATTGAAGAAAGAGGATGTTCACTTTATACCAATTTTAAACAAATTGATTAAGTAAGAAAAAACTGGCTACGGTCTATGTAGTCAGTTTTTTTAATTTAATCGGATTCATCTATCGTATCGATAAAAAAGATGCCCCCTGATTCCAATGAACAAAGTGATATCTTCTTCAAATCACGGTATCCAAGCTTTTTTAGTTCTTGCCGTAACCACAATTCTGTTTTATTAAGGCGTTTTAAATGATCATACTGTAATTTCCCATCGAGGATAAGTGGCAAAGGAAAATGCTTTTGACCTTCTTCATCTTCACCTTCATCTTCATCTTTTTTCATAACCGACAGCTTTCCAGACGGCTCAAGAATTGCGAATTCAACATCAGACACTTTACTAACTCCATCCTCCCGTAGTTGGACAAGTAGGTCATCAAAATTATAGCGCTGCTTTTTCATCTCATTTTCATCTATTTTCCCCCGGTCAATAATGACTGCAGGCTTCCCATCAATAATTTCCCTTACCTTATCGCTTTTTAAAGAGATATAGGCAAAAATAATTTGCACGACTAACAAAACACCGATTCCTAATAGTGATTGGAGCATTGGTTCTTCCGGACTTTCAATGGAGATAACAGCCAGTTCCGCGATCATGATTGATACGACAAAATCAATAATCGATAATTGACCAATTTCACGTTTCCCCATCAGTCGGAACACTACGATGATCAGAAAATATATAAAAATGGTCCGAAACAATACAATCCCGTATTCCATGGATGTCTTCTCCTTTCATACATAGTCTGACCGACTGTGGAGAAGATATGACTTAACTGATTTGGTAATTTTTTTAGAAGTAGGGAAGTAAGTAACGCAAGATCACATAGATGGTTGAAACGGATAGTGAGACGATGACTACTGGAAACCCAATTAACAAAAATTGCAAGAAACTAAATGATTGCTTGGACTTTATTGCTAAGCCTGCAACAATAACATTCGCAGAAGCTCCAATTAATGTCGCGTTTCCACCGAGGCATGCACCAAGTGCAAGTGACCACCATAATGGATCAAGATTTTGCATTCCATACTCTTCAAATTCCATAATAACTGGAATCATTGCTGCTACAAACGGGATATTATCAATAAATCCTGAAAGCAATCCCGATCCCCATAAAATAACAATGGCTGTTTTCGGAAGATCCCCTTCTGTGAATGATAAAATCGATCTCGCCATCTCATCAATTAACCCAACCTCAATTAAGCCACCGACCAGTATAAACAACCCAATAAAGAAAAATAGCGTAATCCATTCAATTGAACGAAATACCTCTTCAATTTCTTGTTCTTTAGTCGTGATAAGAAGTAAGAGCAACGCACCTGACATCGCAACCGTTGTTAGATCCAGATGGAGGATCGTATGTAATAAAAAGCCTACTATTGTAAGCGTTAAGACTGAAACGGATTTATACAATAATGGTCCTTTCTTGAGAAAAGAACTTGGGTTCAAATTCAATAGCTCGTTTCTTCTTTGCTGAGAAATGTATAAAGACTTTCGATAATATATTGAGATACCACTAATGACAACAATAAATATGATTAATACGACAGGCCCCAGGTGGAATAGAAAATCAATAAAATCCAAGTGATCAACTGCTTGACCAATCATAATATTAGGGGGATCACCAATTAATGTTGCCGTTCCTCCAATATTTGCAAATAGAATCGCACAAATTAAAAATGGAATGCTCGTCACTTGTAACAAGCTCGTTAATGTTAAAATGATTGGTACGAGTAACAAGACGGTTGTTACATTATCCAATAGAGCAGATCCTACTGCAGTTATTGTAGATAAAACAATAAGCAAAGGAATCGGTCTTCCTTTTACCCTCTGTGCAAGCTTAACAGCTATATATTCAAACACGCCATTTTGACTTGTAATGGAAACAAGGATCATCATCGAAAAAAGCAATGCAATCGTGTTCCAATCAACATGCTCAAAAAAAGCTTGTTCTACTTTTAATATTCCTAATATCAACATCAGGACACCACCACAGCACGCCACAAGTGCTCGGTTGATCCTCTCCGTCATGATACCTATATAACTAATTATAAATATTATAAATGCAATCGCTACATCCACATTTTCCATCCTCTACTTGTCCGTTTTAATACATAGTATGTAAGGAATGGATTAAACATGTTTGACTTCTATTCTGTCCTTATTATGAATAAGTTGTACTAATGAAACTTGTCTAAAGGGGTGTAGTAGGTATGTCCAAACGCATGTTTTCTGCTATGGGGTTTGGTCTCGTTGTTGTACTTGCGTTAATCTTGCTTAGCAGCTTTATCCTTTCTCTAATATTACGATTTACAAGTCTGGATCAACAATCAATTACTTGGGTCATTCTCGGAATATCCGTCATTGCATTGTTTATCGGTGGGGTTGTTTCTGGTAAGAAAGGGGAGGAAAAGGGATGGTTGCTTGGGTCCGGAACCGGTTTGCTTTTTTCTGTACTCGTCTTCCTTATCCAGTACCTCGGGTATCAAGTCCAATTTAATACAGAGCAATATTTATTTCATTTAGGTTACCTCGCGGTTTGTGCTCTTGGTGGTATGACGGGGGTTAATTTGTCAGGTTACCGATCATAAGACTATTAGAAAAGCGAGTAAAAAAGAAGGGCTGACCTAAGTCAGTCCCTTCTTTTCCGTATTAGTCGTTTTCAACGACTTCACGAATAGCTGCACGATCATATGTAAGCTTCGATCCATCTCCAGCTCGCAGAACAACGATATTTTTCGTATCATCTAACGCTTCGATTGTAGCGTGTAAACCTCCGATTGTTATAACGCGGTTCCCTCTTTCTAGATTCGACTGCATGTTAGCTGTCTTTTTTTGACGCTTTTGCTGCGGTCGGATCAAAATAAAGTAGAAGATAACAAACATCAAAATAATCGGCAGTAATCCTACTAATTGATCCATCTCTCATTCACCCCTTTCAGGTCATAAAATATAATTTTTTTCAAAAATCCAATCAGCCGCTTAAAAGTTTTTTGCATTTGGCTTATTAAACCCATATTGTTCAAAAAACTCATTGCGGAAGTCGAGCAATCGATCTTCCCGAATCGCTTCTCTTACCCGCTCCATTAATTTTAACAGAAAATATAGGTTATGGTAAGTCGTAAGCCTGAAGCCAAATGTTTCACTGCTTTTCACTAAATGGCGAATGTAGGCACGTGAATAATTTCGACATGTATAACAATCACAATTTTCATCAAGTGGACGAAAATCCCGGCTATACTTTGCGTTACGCACAACTAGTCTTCCTTCACTTGTCATGCAGGTGCCATTGCGAGCAATCCTTGTTGGCAATACACAATCAAACATATCGATCCCTCGTACTGCACCATCTATCAATGAATCAGGCGACCCTACCCCCATCAGATAACGTGGCTTCTTGGTAGGGAGCCATGGGGTCGTAAATTCAAGTACCCGGTTCATGACATCTTTAGGCTCACCTACTGATAGACCACCTATTGCATACCCTGGGAAATCGAGTGAAACAAGATCTTCAGCGCTCTGTTTACGTAAGTCCTCGTATTCCCCGCCTTGTACAATTCCAAACAACCCTTGATCTTTTGGTCGTTTATGAGCTTCTAAACATCTTTCAGCCCACCGGCTTGTCCTTTCTACAGATGGTTTCATATAGGAGTGTTCGGCAGGATATGGAGGACATTCATCAAACGCCATCATTATATCAGAACCAAGTGCGTTCTGGATTTCCATCGCCCCTTCAGGTGTAAGAAACAGTTTTTCACCGTTTAAGTGATTTCGAAAGTGTACCCCTTCTTCTGTAATCTTTCGTAGGTCACTTAAGCTAAATACTTGAAACCCACCTGAATCCGTTAATATTGCCCCATCCCAATTCATAAAAGAATGAAGTCCACCCGCTTCTTTTACAATGTCATGACCAGGTCTAAGCCAGAGGTGATACGTATTACTAAGAATAATACCAGCACCCATTTCCGTCAGGTCTTCCGGGCTCATCGTCTTCACTGTTGCTAATGTTCCAACCGGCATAAATACAGGTGTGTCAAAAGACCCGTGAGGTGTATGGACCTTTCCAAGTCTTGCACCTGATTGTTTACATGTTTTGATTAATTCATATTGGATTGCACTCATTGTTGTTGGGAGCTCCCTTCAAGGATCAACATTGCATCACCGAAGCTAAAAAAACGATATTCTGACCTCACTGCCTCATCATAGGCTTTTAAAATTAATTCTTTACCAGCCATAGCACTGACAAGCATGATAAGAGTTGATTGAGGAAGATGGAAATTCGTTACAAGTCCGTCTATGCCTTTAAATTCATAGCCAGGATATATAAAAATATCAGTCCAACCTGAGCTTTCTACAAATCCATCAGGGTGTTTTTGGGCTACGGATTCAATCGTCCTCGTAGATGTTGTCCCAACACCAATTATACGTCCGCCCTCTTGTCGAACTTGATTCAACAAATTAGCAGTTCCTTTTGATAGTTGGTAATACTCATCGTGCATTTTGTGTTCTTCAATAGTCTCCGCTGAAACTGGACGGAATGTTCCAAGTCCTACATGAAGTGTAATATAAGCGATGTGTACACCTTTCTCTTCGATTTTCTTCATTAACTCTTCTGTAAAATGAAGTCCAGCGGTTGGAGCAGCAACAGACCCTATATTCTTTGAAAATACGGTTTGGTAGCGTTCACGATCGTGTAATTGTTCGCGAATATAAGGCGGCAAGGGCATTTCACCTAATTGATCTAAAATCTCATAAAAAGTACCTGAATAAGAAAATTCAATCTCCCTTTCTCCTTGGTTACCTTCATTAACGCATGTTCCCTTTAATTGGTCATTTCCAAATGTAATAACCGTCCCCGTTTTAATTCGTTTTGCAGGCTTAACAAGGGTTTTCCAACGATCGTTACCTTCTTCTTTTAAAAGAAGAACCTCAATTTTCGCACCTGTATCCTCTTTAATGCCATAAAGCCTCGCTGGAAGGACACGCGTATCGTTCAATACAAGGCAGTCGCCTGGCTTAAAACAATTAACAATCTGTTCAAATGTAGAATGCACAATATCATTCACCTCAGAATCCACGATCATCAATCTCGACTTTGTGCGATCCTTTAACGGTGATTGAGCAATTAAATGTTCTGGTAGGTTAAAATTAAAATCACTGACTTTCATTTGTTTTATTCACCTTTTATCTATTGATGTTTGTCCGTTATCGAAATCGACCGAGAATAAAAAAGATAAGTGATAATAGAACACTCACAATGATCGATGTAACGATTGGAAAGTAAAATGTCGTATTCCCTTTCTTAATCAAAATATCACCGGGTAATTTTCCGACTAATGTGCCAATCAATCCAAAAATAATAAAAACAATTCCAATGATAATGAATATCTTTGACATGCCCATCAGCGCTTCGGTACCTCCACATTAAAATGCCGATAGACGAGATCAGTTACCATCCGCCCTCTTGGCGTTCGTTGCACAAAACCAATTTGTAATAAATAGGGTTCATATACATCTTCAAGTGTCTGAGGTTCCTCACCTACTGTGGCAGCTATTGTATGGAGTCCGACTGGCCCCCCATTGTAAATTTCAATGATTCCTTTTAATAATTTATAGTCAATATTATCTAATCCTAAACGGTCAACTTGAAGTCTTTCTAATGCTTCAACTGCAATTTCCTTTGTAATTATTCCATCACCCTGCACTTGGGCAAAATCACGAACGCGCTTTAACAATCTATTGACAATTCGCGGTGTGCCCCTCGCACGACGAGCAAGCTCCTCTGCCGCATCAGGTGTTACCTCAATTTCAAAAAACTCTCCCGTACGAATCACAATTTCAGTCAAATCAATTAGTTCATAATAGTCAAGACGACTGTGGACACCAAAGCGATCCCGTAAAGGTGCTGATAATAGTCCTGCTCTCGTAGTGGCACCAACTAACGTGAATGGAGGGAGATCAAGACGTACTGATCGGGCTGTTTCTCCTTTTCCGATTACAATATCTAAGCAGAAATCCTCCATTGCCGGGTAAAGCACTTCCTCAACCGAACGATGTAAGCGATGGATTTCATCAATAAATAGGACATCGCCTGGTTCAAGAGCTGTTAAGATTGCTGCCAAATCGCCCGGTCGTTCTATGGCAGGGCCACTGGTTGTACGTATTTTGACACCCATTTCATTCGCAATAATACATGATAACGTTGTTTTTCCAAGTCCAGGTGGACCGTATAACAAAACATGGTCAAGTGGTTCGCTTCTTAGCTTTGCTGCTTGTATAAAAACCATTAAATTTTGCTTCACTTGATCCTGACCGATATATTGTTGAAGAAACTGAGGCCGCAAGCTAAATTCGAGACTTTCATCCTCTTGGTTCAGTTCGTTTGATATAATTCGATCCTCCATATCATCCACCCCGCTCTCAATTTAATAATAATTGAAGGGCTCTTTTTATGTATTGATCGGTAGATAACTGCTGTTCTGCCTCAAGTTTTGGCAAGACCTTTTTTATTTCCTTTTGTCCATACCCAAGCGCTTCTAGTGCCTCTACAGCGTCACCAAGACCTTCTTGTGCACCTTGTACTTCCGTTTGATTATTTTCAGGTCTCTCTTTTTCTTCAGATGTCCAGTTGGTCAGCTTCCCTTTAAGATCTAAGATCATCTGCCTAGCCGTTTTCTTACCAACACCAGGGAACCGAGTGAGAAACTTTTCATCTTCACTTTCGACTGCATGTACAACTTGAGCTGGTTTACCCGAAGCAAGAATTGCTAGAGCCCCTTTTGGACCAATTCCTGATACTTGTATTAGTTTCATAAATAAATCACGTTCGTCCGGATTCTCGAAGCCGTAAAGAGCTAAAATATCTTCTCTGACATGCTGGTACGTAAAAATTGTATCAGGTTGACCTATTTTATTTTGATACACAAATGGATTCGGGCAGTTTATTTTATAACCGATCCCACCGCATTCAACCACGATATGATCCGTATTAATATATTTCATAATCCCCGTAATATAATCAATCAATGCTACATTCTCCCCTTAAAACAACTCAAATACGAACATTTCTTCCTATCCTATAATTGTAGCATATTCACGTTTGGAAAGTCGAAAAAACCTGAGAGGAGAATTAAAATCTCTACTCAGGTGTGTATAATCCTTTCTTGGAAGATAAGAGAGGATTGATTAATTAATTAATCGAGTATTGCTTGTATTCATTAAGCACTGCTTTATAATTTTGTTTGGATTGAACCGGTATCCCAAGTTCAAGCTGTTCGATTAGATTACTTTCAAGCTTTGACATATCGATTTGATAAAAGGATTGAATTACATTTTCTTGTGCAGGTCTGCCGTTGAAAATGGTCAAAATACCATTCTCAGTAAGCCCAAAATATCCTTTTCCTTTAGACAGTGGAGAAATATCATTTATCTGCTGTTCAAAAATTACTCGTTCTAAATTTTGATCTACCAACTGCCAATCTTCATACATCGCCCAAAAGTCTTCCATTGACCAAATCGTTTCATAGACAACATCTACATTACGCTCTCCATCAAGGAAGTTTCGTTGTAGATGTACTTCAACGGTTAAGGGACCTGAAACCGGATAAGCTTCTTCAGATTTTTGTACTTGAGATGTAAGGTTTGCCTTTACTTTATCCTCATAAGAATGGAAGAGAAAAACATAGCTTGCTCCAAGTATAATCACAAGTAAGGGAAAGAGCCATCTAGATTTCACAAATAAGAGTCTCACCTAACTACCACCTCATTTTATCCACAAAGTGTGGATCCTTTAATACATTCAGTGATAGTGTTTCCGGTTTATGAAGAATTATCCATCATGAAAGGTATTCATCATACACCTTTTCATCCACTTCAAGGTTGTGGTAAACATCTTGTACATCATCATTTTCCTCAAGTACATCGATTAGGTATAACATTTTTAATGCATCATTTTTTTGCGGTTCTGCGGTAGTCTGCGGTAGTCTTGTTATTCCAGCAGTTGAAAGGTTAAAGTCTTTTTCAAGGAGTACTTTCTTCACCTCAGAAAACTGATCTGGTTCCGTGTAAATTTCAAAAGTTTCCTCATTTGATTCTAGTTCCTCTGCTCCAGCTTCAATAACGTCGAGCATCAATTCTTCTTCATCTATCTCGATCGTATCCTTATCAATTACGAATAACCCTTTACGATCAAACATAAACGATACACAACCCGACTCTCCAAGATTTCCACCTTGTTTCGAAAACGCATGACGAATTTCAGCGGCTGAGCGGTTCTTATTGTCTGTAACGACCTCTACCATTACAGCAACACCTCCTGGACCATAGCCTTCATAAGTAATTTCTTCATAACTGACTCCTTCTAAGGTTCCGGTAGCTTTCTTGATCGCACGCTCAATATTTTCATTTGGCATATTTGCCGCTTTTGCTTTATCAATCATCAGTCGGAGTGATCGATTGGTTTCAGGGTCCCCACCACCTTCTTTTGCCGCTACAAAGATTTCCTTTGCAAGTCTCATAAAAATTTTGCCTCGTTTAGAATCCTGTGCATTCTTACGACGTTGTATATTTTTCCATTTAGAATGTCCAGCCATATCTGCTGCTCCCCTCCATTCCCATTTTCCTTCAATATAGCACAAAATCTTATAAACAATAAAAATTATATATTTTATTGATGAATAAAGAAAACTCGGTGATTGCCGAGCCTTTAGGCGAAGTCAGAGCCGTAGTTGAACTTATACTATAGAAAGTATTTTTATACTTTCTTAACATGCAAAGGACAAAACCCTTACACAAACAAGAGACGGGTTCCTCATTACAACAGACTTTTATTGAAAAGTGTTGTAAGCCTAAAGAGGACTACCCGCCTTTAATAGTATTAAATTAATTTATTCTAACGATTGTTCTCGAAAGGACGTTGAACGGCATCTCCGAGGTCATTCATAATCCCAGTAACATCTGATTCGACCTCGTTAAACCCGTCTCCGTTACGTAAATTGTTATCAACGTCACGTATACGAGTGAACATGTTTTCATCAGTTGAAACTTGAACATTTTTCTTAGTTGATTTTTGAACTTCATTTTGAACTTTTTCTTTAACGTCCTGGTCATTTCGATCATTAGTATCGACACCTACAAGGACATTCTCTTCACTTATTACAACACGAGCATCATCTACATTTTCCATTTTCTTTACTTTATTTGCAATCTTTTGTGCAAGCTCACCTTCGTAACCATCTGCATAGTTGATGTTATTGTTGTCTTGATTGTTTTGAGTCCTATTGTTTTGATCGTTTTCCCCTATTTCATTCCGATCTCCATCCTGATCAGCTATTTGGGTGATAGGACCTTCCCCTCGATCGCCTTGATTTGTGCCCTCATTCGTATAATAACCGATAGGACGAGTATCATTATCATACCGAGTATCTAATGCCTCATTATCATCGGCATTACAGGCTGTAAGTGCCCCCGTTAAGAAAACTGCTGAAGCAATAACCATAATTTTTTTCATTTAAAAACCTCCTTTCACCCTTTATGATGGCAATTGGAGGTATAAATTAATCGGGTTTTAAGTGGGAATAATATCCTTTACTCCTCTTTTGAAGGCTGTTTCTTTGCCTTACGCGGCTGCATCTCAATATCAATATCCCAATACGGGTCTCTTCCAGTCGTCTGACCCATCATTGGATTTTGACCCATTCCACCTGGCATTTGACCTTGACCCATCATCGGGAACTGGCCCATTCCTTCTTGTTGTTGGCCTTGACCCATCATTGGATTTTGACCCATTCCACCTGGCATTTGACCTTGTTGTTGGCCTTGGCCCATCATCGGGAACTGACCCATTCCTTCTTGCATTTGGCCTTGGCCCATCATCGGGAACTGACCCATTCCTTCTTGCATTTGGCCTTGACCCATCATCGGGAATTGACCCATTCCTTCTTGTTGTTGGCCTTGACCCATCATCGGGAACTGACCCATTCCTTCTTGCATTTGGCCTTGGCCCATCATCGGGAACTGACCCATTCCTTCTTGCATTTGGCCTTGACCCATCATTGGGAATTGACCCATTCCTTCTTGCATTTGGCCTTGACCCATCATCGGGAATTGACCCATTCCTTCTTGCATTTGGCCTTGACCCATCATCGGGAATTGACCCATTCCTTCTTGTTGTTGGCCTTGACCCATCATCGGGAACTGACCCATTCCTTCTTGCATTTGGCCTTGACCCATCATCGGGAATTGACCCATTCCTTCTTGCATTTGGCCTTGACCCATCATCGGGAATTGACCCATTCCTTCTTGCATTTGGCCTTGACCCATCATCGGGAATTGACCCATTCCTTCTTGTTGTTGGCCTTGACCCATCATCGAGAAATGACCCATTCCTTCCTGTGGTTGGCCCTGGCCCATCATGGGATATTGACCCATCCCACCTGGCATTTGGCCTTGCCCCATCGTGGGATACTGACCCATCCCACCTTGGCCTGGATACATGCCACCTTGCATCTGACCATAGTCTTCAGCATCATAGCCGTTTTCATACATCATGTAATCGTCGGACTCGTATTCATCATCATAACCCATTTGACCGTACCCTTGATTAGTAGGCATCATTCCGCCCATTCCACCCATATATCCACTGCCCTGCATTTGGCCATATGGGGACGTTCCCATTGAATATGGAGATCCTGGCATTTCCATCGAGTGACCGTACATCTGTGCTGGTGCATACATCATCGGACTAGGGCCACAATGATATGGGTCCATCATCGGATGATGTCCACCCCACGGGCCACAGTAAGGTTCAGGCTCACAACAGTAATCAGGCGGACATTCATAGTGCTCCGGATACGGAACACATTCTTGCATCGGTTGTTGTACAACAGGTTTCTGCTGTGGAATTGGCTTCTGTTTAGGTATTGGCTTCTGTTTAGGTATCGGCTTAGGTATTTCATACGTTTTCGTTGTTTCTTGTTGTGATATACCGAGCGTAATATTAAACTCTTCTTCTTCCATTGGTGTATAAGGCTGTTTTGGAATTGGTTTTGGCTTTGGTTTGGGCATTTCTTTTACGATTGGCTTTTCTTTAATAATTGGTTGCTCTTTCATAATTGGTTGTTCTTTTTTAGGTGGTTTTGGCATTTCTTTAATCGGCTTCTCTTTTTTCGGCATGTAAGGTTTTTTCGGCATTTCTTTAGGATTTCCCTTTCCCGGTGCACTGTTTGTTGGTACTTTTACCTTTGCCCCTGGGTAAATCGTATCTGGCATCTTTATTTGTGGATTCGCTTTTATTAATTTTTGAAAATCAACACCATACTTTTTGGCGATTTTCCAAAGAGTATCTCCTTTTTTAACAATATGAATTTTCAAGTTCGATCTCCTCCTTGCCTAGGTCAATAAACAGTATATGAAAAATTGGGCATCTTGCTACAAAATATAAGTTTTCAAAAATTCACCGTCTATCATTCAGTGACTTTATTGAATGTCCTTTCATTGTCCATCACAACACTTTATGAGATTTAAACAAGTCCTATTCATTAAGAAGTGCATCCTTTCAGAAAAAAATTACGGTATTGTGGTATGCTATAGGAACTATTTATTGCATTGGAGGAGTTGATCCGTAATGAAAGAGAAGATACTCGGAGAAGATAGAAGGTCGCTTTTGCTTAATTGGTTAAAAGAAAGCAAAGAACCGCTTACAGGAAGTCGGTTAGCAAAAAAGACGAATGTTAGCCGTCAGGTCATCGTTCAAGATATTTCACTTCTTAAAGCTCGGAATGAACCAATCATAGCAACCGCACAAGGTTATGTATATTTTCAAGCAAATAAAAATGCCCAGAGATGTAGCCGAGTCATTGCGTGTCAACATTTGGGGAGTGAGACTGAGGATGAGTTGAATACCATTGTGAATTTCGGAGTATCAATTAAAGATGTAACAATTGAGCATCCTCTATACGGTGATTTAACCGGTTCACTCATGATAAATAATCGCCATGATGTAGCCCAATTCATTAAGAATATTCAAGAAAAGAGTGCGTCTTATTTATTAGAACTGACAGAAGGTGTTCATTTACATACGTTAGAAGCAGAGACTGATCAACAATTAGAACAAACATGTCAGGCACTTTTCGAAAAGGGATACCTTTTATCGTCTGAACGATAATTCACCAATCTGAGGGGAGTGTCTTTAAACAGCCAATTCCCCCTCAGTTCACGCACCAGACCCGATTATGTTAACTTGGCGCACATAATCCAGTTTATTTAAAGCCTTGATTATCCCATCGATTTCCCTGTTAGCAGATGCTGTTTCAATTGACATAGTAACGTTCGCCTTACCTTGTAGAGGAATCGTTTGATGAATGGTTAAAATGTTGCAACCTACCTCTGCTAGTAAGGTCAATAGCTCTGAGAGTGCGCCTGATCGATCATCGAGATGTATTGATATCGAAATGATTTTCTCCTTTACCATGGTTTGAAAAGGATAGATTCCATCACGATATTTATAAAAAGCACTTCGGCTCAGGTCAACAGAATGGACTGCTTCATTAACGGTTTTTGCTGTTCCCGATTCAAGAAGCCTTTTAGCTTCCAGTGTTTTTGTCATTGCTTCTGAAAGAACATCTTCTCTCACCAGATAAAACCTATTTTCTGCTCCTCGATACATCGCAGCCTCCTCCTAAGAAGGATTAACCCATAATGAGTCAATCCTATTCAATAAATTCAAATTCATACTCAAGTATACGTACAATATCGCCATCTTCGGCACCCCGTTCACGCAGAGCATTATCAATGCCCATTGTTCTCATCTGTCTAGAGAACCTACGGACGGATTCATCCCTTGAGAAGTCTGTCATTTTAAAGAGACGCTCAATTTTCGCACCCGTTACAACATATGTGCCATCATCTTCACGAGTAACGACAAAAGTTTCCTCTTCTGTCTGATGTTTATACAAAATCCGTTTTTCTTCCTCTTCTTCTGGTTCATTCAATGGAAATTCCGGTGTTGATTCAATTTTATCCGCAATTGTATAAAGCAAGTCACGAACCCCTTCCTTCGTAATCGCAGATATCGGAAAAATCAAATAGTCTCCATTTATTTTCTCTTTAAAGCGCTCTAACTGGTCAGCAGCTTCTGGAATATCCATTTTATTAGCAACAATGAGCTGTGGACGTTCCGTTAAACGCAAGTTATATTGTCTGAGTTCCTCGTTGATCTTTAGAAAATCATCATAGGGTTCTCGACCTTCCATTCCAGACATATCAATTACATGTACAATAACCCTTGTCCGCTCAATATGTCGAAGAAACTGGTGACCTAGACCAATACCTTCATGAGCACCTTCAATTAGTCCAGGTAGGTCCGCCATTACAAAGCTCCGATTGTCTTCCGTTTCAACTACACCCAGATTAGGACTTAGTGTTGTAAAATGATATTCTGCAATTTTAGGTCTAGCAGCCGATACAACAGAAAGAAGGGTTGATTTACCAACACTTGGGAATCCAACAAGACCAACATCTGCTAACACCTTCAATTCAAGTGTTATTTCTCTCTCTTCTCCAGGTTCGCCATTTTCCGCGAGCTCTGGTGCCGGATTCGATGGTGAAGCAAATCGGGTATTCCCTCTACCTCCACGACCGCCTTTTGCAATAACGGCCTGTTGGCGATGCTCTACAAGATCTGCAATTTGCTCACCCGTATTCGCGTCCGTTATAACTGTTCCGGGTGGAACTTTCACAACGAGATTTTCCGCATTACGACCATGCATATTTTTGGACATACCATTTTCACCGCGTTTTGCTTTAAAATGTCGGTTGTAACGGAAATCCATTAACGTTCTTAATCCTTCTTCTACTTCGAAGATTACGTTTCCTCCCTTGCCACCGTCTCCTCCTGCTGGTCCGCCATCGGGTACGTATTTCTCTCTTCGAAAGGCAACCATTCCATTGCCGCCATCACCTGATTTAATAAAAACTTGCACCTGATCTACAAACATGGTGTTTCACCTCTTCCTTCACCCTAAACAAAGGATGTATAAAAGTTCCTCTTCCTTATAGTAGCTTTCTATGATTGAAATGGAATTATGTACAGGGATAAGCGACTTGTCCCAGCCATCGATCGAACTCACACCGCCCAGTTTCCCTGCAAAATCAAAACTGACTCTAACTTGACTGTTTAAAAGCTGTATCGTTACCATTAAATGTGGTTCGCCATCTAAGACAATACACTTCTCCAGCTGTATTAAAAAATGAGAGGTCCATTCGTAAAGAGGCCGATCGTAATTCGACAAATCCCGCTCTTCACCGATCACTTCATAATCAATACGATACGTATTTTGTTGCCAATTATATGTCATGAATAACTCCGCCATCAGCGGCATCCTCAAGTTAGAAATTTTCGCTTCATTTTTTGCATGCTGGACAACCTCATCAATAATTTCCTTTGCCCGATCCGTTTTGTCTAATGATAAATTCCCTTTGATAAGTTGTAGCTGATTTAACCAATCGTGTCGAGCATGTCGCAGGAGATCAATCGTATTCCATTTATATTTCATATTAGCACTCCCAAAATCATCAAATTAAAACGTAAAGAAAACTCGGCGATTGCCGAGCCTTTAGGCGAAGTCAGAGCCGTAGTTGAACTTATACTATAGAAAGTATTTATACTTTCTTAACGTGTAAAAAAAGACTGACTCAAGTCAAAGTGTCAAACACTTGTGAGTCAGCCCCTTTTAACTTACGCTTCTTTAGCTACTGGGTAAACACTAACTTGCTTACGGTTGCGACCTAAACGTTCGAAACGAACAACGCCATCAACCTTAGCAAATAATGTGTCATCTCCACCGCGGCCAACGTTAGTACCAGGGTAGATTTTTGTTCCGCGTTGACGGAAAAGAATCGAACCACCTGATACCATTTGACCATCAGCACGCTTGGCTCCAAGACGCTTGGAAATGGAGTCACGACCGTTCTTTGTACTACCAACACCTTTTTTAGATGCGAAGTACTGCAGGTTTAACTTAAGCATGCGATGCACCTCCTTAAACCGTATTCATTCGAATGTATTCATGATATTCACGTTCTATTGTTTGTAATGATACAATCATTCCCTCAAGCAAAAGCTGTATCTTCTCGTCGGTCTTTTCTTTTTCTGCAGAAGGGGTTATAAACTTTAAAAATCCACCGTTCTCTCGAAGCTCAACATCTGGTTCAACATTACATAAGGCTTCAATCGCATTTACAGTTCCAAAAGATACTGCAGTAACTGCGGCACAAACCAAATCATGCCCATAAGGTCCGGATTCAGCGTGTCCAGTAAGTGTGAACGACATCACCTTTTGTTGCTTGCGCTTAATGTTAACCGTAATCATAATTATCCGTTGATCTTATCGATAACAACTTGAGTATATGGTTGACGGTGTCCTTGCTTACGGCGATAGTTTTTCTTTGGCTTAAATTTATAAACAACGATCTTCTTACTTCGGCCATTCTGTTCAACTTTAGCCGTTACAGTAGCGCCGTCAACAATCGGGCTTCCTACCTTAACATTGTCTCCGCCTACCATCAATACTCGGTCGAATGTGACAGTTTCACCTGCTTCAGCATTGACTTTTTCAATGTAAAGCTTTTGTCCTTCTTCAACGCGATATTGCTTTCCACCAGCTTCAATAATTGCGTACATCTTGTGCACCTCCTGTTTACTCAGACTCGCCATTACAGGTGTGGGCTTAGAAAGATTTAAACTCACTCTTCTCTGCCCTTTCTTATCAAAAATTTCCTGACCTGATCTGTGCGGTTGGAGCGTGAAGGCTCCAAAAACTAACGAAAGAATCATACCATATTTAATTCAGTATTGTCAATCTTGTAATTTAGAGATTCTTTCTTCAATATCCAAGATTGTTCCAATGTGACGAATTAAATAGGACGTCGTATGCAACTCGCTTTCAACAGTCACAAATAGCTTAGCATTCGTAATATCAGCTAATTTTTCTAACCTCTTATGATCACTTTTTTCTTCAATAAAATGCAACATTGACTGAGAGACTACAACCCAAATTCCGTCTGCATCAATATATTTGTGTTCATGCAATTCCCTCTCTAAAGAATGATAGGCCGCAATCAATGATGTTTGCCTTCCAGTTTCATTACAGCATGGGCAAGCATCTGTAAGCGTCGCACGAAGGCTTTCTCGTACTTTCTTCCGAGTAATTTCCATTAGGCCAAGTGTCGTATATCCATGAGCTTTTGAAGTTACCGGATCTTTACTAAGTTCATCACGCAAACACCGATAGACCTCATGTTGGTGTGATTGATTTTTCATGCGGATAAAGTCTACAAGAATCATCCCACTTATATTTCGGAGTCGTATTTGGTGAGCAACTTCTTTTGCAGCAAAAAGATTTGTCTCCAAGATGGCTTTTTCTCGATCGTGTTTCCCAGTAAACTTTCCTGTATTTACATCAACAACTGTCATAGCTTCCGTTATATCAATAACAATATGGCCACCGTTTTTCAGCCAAACATATGGTTCATTTACCTTCTCCAAAATTGCGTTGATTTGATAATAGGCAAAAATATTCTCGGTTGCTGAGTATAATTGAATATGGCGTTGATAATGGGGAAGCGCCGCCTTTAACTTCTGAAACACCTGAGATTCATCAACTACAATTTCAAATTCTTGCTCACTTGAAATATGTTGGAGAGCACGGTCAACGATGGTATTACCTTCTTTCAAAAGGGAAGGTTTGTTCTCGTTCCTTGCTTGTCTTTGAATGTACTCCCACTCTTTTCGCAATTGTTCAATCTCTAACTTTAATGTATCAATAGAACCGTCGATACTTGATGTTCTCATGATCAAGCCTTCTGTTCCATCTACTATCGTTTCTCCTACACTCCGTATCTTACTTCGGTCGTTTTCAGAAAGCTTTTTCGATACTGCAATATAGTTACCGTATGGTAAATAAACTAAATTTTCTCCAGGTATCGCTATATTTTTCGTCAACAGAGGCCCTTTAGAATGAGAAGCTTCCTTTTTCACCTGGACAATGATCGTCTGTCCTTCTGTCACAAGTTGTGAAATAGGGGTTTCCGGCTTATCCTTTTCTTCCTCAGCAAAGAGGAGGTCTTTGGCATGAATAAACCCATTTTGTCCTGTGCCAATCTTAATAAAGGCAGCCTGCATACCAGGTAAGACCTTCTCCACTTTTCCATAAAAAATGCTTTCTGCTTTTGCTTCTGTATTTGGACGATCAATTAATATTTCAGTTACAAGTCCCGAGTCTATAATCGCAGCCCTTTTTTCAGATGCTATAGTGTTTAAGATAATTTGCTTCAACTTATTTCCTCACTTTTGATGTGGAAGATTTGCTCTTATTTTATCGAAAAAGATCATGAATTGCACACGATACAGCACTATTTTTGAAATAAGCAGAAAGAAGATCTTTTTCTTTACACATATAAGGCGGGGAAGCTTTAACAAGAATGTCATGTTCATAGCCCTTATAAAAGTTTGCAAGAACATGATCCACTCTAAGATTTGGAGGAACAGAAATGACACGTTTTCTTCTGAAAGATTGGGGCAAATTGAACCTCTCCAGAAGAAATCGGAGATGAACATATGATTGATGCTTCCATTCTATATAATGAGCAAAAATCAAAAAGAAAAGAATGACAACTAAGTTTAAATTAAATGGGAACATTGAAATAGAAGCACTAAAAAACAATAGGAGAAACATACATGAAAGTAGTAATGTCCGCCTCTTAGCCTTACGAAACGGCACAAAGAGTGTTACTAATAGAAAGAGAAGTCTACCTCCGTCCAGCGGTAAAATGGGTAACAAATTAAAAAGTAAAATCATCCAGTTTATTGAGATAATCATCTGTAATAAATAGGGGTCCCCCATCCCGTAATTCAATCCAATTGAGGCTGCAGCCAGCATCCAAACATGCTGAAGGGGGCCTGCTAGAATAACTAATAACTCTTCATGATAGGGGCGGTTACCGTACTCATCCATTTCAGCAACACCACCAAATGGAAGCAATTCAATTTTGACAAGCCTCCATTTAAAAAGTGCTGCAGTAAACGCATGTCCAAGTTCATGAATGAATACGATACTAAACAAAATGATTAACTCACGAAAGTGACCGGTTACAATTGCCAATCCGCCTACGAGCCATAGAAGCGGATTTATCTTGATAACGGAAAGAACGTTCAGGGTTGTACTCATCATTCAATAGATAGTACCTTTAAAGGATCTACGAAGCTACCATCGTCCTTTTTAAATGCAAAATAGAATAACCCCGTAGTTGAACCTTCTTCTGAGCTCACTTTCCCTAGGCTCGTTCCGCTATCTATATAGTTATATAATTTAATATCTTTATCAATTTCGTCTAGTTTGCCATACCAAGACTCACTTCCATCAAAGTGTTGTACGACAACTGTTTTTCCAACCTTGTCCTTATCCCCTACAAAAATAACAAATCCTTCTTTTATAGTAGAAACCTCTGTATTCGTCCCTGTTTCAAGAAGAATTCCCTTCCCGTTGTCTTTAAAGGACTGGAGCACCTTTGTATTCGCTGGTAAAGCATACGTTTGTTCTTTTACTTCTCCATTTGTTTTAGAAACTTTATTATCCCCTGGGAAAAGTGCTAATGGTTCTCCGAAAGTATCCTCATACCATCCACTAACTACAGCAAACTTAAATTCCTCTTGGAACACATTGGTCACCTGTTCTTTAATAGGAAGTAGGTTTTCTGATGGATTTTTAAAAATGATTCCGATCACTAGGAACATACAAACCGATGCCATTAAACGGAATAATAAGCCCTGTGACGAAAATAGAGGGTGGCCTCCTCGAGCTCGCTCTGATTCATCACGATATGGACTAAATGTGTTCGTTACCGACTCCTGTTTATGGTTCTGTACCATTCCCTGATAACGTTTCCTTATTTCATCCGCACGATTTTTCATTAAAACCCTTCCTCTGCTCTTAGTTTGTACATTTTATGACTTGTCCCCGCCGTTTATGACACTAAGAGCTCCTGCGAAAAATAGGTTACGAAAAGAGGGAAGCGCATTCTTGAGGTATCATAAAGAAAAATTGGTAACCGCCAAGTTTCAGGCGATTACCTTAGTTCCTCGAAAAAGCAATTACTTCTTTTTCTTCGTGCGATGCAGTGCTCCTGACGTTACAAGCTCGTGCACTAGGCTTTAGTGCAAGCGTGGAGCTAGACCTTACATCTATGCAATAAAACTTTATACTTTCTTATCTATAAAAAGAGAGCTGACTACTGTGAGTCAACTCTATCTCATTCCAAAAAAACTTTTCATCTTTTTTAATAGCCCTTTATCTTGTTGAAGTGACATTAAAGGTACGGATTCACCTAAAATTCGCCTTGCAATATTTCGATAAGCAATTGAAGCTTTAGTATCCGGATTCAGAGCAATTGGCTCTCCACGGTTCGAAGCTCTAATCACATTCTCATCATCAACTACAACACCGATCAGCTCAATCGCTAGAATGGAAACAATCTCATCGACATCAAGGGAATCCCCATTTTCCATCATATGTGCCTTAACACGGTTGACAATCAATTTAGGTGGCTCAATATCTTCTTGTTCGAGTAAACCAATAATACGATCAGCATCCCGAACAGAAGAGGTTTCAGGATTTGTGACTACGATAGACTTGTCTGCTCCTGCTACAGCATTTTTATAACCTTGTTCAATTCCTGCAGGACAATCGATAATCACATAATCATAATCCTGTTTAAGCTCTTGTACAATCTTTTTCATTTGCTCTGGTTCCACATCATGCTTGTCTTTCGTCTGAGCAGCTGGCAGTAGATATAGACACTCAAATCGTTTATCCTTTATTAATGCTTGATGCAACTTGCAACGTCCATGTGCAACATCCACAAGGTCATAAATGATACGATTTTCCAGCCCCATAACAACGTCAAGATTTCGCAGACCTATATCTGTGTCGATCATACAAACCCTTTTACCGAGAAGTGCAAGTGATGTCCCTATGTTTGCAGAAGTGGTAGTTTTACCTACTCCACCTTTTCCGGATGTAATAACGATTGCTTCACCCACAACACATTCCCCTTTCCCTACAGTCGGTTTAAACTGGGTCTTATTTGATGTAATATATGAATTCGATCGAATTTGACCGACATGCTTCCCTCATCAAAAAAAGCGCATTCACCTATAATATCAATCGTCGGATTATCCTTATCGACCTGTACATACTTATCAGCAATACGAACCATGGTCGGATTCATTAAGGAAGCAGTGACGACCGCATCCTTTCTGCCACTATGACCTGCATGTGCCATGCCTTTTAATGCTCCCATTACAAAGATATTCCCTGTAGCCATGACACATCCGCCTGGGTTAACATCCCCGATCAACAAGAGATCTCCTTGAACCTTGAGAACTTGGCCAGAGCGTATGATTCGACTAACAGATGTAATTTCGGTTTCTCGTAATAGCTCATCTGCCTTTTCTTTCGTGATTACTTCAGAGTCGATTTCATCTACAAGTAAATGCTTTTTTTGATAGACAAGTTTTCTTAGAATGTCTTTTTGATTGTCTGATAAATATCGTTTCCCGACTTTAACGTTAACAGATAACTTTTGGGTTTCAGATGTGGTATCATCTGCGGGCGTCCGTATCAATTTTGCTTCGAGCTCCGATAACAATTGATCAAATGAACACTTGTCATCAAGGTGTAGAATCAATCCTTCTTTTGTCCCTTTTATCGTAACGAAATGTGGGGTATTTTGTTTTTGCTTCTGCGCCATTGCCCTGTTCACCTCAACATACACAAATTCGACAAAACCTTTAGGGAATCCTTTATTCACGAGTTAAGAAAATTGCGATTGTCCAGCTCCAGTGCACAGGAGCTCAAGATCGCCTCGATTCTTCCACAAACATATAGAGCATGTTATGTTGCAGAATCTCCAGCGCTTTCACTCACAAGTACAAGTACAACTAAATTACCGCTTTGAGAGCTTGGTGGTTTCTTAATTTTCTTGTAAGCCCGCTGAAAGGTCGAGTAACCACTTTCGAAGTGGATAATAAACAATCACAACAAACACGCCGTTTAGCAGTAATGTAGGTAAATAACGTTGGTATATAAACGTTTCCCAGGCAACTTCTGCAATACCAATTAAGCTGTACAATCCATACACCATAATTTCAAAGGTCGATAACCCGATTAACATAATAAATAAAGTAACAAATATGTTTCCATGAAAAAAACGAGCGATAAATGCAGTAATATAAGCTGTTAACCCCATTGAGAACATATAAACCCCTATCAAATCGGTATAAATGAGATCATATAACAACCCAAAGACCATTCCGTACACGACCCCGCGAGTAGGGGAGAGGTATATGGCAATAAAACCGATCATAATCATGACAAGACGTGGAATTAATACCGTATCGTTGTCCATGTGCTGGGGAGTAAATACTTGCATCACTGTACTTTCAATAATAAAAAGCAGATATGTAAGAAAGGGAAGAAGAAAACGAATCATGATGCTTCTTCCTCCTCCACAGGCTTATCTTCATACTCTACGTTTACTTCCTGCATCGATCGGTCAACAACCATTAAATGATGGATATCATATAAATCGGCTGCAGGTTCAATGTAAGCAGTCTGAGTTGGTTCAACCTTATCTGGTTCAACTTTAACTACTTTACCAATCTCTAAACCTTTCGGAAAAATTCCGCCTAATCCGGAGGTCGTAACTGTTTGACCTTTTTTTAACTCTTGATCAATCGGTATCATCTTCATCAATAAAACCTTTTGTTTCTGATCATACCCTTGTATTAATCCAAAAACAGGACCTTTCTCTCCTTGTACTACTGCAGAAATACGATTAGACGGATCATGACTACTTATCAATTCAATAGATGAATGAAATGGTGAAACCTTGTCCACCTTCCCTATTAAACCATCCGCGGAAATTACGGCCATATCTGGTTTGATTCCTGATTGATGTCCTTTATTTATTTTGACAGTTTGGTACCAACGGTCAGGAGAACGTCCAACAACAGTAGCTTGCCAAACCTTATAATCAGTTAGTGCTTCCTTTTTGTCTAAAGATTTTCTTAATGTTTCATTTTCTCTTTTCAAGTCTTTTACTCGGCTGGCAAGGAGATCGTAATCATTCAATTGCAGCTTTAATACCTTATTTTGTTCGTATATATCCTTCATTTCAATGACAGTCTCAAAGAAACCCGCTACAAAGTGTGCGGGTTTATAGAAAACCGTTTGTGTCCAGCCGACAGCATCATGTAGAAATTGTTCTGGCCACGTTATGTTTTCTCTTTCCTTCATCGAAAAACCAATTAGGGCAACTAGAACAATCATGCTTGCAAGCAGGATGATAAGCCGTTTATTTGAGAAGAATTGCGGCACGATTCACACCTCTTACAATTTTGATTTCGAGCGGCCGCCAAATCCCGGTTTGTTTCTAAATTGATGATAATTTTCGATGGCTCGACCTGTACCAATCGCAACACAATCTAATGCATTTTCCGCTACGATAACTGGCATTTTTGTTTCTTCACTGATAATCCTGTCCAAATTACGAAGAAGTGCGCCTCCTCCAGTTAAAACAATACCACGATCCATAATATCTGCAGCAAGCTCTGGTGGTGTTTTCTCGAGAGCGAGCTTTACGCCGTCCATGATTGTATCAACAGTATCTTTAAGGGCTCCAGCAACTTCTTCACCTGTAATCGTGATCGTTTTCGGGAGACCTGTTAGGAGATCACGTCCCCGAATGTCCATTTCTTCCATACCATCTGAAATGTCTGCAGAACCAATATCCAGCTTTATTGTTTCAGCGGTACGCTCACCGATAATAACATTATACGTTTTCTTAACATATTGAATAATCGCATCGTCCATTTCATCTCCAGCGATACGGATTGACTGCTTTTCAACAATACCACCAAGAGAAATGATTGCAACTTCCGTCGTTCCCCCACCGATATCAACTACCATACTACCAGTTGGTTCCCAAACAGGTAGATCCGCACCAATCGCAGCTGCCAATGGTTCCTCGATCGTTTCAACCTCACGTGCACCTGCTTGTTTTGTCGCTTCCTTAACAGCACGTTCTTCAACAGCTGTAATTCCCGAAGGAACGCAGACCATGACAAATGGTTTACGAGAAAAAACAGAACGATTTTTCTGTGCCTGTTGAATATAATATTTCATCATTGTCGCTGTTGTATCGTAATCAGCAATAACACCGTCTTTCATCGGACGTCTAGCAACAATATTACCTGGAGTACGACCGATCATATTTTTTGCAGCATTCCCGACGGCTTCTATACTTGCACTTTGTGTGTTTATTGCAACAACAGAAGGTTCTCGTACAACAACACCCTTGCCTTTCACATAAACCAGCGTGTTCGCTGTTCCTAAATCAATACCCATATCTCTTGAAAATCCACCAAACATTTATGTAAATCTCCCTTCATTACTAGCAAAACTCATAAATTTGATTATACTCCAATCCGTAAGGATTGAACAGTCTAAACGTAGCCTTTTTCTTTAAGACTGACGAATTTTTGATCCCCTATAATAATGTGATCGAGGAGATCGATCCCAATAATTTTCCCGCACTCAGTAAGGCGTTGAGTAACGTCAATATCTTCACGACTAGGGTTTGGGTCCCCACTCGGATGATTATGAAAACATATAATGGATGCAGCAGATCGCCGCATCGCTTCTTTAAATACTTCCCTTGGGTGAACGATGGAGGCATTCAAACTCCCAATAAACACCGTTTTTTTGTGCAAAACTTGGTTCTTCGTATTTAAATAAATACACACAAAATGCTCTTGTGATAAGAATCGCATTTCGTCCATAACATATTTTGCACCGTCTTCAGGCGAACGGATCACATATCGTTCCTCAATTTTAAGTTGATTCACTCGTTTTCCAAGTTCTAAAGAAGCAAGAATTTCAACAGCTTTCGCATTTCCGATACCTTTAACCGATGTTAGCTCATCGATGGTCGCATCTTTTAATAGGTTCAATCCTTCGAATCGACCTATCAATTTCTGAGAAAGCTGCAGGACCGACTCTTGTTTTGTTCCAGAACGCAGCAAAATTGCAAGCAACTCTTGATTTGACAAGGCATGCGCACCTTCTTTAAGCATACGCTCTCTTGGTCTCTCGTTCAATGGAAAATCACGGATTGTTAGGGGTTTCATTCCCAAGCTGGCATCCTCCTTCGGATCATTTCCGTGACTGACTAAGATCTTGGGTAATTCCGTAAGGTTTAAGCTCACGGACTGTTCTTGCAATAGGTAAACCAACCACATTGTAATAGTCGCCGAAAATGGCTTTTACGAGGGTTGAACCTAAACCTTGTATTCCATAGCCACCAGCTTTATCCATGCTTTCACCTGTACGGACATAAGATTCGATTTCGTTGTCAGTAAGTTTCCAAAATGTAACCTCTGTCTTCTCATGAAAGATCGTTTCTTGATCGTTATAGACAATGGCTACTCCGGTAAATACAGCGTGCTTATTCCCAGATAACCTATGAATCATGTCGATCGCATCTTGTTCCGTTTTTGGTTTTCCAAATATTTGTCCATTCAGTGCCACAACAGTATCAGCCCCAAGTACAACCGACTTCTGGTTGATTGATTGGATATCTCTAGCCTTTCTCAACGCCAGTTCTTCTACGACCTGATCTGGGGATTTTATACCTGTTATCTTTTCGTGAACGGAACTTTTTTGAATGGTAAATGGAAGGTGGGCAATTTCGAGTAATTCTTTTCGCCGAGGTGATCCTGAGGCTAAAATGAGGTCGTTCATACAATCATCCTTTACAATATAGGGTAGAGGTGATGATTGTCATTTCACTCAGTGATGAAGGGATTATATTCAGAATAGCAAACCCCATCTAATTAGACAATCTATTTTTACACGTTAAGAAAGTATAAAAATACTTTCTATAGTATAAGCGCAACTAAAGCTCAGCCGGCGCCAAAGGCTTGGCTTTGCCAAGTTTTCTTTACACGTTAGACTACACCCTCCACTCTTATCGTTCGTCAATCAGAATTATTTTATGACTATTCATGTCGATAAAACAGGGATTTGTCAAAAATTAATTAATTATGGAATTCTAAAAACCTGAGTGGAGTACAAGTCATCTCCAATCAGGTTTTATTAAAGTTAACCTCCATTAAGTTCGAACACCAATTGTTGATAAGCGTTAAAAACCTCAAGTAAACCTTGTTGATAATTCCATGATGAATCAGCTTTATCAGGAAGTGTCGCCAATGTATTCACGAATGCAACTGCCTTCTCTTGGTTTTTATTTGGTGATTTTTCGATAGATTGAAGAGCTTTCTTCTCCCATGTATTAATTTTACCCGTTGTTTTGTTTATATTTGACGTGTTTGCACTTATCAAGTCTTCAAATAACTCTTTTCCTTCGATTATCCAGCCTAGATCTTTATTTTCTGGAACTGAAACTTGATTTGCGTTGATTGACCATTTCTTAGGATATGCATCCGGTACTAATGTTTTGTAATCGTTTGCGAGTTCACGCGCCACATCCATCGTTGGGGCAATACCGATAAATACTCTATTTTCTTTTAGGGCCTTGACAGCAGCAAATCCATTTGTCTGAACAGTGTTCATCATTTCTTCAGCATTTGCCTCACTCGAAAATACGCCTCCTTGCACGATATAAGTTTGCAAAGATAAATCGAGTGTTACCGTCTTTTCTTTAGATTTATTGGTTTCGTCGCTAGCCGCTTTATCTGATCCAGTTCCTATCGCAGAAGAATCTACAGGTGATGCAATTGGATTTTGTGGTTGAAATTCTTGTCCTGTGAAGATCATAAGAACAATTAACCCTATTAAACCACCTACCAGAACAGCCCCTAAAATAGGCATGATTATTTTTTGGGGAATATGATTAAAAACACTAGGACCCCGATTTGAGTTTTGAAAAGGATTTCGTTTTTTCTTACGGTGTATCGGTAACCCTGGTGTTTTTTCACTATTGTATTCAGAAACGTATCCGTGATCGTTCTTAGCATACTGTCGCTCTGAAAAATGGATGACGTTGGAGGACTTATAATCTTCAGGTAGTACCCACTGAAAAGGCTCATCTTTCGAATCTTTGTCGAGTGACGCTGCAATTTCCATGTCTTTTTTGATTTCCAAAACAGGCTTGTCCTTGCCGTTGACTGTAACTTTTATTCGTTTCTGTTCTTCTTGCACCGACATCAACTCCTTCTATACACTCTCTAAATTCCTATGATAAAATGCTAGTCATTAGAACAATTACTAGAGTAGCAAGGTATTAAATATGCTCCATTAGAGTGAATATAACACGAAGAAATTAAAAAAGAACAAGACAAATGTCGTCTCGCTCTTAAAAGGTTTCGTTAAAAAATGACATTATCAAAAAAACTACACTACCTCCAGGAAATTTCTCATCTAGACGTGCTTTCCTGCGTGATGCCAGAAATGAAAGCTACCTAACGTGTCAAAAATATAATCGCCAAATCTGCTCTCCCCAAAAAAGTACAATAATCGCAGCAGTTACGATAAAAGGACCAAATGGGATATGTTGCTTCCGTTGAACCTTCCTTAAAAGGAGCATACTCACACCAAATATCGACCCAACCAACGACGCCAGAAACAGCACCAAAAATATGTCTATCCATCCAAACATGAGTCCGAGAACAGCGAATAGCTTAATATCTCCACCACCCATACCACCTCTACTTAATATGGCGAAGAGTAATAATAAACCAAATCCAAGTAAAGCACCAAGCCAAGCACCCCACCAAGGAGTTGTTGGAACCCAGACACGATATAGGATGAAACTGATCGCAAACACAATCAATACCCTGTCAGGGATAATCAAATAGCTAATATCCGTTACAAATACAATCATCAGTAAGGATATTAGAAGAATGGCTCCGAATAAAGCAAAAGGAGATTCAAATTGAATATAGCTGTATGCAAACAAAATACCAGTTAGGCCTTCAATCGTTGGATAAATGAACGAAATTTCACGGCCGCAATACCGACACTTTCCATATGTGAATATGTATGAAACAACTGGCACTAAATCGATTACCTTTAACGATGTTTGACAGTTGGTACAATGTGATCCCGGCCAAATTAACGATTCTTTTTTAGGTACCCTTAGCCCTACTACATTAAAGAAAGAACCCATAATTAAACCAAACAAAAAGAAAAGAATATACATAAATCAACCTACCCTGAAAAATTATGTTTCTGGAACGTTCATATTGCGATCGGAATAGCAACCTATTGGTAAATGGCGACTTTATTTCGCCCCTGCTGTTTTGCCCCTGTGTACATGGCGCGATCGGCATTCCGAATAAGTGATAATGGATCCTCTCCTTGTACTGGTGCAGTGGCAACACCAATGCTTACAGTCAAAGATATTTTTTCTTTATGGAAATTATCTAAGTCATTCGATATAGAAAACTCTGTTCGGGATATTTCATCCCTAACCAACTCTGCTAATCCCAATGATTCGAACTGCACACAATCCGGTAAAAGAATAACAAATTCTTCTCCGCCGTACCTCGCTACGGTACCTTGAGCGCCAATAATTTCAATAAGGCGTTCTGCTATCTGACACAACACAGCATTACCTGATTGATGCCCATACCTATCATTCACATTTTTAAAATGGTCAATATCTAAGAGGATAAGTGAGAAAGGATTGGTTGAAGTTGTATAATGCTTGTACATTTCATAGAGTTTATCTTCAAAGTAACGGTAATTGTAAAGGTTCGTAAGGTGACATCGTTCACTTTTCTGCTTGGTCATTTCATAATTTTTCGCTTTATCGACTGCGACAGCAAGGTAATTTGAAAGGATTTCAAGAATCATAAGGTGAGGTTTTTCATAGGCCATTTTCCGCCTTGATGCCAGCGTAATTACACCGACTACTTCTTGGTTTCGAATCATCGGTACTGAAACGACTGATTCAGCATCTACTGGCAGGAATCCGTTCGCATATTTGCGCCATTGGTGCTGCCCTTCAAATCTAAGACTCTGTCCACTTTCCCAAACCTTTCCACTTATTCCTTGGCCTTTGGATACAAACAGTTGGTCTACGTGATTCATTTGGTCAGATTCAAATTTACGTATGATTTTTAATTTTGACTGACCTTTAACATCAAGTATGTAAGCAATGTCTACCTTTAGCATCTTCGTAATTCGTTGCAAAAATATATCCATCGTTTCATCAACGAGTAGGCTTTCTGTCAATTCCTGACCAATTTTATTTGTAGATTTAAGCAAGTGATTAATCTTCTGGCTCGAATGATACATATTCATAATAAGGGAGACGATTACAAATGGGATTCCAACAAAGAGGATGGCAGATGTACCTAATTGAGAGTACAAAATATAGAACGTAATACTAATTGGTAGAATAGCTGCTTCCATTAGTACTTCCCACAGAAAATCCTTAGCAAATAACACACCTCCTTCTTTATAAAAGTTTCGTTTTAATAAATGAAGGATTACATTGTTTATTACAAGGCCTGTTATCGCATAACCAATGACCGGAATGATCTGGGGATATTCATTTGCCGCAAGCCCACCCACTTCCCCACCTAGTAAATAATAAACAAGGGCCGAGGATGAGGAAACAACCATAAACATAAGAGAACTTGTCCCATAACGATAGAGTGGATACTTTAAATACCATAACGATACCAATATTGTTAATTGGACCATTATTAACTCAACTAGAAGACCAAAATGAAGAAAGATGGCTAGAGATATACCTTGGATTAGCGATATATTCGTTCCTCTAACTTGAATCGGAAATAGAGATACGACGAGCATTAGTAATAACATTACTGAAAGATCCAGCCAATAGCCTTCTAGGGAGGGGGCAGAAAACGTAAGAAAAGCCCATAGAACCATTGACCACATTAATAGACATATAAATCCGACCCATCGTTTTGCGCTTTTGGTCATCCCTACCCCTCCCTACTGAATATTTAGAACTAGTTTTATTTGAGTCTAACGTACTATTTTAATCGTTAAAGATATTTTATCAAATATTTTAAAAATTGTAATTATAAATTTAAATTATTTTTTTACTTTTTCATATAAACTCGAACCGAAGAGATGAAATAGAGCGATCCAGTAATAAGAAGAACATCATTTCCATCCATCTGCTTCCTTTCATTTTTAATCGCGATTTGAAAATTCTCTTCTAGGTCCTTTTGATCAAATCGGCACTTATTATACAAATTCTTTGCGGTGCTTGCTCTAGGAAAATCGAACGAGGTAAACATTATATGATCAATGGAGTCGTACAAGACTGAAAGCATTTCATCGACTGGTTTATCGGAAAGTGCACTGAAAATGAGCCGTTTGCGGTGATTAGGAAAATGGCTATTCATCGTCTGCTTTAGGCTTTCTATTCCCTCTTTATTGTGGGCTCCATCAAGAATAATTAAAGGGTGGTCACTGATTTTCTCAAACCGGCCGGGCCATTTTGCTTTAAAAAGGCCATCGTAAATATGTTGTGGTCGGATCTGATAATCACACTTATCTTTTAATATCTCTAGCATCATTATAGCCATCGAAGCGTTCTTTACTTGATGCTCGCCTTGCATTCCAACAATAACCTTTTCATAAATTCTTGTTGGTGTTTTCAAAGAAAATTGTTCTCCTTCTATTAACGTCTGATGTTCCATAATTGTGTAGTCTTTGTTTAAAAATGAAATAGGGATGTTCAATCCCTCTGCTCGCTTTTTGATCACCTCTAATGCTTCATTTTGTTCGACTCCTGTCACTAACGGTATATCTTGTTTGGTGATTCCAGATTTTTCGTAAGCAATTTGCCTAAGTGTTGAACCGAGAATAGCAGTATGATCAAATCCAATATTCGTTATTCCAGTAAGCATAGGTGTGATCACATTTGTGGAATCTAGCCTCCCTCCAAGTCCAGTTTCGAACAGAACAATATCAAGCTCTACATAGCTTGCAAAATAAACAATCGCGATAATTGTAACAACTTCAAACTCAGTAGGGGTACCAAGATCTGTTTCAGCAATTTTTTCAGTAATGGGTCTTACTTCATTCGCAACCTTAATGAGGTCGTTATCTGAGATGGGAAGTCCATTCACTGAGATTCTCTCGTTAAATTGTTCTATATACGGGGAAGTAAAAGTTCCTACTTGATAACCGGATTCTTGTAAAGCACATCGCATATAAGTTAGTGTCGATCCTTTCCCATTGGTTCCTGCGATATGTACACTTTTCAATGATCTCTCTGGATGTCCTAATTCCTCAAGCATTTGTTCCATTCTAAGCAAACCTGGCTTCATCCCAAATGCCAACAGTTCATGAATCCAATGTAATGTTTCTTCATACGTTTTCATATCTAGTTCTCCTTGTATCGAATTATTCATAATGTCGTGAAAAAGGCGAATCACTATGATCCGCCTTTTAAACGTCTATTAGTCCTTTAATTCATTGATTCGCCCTTGAACTTTTTGACGGTTTTCAAGGTAGGTCTTCTCTTTTGCACGCTCTTCTTCTACTACCTTTTCAGGTGCCTTCTTTATAAACCCTTCGTTATTTAACTTCTTTTGGACTCTTTCTACCTCTGCATCCCATTTCGAGTGTTCTTTTTCTAACCGGTTGATTTCCTCATCGATATCAATGAGACCTTCTAACGGAAGAAAGATTTCAACTCTGCTTAATACCGAGGTCATAGCTTTCTCAGGTGCTTCTATATCAATACCGATTTTGAGTGGTTCTGGGTTACAGAAGCGGTCTAAATAAGTTCCATTCCGTTCAAGCTGATCAAGTGTTTTGGTATTATGCGGTTTAAGTTGAATTTCAATTGGTTTGCTTGGTGGTACGTTCATCTCTGATCGAGTATTCCGAACAGAGCGGATGATTTCCGTCAGCAGTTTCATGTCTTTTGCTGATTCCTCGAAGTGTAAATCCTCTCTTTTTTCGGGCCAAGAGGCAATTGTGATTGACTGACCTTTATGAGGAATGTGTTGCCAGATTTCCTCTGTGATAAACGGCATAAACGGATGTAACAGTCTTAATGTTTGATCAAGAACATAAGCGAGAACAGATCGGGTTGTTTTCTTTTGTTGCTCGTCCTCACCGTACAATGGAAGTTTCGCCATTTCGATATACCAATCGCAAAAGTCATCCCAGATAAAAGTGTATAAGGTACGACCAACTTCACCGAATTCATACATATCAATTTGCTTAGTTACCGATTCAATTGTTTCGTTTAGACGTGTTAGTATCCATTTATCTGCTAACGTCTTCTCTCCTGAAAGATCAATCTCATCGTAGGACATCTCTTCCATATTCATTAGAGCAAAGCGTGATGCATTCCAAATTTTGTTTCCAAAGTTCCAAGTCGACTCTACCTTTTCCCAATAAAAGCGTAAATCATTTCCTGGAGAACTTCCCGTAGAGAGGAAAAATCGCAATGAGTCAGCACCATATTTATCAATTACGTCCATTGGGTCAACACCATTACCAAGGGACTTACTCATTTTGCGACCCTCACCATCCCTAACTAAACCATGAATCAAAACATCCTTAAACGGACGTTCTCCTGTAAACTCTAATCCTTGGAAAATCATTCGTGCTACCCAGAAAAAGATAATATCATATCCGGTAATAAGTACATCTGTGGAATAATAACGCTTGAAATCCTCAGCTGATTCATCTGGCCAGCCCATCGTTGAAAATGGCCACAAAGCTGAGCTAAACCACGTATCGAGTACATCTTCATCCTGTTTCCAGTTTTCTACATCCTCTGGTGCTGTAAGACCTACGTACAACTCACCCGTTTCTTTATGATGCCAAGCAGGAATACGGTGCCCCCACCAGAGCTGTCTGCTAATGCACCAATCACGAATGTTTTCAATCCATCGTAAATACGTTTTTTCAAAGCGATCAGGAACAAAATCAACTTTACGCTCATCTGACTGTTGTAACTGAATGGCTTCTTTCGCGAGTGGCTGCATTTTTACGAACCATTGAGTAGATAAATATGGCTCTACTACTGCACCGCTTCGTTCAGAATGTCCAACTGAGTGCATGTGTTCTTCAATCTTGAAAAGAACACCTTGATCCTGTAAGTCTTTAACGATTTGCTTCCTGCATTCAAAACGGTCCATACCATTGTAAGAACCCGCTTGCTCATTCATTGATCCGTCTTCATTCATAACTAGAACACGTTCTAAATTATGACGGTTCCCTACCTCAAAGTCATTTGGGTCATGAGCAGGAGTAATTTTAACTGCACCGGAACCAAATTCCATTTCAACATAATCGTCAGCAATGATTTCGATTTCCCGGTTAACGATAGGTAGTATAACCTTTTTACCAATTAAATGCTGATATCGTTCATCTTTAGGATGAACGGCAACTGCAGTATCCCCTAGCATTGTTTCTGGTCGGGTTGTTGCAATTTCGATGTGTCCACTGCCATCAACGAGCGGATATTTCATGTGATAAAAGGCACCTTGTACATCCTTATAAATAACTTCAATGTCTGAGAGTGCTGTTTTTGTTTGCGGATCCCAGTTGATAATATATTCTCCACGATAGACCAAATCTTTTTCGTATAGTGAAACAAAAACTTTTTTAACTGCATCAGAAAGGCCTTCATCCAGGGTAAAGCGTTCTCTGGAGTAATCGAGTGACAGTCCTATTTTAGACCATTGTTTACGTATAAACGCTGCATACTCATGCTTCCATTCCCATGACTTTTCGAGGAACTTTTCACGGCCAAGATCATATCGATTCGTCCCTTCTTCACGAAGCTTGCCTTCTACCTTTGTTTGGGTAGCAATTCCAGCGTGATCCATTCCCGGAAGCCATAATGCATCATATCCTTGCATCCGTTTTGTTCGAATTAGAATATCTTGTAATGTGGTATCCCACGCGTGACCAAGATGAAGCCTCCCTGTAACGTTTGGTGGGGGAATTACGATTGTATACGGCGTTTTTTTCTCATCACCAGTCGCTTCGAAAAATTTACCATCCAACCAATATTGATACCATTTTTCTTCAGTTTTTTTTGGGTCATACTTTGTCGGCATTGAAACCTCTTTTTTTGACATGAATACTCCTCCTTTTTATATTTTCCTTAAAAAACTTTGTTATTTTTTAGGCGCTAAAAACTCGTGTATTTTTTAGGTTCTAAAAAACTTGTTATTTTTTGGAACAAAAAAAACTCCCCCATCCTCAAAGGACGAAAAAGTTCGCGGTACCACCTTTGTTTACAGTTTCATACGAAAAATGCAACTGCACACTTGATTATGGATAACGGCATCTAATCCGACTTCTCCTACTCTTACTAAACATTCAGAGAAGTTGCTCAAGGGTGACCTTCAACTGCTACCTCCTGAGAAATCTTTCAGCTAATGATTTCTCTCTCTTTAGGTTTTACAATCTACTCTTCCCTATCTTCGCTACATATTAATTTATAAGAAGATGTTCATCCTCCTATTTGTCACGCACTATAAGTAATATCAGTTTACAGTTAGAATTGTCTCATAGTCAATAGGCTAACCACATTTTTTCTAATTTAAACAAAAATGGGCACCTATTCTGCCTATTCACATATTGTAAAATAAGTACGTATTTCATATGAAATTCTTAATATGCAAACAACCTCGAATGGAGAGGAAAATATAATGATGCGAAGAAGACGGAATTTTAACACATATCGTTTTTTTCATCATTTACGTCAATTTCGCAGTATATGCGAGCAATTTGTACTACCTTTACTGATATTCCAGGTAATAAGAACCCTGCTGTTCCCCTCAGGATTCGATATTGCTCTTGTACTTATCTTGCTTACCCTATACCTAACCATCTACTACGAGGTGTGGTAAATACCGCAATTTAAATCTGGCTACCCATAGGCGATCACCTAAGTTACGCTGATATTTCAGGGACTGACTTAAAAATAGTTGGTACGCAATTTCAGCAATATGTAGTTTCCGGGCACACTTATAAAAATGGGCTAACTGTGAAAGTTAGCCCATTTCGGTTATTGGTTGGAGGAGCTGGTTGGCAAAGCTGTCAAGTGTTCTCATCACGTTTAATTTACGATCAAGCCTTCGTACAAGTTCCAATTGTGAAAGTTCATGCGTTCCTTGATACGTTTGGATCGTAGAGAACACCGGTTCCGGAAACTTTAAATAGCTTGCAAGCAATAACTTTTCTTCTGGCAGTAACGGAAGATGTCGTTCATATTGCCCAAGCCACTCTAGGGCAGCCTGTTCGCTCCATTCTGGATAATGTGCGGCGGCCCTATAGAAATACGCTAAGTCACGGACAGGCGTGTCAAGAATCGTTTTCTCGAAATTAATAAAGTTTCCTTCTCCAAGTTGATCGAGAACAATGTGTCCACGGAATGGCCTACCATGACACAAAACACTTCGATACCGCTTTTCCTCTTCACAGCCTTGATACCATCCAACCACGTGTTGCTTCGCATCCTCCGCCATCCTCATTAATCTGTGGAATTGGGACAGGTAACGAAGCTCGAAAGGTGAGATGTAGGTTTGACGCTCGGACATTTCAGTAAATCGCTCCATCTCGAGCTGCCTTTCTTCAAAACGACGGACAAGAGCACCATACGAGTCTTTGACAACTTCTTCTGAAAATGATTGCGCTTTTACAGTGTTAGAATGTATTTTACCAAGCTCATCTATCATAAAATCCTCATACTGAAAACTTGTTCGAGCATCATTCTCCAACCATTTTGTTAAGTAGTAAAAATGATATCCATTGAATACATAAGGATCTCCATATTTGGTCGGTACAATCGGCACAACCCGATTATACCCAATCTCCCCAAGCCTCTCCATGCAATGTAAAAACCAAGTCATTTGTTCCTGATCCATTTTTGCTTCTTTTAACGCGTATGAACCCCGGCTGGTAGTGATTTTTTGAACTTGGCCATACGACTCTATCTTTTCAGGAAAAAGATCATAATAATATAAAATTACTCCGTCGACAGATGCCGCATTCATCTAACCACCTTCTTTGCAAGATGCTCACTCCAGGTACAAACATCTTCTACAAGTTTCCGGTTCATTTCCCATTCTTGTTCAAAGCGATCAAGGATATGTTCTGATTGATCCAATTCAGAACTTTCCAGCCGTTTTACACACCGTTGTACTTCTCTTGGAGCAATCAGCTCTGCAATTATAAGCTGATCATAGCCCCCCATTAAGTTAAACCGTTCATGAATCTGATCCAGTAATGTATGAATTGATTTCGTATCGGTCGCACTATACCAATCTGCCAAAAAACGTCCCACACCCTGTAATCCACTTTCAGGAGCAGAATTTCCTCCCTGCCAAAACAAGGACCCGTGAACCCTCTTCCCCTGAGTCGTTAACAATGAAGGTTCTAATAATGGCTTTGGTATATGGTGTAATCGCTCATAAACTTCTGTAACCTTTTTAAGACGACGTTTTGCTTCCGGTAAGCTATTTCGGACAACAGAAAGGGTAGAACCCAAATGTCTTAGATCAGTCACATCATCCAAAATAGTTAGTGTAGAAGATTCACGCTTCCCCCCTTGAAATTGTGACCGCTCCAACCCGAATTCAAGCAGTTCACCAATAAACCTTCCCCATATATGTTCGTTATTACGTTTTGGAAAAGGTTCAGAATGATAATCATGAAGTGTAAGAAATCCATCATCAATAGGAACAAACCATGCACCATCACTTGTACGGTGCATGCGATCTGTCAATACGAAGTCCGTTTCAATATGATTTCTCCAGGCATGATGCCAGTTCATCAGTCCTTCATCCGTCCAAAAACGAACTTGCTTAACCCCACAATCTGATTCCAATAATTCATTGGATTGTTTCCATCTTATTGGTGCAACCGTATAATGCTTTCCAATGAGCTCAATAACATCCATGCTCATAGCCCCACCAACCTAACGTGAAGCTGAGACTGGGATGTATAGGATTTGTCCTTCTTCTATTTCTTCACTCTCCAACCGATTCATTCGCATTAACTGGCTAGTAGCAACGTCATACTTCCCTGCAATCTTATCTAAGGAATCTCCTTCTTGAATGATACACATCTTTAATTTGGTCAATGCTTCCTCTTCCCTCGTAAGCATCTTTGTTAAATAAAGGGCATTTTCTTCACGTGGTGGCTTATGACTGGAATCTTCTTCCACCAAATCAATTGCTTCTTGCTCTTCCTGCTCTTCATAAACGTCTGATTCCCGATCTTCATCGTAATCATAATAATCATATTCCTCTTCATTATTCATCTCGTAATTGTATTCCTCACCATTATATTCAGCTTCTTCATGCTCCTGCTCATAGAATTCGTTTACTGATTGTTCTTCAGAATCATTCCTAGAGTATTTTTTTGATGAATCATACGAATAAGATGGTTCGGACCGGCTTACAAACTCTACTGAAGGCTGGCGGTTTTCCACTTTCGGTTCTTCATTTTCGTTGTTATCAGCAAAAAAGTCCGGCCCCCGTCGCGACTCGAATTCTAATATCGGAAACGGATTATTCACTTCTTCTGAAAAGCTAGAATCATCCTCCTGCATATTCTGGTAATCATCGACCGGACTGGCTTCAGATGGTTGACTTTCATAAATTCCAGAGATCGAAACAGAAGCTGACACCTCTATACATGTGGGTGTTGGCAGTTCATAATCAAAGTTGTCTACAGTAACATATAGATCATCCATATTTGGGACGCGATCTTTAGGAATCGTAATGTCTACTGGGAAAAGGTGTTCTAATTGGGCATCCTCTGTTTCATTGGAAAGCTCTGAAAATGATCGGTATGTCAATTGATTATCAGGTCCATCTGATTGATCTTCATTTAAACTCGCAACAGCACGGAATTCACCAGTCAGGTATAAGTTCCCTGTTATGCAAACTTGATCACCCCGTTCCTCAACCGACACATCAGGGTTGAGTGTCACCGAAAAGAGTTCATCTACCTCCTGTCCTTTCTTTAACCATACAGACTCCTCTATTGAAAAATTCAAGCTTGACTGTTCACGTTCTGTCAATGCAGGGTCCCCCTCTCATTGCGTTTATTCCTGTACAATACAGATGTATGTCTCAACACCAAAATTATACCTAAAAAGAACTGTAGTACCTCTAAAAGAAAGGGGCTGACTTAAAAAGTTCATTACCGAACCTCTTAAGTCAGCCCAAATAAAACGATTTGTGGCGCTATAAAATTTTCGCAACTTCTTTTAACGCTCGATCACTTGCTTCAATCGTCTTTTCAATATCTTCATCTGAGTGTTTTGTTGATAAGAACAATCCTTCAAACTGGGAAGGTGGTACAGAAATACCTTGTTGAACCATGGCTTTAAAATAGGTTGTAAAGGCTTTTAGATTTGATGAGCTAGCACATTCAAAATTCAGTACTTGTTGATCCGTAAAGAAAAATCCAACCATCGATCCGGCACGATTAATGTGGTGCGGAATTTGGTTTCTCCTTGCAGCTTCAGAAAGTCCTTCTTCGAGACGAGACGCCTTTTTTACAAACTCTTCATAGGATTTCTCGGTTAGCTGTCGTAATGTTTCATACCCAGCAACCATCGCTAATGGGTTTCCAGAAAGTGTGCCTGCTTGATAAATCGGTCCGCTTGGTGCAACTTGTTTCATAATCTCTTTTTTTCCACCGTAAGCACCGACAGGTAATCCGCCACCAATGACTTTTCCTAGACAAGTCAAATCTGGAGTAACTCCAAAATATCCTTGTGCACAATTGTATCCGACACGAAAGCCTGTCATAACCTCATCAAAAATAAGTATTGTCCCATGGTCCTCAGTAATTTCACGTAAAAATTCTAGAAAACCAGGCTGAGGAGGAACGACGCCCATATTTCCTGCCACGGGTTCAACTATTAATCCAGCAATGTCATCCCCATACTGTTCAAATGCATATTGAACACTCTCTCGGTCATTATAAGGAACCGTGATTGTGTTTTGGGCAACCGATTCAGGAACTCCTGGACTATCAGGTAATCCAAGCGTTGCTACGCCTGATCCAGCTTTTATCAAAAGGGAATCACTATGTCCGTGATAGCAGCCTTCGAACTTAATAATTTTGTTTCTACCCGTATAGCCCCTTGCTAAACGAAGTGCACTCATCGTTGCTTCTGTCCCGGAATTGACCATTCGAACTACGTCAATAGAAGGAACACGTTCGATTACGAGTTTAGCAAGCTTAGTCTCCATCTCATGTGGTGCACCAAAGCTTGTCCCAAATTCTACTGTTTTCTTTAGCGACTCAATAACCTGATCATCCGCATGTCCGAGGATAAGTGGACCCCAACTAAGCACATAGTCGATATACTCATTATCATCGAGATCATAAATTTTCGAGCCTTTTCCCCTCTTCATATATATCGGATCCATATCGACCGATTTAAAAGCTCTAACCGGGCTGTTAACACCACCAGGCATTAGCGGAATAGCTTCATTAAACGCTTCTTTGGATTTTTTAAATATTCGCTCTGACATCGAATCACCTTCCTATTGTTTGTCTTCGTCAATCCATTTTGCTGCATCCTTTGAAAAGTATGTGATAATCAAATCAGCACCCGCTCGTTTCATACCAATTAACTTTTCAAGCACGACCGCTTTTTCATCAATCCAGCCGTTTTGACTTGCAGCTTTAATCATTGAATACTCACCACTAACATTATAAGCGACAAGTGGCAATGGGAAACGATCCTTTAATTCTCTCAGAATATCTAGGTAGGCAAGTGCTGGCTTTACCATGAGAAAATCAGCACCTTCCTCGTAGTCTGATTGTGCTTCACGAATGGCTTCTAAGCGGTTCGAAGGATCCATTTGATACGTTTTTCGATCACCGAACTGTGGTGTGCTTTGTGCCGCATCACGAAATGGACCATAAAATGCGGAAGCGTACTTCACTGCATAGGACATAATCGGCGTGTCCACAAAACCAGCTTCGTCAAGTCCACCGCGAATTGCTGCCACAAATCCGTCCATCATATTTGAAGGGGCGATGATATCTGCTCCAGCCCTCGCTTGTGAAACGGCCGTTTTGGCCAGTAGCTCCAACGATTCATCATTCAATACATTGCCATCCTGAATGACTCCGCAATGACCATGATCAGTATATTGGCAAAGGCATGTATCAGCAATGATAGTTAATTGCGGATAATGTTTCTTAATAAATGAGATCCCTTGTTGAACCACACCATCCTTCTCGTATGCCGATGTGCCTTTATCATCCTTATGTGCAGGAACACCAAATACAATTACAGACTGGAGACCGAGTCCAACAATTTCATCCATTTCAGCTTTAAGAAGATCAAGAGAGTAATGAAATACTCCTGGCATAGAGCTTACTTCTTGCTTCACACCTGTTCCCTCTACAATAAAAAGTGGATAGATTAAATCTTCTTTTCTTAAGAACGTCTCTCTAAGCATTGCACGCATACTGTCTGTTTTTCTCAATCTGCGATGTCTTTGAAATTCACTGCTCATTTTATTTCCTCCTCCAGTTTCTTCTTCACAATTGCATCAACCAGACCATCAATCGTGTATTCATTTGCAATCATGTGTGCTTGAAAACCATATGTTTCGAGTGTACGAGCTGTAATGGGCCCGATACAAGCAAATTGGACACTTGAACTTTCTAGTAGCTTGGTTCCCACAAGCTCAAAGAAAAAGTGAACGGTTGAAGAGCTTGAAAATGTGATAATGTTAATTCGATCATTTTTAAGTAAATTGATTATCTTACTCTTATGGGTTGCATCAGGCACAGTTTCATAGATAACAAAGGAGTCAATCTGTTTATTATCTTCGATGAGACCAGATCGAATGGTGTCACGAGCGAGATTACCATGAGGGAATAATACTCTTTCCCCTTCTTGTAAAACAACACTAAACTCTTCGACAAACCGCTCAGCTACATATTCAGTAGGTGAAAAGTGGACAGGCAATCCATATTGGTGCAGAAGGCTTTCCGTCTTCTTTCCGATTGCGGCAATTTTGTGCTTTTTGATATCCTCAACTTGGTATCTTAACCGTTCGAGTATTATTAGAAAAAATTCAACCGCATTTTGACTCGTAAACATAATCCATTCATATTCATCTAGCTGGTTCAATGCCCGCTTAATTCCTCGTATTTTTGAAGGCATTCGGAACGTTAATAATGGAGTTGAAACTGCTGTGCCGCCACGAGTTTCGATTGCTTGTATGAAAGGAAGAGCCTGAGTTTCAGATCTTGTAACAAGTACCGTTTGACCTAAAAGCGGCTTTTCCGAAAAGCTCATGACTGATCCAACTCCTCTTTTACACGGTCAAGAATCTCCTTCGCTCCGCGATCCTTTAAAATGTTAGCTAACTTTATGCCCATTTGTTCAGAATCTTTACCTTGCAATGTATCCTTAAGAATAGTTGTGCCATCCGGCATTCCTACAAAACCAGTTAACCTAATGTCACGAGACGTTTCATCACGTTCTGCAAGTGCACCAATCGGAACCTGACAGCCACCTTCAAGGGTTCGTAAAAATGCTCGTTCAGCACGAACTGTTTCAAACGTTTCCTCGCAATTAATTTTATCAAGCCACAATTTTAACTCTTCATCATTTTCTCTGCATTCTATGGCTAATGAACCTTGGCCGACAGCTGGTATACAAAGATCTTGTTCTAAGTATTGGGTAACCACACTTTCTGACCATCCCATACGCTTTAACCCCGCTGCTGCAAGGATAATTGCATCAAATTCCTCATTTTCCAATTTCGAGAGACGTGTATCTATATTTCCGCGAATCGGCTTTATTGTAATGTCTTTTCGATGAGCTAGAAGCTGTGCGCCACGACGCAGGCTACTGGTACCAACAATAGCCCCTGACGGTAACTCAGCAAAATTCTGATGTCCTTTTGAAATTAGCGCATCTCTATAATCTTCACGTTCCGGTGTACAAGCTAGCTCAAGGTCATCTGGCAGTATTGAAGGCATATCCTTCATACTATGTACCGCAAAATCAATTTCTTTATCCAGCATGGCTTGTTCAATCTCTTTGACAAATAGACCTTTTCCACCGACTTTAGAAAGGGTCACATCCAGAATGCGATCTCCTTTCGTAACGATTTCCTTAATTTCAAAATCAAATGGTGCACCGGACTTTTTAAGCTGATCAATGACCCAGCGTGTTTGTGTCAGTGCTAGCTTGCTTCTACGGGATCCAATTATCACTTTTCGCATAAAATATGCCTCCAAACGTCCTTCTTTGTTTTAAACTTATCTTTTCGTTAATACTCCCATTACTGATACCAAAGGTGAAACTCCGTAAGTGTAGCCGCTAGAAAATAGTTAATCAGAATAACCAATAAACCAGCAATATTCCAGTATGCAAGCTGTCTTCCGTGCGCCCCTTTTGCTACTTTTAAATATAAATAGCAACTGTACACAATTATAACTAGAAATGAACTGATTACTTTTGCATCCCACCATATCGCTGGGTAAAGTCCGATGTTATATCCATAAATCAGCCCTAAAATAAGACTTAATAGGATCATAGGTACCCCGATCATATTTAGAAGGAATGGCAGAGATTCTAGCTTAGTTAAACTATCGAACCTCCACAGCAACTTACCTACTTTCTTTTGCTTAAGCATGTTGTATTGAACAAGATACATAATCGAAAGAATGCTTGAGAGCGTAAACGCACCGTATGCGCTGAAAGCCATTGTGATGTGGATAATGGCAAGCTCATTAATCAATTGGTCTGATATACCTGATGGAACTTGATCATTTGGGGAAAACCAACTAACCGTCATGAGTATGAATCCGATAATATTTGTAAAAAAGACAAAAAAGTCCACTCGAAAAAACCAATTAATTAGCAGTGAGAGGGTTACGAGAATCCATGAATAAAAAAATAACCCCTCCGTAGGTGTTAAGATCGGAAAACGATTGTTTTCAAAAACTCTTATGAATAAAACAAACAACTGTAAAACCCAGACAATAGAAAGCAACCAGAAGGCGATACGGTTTGCCTTCCGGTTGTTTTGTAAAAAGTCGATAAAATATCCAAGCACACTGAGTGCGTATAAAATTACTGTTAAATCATATATCCATCTAATACTACCCACATTGCAACTCCTCTCTCGGGAGTAAAGCTAGGTTGTGACCGGTGATGTATCCGGTGTATATGTCTCTTCCTTAGCAATTTCATCTGTTTGAGCAGATTTGACTCGGCGTTCTGCATCTAATACTCTTTCTACTTCTTCATTAATTCCGAATAGTTGGATGAAAAGATCGAGATTCTTCTCTGCATTTGGTTCCGCTGCAAGCTCTTTAACACGAGTAATCGGGTCACGTAACAATTGATTAACGATACTCTTCGTATGCTTACTCAACATCTTACGTTCTCGGTCCGATAGCTCAGGCATCTTACGTTCAATGCTCGTCATCGTTTCAGATTGTATGGAGAGTGCTTTTTGGCGAAGTGCTGTTATTAACGGAACAACGCCAAGTGTGTTCACCCAGTTTAAGAAATCAAGAAGTTCTTCTTCAATAAGGACGCGTATTTTGACAGCTTCTTTCTCACGCTCCGCCAAGTTTGCTTCAACAATCCCTTCTAAATCATCAATATCATATAAAAACACACTCTCGAGATCCTGTAAATCCGGCGATAAATCGCGCGGAACAGCGATATCTACCATAAACAATGGTTTACCATTTCTTTTTCTTAAAACGGGTGCAACGGAAGACTTTGTCATTACATAATCGTTAGAGCCGGTAGAACTAATAACGATATCGGCTTTTTGTAAAGATTGATTCAAATCGTCCATAGAACCTGCTTGTCCACCAAAACGATCGGCAAGTTCTTGAGCCTTCGTGAACGTACGATTCAATACAGTAATGTTTTCGACACCATTACTGTGAAGGTGTCGAGCAGTGAGCTCTCCCATCTTGCCTGCTCCAAGGATTAATACCCGTTTCCCCTTTAGTCCTCCAAAGATTTTCTTGGCAAGTTCAACCGCAGCATAACTAACGGATACCGCATTTTCGCCAATATCAGTTTCAGAGTGAGAACGCTTGGCCAAAGTGATCGCCTTTTTAAAAAGTTCATTAAACACCGTGCCAGTCGTCGTCATTTGCTGAGCCTTGAAGAAGCTAGAGCGTACTTGCCCTAGTATTTGGGTTTCTCCTAAAATCATCGAATCTAGACCACAAGCTACTTTAAATAAATGTTCAACAGCATCTTCTCGTTCTTGTATAGTAAGGTATGGTGTTAATAAATCTTTCTCTAATGAAAACCACTCGGCTAAAAATGCTTTTATATAATATCGTCCAGTGTGTAATTGATCAGCAACTGCATAAATTTCTGTACGGTTACACGTTGATACGATCACACACTCAAGTATACTTTTCGTTTGTCGAAGCTTTATAAGAGCCGCTTCCAATTCTTCAGGTTGAAAAGATACCTTTTCTCGAATTTCTACTGGGGCAGTTTTATGGTTGAGTCCAACTTTTATGATATGCATCGTTCGTCACCCCCTTTAATCGGTATGTATATCGTAAAATCCACTAGTATTATAACACGCATTATATAACTAGGATCAAAAAAATGTGAACAGTATATGAAAGTCATGATAAGATATGGATTAGCTATTACTCTAAGCATTCCCGAATATCCAAAATTTAGTATAGGTATTCAAATACATTTCAATACCAACCTTAATGTATCAAATTTCTCATAATTTCGCAAAACTTCAACACTAAACACGATTGTTCGATAAGGAGGAACAAATGAAACAAGTGAAATTTCCGGGTGTACTTCTAATCGGTTTAGGGGTTTATTTTTTATCTAAGCAGTGGACGGTTCCATTTATTGGTGAGATTGAGCTTTTACCAGCATTATTATTAATAATAGGGGTAGCCTTTCTCGTTCAAGGAAGCGATCCACAAGCATTATTTTCAGGGATTGTTATCTGTGGACTGGCTTTGCACTTTTACGCTCGGACCCAACTGACATTTTGGCCGGAAAAGTGGGCCGTTTATACACTAATCATCGGTATTGCATTCCTCGCACAATATAAGAAATCAAAACAAAGAGGACTATGGGTAGGCGGAATTCTAACACTTCTCTCGATATTCGCACTCTTTTCTACTGGATCTATCGGAATTATGGGAGAAATACTAATTTACTCTGAAAAGTTTTGGCCCGCCGTATTATTCATACTAGGGATTTATATGGTTATGAAACGAAATTAATTACTTCTTAGATTTTAAAGAAAAGCGGAAGCGCCCTGTTCAGGTACGATAAAGAAAACTAGGTCAGCGCCAAGCATAGCGAAGGCGATTGCCTAAGTTGCGCTTATGCTTGCGAGTGCAAGCGCTGGAGATTCTGCAACATAACACGCTTTTTGTGTTTGTGGAAGAATTGAAGCGACCTCGAACACCTGGGCGCTGAAGCTAGACATTGCATCTATGCAGCAAAACTTTATACTTTCTTACTTACAAAAAAGAGCCTGGTTTTCTCCATTAAAGGAGAAAATCAGGCTCTTGTAAATTTCTTGATTTCTACAGTATAGAGCCTAAGAAATCTTGTGTGCGCTTTTCTTGAGGATTATCAAAAAGGTCCTGTGGATGTCCACGTTCAACGATCCTGCCGTCATGCATGTAAACTACCCAATCAGCAACCTCTCTCGCAAACCCCATTTCATGTGTGACGACAACCATCGTCATCCCTTCCTTAGCCAATTCCTTCATCGTAGATAATACTTCTCCGACAAGCTCGGGGTCCAGTGCAGATGTTGGTTCATCGAAAAGCATAATATCAGGCTTCATTGCAAGTGCACGTGCGATCGCAACCCGCTGTTTTTGCCCTCCAGATAGCTTGGATGGATACACATTTGCCTTATCCGCAAGACCCACCTTAGCTAAGAGTTCCTTACCTTCTTTTATGGCTTGCGCTTTTTTTACCCCCTTCACCATCATCGGAGCTTCGACTACATTTCCTAATACCGTTTTGTGTGGAAACAAGTTAAAGTGCTGGAACACCATTCCCACTCTTTGACGCACTTTGTTCAAATCTTCCTTTTTAGGGTCAATTTCTTCGTCCTCAAGTATAACTTTTCCACTGCTTTTAATTTCGAGGAAGTTCAAACAACGCAGCAATGTACTTTTTCCTGAGCCACTGGCACCAATCAGTACAACTACATCGTTTTCTAAAACCTTCATGTCGATATCTTTCAATACATGTAAATCTCCAAAACTCTTATTGAGCATTTCAGTTTTAATCATTTCACGCTTTTCACTCAAGACTGTTCACTCCCCTTAGTCACTCACCGACATTCTCTTCTCAATCATGTTCACGAGCACTGTTAACAACAATACGAGTACTAAATAGTAGACCCCTACAATCAAGAGGTAAGTCATAATATCAAAATTAGCAGAACCTAGAGTAGTTGCTATATTAAACAATTCTGGCATTCCAATAAACGCTGCTAGTGATGAATCCTTCAACCCAATAATAAATTGGTTCCCTAGTGGGGGAAGCGCTCGACGAAAGGCTTGAGGGAGGATGATCCTTCTCATTGTTAATGTTCTCGTCATTCCAAGGGAACGACCTGCTTCTGATTGCCCTTTGTCCACCGACTGTATTGATCCACGGAAAATCTCTGCTATGTAGGCCCCATTATGAAAAGCAAGACCCCACGTAGCCGCCCAAAATCCAGATATATTTACAATTTCAGTAAGGCCGAAATAGAAAATAAAGATCTGCACAATTAATGGCGTTCCACGGACAATTCCAATGTAAGCATCAGCAATCAAAGATAGCGGTTTACTGCGGGATATTTTTAATAGTGCAAAGAACAGTCCAATTACAATGGCGATGAGTAGGGAGGCTGCTGTTAATTTTAGGGTTAAAAACATAGCCTCTATGAATACATCAAAATACTGAATGAATTTATTAATAACATGGCTAAATCCAGGCAAACGTCTCAACTCCTCTTGAATAAATTGGGCTGACCCAAAAGCAAGGTGTTAGACCATCCAATCTCAGTACAACATCGAAATGATGTATTGATCAGAATGTGCCCTAACCCGAATGAGTCAGCCCCTAACTTTTTTTGTTTGCTCACATATTATGTTCTTACTTCTCTGATGTTGTAATGTCTTCTCCAATCCATTTCTTGCTGAGTTTGGCTAATGTACCGTCTTCTTTAAGCTTCTTCAAGGCTTTATTTACCGCTTTGAGTAGTTCCGGATTATCTTTTGAAATTGCAATCGCTTGTTCACTTTCTCCAAGTCGTTCTTTAGCAACAAGATCAAACCCACTCTCAATGGCTAATGCACCTGTTACAAAATCCGTGATGACTGCATCATTTTTCCCTTCACTTAATGCTTGTAATGCAACTACATCACTGTCAAACGTTTTTATATTATTAGTGTATTCTTTTGCCATTCTTGCATAAGTAGAGCCTTTAGAAACGGCAACCTGTTTACCTTTCAAATCCTCTGCCGTTTCAATTTCACTATCCGGACGAACGAAAATTTGTGGTCCTGAATAATAATATGGTTCAGTAAAGTCAACTTCCTCTAAACGTTTATCTGTAATCGTATGACTTGCTACCGCTGCGTCGAAACGACCACCTTTGACACCTGCAACAATACTTGCAAACTTATATTTTTCTGGTGCTGGCTCGAGTCCGAGCTCTTTTGCAATTGCATTACCTACAGCAATGTCATAACCGACCATTTTAGTTGGATCTTCAGGATCCGGGTAGCTAAACGGTTTGAATTCCCCTGAAGAAGCAAACGTGAATTTTCCATCATCAACAAGATTGTACTCTTTTTCGCTGTCACCACCAGCGTTCTCATCGTCCTCTGACCCTCCACAAGCTGCAAGCAATAGTGAGAATGCCAACAGCATTGTCATCCATAAGCTAAGTTTCTTCATCTCTTTTGACCCTCTCCTTATGTTTGATATTGTTTAGGATAATGCTCCTACTTATTAGTTTCGATATCAACAACAAAAAACCTCCCTGTTATTTAAAACAAGGAGGTTCGTAATTCGATAATTAGGAAAATAGTCCGGAATAGGTTTTAAGTTAAGCTCTCAATTGTTGACCATACTTTCTCTTTTCCAAAGGAGGTTTCCGCAGAAAAAAGAAGTATGGGGCTTTCTTTGTCAATGTTAAGGGTTTCCCTGATTATCTTTACATGTTTCTGATGTTTTCCTCTTGGCACTTTATCAGCTTTCGTTGCAACGACGATAACTGGGATTTCAAAATGAGTCAGCCAATCATACATTAACTGATCCTCTTTTGTTGGTGCATGGCGTACATCAATGAGCAAAATGACAGCTTTTAGCTGGTCCCGTTCCATTATATACGTTTCGATCATACGTCCCCAGGCATCTCTTTCCTTTTTAGACACTTTAGCAAAGCCGTATCCAGGCACATCCACAAAGAACATCTGTTCATTTAAAAGATAGAAGTTAAGCGTCTGTGTTTTCCCCGGTTTTGATGATGTGCGAGCAAGGCTCTTTCTATTTATCATTTTGTTAATAAAAGAGGATTTTCCGACGTTTGAACGACCTGCCAGTGCAACTTCAGGCTTAATGTCTCCCGGATATTGTTCTGGCTTTACCGCACTAATGATAAGTTCTGCTGTTTGGATTTTCATACATCTTCACCTATCAATGCTTCCTTTAATACTTCATCCAGATGTGAGACTGGGATAAAGGTTAAATCACTCTTTACACTTTCTGGGATATCATCTAGATCGGATACGTTTTCTTTAGGAATAATAATCTTCTTAAGGCCTGCACGGTGCGCACTTAATGTTTTTTCCTTAAGTCCACCTATTGGCAATACACGCCCTCGAAGAGTGATTTCACCGGTCATCCCTACTTCTTTCCTCACAGGGCGGTGCGTTAAGGCAGAGATTAATGCTGTTGCCATCGTAATACCAGCTGATGGTCCATCTTTTGGTGTAGCACCTTCAGGTACATGGATATGAATATCATTTTTCTCCAAAAATTCTGGGTCAATGTTTAATTCTTCCGCCCTGGACCGGATATAACTAAATGCAGCCTGTGCGGATTCCTTCATCACATCTCCAAGTTTTCCTGTTAGAAGTAATTTCCCCTTCCCGGGTGCAACTGACACTTCGATGGATAGGGTATCCCCGCCAACCGTTGTATACGCAAGACCGGTTGCCGTTCCAATTTGATCCTCATCCTCAGCTTGACCGTATCGGAATTTTGGCTTTCCTAACAACTCTTCCACCGTTTTGTTCGTAATAATGACTCGCTTTTTCTCACCAGAAACAATCTGCTTTGCCGCTTTTCGGCATAAGGATGCAATAACGCGTTCAAGACTTCGAACCCCAGCCTCGCGTGTGTATCTTCGAATGACTTGTAAAATAGCCTCATCTCGTATTTGGACCTTACCTTTTTCCAAACCGTGAGCTTTTGTCTGCTTCTTCACTAGATATTGCTTAGCTATATGAAGTTTTTCAATTTCTGTATACCCTGCGATTTGGATTAATTCCATACGGTCGAGTAAAGGTCCTGGAATTGTAGACATGTTATTCGCAGTTGTGACAAACATTACTTTGGATAGGTCATAGGGTTCTTCAATATAATGATCACTAAACGTATGATTCTGCTCTGGATCAAGGACTTCTAACAAAGCGGACGCTGGATCCCCTCGAAAATCATTTGACATTTTATCAATTTCATCCAACAAAAACACTGGATTAATCGAACCCGCTTTTTTCATTCCTTGAATTAGGCGGCCAGGCATTGCCCCAACATACGTTCTACGATGACCACGAATTTCTGCTTCATCCCTAACGCCACCAAGGGAAATACGGACAAAGTTCCTTCCAATTGTACGCGCGATCGATCTCGCCAATGACGTTTTCCCTACTCCAGGTGGTCCAACAAGACAAAGAATAGGTCCTTTTAACGAATTGGTTAACTGTTGAACAGCTAAGTATTCAAGAACTCTCTCCTTTACTTTTTCAAGTCCATAATGATCCTCATTCAAAATGGTTTCCGCATGATGAATATCGAGATTATCTTCAGTTTCTTTTGTCCAAGGTAGGTTTAAGAGCCAGTCAATATAATTACGAATAACGGCACTCTCAGCTGAACTCTGAGGCATCTTTTCATATCTTTCTAGTTCTTTTAACGCTGTTTTTTGAACGTTTTCCGGCATATCCGCTTCATTGATCTTTTCACGAAGAGTAGATACTTCTCCTGTTTTCCCTTCTTTATCTCCGAGCTCTTTTTGTATCGCCTTCATTTGTTCACGCAAATAGTATTCTTTTTGCGTTTTCTCCATCGACTTTTTAACTCGTTGACCAATTTTCTGTTCAAGCCCAAGTACTTCTCGCTCATTCTTTAAAATATCAATAATTTCATTCATTCTTTCTTTAATGTCCAAGGTTTCGAGTATTTTTTGCTTTTCTTTAATTTTCAAAGGCAAGTGAGAAGTGACAATATCAGCCAAACGGCCTGGTTCTTCAATATCTTGAACCGAAGCTAATGTTTCAGTTGTCACTTTTTTCGATAGATTTATGTATTGTTCAAACTGCTTAAGCAATGTTCGCATAAGGGCAATTTCTTCTGAATCAGGCTTCGTTCGTTCATTGATCAGCTTGATGTTCACCTCAAGGTATTTCTTTTCAAGAGTAAAACCAGTAATTTCAGCTCGTTGAATCCCTTCTACAAGGACTCTGATTGTACCGTTCGGCAGCTTAAGCATTTGATTAACCTTTACCAACGTCCCCATGGAATATATATCTTCGTCCGTTGGTTCTTCTATGGCCACTTCTTTTTGAGTGGATAAAAAGATATGCTGGTCATCCATCATTACTTGTTCTAAAGCTTGAACTGATTTCTTCCGTCCTACGTCCAGATGAAGAACCATACCTGGGTAAACGAGAAGTCCTCTAAGCGGTAATAACGGGATATCTCTTGACGATGTTTGAGCCATAGAAAACACACCTCCATTATTCTATTTATACTTTTTATCAATCACCTATCTAAACGTGGAAAAAAGGATGACTTTAAGATAGGTCATCTCCTGATTTACACGTTAAGAAAGTATTTAAATACTTTCTATTGTATAAGCGCAGCCAAGGCGACGCCTACGCTCAAATTTAGCACTACCCAAGTTTTTTTCTTTATAAGTATTTCATCTAATCAATTCTACCCGTAAACTATTGGTTTGTCTAATGAGAGGATGTATTATTTATATACAATAAAGTAACTAGTAAGAAGAAGAGCCCCGCCTCAGACAACCTTAGGCGAGGACTCCTGTGCAGCGATATTTTCAACACGGTCTTTATTGAACGTTTCTTTAAACAAGTACTCAAAAACCTCTTCAAGATGTTCAACGTAATGAATGGTGATACCTTCAATTTCTTTAAGAATGGATTGTTGGTTTTCCTTAGGTACAAAAACAACTTCAACACCTGATTGCTTTGCTGCAGTTATCTTTGCAAATACGCCACCTACAGGTTTTACTCTGCCATGTATACTAATTTCGCCTGTCATGGCAACTTTGTTATCAATCTTGATTCCCTTTATAGCAGAAAAAATCGAGGTAGCGATTGCGATTCCTGCTGAAGGCCCGTCAACCGGTGCTCCTCCGGGAAAGTTGATGTGTATATCAAAGCTATTGGACGGAACACCCATACGTCTTAGCACAGTAAGCACATTTTCTACTGAGCTTTTCGCAAGACTTTTTCTACGTACCGACTTCGATTGACTACCTATGCTTTCTTCCTCAACAATTCCAGTGATCATAATCGTTCCTTTTTCTTTTGTCGGTATTACTGTTGCTTCAATCTCAAGAAGGGCACCCGTATTCGGCCCATAGACCGCTAATCCATTAATAAGACCTACTCTCGGCTTAGTATGGACTTTCGAATCTATGCGTGGTGTCAACTGGCTTGAATGTAAAACCCATTCAATATCATATTTTGTAAGGTGACTTCTATCCTCAGTGATCGCCAGTCCAGCAGCAATTTGTATACTGTTAACCGCTTCCCGACCATTCCTGGCATATTTTGAAAGTAGTTGAATTGCGTTTTCCTCAATTGTAAAAGAAATTTTCTCAACAGCACGTTGTGCAATCTTAGTAATATCGTTAGCTGAAAGTTCTTTAAAGAAAATCTCCAAACAACGTGAGCGAATGGCAGGTGGAATCTCATCAGGTGTACGTGTCGTTGCGCCAATTAAACGGAAATCAGCTGGCAACCCGTTTGTGAAAATATCGTGTACATGGTTTGGTATTTGTGTGTTTTCAGCACTGTAGTATGCACTTTCTAAAAATACCTTTCGATCTTCTAACACCTTTAACAATTTGTTCATTTGAATCGGGTGCAATTCCCCAATTTCATCAATGAATAATACGCCTCCATGAGCGTTTGTCACTGCCCCGGGTTTCGGTTGTGGAATCCCAGCTTGCCCCATTGCTCCGGCACCTTGATAAATCGGGTCGTGAACCGAACCGATTAACGGATCTGCAATTCCTCTTTCATCAAATCTTGCTGTTGTTGCATCCAATTCAACGAAAATAGCAGTCGGTCGAAAAGGAGAACGTTTATTTTTCTTTGCTTCCTCAAGTACGATTCTTGCTGCTGCGGTTTTTCCAACACCTGGGGGTCCATAAATAATTACATGCTGCGGATTTGGGCCACACAACGCTGCTTGGAGGGCACGTATCCCTTCAGCTTGACCTATAATTTCATCAAATCTAGACGGTCGGACTTTCTCAGCCAGTGGTTCACTTAAGGATATACTTCGCAACTTTCGAAGTTGATCCATTTCTTTCTTTGACTCTTTATCAATCGAAACCTTTTGCGTCCGTTGGTTTCGTAATAAGTTCCAAAAATAAAGTCCAATAATAATTCCAAAAAACAATTGAATAATCAGAGCAATACTTGTCCAGCTCATATTTTCCCCTCCTGAATGTTCATTATCCACTAGTATCTCCGAGCATGAGTTGGACTAAACGTATGATTTACTTATGATTTCATTTAGGGATAGCCTTATTTACTTATACTATAAAAAGCATTTATCTTTCTTAAAGAGTAAGAAAAGACTGCCGAGATTTTCTCGACAGCCTCTAATGTGCCAATTAACAGCACTTTATTACTATTTGTTTAGTACGATTTACTCTTCATCAATGCTAGACATAGCTGGTGCGAATACATTGAGATTAATAATACTGTCTAGGCTTGTATTGTCTTGGTTGTCTTGATTTTCCAACAAGGTATCCAGCATTACGTCTGCCGACAGTCCCGTATTAATTGAAGAATTTGTACTTTCATTCTCTTCATCTTCAATGTTTGTCATTATTGTTGTCATTACATTCAAGCCAAGGTTACTTTCTAGGTTCGTATCCTCTTGATTGTCTTTATCTTCCAATAATGCTTCAAGAGAGACACCAGCCAAAAGTCCAGTATTAAATGAAGATTCTGTGTTATCATCTTCCGATCCATCGATGGCAGCCATTACATCTGCTCCAAGATCTGCGTCTACTGAAGAATTCGTTTCTTCTCCATCTTCTTCACTTGTCACTTCTAATGCTGCATCTGCATTTACTCCTGCATTGATGTTGGCATTGGATTCAGCGTCTTCATTGCTTTCGCCTTCAACGTTTGCATTTACATCCGCTCCAAGATCTGCGTTTACTGAAGAATTCGTTTCTTCTCCATCTTCTTCACTTGTCGCTTCTAATGCTGCATCTGCATTTACTCCTGCATTGATGTTGGCATTGGATTCAGCGTCTTCACTGCTTTCGCCTTCAACGTTTGCATTTACATCCGTTCCAAGATCTGCATTTACTGAAGAATTCGTTTCTTCTCCATCTTCTTCACTTGTCGCTTCTAATGCTGCATCTGCATTTACTCCTGCATTGATGTTGGCATTGGATTCAGCGTCTTCATTGCTTTCGCCTTCAACGTTTGCATTTACATCCGCTCCAAGATCTCCGTTTACTGAAGAATTCGTTTCTTCTCCATCTTCCTCACTTGTCGCTTCTAATGCTGCATCTGCATTTACTCCTGCATTGATGTTGGCATTGGATTCAGCGTCTTCATTGCTTTCGCCTTCAACGTTTGCATTTACATCCGCTCCAAGATCTGCGTTTACTGAAGAATTCGTTTCTTCTCCATCTTCTTCACTTGTCGCTTCTAATGCTGCATCTGCATTTACTCCTGCATTGATGTTGGCATTGGATTCAGCGTCTTCATTGCTTTCGCCTTCAACGTTTGCATTTACATCCGCTCCAAGATCTGCGTTTACTGAAGAATTCGTATCTTCTCCATCTTCCTCACTTGTCGCTTCTAATGCTGCATCTGCATTTACTCCTGCATTGATGTTGGCATTGGATTCAGCGTCTTCACTGCTTTCGCCTTCAACGTTTGCATTTACATCCGTTCCAAGATCTGCATTTACTGAAGAATTCGTTTCTTCTCCATCTTCTTCACTTGTCGCTTCTAATGCTGCATCTGCATTTACTCCTGCATTGATGTTGGCATTGGATTCAGCGTCTTCACTGCTTTCGCCTTCAACGTTTGCATTTACATCCGTTCCAAGATCTGCATTTACTGAAGAATTCGTTTCTTCTCCATCTTCTTCACTTGTCGCTTCTAATGCTGCATCTGCATTTACATCCGCTCCAAGGTCTGCATTTACTGAAGAATTCGTTTCTTCTCCATCTTCCTCACTTGCTGCTTCTAATGCTGCATCTGCATTTACTCCTGCATTGATGTTGGCATTGGATTCAGCGTCTTCACTGCTTTCGCCTTCAACGTTTGCATTTACTCCTACGTCTGTAGATACATTTGATTCGACTTCTGAACTTTCTTCAGAATCATCGGTCAGTCCAAGAGTACTAGTGAGATTTACTGAAATCCCGGTTTCAACTTCACTATCTGAACTTGAAGCAAATACATCGTTACTTCCAATTAATACACCAAAAGTTGCAACACCAGTTAAAGCTACCGTTTTGAAAAACTTATTTCCATTCATTTTATAAATCGCTCCTTCTTCTTTTTAATGGTTGCTATGACTAAGTTTCATTTACTAATACGTATAAGAAGAAGCGTTTATTTGGGTGGTGGTGCCGGTGGTGCATTCACCCATTGGTCATGGAAGAATCCATTTTCTAATGGGCGTAACATTCCTTTTTCATTACTCGAAGCATCGCTTCCTGTAAGCACTGCTAAAAACCCGGAGGTGTAGCTTGTTGTACTAGTTGAACCGTGTGAACCGGTCGTTCCAGGTCCACTTGCGCTAGGACCTGATGACTTAGTTGGTATTACAGCATTATTTACTGAATCCAGGGGGGAAAGTGGATGATCACCTTTGGATGGAGAATCCGAAACCCCACTTCCAAACGATTCATTACTTCGCTCAATTAGATTTTCACTCATTATATCTTTGGAATCTTGTTCTTCGGCTCTATCTAATAGTTGAGCATTTATTTCTTGCTGCTGTTTGTTCATGACATTTGAATCATTTGCTCGATCAGAAGAATCCCTGGCATCATTCTCATGAGAATCAGATCTCCCATTCTCCACTTCAACCTTTGTCTCTAGACGATCCTTTTGATCCTGTGTATTTGTAGAAGATGGTGTTTCTGTTACGTCTGAATTAACGTCAACATCAATAATATCTGTATGAACAGTTGCAGAGACCCCGTCGTTAATTGAAACATCAATTAACGGGTCATTCTCCACTGATGATGATTGTTCTTGAACAGTGTTGGAGACTGTCTTATTGACTCCTTCGACAGTTTGTTCAACAGTCTTATTTACTGTTGTTCCTACGGTTTTGTCTACTACCCCTATCGTCTTATCCACCGTTTTAACAGTTTCTTCCACTAGTTCAATAGCCTTATCCACTGGCACAACAGTTTTTTCAGCTACTTTAACTGTCTTATCTACTGTTTCAACAGTTTCATCAACAGTCTCAGTTGTCACAGTCGTAACATTTGATACTGTTTCTGTTACCTGACCTACAAGGTTTTTATCAGCAACTTGAACACGTTCCTCACTTTTGCTGCTTGGTTTTTCCTGCTCAGCTTGTGATTCATGGGTTCCTTGATCTTCCTTTGTTTTGTTTTCTGCCGTTTCTTCTACCTTTATTGTACCTTCTACGATTTCAGTCTTTTCTTCTACAGTTTCATTTGCATGTTGAACGGTTTTATCAACTGTAGATGTGACTGAAGACAGCAAGGAGCCATCATTGGCTAGTACAGCGGATGGAACCATGCATGTGATTCCTAGCACAATTAGTTGCATAATACGTAATTTCACCAGTTTTGAGTCACCTCCTTTTTACAAGGATGTATGTTATTTTAATAAATTAAGTCAGCTTCTTCAAGAAGGACGACTTAATTACTAAGCATACGAAACAAACTGGGATTTGGATCATTTTTTCTTTATTTTTTTATGAAATAAAAAAACACCCCGCTAAAATGCGAAGTGTCTTAATTCTATATGTTATGCACTTTCTTTAGGTGTTTCCTTTTTTCCTTCTATCACCGTGCCGTCTTCAAGAACAAGTTGCGGTGAAATCTTTTCTGTGACTGTTTCTTTTGTGATGACACATTTCTTAATATCTTCACGAGATGGCAAGTCAAACATGACATCGAGCATAATTCCTTCAATAATGGAACGTAAACCACGTGCCCCGGTTTTTCTCTCAATTGCTTGTTTTGCAATCTCAACAAGTGCTTCGTCTGCAAACTCTAGTTCAACCCCATCAAGTTGCAATAACTTTTTATATTGCTTTGCAAGCGCATTTTTTGGTTTAGTCAATATTTCTACCAGTGCTTCTTCGTCAAGTGGAGTTAAGCTCGCTGTTACTGGTAGACGTCCAATAAATTCAGGGATTAGTCCAAATCGCAGTAAATCTTCAGGTAACACTTTTGATAAGTATTCACCTTGTCTAAGATCCGCATTTTGGGAGCCTTCTGTACCGAATCCAATTACTTTTTTACCAAGACGGCGTTTAACAATCTGTTCGATACCATCGAATGCTCCTCCACAAATAAAGAGAATATTTGTAGTATCAATCTGAATAAATTCCTGATGTGGATGCTTTCGGCCACCTTGAGGAGGAACACTTGCTACCGTTCCTTCTAAAATTTTAAGTAAGGCTTGTTGCACACCTTCTCCGGAAACATCACGTGTTATTGATGGATTTTCAGATTTACGAGCAACCTTATCGATTTCATCAATGTAAATAATTCCACGTTCAGCCTTTTCTACATCATAATCTGCAGATTGAATTAATTTAAGAAGAATATTTTCCACATCTTCTCCTACATAACCAGCTTCTGTCAGTGATGTAGCATCTGCAATCGCAAATGGTACATTTAGGATACGTGCCAACGTTTGGGCAAGTAAAGTTTTACCACTACCAGTTGGACCGATCATCGCAATGTTACTCTTTGCTAGTTCAACATCATCCGTCTTCTTTGATGCATTGATCCGTTTGTAGTGGTTATAAACAGCAACTGAAAGAGATTTCTTAGCCATATCCTGACCGATTACATAATCATCAAGGATTTGACGAATCTCTTGTGGTTTTGGAACATCCTTAAACTCTACATCTTCTTCTGTTCCAAGTTCTTCTTCTACGATTTCCGTGCACAATTCGATACATTCATCACAAATATATACACCTGGTCCGGCAACCAGTTTTCGTACTTGATCTTGTGTTTTTCCGCAGAAAGAACATTTTAATTGTCCTTTTTCCTCATTAAATTTAAACATTTAATCACCCCTAAAAGTGGTTTGGATGAAGTAGTACTTATAGTCTTTTGCCACAATGGCTATTTTACACATTGAAACTTTTTCAATATGTTGTCTTGCGTCCTAAACAAGCATGCACTTCAATTTAAAAGTTTGGATTATGTATACGATTTTATCACAGAAGATGTTAAAAACAAAAAAATAACACTTTTGTAAAATACGTGTCCAAAGACGAAGTACTTTTTGTGAAAACTTTTTTTGATAAGTGAACGTAGTACATCTTGTTAGGTCATTAAGTTCTTGAATATCTGCATTATATGTATGAAATTAGGTGCCGATAATTATCAGTATAGTCATAATGATGCGATGTATTCTTAAATCAGCTTTGTTTTTATAAAGCAAGGCACGATTTTTATTCGTGCCTTGCTTCACCTTTAAACTATATTATGCAACAGTCTTACTATTCTCTACAAGAAATTCGATTGCTTTTCGAACTTTTAGATCACCTTTAAGAAGGTCTGGACCGCCTTGCATTGCAAGCATTTGCTTCATTTTATCAACTTCCATCTGATACATTTCCGCCATCTTTTTAATTTCTTCTTCTATTTCTTCATCATTTACTTCGATGTTTTCAGCTTCTGAAATAGCTTCAAGAGTCAGGTTTGTACGCACGCGCTTTTCAGCATCTTCTTTCATCTGATCTTTCAATTGATCTTCGGAAGTACCAGAGAATTGATAGTACATATCAAGATTCATTCCTTGCATTTGTAAACGTTGATCAAATTCCTTCATCATTCGATCAAGTTCAGACTTTACCATCGCTTCGGGAACGTCAATTTCTGCATTCCCAGCTGCTTGTTCTACAAGCTTATCCCGTTTTTCGTTTTCAGCTTGAGTTGTCTTTTCATTTTGCAAACGTTCTTTAATACTTGATTTAAGTTCATCAAGTGTTTCAACTTCTTCATCTGCGTCTTTAGCAAACTCATCGTCAAGCTCAGGAAGTTCTAATTGCTTGATTTCATGAATCTTCACGTTAAAGACTGCTTTTTTTCCAGCTAGTTCATCCGCATGGTATTCTTCAGGGAATGTAACCTCTACATCCTTTTCAGCTCCAGCTTCTTCGCCCACAAGCTGCTCTTCAAATCCTGGAATAAACGAACCAGATCCAATTTCAAGTGAGTAATTTTCAGCTTTTCCACCTTCAAAGGCTTCGCCATCTACGAACCCTTCAAAATCAAGAATAACTGTATCCCCATCTTCAATTTTCCCGTCTTCTTTAATGGCAAGTTCTGCATTTTTCTTTTGGAGTTCTTTCAATTCATTCTCAATATCTTCATCTGTTACGTTTGTATCTTGCTCCTCAACCTCAAGCCCTTTGTATTCACCAAGTGTTACCTCAGGTTTTACTGTAACAGTGGCTTTAAAGATCAGGTTTTTACCCTTTTCCATTTGCTCGATATCTACATCCGGTTGGTCAACCGGGTCAATCCCAGATTCCTCAATTGCTTCACTATATGCACTTGGTAATAAGATATCTAGAGCATCCTGGTATAATGCCTCTACCCCAAAACGTTTCTCAAACATGGAACGAGGTACTTTTCCTTTACGGAATCCAGGAACATTAACCTTTTTAACAACTTTTTTGAATGCTTGATCTAACGCTGTATCAACACGTTCAGCGTTAACTTCGATCGTTAAGACACCTTGATTGCCTTCTTGCTTTTCCCAATTTGCACTCATGACTATAATTCCCTCCAACATATATCTTCTTATTACTTCATTAACGTACGAATGAGTTTACAACCACTTCATTATAACATAAGGTCATTGCTTTTCAACTAGTTCGGTTGATTACCCGAAAAACCGATATCCTTCATTGAAAGTCGCTCGATTTCAAAGATTTTTTCGGCTGCTTCTTTGACTGTATCTAGGTCAAGTGAAAATGCCTGTTGTAATTCATTCCTATCAAATTCGATTCCATTTAAACGGTGAGCAACTTCGAGTACCGCTGTAGCCCATAACTGTTCGTTTAACGGGTCTGGTTGAAATGGATAAATCATAAATAAATAGTGATCCCAAATTTGAACAGCCATCTCTAATAATGTCGGGTTTTCCTGTTCAAGTTGGTGGACCACAATTTTCTTGACGAGTCTGTAAAATTGTCCTTCGGGTATGTCCAGCAATTCACTGGTTTGAATCGTTATTTTCTTTCCAAACTTATGTATTTCAACAGACTCTGAAATGTTTTCGTCTTTCATCATTTGAAGGACAATCGTTTTAAGAGATGGATTTGCATCCGGATATGTAAGGTACTTCTTCAATTCTTCTTTAATGACTGGGTGTTTCACTGCTTCAATCGACTGAACAGCCTTCCATTGCAATTTCGAATCAGAAGATTGTAGTTGAGTGGTAAGGCTCTTTAGTTCTGCTTCAGAGATCACCTCTGCTTTCTTCTCGAAAAAGTCCTCCGTATGTTCTTCAGTGTCATCCTCTGCCATCTTCCGACTAAAATAAAGCAACTGATAAAAGTTTTCGGCCATTTGAGCGGGTAGAGATTGTTCCTGAATCACAGCTTCCAGTATTTCCACTACTTCTTCATAATCCCCTAGTTGAATGAGGATCGATATGTATATTTGGAGGACATCGTAATAGTCACCTATGTCTTTTTTAAGGATCTCGTCACATTTTTCCTTTGCCTCTTCCAATTGACCTAACTCAACCAAACTCAATACAACCCCAACGTTCCCCTGCGGGTGCTCTGGCTCCATTTCAATCAACTGTTTAAAATAATTGAGTGATTCATTAAATTTTTTTTGCTTAAGAGCAGACATTCCCTTATTCACGAGTTTACCGGTAAGGTTTGGGAAGTAGACGATTTTACTGTCACGCGGCCCTTTTCGGTGTTTTTCCAAATCAATCTCCCCGCTTTTTCCTACATCACTTTAAAGCAAGTTTAGCAGTTTAGTTCACTAAAAACAAATTATTTTGTGCGTTTTGCACCATTCATCTGGATTAAATAATAAAGAACGCCTTCTTTGCATAGAGCAGAGAAGACGTTTGTATGTATGGTATAAATGGCGTCCCAGGAGAGATTCGAACTCCCGACCGATAGCTTAGAAGGCTATTGCTCTATCCGGCTGAGCTACTGGGACATTATAAAATTAAATGGAGCGGGTGATGAGAATCGAACTCACGACCAGAGCTTGGAAGGCTCTTGTTTTACCACTAAACTACACCCGCATTTATCAGCGACAATATATAATATACCGAAAAATAGCGTAATTGTCAATGACTTTTTCTAGTTCCTTTTTACCGCTGAAAATTCGTGGAAAGTTTACTAATTTCCTTTCCCTCGATATTATAAAAACGGATTTTTACATTCGTTCGATTTCCAAAATCGCAAATTGCGTATGTTTTTTCAACATGTCCACGGGGTAATCGTATACTTCCTGGATTTATGAAGATGATACCGTCTTTCTCGAATGACTCAGCAACGTGAGAATGACCGAAACAGACAAGATCAGCTCTCTTTTCCTCCGCTTTGTATGCTAACTTCATATAGGACATCTTAATATTATAAAGGTGTCCATGTGTTAGGAAAATTCGAACACCGTTTTCTTCAATTAACTTCTCATTTGAAAATTCCTTATGACTCAAATCCATATTCCCTTGAACGTTATGAAAAGGGGAAAGAACCACATCGTCCGCCGACAGTTCCGAATCTCCGCAATGCACCATCGTACCTACTTCATCTTTATGTCGCTCAACAATTTGTTCAAGTTCATTAGTAAGTCCGTGGCTATCACTTACGATCAAGATTTTCATGATCCTTTCCCCCTCATATTTGATTAATTTAATTATCAGGCAGTGTTAAAATATTTCATCCCAGCGAGCCTTCAGCTCTTTAAGAGCATCTGCCCTGTGACTGATTTGGTTCTTTTCTTCTTGTGACATTTGTGCCAAGGTTTTTAAAAGGGAAGGAACATAAAAGATTGGATCATAACCAAACCCATTTTCTCCACTCGGTGTATGTGTAATTACACCATCGCATGTTCCTTTAATTGTGTATGTTGGTTTTCCCGGAACAGCAACTGCTAAAACACAAACAAACTGAGCTTTCCGTTTCGCATTAGCTACACCTTCCATTTTACTAAGCACCTTTTTAATATTTTCCTGATCATTCTTCTGTTCACCTGCATAGCGTGCAGAATATACGCCTGGCTTTCCATCCAATGCCTCAATCGTTAATCCTGAATCATCTGCAATGACTATTTCGTTATAATGGGCAGCAATTGCCTCCGCTTTGATTTTAGCATTTTCATTAAAGGTTGACCCTGTTTCTTCTATTTCTTCATAGTAATTAAGATCCTTGAGAGATTGAACGTCTACATTAAGTGCTTCAAACAAGGATCGAAACTCACGTGCTTTTCCTTCATTATGTGTTGCAATAATGATTTTCTGCATCTTCATTAGTCTCCCTACCGTTTATCAATGAGCCCAGTAATTTCTCCAAGGGCTTCCTTTTGAATTTTGATAAGTTCCTTCACCCCTTGCTCACCAAGTTCAAGTAATGTTTGAAGCTGTTGATTAGAGAAGGTTGCTTCTTCTCCTGTTCCTTGTAGCTCAACAAATTCGTTACTGCCTGTCATAACGATATTCATATCAACATGTGCAGTAGAATCCTCATCATAACAAAGATCCAGTATCTCCCCATGTTTAGGTGAAACTCCTACAGACGTTGCTGCGAGATAATCTTTGATCGGCATTTTCTTGATCATTTCTTTTTTTAGAATATGGTTAAAAGCAAACGCAACTGCGACAAATGCACCAGTTATACTAGCCGTTCGCGTTCCTCCATCAGCCTGGATGACATCACAATCAATCCAACATGTGCGCTCCCCGATTTGATCTAAATCCACTACAGAACGAAGTGCTCTTCCAATTAATCGTTGGATTTCCATTGTGCGGCCAGACACTTTACCCTTACTGGATTCTCGAATATTTCGTTGTTCCGTCGCGCGTGGTAGCATGGAATACTCTGCTGTAATCCACCCTTTCCCTTGGCCACGCATGAATGGCGGTACCCGTTCTTCAATACTTGCTGTACAAATGACCTTTGTATCACCTACTGATATTAAGACAGATCCTTCAGGGTGTCTGATATAATGAGGTTCAATATGTATTTCCCTTAATTGATTATTAGCTCTACCGTCTGTACGCATTATGACCCTCCTCTGAATAATAGAAAGCTATCAATTAGTATAACGAATTATTCCTTTAGTAGTCTTCTGAATCCTATATAAATTTATTTAATACTTCTCCCAAGCCTTTGGGGACGGGCTGAGCCTTAGTGACACTTATAATTTCAATACGTGGAAAAAGAAAAAGAGCGGTTCAAAACCGCCCTTTTATCGTAACACAACTGCCCTCAAAGTTCATCGATAATTAAAATTCAACTGTGTTCACATTGGCTGGTCTAGAAACAGGTTCTGTCAACATTTTACCTGATTCCTTAAGAACCTCAGTTTGCCCATTTACCTTTAGTGCTACTTTATCTATTCCCTCAACTTCTGTTAATGAAAGCACTAGGGAATTCAATACAGATTCCGAGATTGCGGTGTTTTCATTTTGACCAAGTATAGCTTTATTAAAATTCAGAGTTACTACCCCGTCTTCAATCACAGGGGCTGTGACTAATTCAACTGTATTATGGACTTCAGTTACCAAACCCGATTGTTGGGATGGGCCAGTTATCAGCTCATCAACTGTTGCCTTCACTAGGTTATCCGTTGAAGGAACTCTTCTTGTTACAGGTACGTAATAGACCTGCTCTTTGTCGTTTTGAGCAAGGAAGTAAACGGTCACTGTATCACTATTTGTTACATCAACAACTCCACTCGTTTCAATGTTAATTCCATTTTCGCGAGTCAAACCGTCACCAATCGGAGTATGGTTCACTGGCATAACCTTTTGATCTTTACCGTTTATTTGAACTTTAACATTATTTACGTTATCAAATTGCGTCAATGTATAGGTTAATGATTGTAGTATACGCATTTCGTCTTCTGGGGCATATTGCTTGAATTCCTTTGAAAAATCTACAGTTGCTGTTCCTTGTTCAATATTTAAGGATAAAACTTCAGTTCCTGCCGGTAAAACTGCACGCATTCCATCTGGTAATTGATTAGTCACCTTGCTATCTTCAACAAGGTATTCAACAACCTGTTTTGCCGGTTTATCTGACTTCGGTACTTGTAATACTTGTGGTACAACCATATCGTTTTTATCAATTAAGTATACCTGTCTTTGATTCGAATCCGTTGCGCCAACTGGAGCGTCTTTCCCGCCAGCCGCTGTTTCTTGCTCCTTATTACCCTGATCCAGCTTCTCACCTTCTTCAAGATAATCGACCTCTTGTGGCGGGTCGATTTCGTTCGTTGTTTTTTCAGTCAACAGTCCACAGCCGGATGTTACCAACAGCAGAACTGTCAAAAGAGAGACGAATACCATTCTTTTATGCCTTTTGATCATTCCATTCCCTCCTACGGTGGTTTGTACTAATATGTATACGAGCCATCCTTTGATTTAGACCACAATTTTTAAAGAAAACTTGGCTTGTGTAAGCACTTATCTTAGCCCTTAAAGGGATGACACAAAGATGTTGCGCTTATATTGTAAAAAGTATAAGAAAAGCGGAAGGTACGTATTAAAAAGAAGGGTTCGTAACTCCAAGAGTATTGGAATTACGAACCCTTCTAACTCAATTCAATATGCTCGATATACTTAATCCCCTGGTCAAACCATTCGTACGTAAGTCGATTAAACATTTCACTCGATCCTGTCGTATAAAAACGGTGTTGAGGTGCCCGATCGCCTGTATATAGTCGGTTACTATAATGTAAAATTGTACTTACTTCTCTAGCCGTTTCAGAGCCTGATGAGATAATTGTAACTTGTGTTCCCATAACCAGTTCGATTAGTGGGGATAGTAACGGATAATGCGTGCAACCAAGAATAAGTGTATCGATGGACATGTCCCGTAAAGGTGCAAGGCGCTCATATATGACTTGCAAGGTTTCTTGATTATTGACCATGCCATTTTCGACAAGAGGAACAAATTCGGGACAAGCAATACTATGAACATTCACACGATCATCGATACTATGCAATGCCATATCGTAAGCCTGACTTCGTATTGTACCTTCTGTTCCAATTACGGCAATTTCCCTATGCTTAGTAATCTTTAAAGCCGCTCTTGCTCCAGGATGGATAACCCCAACAACTGGAATCGGAAGCATTGATTGAACTTCTTTAAGAACCGCTGCTGTTGCTGTGTTGCATGCAATAACAAGTAACTTAATATTTTTTTCGGTCAGAAATCGGATCATATTTAACGTGAATCTCCGAACTTCTTGAAAGGGGCGGGGACCATAAGGACATCGTAATGTATCACCGAGGTAAAGAACTTCTTCCTTCGGCAATTGCCTCATGACCTCTCTCGCTACTGTCATACCCCCAACGCCCGAATCTATAATTCCTATTGGTCTATTCAAGTGATCCCCTCTTTTTTACTTCGGTGTTTGATTATAATTATGTTTATTCATCTCATCATAGAGGAGGTGTAAACATTCATGTAAATTATTTATGTTCTGATCAGAAAAGGATTCTGTCAATTGTTCTAAATAATTTTGGCGGCGTTTAATGACTTCTTCAATTATTTCATAACCTTTGTCAAGCTTCTGTATTCTTACAACACGACGATCTTTTGGATCTTTTATTCGTTTAACTAGACCGTTCTTTTCCATCCGGTCAATTAAATCTGTCGTTGTACTATAGGCAAGATACATCTTATTGGAGAGATCTCCAATTGTCATTTCATTTTCCTCAAACAACCACTGAAGTGCAATAAATTGAGGAGGAGTTATCGAAAAATCATTAAGAATTTCTCTTCCCCTTTGTTTAATATGAGCGGCGATCATCCGCAGCGATTTTTCCATTTCAGTGATTTTTTCTTGTTTTGATTGCTCCAACTAGGTTACCTCCTGAACGACTACTTATATCTATTGTGATTGGTTTTTGATTATTTTTCAACTACTAGTATACCATGACCTTTTACACTTTCTTTACCGTCATAAGAAAAGCGCAAGCGCCCTGTCTAGCCACGAAGGTCACTGGAAGACCGACGAGGAGGCTCGGTCCAAACAAGTTCGGCCCTGCGTGGGAATACACAGGATGCAAATCAGTGTGTCGCCGCCGCAGGAGGCCTGAAGTGATCCAAGTGGCTGGGTGCTGGAGCTAGACATTACATCTATGCATCAAAAAGTTACACTTTCTTTACCATCAAAAAAAAGGCGACTCGACCTGAGCCACCCTTACATTTAATTCTCTTATTATTTCAAAAAATGTTTTTGTACGTATTCTTTAACCTGTTGTGCGGAATCAAGTTGGAGAACCTCATCCATCTTGTCAGCTATTTCTGTTTTATCTAGGCGTCTCAACTGGCTTCGTGCTGGTAGAACTGACGTTGCACTCATACTAAACTCATCTAGACCAAGACCGAGGAGCAATGGAATCGCCGTTTCATCCCCCGCCATCTCCCCGCACATTCCAGCCCATTTTCCTTCCTTATGGGCAGCATCAATTACATTTTTTACGAGTCTCAATATACCAGGGTTGTATGGTTGGTAGAGGTAAGCTACTTGTTCATTCATTCTATCTGCAGCCATTGTGTATTGAATCAAATCATTTGTTCCTATGCTAAAGAAATCGACTTCTTTAGCGAACTGATCAGCCATCACAGCTGCTGCAGGAATTTCAACCATCATACCAATCTCGATTGAATTCGATACATTCAAGTTGTCGTTCCTTAATTTTTGTTGTTCTTCCTTTAATATACTTTTTGCCTGTCGGAATTCGTCCAAGGTCGCAATCATTGGGAACATAACTTTTAGATTACCAAATGCACTTGCACGTAATAATGCCCGAAGCTGCGTACGGAATATCGATTGCTCATCTAAACATAAACGAATGGCTCGGTATCCGAGGAATGGGTTTAATTCTTTAGGAAGATCTAGGTATGGAAGCTCTTTATCTCCACCGATATCAAGTGTACGGATAACGACAGGCTTCCCTTCCATTTTCGATAGAACTTCTTTATATGCTTCAAATTGTTCTTCCTCAGTTGGCAGTTGTTCCCGATTCATATAAAGAAATTCAGTTCGGTACAATCCGATCGCTTCCGCACCGTTGTTTATGACTCCTTTAAGATCTTGAGGTGTACCAATATTCGCAGCTAATTCAACCCGTTGCCCATCATTTGTAATTGAAGATTCATTGACAAGTTTTGCCCATTCTTTTTTCTGCTCGATATACTTGTACCGTTTTTCTATATAATCATCAAGCTCTGATCCCGTAGGATCAATCACGACATCCCCATCAATTCCATCTATAATGACAGTCGTTCCATTCTCAACCTTATTGGTAATCATCTTCGTACCCACAACGGCAGGAATCTCCATGGATCGTGCCATTATCGCTGAGTGCGATGTTCGTCCACCAATATCGGTTGCAAACCCCTTAACATAGTTTCGGTTAAGCTGTGCAGTATCAGATGGTGTAAGATCTTCTGAGATAATAATAACTTCTTCGGTAATCATGCTTGGAGTCGTAATAGTTACATTAAGAAGATGGGCCAGTACTCGTTTTCGAACATCACGAATGTCCGCTGCTCTTTCTTTCATATATTCATTATCCATGTTCTCGAACATCGATATAAACATACCCGTAACATCATCAAGGGCACTCTCTGCATTAACATTTTCATCATTAATTTTATTTTTTACATTATCAATAAGTTCCGGGTCATCCAATACAAGAAGATGGGCAGCAAAAATTGCTGCCTTATCTTCTCCAAGTTCTTTCCCAGCATGGTTTTTGATCGTCTCAAGTTCTCTTTTCGATTGTACAATGGCATGTGTAAAGCGTTTTATTTCTTGTTCTGGATCCTCGATCGTCTTTTTCTCTACTTCGAGAATTGGGTCTTCAAGTTTAAACGCCTTTGCAACAGCGATTCCTGCCGATGCTCCGATCCCTTTAATCCGTTGGCTCATTATTGGGCCAGTCCTTCTTGCTTCAACACATCATCTAACGCTGAAAGCGCTTCGTCAGCATCGGTTCCTTCTGCTGTAATTGTAATCTCAGACCCCTGTTGAATTCCTAGTGACATAACACCCATGATTGACTTTAAATTTACAGTTTTTTCATTGTGGATCAACTCAATTTCGGAGCTGAATTGCCCTGCTTTATTTACCAATGTGGTAGCAGGTCGTGCATGGATTCCAGATTCACTCGTTACTTTAAATGTTTTTTCTGCCATTATTATCTTCCTCTCAAATTATTTATTAATTTTAATTATACTTGTTTCACCTTGTTCAACTGTACCAGTTTTTTCCAGGAAAACACTCTCCCCATCCTCTAAATTTGTAAATACAATGGGTGTGATAGTGGATTGCGCATGCTTTGCGATATAGTCAAGATCGACTTTTAATAATTCTTGACCTTGTTTTACATCGTTACCTTGTTCAACTAATAACTCAAAGCCTTCACCTTTTAGATTAACCGTATCTATACCAACATGGATTAGGATCTCTCGCCCATCTGCTGTTTCCAAACCAATTGCATGTTTGGTAGGAAAGACATTTACAACCTTTGCGTCAACTGGAGCCACAACGGTTCCCTCTGTTGGTTCAATCGCAAATCCATCACCCATCATTTTTTCGCCAAACACTGGGTCTGGCACTTCAGAAATCGGTAATATTTTTCCTTTCATTGGAGCTGCTATCAATTGATTTTCGTTTATTTCCCCTTGTAATGCCATTGGATTCACCTCCTCTATTTGCTCTCGTACTTCTTCATTTGGATCTGTTCTTGCTGGTGCAGGTGTTTTACCTGACATGATATCTTGCATTTGTGATTTAATCGAATCAGATTTCGGTCCGAAAATGGCTTGAATATTGTTTCCGATTTCCATCACTCCAGAAGCTCCAAGCTTCTTCAACCGATTCTTATCAACTTGCTTAACATCACCTACAGAAACACGAAGTCGAGTGATACACGCATCCAAATGATCAATATTTTCCTTTCCACCCATCGCACTTAGAATGTTGAATGGAAGATCATTTGAGCTTGTCTGTTGTAATTCTCCTTCATCGTCTTTAACATCTTCTCGACCCGGTGTCGCGAGGTTGAACTTACGTATGGCGAACCGGAATCCAAAGTAATAAATGGCTGCGAAAACGAGACCTACAGGTATGACAAGCCACCAGTTCGTCTGCGGGTTAATTACCCCAAATAAGATGAAATCAATCAACCCTCCGGAAAATGTCATACCTATCTTAACATCTAAAAGGTGCATGGTCATAAATGAAAGACCCGCAAAGATCGTATGAATTCCAAATAGAAGTGGAGCAACAAACAAGAACGAAAATTCAATCGGTTCAGTGATCCCTGTTAAAAATGAGGTTAGTGCCGCCGAACCCATGATCCCTGCGACTACTTTCTTTCGTTCAGGGCGCGCTTCATGATAAATTGCCAAAGCGGCAGCAGGTAGACCGAACATCATAAACGGATATTTTCCTGTCATAAATGTTCCCGCAGTTAAGTTTTGAACGCCGTCTTTGATCTGTTCGAAAAAGATCGCCTGGTCTCCACGAACGAGTTGGCCTGCATCGTTAGTATACGAACCAAATTCGTACCAGAACGGTGCATAGAAGATATGGTGCAGCCCGAACGGTATTAACGCTCTTTCAATAACACCGAACACAAACGCAGATATAGTCAAGTTTGCATGAATCATATTTTCTGAAAATGCATTTAAACCATTTTGTATCGGTGGCCAAATAAGAACCATGATGAGTCCTAAAATGACTGCTGATGCTGCAGTTACAATTGGTACAAAACGTTTACCAGCAAAGAAACCGAGGTAAGACGGTAAATCAATATCATAGAATTTATTGTACATATAAGCTGCTAAAATTCCGACGATTATACCACCAAAAACCCCTGTTTGTAACGTTGGAATACCTAGAACTAATGCAAATGCTGGTTCAACGCCCTCTCCGGTTACATCTGCAAGTTCGAGTCCTTCCACAACCCCCATTGTTACATTCATTATCAGATAGCCAATAATAGCTGCCAACCCGGCAACTCCATCCCCACCAGCAAGTCCTATTGCAACTCCGACCGCAAAAAGAAGGGCTAGGTTACTAAAAATAATTCCCCCTGCTTGTTCCATAACAGAGGCAACCATTTCGACACCTCCATTTTCTAAGAAAGGGGCAAGTTCTAAAAGTGTCGGATTCGTTAAAGCGTTACCAAACGCTAGCAGAAGACCTGCTGCCGGAAGAATTGCTACAGGTAACATTAAGGCTTTACCGACCTTTTGTAACGTTCCAAAAGCTTTTTTCAATTGTTTTACCTCCTTCTACAATACATACCGAGACGATTTTAAGACATAAAAAGGCATGAGTAAAAAGACAACGAAATGCATCTAGAGATAGCGTACCCCTAAATGTTGCATTTCACTTATCTTCTTCACTCATGCCTGATCGTATCAGTAACACGTAAAGAATCGTGTATTATGTTATTTTGTGTTAAGAAAGCCTTTGCAAATGCATCGTCAGATAAACGGCTTCCGCATCTGAGACCTTTTTTCTTAAACGATGTTGCATGACTTTAATGAGCTTCCAAGATAAATTGTAGCATACCGGATATTCCTCTTTCAACACCTTTGCAAGTCTTTCTTGATTTTGAACCTGCTCACCGCGTTCTATACGTTCGATTGTATGCCTGAGATGTTGAACGAGACGCATATAGTTAATACCTGATTGATCGATTGAGACCTTTAATTGTTGCTGGGTCATTTCAATCATTTGGTTGATTAAATGAGAATACCCGCTTAATCTTGATAATGAACGGTTCGTCATAGCACTATGTAAGTGTAATGCGATAAATCCTATTTCCCCATCAGGTAAATTCACACCCGTTTTACGATTTATTATTTTCACAACTTCTTCAGCAACAGTGTACTCTTTTGGATAAAGGAGCTTGGTTTCAGTCAAAAATGGATTTACAAGATCCAAACCTTGTTGAATTCTTTTGATTGCGAATGCAATATGATCCGTTAAAGCAATGTGAATATGTTCATTAAATTGTATATGGAGCCGCTCTTCACTAAAGCGAATCACGTCGTTTATAACGAGCACTAAGGATTCATCAACCTGTTCGATTAGCTGTTTATACTGATCTTGTTCCACCTGGTCTTCTAAAATATAAAGCTTGTCCACCTTATCAGATTTAAGAGTGTCGTTAGCCTTTATTGAAAAACCAATACCTTTTCCAATTAGAACGACTTCTTTTTGCTCGGAATCCATTGCAATTACCACGTTATTATTTAATACCTTATGAACCGTGAAACGTGTACTCATACAACGACATTCCTTTCAAAGTGTATACCTGTCCGAACGTCAATATCATATCGAATTACCTTTCCTTTCGTCAACTCCCAAGTTCTTTATGTGTAAAAAATGGTGACTCATAGATGGAAGTAGCTACCTCGCACACTTTCAAATCGCACCGCTTAATTGTATATAAGCGGAGGTGCCAGTTCCCTATGAGTCACACTGCTATTACTTAGATCTCCAACTCGCCAAGCCGCAATAGCTCGACAACAGCTTGAGAGCGCCCCTTAACACCTAACTTCTGCATTGTATTGGAAATGTGATTTCGAACAGTTTTTTCACTTATGAAGAGTTGTTCTGCAATTTCTCTGGTCGTCTTGTCTTGAACAAGAAGTTCGAATACTTCTCTCTCCCTTTTTGTAAGTAGAGGCTTCGGTCGGTAGTGTTTCTCTTTCAATGATTTCACCCCTCCTTGCATGGGCTTTACGAGCTGCATATCATGTAGTAAAAAAGATATTTAGTCAACATATCATATGAAGGGATGAAATCGGTCGTGACTTACCTTGATAAATTTTATTGAGAAACTGTATTATTTTTTTATTTACCGAAGTGATTGAAGCATCGAGTCTGTCTATGGTGCTGGTTTTCCATTCTTCTTTTCAATTTGAACAATTCGTCCTCTATAGAAAGTATTTTTATACTTTCTATACGTGTAAAAAAGAGCGACTCCGTAATCTCGAGTCACTCTTCTTAGATGTCATATATTCTCATTATGTTTATTGATAATCAGAACCGAAGAAGTTTCGGAATGATTGCAATGAAGTATCACGGTTCAATGCCGCAATTGAAGTTGTCAGTGGAATTCCTTTAGGACACGATTGAACGCAGTTTTGCGAGTTCCCGCAAGATGCGAGCCCTCCGTCACCCATAAGTGCATCTAGTCGTTCTGACTTGTTCATTTCTCCTGTTGGATGTGCATTGAAGAGACGTACTTGCGACAGTGGCGCTGGTCCAATAAAGTCTGATTTATCGTTAACATTCGGGCAAGCCTCAAGGCATACACCGCATGTCATACATTTAGATAATTCATACGCCCATTGACGTTTCTTTTCAGGCATACGTGGCCCAGGTCCAAGATCATACGTGCCATCGATCGGAATCCATGCTTTTACCTTTTTCAATGCATCAAACATGCGACTTCGATCAACCTGCAAGTCACGAACCACAGGGAATGTAGCCATTGGTTCAAGTCGAATTGGTTGTTCTAGTTTATCGACTAGAGCCGTACAAGATTGTCTTGGCTTACCATTAATAACCATCGAACATGCTCCACATACTTCTTCAAGGCATCCCATTTCCCATGTTACTGGAGTAGTCTTTTCTCCTTGTCCATTAACAGGATTACGACGAATTTCCATTAGTGCAGAAATGACATTCATGTTTGTACGATATGGGATTTCAAATGTTTCTTCATACGATGCAGAATCAGGATTATCTTGACGTTTAATGATAAATTTAATTACTTTTTCCTCAGCCATGATGGATTACTTTGCCTCCTTCTTCTTAGAGTAGTCACGCTTACGAGGCTTAATGTGTGAAGTATCAACTGCTTCGTACCCAATATCTGGCCCATTCTTCTCTGCATTAAACTTCGCGATAGTTGTTTTCAAGAATTCATCGTCATTACGTTCAGGGAAGTCAGGCTTATAATGGGCACCGCGGCTTTCGTTACGATTTAATGCTCCAAGTGTAATGACACGCGCTAATTGAAGCATATGCCATAACTGACGTGTAAAGGAAACCCCTTGGTTGCTCCACTTGGACGTATCATTAATATTGATGTCTTTATAACGTGTCATAAGCTCAACAATCTTATCGTCTGTTTCCTGCAGCTTATCATTATAACGTACCACAGTAACGTTATCTGTCATCCATTGACCAAGTTCACGGTGAAGAACATATGCATTTTCTGTTCCATCCATTTTCATAATTTGATCAAGGTGTCCTTCTTCTTTCTTAATTTGTCTTTCGTAGATGGAAGAAGAAATATCTTCAGAACTTTTTTCAAGTCCTTGGATGTATTCTGCCGCCTTAGGTCCTGCAACCATACCACCAAAAATTGAAGAAAGTAGTGAGTTAGCTCCTAGGCGGTTGGCTCCATGTTGTGAATAATCGCACTCACCTGCAGCAAACAAACCAGGGATATTTGTCATTTGGTTATAATCGACCCACATACCACCCATAGAATAGTGGACAGCTGGGAAGATTTTCATCGGAACTTTACGAGGATCATCGCCCATGAATTTCTCATAGATTTCGATGATTCCTCCAAGCTTGATGTCTAGTTCTTTAGGATCCTTATGAGAAAGATCAAGGTAGACCATATTCTCACCATTGATTCCAAGCTTTTGATTTACGCACACATCGAAAATTTCACGTGTAGCGATATCACGCGGAACAAGGTTCCCGTATGCTGGATACTTTTCTTCTAAGAAATAGAAAGGCTTTCCGTCTTTATATGTCCATACACGTCCGCCTTCACCGCGTGCCGATTCGCTCATCAGACGAAGCTTATCGTCTCCTGGGATTGCTGTCGGATGAATTTGAATAAATTCTCCATTCGCATAGTGTACTCCTTGCTGATAAAGGACAGATGCAGCGGATCCTGTATTAATCACTGAATTGGTTGATTTACCAAAGATAACACCAGGTCCACCTGTGGCCATAATGACGGCATCGGATCTAAAACTTTGTATTTCAGACGTATTCAAGTTTTGTGCAACAATCCCACGACAAACATGATCATCATCGAGGACAGCCGATTGGAAATCCCAACCTTCATATTTCGTTACAAGTCCCTGTACTTCATATCGACGAACCTGTTCATCTAGTGCATATAATAACTGTTGTCCTGTTGTTGCTCCCGCAAATGCTGTACGGTGGTGTTGTGTTCCACCAAAACGACGGAAATCTAATAATCCTTCTGGTGTACGGTTAAACATTACTCCCATACGGTCAAGTAAGTGAATAATCCCCGGTGCAGCTTCACACATCGCTTTAACAGGTGGTTGATTTGCTAGAAAATCCCCACCATAAATCGTATCGTCAAAGTGAACGTATGGGGAGTCTCCCTCCCCTTTTGTATTTACTGCTCCGTTGATTCCGCCCTGTGCACAAACAGAGTGAGAACGTTTAACAGGTACGAGTGAGAACAGGTCAACGTGCATGCCCGCTTCAGCGGATTTGATCGTAGCCATTAAGCCTGCCAAACCACCGCCAACTATTATGATATTCCCTTTACTCATCGTGACTCACTCCTTATAAAATTGCTAGGTTGTTTGTTGCGAATGCGAACCATTCTGGATAAACAAACGCATAAATCGATCGTAGCCCGATAATTGAAACCACAAAAAAGATTCCAATTGTCACGTATGTTGCGATTTTTTGTGAACGAGGTGTTATCGTGAATCCCCAGCTAACGAGGAAAGACCATAATCCATTTGAAAAGTGGAAAATTGTAGAAAGAACACCAACTACATAAATTCCAACCATTAAAGGATTATCGAGGATCTCCTCCATCATATTGAAGTTAACCTCAGAACCAAACAATGCTGCTGCAAGCCGTGTCTCCCAAACATGCCAGGAAATAAAAATAAGCGTAATAATTCCTGTTATACGCTGCAATAAGAACATCCAGTTGCGTAAGTAGCCATAACGACTGACGTTATTGCGAGCCTGGAACGTTATGTAAAGTCCGAAAACAGCATGAAAAATGATCGGTAGGAAAATAATGAATATTTCCAAGAGATAACGGTATGGAAGACTTTCCATAAAATGAGCTGCAGCATTAAAGGAATCACGACCTCTTGTCGCAAAATGGTTAACAGTTAAATGTTGTAGCAAGAATAAACCGATTGGTATAACACCGAGTAATGAATGTAATCTTCGTAGTGCAAAATCTCGATTATCTGCCATCTCTATGCCCCCTTTGAAGTAGATGTAGCCGCTGCAAAACAATGTTTTTTAATATCCGATCATACGCTCAGGAATTAAACGAGTCGAAGACACGCTCCGACAAATATTGATAACATGTTTATTGTACTCCCATCATTTAGCACCGTCAAGAAAACGAATGTATTATAATATCGGAATTTTACTGAAATTGAAAGCCTTTTCCTTTTTGATACATAAATTAAAGGAATTCCAGAAAACGATAAATGACTCATAAACGTATAGAGGAATTCTATAAAGAAAGTTATAATAAAGAAAAGCGGAAGCGCCCTGTATAAGTCCGATAAAGAAAACTTGGTAAACGCTAAGGCGATTACCTTAGTTGCCCTTATGCCTGTGGTGCAAGCGCTGGAATTCTGCAACATAACACGCTTTTTGTGTTTGTGGAAGAATTGAAGCGACGATCTGCGCACCGGGGCGCTGGAGCTAGACATTGCATCTATGCTATAAAATTTTATACTTTCTTAACGTGTTAAAGAGGGGAGAAACAACAATGTTCAAACAAACAAACGATCAGCTGCCACAACTAAACTCTGAAAAAGAGGGTTACCTCTTCGGATATGAGTTATTACGAGATGTATTATTACCAGAGTTACTAGGGAACGAAAATCATAGAATACTTTATTGGGCCGGGAGGATGTTGGCACGAAAATACCCATTGGAAACAACAGACGAGTTAATCCAGTTTTTCGCAACTGCTAATTGGGGTGAGTTACGACTTAGTCAAGAGGATGCAAAATCGATGACATTTGAATTATTCTCCGACCGGGTTTCAGATTTGCTAATGAAACGCATGCATGAAGGTTTTCAGTTAGAAGCAGGATTTTTGGCTGAGCAGATTCAAAAACAGCAAGATAAAGTGACTGAGACGTTTGATGAAGTAAAGCGAGGAAAAGTGGATAAGATGATTTTTACAGTGCAATGGGATCGGAAAGATGAAATCCCGCAAACCTCTACATAATCTAAAATTGATAAAGAAGGCGGCCTTCCAGCATCTGGTTTTGGCCACCTTCATTCTTTGAATATTTCATTGCCTGTTTATAAAACTGGGCTTTCGAACACCCCCTTATACGTGGACGGGCTTTCTAGCATCAAGTTCAAATGCTTCATGTAAGCATTCAATAGCAGGAATCATCATACTGCTATCTACAATTGTAGACACCTTAATTTCTGATGTACTGACCATTTTTACCTTGATATGATCATTTGCGAGAACCTCAAACATTTGGGCTGCGACACCTGGATTAGAGATCATACCTGAGCCGACAATCGAAACTTTTGCAAGGTGCCCTTCATGCGTAATATGATCGTAATTTAAATGGGAACGATATTGTTTCAATACTTCTAACGTCTCCTTCAGCACCTCTGAATCTAGTGAAAAAGAGACATTCGTCGTTTGGTTTCCGTTTGTGTTTTGAATAATCACATCGACGTTAATCTGATGATCAGCAAGGATAGTAAACAAGTTTGCTAACATAGACATTTCATCTGGTAAACCATGAACAGTTATCTTTGTCACATTATCCTCAAATGCAATTCCACGTACCATAAGATTTCCTTCCATTGAAACTTCCTCCTCTACCATTGTTCCAGCTTCTTTTTCGATACTAGAGCGGACCTCCAGCGTAACATTATAGTTCTTTGCAAATTCAACTGATCTTGGATGCAAAACACCTGCTCCTAGATTGGCCATCTCAAGCATTTCATCATAGGAAATTGCCGGAAGTTTTCTCGCTTCGTTAACAACCCTTGGATCTGTCGTGTAGACTCCTTTAACATCTGTATAGATCTCGCATTTCGAAGCTTTTAAAGAAGCAGCTAATGCAACAGCTGATGTATCTGATCCCCCCCTACCAAGAGTCGCGATTTCTTCTTCAATCATCATTCCTTGAAATCCTGCTACAATGACAATGTTCCCACTCGCCAAGTGACGGTTGATCCGCTTTGTTTCTATATTCAGAATTCTTGCATTACCATGTTCCGATTCCGTTTTAATACCAGCTTGCCATCCAGTAAGCGAAACCGAATGATATCCTTTTTGCTGTAAAGCCATAGCTAACAACGACATCGAAACCTGCTCACCCGTAGAAATTAGCATGTCGAGTTCCCTTTTGGAGGGATGATCAGAAATGTTGTGTGCCATTTTAATTAAATGGTCTGTACTTTTTCCCATTGCCGAAACAACAACTACTACCTCATGCCCTTGTAAGTGAGTTTCAATAACTCGATTAGCTACATTTTGAATACGTTCAATTGATTCTACAGAAGTACCACCATATTTTTGAACAATTAATGACACATTTCCCATTCCTTTCAGTGGATCTAAGTAATATGTTTACGAAAAATAAAAAGAATTGACTCAATGTAAGTGTGACGGACCTTCCTTCACAACCATCGCAAAAGTCATTTTTGCATTGTGGTTGATACAGAAAACAGATCGTCAGTCTTGAGAGTCAATCCTCATGAACATCTGCCACACTAATTCCCTTACGTGAGATAGTCCTCCATACGACAGGCGGGATTCAGGTCGTATGACAGCCCTGTACTTATTCAATACAGGTCCAGCCAAATAAGTGTTGAGTATAACTATTTGGCTTCGGCGAATTCCCCTTTCCTTTGCTTTCACTAGAGCTCAACCTCTTCATGCAAAGTATTATTGGTTTTCGCGCCTCTACCATCACTCCATTGAAATTCGTTTGAAGTGTGGTCTTATAAAATTTGTTTATTATTGTATCAAAAACATAACAATCAAACAAGAGAAATTTATTCCTTTTTGTTATTTTGTTGATCCTGTTTTGAAAAGTAAGAAACTATATTTTCAGCAATAGAAGCAGGTATCCTTGCATTAACTAGATCATCGTAGGAAGCTTCTTTAATTCGTTTAAAAGAGCCAAAGTGACGTAACAATGATTTCCGTCTTTTTTCTCCCACCCCAGAAATATTCTGTAAACTTGATTGAATCATTCCTTTCTCACGAATCTTCCTATGAAATGTAATTGCGAACCGATGAACTTCATCTTGAATTCGCTGAAGTAAATAAAATTCCTGACTATTCTTCTCGAGTGGCACAATTTCAGGAGGATCCCCTATCATCAACTGTGCAGTCTTATGTTTATCATCTTTAACAAGTCCACAAACTGGTACAGAAAGTCCTAATTCATTCTCAAGCACATCGATTGCTGCTGAAATCTGGCCTTTTCCACCGTCAATTATAATTAAATCCGGTAACGGGAGGTTTTCTTTCAGAACTCTTGAATACCTTCTTCGGGTTACTTCTTTCATAGATGCGTAGTCATCAGGTCCTTCAACGGTTTTGATTTTATATTTTCGATATTCTTTCTTATTCGGTTTTCCATCTGTAAAAACAACCATGGCAGACACAGGGTTTGTTCCTTGGATGTTCGAGTTATCAAAAGCTTCGATTCTGTTCGGGGCGGCAATCCCCATTTGTTCTCCTAAATTATCAATAGCTTTTACAGTTCTAGCCTCATCTCGCTGGATTAACGCAAACTTTTCCGATAAAGCAATTTGTGCATTTTTCGTTGCTAATTGAACTAAATCTTTTTTCTTTCCTCTTTGGGGTTGAAGGACTGGCATCTTCAATAGCTGCCCTAACAAATCGCTTTCAATATTTTTCGGTACAAATATCTCTTTTGGCTTAATATGGTTATTTTGAAGATAAAATTGTCCAACAAACGAAAGGAATTCCTCTTCTGGATCTGAATAAAGAGGGAACAATGAAACATCACGTTCAATTAGTTTTCCTTGTCGAATAAAAAACACCTGGATGCACATCCAACCTTTATCAAATGCATATCCGAACACATCGCGGTCCTTTTGGTCGTTGTGAACCATCTTCTGTTGCTCCATAACCGATTCAATATGACGGATTTGATCACGGAATTCCTTTGCTCTTTCAAATTCCATGCATTCCGAAGCGTGTGCCATTTTCCCCTGAAGCTCGGCTTTCACCTCTTTATAACCACCGTTAAGAAAACGAACAATTCCTTCTACCATTACCCGATTTTGTTCATCGTTTACTTCATAAACACAAGGGGCGAGACATTGACCCATATGATAGTAAAGGCACACTCGGTCAGGTAGCGTTTTACACTTGCGAAGCGGATATATTCGGTCAAGAAGCTTTTTCGTTTCATTCGCGGCATAAACATTTGGGTAGGGTCCAAAATATTTCCCGCTACCCTTCTTAACCTTTCGTGTTGTAATTAATCTCGGATGCTTTTCATTTGTGACCTTAATATATGGGTAACTCTTATCATCCTTTAACATCACATTATATCTTGGGTCATGTTTTTTGATCAGATTCATTTCAAGAACAAGTGCCTCTAAATCTGAGGAAGTCACGATATATTCGAAGTCTTTAATCTCACTCACTAACCTCTGGGTTTTTCCATCGTGTGAACCTGTGAAATAGGAACGGACCCTATTCCTAAGTATTTTTGCTTTTCCTATATATATAATTGTTGCGTTTCTATCTTTCATTAAATAACATCCCGGCTGATCTGGAAGCAGGGCTAGTTTGTTTTTAATTTTTTCTTCCATCACTCTCACCCCCTCATTGTTCGAGTTGCACTAATTCATTTAAGGATATATATAGCGTATTAAAAAGGACCGCCTCAGAAAAGTGCATTCTCCCTATTTCGGAAAATACCTCAGATTGAGCCGGTCCCTTTTAGATATGTGTTCAATGAGTTGACGCATTAGAACCAAAGTTTATTGATGCTTATTAATCAAATCAACAAGAGCTTCTTTTGGTTGGAATCCAACAACTTGCTCTACAACTTCACCGTTCTTAAAGATCATTAGCGTCGGAATGCTCATAACTCCGTATTTTGAAGCTGTTTCTTGATTTTCATCAACATCGAGCTTTACGATTTTCACTTTATCGTTCATTTCACTATCTAGTTCTTCAAGAACTGGCGCAATCATCTTACAAGGTCCGCACCATGGTGCCCAGAAATCTGCAAGAACAAGGCCATCTCCAGTCTCTGTGCTAAAGCTTTGGTCTGAAACGTTTACAATTGCCATTTAAAAATGCCTCCTCAATATTCATCGCTTACTATAGAAATTATATCACCTAATAAATGAACTTCCTAATATTTTGTTTCACCTGTATCTTTACCAGGATAAGCAAAAAACATTACAAACGTGTAAAAAGATAAGGGCAGAATATACCCTTATCTTTTATTTAAAGTTATTGATTTGACACCTTTCTATACGAGAACCTTTTTGAACTCTTCCGTCAACTTAGGAACCACATCGAAAAGGTCTCCGACAATACCGTAATCCGCTACATTAAAGATATTCGCTTCTGGATCTTTATTAATCGCAACGATAATTTTGGAGTTAGACATACCTGCTAGATGTTGGATGGCCCCAGATATTCCACAGGCAATGTAAAGGTCTGGCGTTACTACTTTTCCTGTTTGCCCGATCTGTAGAGAATAATCACAATAGTCCGCATCACACGCGCCTCGTGATGCTCCTACTGCTGCCCCAAGTACGTCCGCAAGTTGATTAAGTGGATCAAAGCCATCCTTAGTCTTGACACCACGGCCACCTGCTACAATTACTTTTGCCTCTGAAAGATCGACGCCGTCTGTTGTTTTGCGAACAATTTCTTTTACAATGGTTCTTATATCTTTAATCGTTACATCTACCTTTGCAACATCACCTTTGCGGCTCTCATCCTTTTCTAATGCGGAAATGTTGTTCGGACGAATCGTTACAAATAATAAACCGTCTGTGATAAGTTTCTTTTCAAATGCCTTACCTGAATAAATTGGTCTCGTGTATATAATTTGTTCTCCAACCTTTTCAATTCCGGTAATATCTGAAATTAATCCTGACTGCAGCTTAGCAGCAATACGTGGGGAAAGATCTTTACCCATAGCCGTGTGACCAATAACAATCCCTTCTGGACTCTCTTGATCAATCACTTGCATGACTGCTTGGTTATAACCGTCCGTTGTATACGTTTTCAATTGATCGTTTTCTGCAACGAGAACTCGGTCAGCTCCATAATGAATCATATTTTCAGCAATGCCACTAACCGACTCACCACATAAAAGTCCAACAATTTCGCCACCATCTGAAATTTCTTTTGCTGCTGCAATTGCTTCGTAGGATACGTTACGAAGTTCACCTTCTCTAACTTCTCCTAGTACTAATACTTTTTTAGCCATGGCTTCTCTCTCCTTTTTATATTACTTTTGCTTCAGTTCTCAGTAATGACACTAATTCTTTTACCTGATCATCCAATTCGCCTTCGAGTACTTTCCCTGCTTGTTTTTCAGGTGGTAAAAAGATTTCAAGAGTTCGAGTCTTACCTTCTACGTCATCTTCATCAAGGTTAAGATCATCAAGCTCTAATTCTTCAAGCGGTTTCTTCTTCGCTTTCATGATTCCTGGTAATGATGGGTACCTTGGATCATTAAGCCCTTGTTGAGCAGTTACTAGAACCGGTAATGTTGTTTCAATAACTTCCAAGTCACCCTCGACATCCCGCTCGATGGTAGCTGTGCGATCTGAAATCTCTAGTTTAGTGATCGTTGTAACATGAGGCATATCAAGAAGTTCCGCAAGTCTAGGCCCAACTTGACCAGAGGCACCATCGATAGCCACATTTCCACCTAGAATTATATCGACTTCTTTATCTTCAAAATAAGCGGCAAGAATTTTAGCTGTAGAGTATTGATCGCCATCTTCGACGTCTTCATCATCAATGAGTACAGCTTTATCTGCTCCCATCGCTAATGCTGTACGAAGCTGTTTGTCACTTTCTTCTTCCCCTACAGTAACAACGGTAACTTCCCCACCGTGGTCATCTCGTAGTTTAATTGCTTCCTCAACTGCATATTCATCGTAAGGATTGATAATAAATTCAACGCCATCCTCACTAATCTTTCCATTTTCAATTGCAATCTTTTCTTCCGTATCAAATGTACGCTTTAGTATCACATAAATGTTCATTTTTGTTTCCCTCCAATATTAATGATCTTGAAATTCTGGTTTTCTCTTTTCTATAAATGCTTGAATTCCTTCTTGTCCATCATGGGAGACAAATGCTTTCCCAAAAAGATCTGTTTCCTTCTTAGATCCAGCTTCAAATTCATTGTTACGAGCATAATCAAGTAATTCAAGTGTGAATCCTACCGCAACTGCACTCTTGGTAGCCGCCTTTTCTGCGAGAGTATACGCTTTTTCTAATAAGTCTTCATCACTACTTACTGACTGGTTCGCTAACCCCCACTGAACAGCCTCTATTCCACTGATGGGTTCAGATGTTAAAAGTAGTTCCGTGGCTTTTGCTGTACCAATATAACGTGGAAGTCGCTGGGATCCAGCAAAACCTGGAACTAGACCAAGTTGTAATTCAGGCAATCCGAGTTTAGTAGAATCAGTAACAATGCGTATGTGACATGCCATTGCAAGTTCTAGGCCCCCACCAAGTGCAGCACCATGAACAGCAGCAATAATTGGTTTAGAAAATTGCTCAATTCGTTTAAAAACTCGTTGACCGAATGCACCAAGCTCTGCAAAGGATTGTTCACCTTTAATTTTTGTAAATTCCTTAATATCAGCACCTGCTGAGAAGAATCTTCCTTCGCCCCTTACTACTATTGCTTTCACATCTGAGTCGTTTTCCACTTGATCAAGAACGGTGTTTAATTCTTTGATCATTGAAGAACAAAGCGCATTAGCAGGAGCATTTTGAAGAAGGAGTGTTGCTACTTTTCCTTCCTTTGAGTACGATAGATAATCCATAACAAACCTCCTTTAACTTGATCTATAACGTAAACCGTTAATAAGTAATTGATGAACCGGTTTTGCAAGCGCTATCAAATCATAGCGATGATCATTCATAACCCAGCTTGTTGTCGTTTCATCAATCGTCCCGAAAATCATTTGCCGGACAATCCTAATATCTAAATCAGATACAAAGGTTTTCTGTTCCATTCCATCGTATATAATCTGATCAACCAACTCAAGATACCTCTTAAGCACTTCCCCAATTTTGACACGTAGATCCCGGTTTGTTTGTCTTAATTCGAGCTGAGTTACAATGGCAAGTTCATGATCGTCGGATAATTGTTTAAAATGCATCTCAATCAGTGTTAATAGTTTTTCTTCAATTGATTGTACATGTTCGATTTCATCTCTGGTTGTGTCGATAAACTTCCCCATTTTTTCACGAAAAAGAGAAATTAATAAATCCTCTTTATTTTTGAAATAGAGATAAATGGTTCCGTCAGCTACCCCAGCTTCTTTAGCAATCTTTGATATTTGTGATTGATGATAGCCATGTTTTGCAATAACCGCTACCGCAGCATCAATTATTTTTTCATATTTGGGGCCTTTGCGTTTAACGGTCATTACTTTACCTCCAAAGGTTTTATTACTGCGTGAAATAAACTGGCCAACACCAAAATCCGTTCAAATGTTTGACGAATAAAGAAAACTTGGTTAGCGACAAGCCTTAGCGCAGGTGATCGCCGTAGTTGCGCTTATACTATAGAAAGTATTTTTATACTTTCTTAACGTGTAAAAAATGTCACATACAAAACGTTCATAAAAATGAATGAACGTTCACTCGGGTTCATTGTACTGTAAAAGGAACGGTAGTGTCAATTGATGTTTGCCACTTTTCTGAATTTTGCTTATGTACGATTATTTAGAATACATCCACAAGTACTGAAAATTCCTCAACATAACATGTTTGTCTCAGCTACTAAGAAAGTGTGGGTCTCCATGACGTACAAAACGGCTGTACGCACGGAGAAACCAAGCACTTTATTAGAAACGCACATGATTATTTTGCTTGCTGCTCTTGTTCCTTTAGCTTTCTTTTTTCCTCTTCTACAAGAACTCTTCGTAATACCTTCCCGACCATCGTTTTTGGTAGCTCTTCTCTAAATTCATAAAGACGCGGTGCTTTAAACGAAGCTAAGTGCTTTCGGCAATGCACATTAAGCTCTTCTTCACTGCAAGTAACACCATCCTTCAATACGATAAATGCTTTTACTGTTTCACCACGATACGGATCTGGAACTCCAATGACCGTCGCCTCAAGCACATCAGGATGTTCAAAGAGGATTTCTTCAACTTCGCGTGGATAAATATTAAACCCCCCAGCAATAATCATATCCTTCTTTCGGTCAACGATGTAGAAGTAGCCGTTTTCATCCATATAACCCATATCACCTGTTAACAACCACCCGTCATGAAAGGTTGCCGCAGATTCCTCAGGTTGATTCCAGTACCCTTTCATTACTTGAGGGCCTTTCACCATTAATTCTCCTACTTCATTCAAATCTGCAATCCGTCCATTTTCTGCAGAAAGAATCGCTGCATCTGTATTCGGCCATGGCAACCCAATACTTCCTTTAACGCGACTTCCATAAAGAAAATTCGCATGAGTTACTGGAGATGCTTCAGTCAACCCGTAACCTTCTACAAGGTTTCCTCCTGTTACTGCTTCAAAGTTCGCTTGAACCTCCACCGGAAGCGGTGCCGAACCGCTAATACAATTTCGGATTGACGAGAGGTCAAAATTCTCAATGTTTGGGTGGTTTAACAATCCAATATACATTGTAGGTGCACCAGGAAACATCGTAGGCTTTTGCTTCTCAATCGATTTAAGTACTTGCTTAGGATCAAACTTAGGGAGAATGATCATCTCAGCAAGATACATGATTGAGAAATTCATAACACATGTCATTCCATACACATGGAAGAAAGGTAGTGCGCCTAGGATCTTTTCCTCACCATACTTCGCTTTATACATCCAGTACCGGCATTGCATGGTATTTGCTACTAAATTATAATGGGTAAGCATAACGCCCTTTGCAGGTCCTGTAGTGCCGCCTGTATACTGAAGCAATGCAAGGTCTTCTTTTGGATCCAGATCCAACTCAATTTCATTAGCTAAACCATCTTCTATCAATTGTTTCAAAGAATGAACCGTATCCGTGTACTCCATTCGAACGACGATGTTCGTCTGTCTCTTTTGAACAAACGGGTATAGAAGATTTTTCGGAAACGGTAGATAATCCTTAACTCCAGTTACGATTACATGTTTAAGCGACGTTCGTTTTCTGACAGCCTCCACCTTTGGGAACAAAAGATCCAGCCCAATGATGATTTTCGCTCCTGAATCGACCAACTGATGTTCAAGCTCCCTTTCTTTATATAAAGGGTTTGTCTGAACAACAATACCACCTGCAATTAGAACAGCGTAATAGCTGATTACGGATTGCGGAGAATTCGGGAGCATTATTGCCACTCTTTCACCTTTATTCAAACCAAGAGATTTTAATTGATTAGCCAATTTCAATGCACTGTCATAAACTTCCCCATAGGTCATTCGCTTTCCCAAAAAGTAAAGGGCTGGTTTTGTTGGATTCCTTCTTGCTGCATCCGCTAAATAAAACTGCAATGGCTTATTATCAATTTCTACTTCATGAGGGATTTCTTTGGGGTAATTGTTTAACCAATGCTTCTCCACCTTAATCTCCTCCTTTTGTACAGCTCCCTTCCCTTAAAAAACTTAATAAACTCACTCTCTACTACTATTATAATGAAAACGAATACAATTATATATATATTTAGAATATTTAGATGAAATATTTTTTTCCAAGTGGTCGCCATTCTTCTCTCATAAGCTTGTAATGTCCTACATATGTTTACTTTTGATAAGGCTTTTTTAAAACTTTTGGGGGAGAGATGTAATGCGAATTTTAATTCCTTTTATTGTTGTCCTAGTTCTTTTGAGTGGATGTCACATTTCTTAGTTTCAAGAAAAAAAGAGCTGTATCTAACAGCAGGGTGAAAGCATATCCCTACCATTACTAGATATCAGCTCGTACATCTTAGCTACTCTTTATAGGATAAGATAAATGACTCCTGTTAAAATAAATAAGCCACAGCAAACCATGAGTACTTTCCATAATGTTTCCATTTAGTTACTCCTAACCAATCCCACTGCCGATCACGTAGGATAATCCTACTGAGATCACCATTGATATCAAACCAACAGCTCGGTTATCGTTTTGGATTTCTTCATCAATTCGAAATCGTGGTGTTAAAAATTCGAAAATAAAATAACCAATCAACAAAAGGATAAATCCGTAAATTCCCCAAACTGTCATATCTATTACAGAATCATTCTGTTCGATTGAGTAGCGGAAAATATTCGCTATTCCAAATATTTTTCCGCCTGTTGCCAGGGCGACAGAAAGGTTCCCTCTACTAATTTCTTCCCAGTTTTTGTATTTTGTTACGATTTCAAATACTGCTAAAAATAAAATCATACTTAATACAACAACACTATAATTTGCAACTGTCTCTACATAAGGGTTCGCTAACCAACCTTCCATACCCTCTTCACCGCTTTCTATTTGAGTACCACGATTGTAACACCACTACCTCCTTCACCAGCAGCGCCCATTCTTGTCGACTTAACATTCGGATGTTCTTTTAACAACGATTGTACCCCTTTTCGGAGCGCACCCGTTCCTTTACCATGAATGACCGAAACCTGAGGGTATCCTGCAAGTAATGATTCGTCTAGAAACTTATCGACCGCCCGCATCGCATTTTCATATCGCTCGCCCCTTAAATCTAATTCGGTTTTCGTAATCGTTGATCCATGAACGCGTATAACCGGCTTTGTAGGAGCCTTCTTTTCTGCTTTTACAGGCTGTAGATCATCTTCATTCACGTTCATCTTCATTATTCCAATTTGAACTTGGTATTCCTTCTCATTAACTTTGTCAATAATATGACCTTTCTGATTGACGCTAAGTACTTTAACCTCTTCACCAGGTTTTAAATTTTGCGTGATGGGCTTCTTTCGTTCTAGTGACGACTTTGATTTCGATGTAAGCATAGGATCCGCATCTTCAAGGCGTTTTTGTGCCTCAATGAGTTTATGTTCTTTTACGGTTCCATGTTCCTTTTGATATTGTCTTAATTCTTTAATTATTTCATCTGCTTCTTTACGAGCCTTTTCAATTGCGTTTTGAGCTACTTGTTCAGCTTCTGTATAGAGTTTGTTCTTCGTTTGTTCATATTCCTGAAGCCTGTCCTCAAGGTCTTTCTTCAACTGTTTTGCTTCCTCATTGATCGATGCAGCGTTAACACGTTCAAGCTCTGCTTGCTTTTGAGCATCTTCCAATGAGGCTATCATGAGATCAATCTTATTGTTATCTTCACTAATATGAGATTTTGCATCCTCTATTACCTTTTCCCCTAAACCAATGCGCCTTGATATCTCAAATGCATTACTTCTTCCAGGAACTCCTATTAACAAACGATAGGTGGGTCTTAAAGTTTCAACGTCAAATTCGACACTAGCATTCATAACCCCATCCCTGTTATAAGCATATGCCTTTAGCTCGCTGTAATGGGTCGTAGCAATGATTCTTGAGCCTCTTTCATACACATAGTCAAGTATTGATATCGCTAGCGCTGCTCCCTCAGTTGGATCTGTACCAGCACCAAGCTCATCAAAAAGGACAAGGGATTTGAAGTTGATTTGATCTAAAATCTGCACGATGTTGGTCATATGTGAAGAGAAGGTGCTAAGACTCTGTTCAATCGATTGTTCGTCTCCAATATCGGCAAAGATGGACTCGAAAACAGTAACTTCAGACTCCTCTTCCGCAGGTATTTGAATTCCGGATTGTGCCATTATAGCAATTAAACCAATTGTTTTTAAGGTGACGGTTTTCCCACCCGTATTCGGACCCGTAATAACAAGAGAATTATAGTCTCCACCCAATTCGACATCAATTGGAACAACTTCTTCTGCTGGGATAAGCGGATGACGGGCTTTCTTGAGCTTCACGTATTGGTTATCATTGATCAATGGTTTTGTGGCCTTTATAGAATGACTATATCGAGCTTTTGCAAAAATAAAGTCTATTTCAGCTAATACTTCTACATTGTGTAATAAAATATCCGCATCTTCTGCTACACGTTCCGTTAACTGACGTAGTATTCGTTGTATCTCTTGGTACTCTTTATTTTTCGCTTCCTTTAACTGATTATTAATCGTCACAACAGATTGGGGTTCAATAAATAGCGTTGCTCCTGACGCTGATTGATCATGTATCATCCCACCAAAAGAACTGCGATACTCTTGCTTTACAGGAATTACGTACCGATCGTTTCGAATCGTTACGATTGTATCAGAAAGCATCTTCTGTGATTTCGATGATCGGATAATTGATTCAAGCTTTTCACGAATTCTACTTTCAAAGCTTCTAAGCTGCTGACGTATCGTTTTTAAGGTTGAACTAGCAGAATCGAGAACTGCCCCATTATCATCAATACATAAGTTGATTTCTTGCTCAAGATCTGTCAATGGAACGATTTGACCGGTAAAATTCGCTAGTATTGGAAGGTCGATCTCATCCTCAAGAAGTCCTTCAATAAATCGTTTGAATCGGCGGCCACCATAGATTGTCGTTGAAATGTCCACCAGTTCTTCTGGATTAAGGATTCCACCAATTTCCGATCGCTTAATCGAAGACCGTATGTCACGAATTCCTCCAAGTGGTACATGTCCTTTTAATCGTAATACTTGAACACCTTCGTCTGTGCTATTTTGTTGATGCTTTACATCTTCTATTGTTGTCCACGGTACAAGTTTATTGATTTTTTCCTTACCCAATGATGAGGAGACATGTCCTAGTAGTTGCTCTTTTATCTTCGTGTATTCTAAAACTCTTAGAATCCGTTCGTTCACGAGTATAGCCTCCTGTATTTATTGAAAATTACTGACCACGTGCTAGAAAGGCACGAAAGTCTTTGAGATTATAGGTATTTATGACGTTTTCTTTTTTTAGAAACGCTTTTTGTGCAACCCCAACTCCTATATCCATATGATCTAACGTATCCCGGACATGGGCATCTGTATTAATGGCGATCTTGACACCTTTGTTTTGTGCTATTTCCAACCATTCTGGGGCAAGATCAAGTCGATTTGGATTGGCATTTAATTCAAGAGCTGTTTTCGTTTCAGCCGCTTTATCAATTAGTTTCTCAATATTGACAGCATAACCCTTACGCCTACCTAACAACCGGCCCGTTGGATGAGCAATCATATCGACATGTGGATTATTCAGTGCTGCATCTAGCCGTTTCATTATAGTTGCTTCATCCTGTGAAAAGGACGAATGGATGGATGCGATTACAAAATCCAGTTCCGCTAACAATGAATCTTCATAATCGAGTGAGCCATCTGGTAAAATGTCCATTTCAATACCAGAAAGGATCGTAAAATCATCCCACTTTTCATTTACACGCTCAATTTCCTTGCGCTGATTTCGAATTTGCTCAGGGGTTAACCCATTTGCCACCCGAAGGAACTGCGAGTGATCGGTAATAACAACGTAGGAATACCCCATTCCTCTAGCCGCTCCTGCCATTTCTTCAATCGAGTTTGCTCCGTCGCTCCATGTCGTATGCATATGGAGATCACTCTGAATATCATGCCTTTGAAGAATCGCCACTGTTTGTTGAAATCGATCAAGCTCTTCTTGGCCCGAACGCAGCTGTGGTGGTATATAATTTAGACCAAAATGGGCGAAAAAGTCCCCTTCATTCCCAAAGGTTTTAACTTCCCCCGTCTCGGTTTTTTCAACCCCATACTCACTAATTTTTTCAGAACGCTGTTTCGCGATCTGGCGAAGTTTAACATTATGTTCTTTCGACCCAGTAAAATGATGAAGAGTTGTTGCAAACTCGTCCGGTTTTACTAGTCGGAAGTCTACTGAAATATCATAGTCGTAGGTTACAACTAGAGATACCTTCGTTGTCCCGGCCGCTATACTATCCGTAACATTCTCTAGTTGCATAAGTGATTCTGCAACCTGTTCGGGAGACTTTGTGCTTATAATAAAATCAATATCCTTGATTGTTTCACTTAACCTTCTTAGGCTACCCGCTCGAGAAAATTGGTCAATTTGATCTATATTTGCTAGTTGGGCTTCTATCACTTCGGCTACTGGCAGCATCATCGCAATTGGAAGCCGCTCAGGTCTAGAGCCGAATTCTTCAATCGATGCTAAAATTTTCTCTTCTGTTTTATTACCGAATCCTTGAAGTGCTTGAACTTTATTTTGTTCACAAGCTTCTTTCAGCGATTGGAGATCAGTCACATTAAGGTCATGATAGAGCTTCGCGATTTTTTTACCACCAAGTCCTTGTAGGTTCAATAGAGCAAGTAAGCCATTTGGTAATTCTTCCTTCAAATCAATCAGCAGAGAAGATTGACCCGTTTCCATAACTTCCTCTATCACAGACAGCGTAGCCTTACCAATCCCTTTCAATTGTGAAATATCACCGATTTCATCAATCGTTCTTGAGTCACTCTCGAGCGCTTGAGCAGCTCGACGATACGCTGAAACCTTAAAGCTATTTTCACCTTTTATCTCTAAGTAAAGAGCAATTTGCTCAAGGATTTTAATGATTTGTTTCTTGTTCATATGTACTTCCTCCATGTAGGTATAAACGTGAAAAAGGATAAGTATCCCCTTATCCCTTCAGATCACACTTTTGTATTTATTTCAGCGATCCAAATTTCACGAATTTTTTCTGAAAAGACGGGAGTATGTTCGACCATTGCCTTCGCTATAAGAGACCCCTCCATTGCACTTTGAACAGAAGTCATTGGAACGAGTGCAGCAATATAAAGGAACAGGAAAATCACAAGATAGACTTCCACAAAACCTAACACACCGCCAAGCCAGCCGTTTACTGTTCGGAGTATTGGCAAGTCTGCAAGAAAGTCCAACATCGAACCTAGTATATGCAGAAGAATTTTCATTCCAAAAAAGAGCATCGCGAAAGCAATCGCTCGATAGTATGCATCCTCCAAAAATCCAGAATTCATAAACATAGATAAACTACCTTCTGGAACCGTTGGATAGGGTATCCATAAGCGTAAACGTGGTGCCAACTCATCAAAGTACAAATATGCAATAATGAATGAAGCTATGAAACCTGTAAGATGTACAAGTTGAAGAACTAATCCCCTTTTAAGCCCAATCAAAAAACCCACAATCAAAACAACAATAAGTATTAAATCAACCATCCTTAATCCTCTTTCTTATTCTCTAATTGTTTGACCCGTTCTTGTAATTTTAAATAATCATCTACGATATTAACAGCTGTCAGGACCGCTAACTGCTTCGCATCAAGACTATTACTCTGTTGACGTATCTCTCTCATTTTATCATCAACAATTGATGCAACTTTATGGACATGAGCAGGTCCTTCAGCACCGATTATTGTATAATGCTGCCCATATATATGTACAGTTGTTCGCTTTTTGTTATTAACGTTAGACACCCAAAAGCCTCCTAACTCATAAATACCTAATCTATATCTTAACATGAACCTGATCGAATGGGAACAAAGAGCCTGTTCATTTTACATATCTTAGCCTGTACAATTAATTCCGAAAAGATCACAACTCATTTCAGATGATAAATTGCTGAAAAGAACATGGAAGTTCATTATAATAAGGAGTATATCCATCCTGTTCACATGTTTCAATAAATATACAATTTCAACATAATAGTCGTATAAATAAATCGAAAAAGAAAGAGGTAAATAATGGCACATGCAGTACTAAAGCTTTCAAAAGAACAACTTTCACAGCTTCAAAGTGAATATAAAGCCTTCCTACAAGATAAGGTTCCACAAGGGGGACAATTTGTTGCAAAGGTAAGTGGATGCACCATTACAGCATATCGTTCTGGTAAAGTTCTCTTTCAGGGGGCTGCAGCAGAACAAGAATCAGCTAAATGGAGTAAAGATGTGATCAAAAACAAACCAGTTATCGAAAAGCGAAAGCGTAAAACCCATAATCATCTACCACCAGAAACGATTACTTCAATGTCAATTATTGGATCTGACGAAGTCGGAACCGGTGATTTTTTCGGTCCGATAACGGTGGTTGCTGCTTATGTTTCAAAAGAAAATATGGCGCTTGTAAAGGAACTGGGTGTCAAAGATTCGAAAATGTTAAAAGATCCACAAATTATTAAGATTGCTAAGGATTTACTTCGAGTAATTCCGTATAGTCTAATGGTATTACATAACGAGAAATACAATCAATTACAAAGCAAAGGAGCGACGCAAGGTAAAATGAAGGCGATGCTTCACCATCAAGCAATCGATAATGTGATGAAAAAACTTCCAGATGATTCAAATTTAGAAGGTGTATTAATCGACCAATTTTGTGAGCCTGGCGTTTATTTCCGTCATACAAAAAGCAGTGCCAATACAGAAATCCCCTACTTCTTTGAAACAAAAGCAGAAAGTCTTCACTTGTCGGTTGCTGCTGCCTCCATTATTGCTCGCTATGCTTTCTTAAAAAAGATGGATGAAATATCAGAGAAAACAGGAGTAACGATTCCAAAAGGGGCTGGATCTCATGTTGATGAAGCAGCCGCTAAAATTATCCTGAAGCATGGAATAGGAGATTTGGAACAAATTACGAAGGCGCATTTTGCAAACACAAAAAAAGCATTGATACTAGCTGAAAAAAGAAGAAAATAATAATAGTTGGCGTTCAGATGAAACCTACTCTTACTGGTATAGGTTATGGTTCTAAATTTATTAATGCCATCGTAGAGCAAGGAAGAAGTTTATTAAACTTTAAATACCGATCTGTTCGAAAACAGCCTTTATAAAAAACGAGCTTGTATTTCATTTTCAGGCTCGTTTCGTATTACTACCACAACAACCGATACCCGTTAAAATCGTTGCGTAGTCAATATAAATATCATCTAATAAATAAAGGGGATCAACTTCTTCGTCGACTTTTTATATACGATAAAAGCCTTACCGTATTTATTTTCCAAATATCTATCTAGAACCGGTATATTATAAAAAACAAATAGGCAAATCAGAAGTATAGGTATCAACAAGGCCCACGGTTGCCGAGTCACCAACGCTAGCGCGGTTACCCATAACACATCTCCGAAATAGTTAATGTGCATTGAATAGTAGAATAATCCTTCCATGTATAGTTTACCTTTGTTATCTGGGTTCTTTTTCCAACGGTCTCTTCCCCATTCCGAAGCCGTATTCATCCAAGACCCTATTAAAAACACCAAAATAAAAAAGATATCCGAGATTGACAGAGGGGCTCCTGTGCTTAGGCTGAATAGAGAAAAGCCAATGTAATACAACCCAAAAGCAATAGGGATACTAATCGCCTCCTCCCATGAAATCGATCGTTTTAACAAATAAAATATCGTGAATATCATTCTGAAATAAACAATAACGAAGAGACAAAATAACACGATTTGACGAGGTTCATTTCCTTGTCCAAAATTCCACCCCCACCAGTTAAGCAACATTTTTTCTCCCCCAAAGAGAAGCCATCCTGCTATAGCGAGTATGACTGTTTGTAAGATAAATAACACCAAACGCTGAGGGATAGATTTTCCTTGAGATTGATATAGCTTCATACAATTCATCTCCCTCTGAAATAAAAATTTTGAAATGTAAAATTGATTTTATTTCATAATTATTATATGCTTTTGAAATCGAATACACCAGAAGTTTTGAAATAAATGTGGCTAAATATTTCAAAAGTGTTATTGTATATAGTGCGTGTTCAAAAAGGAGGACAAAAAGAGCCGAGAAGTTCAAGGCGTGAAAATCTCGAGGACCAGAACGTATGCTATTAATACGTGAGGACCGGAGAGATCGAACAACGAAGAAGTTCGACAGCTATTTTTCCCGGACTTTTTGAACAACCTCATATAGAGAGGTGAAGTCCTTTGAACGGATTTGAACAGAGAAAGGAAATTAAAAAATCACAAATACGCCATGCTGCACTTAAGTTATTAACAGAGTTAGAAAAGGTCTCGATAACAGACATTGCACATATGGCCGAAGTATCCCAAGTAAGCATCTATAACTACTTCGGAAGTAAAGAGGCACTCTTGATAGACATAATGAAAGATTACATGGAGAAAGCAATAACCGAGTACGAAATTTTTTTAACAAAGAACGTACCATTCCCAGAAATAATTAAAGCCATTATGATTAAAGAAAACGAGATTCTCGGTTTAATGAATGCCTGTTTAAAACAGAACATCGAAGACAATGCGTTTACGGAAATGGTAGAGGAGTTTCAAAAGCAGCGACTGATCCCTTTTTTCTCTAAATTGATGGAACTGGGTAGAGAGCTGGGCTATATGGAACCAGATATAAAAATTTCTGACCTTCTTTTCTATTTTTCCATGTACCAAAAGGAAATGCTCCATTTATCGAAGGGGCGGGTTTCTATCTCAGAGGAAAGGCTCGTCCACCTTTTCTTTTATGGGCTAATCGGAAGACCTAAGTAAGGATTTATAATCAGTGTTCTATTAGTACGTGTTCAAAAGGAGGATAAAAAGAGCCGAGAAGTTCGACTAAACCCATCACGTCCTGTGATAACGTCGAACTGACTAACATCCTGTTAGCCTCCGGACTTTTGAACAACCTCTATTATTAAATTAATTAATTCGTCTCATTTACATTACACTTCTTTCTAAATAAAATGAGAAAAGCTAGCACATAATCTCTCATCGACTTGGCTACTAAAAAACTAAAGGGGCGAGAATTTTGAAAAAGCAAATATGTATCATTGGCAGTGGCACAACAGGTCTACACCTAGCTTACGCTCTCAAGGAAGAATTTGATGTTACTGTTATTCACTCAAGCTCACCGGATGAGATCCGAAATGGGCGGGTAATGTCTACTCAAGTACATTTCGGCTCAACAATTACACGCGAAAACCGTTTTAATATGCCGAAATGGGAAGATAATGATCCTATTAGGAGCATCCATATTACGATTGGAGATCAAAAATTATTTGTGGGACTGTTGGACGAGCCCGCATTGTCTGTTGACCAGCGCCTCTACTTTTCACATTGCATGAAAGATCTTGAAAGTAAAGGAGTCTCTTTCCGTCTCCTTAAGGTAGATAAAGAGGAGTTAGAAAGAGTGATAGACAAGTTTGATTTAGTAATTGATTGTACAGGAAAATCGGGACCTCTTCTTCCTTTTCCAATTGAAGAGGAGCTGTCTCCTTTTCAAGTACCACAACGAAAATGTATTGTTGGGTATTTTGTAGGGATAAAGCCAAATAATCCTGTTGGTGTAAGCGTGACGGTTCTTCCTGAAGTAGGTGAAATGTTCGAAATACCTGCTATCACAGAACACGGCCCGGTTACGATACTGTTCATCATGGCAATACCGGGTAGAGATTTAGATTTATTTAAAGGAATAAAGCACGCAAATGAGTTTACGGATCAAATAAAAAGTGTAACGCATAAGTATTTTCCCGACATCCACGAACGCATCGATAAAAAAGGTTTCGCCCTATCTGATGACCAAGGTTTCCTTCAAGTTGCCATTAATCCAGTCATTAGAAAACCTTACGTAACCTTTAAAAATAAGCTAGTAATTGGTTGTGGCGATAGTGTTTTCCTTAATGACCCTATCACCGGTCAGGGATGTAACCTTTCTTCTTATTGCGCAGAACAATTATACGAGAGTTTGATTCAATATAAGCATTCCAGATGGGATACACAACTTGGAGAGACATATTGGAATCGAACAAAACCTTTTGTAAAAGAAGTAACGGAATGGACAAATGCGATGACCCAGGCACTTCCACAGCATGTGGTTCAAACGTTATTAGAGGGTGCACAGGATCAAACGAAAGCAGATAAAGTTGCCCAATGGTTTGCAGATCCAAGTAGGGCACACGAAGCTTTTTTTCAGAAAGCCTCAACCTGAAAATACTAAAAAGTAAAAAGCATGTGAATTTCGTTACGAATTCACATGCTTTTTTAGTTATGAAGTATCTACAGAATAACCTTTTCTCGATTATCCGCGCATTTCTGCCTTAAACTTATCTTTTACATAGTCAAGTACTTTCGAATGTACCTTCGTAACATCTTCATCCGTTAGCGTTCGTTCCGGATCAAAATAGGTTAATGAATAGGCAACCGATTTTTTTCCTTCTTCCATTCGTTCCCCTTCATAAAGGTCAAAGATCGATACACTCTTTAACAGTTTACCGCCAGCAGCTTTAATCCCGTTTTTTACATCTCCAGCTTGGATATCCTGATCAAGGACCAGTGCAATATCTCGCGTGATCGATGGATATCTTGGTAGTGGCTCAAAGAATACAGGATTCACTTCTGCATTGAATAAAAGATCAAGCTCGAGTTCGAATATAAACGTTTCTTTAATATCCCATTCCTTTTGATCACCAGGATGAAGCTGACCCACAACACCGATTTGTTTCCCATCTAGGAGAATTATTGCTGTTCGGCCTGGATGAAACCCTTTACGCTTCGCCTGTTCAAATTCGATTCGATTTTCTAAACCTAATAAAGCAAACAATCCGTCAAGTATGCCTTTTACAACATAAAAGTCAACAACTTTCTTTTCACTTTGCCATGGATGTGTCTGCCATAAACCAGATAATGCCCCTGCTAACTTTTGATGTTCATTTGGAAGTTCCTGCAATTCGGAATTCTTTGCAAGGTAGGTTGAACCCACTTCATAAACGGCTACATCATTCATTTGGCGATTTTGATTGTATTGAACAACCTCAAGAAGTTGTGGGATAAGTGTTCTACGTAATACAGTACGTTCTTCACTCATCGGCATTGAAACCGAAACAAAACTTGGTTCTTCATCTGTTTCAAGCCCGTGATAACGATTTGCCTTTCCTGCTGTTGTCAACGAATACGTGACCGCTTGGAATAGACCTGTGCTCTCAAAGTAACGACGGACTTTCCTTCTTTTTTTCTGAGCAGTTGTTAACGATCCTTGAGTGGTAGAGCCGTCAGGAAGCGTTGTCGGAATAGCATCATAACCATAAATTCTACCAATTTCTTCAATCAAATCCTCTTCAAGTGTAATATCTGGGCGTCTCGTTGGGACTTCTACGTTGAAAAGATCCTCTTCAAGATCATAGTTAAAGTCTAAACGTTTGAAGAATAATTGAACTTCCTCTGTTTTTATAGTCGTTCCAAGCACTTTATTTGCTCGACTGACGCTTACAGATACTTCTTCACAATCAACATATCGACCACCGGATTCCACAATTCCTTCAAGTACTTCTCCACCTGCTAGCTCCACCATTAACTGCGCGGCACGATTTGCAGCTTCATACACACGATTTCGATCTAGTCCTTTTTCAAATCTGGTAGAGGATTCACTTCGGAGTCCTAAGTCCTTTGATGCAAGACGGACAATAGAAGGATTAAAATAAGCTGCTTCAAGTAAGATCGCCGTTGTCTTATCAGTAACTTCAGAATCAGCTCCACCCATTACACCAGCGACAGCGACTGGAACGTTTCCATTCGTTATTACTAGGTGTTCACCCTTCAATGTTCTCTTTTGATCATCAAGGGTCACCATTTGTTCTCCATCTTTTGCTCGACGAACTAAAATCTCTTTTGAGCCAAATTGATCATAATCAAAGGCATGCAACGGTTGTCCGTATTCGATCAAAACGTAGTTCGTAATATCGACTATATTATTAATCGGTCGAATTCCAGAAGAAATTAAACGGTTTTGTAGCCACGTTGGCGAAGGTCTTACTTGAATATTACGAATCACTTTCGCACTATAGTATGGATTATCTTCTTGATTTTCGACATTTACTGAAATATAATCAGCAGCCGTTTCGCTTTGTTCTTTGAATTCAGGCTTTTGAAAATAAACCTTTCTATCCAATACCGCTGCTACTTCATAGGCTACACCGATCATATTCAAGCAATCTGCTCGGTTTGGAGTTAACCCTAATTCTAATATGTGGTCATCTAAGTTCAAATAACCAAGTGCATCGCTTCCGACAATTGCTTCATCAGAAAGAACGTAAATTCCATCTGCGAACTCTTTCGGAACCATTTTCGGATCAACACCAAGCTCTTCGAGTGAACAAATCATTCCTTGAGATGCTTCTCCTCTTAGCTTGGCTTTTTTTATTTTAAAATTACCTGGGAGAACTGCCCCTATTGTAGCAACAGCAACCTTTTGACCTGCAGCTACGTTCGGTGCACCACAAATAATCTGAGCTGGTTCAGCATCTCCAATATTCACTTTACATAGATTAAGCTTGTCTGCGTTTGGGTGCTGCTCACACGTTTCGACATAGCCGACTAGGACACCATTTATTCCTTCATTTAGCGCTTGGACCCCTTCTACTTCAATCCCGCCTTTAGTCATAAGGTCTGCGAGTTCATGTGGGTCTACACCTTCTAAATCAACATATTGTTTGAGCCAGTTATAGGATACTAGCATTTTTTCCACTCCTTTTATGAAGATGTTCAGTAAATCACCGAATGAATAACGATAACGATTGATCCGGTACTTATGAACGGTTAAATTGTTGTAAGAAACGAAGGTCATTCGCATAGAAATGACGAATATCCTCAATGCCATATTTCAACATCGCAATCCGTTCCGGGCCCATTCCAAATGCAAAACCAGTGTATACTTTGGGATCAAAACCAGCCATTTCAAGAACATTCGGATGGACCATTCCTGCCCCGAGGATTTCGATCCAGCCCGTACGCTTACAGATCGGGCACCCTTTCCCGTTACACTTAAAACATGAAACATCCACTTCTACGGAAGGTTCAGTAAATGGGAAAAAGCTTGGGCGAAGACGAATTTCCCGCTCTTCTCCAAACAACTTTTGAGCAAAAGTTGTTAATATCCCCTTTAAATCACTCATTCGTACATTTTCATCAACCATTAGGCCTTCAATTTGCATAAATTGATGAGAGTGTGTGGCATCATCGGTGTCACGTCGGTAAACCTTACCGGGACTAATGATTTTCACTGGTCCCTTACCTTTATGTCTTTCCATCGTTCTTGCTTGTACAGGTGAGGTTTGTGTTCTTAATAGAAAGTCCTCAGTAATAAAAAAGGAATCCTGCATATCTCTTGCCGGGTGATTTTTCGGTAAGTTTAGTGCTTCAAAGTTATAATAATCTGTTTCAACTTCTGGCCCTTCCGCAACCGAAAATCCCATACCGATAAACAAGTCCTCAATCTCTTCGATTACTGCCGTCAATGGATGTGCATTCCCTTTACGAATAGGTCGACCTGGTAAAGTTACATCAATCGTTTCGTTTGCAAGCTGCTCATCGAGTTTCGCTCTTTCTAATTTTTTTATGTTTTCATCAAGTTTCGAAGTAATTGCCTCACGGACATCATTTGCTAGTTGCCCCATTTTTGGACGTTCATCTGCCGGAAGCTGCCCCATTCCTCTTAAAACTTCAGTTATAGGTCCTTTTTTACCTAAATACTGGACACGAATATCCTGTAATTCTTTTAGCGATGAAGCGTGCTCGATTTTTTCAATTGCTTCGGTTTGCAGTGTGATTAAACGGTCCTGCATAGTCGTTTCCTCCTTTATGGACTTTCCATTTAAAATTAAGTGCAAATAAAAAAACCTTCCTCCCATAAAGGGACGAAGATTCGCGTTACCACCCTATTTAAAGACCAAACGTACTTGGTCAATCACTTCATTCTTCTAACGGTTTCCCGGCACAATCTTAGCCCATCGCCTAAAAGCCGACCAGTGTTCGAAAGGCAACTCCAGAGTGAATTCCATTATATTAACCATAAGTGTGCTTCCAGTCTTAGACACACTCTCCCTCAATGGCTATTAATAATGTACTACTTTCCTTCATCGTTATTTTTACTATATTTAGTTGAATTTAAATGGAATTTACCTTCTCTTGTAGTTATTATATAAGATTCAACTTGGTTCCTGCAACTATTGCCATAACTAATTTTGCTTTAATCCATATAAAAGAATTCCTGCAGCTACGGCTACATTAAGGGATTCTGCTTTGCCATAAATCGGTACAAATAAGTTTTTGTTTGTTTTCTTAAGTAATTCAGTCGTTACCCCGTTTGCTTCGTTCCCTAATAATAATGCAAAACCATGTGGAATGTTTTCATTTGTATATGGAACTCCTCCTTGTAATGAAGTTCCGTAAACAATCACATCCTCACGTTGAAAGCGATCGATCCACTTCTCTAGCTGATCTGTGATTACCGCAATATGAAATAATGATCCTTGTGTCGATCGCAACACTTTACTGTTATGTAAATCAACTGTCCCAGGACCTAGAATGATACCATCAACACCAGCACTGTCGGCCGTTCGGATTATGGTTCCAAGGTTTCCAGGATCCTGAATACCATCGATTAAAAGATAAGTTCCTTGCGGGTTGATCTCAAAAGGTTTCTTTTCAATCTCGACAATAGCAATTACCCCTTGAGGAGATTCAGTATCAGACAGCTCTTTAATAACCGAGCTCGTAACTACCCATGTTGTAATATCCCCCGTGTGCCAGTTCGTAGGAATCCGAAACGATTCATCAGTGATTAAATTCGAGATAGCTGCATGATGCAACAACGCTTCTTCAACAAGGTGTGGCCCTTCTATAAGATAAGCATTCGCTTTTTCTCTACCCTTTTTACTGTTTAACTTTTTCCATTCCTTTACTCGACCATTTTTTGGAGAGGTAATCCGATTCATTCATTTCAATCCTTTTACGTGTATTTGACCGTCCGTTCTAAACATTGTTATTATACGTGAATTCCATACATAATCCAATTTTATCTGATGAATACTATAAGAACTGCAAACACTATATTTATAACTTACCAAAATCATGACAAATGAGGTGATTAAGTTGGATTTGAACTTAAGAAAAGCAATCTTAGCAAATGTTTCTGGTAACAATCGTGAACAGCTTGAGAGTACGATATTAGAAGCGATCCAAAGCGGGGAGGAAAAAATGCTTCCTGGTCTTGGTGTTTTATTTGAGGTTATCTGGCAACATTCAGACGAACAAGAAAAAGATGAAATGTTAGAAACGTTATCATCTGGGCTTCAATAATTTTAGAAAAGCGCAAGCGCTCTGTTTAGCCCCGAAGGTCACTGGAAGGCCAACGAGGAGGCTCGGCCCAAACAAGTTCGGTCCTGCGTGGGAATATACATGGAGTACTTCAGTGTGTTGCCGCCGCAGGAGGACTGAAGTGATCAAGGGGTTGGGCGCTGGAGCTAGACATTACATCAATGCAGTAAAATTTTATACTTTCTTATCTTTACAGAATAAGGAAGGGGCTGTTCAAGGTTTATTTAACCTTTTGTGCAGCCCCTCTCCTTATGGTTTAATTAAATCTTTGACTGTTTTTTCATCCAGTCCCCTAATAATCTCAACAACTAACGTTACTGCATTTTCATAGTCATCCCTGTGTATCATTGAAGCGTGCGTATGAAGATAACGTGTTGCAATTGTAATAGAAAGGGCTGGTACTCCAGCATGACTAATATGAATGGTTCCCGCGTCGGTTCCACCACCAGCGGTCGTGTCTAACTGGTAAGGGATTTTCTTTTTCTCAGCTACATTCAGTACGTATTCACGTAACCCTCTATGTGCTAACGTTCGTGCATCATACAGTATAATTTGTGGCCCCTCCCCCAAGCTTGAAATTGCATCTCGATCTGTTACCCCAGGTGTATCCCCAGGAATCCCCGTATCGATAGCAAATGCAATATCAGGTTCAATGAGGTGTGCTGCTGTCTTCGCCCCTCTAAGACCAACTTCTTCTTGTACAGTACCTACTCCATAAATCGTATTCGGGTGGTGACCATCTTTAAGCTGTCTAAACGCATCGATAACAATTGCGCAGCCAACCCGATTATCGAATGCTTTTGCTAGCAGCATTTTTGGATTACTCATGACTGTAAATTCAAAATAGGGTACAACGGAGTCACCTGGATGAACACCGGTTTTCATAGCTTCATCACGGTCACTCGCACCGATATCAATATACATGTCTTTGATGGGAACTGGCTTCTTGCGTGCTTCAGGTGACAAAATATGTGGAGGCTTTGATCCAATAATACCTGTTACGTTTCCGCTTTTCGTCATAATCGTAACACGCTGGGCCAATAAGACCTGACCCCACCAACCACCGACTGGCTGAAACCTTAGAAAACCTTTATCGTCGATCCGTGTAACCATAAAACCGACTTCATCTAGATGTCCTGCTATCATTATTTTCGGACCATCTGCTGATCCTTTTTTCTTGGCAATAATGCTTCCTAAATTATCATAAAAGATCTCGTCGGCAAATGGTTCAATGTATGTTTTCATTACCTCACGAGGCTCCGCTTCTTCCCCTGAAATCCCTCTCGCATCCGTTAACTCTTTTAACATCGATAACGTTTCATCCAGCTTTTTCATACAATACCTCCTGATGTTCTATCGTGATGCGTTAATAGCCTTGATCCTGTCGCGAATGATTCACCTCGTTTTTGAAAAGATAAGCATTTTCCACATCTTCAGCAGTAAATCCCAGAATTCGCCCGATCACTAAGTAGTCTTCCATTAATTGAACAAATTTATTGACATCGTGATCCTTTTCTAATAGCTGAATATCGTTATAAACGTCTAAAAAGGCTTGTATAAGTCCATCATATTGTTCGTCTTTAATTGTTATAGTTGCAGGCAGCTTATAACCCTTTGTTATCCCAATCGACAACACAAAATGTAAACCATCAACGAATTCTTCAAGAATAACTTCTTTGCTTGAAGGTGGTTTAGAACTCCAAAACTTAAAACAGCGCGTTTCATTTGCAAGCTCACCAACCTCCACAAGTAAGGCTAGGATTTTTTCTGTAAAAAGATCCTTTTCCTCAAGAGCATGTTCTCGTTCAATTCGTCGGTCAAGCTCGTCCTGCATGTTGTAAAATGGTTTTAGATTCAGCTTCATTTATGTAACCCCTTCCGAAATGTTACCTACAGTATAACATTTGAACAACTAAAGGCCCCGCAGATGATCGCCTTAGTAACGTGTAAAAAAGAAAAAGACTAACGGATAGAAAGGAAGCTTCACCTCCATAAGTGAGCCTACCGTCTCCGTTAGCCAATTTCCTCCATTAAAAATTAACTTGCATTTGCAAAAAAGTCATGCCATTTAATAACCATTTCTTTACGGCGGAGCACATAAAAAAGAATTCCTAACGTCAAAAGGATTGCCATCATCCATTGAATAGACAATTGATTCAACCAATTTCCGAGAGATGTATAGACAATCGCAAGCGGAACATTCGTGAAAAGTGAAAACTTTGTATATTCCTTAAAATTTCTTGCAATTTCAATTAAACATAGTGATATCAGATGAAAATGTAGAAATGGTACGAGTCTTAGGATCGTAATTTGTCCAAGTGAAAGAGTAGATCGTCTTCCAAGCCATTTCTCTTTAAGTGTAATAACCTTTTTGTACGATTTAGGTAATGATTTAACGAGTCCATAAAAGTAAAGACTAACTAGGGTTACCCCGATCAATGAATAAATGGTTCCAAACACGACACCGAATATTACCCCACCGAGAATACAAATAAAGCCGACAGGAATAAACAAAAATTGTCTTAAAATGTGGAGAAAAATAAATAATACCGGGGCCAATACACCACTTTCGCCGATCAAATGGATGAGTTGCATGACATGCTGTTCCACCTTCATCCCCCCCGTTCCCTATTTTATGCGAGAAACTACGACACTAGACCACATTGAGAATGTAGCATGTATAAAGAGAAATATGTACAAGGATTATGAAGGGTACACCCAAACGAAATGAAAGGTGTTTTGTTTTATGTCGATACATGTACATCCCAATTAATACGCCAAATGCTCCTCCGAAGATCGATACCAGCCACAAATGGGCTTCTGAGATTCTCCATTTTTGTTTTTTTGCCTTTTGTTTATCTATGTACATAAGGGCTAATCCATATATATTCAGAACAGCAAGCAGGGCAGTAATTATCGTCATTGGTTATCGTTCTCCTTCATTTTTAATCGGAGTCATGGTGATTGTATAGTCACAATGACCTTAATCAACTCTGTAGCAGTAATTTATCCATTAAAAAAGGGTGACTCTCATTAAACAGAGTCGACCCGGTTTTTATTTATGCTTTTAAGCTATCTTTTGCTTTGCTTGCAAGCTCAGCAAATCCTTTTTCATCATTTACAGCTAGATCAGCAAGCATTTTACGGTTTACATCGATACCAGCTTGCTTCAAGCCATGCATTAAACGGCTATAAGAAATACCGTTTATACGAGCTGCCGCGTTAATACGTGTAATCCATAGTTTACGGAAATCACGCTTCTTTTGACGACGGTCACGATAAGCATAACGTAGTGATTTAAATACTTGTTGCTGAGCAACTTTAAATAATTTATGTTTCGCACCATAATAACCTTTTGCAAGTTTTAAGACGCGTTTACGACGACGACGTGTTACATAGCCACCTTTTACTCTTGGCATTGTAATCCCTCCTATAATTTATCTGTTTATTTCGTGTTAGATCATGTCTTTAATACGCTTGTAGTCTCCGCTAGACACAATGGCAGATTTGCGAAGCTTACGCTTTTGCTTTTGCGACTTATTACGGAACATGTGACTAGTGAATGCATGTGAACGTTTCAATTTACCAGTCCCGGTCTTTTTGAATCGTTTTGCAGTTCCTTTATGAGTTTTCATTTTAGGCATAGTGAGTTTTCCTCCTTTTTGATACTAGTTCACTACATTAAATAGATGAACTTCCTCTTACTTTTCATTAATTGGAGCAAGAATTAAAAACATACTTCGGCCTTCCATCTTAGGTCTGGATTCTATCGTTCCAAGATCCTCACATTCCTTTGCCATTCGCATGAGTACTGCACGTCCTAATTCAGAGTGAGTAATCGCACGACCGCGAAAACGGATAGACGCTTTCAATTTGTCGCCTTTTTCAAGGAATTTTCTAGCATTACGTAACTTTGTGTTGAAATCGTGTTCCTCGATATTCGGGCTTAGACGAACTTCCTTCGTCGTAATGATCTTTTGATTCTTCCGCGCTTCCTTTTCTTTCTTTTGTTGCTCGTAACGAAACTTACCGTAGTCCATAATTCGGCATACTGGCGGTTTAGCGTTTGCAGCAACAAGAACAAGATCAAGGTTAGCATTTTGTGCAATTTCAAGTGCTTCTTGACGAGTTATTACGCCAACTTGATCTCCATTGGCACCAATTAGGCGAACTTCGCGAGCGCGAATACCGTCGTTGACCATCATGTCCTTACTAATAATGAGCCACCTCCATAAGATTTTACATTAAAGGTCTCTTGTAAAACGTATATTTGAAAGTATATATACCCTCAGAACGTATAAAAAAGCGTCGGCGCACACAACACCCACACTGATTGACGAATCGACTTTGAATCGATCTCTAGATCATTTACCTGACAACTGCACTCTCATGTGCGTCAATAAGGTGAGAAGCGGGTGCTTCTGCTTTTTCACAAGATTATTCAATTATCACCTTAAAATCATATCATTGATGACACACTGATGTCAAGCAATTACATGTGTGCTTTTATTCAACCTAATATAGCTTACCTGACCTTCTTCTGAAAATCAAGGGGGAATTTAAAAGGAGATAACTATTTTCAGCTATCTCCTGCGCATGGGTTACGAATTTAGTTGAACTTCATATATAACGGCTCTTTTATCTTCTTTTGAACACGTCCTTTAAATCAGCTTCGTTCAATCTCGTTTAGTAAACCTTCTTTAAAGCCTTCAAACGGCACCGTTTCTGAGTTCTGTTCACCATATTTTCTGACATTGACGGAGTTGCTCTCAATCTCTTGATCACCTACAACCAGCATATATGGAGTTTTCATCATCTGCGCCTCACGAATCTTATACCCAATCTTTTCTTCACGGGAATCAACCTCTACACGGATCCCATTCGCTTTAAGGTCTTCGTGAACTTTATACGCATAATCCATATGCACCGATGAAACAGGAATAACCTTAACTTGAACAGGTGCAAGCCATGTAGGAAGGGCTCCTTTGTATTCCTCTATTAAGAAGGCAACAAATCGTTCCATCGTCGAAACGACACCACGGTGAATGACAACAGGGCGGTGACCTTGACCGTCACTTCCTTTATAAGTAAGATCAAACCGCTCAGGCAAGTGGAAATCGAGCTGTACAGTAGAAAGCGTCTCTTCTTTTCCAAGTGCTGTTTTAACCTGGACATCCAACTTCGGACCATAAAAAGCAGCTTCTCCTTCCGCCTCTACATAATTCAGGTCCATATCTTCCATCGTTTCTTTTAAGAGTGCTTGTGCCTTTTCCCACATCTCGTCGTTATCAACATATTTTTCTTTGTCCTCAGGATCTCGGTATGATAAACGGAATTTATAGTCATCAATTCCAAAGTCCTTGTACACCTTTTGTACGAGCTGAACAACCCTGATAAACTCATCTTTTAACTGATCCGGTCGTACAAAAATATGTGCATCATTTAAGGTCATCGATCGAACACGCTGTAGTCCAGCAAGGGCACCCGACATCTCATGACGATGCATAGTTCCGAGCTCGGCTATGCGTACAGGTAAATCACGATAGCTATGCATCGAATTTTTATAAATCATCATATGGTGTGGACAATTCATCGGTCTCAATACAAGCTGTTCATTATCCATTTCAATCGCAGGATACATATCATCTTTATAATGATCCCAGTGTCCGGAAGTTTTATATAATTCTACACTTCCAAGATGAGGGGTATAAACGTGGTCATATCCTAACTTGATCTCCGTATCAACAATATACCGCTCTATAACACGACGAATTGTCGCACCCTTTGGAAGCCAGATAGGAAGTCCTTGACCGACTTTTTGGGAAACAGTAAAAATATCAAGCTCCTTGCCAAGTTTACGGTGATCTCGTTCTTTTGCCTCCTCAAGGTAATGTAAGTACTCTTCTAGTTCCGACTTTTTATTAAAAGCGGTACCATAGACACGCTGTAGCATTTGGTTGTCACTATCCCCACGCCAATAAGCCCCGGAAAGGTTCATCAGCTTGAACACTTTCAGCTTACTTGTTTGTGGAACATGAGGGCCGCGGCAAAGATCTGAAAATTCACCTTGATGATAAAAGGTGATCTTTTCTCCCTCTGGAATCGCTTCAATCAATTCCACCTTCAGCTCATCGCCAATCTCTTCGTAACGGCGGACCGCTTCCTCACGGTTTACTTCTTCACGCTGGATTTCATGATTTTCATCAACGATTCGTTTCATTTCTTTTTCGATTTTCGGAAAATCCTCTTCCGTCAAACGATGCTCCATATCGATATCATAATAAAACCCATTTTCGATTACGGGACCGACACCAAGCTTGATCTTTTCATCTGAAAAGACGCGCTTAATCGCCTGTGCCATCAAGTGAGCTGAACTATGACGGATTATTTCCAGCCCTTCCTCTGTATCTGGAGTTACAATATTAATTGTTCCATCCTGTTTAATAGGACGACGTAAATCAATTAACTCGTCATCTAATTTACCTGCAATTGCTTTCTTCTTTAATCCAGGACTGATCGATGCTGCTATGTCCTCAGTTGTTACTCCTTGTTCAAACTCTTTTACTGTTCCATCGGGAAATGTTATTTTAACTTGCGGCATATTTTTACACTCCTATTGTAAGTTTCTATCTTGTATTTCTTGTTGTAAAGACTGTTTTAATTGATTAATTGAGACTTTTGTTGATTCATTTTCACTATATTTTCTTACATTGATTGTACCTGAGTTCACCTCATCATCCCCGACAACGATCATATAAGGGACTTTTTGCATTTGTGCTTCCCGTATTTTGTACCCGAGTTTTTCTTCTCTAGTATCGAACTCGGTACGAATCCCGAGGCCTTTTAGCTGAGCGTTAATTGTTGCAGCATAATCCTCATGTACGGAAGAAACAGGTAGCACTTTAGCTTGAATTGGTGCGAGCCATGTTGGGAAAGCACCCGCAAAATGTTCAACGAGTATGCCGAAAAAGCGATCGATTGACCCGAAAATCGCACGGTGAATAATGACAGGTCTTACTTTCTCATTTCGTTCATCAATATACGAAAGGTCAAACTTCTCTGGCATTTGAAAGTCTAATTGAATGGTTGCACATTGGTGACTACGTTTTAAAGCATCGTGTATATGGAAGTCAATTTTCGGGCCGTAAAATGCACCATCTCCCTCATTGATTTTAAAGTCAAGATCGAGGTCGGTGAGGACATTTTCAAGAGCACCCTCCGCCTTACTCCATAAATTATCATTACCCATAGAATCTTCCGGACGTGTGGAAAGTTCAATGGAATAATCGAAGCCGAATGTCGAATAAATGTGATCGATTAATCGAATGACATCTTTAATCTCATCTTCAATCTGATCTGAAGTTACAAAAATGTGTGCATCATCTTGACAGAATGTACGAACACGTATCATCCCATTTAACGCACCGCTGTACTCGTGACGGTGAACTTGTCCAAATTCAGCCATCCGGATTGGGAGGTCGCGATAGGAATGAAGTGTATCCTTATAAATCAGCATATGTCCTGGACAGTTCATCGGTTTTAACGCAAACGTTATATCGTCTACATCTGTAAAATACATGTTTTCCCTGTAGTGATCCCAGTGACCAGATTTTTCCCACAAGCGTTGATTCATCATTAATGGTGTACGAACCTCATCGTAACCGTAGCTTTGTTGCAATTCTCGAGAAAAAGCCTCCAGTTCATTTCGAATAATCTGGCCTTTTGGTAAATAAAACGGCATTCCGGGGGCTTCCTCAGAAAACATGAATAGCCCTAATTCTTTTCCAAGCTTACGATGGTCCCTCTCTTTCGCCTCTTTTAGGAAATGCAGGTGTTCATCTAGCTCCGTCTTTTTGTTAAAAGCGGTACCATATACACGCTGCAACATTTGGTTATCACTATCCCCACGCCAGTATGCTCCGGAAAGGTTCATTAACTTGAATACGTTCAGCTTACTCGTTTGTGGAACATGAGGGCCGCGACAAAGGTCTGAAAATTCACCTTGATGATAAAAAGTGATCATTTCTCCCTCCGGAATTGCTTCTATCAATTCTATCTTCAGCTCATCGCCAAGCTTTTCATATCGGCGAATCGCTTCCTCTCGGCTCACTTCTTCACGTTGAATTTCATAGTTTTCATCGACGATTCGTTTCATTTCCTTTTCGATTTTTGGAAAATCCTCTTCCGTTAGACGATGCTCCATATCGATATCATAATAAAACCCATTTTCAATTACGGGTCCAACACCAAGCTTGATCTTTTCATTGGAAAAGATCCGCTTAATCGCCTGCGCCATCAAGTGAGCTGAACTATGACGAATCATTTCCAGCCCGTCTTTAGTATCTGGAGTTACAATTGTTATCGTTCCGTCCCGCTCGATCGGATGTCGCAAATCGATAAGTTGATCACCCAGCTTACCGGCAATTGCCTTCTTCTTCAAACCAGGACTAATTGAAGCTGCTATATCCTCTGTTGTTACTCCTTGTTTAAATTCTTTAACTGTGCCATCTGGAAATGTAATCTTTACTTGTGACATAAGCAGCCACCCTCCTGTATATTAGAAAAGCGGAAGCGCCCTGTTCAGGTGCGAAAAGCGCTGGAGATTCTGCAACATAACACGCTTTTTGTGTTTGTGGAAGAATCGAAGCGACCTCGAGCACCTGGGCGCTGCAGCTAGACATTACATCTATGCAATTAAATTTTATTCGTTCTCTAAGCAAATAAAAAACACCCATCCCTAGAAAAGGGACGAGTGTTGTACTCGCGGTTCCACCCTCGTTCCGGATGTAACAGACGTTACAAGCCGACACTTAAGGTTGATTAACGGGCAATGGCCGTCAACGGATACTTCGATTTCACCGTTGAAGTTCAGAGGTGGTAAGGTCTCTTACGTAGTGAAAAGCTTTCAGCCGATGGCTCTTCTCTCTGGCAACCCGTTTAAAAGATCTCAAGTCCTCTTCGTAACTTTTCGATATAGCAAATGATTTATGTAGTATTATATGGAGTTTAACCAGGAAAATCAAGACCTATTGATCGACCATTTTTACCAAACCCTTTTTGCACTTCAAAATTTGAGTATGGCAGAATTTGAACCCGTTCCTGAAATACGTTCAAAATAGTCTGATTCATTGATGCATCTTCATCCTTAGTGTACAAAAAAAGTTTACCCGGAGCAAGGTTTATTAAAAGTTTTAATAATTCCGAAGCTATCGAAAACGTTTTTGCATAGTCATTAAAGCTGATTAAGTGTTTAATGTCAGCTTTTGTTAACTCATAGTAATGTTCATTAAGTAATCTGTAATCTTCACCCTGGTGAACAAGGTGTACCACTGAAAACAACGATGCCTTTTCTTTTATAAGCTGGCGAAGCATATGAACAAACTCCTGATATTCCTGTTCAAGTTTGTACTCATCAATAGCACATTCTATATACTTGGAGAGTTGTTCATGATATTGCTTTAACCGAAATTGAAGAAAGGATTCATAGGAAAACATTATTTGATTCATGAAGAAGTCATTAAGAGATTCAATGATTACTTCCTCTCTTGAAGGGAAATTCAGTATTTCTGGGATATCCCTATTTTCCCCATCAAGTAAAGTTTGAACAATCGTTAGAATTTGCTGTTGTTCATCTTCATCCGTATAGTAAAAGTTTTGCTCCAAATTGTGTATGACCCAGTCATCTTCATTTGTTTCTATAATATGACGCGCAATCAGACGTAAAATGGAGGGTTTGACCATATCAGAAATAGGATCATCCTTTTTTATGCCAATTTCCAATGCATTGGATTCCGTAAATTGAATGTAGATTGAATTTGAACGTGCAAAATTCTTATTGCCAAGTAAATTTTTCAATTGCATATACAAATATAATCCTTCATGTTCATCCTCAAAAAAAATGGTTACCAACATTAATCCTCCTTGTATAACCCTCATTGCTACAATATATGAAGGTCAAGGAAGATTATTCAGTTTAACTACCCTTAACGTTCGCGGCGATTCTTACCGCCTATATAAACAGGCGTCGTATAATGCTTAATCCGTTCCATAATTCGTTTTGCCTTTAACTGCTCAACTCCACCCTTTTGTGAATACGACATGTGCTCTTCAAGCTCATCATAATCGTAATTAGAAGTATAAAGGGTTGGCAATTGCTCCATCATCCGATATTGTAAAATCGAACCAAGCACCTCGTCTCTTACCCAACTAGACATTGACTCAGCTCCAATATCATCCAAAACTAAGACTCGAGCTGTTTTAATGACTTCGAGTTTTTCGTCCACAGTTTGGTCACCTATAGAAGTTTTCATTTCTCGGAAGAAATCTGGTGTATAAACGAGCATCGTTTGAACTTTTTTCTTCGCAAGAGCATTGGCAATCGCTCCCATCAAAAATGTCTTCCCCACACCAAAATCACCGTAAAAATAAAGTCCTTTAAAACCATCTGATTCATTTTCCATTGATTTTATAAAGTCACCAGCAAGTCTAAGGGCATTAAAGCGGTCACGGCCATCCTGTTCAAATTGTTCAAAGGTAGCCGAAAGAATTTCTTTAGGGATGGAATAACTTTTAATTAATGACTGTACTTTTTTAAACTCATCGGAGGCAATTCTAGTCCGGCAGCGGTTATATCTAATATCAATCGTTTTCCCGTTAATGAATAATTCAGGCTCATAACCATTAATCATATTTTGACAGGTAGCCAAGCTTGTGCAACCCTCACAATTCTTTCTCCCATCAACATATTCTAATAACTTAGGCAAGCTTCGGTCGATCATTTGATCCGTTATTTCAGAGTGGGCTCGATAAAAAGCCTTCCACTCAGGATTCGTGAGGACTTCCCTCTTATATGTAGCCAGCTGTTTTTGAATGGTATCCCGTTCTGGAAAGTCTTTCATCGCTTCCGATATTGATTTCAAGTTTCACACCCCCTATAGACCTTTCAAATACTCTTCAAGCCACTTTTTCTCGTTTTCTGATACAGGTTCGTCCTTTTTTGAAGAGGACTCCCCTTTGGAAGATGTCATCCATTTCGGTAATGTGTCTTTTCGAACATCATTTCTCCTCTGCTGCCGGTACCCTGTTGGTTTATTTTTTTGCTGTTTGTAAGTTTGGTAGTTCTGATGCTCTGCTTTTGCAACTGCCATTGCCCCTCGAACGGTTGAAATTTTCTTGCGTTTCCATTGACTCGCTATTTTTTCGACATGGCTATGAATTAATTTCATGTCATTCGTATTCAACACATAATCAATTAGTACATTAACAACCCCTGAAGGAAGTCTTTGCTCAAACATTATCGATTCCACCAGCTTCAAATCTGAAGCAGCCGCTCTACCCCCTTCACTGTATTTTTCCAGCAAGACGCGAGGGGAGATCATTTCAAAAGTTCTAACCATCATTTCTTCTGGTGTCTGTTGAGCAGACGATTCAGTAGAAGTTATAGATGAAGCCTGATTGCGATCACTTAAGGTTGGCTGTTGGCCTGGTTTTTCAATTTTATACCAACGCCGGGTTTCTCTTCTTAATTTTTCTGCTGTTAGTTCCTCGTCTTTGAAGTAAGCCTGTTGAACGATACTACTCATATCAAGTGGAGAGATCTTATATATAAAGGCTATTCGTAAAATTGCCTCTTTAAGGTCTTCTGTCAAAACTTCTGATGGAATAATGAAACTGCTCAAATCACGAACAAGCGTTTCAAAGTCAAAATCTTCCCCAGAAAATTCGGGTGACGTTCCATTGTAATGTTTCCTATACTTGGTATCCTTTTCATTACTAGTATTATGGATATCCGATTGAGAGCCTGAGCGCATTTCAGATGCATGTAATGATGTGAACACATCGTTAAAATTGGCTGTAACATCCTGATAATCGGGTATTTCAGGGTGAGTGTACGTAAACCTTCTTTTTATTTCTATATAGCGCTGTTTTCCGAGCCGGCCATATAAATAAATGCTTAAGACATCATCTTGAAAAAATTGTTCAGGGTCTAATGCTGGTTGAATTTCATATATAAACACACGTTCATCGTCTGTTTTCTTTTGAAAGGTTTTTAAAAGTCCAATTGCTTCAAGCTTTTTCCGTGCTTCATAAATGGACTGTAAATTCATTTGAGTATGGCTCATTAAACTATGATGGCTTGAAGGCTTACTTTCGATTTCTTTTGAATCTAATTCGCTGAATAGTGTCATAAACACACTATAAGCATTCGCTCCTATAAGTGGTTGGTAAAGCATCGTGACAACGCGTAAATCATCCGGACGAATGATTCCGTTGCTAAATACCGTATATCGATCAACCGGAAGCAATTCTTTCCAATGATTTTCCATCCTGTCAGGCCCTCCTACCATCTTATTATTGTTCAAGACCACAACTCCCTAAATGTATCGGAAGCGTGATGCCACGCATGAAGCGCACCGTACCTCAGTTGAGATGAAACCAGAAGGGAAGCAAAAATGCAAGTACAGAAATGCAGAAAAGAGCTTAAAAACAGATAAGCTCTCTTGATAGAGCTTACTAATAACTAAGCTCCTTACTCATTCTCACGCTTAATCAAATCCTTTAACTCATCTATAAACACGTTAATATCCTTGAATTGTCGATACACAGATGCAAACCGAACATAAGCAACCTCATCAACCGAAGCCAAATGATCCATCACCATTTCACCAATATCCTTACTCTGCACCTCAGACACACCATTATTACGCAAATCCTTCTCAACACTATTCACAACATCCTCTAATACTTCCAACGGAACAGGACGCTTCTCACACGCCTTAATCAACCCCCTCAGAAGCTTATCCCGATTGAACTCCTCCCTTGTGCCCTCTTTCTTCACGACAACCAACGGAATCTCCTCAACCGTCTCAAACGTTGTAAAACGATAATTACACTCCTCGCACTCACGCCGCCTTCGAATCGAACGGCTACTATGAACAGGCCGAGAATCTAACACCCTGGTACCATTGTTTTGACAATTCGGACACCGCATTTAACCAACCCCATCATAAAGAAAACTTGGTAAAGCCAAGCCTTTGGTGCAGGCTGAGCCTTAGCTGCACTTATACTTAGGACTTAAACTTTTCCTCAACCTCTATTTGCTTCTTGCTGAAAAGTTATACATTCTAACGTGTAAAGAAAACTTGGTAAAGCCATTCTCCCTATACTATATTAAAAATAATCCTAATTTTAATTTACAAATTCACACGGACAATAGTGTAATCCCTTTACATAATGATAGTAGAAAGGACTGTCAATGACAAGATATTTCGATTGATCTCGCTAATTTCCGAGCCCCATCTTAATTTTTTTATACATAAAGAAAACTTGGCTAGCGCCAAGCCTTAGCGCAGGCGATCGCCTTAGTTGCGCTTATACTATAGAAAGTATTTTTATACCTTCTTAACGTATAAAAAGGTGTGCTTTACGCACACCTTTGTGTCCTATTTTCATACGTTAAGGAAAGCAAGATTACTTCCCAAGTAGCAAGGTCATATTCGTTTTATAGTGCAGTTACTTTTTTTTGTCCGATTTTCACTGGACCCATTCCACGTGGCACCTCTAAATTCTCTTTGGAAGTTGCACCCAATGCCTCTGCAATATAATCTGCAGCAACACTCGGATCTAGATCTCCACATGTATAAACATCAATACTAGCATAACCATGCTCTGGAAAACTGTGTATCGTAAGATGTGATTCCGAAATGATCACCACACCGCTTACACCGTGGGGCGCAAATTTATGAAAAGCTACCTCACGAACTTCTGCACCTGATTTAAGTGCAGCTTCAACGAAGAGTTGTTCGATATAAGATATATTATTCAGCTTTTCTGAGTCACATCCCCAAAGCTCTGCAATTACGTGACGTCCCATTGTATCCATATGCATAGTCCCCCTTTGTTTAAAGATCATGCCTTCAAAAGCATGCGGAAATGAACATCCACCACGGGGGAAAGTTAGTCCAAAGAGGTCCTAACCCTTTAAGTAGCATTCAGTCCCTATATTGCTTATAACTGAAGTTCACGAAGAATAGTATACTTCTTTTACATTGTTTTTGCAAGATGAAACGAGATATTTTTTGACCATTTAAGAATAATGATTTAAGCAGATTCCACTACGTTAGCAAACATTAATTACAAAAATATAGTCCAAATAAAGAAAAAGGGACTATCACATAAGGCTTTTAAAAACCTTGGACAGCCACTTCTTTTCAATTCGTAATTTTATGCAGTACCTAAAACCTTTTGTTCCGGAATAACCTTAACTTCATTCAACTTATCAGCTACCATTTCTGCTAGGTCTACTACGCGGCAAGAATACCCCCACTCATTATCATACCATGCGAGTACTTTCACTTTTCGATCCTCAACAACCATAGTTGATAAACCGTCCACGATTGAAGAATTTTCGTCTCCATTAAAGTCAATTGATACAAGTGGTGCAGTACTAAAACCAAGAACACCGTACATGGAGCCTCGAGAAGCCGCTTTAAACGCATCATTTATTTGTTCAACCGTAACGTCTTTTTCGACATCGACAACTAAGTCGACTAGAGAAACGTTTGGAGTTGGTACACGTAAAGCCATGCCATGTAGCTTCCCTTCCATCTGTGGAAGGACCTTTGCAATTGCTTTTGCTGCTCCAGTGGAAGTAGGGATGATGGATTGACCACAAGCTCTAGCACGACGAAGGTCTTTATGTGGGTTATCAATGTTTTTTTGATCGTTTGTATAAGCATGAACCGTAGTCATCACGCCATTCGCAATTCCAAATTGTTCATCCAATACTTTTACGACTGGAGCAAGACAATTCGTTGTACAAGATGCGTTGGAAATGACATCGTGTTCTGCCGAGTTGTAAGCGTCATCATTTACTCCCATTACGATTGTGATATCTTCTTCTTTACCAGGTGCAGTAATAATAACCTTTTTTGCACCAGCATCTATATGATAACCAGCTGTTTCCTTGGATGTAAATTTACCTGTCGCTTCGATAACGATATCAACGCCCATTTCTTTCCAAGGAAGCTGTTTTGGATCACGACTGCTAACCAGTTTAACTTCTTTACCGTCTATGATTAAAGCATTTTCACGTGCTTCAACGTCTAGATCATACGTTCCATGGATACTATCGTACTTTACTAAATGTGCAAGTGTTTCTGAAGGATAGCTTGCATTTATCGCAACAACATCTAAATGTTGATCTTTCATCGCTTTACGAAAAACCATTCTTCCAATACGTCCAAACCCATTTATGGCTACTTTTGCTTTCATGATGATTATCCCTCCACTATAAAGTGCTATACTTTATTCTCTAAATCTAAAAGTAGTATAACATATATTATGCAATTGGGAACCTTTTATTTTATTTAAAATCTAAAAAAAGGCCGTAGCCCGACCTTTTTATAGAACATCCCAGCTATTAAGAATATGTACAAGCTGATCGTTACTTTGTTGAACAGACTCATTATTATCAATAATTGCATCTGCCCATTCTCGTTTATCTTCCAGGGAAAGCTGTGAGCGAATCCTTGAAACTGCTTCTTCCTCGGTGGAATTATCCCTCTCCACTAACCGTTTCAATTGTGTTTCAGCACTTACATACACAAGGATAGTTCGATCTACGAAATGCGTCAATTTACTCTCAAATAGCAATGGGATATCCAATACAACGGTTTGATGATCTTCAAGGAACATATCCCTTCGATCAATCATGCTCTTTCTTACTGCAGGATGGACGATCCCATTAAGTATTTGCCTCTTTTCGGTATCGTTAAATACAATCGTACCTAACTTCTTTCGATCTATCGATTGATCAGGTAATAACAGTTCCTGACCAAATGCCTCAATAATTTGCTTATGTGCCTCTTCGCCCGGTTGGACAACCTCCCGAGCGATTAGGTCAGCATCAACTACAGGAATATTCAACTTTTTAATCATTGAAGAAATCGTACTCTTTCCGCTTGCGATCCCTCCTGTTAAACCAATTATCACGATAACACCTCACAATTTTAATACACCTAAAATAACAAGTAATACCCCTGGCAAATAACTTATTAACCGAATGAATGAAACAGAGGAAAACAATTGTCCAACCTTCATTCCAGCTATCAGAAATACGGAACTCATAATGGCCACAATCAAAGCTGTTTGCAAATGTGGAAATCCAAGTAACGAAGCACCAATTCCAGCTGCAAATGAATCTAGGGAAAGAGCTATTCCAAGCAATAACGCCTCTAATCCAGTAATTGTTCCTGAACGATCGATGTCTGCTGCATCAGGTGATCTTAAGATCTGAATAACAATGCCAAGAGATCGGATCTCCTTGTTCCAGATGTACTTAGATGGCGATCTGTATGGCTCTTTTTGTTTTGTTGATTCAGATTTCGATTTAAACAATGGCCACAGTACAAAAAAGCCTAGTAAGATAAGCAGAACACCACCGATTGTTTCTGCGAATTCTCCTGATATATACGTACTTAAGATCGTACCTACATTCATTGAAGCAAGCAACACCATTGCTGAACAGAAAGCAATCAAAGAAATCGAAAAATAAGTGATTTTCATCTTACGAATTCCGTAAGTGACACCTACACCAAAGCTGTCCATACTCACAGCAATGGTCAAGGTTAGTAGAGATATCCAACTAGTCACGCCGATGAACCCTCCCTGCTTTCTTGCTAGGATAGTATATGGGAGGTGCCCATCCGACGTACGACATTTTATTTTTCATCAAAACTTCTAAAGTCTCTTTACTTTGTATCTAGGTTAGGAGGTCACCTTTCGAACGATCAATTGGCCTGACACGTTGGGCAGAAGTGTGTACCTCTCCCTCCAACAACAATTCTTAAGATCTCATTTCCACATGTAGAGCAAGGTTCACCTTTGCGTGAGTAAACCGCAAGTTGTTGTTGAAACATCCCCATCTCTCCTTGTGAATTAACATAAGAACGAATCGTACTTCCACCGTGATTGACAGCAATTTTCAGTGTTTCCACAATTGCTTGATGCAGTTCATTTACCTGCTTCTTATTCAAGGATCGTGCTGCAGTCTCCGGATGAATTTTCGCCTTAAATAACGCTTCATCCACATAAATATTTCCGAGACCGACAACAACCGTTTGATCTAACAAAACTGGTTTAATCTTTCGAGTCGTTCGTTGGAATAAAGCCATTAAATCGTCCGGGGTAAATTGATCCGATAACGGTTCAGGTCCAAGCTGGGAAAGAGGAAGATCCTTTTCTTCCTCTCCTAGCTTGAATACGTGCATCGTACCGAATTTCCGTACATCCCGATACCTTAACTCTGTTCCATCGGTAAATGAGAATATAACGTGGGTATGTTTATCCACTTCATCTTCTTTATTTGAGACGAGATAGCGACCTTCCATGCGCAGATGGGAGACCAGTACAATCTCATTCATAACAATTTTAAGGAACTTTCCTCTTCTTCCAATCGACTGAATCGTTTGACCGATTACTAATAACCGAAACTGTTCCACATCATCAGGCTGTTTAATGATCTTCGGCCATCTTACCTTAACATCATTTATTTTCTTTCCGATTATCAATGTTTCAAGTGTTCTTCTAACCGTTTCTACCTCTGGTAATTCAGGCATTATTGATCACCTTCACTATTTACTTGGAATCATACCAGGTGTCCCCGTAAGAATAGTCTACCTTTAATGGGACATCTAACTGGATTGCGTGCTCCATAACATCTGGAACGATTTTCTCCAATATCTCGATCTCATCTTTAGGAACTTCAAATATTAGTTCGTCATGTACTTGTAAGAGCATACGAGTGTTCAGCCCTTCTTTTTTTATTCGCAGAGCCATGTCAACCATCGCCTTCTTAATAACATCGGCTGCCGACCCTTGAATCGGTGTGTTCATTGCGGTCCGTTCCGCAAAGCTTCTCAAATTAAAGTTTCTACTTGTAATTTCAGGTAAGTACCTTCTGCGATTTAACATCGTTGTTACAAAACCATCCTGTTTCGCCTGCTTAACGATATCGTCCATATATTGCTTTACCCCTGGAAAACTTTCGAAATAACGCTCGATAAATTGTTTAGCTTCTTTTCGGGTGATACCAAGGTTTTGGGATAGTCCATAATCACTGATTCCATAAACAATACCGAAATTTACAGCCTTTGCCTGACGTCGCATGTCGGAAGTCACCTCATCTTCCGAAACATGAAAGACATCCATTGCAGTTTTGGTATGAATGTCTAATTCATTGTTGAAGGCTTCAATTAATTTATCGTCCTGAGCAATGTGTGCCAACACCCGTAATTCGATTTGAGAATAGTCAGCTGCAAACATTACCCAGTCTTTTTCAGATGGCACAAACGCCTGTCTAATCTTTCTTCCTGCCTCTAATCGAATCGGGATATTTTGTAAATTTGGATCGATCGAGCTGAGACGACCAGTCTGAGCGAGTGCTTGATTAAATCGAGTGTGAATCTTATTTGTTTCACGGTTTACAACTTTCAACAACCCTTCGATATAGGTCGAATTTAATTTCCCAAGCTGTCGATAATAGAGAATCTCCTCGATTACTTCGTGCTTGTCCTTTAACTTTTCAAGTACATCAGCTGAAGTCGAGTATCCTGTTTTTGTTTTCTTTATTGCTGGGAGTTGAAGTTTCTCAAACAAGATTTCTCCAAGCTGTTTTGGAGAATTAATATTGAACTCTGTGCCAACTAGCTCATAAATCTTCTTTTCTATTTTCTTGAGCTGATCCTCCAGTTCTGAACCCATATCCTGAAGTCGTTTTACATCGACTTGAACGCCTTGTTGCTCCATCTCACCAAGAACCAAAGACAAAGGCATCTCTAATTTATAAAATAGATCACCCTGTTCGTTTTTCTCGATGTTATCCTGCAACTTCGGTACAATTTCTTGAAGCACATTTGCTTTGCGAACAATATGTTCACCAAGTACATCCTGACTTGGGACTTTTTGTTTTGCCCCTTTACCGTACACTGCTTCATCACTTGAGACGCCGTTTAATCCAAGACGTGAAGCAATCGAGTGAATATCATGAGCAGATTCGGATGGATTTAAGAGATACGAGGCAATTAGAGCATCAAACGTAACTCCTTTTAAATGAATTCCTTTCCAAGCTAACGAGACGATTGACTGTTTTGCATCAGAAACATATTTGTCAACCGTTTCATCTTCTAACCAGGTAACAAACGAATCTGATTTTAAGGCGATATCAGTCGGAATAAAATACTTCCCTTTCTCGCATACAATACCGAATCCTAATATATCACCATGATGATAGTTCTCTTCTAAACACTCGATAATAATCGCTGCATTTGCACCAAGCTCTGATTGTGAGACGTTTTCAAGTATGTCATAGGTAATCTTTTCTGTTGGCTTTTCAGCTTCTACAGAAGCCCCAGGATCAATCCTTTCTAGTAAAGAATTGAATCCCAATTCTTTAAACAACATAACCACTTTATCAGAAACGTCATTATGGTACTCACAATTGTCTAATTGAACATCAATAGGTGAATTCACATCGATTGTCGCAAGCTTTTTACTCATTACTGCCTGCTCTTTATTGTCCTCAAGCTTTTCCTTAAGCTTCTTACCAGACACCTTATCAATCGATTCAAGTACATTCTCAACAGTACCAAACTCTTTTAAAAGTTTGATCGCAGTCTTTTCACCGACTCCCGGAACTCCAGGTATGTTATCAGAGCTATCACCCATAAGCCCCTTCATATCAATAATTTGCTCGGGTGTTAACCCATAGCGTTCCTCAACATGTTGAAGGTCATATGTATCCACGTCTGTAATTCCTTTTCGAGTAAGGGAGACCTTCACATTTTTATCAACAAGCTGCAACAGGTCTTTATCGCCTGTGATGACTTTGACATCCCATAGGTCCGAATTTGCATGTTTCGCTAATGTTCCGATGATGTCATCTGCTTCGTATTGTTCAAGCTCATAGCGTTTAATTTTAAATGCATCTAAAAGCTCGCGAATAATCGGAAATTGTTCCGACAGTTCCGGAGGTGTCTTCTGACGACCACCTTTATACTCTTGATATGTTTTATGTCTGAATGTCGTTTTACCCGCATCGAATGCAACAAGCACATGTGTAGGGGATTCTTCCTCTAGAACCTTTAAAAGCATCATAGTGAATCCGTAAACTGCATTCGTATAGACCCCTTTATCATTATTTAAAAGAGGGAGTGCAAAAAACGCCCGATAAGCAATACTATTTCCATCGATAAGTACGACTTTATTTTCACTCATTCGACTTCCTCCTCGTGAAACACACTAAATTTATTCTACCACGTTTGTAAGTATACGTTCAAAAACTCGTTTGTACAAAAAAAGAGGATTGACTCAGAGGAAACTGAGCCAATCCCGGAAAAAGGGGATCATTCAAAAAAGGATTTACAACCTTACTATATCGGATCCATATAAATGCAGAATCAAATATGTGTAAATCTTTTGTAAAGTTATAGATTCCTTTTTGACGATTCTCTAATCTATCTTCGTTTAATCTTAGAAAACGAAAGAAAAAATGTCGTCCCTTCATTCGACTTACTTTTCACCTGTATCGATCCCTTATGCGCTTCTACCAGATGTTTCACGATTGCTAATCCAAGTCCGGTACCACCTGAATTTCTACTTCGTGCTTTATCAATTCGATAGAATCTCTCAAAAATACGTGGGATTTCCTCCTCTTTAATTCCAATCCCTGTGTCCTCCACTGCAATATTTACTTTCCCAGCGTCCTCTTGTCCGATTAATTTCACCGTTCCACCTGAGGATGTATAGCTTAATGCATTGTTTACAAGATTAATTAATATTTGTTGAACCCGAGAGGTATCACCCTCCATATAAAGATCACCATCGGTCGAGACAATCAAGTCAATTCCTTTTTCCTTCGCTCTAGATTCAAGCAAAGTTTGGACATCTTCCATAATTGTCTCTACATTTATCCACTGTAAGTCCAATTGAAAATTTGTTTGTTCCATCTTTGTAAAATCAAGTAAATCATTAATCAGCTTCTGTAGACGATCACTTTCCTTCCAAATGATGGTTAAGAATTTTTCACATAGTTCCTCATTCTTCATAGCCCCATCTAATAAAGTTTCTGCAAACCCTTTTAAGGAGGTGACTGGTGTCCTTAGCTCGTGAGAAACATTCGCGACAAAATCTCGTCGAACTTGCTCAAGCTTCTTAAGCTCAGTAATGTCATGGAAAACAAGAATAATTCCTCTTAATGTCTCACCCTGACCTAAAATCGGTACACACGTAACATCAAAATGCTTTCTCGTGATCCCTACCGATAACAGGATTTGTTTTCGAACCGTTTCTTCAGTCAGGAATGTTTCTTCCACCAGTTCAACTACATTCCTGTGCGGCATAATCTCATGGTACATTTTATCATTCAAAACATTGCCATCTACCATGAATGTTTCTTTATAAAATCGATTGATTAAATTTATGTATCCCTTGGAATCGATCAATAGGAGCCCGCTTCCCATGTTATCGATCACCGTCTTCATACGCTCTTTTTCTACTTCCCTTAACCGAGTCATTTGCTCCAAATTACGTGCAAGAACATTTAAAGAATGATTAAGTGCACCAAGCTCCCTCAATTGGTATTCATGACTTCTTGCTTTGAAATTGCCCCTCGTAAGTTCACCTGCAACTCGTATCGCATCATCGACTGGTCTAGCCAGTTTGTTTGTTAATCGGAAAGTCAGATAAATTAGAATTCCATAGCCAATAAAGAGTGAGAGCAAAATTGGAAACCAGCTTTTTCGAATATCACTGCTGACTATCGCATCCGATAGTGTAAGTACTAGAGAGCCACTAGATTCTCCATTTGATAAAGACAATACAAAATCAGTAAATCCTTCCCGTTCCAACTGTTGTATGCCATTCGTATCAAAATTTATCCGTTTAGGATTAATGATTTGCTCTTTTGGTAATGTCGTGGCTACAACCTCACCATTCCCGGAAAACATAGTGAGCTCTCCCTCGATATCCTCAGCTATTCTTAATAACTCCTTCTTGGATACCTCCGTTTCGCTAACAGAGTTTGAAATAAGTTGAAGTTGAGACCTATACGCCTGAAGTTTCTGTCTCTCCATACTCCCAATTGATAAGTTCGCAATCAGTAATCCAAGCAAAATAAAGATAATGGTTGTGAAAACAATAAAGGCCGTTAGAATACGCCCGCGAAAATTCGTCATTTACTGAGGGCCCTCCAATTTATACCCCAATCCTCGGATTGTTTTAATGTAGACTGGTTTTCTAGAATTCTGCTCAATCTTCTCACGAAGATGGCTAATATGGACATCGACAATCCTAGTATCTCCTACAAAATCATAATTCCAAATCGCACTTAGCAGCTGCTCTCTGGAAAGGACACGCCCTTTATTCGTAACAAGATAGACAAGTAACTCGAATTCTTTAGGTGTTAGCTCAAGGACATGATCCTGAAAAAATGCTTCATAATTATCCGGATAAACCTTCAGATCACCAATTATGAGTGACTTTGGTTGATGGTCATTAGGTCCGGAGGACACAGCAGAATGTTGGCTCCGTCTTAAAATCGCTTTTACACGGGCAACAACTTCCCTCGGACTAAACGGCTTTGTTAAATAATCATCCGCCCCAAGCTCGAGGCCAAGTACCTTGTCGAATTCGTCATCCTTTGCTGTAAGCATCAGAATAGGGATCATGTATTGGCTCTGACGTAAATTTTTGCAAACGTCTAGTCCATCCATCCCTGGCAACATTAAGTCGAGAACAATTAAATCAGGTTCTTCTGCTTTCGCTATTTCTAACCCCTTTAGTCCATCCATTGCCGTAAGAACTTCAAACCCGGCTTGTTCTAAATTAAATTGAAGCAATGTGTTAATTGACGATTCGTCCTCAATTACTAGTACTTTCTCTCTCATGTCGATTCCCTCACTCCGCTAAGGTTTGTTTCTACTTCCATTTTTATTCTCACATATAAAATCCAAAAAAAAAACAAAAAAGACGAAAACGACTTTTTTGTTAACGAATATTTACATTTCCTTAAAAATTATCAAATGTTCTAGCTGTAATGGAACGTGGAGCATATGGCGGACATACAACAATCTCTCCATCTATAATAACTTCCTTAGATTCATCCTGCCCTTTAACAGCGATTGTTATGTGGTGGTTCTCAGATTGAACCTCTGTAACTTCAAAGTTCAATATAATCGTAGCATAATGATAGACAGGATTCGGAAATGACAAGTTTTGTTTTAATATCGAACTACCCGGACCAGGAAGGAATTTACTAATAGATGATGTTATAAAGCCCATTAACATAATTTGCGGCACGACTGGTTTCTTAAATGGCGTTAACGATGCATAATCATGTTGAATGAATAGCGGATTATTATCATCTGTTAATCCTAAGTACAATAGAAGGTCCTTATCTTCAATCGTTTCTGTTATTTCTAACCTCTCACCGACATTAATCTCATCAATCTTTCTTCCTAATTTTCGTTTTTTACCTAATAACATGCTGTTCCCTCCTTAGAAGTAAGCGATTACATTCTTTGTTATTAAAAATGCCAGAGTGGTAAAAACATTCTGACATTATTAGAAAAGCGGAAGTGCCCTGCTTAGGTGCGATAAAGAAAACTTGGTAAACGCCAAACCTTTTAGGCGATTACCTTAGTTGCACTTATGCTTTAGTGCAAGCGCTGGAGATTCTGAAACACAACACGTTTTTTGTGTTTGTGGAAGAATCGAAGCGACCTCGAGCACCTGGGTGCTGGAGCTAGACATTACACCTCTGCAACAAAATTTTGTACTTTCTTATTGTGTAAAGAAAGAATTCGAGCAATAGCTTCGAATTCCTTCTTTTTCACATAATAATCCTAGCTTTTGCCATGATTATTGTGCCATTTTCATGCTAAAACATTCATTACATTACGGACAGATTCGGCAGACTTATCCAGTTCACTTTTCTCTTCTGATGTAAGGTCAAGCTCAATAATTTCTTCAAGACCGTTTCCACCAATAATTGTTGGTACGCCAAGGCAGATTCCTTCGTAACCGTATTCACCTTCAAGATAAGCTATTGAAGGAAGTACTCTTCGTTGGTCCTTCAGGATCGCTTCAACCATCTCAACTAGTGAAGCAGCAGGTGCATAATACGCACTACCATTTCCTAATAGTTGAACGATTTCTCCGCCGCCTTTACGCGTACGCTCAACAATTGCATCAAGACGATCTTTACTGATTAATTTTTCTAGAGGAATTCCACCAGCATTGGAGTAACGGATTAATGGAACCATGTCATCCCCATGGCCACCTAAAACGAATCCGCGAATATCCTTCACAGAAAGATTCAACTCTTCAGCTACGAACGTACAAAAACGAGCTGTATCTAATATTCCAGACTGACCGATCACTCGGTTTTTAGGGAATCCGGATTCTTTAAGAACAGTGTATGCCATTGCATCAACTGGGTTTGTTAATACAATAATTGTACAATCAGGGGAGTGCTTCACAACTTCCTGAGTTACACTTTTCATTATTTTTGCGTTGGTATTAACAAGATCATCACGGCTCATACCGGGCTTACGTGCAATTCCTGCAGTAATGACTACGATATCAGACCCAGCTGTATCTTCATAATTTGCTGTCCCTGTAATTTTTGAATCAAACCCCTGTACAGGGCTTGCTTCTAACATATCAAGCGCTTTTCCCTTTGTAGGATCTTCCATTTGTGGAATATCAACAAGAACGACATCCCCTAGTTCTTTTTGTCCAGCAATAAATGCAGTAGTAGCACCAGTAAATCCGCCACCAATTACAGAAATTTTATTTCGTTTGTTAGCCATGGATTCTACCCCCTACTCCATATTTTTGATGAGTTCATCACCGAACTCAGAACATTTCACTTCTGTTGCCCCATCCATTAAACGAGCGAAATCATATGTGACAACTTTGCTTTCAATCGTTTTTTCCATGGATTTAATAATCATTTCTGCTGCTTCACTCCAGCCGATGTGCTCAAGCATCAATACACCAGAAAGAATGACAGAAGATGGGTTCACTTTATCCATTCCAGCATACTTAGGTGCTGTTCCATGAGTAGCTTCAAAGATTGCATGTCCTGTTTCATAGTTAATGTTCGCTCCCGGAGCAATTCCGATTCCACCAACTTGTGCTGCTAGTGCATCTGAAATATAGTCACCATTCAGATTCATCGTTGCAACAACATCGAATTCTGCTGGACGAGTAAGAATTTGTTGAAGGAAAATATCAGCTATGGAATCTTTAATGATGATCTTTCCGGCTGCTTCTGCATCAGATTGTGCTTTGTTTGCAGCATCTTTCCCATCCTTTTCAACAATGCGATCATATTCTGACCATGTGAATACTTTGTCACCGAATTCTTGTTCAGCAACTTCATAACCCCAGTTCTTGAAGGCACCTTCAGTGAACTTCATGATGTTACCTTTGTGTACAAGTGTTACACTCTTACGTCCTTCGTTTAGTGCATACTCGATCGCCGCACGTACAAGACGTTTTGTACCTTCTTCAGAAACAGGTTTAATTCCGATTCCAGATGTTTCAGGGAAACGAATTTTGTTTGCGCCCATTTCTTCTTGAAGAAATCGGATGACTTTCTTTACTTCGTCGGATCCTTTTGCATACTCAATTCCTGCATAGATGTCTTCCGTGTTTTCACGGAAAATGACCATATTGGTATCCTCTGGCTTTTTAACAGGTGAGGGCACACCAGTAAAATAACGAACAGGTCTTAGGCATGTAAATAGATCTAACTCCTGACGCAACGCCACGTTCAAGGAACGGATTCCACCGCCCACAGGTGTAGTCAATGGTCCTTTAATCGCCAATATGTATTCACGAATCACATCGAGCGTTTCAGATGGTAACCATTCTCCAGTTTTGTCGTACGCTTTTTGACCTGCAAGAACCTCTTTCCAAACGATCCTTTTCTCACCGTTATAAGCCTTATCAACAGCTCCTTCAAGTACCTTTGAAGCAGAAGCCCAAATATCAGGACCTGTTCCATCACCTTCAATATAAGGGATAATCGGATTATTTGGTACGTTTAACACACCATTATCTACAGTAATACGTTCTCCGTTTGACAAAATTATTACCTCCTGGACTATAAATGTTTTTCATACCTATCGTAACAGATTTATTCAGTTTTGACTTCTTATTGACGAAGATGATGATGACCCATAGAGAAAACAGACACTACTGAGCGAGCAATCAGTCGTTAGTTGCCTGATTCCCATTGTAGTCATCCTCTACTTTTCAAAAATTATCGCTTCTCAATTGGAATAAACTCTTGCTTTGGTGGTCCAATATACTCCGCACGTGGACGAATCAATCTGTTATTATCATATTGTTCTAAGATATGAGCTAACCAGCCAGATACTCTACTCATTGCAAATATCGGTGTGAACAAGTCATGCTTAATACCGAGACTGTGGTAAACAGATGCAGAGTAGAAGTCCACATTAGGTAGCAATCCTTTTTGATTTGTCATTAGCTCATCAAGCTTCAGTGACATTTCATACCATTTTGTTTCACCTGTAATTCCTGTTAATTGCTTGGACATTTCACGTAAATGCTTCGCTCTAGGATCGCCATCCTTATAGACTCGATGTCCAAATCCCATAACTTTTTCTTTGCGCTCGAGTGCATCCTTTAAATAAGATTCAGTGTTCTCAACTTCACCAATTTCGGATAACATCTTCATAACACGTTCGTTTGCACCGCCATGCAATGGACCTTTTAGAGCGCCAATAGCAGCAGTTACACCTGAGTAGAGATCTGATAATGTCGCCACACAAACACGGGCAGTGAATGTTGATGCATTTAATTCATGATCAGCGTGCAATACGAGCGCTTTATTAATCGCCTTTTCAGAAATCTCATCCGGCTCATTTCCATTTAGCATGTATAAGAAGTTTCCTGCATAGCTTAAGTTTTCTTTTGGCTCAATTATTTCTTTACCGTCACGAAGTCTTGAAAATGCTGCAACAATTGTTGACAGCTTAGCTAAAAGGCTAATCGATTTATTTAGGTTAGCCTCTTCACTCATATCATCCGCTTTCTCATCATATAACCCTAAAGAGGATACAGCTGTCCGTACTCCAGCCATTGGGTGGATATCATTTAGAGGATACTGCTTTAGCATGTCCATAACTTCAGATGGTACTGCGTACTGTGAAGATAGCTTCCCTTTAAATTCGGCTAATTCTTTTTCAGTAGGTAGTTTACCATACCATAATAAGTATACAGTCTCCTCAAAGCTTGCATGCTCTGCAAGGTCGTCGATGTTATAACCTCGGTACGTTAGTACACCATCGATGATCGAACTTACTGAAGAGGTCGTGGCTACAATGCCTTCTAAACCTTTAGTCGTTGTCATGGCTCTCTCTCCTTTTAAAGTAATTTTCTCGGGTCATTCTAAACAAATAAATAAAAGAAAATGCTTACATGTATACACTAATTAAATGAATCTAAACTGTTAAGTAAACATTTTAATTAAGGAAGGATAAAACACATACAGTACAATTATAAACAATTATCTGATTTTTGTGAACGCCTAAGGCTTGAAAACCTTATATCTATCAAGGAAATTCTCATTTTCAACCGATAATCATTTGCACAAGACGCATCACAAGATATGCAATACCCGCACCTATTAAGGGGCCAACGGCAATTCCATTCAAAAAACTAACAGCGAGAATCGTACCCAAAACTAATGCTGTGGTAATATGTGGATCTTCAGCAAGAAGTTTAAGACCGCTTGCTGCAATGAGGGCAACCGCAACTCCTGATCCGAGTGCAATCCAAGCGTAATAAGACTTCATCGCTTCACCTAGTTGTTTAAAACCAATTTCACCAGTAGCTATCGGAACTAACACAGCAATTGTAATAATGGTTACGCCCCACTCAATCCCCTTTTTTTGAAAATGGGGAAATACCTTATCTCCAAGACCAACCCACTTAATTACGAGTAAAAACACGATGGCGATCATAAGGGATTTATTTTTCGCCCAGATCGCGATTGCCAGGAGGACAACCAGGAATAAAGATGCTTGGTTTAGCATTATTCACTTCCTTCTATGCATCCAGAGTGTATATTTTCTTACCTTTTTAATGTAAAACTGATACCACTACTAAAGGATCGATTCATTATTATTGTCTAGTATCCATCGTTTTGGATGATACAAAAACGGGAAAGTACATCTTATAATACGTGTTCAAAAAGGAGGATCAAAAGAGCCAAGAAGTTCGAGGCGCGAAAGTCTTGAGGACCGGAACGTATGCTATTAATACGTGAGGACCGAAGAGACCGAGCAACGAAGAAATTCGACAGTTATTTTGACCGGACTTTTTGAACAACCTCTTATAATGAATTCAGCCTAGTAGAAAGGATTCGATACGGTGAACCTTCAATATATTTATAGTTTTCTCAGATTTCTACTTGTAGTAGCCATTATTTATCTCTCTGTTCTCGCACTTTATTATGTTGCACAAGTAACCTATCCTTTTATCATAGCACTAATTCTTGCATTTATGATAAATCCAGTTGTAAACCTTCTTGAGCATAAAGGAAAAATGCCAAGAGGTCTAGCCGTTCTCGTTGTCATTTTGATCTTGATCGGGTTAATTGCCGGATTCGTTACCCTTCTGATTAGTGAAATGATTTCAGGCTTCGGATACCTTTCTGAAGTTATACCGGAACATACAAAAACACTTGTTAACTTTGCACAAACGTATTTCACCCAACAAATTTTGCCGATTTATTATGACCTTGCCGCCATGTTTAAACAGCTTGATCCCTCACAGCGGGAATCCGTTATCAACAACATTCAGTCTGTAGGAGAAAATATTACAGCTAATGTGAAAGAGTTTGTGCAATCGGTCTTATCGGGTTTACAAAATTTTCTACTAAGCTTACCTAATGTTGTAACGGTTATGATATTTTCTTTGTTAGCAACCTTCTTCATAAGTAAGGATTGGTATCGATTTCAGGGCTGGTTAGCTAGGCGTACACCTGAGCGAACTGTCGAAAGTGGTCAAAATGTTTACCGTGAACTGCGGAAAGCGCTTTTTGGATTTGTAAAAGCCCAACTGACCTTAATATCAATTACAGCCGCTATTGTGCTAGTCGGTCTTCTCATCCTCCAGGTCGATTACGCGATCACGATTGCAATCTTAACAGGGCTTGTTGATCTACTTCCTTACCTTGGAACAGGTGCGGTTTTCGTCCCGTGGATTATTTTTTCATTCATCACTGAAGAATACACATTAACCATTGGTCTTTCTATTCTATATGGAGTCGTCATTATCCAGAGACAAGTTATGGAGCCGAAAATTTTATCCTCCAGTATAGGACTTGATCCATTAGCTACCTTAATTTCACTCTTTGTAGGATTTAAATTGTTTGGGTTTCTAGGCTTGATTATTGGACCGGTAACACTCGTTATCATTCGTGCTTTAAACCAAGCGAACGTGTTCCAAGATTTATGGAACTTTATTAAAGGAAAGAAAGCTTCTTAACAGAATTAATAAAACAGCAGAAATAAGAGTGATTCAAAAGTGGGCATCCCAATCCGAATCACTCTTGTTTCTCGTAAAAGACATTTACCTCTTAGAATTCCTATCTGCGAAAGGTGAAAGAGAACTGACCATTGTCCATTTTCTTTTGAATATACCGACGCATCCATAACTTTGCAACGGCGCGGGTATACGGGAATAAAAGCAGAAAACCTGTTGTGTCTGTTATAAACCCAGGTGTTAGAAGTAAGGTTCCACCTACGAGAATGCATATCCCATCAAGTATTACATCACTTGGTACTTGCCCATTTTGTAATTGGACTTGGGAAAGACGAAGTGCCTCCATCCCCTCGCGCCTTGCCAACCATGCACCAATAACCCCAGTTGCCAGTATGAGTAAAATGGTTACAGGAATGCCAAACGTTTGGCCAGACCAAATCAATATACCAATTTCTAATGCAGGAATGATAATTAGTAGTACTATTACTATTCGAAACATTACGCAGCCCCTATCTGTTCAAATAGTTATCGGGCAGAAGTTTCCATTTATCAATTGTAGCCCTTTATAGAACGCTAGTGTTTCCGCTGTAAACAACACCTCGTGAACCATCTATCGTGATTTCCTGACCCTCTGTAAAAAGATTCGTAGCGTTGTCAACACCAACAATGACCGGCACACCTAAGCTTAGCCCTACCACTGCTGCATGACTAGTTAAGCCACCCTCCTCGGTGATAATCGCTGAAGCCTTCTTAAGGGCAGGAATCATATCACGGTCTGTTCCAATTGTAACAAGTATATCGCCTTCTTGCACTTTAAGAACTGCATCTTCAGCACGATTGGCAATAACAACCTTCCCAGCAACTGACTTTTGTCCGACCCCCTGTCCTTTGGCAATCACATCACCAACAACATGGACTTTCATTAGATTGGTCGTACCTGTTTCACCAACTGGAACACCCGCGGTGATTAACACAAGATGCCCATGGTTAACAATTCCAGATTCTAATGAGGCGTTAACAGCGATATCCAAGAGTTCATCGGTTGATTTTGCTTCTTCACTAATCTGCGGTACGACACCCCATACAAGCGACATACGTCTACATACCATTTCTGAACTAGTTACCGCAATAACCGAAGCCTCTGGACGGTATTTCGAAATCATACGCGCAGTATGACCGCTCTCAGTTGGTGCAATAATCGCCGCTATATTAAGGTTGTATGCGGTATGGGATACAGACTGGCTAATTGCATCCGTAACAGTAAGTCTACTTGATTTACTTCGTGAGTGAAGAATTTCCGCATGATTTAGAGCACTTTCTGCTTTCGTTGCAATTTTATTCATCGTCTGGACAGCTTCCACAGGATAAGATCCTGCTGCTGTTTCCCCAGAAAGCATAATCGCGTCTGTCCCATCAAAAATCGCATTTGCTACGTCACTCGCTTCTGCTCGAGTTGGACGAGGGTTTCTCTGCATTGAGTCAAGCATTTGTGTAGCTGTAATTACCGGCTTGCCAAGATCATTACATTTTTGGATTAATTTCTTCTGAACAAGCGGGACGTCCTCGGCTGGAATCTCCACCCCGAGATCGCCTCGAGCAACCATCAGCCCGTCAGATACTTCTAGAATCTCGTCGATGTTATCAACGCCCTCTTGATTTTCAATCTTAGGGATTATATGGATGTGATCAGCATTATGTCGTTCTAAAATTTCTCGAATCTCTAACACATCAGAAGCCCTTCGAATAAAGGAAGCCGCTATAAAATCGACGCCTTGATTGATCCCGAATTCAATATCCTTCGCGTCTTTTCCAGTTATTCCAGGAAGATTGACTGAAACATTCGGAACGTTGACACCCTTTTTATTTTTTAGAATACCACTGTTTAGAACACGTGTTACAAGCTGACTATGTTGAATCCGAACTACCTCTAGTTCAATCAACCCGTCATCGAGTAGAATTTTCGAACCTTCTTTTACATCATGAACAAGGTCAGGGTAAGTAACTGAAATAGTTGTCTCGTCGCCCATAATTTCCTCCATAGAAACAATGAGATCCTGACCAGATTGTAAGCTTATTTCACCGTCCTTCAGTGTTCCTGTCCGAATTTCTGGACCTTTCGTATCAAGTAAGATCGCTACAGTTTGTTTCGTTTGTTCTGCAGCCTTTCTAATGTTTGAAATCCGTGCGCCATGCTCTTCAAAATCCCCATGGGAAAAGTTCAAGCGAGCAACATTCATCCCTGAATCAATAAGTTTTGTTAACGTTTCAATCGTTTCACTTGCAGGTCCAATCGTACAAACTATTTTGGTTTTTCTCATTATTATCCTCCTCGAATTTCCCACTTATATCGATAATTCTTTAGAAAGCTGATACATATCAATGTCTATTTCATGAGGCTTCGCAAGCACTTCACTAATATCATGGTCTACAAGTCGGTTTCTCTGAATTCCAACTGCTCTTCCTTCACTACCATTTATTAACATCTGTACAGCCTTTGCACCTAGCCTGCTTGCCAAAACGCGATCAAATGCTGTTGGTGATCCTCCACGCTGTATGTACCCAAGTACAGATACCCGGGTTTCATACCCAGTTGCTTCTTTAACTTGGGAAGCAATATCCACACCACTACCGACACCTTCCGCAACAACAATAATACTGTGCTTCTTCCCACGATCATGCCCACGTTTCAGACGATTTACAATATCCTCCATCATGAATTCTTGTTCCGGAATTAAAATCGTTTCTGCGCCACCTGCTAAACCAGACCAAAGCGCGATATCACCTGCATTTCTCCCCATGACCTCAATGATATACGTTCTTTCATGTGACGTAGCCGTATCACGGATTTTATCAATTGCATCAATCACTGTATTCAGTGCAGTATCAAATCCGATCGTATAATCTGTGCCTGGAATATCGTTATCGATGGTTCCCGGAAGGCAGATCGTTGGAAAACCGCTTTTTGTCAACATTTGTGCGCCACGATAAGAGCCATCGCCTCCAATAACAACTAATCCTTCAATGCCAAACTTTTTTAATTGTTCGACTCCTTTCCTTTGACCTTCTTCGGTTTTAAACTCTTCACATCTAGCCGAGTAAAGTATCGTACCGCCCCGATGAATAATATCTCCTACAGAACCGAGCTCCATCTTTTCTATATTTCCTGAAATCAGACCTGAATAGCCGTGAAAAATTCCATATACTTCAAGATTTTGATAAATTGCCTCTCTGACGACAGCACGAACAGCTGCGTTCATGCCCGGGCTGTCTCCTCCACTTGTTAATACTCCAATCCGTTTCATCTATCTTTCACCCCATCGTAATCGTATAGTTGTGTTCTAAAAATATCATGTTCCAAAATAGAAGACAATACACAAGCGCGCAAAGAAAAAAGAGGGTACTCACTAGGGAAAAAGCAACTTCACACTCTTCATACTAGAAGCAGCTTGTCTTTCCTTTAGAGTCATCCTCTTTTCCTTAAGTAATGCTAATGGAATCGTTTTCAATTGTATATTGTCCGACTTTTCTGTACTTATCGTATCGGTGGTCAACCAATTCCTTACTGTTCATTTTCAACAATTCTTCCAAAGAAGATTGAAGAGCCTCTTCAATAAGTGAAGCCTGTTTTTTTGGATCTTTGTGGGCTCCACCTTTCACTTCAGGAATCATCGTATCAATAATGCCCATCTCCAATAAATCAGGTGCTGTGATCTTCATAGATTCAGCCGCTCGCTTAGCTTGTGTAGAATCCTTCCATAACAATGCAGCAGCGCCCTCAGGTGATATAACCGAGTACCACGAATTTTCAAGCATATGAACATGGTTCCCGACACCAATCGCAAGAGCACCACCGCTTGCTCCTTCACCGATTACGACACAAATGACGGGAACCTTTAACCCTGCCATCTCTATCAAATTACGAGCAATCGCCTCACTCTGGCCACGCTCTTCTGCAGACATACCAGGATATGCACCTTTCGTATCCATCAAACAGATAATCGGTCGGTTAAACTTTTCCGCTTGTTTCATTAATCTTAGAGCTTTGCGGTATCCCTCTGGGTGTGGCATTCCGAAATTCCTACGAAGATTTTCCTTTGTATCTTTCCCACGCTGATGCCCAATTATTGTTACGGGCAGTCCATGAAACTTGGCAATTCCACCGACAATCGCTTCATCGTCACCATATAATCGATCTCCGTGCATCTCAAGAAAGTTCGTGAAGAGTAGGTTGATATAATCTAACGTGGTTGGTCGCTCATGATGTCGTGCAATTTGAACTCGATCCCATGGAGTCATTTTCCCGTAAACCTCTTTCTCGACCTTTTCTAGGCGTTCTTCTAGTCGTTGAACTTCATCAGACAGATCAATCCCTTTTTCATCCATAAATGTCTTCAATTCAGTAATTTTGTTTCTTAATTCAACTACTGGCCGTTCAAAATCTAATTCTCCAACCATTACTCTTCACCTCCTGTCTGATGAATATCCAATATCGTTGTTAGTGTTGATGTTAGCTTTGAACGATGGATAACACCATCCAATTGTCCATGCTTCAAAAGAAATTCAGATGTTTGAAAGTCATCTGGTAGATCCTGCCGAATGGTTTGCTCAATAATCCGTCGACCTGCAAAACCTATGAGCGCTCGGGGTTCAGCGAAATTATAATCCCCAACCGATGCAAAGCTTGCAGAAACCCCACCCGTAGTAGGATGTGTCATAATTGAAATGAATAATAAACCCTCTTCATGATGGCGTCTAAGTGCAACACTTGTTTTAGCCATTTGCATTAAACTTAATACACCCTCTTGCATACGAGCACCACCAGAAGCAGTAAATATAAGAAATGGTTTTCTTTCTTCAGTCGCTAACTCAATTGCGCGAGTAATTTTCTCACCCACAACAGATCCCATACTCCCCATTCGGAAGTGGGCGTCCATTACTGCTAAAACAACTGGATTTCCACCAACTGAACCCTTACCAGTAACAACAGCTTCATTAATTCCTGTTTTGGTACGGTCCTTTTCGATTCGTTCAAGATAATCAGGAAAGTCGAGTGGGTTTTCTGTTTTCATTCCTTGATACAATTCCTCAAACGTATCATTGTCGACTGTGATTCCGATTCTTTCCTGTGCTGTCATTCGAAAATGATGGCCGCAGGAAATGCATACCTTCAAAGCTTTGTTTAACTCTTTTGTAGTCATGATCGCCTTACATTCTGGACATTTGGTCATGATGCCTTCTGGTACGTCCTGCTTTAATCTTTCAGAGGGTATCGTTGCATACTTACGTTTTTTTGCAAACAGGTCTTTTAACAAGTTCTTGCACCTCCATGAATCCCCTAAATAACTTTCACTATTTATGTTCGGAAACGTTCAAGCTTTTCAAACTGTTCAAGCTCAATACCGTTTTTAATCATCAATAATATCTTTTCATAGTCTGTAAGGGAATACGAATGTTCCCTTGGAAATGAAGTATAGTCATACTCAATAAGTTCAATCCATAATCGTTGTAGGAGAGAGTTGTGAGCAGCTTCCATCACTTTTTGGAAAAAATTACGATCGACTCTGCCAAAATCCTCAATTACACGTTGTTCTCTCATTTTCTGGACAGACTGCTCTAGCACATCTAACTGGGTATCCGTCCTTCTATCAGACGCAAGGATTATCGCGTTTTTTTCAATTATGCTTCTTGTTTCTGCAAGCTCACTTTTTGCAGTGTCGTCATTTAAGATAAAAGAAGCTAGCACCTCAACGAGTCTGTGTCTTCTCGCTTCTTTAATGTAAGTACCTTCGCCCTGTCTTGTCTCTATTAGCCCGAGAAGTTCCATGGCACGGAGAGCTTCTCGTACGGAAGATCTTCCAGCATTAAGTCTTTCCGATAGCTCACGTTCAGATGGCAATTTATCACCGGCTTGCAGCTGATCGCTCAACATGATCGACTTTAAACGTTTAAGGATTTCGATAAATACTTTTTCCCTCGGTTTTGTTGTCATGTTATCCACCACCTGCTTTACCGATTGATTGCCTAATCTTCATCGATGATTGCAAGCCTACGTGTTTTCTCAGATATTTCTTCAGGATCCACTTTAATTCTCGCTACCCCTGTTTCCATTGCTGCCTTCGCAACCCCTGCAGCTACGGCTGGGGCGACTCTCGGATCAAAAGGTCCCGGGATTACGTAATCCTCTGACAAATCGTTAATATCAATTAATTCGGCAATTGCATAGACTGCTGCCTTTTTCATTTCCTCGTTAATATGAGTGGATCTTGTATCTAGCGCACCCCGAAAGATTCCCGGAAATGCGAGCACGTTGTTTACTTGGTTAGGAAAGTCAGATCGACCTGTTCCAATTACCTTCGCCCCTGCTTCTTTGGCTTTATCTGGCATAATCTCTGGAACAGGGTTAGCCATTGCAAAAATAATGGGATTGTCATTCATACTTTGGATCATATCTGGTGTAAGTGCTCCTTCAACCGAAACACCTATGAATACATCCATTCCTTTTACAGCTTCCTCAAGCGAGCCTTCAACCTGTTGTCTATTCGTAAAGTGTGCCACTTCAGTCTTAACTCGGTTCATCCCATATGAACGCCCTTCATAAATAGCACCTTTAGAGTCACACATAATGATATCTTTGACACCAAAACGATTTAACAGTTTTATGATGGCAATACCAGCTGAACCAGCACCGTTTACAACAACTTTTATCGATGACATCGACTTTTTTGTTACCTTTAATGCATTCACAAGGCCGGCAACCGTAACGATTGCTGTACCATGTTGATCATCATGAAAAATTGGGATATTCGTCTCTTTCTTCAACCGTTCTTCAATAACAAAACAGTTCGGTGCAGCAATATCTTCTAAGTTTACCCCACCAAATGTCGGTTCAAGTAGCTTAACCGTTTGTACGATTTGGTCTACATCGGTTGTACTTAAGCAAATTGGAAAAGCATCGACGCCTGCAAAACTTTTAAATAGCACCGCTTTTCCTTCCATAACTGGAAGAGCTGCCTCAGGGCCAATATTTCCCAGGCCAAGTACAGCAGTTCCATCAGACACAACAGCAACAGTGTTCCCCTTCATCGTATATTCGTAAACTCTGTTTTTATCGTCATAAATTTCCTTGCAAGGCTCTGCTACACCTGGAGAGTATGCGAGGCTTAGATCCCGAGCGTTTCTCACGGGAACCTTTGATTTAGATTCTAGCTTACCTTGGTTTACTCTATGCATGTGCAGTGCTTCTTCCCGAGAAACAGACATAGGTTCATCTCCCTTATTCTTTTAGGCTTCAATTTAAGTAATGGCTATATTCGAAAAGCCTTTTTCCATTCATATGAATAAATTTGTTTGATGCTTGTCCGATACAATCCAAGGTGGTCTGACCACCTTTTGACTCATTAATTATAACAAACCTATACTACGTGTAAAGAAATAATACGTCATTTTAAAACGACATTTTTCGGTCCAAGTAATGACTCTAACTTTATAATACAATCGGCAATCGGGTCAATACTATATTCTTTGGACAATCGGACCGTCTTACTGCTTTGCTCATAAAATAGAATAACCTCGGTGTTCCCCGGATATTGAAGTACAATCTTTTGGATATTATGCAGAGCACCTTCATCTTGCTTCTTCGTTTCGACCTTCAAAAACAGTTTTGTCTTCTTGTTTTGACTAGGTGTTTTTAAAGTGTGAAGATTTACTGCTTTTTCAATGATTAGTTTCAAATCATCCTTAGCATCAACGTTTCCCTCGATTAATAAAAAACTTCCCACTTCAAAACAGTCCCCATATGTTCGATACGTTTTTGGAAAAATAATTCCTTCAATTTCTCCAGATTCATCACTCAAACTTACAAAAGCCATCCAATCCCCTTTTTTTGTTTTGATTGATTTAACCTTTGTAACAAGTGCCCCTACTCGTAATCTATGTTGCTCATCGCTCAACCGGCTAATTAAGCTCCGATTATAATCCGATAATAATTCTTTATATTGTTCTATAGGATGTCCAGATAAATAAAAGCCAAGTGCCTCAAATTCAAACTGGAGTTTCTCCTTTTCCTGAAATGGCGGCACAGAAGCATAAATAGGTGACGCCTGTTCCATTTCATTTGGGAATAGATCAAACTGCCCATCTTCTTCTGATTTTTGAATTTTAGCACCATGTTCAAGAGCACTATCTAATGTAGCGAGTAATTGTGCACGATTTGTTGTAAATTCATCCATGCATCCGGCAAGCACGAGTGACTCAAGGGTCCGTTTATTTATAACCTTTAATGATACACGTCTGCATAAATCAAATAAGTCCCGGTAATTACCCCTTTGCTTTCGTTCTTCAAGAATTGATTCAATTACCCGCACTCCGACATTTTTGATAACGAGCAACCCAATTCGCAACGCCCCATTATCAACCTGAAAACCGAGTTGACTTTTATTTATTGATGGGGGCAGCACGGTCATTTCTCTTTGCCGTGCCTCACTAAGATACGCCGCTACTTTACTTTGGTTTCCAATTGAGCTAGTTAAGAGTTCAGCCATAAAATAAGTCGAGTAATTGGCCTTTAAGTAGGCAAGCTGATAGGCAATAACACTGTATGCAACCGCATGGGATCGTGGAAATCCATAATTGGCAAATCGGACAATTAAATCATAGACCTTGTTGGATGTTTCTGAAGTATACCTCTTTTCAAGTGCACCATTGACAAAGTGTTCCCGTTGCTCGTGTAACACGTCAGCTTTTTTCTTGCTGACTGCCCTACGTAGTAGATCCGCCTCTCCAAGAGAAAAGCCCGCCATTTTCGAGGCAATTTGTAATATCTGTTCCTGGTATACGATAACCCCATAAGTTTTTTCAAGTATAGATTTGAGATCAGGATGTGGATAATGAACCATCCGGTTACCATGTTTCCCTTCGATATAAACAGGTATGTTTTCCATTGGTCCCGGTCGATACAAAGCATTTACTGCAACGATGTCTTCAAATTCAGATGGTTTTAATTTCCGAAGAACTTTGCGCATACCATCAGATTCCAGCTGAAATATTCCGGTTGTATCCCCTTCGCTCAATAGTTTGTATGTATTTTTATCATCAAAAGGAATGTGATTCAGTTGGAGCGTTTGCCCTATATCTTCTTTAATTACATTCAATATATCTTCTATAAGTGATAAGTTACGTAATCCTAGGAAATCCATCTTCAATAACCCAATAGCTTCAAGCCCATCCATAGTATACTGGGTTAATGCTAATTTTTCATTTCCTTCTTGTATCGGAACAACCTCTGTTAATGGGTTATCGCTAATAACAATACCTGCAGCATGAGTTGAAGCATGCCTTGGTAATCCTTCGATTGTTTTGGATATCGCCCAGAGCTCAGATGCTTCACTGGACTGCTCTATTGTCCTTTTTAAAGAAGGGGATTCCACTAAAGCCCTTTCTAGGGTAATACCAGGTCGAGAGGGGATCATTTTCGCAATGCGATCAATTAAATTCTGACCGAGATTCAAGACTCGTCCAACATCACGAATAGCTGCCTTAGCTGCTAAGGTACCAAATGTAATAATTTGAGCAACATGGTCATGACCATATTTTTCGGCGACATATTGAATGACATCATCCCTTTTTGTATCTGGAAAATCAATATCAATGTCTGGCATCGTGACTCGTTCCGGATTTAAAAATCGTTCAAATAATAGATCATGTTCAACTGGGTCTACCTGTGTGATTTGCAACGTGTATGAAACAAGAGATCCTGCTGCTGATCCCCGTCCTGGACCTGTTAAAATTCCATTGTCACGCGCATATTTCATAAAGTCCCAGACAATTAAAAAATAATCACTAAAGCCCATGCTGTCAATGACCCCAAGCTCATAGGATAATCGTTCCACAGTGATTTCTGACGGTTGATTACCATACCGTTCAATAAGCCCTTGCTCACATAAGGTTCTTAGATAGGAAGAGCTTGACGTATGATCGGGAACCGGAAATCTAGGCAGGATATAGTTTCCGAACTCGATGTTCACATTGCATTTATTCGCAATTTCCGCTGTCGCACTTAACACTGCTGGAAGTCGTGTGAAAAGCTTCTCCATTTCATCTGAGCTTTTGAAATAATACTGATTCGTTCGAAATCGTTGCTCCTCCAATTCAGTTAACATCTTGCCATGTTTAATTGCTTGCAATGCATCATAAGCTTGGGCATTTTCCTCGTTTATGTACAGGATTTCGTTCATCGCAACAAGAGGCGTATCCCTTTCTTTTGAAAACTGAATAAGATGGAGGTTGAGTTCTTTCTCTCTTGCTAATCCATGATCTTCAATCCCTAAATAAAAGCCCTTTTTATATAAACGTCCAAAGTAGTCGTTAAATCTTATTGCCTGTTCACTTTCATTCTTACTTAGAAGCCTTTGAATAACACCATACTCACCAGAGGAGATTGCTAATAAGCCATCATTTCGATTGAGCATATCTTGAACTCGAAGTAATCCATTGCTTTTTGCAATAGAGCTTAGTTCAATAAGGTTACGATATCCCTCGTTGTTTGCTGCATACAACAATAACTGATAAGGTTCATCCTTCTCCACCTCATTGTCTTCAGTTACTTGTAAGTCGACTTCAAGTCCAAGGATTGGCTTAATCCCTTTCGATAAACAAGCCTTATAAAAAGGGAGGATTCCATACATTACGTTACGATCCGTAATCGCTAATGAGCCCATGCCTAGCTGCACCGCTTTGTCAATTAACTGATCGATCCTGCAAGCACTATCAAGTAAGCTGTATTCACTGTGAACATGAAGATGTACAAAGCTCATGGTCCACCTCCTTAAATGTTTTTCCAAAATCAAGTAAACACCATTTTAATATTCTAAGTTCTATTATAAACAAGTTTAACATCACAATAAATCAAGCATACTTAAGAGCGGTTGTCCATAATTATAAAACAGAGAGGTTTGGATGAGATACGGATAAGGGTGGGATTGAAATGTTGGAAAGCAAATTCGTATCAACGATTATCATTTACTTTTTTGTTGCATTTGGCATAATACTCGGCGGTTGTTTGATCGGTGCCATCGGAATGATGTTAATCGGTAAACCACCCTTCTTTTCCATGCACCAATTATCAAAGAGTTTGAAAATATGGGCGATTGTAGCTGCTATTGGAGGTACATTTGATGCAATCAATCATTTTGAACGTAGCTTTCTAGGAGGCTCCTTTATCGAGGTTTTCAATCAAATCATATATATTATCGCTGCTTTACTCGGTGCAAACACTGGACAGGTCATAATTCAATGGATTACGCAGGAGGAATAGCACATGAGAATCCCTCCCCTTCACAGACGCAAAGGTTATCAACGTTTTTTCGCTGGAATCGTGATTGGCTTTATTCTCGGTTGGTTCTTCTTCTTATTAAGCTTTGGAGGACTTCAGGAGTTTTATTTAACGAAAATAGAAGAAAGAGATGCAAGGATTAGTGAGCTGAAGGATAAAAACGAACACTTTGAAGCTGAGTATGATGAGAAGAACAAAGAAATCAAAAAAAATCTTACTGTGCAGGAAATAGATGTTATTATTTTAAACAAAGATAAAGTCGAGTTAAAAGGTTTAACATTACTTGACCTAAAGAACAGTATTACCCAAGAACTCCATGATGTGCTCGCGAAAGATATCGAATCAGTTGCTCAAAATAGTCAATTACTCGTTAGAGCCTTAGAAAATAAAACTTTCCTAATTGATAAGGATAAATTCGAGGTTAAAGTTGTTCAAATGCATCTTTATACAACATTACGACTAACCCTAAATGTTGAACGGGTGAAGTAAGCTCGTTTTTTGACAATTGTGAGACATTTAGGCAGGATGATTCGCAAACAGCCAGTCCATCGTATACAATAGGAATAAAGAAGATTTGTAAAGGGGAATGTGTATGATTATCAATCGAAAAGAAATGGCAAGAGTTAAGGTTGAAAAACTTCGTAATGGATACTCTGCATTCGCTGAAACGAAAGAAGTTGCTGCATTAATTAAAAAGGAAGCAGCCATCTTAAACATCGATATTGAAGAGGACGTGACAGAACTTGGTTCCTGGTTTACCCCAGTTAAGCCTTAACCTTTCTATTTACAAAACTTTCTCGGTAAAAAGTAAGGGCAATCAGCATAGGAGCCCGGCACATCAACCATGATTGATGTGACATCAAATGGAGTAGGCCGGATTTCACTATGCTCGATCGCCCTTTTTTACACGTTAAAAAAGTATAAAAATACTTTCTATAGTATAAGCGCAACTAAGGCTCAGCCGGCGCCAAAGGCTTGGCTTTGCCAAGTTTTCTTTATGAGTAAAGAAAGTATAAAAGTTTGCGGCATGGATGTAATGTCCAGCTTCAGCGCCCAACCACTTGGATCACTTCAGGCCTCCTGCGGCGGCAACAGCCTCCTCGTCGGTCTTCCAGTGACCTTCGTGGCTAAGCAGGGCGCTTGCGCTTTTCTTATTTACCCTTTTCCTACTTACATACCTCGACTAAGTCTTGAATGATCTGTTTTGTTTCTTCAATTGTATAAACGGTTGCTCCCGAAGCCATCGGATGTCCGCCCCCATTATACTTTGCTGCGATTGTATTGACAATTGGCCCTTTCGATCGAAAACGTACGCGAATTTGATCCGGCTCTTCAACAAAAAACACCCAAGCTTTAAGCCCATCCACATTGGAAAACGTATTCACAAGAAGCGACGATTCCGTTGGGGTTGTTTGGAACTCTTCCATCACTTCTTTTGACAAATAGATATACCCTACTCCTGGATCAATATAATTAAAATTTGATAATACATAACCATTCAAACGGGCAACATTCATCGGCACTTTATACATCTCTTCATAAATGTCAGCACTATTAAAATTGAAATTTTTTAGCTCACCGGCATAATGCATCGTTTTTTCAGTCGTATTTGAATATAAAAACCTTCCCGTATCCCCTACGATTCCGGTAAATAGTAATTCAGCACCCTTCTCTGTAAGCTTAAAATGATTATATTCTTTTCCATGTAGGTAAAACTCATAAATCATTTCACTTACACTGCTTGCATTTGTATCAACCCATATTAAATTACCATACTTGTCTTCATTAGGGTGGTGATCAATTTTAATTAAATAATCTCCTAAAGAAAAACGAGAATCACTTATACGAGCTTCATTAGCTGTATCACACACAATGACTAATGCACCTTGGTAAGCATCCTTTTTAATGTCATCCATTTTCATCATAAACGATAGAGATGGTTCATCTTCACCTACTACATAAATCCTTTTTTCGGGGTAATTCTGTTTCAGAATTTCGGACAAGCCGCCTTGTGATCCAAGAGCATCTGGGTCCGGCCGTACGTGTCTGTGAATAATAATTGTATCGTATTCTTCTATTTTCTTTATGATTTTGTCTTTCATTTTGTTCTCCTTTTTATGTATGTTTTTTCTGTAACGTAATGTTCATTCCTATTTATAGATTTTTCTTATAAAGTCCTTTACAATGGGTATCGAACGAATATAAGATCTGGAGGAAGAATAATGCCTGCATTAGTCGTCATCATCATTGTATCATTAGTTGTTTACATATTTTATAAAGTTAAAGAATGGAGAACGAAAGCTCCCTACTTAAAGAAATGGACTAAGGCGAAAGCAAACATTGCCCTTGGTACCTTTATCTCTATGTTTGGATTAAATCGATTGTTTATTTATGAATCTACATTCGACCTTGTAATTGGTGGGCTATTCCTCGTGTTGGGTATATTTAATATTTTCCTCGGCTACAAAGCCTATAAGTATTTTTTGCCTTTTGCTATTAAGGAAACTGAAAATTCATAGTCTCAACATTTTCGGCTCAGTTAACGAGATTCACTTAAAGAGGATGTTCAAAAAGGAGGATATCCGGACTTTTTGAACCTCCTCCTAAAGATTCCGATCGATTAACTGGGCCATCATTAATGCTTTTCCTACAACCTCTCCACGATGATAAATTTCCACATCAACTTTTCCATAACGTCTGCTTAGCTCTAGTATTTTAGGCTGTATGAGCAGCTTACTCTCCATCTGGACTGGCTTAAGAAAATAAAGTGTGATGTTTTCTATGACAAGGTCTCCCTTTTTCTGTTTCCTCAATGCCCTGCTACCAGCCTCTGAAACAAGAGTAGTCATCACACCATATGAAAGCGTTCCTAAGTAACTTGTCATCTGCGGTGTAACCTCACAAGCAAATGTGGTTCCATTCTCATCTTCAATGTCTTGTATGTGGCTTGTAATTAAGTCATCGAAGGTTTCTCCTACCTGTGGCTGTTTCTGTATCATTTGCAACGCTTTAAGGACATCCTGCCGACTGATAATTCCTTGTAGCATTTGTTGATGATCAATGACAGGTAATAGTTCAATCCCTTCCCAAATCATCATATGTGCTGCGTTTGCTACAGATGTCGTTCCCTGAACAGTTAAGGGGTGTTTTGTCATGACTTTCTCAATCGATACACGATGTTCGATACCAATAATGTCTTTGGAAGTAATGACCCCAACAACACGCATTGACTGATCCACTACAGGAAAACGACTGTGCCCAGAAATTTCGTTTAATTCATACCATGTTGCTATAGAGTCACTTGTTGTCAAATAATTCGTTACCGAAACAGGAGTAGTAATATCACTAACGAGAACAATCTCCTTTTTGATTAACTGATCATAAATTGCCCGGTTAATCATCGTAGCGACCGTAAATGTATCGTAACTAGTTGTGATAACGGGTAATTCAAGCTCATCCGCAAGTCTTGTCACACTCTCATCGGCTTCAAATCCACCCGTAATCAAAACAGCCGCACCCGCTTTTAAGGCGAGTGCGTGAGCTTTTGTCCGATTTCCGACAATCAGTAAACTATCAGGGTCTACATAACGCATCATCGCTTCAAGCTTCATCGCTCCAATTACGAATTTGTTCAGTGTCTTGTGCAACCCTTTCCTTCCGCCTAACACTTGACCATCGACCACATTTACAACTTCAGCGAAGGTTAACTTTTCAATATTGTCCTTGCGCTTCTTCTCAATTCGTATCGTTCCTACCCGCTCAATCGTACTCACAGATCCTTGATTTTCAGCGTCTTTAATTGCCCTATAGGCGGTTCCCTCACTAACAGAAAGAGCTTTAGCAATTTGTCTTACTGAAATCTTACTACCAATTTCAAGTTTATCGATATATTCTAAAATTTGTTCATGCTTTGTCGGCATCTTTTCACCAAACTTTCCATCTGTCCGCTCAACAATCTTTTTGCTAAGTCTTTCCTATTATACTAAGGGTAAACCATACATTTCAATATTCTCTAATTCGTTTTCGGTTCACTGCAATACGCTTTCTACGCAGAACGTGTGTCTGATTAGCACGAACTTTTCCAAATAGCAACGTAGAAAAGTTACCTCCAATAACAAGGAATGCGAATGCTAACCATAAAAACGAGAACATAGAGTTTAAACCTGTCCCCATTTCAGGCAAATACGGTACAGCAAAATAGACAAGTGCTAGAGCAAGTAATAACGACAGTAGGATCCGATTCTTCATCTTTTCCACTCCCCCGATTTATTTTTTAACGCGTAAGATTGTCTTAGCCCGTTATATAAACCATATGCATTAACTCAGGGAGTAAGAAGATAATTGTAGTATAAACGGTTCAAAATTCGCCGTTAATAATTTGGATACTACAATTCGATGGATTCACCGGACTTTAACACAATACCTTTTTTCCCTTCCAAGCGATCAACAAACGCTTCAGGGTCTTGCTCGATAACCGGAAACGTATTGTAGTGAATAGGCACAACGCTTTTCGCCCTTAGCCAACTTGCCGCAACAGACGCATCCTCCGGTCCCATTGTGAAGTTGTCTCCAATTGGTAAGAAGGCTAATTCAATTCGGTTTCTTTCCCCGATCATTTTCATATCAGAAAACAAGGCGGTATCACCTGCATGATAAATTGTTTTTCCTTCTGCACTAAATAAAATTCCTGCTGGCATTCCCGTATATACGACTGAACCATCTTCCTCCGTAAAGCTTGAACCATGGAAAGCCTGAGTAAACTTTACGGTGCCAAAATCAAACTCATATGCTCCACCTATGTGCATCGGATGAGTTTCTATTCCTTTTGATCCAATATAATTGGCTAGTTCAAAGGGTGCGACGACAAGAGAGTTACACCGTTTTGCAATGTCCACAGTGTCACCGACATGGTCATTATGCCCATGAGTTAATAAGATAACGTCTGCATTGATTTCATCCGCCCTCAAGTGACACTGTTCATTTCCTGAAATAAAAGGATCAATCCAAATTGAGTTTCCGTTTGCCTCAATCCCAACAACTGAGTGTCCATAATACGTTACATTCATGTTTATCTCTCCTCATTCATTCATTTCTAAAAAGAATTCTGTATACAACATTCGATTATTTCTGCTATTTTCCTTCTAGCGATGTACAGTAATTACCCTATAGAGAACTTATAGTGTGTATACCCGTCTACCACTATGCTCTACACCCCTTTTTCTTTAAACAGGAGGGAATATCCTATACAATAGATATGTTATGGTTGTTACAGAAATACAGCCTATTATCAATAAGGGATGTGAAACCATTGAATCAACGATTAAAGAGTGCATCGCATTGGTTGAAGGAGCAAAATATTGACCTTGCTTTTGTAAACTCTACAGCTAATGTTTATTACTTTTCAACATTTTATTGTGAACCACATGAACGTCTATTAGGAATTTGTCTATTTCCAGATAAAGATCCAATCCTTGTCTGTCCAGCTATGGAAAGCAGTCAAGCGAGAGATGCAGGGTGGAAATATGCGATCGTTGATTATAACGATTCTGAAAACCCTTGGGAAAAATTGAAAGCTGAATTACTAGAACATCAAGGTAACAAAGCTGACTCTATTGCAATTGAACAAGAACACCTTAACTATGAACGTGCAATGGCGCTTCAATCCATTTACCCTAATGCAAAGCTAACTGGTATAGAAGAATGTGTCAATCAACTCCGTGTTGTCAAGGACGAAGATGAATTGAAGATCCTGGGCGAGGCTGCAGAGCTGGCTGACTTCGGGGTTGAAGTCGGTGTGAGTGCGTTAGAAGAAGGAAAAGCAGAAGTAGAAATTATCGCAGAAATCGAATATGAATTAAAGAAAAAAGGCGTAAGCGGGATGTCTTTCTCAACAATGGTCTTATTTGGAGATAAATCCGCCCTTCCACATGGTAAACCTGGAGATCGCACATTAAAGCCAGGTGATATGGTCCTATTTGACCTGGGGGTTGTCCATAAAGGATACTGTTCGGATATTACAAGAACCGTCGCTTATAAAAGCATTAATGAGCAACAAAAAGAGATCTATAATATTGTAAAAGATGCACAACAAAAGGCACTGGATATTAGTAAACCAGGAACCCGAATCGGTGATTTAGACAAAATAGCAAGAGATCATATTACCGAAAAAGGATATGGAGAATACTTTCTTCACCGAATCGGCCATGGTTTAGGCATCGATGTTCATGAGTATCCATCCATGAGTGACATGAATAATGAGTCCATGCAAGAAGGGATGGTTTACACGCTCGAACCTGGCGTATATGTGCCAAACGTCGGAGGCGTGAGAATTGAGGATGATATTGTCGTAACATCTGAAGGCTATGTAACACTTACAAAGTTCTCGAAGGAACTCTTAATAATCGAATAAAAAAAGGGAGACGATCCGTCTCCCTTTTTTACACATTAAGAAAGTATAAAAATACTTTCTATAGTATAAGCGCAACTAAGGCGATCGCCTGCGCTAAAGCTTGGCGCTAGCCAAGTTTTCTTTATATAACTATATGTTTGGAATCCTTATATTCTAAGCCATGTGCTTCTGCAACAGCTTTATACGTTACAAATCCATCTAGTGTATTGATTCCTTTAAGTAGCGCTTCATTTTCTGTACAAGCCTGAACATATCCTTTGTTAGCAATTTGCAATGCATATGGTACAGTGACATTCGTTAACGCAATGGTCGAGGTACGTGGAACGGCACCTGGCATATTCGCAACTGCATAATGTACAACTCCATGCTTTTCGTACGTTGGATTATCGTGTGTAGTAATCCGATCTGTTGTTTCAAAAAGACCGCCTTGGTCGATCGCAATATCGACGAGTACAGAACCTTTTCTCATTGATTTAATCATTTCTTCACTGACAAGCTTAGGAGCTTTAGCACCAGGAATTAGAACTGCACCAATAACTAAATCAGATTCCATAACAGCCTCAGAAATATTTAAAGGGTTCGACATGAGTGTATTAATGTCAGAACCAAAAATATCATCCAACTGTCGGAGGCGCTCAGGGTTTAAGTCGATGACAGTCACACTTGCACCAAGCCCAACAGCAATTTTCGCTGCATTCGTTCCTGCGACTCCTCCACCAATAACAGTAACCTTTCCACGTCTAACACCGGGTACTCCACCTAATAAGATCCCCATTCCGCCATGTGGCTTTTCAAGGAACTGTGCACCAATTTGGGTAGACATTCTTCCAGCCACTTCACTCATCGGTGTTAGTAACGGTAAGCTACGGTTCGGTAATTGAACAGTCTCGTAGGCGATACCAACAACTTTATGATCAATTAACGCTTTTGTTAAGTCTGGTTCTGCTGCAAGATGTAGGTATGTAAAAAGGATCAAATCCTCACGGAAATATTGATACTCTTCCTTTAACGGTTCTTTTACCTTCATAACCATATCCATGCTCCAAGCATCTATTGCGGTTTCTACAATTTCTGCACCCGCTTCTTGATACTGTTCATTCGTAAAACCAGAGCCTAGGCCAGCATCTCGTTCAATATATACTTGATGTCCAGCAGTAACAAGACTGACCACGCCTGCGGGTGTCATAGCAACACGGTTTTCGTTATTCTTAACTTCCATTGGTACTCCAATACGCATAATAAGTACGACCTCCTAAATCAGACAAATCCTCAATATTTTAAGCCAATGTTTCCTCCACTCAAGTGAATGCCAATTTAAAGATAACACCAATTTCGAAAAAGAAAAAGAAAAATCTTTTCAATCGAGTTACAAACCTGGGCGATGGAGCTGTACCTTGTATCTTTGCATAAAAATTTTCTTTTTCAAACGTGTAAAAAAGTCATTTATAAGCAAGGGTTTGGACACCGAAAAGGAGCCCGCACCCTGTCCAATTTATCGCAACTTGTTTTGATCGCGTTTGCTTGCAAATGTTTGGTTTTGACTTTCTTGGTCGATAACACCACTTTGGTAAGAATCCATGATCTGTTGCTGTACAGCCATCTCACCATTTTCGTCGAATTCGTATGTTTGAGGTTTCTTCTCTTGTCGTGGCAAATCAATACCTCCTTTGGATTACGGTTTATACTTAGTATGTGTGCACATCAGATCGGTATTTGCTCCAAATATCGGGAATTTTTTATGGAATGGGTAGATTAGCAATGGAACGTTTGAAGATTTTTTTGTACAATGGTACGAGAATGGGGGAATCGTGGAAATGACTAGTTCATTCGTTTACGATCAACGGTTAGGTATTAAATTACCAGAGTTTGACGATATATGGGAAAATCAATCTAAATATACACAAGAAGCCATCTTATCTGAATGGGAAAACATACGTGGAATGATTCCGGATCGAATTAAGGATCTTGAAATAGAAATCAACCAAAAACAGGAGCAATTGAATATAGAGGAGAACTTCGAACTCTCCTGTCGTCTAAATTCTGACATAGCGGAACTTGCATCAATTATCAATGACCTATGGATCTGGTATCGTACCCAGAACCATGTGTCAATGAAAGTCCACCATTAATCTTATAAAAGAATCAACTATGGTAGGAGCTGACCCAAAACATCGATAAAGAAAACTTGGCTAGTGCCAAGCCTTAGCGCTGGCGATCGCCTTAGTTGCGCTTATACTACAGAAAGTATTTATATACTTTTTTAACGTGTAAAAAGGAGATGTCGGGTCGCTCCTTCTCTGTTCCACCTAGCTTTTGGTCTTCAAGTACGTGTTCAAAAAGGAGGACAAAAAGAGCCGCGATATGTGAAGTTCAACTAAATTCGTAACGTCCTGTTACAACGTTGAACTGACTCACCTCGTGTGAGCCCGAAGCGCGAAAATCACGAGAAAGGCGACTACTTGGAATACATCATTGTTGCCTTGCACCTAGGAAGCCTTCTTCGGTAGCCTGATCTAGTTAGACGCAGGTGCACAATGAATGTACCTCTAGTGGAAAAGTACTTCCTGCAAAGAGCGAGCACCAGGGTTATCATCTAGTATCGCCTCGCACGTAGGAAAAGCGTACTCCTTTTCCAAGGAACGAAGAAATTCGACAGCTATTTTTACCGGACTTTTTGAACACCTCTTAAAGGTCTTTTCGAATTTCCCGGACCACATGACTAATCTCCGGTAAAATCAACTTATTCATCGCGAGCTTGACCGCACCTGTTGATCCTGGCATCGAAAAGATTGCCGTATTTTCATATACACCTGCAATTGCTCTGCTTAACAATGCTGCAGAACCGATATCCTCAGTGTAACTTAACATACGGAATAGTTCACCAAAGCCAGGAATTTCTTTGCTAATGAGCTCTTTTACCACTTCGACAGTTACATCCCGCTTTGCAATACCGGTCCCTCCATTAATTAAAATAACATCAATTCTCTGATCGAATGTTCCTGTTCGAATCGCCTCTTCAATAAGAGTTGCTTCATCTTTAACGATGGTATACTCTACTATCGAATGACCTGCTTGTTGAAGTTCCTCTTTAATCCAATTCCCGCTTTTGTCCGTTTGTTCTATACGTGTGTCGCTCACCGTTATAATCATTGTGTTTACATGTTTGGGCGCTTCTCGCTTGTGTTCTTCTGCTCCCATATTTTCAGGTCACCCCTTCATTATAAAAATCTAGATATGTACGTTTTTATTGTTTTTTATCTAAAAGCCATCGTTTTTGATAAAATTGATTAGCGAAATCTGTAATTTGACGGGAGAGCTGATAATTTGTTGCTGCTCCATACACCATTCCCATTAAAGGTATTCCCTGAATCAGTCTTTTACGGAGCATAAACAAAACCGTACCTTTCCCAACTAAACCGACCAAATGTCTTATCCAGCGACTGTCAGCAACGACTTCTTCTGACTCAAAGAAATATGGATTTAACTGTTGATCAGAAATATCAACCATCAATTGTTCCCACGCCTGACGCTGATGCTGACGAGGCAATGTGGCTGCATGGAAAACCTTCAATGATAGCATTGTCTCATATGGCTCATGAATGGGATACCCATACGACAAGGCAACAACTTGAATCGATCTGAGATGAGCTGCAATACTAGCCGGGATATCTAGTCCAAGAAACAGAATTCCTCCTGCTCCACTTAAACCACCTTGAGCAAATGATAGTAACCGATGTTTCGCAACGTTATGATGAGCGATATATCGTAATTGTTCAATTCTGCAATCCTTGAGATCTTCCCATACTTTAACGTCCTTATTCATAGCTTGTATCGATAATAAGATCCGTTCTTTTGAATCCCGCTGAAACTGGGCATTTAAAAGAATTGAATGAAGATGAAAAAGTAGATTGTCTACAATTTGAAGGCTTTTGGTTTTATAAGAAGGAGTGAGTTTATCAAAAGCTTCATCAAACCATTTGCCATATGTTTTACTAAAATCTGATGGATAATATGTAAAGTACTCCCTTTCCCATTTCTCAATGGAATACCAAACTTGTTTGTCATTCTTAGTCCAGTTCAAATTAAGCACCTCCAGCTTTTTTCCCATTATACCAAACTTAGCCTACTGTTTTGGGAATCTTGTACACACAAAAGAGATTGCGGCTGAGCACAATCCCTTTTTTTGATCCAGTATTTAACTTGAAAGTCGAACAGTATCCCTTGCAATCATGACCTCTTCGTTTGTAGGAATGATCATTACTTTTACAGGAGAATGTGGGTAGTTTAGAAATGCTTCCTTCCCACGGACTTTATTTAAAGCAGGATCCCAATACACACCCATAAACTCAAGACCTCTCATTACTCGTTCACGGATTACATCGCTATTTTCTCCGATTCCAGCAGTAAAAATAATCGCATCGATTCCATGCATTTTAGCAGCATAGGATCCAATATACTTATGGATGCGCCCGGCAAATACATCTAAGGCAAGGAGCGCTCGTTCAATACCAGCCTCAGCCTTCTCCTCTATATCACGGAGATCGCTCGAAAATCCAGAAACCCCCAGTAATCCGCTCTCTTTATTCAAGACATTGAGTACTTCTTCTGCGGTCTTACCCGTTTTCTGCATAATGTAAGGCAGTAGAGCGGGATCGATATTACCAGAGCGGGTTCCCATCGTAACCCCAGCGAGCGGTGTAAATCCCATAGAAGTATCAATGGATTTTCCCCCTTCAATTGCTGCGATACTAGCCCCATTTCCAAGATGACAAGAGATAAGACGAAGCTGCTCAATTGGCCTTCCAAGCATTTCAGCACATCGTTGTGACACATACTTATGACTCGTGCCGTGGAATCCGTACTTACGAATCCCAAACTCTTTATAATAATCATATGGGAGGCTATATAAAAATGAGCGTTCAGGCATCGTTTGATGGAAAGCTGTATCGAATACAGCAACAGCTGGTATATTGGGTAAAATCTCCTTGAACGCCTTGATACCAACAACATTTGCAGGGTTATGAAGAGGCGCAAGTTCAGATACTTCCTCGATTTCCTTTATCACATCATCAGTAATGAGCACAGAATCGTTAAATTTCTCCCCACCATGAACTACACGATGACCGACACCCGTTATTTCATCATAAGAAGAAATAATCGAGTAGCCTGTTAATTTATCCAAGAGCATTTTGACAGCAACAGAGTGATCAGGTATATTGATCACTTCTTTTTTCTTTTCACGATCAACCTCAATTGTAAAAATGCTATCTTGAAGCCCGATACGTTCGACAAGGCCTTTAGTGATCACGTCTTCCTCAGGCATGGTTAACAGTTGGAATTTTAGCGATGAACTTCCAGCGTTAATCGCCAGTATTTTATTCATTAATCGACATCTCCTTTGTCGTTGAAGCTCATGAATCTAAGCTACTCCATTAAACCACCATAAGGACATGCACTGCAAGGTGGGTAAGCGTTTACCCTTTAAATTCTTTATTTTCAGATTCCTCAAAAGACTCAAATTTAACTCTTAAACGAACCCGAGAACCAACTATCAATCTTCAGCATTATATTCTGAAGTGCCTTTGGTTCTGAGAAGCTAGGCAACTCTGCCATAAGTGCTTCTTTTGGTGGGCGTACTCCCTCCCCCTTCTTTTGCAAAAAGAAGATACTTTTCGCTTGTTCCTCTTTCTTAAACATCGTTAGAGGTAATTGAAGCAGACCGTGTATTACAGCCTCGTCCTTTAAGAATTGATTCAACCTTTTTGACTCATCACCAGCAAATAAGAAGTTTGGAATAATGAAAAAAAGATAGCCACCATCTTTAGTATGGTTCAATGCTTGTTCAATCATTAAGTGGTGCGAAAAAGAATGTCCACTCCCTGCTTTTAATTGATAGTTCGAAGCGGTCTGTTCATCTGGATAATAGCCGACAGGAAGATCTGATACAACCAAATCTACTGGATCAATCATAAGTGGCTGTATGCTATCTTGATGATATAACTGAATATCCTGTTCTTGAGCATTCATGCTGACATAAGCTAGTTTAATCATCGTTTCATCTACTTCAGCCCCATAGCTGAAAATAGGCTTGGCTTGCTGATTTAAGATTGCTGAAACAAGGTTTCCTGTTCCAATCGCCGGGTCTAATAAAGTGACTCGGTCTTTATTCGGGATCGTTTTATTGACCAAGTACCCCATAAACATTGCCACAGCATCTGGTGTCATAGCGTGCTGTGATTGCATATTTTTTTGCATTCCCTTTAAAATTGCCAGTTGGAATCCTTTGCGAATTTCCTCTTTAGATAGCTCTTCAAATTGAATTTTATTGTAATAAGATAAGAGCGCCTCGGTTGTTTGCTTGTCAAAAGTGTCAGGTAATCCACCTTGTAATAAATACTCTCCCGTTTCTATTAGTGTGTCTAAATAAGATTTCTTGCTTTTATTGGAAAGGATCGATGCTGTATTATGTAACATTTCATATAACGTTTCTACCTTTTTAAAATCTGGCATGCCTAAGCCCTCCTATACGTTCTTCTGAGCCTATTGTAACATAAAGAAAACTCGGCGATTGCCGAGCCTTTAGGCGAAGTCAGAGCTGTAGTTGAACTTATACTATAGAAAGTATTTATACTTTCTTAACGTGAAATAAAAAGCAAAAAGAGACTCATTTGATGAGCCTCCTCCAAGTATCATTAATTGGTTTTACTTAGTTTGCTGATTTTGCAGCTTCAATTGCTGCTTCATAATCTGGGTGGTTCGTTGCTTCACTAACGTATTCTACATAGGTTACTTTATTATTACTATCAACAACAAAGACTGCCCGAGTTAGTAGTCTTAGCTCTTCGATTGCAACACCATATGCTTTTCCAAACGAAAGGTCACGGTGATCAGAAAGAGTTTGTACATTTTCTACACCAGCAGCTGCACACCATCTCTTTTGAGCGAATGGAAGGTCATTGCTGATTGTTAGGATGTTTACATTGTCAAGGTTGCCTGCTTCTTCGTTGAAACGACGAACTTCTTGATCACAAACTCCAGTATCGACGGAAGGTACAGATGTAATGATACGAACTGTGCCTTTTGTGTCCTCAAGCGTTACTTCTGATAAATCATTTGCTAGCACTTTAAAGTCAGGAGCATTATCTCCTACCTTTACTTCATTTCCTAATAGAGTAATCGGGTTTTCTTTAAACGTTACGGATGCCATTGTCAAAACAACTCCTTCAATAATATATATACTAGACAAGTTTAATCTTAAACTTTACAGGATATTGTTTCAAGTTTGGCGATTACCTTAGTTGCATGTATGCTTATAGAACGTTTGTATCTCCACCTTGAGAAAAAAGGTGATGACTCTTTATTTGAGTCACCACCTTTTTGTGAACTATGTTCTTTAAAAATCAAGGTCCTGCTTCGGACGACGTTCTGTTCTTCGATGTGTTTGTTGTTGATCCGAATGTTGCTGCTGACCTGATTGCTGTTGTGAATTATTGTTCATCATTCTTTGAATTTTATCGACAACTGACGGAGCTAAATCAAGTAATCGTTCATATAAGTGGGTACTGTTATCAAGATGTATCGTTTTCACCCCGGAAGAGTTTACAATCAAAAATGCAATAGGGGTAATCGATACTCCTCCACCACTACCTCCACCAAATGGCAATGAATCTCCTTCATTAGAGCCACCACGCGATTGTTGCTCTGAGGACGCTTTAAACTGACTGCCCCCAGCGGCAAAACCAAATCCTACCTTCGAAACTGTTAAGATGACACTTCCATCTGGTGTTTCAACTGGATCACCAATGATTGTGTTGACATCGATCATCTCTTTAATATTTTCCATCGCTGTTTGCATCAAACCCTGGATTGGATGTTCTGACATGATGTTCCCTTCCTTTCCAATTTTTTGCGACCTGAAACGCTGCGAACATAGCTTGTCCTAAACGAAATGAAAAAATACATACAAACCTAGTATTTACTACATTAATTTGAAAGGAAGGAGTAACCTCAATTATAGGAGGTACTTTCATTGTTGCTGTGAAACTAAGAAACCCAGCAATACTACCCTTTATTGACCACAATAGCCCAGAAAATATACCAGTTGATGCTGCATCCCCAGTTCCAATTTGGCTTTCCCATAATAGTTTCTCGAAAGTAATTCGTTTAAAAAATCGTCGAACGATTCTACCAAGTTGATATACGGAATCCACATACTCTTTGACTTTTTCAATTCTATGAATGAGAGTGTCTGCTTCTACCGTAAAATCTTTTTGCGACTCCTTTTTTTTGTTGCCAAACTCGCTCTTTGTCTGAACGTGCAATTGAGCGTTATCCCCAGCGACATCTGTTTCATCCAAAGGAAGTTGCCACGAATAATGAATAAGTCCTTTCAGAAATTGCGCCTTAATTAGTAGGTTATCCCGACCTAATTGGTGCCCGTATATAACTGAAATCCGAACTTTACTCATTAAAATAATGGTTAAGAGTATCACAACCACAATACCAATTCCAATAACCCAATACATCTTCCTCCACCTCAGACTCAGGGAATGCTTCTATACCTCTTAACGTGTAAAGAAAACTTTCTTACCTATAAAAAAAGCCCTATCAGCATTATGTACTGACAAGGCTTATTGAATACCTATTTCTGTGTATGGATTACTCTTGTATCTGCAAAAATATCGTGTAGTGCTTTCTTTTCGGGGGTAACACCCGTAATTATATACCCGATCCAGGTTACCTTACTAATAAAGCGACCTACCACCTCTCGAAACAAAATCGTTGACCATGGGACTTTTGTATTCAAGTCTTTCGTAACCACACGAATCGCAAAGACCATTTTTCCAAGCGTCTGTCCAAAAAATCGTGTGAGCAAGCTAAAATACAAAAAGAAGATGATAGTTGTGGATACAGCCCCAACCGAAAACATAGATGTTTCATCGAGGGGTATTTCAAACCCGCGTAAAATGGGGTATACCACAACTCGATATAAGCTTCCGATAACAATTAAATCAAGCAAATACGCCCAAAACCTCATCCAAAACCCTGCGTAAGTACCGACTTTTGCTTTTGGTTTGATGGGATCAGACGGTTCCTCCGTCTCCAATTGTTCGTCTTGTGATACAGAATGTTCCATTACAATCCTCCTATTCCGTATACAAATATTTAATTTGTGGTGTATTTGTTTGGTTGAACAGCTTTTGAATGCCAAGCAGATCATTGTTAGGATTCAGGACTTTATTAGCAGTCATTGTTAGGAATGAATCCAGTCCAACCGCAGTTTCGTAACGTACAACCTTTAGATGTGAGTTACCAAGTTTCTTTTTCATTGACTTTATCGTATCTTCAAGGTCTCCTAATTCATCGACTAAATTTAATGATTTAGCTTGTGTCCCATCGTAAACTCTGCCATCTGCTAGTTCACGAACCTTCTCTTCTGGGATTCCTCTTCCCTTTGCGATGACATTTACAAATTGATCATAGGAGTTATCGACAATTGATTGTAAAATATTTCGCTCTTCCTCAGTCATATCCCTTGTTGGTGAAAGGATATCCTTATGAATTCCGCTCTTTATTGTTTCCCACTTAACCCCAAGCTTTTCTGCTAGTTCACCATAATTCATTGATTGAATGATTACCCCTAGGGATCCTGTCAATGTGGATGGGTGGGCATATATTTTATCCGCAGGTGTTGAAATATAATAGCCTCCAGAAGCCGCCATAGTTCCCATCGATATGTATATAGGCTTTTCGTGCTTCTTTTGAATTTCTTTAATTTTGTCATGGATTTCAGCACTTTCAACCACTCCACCGCCTGGACTATTAACGCGAAGAATAATCCCTTCTACATCGTTACTTTCTCCAGCGTGTTCGAGCATCTCAAGAAATTGTCGATGATTATAACCCGCGCTCTGGAAAACAGATGTTGCAGAACCTGTATCCTGAATGACTCCCTGAACCGTGAGTACAGCAATCTTATTAGTGGAACTTCCTTTTTCAATGATCTCTTCCGAGAACTTTTCCTCATCAGATAATATGTCTTGAAAATTGGCAAAGTTAGTAGTGGCAGCTGAGGACCAAAAATTGATGACAACCGATCCAATAAATAAGAAGACGGCTATCCCCAGAGCTGCCCAACGTTTTCCGTTCATTTTATGCCTCCTTCGAATTTGTACTAATTGGTATAATGTACAATACCTGTTCAAGAATACCATATTTTTAAAGAAAACGCGTAAGCAGATTTGACAAAAGGGTGAGATAAAACGAAGATAAAATAAGAAAAGCGCAAGCGCCCTGCTTAGCCACGAAGGTCACTGGAAGACCGACGAGGAGGCTGTTGCCGCCGCAGGAGGACTGAAGTGATCCAAGTGGCTAGGCGCTGGAGCTAGACATCACTTCTATGCCTACAAAATTTTATACTTTCTTATCTCTTAAGAAAAGCGCAAGCGAGCGCCCTGGGTAGTCACGAAGGTCACTGGAAGCCCCTTCGAAGAGGCTGTCACCGCCGGACTTTCTTTACTTGTACAGAAAATCTTTATAAGTACCGAAGACTTTTACTCAAACTTCACATAGGGAGGAAAAGAATGTCTGAACGAAAAAACATTTATTTTTTTCATAAAACGGCTACACCTTTTGAAGATAAAATTAAGCGTTTAAAAAGCGTTGCACTGGATAACGGATTTAACCTAGTTGATCAATTTGAAGACGCAAACATCATCGCAAGTATCGGCGGGGATGGTGCTTTTTTACAAAGTGTTCGTAAAACCGGTTTTAGAGACGATGTCCTATATGTTGGTGTAAGCACAGGTCAGCTTGGCTTTTACTGCGACTTTGTACTAGACGATATATCAGGAATGCTCGATGCAATGATGAATGAGCAAATCGAAGTACGACGATACCCAACCATCCAAGTTCAAATCGATAAGGATGCCTCATTCTATTGTTTAAACGAATGTTCAATCCGATCTGGTATTATCAAGACTTTATCACTTGATCTCTACATTGATGAATTATTTTTCGAGAGATTTAAAGGGGACGGAATGGTGATCTCAACACCGACCGGAAGTACGGGTTATAATAAATCACTAAATGGATCCATCGTGGACCCAAAACTTCCTTGTATGCAGATAAGTGAGGTTGCTTCAATAAACAATAACCATTATCGTACACTAGGTTCCTCTTTCATTCTAAGTAACCAGCGGACTTTAGAAATAAGGATGGTTAACGACGGCAATACGTTTCCGATTATCGGTATGGATAATGAAGCACTAAGTATCCGAAACAGTCAGTTTATCCGAATACAATTAACGGATAAACGGATCAAGACTGTTAAGTTAAAAGATAATTCTTTTTGGCATAAAGTTAAACGAAGTTTCTTATAATTCGTGTTCAACAGTAAAGAGGAGCGGGGCTGATTTGTCTGCCCTACTCCTCTTCTTTATCGGAATCTAATTGTTAGTGTACACGATCTCATTGTTGATTACGGTATGCATTACTTTTACAAATGGGATATGTTCCGGGTTTATCTTGAATAAGTCTTCGGATAGGATGGTAAAATCTGCGCTAAATCCCTTTTTGATCATTCCCATACTATTTTCTTTTCCGACAGCGTAAGCACTCCCCTTAGTATAAAGCTCAACAACCTCATAAACCGTGAGCTTTTCATTTGGATAATATCCTTCATGTGCATCGCCAGATTTTTTCCTCATCACAGCAGCATATATTGTTAAAAGTGGATTTGCTGTTTCGATTGGAGCATCAGAACCAGCTGCACAAGGAATTCCTTCAGAAATCATCGTTTTCCAGGCAAAGCTGTAATTCATTCTTTCTTCTCCAAGACGTTCAATCACCCATGGAAAATCTGATGCTACAAAGTGTGGTTGTATATCAATCACAACTGGTACCTTTTTCAATCGTTCAATAAGATCTGGACGTAGTACCTGACCATGGACAAATCGATCTCGAAGTCCATCAGATGGCGGATATTCTTCAACGGCATACAGGGCATATTCGAGTGCCAAATCACCTATCGTATGTATAGCAACAGGCATTTGATAGGAGCGAGCTTTACGAACTAATTTCTTTAATCCAGTCAATGAATGGATCGCAACCCCATATGTATCAGGCATATCATTATAAGGTTTACTTAAATATGCTGTTCTCCCTCCAAGTGCGCCGTCAGCAAATATTTTCATGGCACCAAATTCCACATAACCATTGCCGTAACCATGTTGATAACCTTTGGAATGCATATCATCTACAACTTCATGATGCACCAATAGATTGACTTTAAATTTACTTAAATCCTGACCGATCACACGTAAGAACGATTGATGTGTTCGTTCAAATCCTCCGTAATAATTTAAATCTTCACTATGACCACCAACCAAACCAAGTCGGGTTAAATCATTCACGGATGTTCGAAGAGCACGTTCAATGTATTCTTCAGTTACTTTTGGGATGACATTTTTGACAAGATCCTGGGCAGTATCGAGTAAAAAACCGGTCGGTGATCCATTCGCATCCCGAACAACTACACCTCCAGGAGGATCAGGTGTATCCTCCTTAATTCCTGCTAGTTCTAATGCCTTTGTATTTGCGAGAATTGCGTGCCTGCAAATTCGAGTTAACATCATTGGGTGATGGGATGCAAGCTCATCAAGTTCGAAGCGATGAAAAATTTTACGGTCGACAAAATTGTTTTCGTTCCACCCTTCCCCAATAATCCACTCTCCAACAGAAGTCGAATAAACCTTTTCTTTCAATCGAGTACGCATCTCTTCTGCAGAACTCAAGTCTGATAGGTCTAACCTAAGCAATTTTTCACCATGTCCAATCATATGAAGATGGCTATCGACAAAACCAGGATACATGACAGAACCTTTAAGATCATTGACGACATCGATTTCAAAATCGCCTTCAATTTGCACTCGATTTCCTATAGCAATGATCTTATCATTTTCTACTAATACTGCTTCTACGGTTTCACCCTCTGTTTCCATTGTATAAATGGTTCCATTCGTCCATAAGGTTCTCATGCCTTCATCATCCTCACTCACACAAATATTGCTAATAAAATTTATGATTTATCGGTCAATTTATCGTAGATTGATTTTCTTTCATCCGTAACTCTATCCGTCGTATTTTCCCTGAAGTCGTCTTAGGTAACTCATTAATAAACTCGATTTTTCTGGGGTACTTATATGGTGCAGTTAATTTTTTTACATGGTTTTGAAGATCTTCAACAAGTTCATTAGAATTAGATTCTGCGGGATTTTTCAGTACAACAAACGCTTTTACGATATTGCCACGAACCTTATCAGGGCTTGATACAACCGCACACTCTTTGACAGAGGGGTGCTTCACCAATGCATCCTCGACCTCAAAAGGACCAATTGTGTATCCCGAGCTAATTATAATATCATCGCCACGACCTTCAAACCAGAAGTAGCCATCCTCATCCTTTTTCGCCTTATCGCCTGTCAAATAATAATCTCCCCTAAACGCCATCTTTGTTCGATCAGGGTTTTTCAAATATTCCTTGAACAGGGCAGGAGCATCCCGATGAACAGCAATATCACCAACCTCGTTTATTCCACAAGGCACACCCTCTTCATTAATAATTTCAACTCGATTTCCAGGTGTTGGCTTTCCCATAGAGCCTGGTCGTACTTCCATCCCTTCAACAATTCCTACAAGCAATGTATTCTCAGTTTGACCATAGCCATCTCGAACATTTATTGAAAAACATCTTTGAAATGTATCAATGACCTCCCTGTTAAGGGGCTCTCCTGCAGAAACGGCACTACGTAATTTCGACAATTTATATTCTGATAAGTTATCAACTTTTGCCATTAGACGATATTCCGTTGGTGTACAGCATAATACATTTATTTGATATTGTTCAAGCAGATCTAGATATGTGTTTGGGTCGAACTTCCCTTGATACACAAATCCTGTTGCACCCATTCCAAGCACAGAAACAAAAGGACTCCAAATCCATTTCTGCCACCCTGGACCAGCCGTTGCCCAAACGGTGTCGTTTTCTTTAATCCCTAACCAAGATCGGGCTGCTGTCCGTATATGGGCATAAGTCCATCCATGTGTGTGTACAACTCCTTTTGGCTGCCCTGTTGTACCTGATGTATAAGATAAGAATGCCATATCTTCCCGATCTGTTTCTGGAAACTCATAATTTGCATCATAATCGGAATCTGCTTTCAGTTGATCAAGCGTTGTCCAACCCTCTTTATTACCACCAACAGAAACTTTAAAGGTTAAACTTGGAATCGGGTCTTTTATTTCATCTACGATTGAGGCAAAAGGGTGATAAGCAATAACAGCCTTCACTTCACCGTGGTTGATCCGATAACTAAGGTCATTTGGCCGAAGCATCTCTGAGCATGGTATGACTACAAGTCCAGCTTTTAAGTTCGCTAAATACACGATATATGTATCAATTAACCGAGGCATCATGACAAGAACACGGTCACCCTTTTCCAAACCGAGCGATAGAAAAGATGCAGCCAATCGATTGACTTGACCAAAAAGATCTTTGTATGTAATTTGTTGTTCATTTCCCTCATCATCTCGCCATCTAATTGCTGTACGAGCAGGATCTTTCGTAAATTTCTCCATTTCCTCAGTTGCATTGTACGATTGAGGAGCGATTAAATTTTCGTTAGTCAAAATGGATTGCCTCCTTGTTTATATTTATCCCCATTATACATAATCTTTAGAAAATTTTCATTTAAATAAGGACTGACAATTAATGTCAGTCCTTAAGCCAATTATTTATAAAGTTGTTGATTATTGACCTTGCTGTTGTTGTTGAGCCATTTGAACAAGACGTTTTGTGATTTCTCCTCCAACTGAACCGTTAGAACGAGAAGTAGAGTCTGGTCCAAGATTCACACCGAATTCAGATGCGATTTCTGTCTTCATAGCATCAATTGCTTGTTGAACTCCTGGTACGACAAGTTGATTATTGTTAGGCATGTTTCTCACCTCCTTGTAACCATAGGATGTGATTTGAGGCGATAATCATACCAAACATATGGTGGTAAATGTTGATAAAGAAGAAATTAGTCGGCTTGCTTATTGAACCTTATACCTCTCCTAAAGAAGATTTTTGAAGTCATCCTTTTTCTCTTCATCAGCTTCAGTAAAATAAACCGTTTCCGTATTTTCTACTGCCTTTTCAATAAGTTGTTCAATATCCATATTGCGTTCAAACCGATTGGCTTTATCACGGTTTGGCTTTGTCTTTGGTGCAGATGGCAAAAAGACTGTACAGCAATCTTCATATGGACGGATAGATATATCATACGTGCCGATTTTATGGGATAGGTCTATAATTTCTAGTTTATCCATCGTGATTAATGGGCGGATAATCGGAAGGTTCGTTACTTCATTGATGGTATGCATACTTGGTAGTGTTTGACTTGCCACTTGCCCAAGGTTTTCTCCTGTTGTAATTGCAAGTGCATCATTTTGTGCAGCTAGCCGTTCCGTTATTCGCATCATTAATCGTCTCATTATCGTCATACTATAATTATCTGGAATTTGTTTTTTGATTGCTTGTTGAACATCTGTAAACGGTACGACATGTAATCTAATTGTCCCACCATATCGAGTTAGAACCTTTGTTAGATCCTCGACCTTTTGTCTTGCTCGTTCGCTTGTGAATGGAGGACTGTGAAAATGGACCATTTCAACTCTAATGCCACGCTTCATCGTAAGATAACCAGCAACCGGACTATCGATACCACCAGACAACATTAACATCGCTTTTCCGCCTGCACCGATTGGAAGGCCACCTGCACCTGGAAAGTCTAGACAACTAATAAAGGTAGCCTCAGGTTTGATCTCCACTTTTATCTCGACATCTGGATTATGAACATCCACAGTTATTCCTTCGCTATTCTTTAAGACAAATCCGCCAATTATATGATTTAACTCTTGAGAATCTTGCGGGTATTGTTTAAAGTTCCGTTTTGTTGTTACTTTAAATGTCTTTACTTCAGAACCCGCTTCCTTTAATGCCTGTAAAGCAGTTTCCTTAATTTCCCCAAGGTCAAGGCTACACTTGACTGCAAGGGAAACGCCTTGGATCCCAAAGACCTCCTGTAACTTTTCAATGATCTGAAAGTGGGGTTCTCCATTCAATACGACGTCCATTCTGTCAAATGTTTTGTTCACCTGAACATCTGGATATGGCTTAAGTTTCTTCTTTATGGTTTCTTTTAAACGATTTACAAAAATATGCCTATTTTTACCTTTCAAAGAGAGTTCTCCATAACGGATTATGATATGGTCATAAATCATACGATTACCTCATTACCTTCTTTAAATTTGAGATTAGCTCTGTTAATACTTCAATGAACTGCTTACCTTCATTTAACGTATTTTCAAAGCTAAAACTGATTCGAATTGCACTGCTTGCCCTTTCATAATCATGGCCGGTAGCCTCAAGAATTCTGCTAACAGCTTTTGATTTAGAAGAACAAGCTGATTTAGTAGAGGCATATATCTCTTTGTCCTCAAGTGCATGGATCAGCACTTCAGGCTTTATTCCTGGCACTGAAAAATTAACAATATGAGGGGCACTGTTTTCTTTAGGTGTATTGATGAAGACTGATTCCATTGTAGTTAGCTGCTCTCTTACAAACGAGTTTAGCTCTTTCATTTGGTTCATTTCTGATCGAGACTTTTCAAGTATCATTCGGAGTGCTTTCGTCATTCCAATAATTCCAGGTACGTTTTCAGTTCCTGCTCGAAGTCCTCGTTCATGAGTTCCTCCAGTAAGCAAAGGAGAAAGAGAAACGCCTTCCCGAATATATAAAAACCCAACTCCCTTGGGTCCATGGAATTTATGACTAGAGAATGAACATAAATCAATTCCTGATTGTTTATACTTTAAAGGAACTTTCCCAATAGCCTGTACATTATCTACATGAAAAAAGATCTTTGGATATTGTTGAAGATGTTTACCGATCGCTTGGACTGGCTGTATTGTTCCTAACTCATTATTCACATGCATAACAGAAACAAGGATTGTATCGCTACGTAAAGCTCGCTCGACATCATCCACCGATATTCGTCCATTACGATCGACTGGCAAATACGTAACATCGAACCCATTCTTCTCAAGTTGATGGAACGATTCATAACAGGAAGCATGTTCGACTTCAGTTGTAACGATATGCTTTCCACGGGCCTCGTGCAGGATGGCGATTCCTTTTATTGCTAAATTATTGGCTTCTGTTCCACCTGAAGTAAATACAATTTCCTTTGGGTCAGCCTCTATTAATTCTGCGATTTGTTGACGTGCTTTCGTAATAAGGCGTTCAACCTCCCCACCAAGACGGTGTATCGAGGATGGGTTCGCAAAATACTTCTCAGAAACAGTGACATAAGTTTGAAGTACTTCAGGAAAAGGTTTTGTAGTCGCGCTATTGTCAAAATAAATCATAAAGCCTTTACCCCTTTACTTTTTAACGAGTCTTTGCATCATTTAATATTATCACAACTGTCTTCGAATCCAAACAAAACATTGTCAATAGCTTTTATCGACATTATACGACAAAATAAAACATAACCTGGCTGCCCAGCCTATTTTTAAATAACCCGTGTTAGGTATAAATTTTGACCAATAATAGAGAAAAGCTAAGAAAATAAGAGATTGCGGAATATTCCTAATTAAACCAATCTTTAAACTTTTGTCTATAGCATCTATTTGGGCAGTAGTTATGTTAAGATTTAATCCGATTTCAGAAAAACTCAATAATTTCCGCTATTCATTGGGAGGTAGCATCATGGAACAAAAAAGATTATCGACAAAAGAAACCTTTACAATTGGATTAATGATGTTCGCTCTGTTTCTCGGAGCAGGAAATATGATATTCCCACCATCACTTGGCCAAAGCGCCGGAACAAATGTCTGGATCGCAATCATTGGTTTTCTACTTACAGGTGTAGGTTTACCGTTACTAGGGGTAATTGCAGTTGGATTAACTGGGGGTTCAATTAAGGAGCTCGCTGGAAGAGTCCACCCAGGATTTGCGATTATCTTTTCAACAGTTATGTATTTAGCAATTGGACCTTTCTTCGGAATTCCGAGAACTGGAACGGTCGCCTATGAAATTGGTGTGACGCCGTTTCTACCTGACACCCTTAATGAAAATGGAATACCATTACTCGTATATACGATTGTATTCTTTGGAATTACATTTTGGTTCTCACTTAATCCGACTAAACTGGTTGACCGGATTGGCAAGGTCTTAACACCAATCTTACTTGTTGTAATTGGCTTAATCGTAATTAAAGGTATTGTGAACCCAATGGGGAGCATTTCCATACCTAAAGGTGACTATGCTTCAAATCCATTCTTTACTGGATTCATTAATGGTTACCTTACAATGGATGCGATTGCAGCACTCGTGTTTGGTATCGTCGTTATTAATGCAGTGAAATCCAAAGGTGTAACAGACAAGAAAGAAATAGCAAAGTCTACAACAAAGGCTGGACTCATTGCAGTTAGCGGCCTTGCTCTTGTCTATTTATCTCTCGCATATATCGGTGCGACTAGTCGAAATGTGATAGGCTCAACCGATAACGGTGGAGCAATATTAACAGGTGCAGCCGATATCCTTTACGGGCAATTTGGACTTATGCTGCTTTCTGTGGCGATTACATTTGCTTGTTTGACTACATCAATTGGCCTTGTAACCTCATGTGGAGAATTTTTCAAAAAAATAATGCCGAACATATCGTACAATCTAATAATCGGTATTATTTGTATCTTTAGTGCGGCAATTGGTAATATCGGACTAACTCAGTTGATTAATTTCACTTTACCCGTTCTAATTGGGATTTATCCTTTAGCCATCGCATTAATCGTATACTCCTTCTTCCATCGTCAATTCGGAGGTTACCGTGAAGTTTATATTGGCGGTTTACTAGGAGCAGGTATGGTTAGTATTTTCGATGCTTTAAAACAAATGAACGTTAACATTACAGCTGTTACTGATCTAATGAGCACGTATTTACCACTGTACAATCAAGGAGTTGGTTGGATAGTACCATCACTAATTCTTGCAGTAATCGGTTATATAATCGGAAAAGGTCGGGAACATACACTAGACCATGCAGACAATCCAAATAATGCTTAATATAAAGAAAACTTGGCTAGCGCCAAGCCTTTGGCGCCGGCTGAGCTTTAGTTGCGCTTATACTATAGAAAGTATTTTTATACTTTCTTGTAGAGTAAGAAACTGATTTCAAAGAGAAAGCTAAGTAGTCTTGGCTTTCTCTTTTACTTTCAGCTCCTCCTCATCAAACCGTACGTGAGGTTCTCCCTCATACGGCTTTCCTATGTTCTTCTTCCTTTGACTTTACGGTATCTAACTCGCTAGTTTCACCAGAATAGGACCCATTTCTTTTCTTACTTCATTGACATTTCCATGTTTCTTGCGTTTGTTCCTTTTCTTGTTGTTGAACAGGTTAAGTCGCTCTATCACATACCAATCAATTCGATTTAGCCATCTCTTAGAAAACGATGAAAGGAGATAGTAGTTCTTAAATCCGTATAATTTCTTATTCAGCCCTTTCACCACTTCTTGAATATCCATGTATAACCTATTTCTTGGTTCAAGATAGGCTTTAATCTTTGCACGCATTTTCTTCATTGCGCCCTTTTTGGGTATGTGCCACATAAAGTAGAATGTCTTTCCACCCTTTTTACGTCTTGGAAACTTTCGATTGTGAAAGCCTAGAAAATCAAATCCATCTGTGTCATCCCAGATGTTAACGAGTCTTGATTTATCTCGATTAATCGAAAGGTCGAGTCTTCCCATGATCGACCGAATCACCTGTATGCTTTCTAGTGCTTGTTTCTTCGTTTTGCACATCACGACAAAGTCATCCGCATATCGAACCAGTTCACCAAGGTGTTTGAATTTCTTTTCCCACAGCTTATCCATCGTATTTAAATAGATATTGGCTAGAAGGGGGGAAATCACCCCACCTTGGAGACCTCCGAAAAAGTCGTCCCAATTTTATGAATATATGGTGTATAATAGAATTATATAAATATTCTGGATATACTGGAGGGTTTAAGATGCTCAGGAAAGTAAATTCTAAACAAATCACGGCATTCGACCAGTATTATTATGACAAAACAG
>NZ_JANHJQ010000010.1 GCF_024609785.1 Pseudalkalibacillus decolorationis
TCCCGTATATAAGTTTTCGGGGCTCCATCCCTTCAGCCATTTGGTTTTCGGCCCACTGTCTTGCTGTCTACGCTTAAAGATAGGAGTTACCTCCAACCCTCCAAGACTCGCTACAGGTGAATGGCTAGTTCTTACCTGATGGGGTTCCCACCCATTATGGAATATCACCTATGCTCGGACGCTCTATACTTTCTTAACGTGTAAAAAAAGAAGACTGACATTTACGTTAGTCTTCTTTTCGTTATGCAAACTATCCTATCTTTATCAAACCCGTATTGATAACCGGTCTGGTTGGATTCTATATAACCAGATTTAATGTTGAAACTTTTGGTCGATCTTCTGACACACTTCATCTGAAGATAAACCATGGGCATTGATAACAGACCCCTGTGAGACGACATTCTGTATCCCCATCATATTTTCATCTTGACCTGTAATTACACAACAGTCACATTCGTTTGCATCCTGCTCCTGTCTTAATTGTTTCACGTCATACCCTTTACTTTGAAGTGCTTCCTGGACAGCTGTTAAGGATTGTTCAACTCCAATTCTAGGCACTACAACCACCTCCTTGAGATAGGTTTATAGTAACCCGAACAGAAAAGAGATATTCCACTAAAATTAGGTCCTAATTTGTTTTGTAACCTAAATATTTAATCAGTAGATCGGTTGCAACCTTTAACGCACCTTCATTCGGCTCAATTTGTGAGTTGTGTAGACCATAGGATGCTTCCACACCGAGCCAAAACATAAATCCAGGATAATCTTTAAGAAAATAGCCAAAATCTTCTCCTGTCATCGCCTTATCACACGCTCTTAGTTCAAGTTCCGGAAGCTGCTTGTTCACAAAATCCATGAACTCGTTCGTTAATTCCGGCTCATTATTTACTTGAAAATAATTCGCACCATAATCCACATCAATTTCACATTCAAAGCTAGCTGCAATCCCTTTTACAAGCGATTCAATTCGCTGTTTGACACGATTCATCGAATCTGGGGTTAAGGTACGGATTGTTCCTTCAATTCTTGCACGCTCAGCTATTATGTTTTGTTTCGTACCACTTTCAATTTTCCCAACCGTCACTACCGCCGAATCAAGAGGATCAACATTCCTCGCAACAATTGTTTGAAGCTGCGTGATCAGATGACTTGCAGCAACGACCATATCGTTTGACTGATGAGGAAATGCAGCATGACCACCCTTTCCTTTTAAGTCGATAAACAGCTCTGAGGTATTTGCAAACAAGAGCCCTTCTTTGGTAGCTATCGTTCCTACCGGGTATTGGGGTGCGATATGTAAAGCAATCATCATAACTGGACGATGCTTCTGAAATTCCTTACTATTCATTAAGGGAAGAGCGCCCCCAGGTCCCTCTTCTGCAGGTTGAAATACAAACAGTAAATTCTCTTTCGGACGATTTGATGCAAAATGTGTTAAGATCCCAAGTGCTATTGTCATATGCATATCATGACCGCATGCATGCATCATACCTTGATGTTCAGAACGAAACTCATAACTCGTTTCTTCTTCAATCGGAAGTCCATCCATGTCTGCCCGGTATCCAATTGTTTTGGTTGGCTGCTTACCACATACCTTTACAATCAGTCCCGTGTTCCATTGAGTAATTTCTAGAAACTCTTGAGGCAACGACTCAATGTATCCTAACAAAAATTGCTGGGTTTTCACCTCTTGAAAACCCAGCTCAGGTATCTGATGTAAAGTGCGCCTTATCTTGATTAATTCATCGAGAGAAATCATTGTAAGACTCTCCTTTACATAATTAGAGTTTAACTTTTTATATTAGTCTTCTTTTAACTGACGTAATTCCTGCTTAATCTCTGTTTTACCCTTGGTCTTTTCATCAATCTCTTTAATTACTCTTGCTGGTGTTCCGGCAACAACTGAAAGTGGGGGAACGTCTTCTGTAACGACTGCTCCTGCTGCAACAACTGAACCTTTACCGACTGTAACGCCTTCAAGAACAACGGCATTAGCACCTACTACAACATCGTCCTCTATGACTACAGGCATTGCTGATGGTGGCTCAATGACCCCAGCTAGGACCGCCCCTGCACCAATATGACAGTTTTTACCGACCGTTGCACGTCCTCCGAGAACAACGTTCATATCAATCATTGTTCCTTCCCCTACGACTGAACCAATATTGATCATTGCTCCCATCATGATGATTGCATTTTTGCCAATCTCTACTTGATCACGAATAACAGCACCTGGCTCTATACGAGCTTGAACACCTTTTAAATCTAACATTGGAATGGCTGAGTTACGACGATCATTTTCAATCACGTAATCCTTAATTTGTCCTTCGTTCGATTGAATGGCCACTTTAATGTCTTTCCATTCACCAAACAATACACCCGTGTTCCCAGTAATGAATGATTTCGTGTTCGAACCGAAATCAATTCCTTCGAGGTCCCCTTTAATATGTACTTTTACAGGAGTTGATTTTTCACTATTTTGTATAAACGAGATAATTTCGTTTGCATCCATCATTTCCATAAGTATTATTCCTCCTTTGTTTTTTTATAAAACTTGGCTAGTGCTAAAATTTATACTTCCCTGACCTTCTGAAAAAAGTGTTCCATTCCAAACGCACAAGCCAATCGCGTTAATTTTATCGTATTTCGTGCTTGTTGTTAAGTATTAGTGTTTTATTCGATTCAGTTCACTAATTTCATACTGTTTATCAAGCTTAAAAAAGCATCTACCTGTTTAAGCTGTTGTGAGGCTTCAGTGCTGATGATCCATGTATCCCTGCTAAGAGGAATTTCTTTTTCATTTAGGATAGGGATGGTATAAAGGCTTCGATCTTTTTTTGTTAAGCTAATTGAAGGCAAGATCGCATAGCCTATCCCATTCATGGCCATTTGCTTACAGGTTTCGATTTGATCGACGACAATTGTTCGTTTTGGTGGTGCTTTAAATTTTTGTATCCACCAGTCTTGGATTTCTTGATAATAGGTCGAATGACTCTTGAATTGGATGAATGGCCTCGTAGTATCCTGTAGTTCATCAAGTGATTTGATAGTCGTATCGACTAAGTATAGACTGTCTGAAATTAAATGCTGTTTAGGCCCTTTCCAATCAGGATCACCACGAATAATCCCAACATGGAAATTTTCATCATATAATTGCCGTTGAACTTCACTACTCCAGCCTGTCACTAAGGATATTTTGACATTCGGGTAGCGCTCAACATATTTCTTTAATACTTTAGGCAGCCAATATTGCCCGATAATCGACGCAACCGCAAGTTTCAATGTTCCATATACTTCATTACCTAATGAAAGCACCTCATCCCTCACTGATTCTTCCGTTTGAAGAGTCGAATTAACAAATTCAACTATTTTCTCTCCAGCAGGAGTTAAGGTAAGTCCTTTTTGCGAACGAATAAAAAGTTTTGCTCCCCATCTCTGCTCAATCGATTGCAAACGCTGACTGAGAGCAGGCTGTGATACGAATAGCCTTTCAGATGCTTTTCGCATATTTAACTCTTCAGCTAAGACTTGTAAAACTTGAAGCTCTGTCATCTGCATGAATTACACACCCTCATTGATAAGTAATTCTTATCGTTTAGTATCGAAATTATCTACTTTTATTATAACGAATGATATCGTATGATAACAGCGACGATCAATAATTGATATTATGACTACGAGTTACACCGAGGAACATCCTGTTAGCCTTCGGACTTTTGAACGCACACTTTAGGAAAGAAGGATTAGAATGGAACTTTCACTTATCGTCATCGGATTTGTTTCGTCTTTTATAGGAACCCTAGCTGGCAGCGGTGGACTTATCAACCTTCCAGCGATGCTCATAGTTGGTGTACCAATCCATTCAGCCATTGCATCAAACAAGTTTTCAAACTCCATAAGTTCATTTTCGAGTTTCTATGTTTTATTAAGGAAAAAGGAAGTCGATTTTAAATCAGCGGTAAAAATAGCTCCGTTTAGTTTTCTTGGGGGAATTACGGGTGGTCTCATTGCATCCTCTCTATCTGAAGATGTAATGATGATCATCGGAATTAGTTTATTAATTTTCGCCTTTTTCATATCATTTATCAGAAAGCCTTCAAACCGCTTAGACGATGACTCTAAAGTTTCTAGATGGACGTATCCTGGTTTGTTTGGGATAGGGACATATGACGGAATGTTCGGGCCTGGGCAGGCTACTTTTCAAATGTATCTCTTTTTCTACCAGGGAATCAACTATCTCCGGACAATTGCCTATACGCGGTTTAACACCTTTTTAAGCTGTATCGGTGCTTTTTTCAGTTTTTACTTTGCAGGACTCATTCGATGGGATGTTGCGATTCCACTCGCAATCGGTTCATTAATTGGTGCACAGATTGCTGTCAGACTTGCTGGGAAATTTTCAAAATCAGTCGTAAAGATCTTACTACGATTGATCACCTTACTGCTCTTAGTGCAATTGATTTATCAAATTTTCTTCGGGAGTGTATAACATGAAAATAAAAATCAAACGTCTACATCATATCCAAATCTGTATTCCAACAGGTCAAGAAGTCGTTGCACGGGAATTTTATACAAATATCATTGGATTAAAGGAAATAGAAAAACCCTTCGCTCTGAAGCAGAACGGAGGGTTATGGTACCAAGCTGGGGATATTGAATTACATATTGGTACCGAACCCTACACAGAAAACAGTAAGCGGCACCCTGCTTTCGAAGTTGAGCATCTTGAGGAAATGAAACACTATTTACAAAAACATTCTGTAACAATTAAAGAAGAGACTCAAATTCCAGGTATGAAACGTTTTTCCTTTTTCGATCCATTTAATAATCGCTTTGAACTTTTACAACGATCTTCATCGTGAATTTCTGATGGAATAAGCGAATGGGATATTTTCTAGTAAGGATCGTACGCATAAAAAACTACATTTTTCCTATTATCCTGGTGTCCTGAATTTTTTAATGGAATTTTTCTCAGTTCGGATGAATTATTCTCAATGCGGATGAATTCCATGTTGTCAGGATGAATTATTCTCAACACGGATGAATTCTAGATTTTCTGGATAAAATATTCTCAATACGGATGAATTCTATGTTTTCTGGATGAATTATTCTGAATACAGCTGTTAAATCTGTATGTTTTTCATTAAATATGACCTTCATATACTCTTGAAGAAGTGTTATTCCTACTTTTAACACTAAATTGGACTCAGACAGGTCTCTAATATGTAAAATCATCAAGCTAAATACCATTTTGAATCAAAAGTTAACTACAGCTTAAGAATTTTATAGTTTCCTACAGGGGAGTAGCTTGTATCGAGCTACTCCCCTTTTTCATTACTGTATTGAACTTTGCTCATTTTCCTTTTCCTTCTTAGGTAAAAATGCGATTAACAAAAAGCTCGTAACGGCTAATACACAAACTCCTAAATACACACTCTCAAGTGAGAATGTTAAACCATCCTGAAGGACTTCCAGTGTATCAGGCGCTAACTTCTCACGCTGAGATTCATCTAATAATATATTTGCTGCTTCAATTGACAACGATTCATCAACACCTGCACCATGCTTATTAAGGTACGATTGTAACTGATTGTTGAGAATCCCACCAAGTAAGGTTGCCCCGACTGCACTGCCAAGTATTCTCATAAACATGTTAGAGGCGGTCGCAATTCCTCTCGTTTTCCAATCGACGGATGATTGAATCGCCACAATAAAGGTTGTCGTTGAAAGACCCATTCCAATACCGATTATAAAGGAGCCAATTCCAGCCCATATCGGTCCCTTAGTTGGATCTAACGTTACGAAAAAAAGTGAACCAAGCACGAGGGCAATTCCCCCGCCTAAGGCAACTGTTCGAAACCCGACTTTAATAATCAGTCTGCCTGCCAAGGTTGATGCGATTGGCCAACCAATTGACATCGTAGTTAACGTAAATCCTGCAACGAGAGGTGATTCTTCCATAACACCCTGAACATAAGCTGGCAAGAAGGACGATATCCCAAAAAGAATTGCACCAGTTGTCAGTGAAGCTAGATTTGCTAGTGTTATTAATCTATTATTCCAAATATGCAGTGGCATGGTTGGCTCGGCAGCTCGTTTCTCCTGCCAAATAAAAAGGATAAAACTCACAACACAAGTTGATAACAGTAATAGGATTTGCCACGAATCCCACGGTAGGGTAACTCCTCCTTGTATCAAGGCAACCATCAAACTACTTACGGCGAGAAAAATTAACAAAGCTCCTATATAATCGATCTGAGGCTTTTTCTTTTCAATATCTTCATGTAAAAATAAGTATGTACCGACAATCGCTAATACGCCCAGCGGTAGGTTTAACCAAAATACCCAAGACCAATCCCAATACAGCACAATAAAGCCGCCTAATGCAGGCCCAACTACAGCAGATATCCCCCAAACACTGGCTAAATAACCTTGTATTTTTGCACGTTCTTCCATTGTATACATGTCACCAACGATCGTCGTTGCAATCGGCATAACCGCGCCGGCCCCAAGACCCTGAATCAGTCGGAAAATAATTAATAGCTCCATTGTTTCAGCCAACCCGCATAATAATGAACCAATTAAGAACATGCCGACACCAAATGTAAAGACAGGTTTACGGCCAAACAGATCAGAGAGTTTCCCATAAATTAAAATCGTAACTGCCTGCATTAGTAAATAGGAAGAAAACACCCAACTGTATAGTTTAAATCCTCCAAGGTCTGCAACAATGCTCGGCATTGCAGTAGAAATAATCGTTCCTTCAATAGCTGCCATAAACATTGCTAGGATGACAGCTGCAAGAACAAGTGGACGATTGGTTTCCCGCTCTTTAATTCCCGTAATTATGTCTTCTTTAGTCATTAATTTCACTTCCAATTAATTGATTAGCACCATCCCATTATAACAACCAAGTACAAAATTGGTACTAAAATGACCTAATTAAAACCAGCGCTTTTTTCGGAAATAAATAATCATCCCAAGCGTGATTGAAGCCATAACAATCCAAATCGCAGGGTACGCCCAGTGTTCATTTAGCTCAGGCATAAACCGGAAATTCATCCCATACACACCCACTATAAATGTTAACGGTATAAAAATAGTAGAAACAATAGTCAATACTTTCATAACTTCATTCATTCTATGGCTCACACTTGAAAAATAAACGTCGAGTAAATTTGTCGCCATTGTTCTGGTCATCTCCACCATATCCATAACATGTATAATATGGTCCGTTACATCCTTTAAATAAAATTCTGTATTCATATCAATTATTTTTGTCTTTTCCAAACCTGTAATGATTTCTTTTACCGGCCACACAACTTTACGTAGCTGCATCCCGATGTTCTTGTAATGGTAAATTTGTTGTAAAATCGCTTGGTCAGGATTCAATACAAGCTCTTCTTCCAGTTTTTCAATATGCTCCGTTATTCTTTCCGATTCAATTAAATAATGGTCGACGATTGCATCAAGAATTGAATAGGTCAAATACCCAGTACCCTTTTCCCGAATTTCACCTAAGTTTTGTCGGATCATTTTTCTCACTGGATCTAGTACATCGCCGGCCTTTTCTTGAAACGTAAAGATGGCCTGATCTTTCACGACGATGCTAATCTGCTCTTCATCTATCTGAAGCTCCTCATTATTGAACCAAACCATTTTCAAGAGAATGACAATATAATCATTCAACACATTGATTTTTGGACGGTGCTCCGTATCTAAAATGTCCTCAATCAAGAGTGGATGAACATCAAATCGATCCCTTAATGTCGTAAAAACAGATATATCCTGTAAACCCTCGACATTGACCCATGTTACACTATCTGAGTCTGTGTATTGGAAGATATCATCGATGTTATCAGCATTGACTTCCGCTAAGATGTCCTTTTTATAATCGGTAATTGAAATATTCGTATAAGCAGCTTTTTCATCCCCGACGTGTATAAGTGACCCTGGAGGTAACCCTTTCTTTCTTCTTAAATCCTCCTGTCTTCCCATTTAAGCACCACCTTTCTAGTACAGTCTTACTAATTTACCCTATGTTAGACAACTCAAACTCATGAAATTTTGTTCTATTTCTGTCGAACAATAAGAACTTTGCTCGAAATGCTTTTAACAAACTTTCTTTTGTAAGATAATGTACAAGGTTGATTTAAAAAACACGGAGGTAAGGTAGCGATGCTTTCAAATGCAATTGAGAACAAAAGAAATCAAATGTTTGAGACTGCTAAACGATTTGGGATGTCTTCTAAACAGACACTTAAATGCAGTCAGGAGTTAGATCTTCTCATCCAATTACACCAAAGTGAGCAATCTAGAAGCAACCAGATCAGTTTTCAGAAAATTTCGTAAATACCTATATTGATATAATTCGGTTTACTACATAAAAGGTTGTTCATACATAAATGAGAAAAATTCGGATTGTATAAATAACACTGGTGCTGTCTTTTTTTGCGATTCGGCATCTACATTTACCAAAAAAACCTGGATAGAGGGTATTTTGCCCCATTCAGGTTTTTTTGGTTAGTGGTGGTGGACTTGTTTCTCAATGTAAAAAAATAAACTAACTCAATTAATGAGCTAGTTTATAAATAGATTATGTATGGTGACCCGTATTGGGTTCGAACCAATGACCTCTACCCTGTCAATGTGGGGTAGTTCCTGTGACTAATACAGTTCTAATACGGCAAACGCTTTTATACCAATGATTTATATATGGGTACGTGTGTTCTACTCTGTAAAATCCGAGACAAGTTGTCTTATTTCGTCCCCAGTTTGTCCCCAATAGACCACCTTCACAATAAACATCCCCCCTCGCTATATGTATTACTCTTTTTCTTTTTAGACTAAGAGAGTAAAATTATCGTATTATCGTATTTATCGTATTTAAGCCCGTCATATCAACGTTTAAACCAATACGATAATTTTTTAACATCGTATTTATCGTATTTAGATATCGTATTTTATTCTGGTGGTCCATATAAAAAAAGAGGAAGGATATCTACCCAACCTCATGGAATATATGCTCTGTAAATGGTAATGCTGGTGACAAGGAGGGTATATCATGAAATGTCGTGAATGTGGTTGCTCTGTACGTGTATCGAAGGACAAGCATAATGAAAGATGGGGACTATGTGCGAAATGTTATAAGGCTTATAAGTCTATGGGATCGTGGGCGAAACGTATTAAGCCTTAATCCTGGTAGAATACCTCTCCATCATGAACTATTGGAACGACACGGGTATATTTATAGGTGTTGTGTTTATGCTGCAGATATTCGATAAGACTCGGATTGTTTACCGCAATTTTTATTATTTCATAAGCTAACTGTGTTTTTGGTATGTGACAAGCTATCGAAAGACGATCTAGCTTTTCGTGTGTTTCTTGGTCAAGTGATGGATTAACACGAATCTTTTTATCTGATCGAGTTTTTCTTTCTGATTTTCCTAAATTGAATTTTATCCCCATACTACCCTCTCCCCTTCAAATTATTTCGCTTAATAACAGGCTTTATCCCAGTAACATTGTTACACATTTACGATGTTACTTAGTTACATTGTTACGATAAGATGGTCGGTTTTATTCCTTTTAACGCTCCCCTTTTTTGGTGTATGTTTATGGTGGCGTTATTAATGGTTATATTCAGGACAAAAAAAGAGGAAGGCTAAACCCCCCCCTTTATGATATAATATTATATGGATTATTGGACTTTGCTTAATTGCTCCCCAGCGTTGGCAAGGTCTATTTTCATGTTCTGCACCTCTTCTTGAAACGAGATACCATCCACGAAACCTTTTTTGTAGTACATGTCTTGGAAATCACCAATCAGTTCAGCAAATAAATCCTCAAACTTGATGAAGTCTTCACGATCCATGGACTTTTCGGCTTTAGTAAGTACCTTATTAAGCATTTCATTAGGATAATCATTTGTGCGATACTCATTACGCTTATTGAACAATGAATATAAATCCTGTTTAAAGGTATTCATACTCTTCAACCTCCCCTTTAATATATTGCAGGATTTTCAGTGCTTCTTCTTTGGAAACGAGCAACGATAGTAACTGTTTCAGGTCAATGTCCTCATGTGTGGTCACATAATCCATAGCAACAGCCAATTTTATTTTATCCATTTTGTTACCCTCCTATTATTTAGATACCCGTCGATTGCATTACATCCTAAAAATGCTTTTTTATCCTTTGTCGATTTCTTCGATTAGTTTTTCATAAAGTGGAGTGACTGGCAGTTCCTTATTAGCAAAGATTCGTAAGTATTTTACTGCTTTTTCTTGATTGATATAAGATAAGTCTGAAAGTAGTTTCGGAATTTGCCTACGCTTTAATATGACTTCTGTTAGTACCTGGCTTTTCATATCCTCACCACCTTTCAATACATAAGTCGGATTATAATACTGTGTATACTTCGCCCCAAATATCTAAACCTTCATCATCTTCTAATGAATCCGGTGATATATTTTCACTGTATGTTTTAACTGTTACACCTTTAAAATAGTTAGGATCATGATCGTAACCGTCTTTTATTTTTTCTTGGTCTAAATCACTAACTCGTACACGAAAACACGCAATTTCTTCACCTTTTGAACAACTCATAGCAATCCAGTTCACTGCGTGTTCCTTTTCAGTACAAAAATAAATCAAACCATCCCAACCAGGTTTCAACCCTTCATCATAAATATCATAAAAATTTTTATTCTTTGTGGCATGATACAAATGTTTCATTACTTTTCCCCCTCCACTTCCTTTATGTGTCCAGCGTACAGTATCAATGCATACTGGATCGCATCTGTTTTGTTTGGGCGAACCATTGTTACATTATTCTCAAAATGGTCTTGGATGAATTCCAGTGCTTTTTCTGACTTTTCATCCAATCGTATTGAAATTGGTTTGCTTTTACTCATGTTCTCACCTCCTTGTATTACATTGTAATACAGTTAGAATTAAATGTAAAGGATTATTTTACTAATGGTTGATTTAACGCTATTCCCCAAAATCGGGGAACGTTCGCCTGACATATCTACCTGCGTAAGTAACACAGTATCTACGTAAGTATGTACGTTATTAGTGCTACTGCATTTTTCAGATTGTTCGTATGCTAGTTATTAGGAAAGTTGAAATGTGTTCAAAGGAAAGCTAATTAGAGGTGTGGGGTGTGCTTCTATGGGGGATTGTAGAGCAATTAACTTTTAAAGTATGGTAGATAGTCCGTTAAACGCAAAAAAAGAGCCCATTTTACTGGACTCTTAATGTTTTAGCTTCTTTAATCTTTGTATCGACTGTTGTGAAGTTCTGACTTTCTAATGCTACAGCTACTTCGTTCAATTTATTGAAATATTCCTCTTTATCCGGATAGTATTCCTTTAGATCGAGGACATACATCCGAATAGTTTCTGCCCATCCGTTAGCTACCATATCTATAGTAAGGTTTTCGGCATTTCCTTGTGTGAATTCTTTTGTGTTAGGCGTATTCTTTACCCCTAAAGCTCCTTTTTCTAAAACCTTACCATCTTCAAACAAAAATACTTGGCCGCCCTTATCGATTTCTGCTTGAATTTCTTCACGTTTGAAATTTTTCCACGGGTGTCTGGACTTCGGTGCTGTTAGCGTTCTTTCTGTAGGTGGTTCTATGGTCACCTGTTCCGTTGCTGTCGTTTCTTCATTGGAGACTGTTTCCACCTTTTCACCTTCTTCCTTTGCTGGTTCATTATTTGCTATAATGTACGTTGCAGCCCCACCGGCTATTAATACCGCCAATACACCTGTTATAACGCTTTTCATATCATTCAACTCCGTTCCAGTTATTCTCTAAATTGAGTATATCTGTCTTTACGAAGTTCTACAAGATAAGTTTCATTAATATATCCCACCGATATACGACTGCACGAAATAACGCCCGATAACATTGGCATTGATACGTGCAAGACTCGATGGTGTTAGTGTAACTTCTACCCATCTTCCACGACTGATCCGTCCTGATGAATCCTTATCTAAGAAAGGGATAATGTCTATGTCATCACCGTTTAATGAGTTTGTAGGTACTGTATTTCCATCTACTTTAACCGTTATATCAGTCGGTAAATTATTCAGGACTGTAATTTCATGTTTTACCCCATGGCTATGTGCAGGATTTTCGTGTGTATGGGTGGGCAGCTGATGGGTGTGGTCGATATTATGTGTGTGGTCTGGCATCGAATGACTATGTGAAGACACGGTTACGTTATGCGCATGGTTTAATTCGTCAACCACCTCTAAGGCATGTATATGATCCTCTACATAATCGTACGGCAATGGAATAGACGTATATAGGTAAAAGTTAGGCTTTTCAAAACTACTTGTTACTGTAGTCCCTCCACCGTTCGAAGATGTTCCACCACCACCGGATGCGCTTGTAGTTTTACTTGATGGTCCGGATGTTCCACCACCCCCAGCTGCACTCGTAGTGGATCCACCTGATACAGTAGTCCCTGAATAGGCTCTAAATCCTGTCGTTTCATAACTCAATTTCATTTCATTAATATTTACAATGTCTGATGGTAGCCAAAAACGAATGATTGCACCGTGGTTTTGGTCGCAGTTGTCATTGTAGTTTTGCGAATCAACCGACAAGCTACCCTGTGCATACTTCTTATTGGTATCTATATCCCTGTTGACCTCTCTTTGTTGTGTTGCTATATCATCCTGTATATGTCCTATATCTAATTGGAGATCCCATGGTTTACCGGTTACATCTGCTTTAGAACGTTTTACGATACGTTGTTTGACCGTCCCTATATCAGGGTCCACAATGCGTACTACGCTGCCCATTTCTAATTGTTCAAGTTCTTTATACTCTGGTAATATTTCAAGGTCAGCCACACTAACCGAATAGGATAACTTTGGTTCCTTGTATTCATCAAGTATAGCCTTAGCACTGTTGTATAAGGATTCTGCATTTTCATACCGCCTATCTACCCACGGATAAGAGATAATCCCGTATTTGGTAATGTACCTTCCTTCTGCTTCAATATAAGGTAAGCCTGTTGGATTGACTTCTGTAATCCCTAATTGATTCACTCCCTCACCCCGACCCCGCGGGTAGATACGTGTAATTAGATTGGATGGGTCCTCATCCTTTGTAATACCTCGCATGTTCTTGCCATATCGTATTTCCCCTTTAACTTCATCAGACGGTCTTAGAAGGTTTAAGGTGAATGGATAGGTAGACGTATCCCATGTCCACATATATTGTCCTGTGAATGGTTGTGTAACACTTAGTAAGGCACTTAGAAGGTTTTCAGACTCCCATTTGTAATGAAAATATCTCGTTATATCAACCTGTCCCAATTGCCAATGTTTTGTAGTCTGTTTATCCAGTATAAATTGTAATACTTCGTTAGTGGGAATATTAACGGTCTGGTTGTAGTCGAACATAATGTCATCCATCAATGTGCAAAGGACATGCTCGCAATAGAACCTAATGGTATTAGAACTATTGTTCTTTACCGTCTGGTTAGGCTTAATTTTGAACTTACCTATATACTTTTCACCATCCCATAGGTCAATAAAATACAGTGGTTGGCATTCATTAACCTTCGGATCGTCCAATGGTAACGTGAATTCACAACTCCATAATTCATTCATAGTTTGGTCGTAACCAATTTTAAAAGCATTTTCTAATATGGCCACTCTTTGCATTTGTAAGTTAGATACTTCTATCATGTTTTCCCTCCGATTGTGATAAAATGATTAATGTATGAAACCTGAATATTTATTCAAATTAAAATGATTGTTTTCAAACAGAAAAAGACACCCTAATAGGATGCCTTGAACGTTTATACACAAAGGGTTACAACGTGTTTCCTATACTTTAGTTAACATAATGAAGGTTATAGTAACCCCCTTGATATCACTGGTTTAACAAGTGTTTATCCCTTAAAATCCTGTATGCATAAAATATACACCGCACTTTTTGCATAGAATCCTGCATAAAATCGGTGTATCAAAGCAACACAGAAACATATTTTACTTCGATTGAATCTAAATACTTTTTGTATTCTTCCATCGTTTTAAATTCATCCTCTTGACGTATTTCTCGCCCTTTAGGGATGATAACTATCAGATGTTCTTCATTAGGCTTGACTGACATTTCCAACTTTTTAATACGACTAGATAGTGCAGACAAACCCTCACCGCCTTTTTATTAATGGTAGATGCAGAAAGCCTACTCCGATTGATGTAAGATGTTCCTTGTATTCCTCAATAGATTCATCATCGTTACGATCTCTTATACTTACATCGCCATAATCATCAATTAGAAGTAATCCCTCTCCATCGTCAGTAGTCATTACCGACAGTTCCAGTTTCTTAATTCTAGTGGACAGGTTCATACTGTCACCTCGTCATCATCTGGAATATTATCTATAATAATGACTGTATCCTTATTGATCCGGTTCTTATATTGTTCCATTTCTTTTTCAGACGGTACGACCAATAAAATACCATCCTCTACCCTTATAAGCTCATTCTCCCTAATGATAACTACTGGGAAGGCATTAGACACGTTGACTTGTTGCTCCATCTTCTCTAAACGTTTTAATAGTCTCATTCTTCATCATCCCCTACCGCCAACACTGCTTGCACCCAATCATCGACAATCTTGTTTTCATTGACCTTTATATCCTTCTCGCCTTCCCATAAAGGAAGAAGCTCACTCATCCATACATAAGCCCCTCCTGTGGTCTGTTCTAGCCTTTTAATGCGGTTCAATAGGTTCATGCGCTATTTTCCTTCAACGACTCTTCTAAGGCTTCCACACGTTCCTGCAGCTCGTCGAGTTCATATGCTTTATATGCAAACTCTAGCACCGTCTTAGCTGCGGTTACACGTGCCATAGCTGCTGCCTTTGGGTTACTCATAACATCGTTCAAGGTATTTACTGCCAATGTAGAGGATTGCTGTAGTCTTGCAGTAGCCTGTTCCACCGCTTGACGTTTAGCGTTCTTGTACATATCTTGAAAACCTTCTAACTGTAACCATCTATACAAGGTCGCTTCATTTACTTGAACCTTTTCGGCAGCTTGTTTAATTGTCGGTTCTGTTAATAATGCCATGACTGCAATTTCTTGTTTCCTGCTCAATTTCCCCTCTAATTCTCGCATTAACTCGCACCCACTTTCATTTTGTAAGTAACTTATCCCACTTGTGCTAATATCTTTTTCCCTGACTTGGTATGTTTCCGTCCGCTTTTAATAATCATTTCTGCTTTACGTTGCAACTCTGCTTGCTTATGCTTTTCTACTTTAATCCCTGTAAGGAATTCATAAAGCTTAATATATACCTGGTCTAATTCTTCACTTGGTCGGTGGTCTTCTATTATCGTCTGTTCATGGTCTGATAAGGATTGAAGTCCTTCTCTAATTTGTCCAGCATTTTCCTTTACGTGATTGTAATGAGTATCAAAGGCAGTCCTGATTTCATCATGTTCAATAACGACTTTTTCTACATTCGAATTATTGAACCGCATTAACCCAGTATGTGGACAAATATAAGCGCTGGTTGGTCGGTAGCAGTCTTCTTCTAATTCTTTTTCGAGTTCTTCACGTTCACGATCCAAACTATTTAAGGCAAGTAAACTCTTAAGTTTTTTCCTAACCTCATACTTCATGAAATCTATATCCTCCATCAGTACCCCCTTAAAGGAAACACCCTCCCCTGTTAAGGTTCATCGGGCATTGTTTTATAAATTGAACCGTTCTAAGTTAACGCTCCGTTCCGCCGATTGCTTGTCCGGAATAGTGTTGACTGCCTTATCCAGTTCACCTTTGACAGTTTCTAATGTGGTGAAACTATCCTCTCCCACAATGAAGCTTGATCCCATTGAGAAGTATATGTTTGTTTCTTCTTGGAGTCGGTCATGTTCTTTCTGATCATCCGGACTCATACCTTCGAGGTTGTTTTTGATGATGTGCTGCTTAACTTTAGCATCAGAGTTTTGACCTGAAACATCGTTTTTATCTAATCCTCTGCTTTTCAGTTCCATTCGTAAGAGGTTTAATTCCAGAAGGTCTGTCGAGTCCAATTCATCGACCATTCGTTTTAGTTCGAAATCATTCGCCAACCTGAACCGCATTTCAAGCTCCTTTGCTTCATCTTTTCGCTCCACATAGCCGATTTTATTGGTTTTGCTCTTGATCTCTTTCATTCGTTCTGCTCTCTCGTTGCAACGTTTATCTTTATGACCTGACATAAAGTTTTGTAATTGACTGTGCAGGTGTTTAGATACTTCTCTGAGGTGTTCTTTGCTGTATGTTCCTTGTCTGGCCATTTCTTCAAGTAACCATTTTTTCTTGTTAAACTCACCCATAAAGCTCTGATATTCTTTATCCTGTCCATATACTTCATATACGCTTAGTTTACTCATGTATTAAATCCCCCTTACGCCTTTGGTAACATATTGTAGTTTTCTGGATAAAACTCTGTACCATTGTAATAAATTTCTGCATCTGTAATAGTCGGATCCAACTCCTGAAGCTTTTCTAATACACGATCTAATGTTGTTGAAGTACGATTGAATTTCCCGCCTATTCCACGAGCATGATCACGATTTGCCACCAAAAATTGTTTCAATTCTGTCAAAATTTGTTCTGCTGTCATTTAAAATTCCTCCTATTTTTAAATTGATTAAGATTAATTACATAAATAAAGTTTCTTGGTTTGACCTTTGAAAAAAGGATGAATCTTCTTATTGCCTTCTAAAGAACCGGCGATTATATAACCTCTTTTATTTAAAACATAAACAGCATTGATAATTTGGATATAATCTAATCCGGTTTGTTTGGTAACTTCATCAACGTCCACACCGTCAGAATAGCCCTGCAAAACATCCAATACTTTCTTCTGTTTTTCAGATAACAAAGACTACACCCTTTATTTTTGAATTAGTGTTTCATAGTTTTTGTCATACGGACTTAGAAATAATCGTTCTATCCAGTCAGACACCCCTATACCTCGTATCCCATAGCCTTTACTAATAAGTGATCTTGACGTTTTAATGATTTCTTGATAGTTAAGTCCTGTTTCCCTTTCCAACTCTCTTACCTTCTTACCTCCACCATGTGAAGTGATAAGGTCTAAGAGTGTTTGCTCTTGCTCAGTAAGTATCATTGCTCACCCCCCTTTAGTAACACCTGTTGTAAACTTCTTAGCTTGATAACTTGTACATCCGTCAGATGGTCCCTAACCTTAATACATGTCTTGTAGTGTCTATTTTTTCGTTTCCTCACACTTCCACCGCCCTGATATCGAGGATCAGCTGTAGTCTTTCCACTTGATGGCTATAGAATCGAATCTTTTTAATGTGCAGACCTTTTTCTTTCAACGCATCGACCAGGTTCATAATTTGCTTGTTGGTCAGGTTTAGTTTGGTTCTGACTTCATACATGGAGATTCCGGAGAACCTTGTTTTATAAAGTAAGTTGTATAGTTCCTTTTCCATTATCCTTTCACCTCCTTATTAGACTCTCTCTGACGTTGTTTCCTGCTCCTTAAGATGTATTTGCCCCGCTTAAGTGATTCCTGCCATATGTCCAAGTCATGCCGTAGTAACTGTTGTATTTCGCCTTTGGTTAGAAACAATGTACATTTAGGTAATTTGATTTCAATTAGATCATCTTTCAATAGATTTTCACCCTCCCTATTTATGCAATAATTCATCACGTTAAAGTATCATAGATTGCTGAAAAACCTTGATAAATCAACGATGTATAAAATCCTGCATATTCTATAAAATGGTCTTATTCACTGAGTCTTGAATCCCTTGTGCCCCTTATAACTTACTTTTAGTTAGTTTACATAAATCAGTTTATAACGACCAATTCTGTATATAATATACATTTTGTTGTATAAGACAGGGGCTTAATTTCCCCGTTTTCTCTCCATAAATTCAAAATAACTTTTCGCCTTTTCGATTACCTCGTCAAATGTACCAGTAGCTATACTCTTAGTAGATATCCTTTGTCCTTTTTGGTAGGATTCCCGCCACGCTTCCCACTTGTCGCCAATCTGTTCTATATAGACATTACTTCGATGGTTCAATGATTTAGTGTAAAGCTTTCCAGATAGACCGATTAGAAACCCGTTCAACTTGGCTGAATTGTCTCTTGTCATCGTTTCAATGATATTCTGCTTATTTTCCTTAACTTTCTGGAGAAGGGAAGGAGGAAGGCTTTTCCCCCGCTTGATACGTAGCTGTTCACCTTCCGTTACCAATTCCGCTCCCGCTTGTTCAACTGATTCAATTAACGCTTCTATAAGATCACGTCCTCATCAATTTCTGGTTTGTCATCACGTTTCAATTTAAGCATCCGCTTATTTTTCTCAGTTCCTAAGTCAATGTAATGTATCCCTTGTGATCGTAACCCTGGTGCAATTCGTGTCAATCTTCCTCGTATTGATCGTGAAGTCGGCCAAGCTCGGTCCCTTCTGTCTTCCACATATTCTGATAAAGCTTCATAAGCTGCAGTAGGTGTGCCTGTCCATTCTGCTCTGTTTTCCATAAATTCAAGTACCGCTACTGCTAATGGGTCAGTTTCTAGCGATTGCTCAACGCCCCTACTACGATTCCGCTTGTAAATATCCATAAACTCATCAGGATACCATCCGAGAGCCTTTTCACACGCTGTTACCCATAATGCGAAATCTGCCATTCGTGGTTTATGCTCTAATTCTACGTTGTCAATGTTTCCAAGCGCTGAACTAATCACATCAAGGAAAGCACCTATTATATATGGTCGTTCTTCTTCGAATTTCTTCCAGAATGTTTGTTCATCTGTTCGTTTTTCTTCTGGAATAGCTGGTAGGTTTAACATAATTGAACGGTCTAGCAAATCCGGTCTTTTTCCTACATCAGAAATACCATTCAATATACTTGGCTTCATAACCGTAATGACTGTTTCCTCGTCATCGGAATATAGTTCACGCTTAGCTACAGACCCGCCTAAAGCGATTTTACAGAACGTATCACTTATAGCGTTTGATAATGACGAAATGTTGTCATACGCTCCTATATGAGCCTTACTTGCTGCTATGGCTAGTTCTTCTTCGGTCTTTGGTAAATTCCGCAAGGGCATCGTTTCAGATGGATCAATTAATGACCTTGTGACCTTCGTAGTTGTCGATTTACTTGAACCTTGCTCGCCTTGGACTACTAAAATCGGATAAGGTGAATTGGGTCTCATTGCACCCAACACCCACGCTACAACCATTTTGAAATCATCTTCATGCTGATAGTTGATGAATTTCTTTAATTGGTCGATAGTGCCACCCTTCTTTGGTACAGGTAACACTCCCATCGAGTTGGTACGTTTGAAGTAAACAGGCGGATCGAGTCTAATTCCCCATCCGTCTTCAGCAATTTCTATTGAAGTGTGTAATTCGTTTCCTAAGTCAATGTAGATACATCCTTCATGTTCGGCAATTCGTGAATGGACCTCGTGTTTTTCACCTTTGAACAATGCTGCACCTTCCATCATCGAAAGAGCATCTTCTACAGCTTGGGACCCTGCCACCTTGCCGAAGTCCTCATAGAATTTCATCTGTAGCCACCGTTTGAATTTTTTCTTACGTAAAGGCATTGCTACCTCATGACCATCTATCATAATAACCGCATAGGCTTTCTCATCCGGAGTATGGAAAAATTCCACATCCGAAGCCATTTCTACTAATATTTGTGACTGTGTTTTCTTTTCTCCGCTCGTATCCTCATTGGCTAGTGCATCAACATTTTGTAATTCTTCACTCATGCTCGTCCTCCGTTACGTCTTCTTAACTCTTTACCAGCTATGCTATTTATAACTTTGTTTAATTCTTCTTTAGATAAAGGGGATTCATTTTTGAATTGGTTCCACATGTGCAGAACCTCAAGCACTATATGAGGATCTACGTATCTTCTAAATAAATGACCTGCTAACTGTGAAGCTGTGTGGTTCCGTTCCCCTTCTTTGGATCCGTTCATGACATTCGCCCAATAACTTGTAGGCTTTTTCTTCCTCTGGCTTGGCTCATCTTTTAACATTTGAATTAAGTAACCAGGCATTTCTGCGATTGGTACTTCTAAAGGTCTTGATGATAATTCGAAGGTATATTCCTTCCCGTTCGGATGGACACTTGGTGGCAATACCACGTATTTACCGTTTCCCTGTACGTCCAAACCTTCATATTCGTATAATTTAGATTTACTGATTCGATCGTCCCACTTGAACCAAAAATGCTGACCCCCTCCAGGAGTTAAACAAGTGACTGTATCGGGAAGTTTTTCGTAATCATCTTCCAATCGGTGAAGTGATTCACTTCCTCCGTTTCGAGGATCTTCGTCCAACACGACTATCCCGCTTACTGCCCCGCAAGGCATCCCGATATTGGCATCGGGTGTAGCATTCCACCACTCTTTTATCTGCTCAATATCGGTTGTCGCATTTTTGAACCCTCCATCATGTATAGGTTTTTTAGTCCTTGGACATAATGGAAATACAGGTAAATTTAATTTCTGCGCAAAAGCAAGAGCAGCTAAATAGTTCTTGTGACTTTTCTTAGAATCTGTTATACTTACTGTAGACATTTAAAGAACCGCCCCATTCCCAACGCCTCCGCTATAAGGCGTTTTTTGTTTTGTGCTTTCTTCCTCTAATTCATCCATCCAGTGATCCAATGAATGTTTTTTCAGCAGAATACGTCTGCCAATTCGAATGTGTCTTAGTCGTTTTTCCCTTATTTCTTTCCTTAACAAATCTTCGGACACTCCAATGTATTCAGCAGATTCCGCTACAGATAATGTTGTACGCTCCAATATTACATCCCCCTAACGATAACGATTTAATGTTCTTTGCATTTCTCCTGTTAGATTCCAGTTATCTAACCACATTTTATATGCCTTCTCAATCAATCTACTATCAGATACGGGATCTCCGTTTTCGAATCTTTTGAGTCTTCCTGGTGATATTCCAAGTTCATTTGCAACGAATGACATAGGTAAGCCTTTTTCTTCCCGTGCTTCTTTGAACGGTAGACCTCTTTGATACCATTCTTTCTGATTCTCTATAATAAAAGCGGCTTTCTTTTTAAGTGCTTCTTCATATGTGTGCATTATTTGTCCCCCTTTAGTTGATCTACAATAGAAAAGATTTTTTCCTTCTTATCTATAGGAAGTTCTTTGCGTAACAAGCGACTAAAATTTCCTTCATGTAAGCCATAGACCTCACTTACTTGCCATTGTTTCAATCCAGCTTCTTGGATCGCTTTTCTAACATCTTGGTTATTCACTTTTTAACCTCTCCTTTTAATTCGATAAGGGATATGTCCCTTTGAAAATCTCTTTTCCTACGAGTATTTCTTGTTGTTGTTATAGCTTACATAATACGGAACACAACAACAGTGTTCATATTAAGGGTATTGTTAATATGTGGATAAACCCATCAGTAACCCGCTTGACTGTAAGAGAATTGATTGTGGATAAACGTGGATAGTCCCGCTAGTTTCTTATACCCTTTTATTCCTGTCCCTGGAAGGCTACCAGACGTTTTTTAAGTTTTAGTCTTGTTATTCCGTAACCACGACTTTCGATATTTAGTTTTTTGATGGTGTTGTTTTTATTACCTAATTTCATATTAATCGAAGTGCGTCCAAAAGTCAACACATAAATAAAAATGTTTACATTTGGACTCATTGTGGGTATACTTGTTAACAACAACACTTTTAAAAGGTCGTGATATTTATGAGTTTTGGTGATGAATTAAAGAAAATGAGGGAACAAAAAGGCTTATCTATGAGGGAATTGAGTAGACGATCCGGTATTTCCTCTTCTTTTTTATCTAAATTAGAAAGCGGTAAACGTTCAACCCCAAAACATGAAACAGTTTTAAAATTGTCTGATGGCTTAGGCATTTCTTCTGTTGAATTGTTGGAAGTTGCCGGTTATTTAAACGATATGGATGATGTTTTAAAAGAAATGAAGGAAGAACACGAGCGAAAAATAGAAATTCACAGACAATTAGTAGAACAAGGTTTTACAACTTCAAAGAATCCTACCCTTGTCTATGCAATTGAGGACATTTTCACAGATGAAATGCTTCTGGATTATAAAGGTCAATACTTAACCAATGAAGAAAAGAAGGAAATTCTAACATTCATTGATTACCTTTACGAGAAGAAAAACAGATAAGGAGGGGTAAACTTGGCTGGAAGCATAGAAAAGCGTGGCTCTAATTCGTGGAGACTTACCTATAGTATGGGATACGATCAGAACGGAAAACGGATCAAGAAGCAAAAGACCATTAAAGCGAAGAATAAAACAGAAGCGAATAAAAAACTAGCGGAATTTGTTACTGAAATTGAAGCCGGACAATATATTGATCCATCTAAAATAAAATTAGCTGACTTTGTGGAGGAATGGCGTGAAAAGTACGCTAAAAAACATTTGTCCGCTAAAACTCTAGAAACATATGGTTATCCATTAAAGAATTATATCCTTCCTACATTCGGTCATGCTCGTATAGGTGACGTGAAACCAATTCACATCATTAACTATCTGGATAGCTTAGAACAGGACGGAATAAGGAAAGACAATAAGCCTGGTGGATTATCTTCATCCAGTATCTACTACCATTACAGAGTGCTTAGAGATATATTCAGTCGTGCATATGATTGGAAGTTAATTAAATCCAATCCAGTAGAAAGCGTGAAACGTCCAAAGGTTACACAAAACAAAACAGAAGTGTATACAGATGATGAAGTACGTGAAGTGTTTGAGAAGCTACAGAATGAGCCTATAAGCAATCGTATAATGATTACCCTTGCCATAACTGCCGGACTGCGTAGAGGGGAACTGCTGGGCTTACAATGGGAAGATATTAATTTCGAGGATAGAACTATACAAGTTAATCATTCGCTTCAATATACCAAAGAAGATGGATACAAATTGAAGAAACCTAAAAATAACAAGGTTCGTGTAGTTATTCCCCCTAATTTTGTCCTGGAGGAATTGAGACAGTTTCACCACATGAAAAAGAAGGAACGGTTGCAAGCTGCGGAATTATGGGAAGGTGGATCATATTTCTTTGTATTCTCTACTTGGCACGGTAAGCCATATTATCCAACTGTACCGGGTACGTGGTGGAGAAGGTTTATCAATCGAACTGGATTAAAGTATATCCGCTTCCATGATTTAAGACATACGGCTGCCACTTTATTAATTAACCAAGGTGTACATGCTAAAGTGATTTCGGAAAGGTTAGGACATGCGGACATTAAAACAACCATGAATATATATGGTCACTATGTACGACAAGCTGACGAGGAAGCAGCGGACAAATTAAATCAATTGTTCCGACCATCTCAACAAGGATGACTCATATTGAGTCGTCTTTTTTTTGAAAATACGATAAAAATACGATAAATACGATATTAAATACGATGTTTAAAATTATCGTATTGGTTTAAAGCCTGTCATATCAAGGGAAAATACGATAATACGATAAATACGATGTTTGCGGGACCTCCTCTATCTAAAACGATTAAAGCCTAACTTACATCTAATTCCATTTAGTCCCCAAAAATGACTATAAATTTTTCTATGTCCCCAATTCGTCCCCAATTTGCCTGTACTACTCATTTTATGTAAAACTGTACTAATTTTAGACATAAGAAAAACCCTTATGTATCAAGGGCTTTGGATTATCTGTTATGGTGACCCGTATTGGGTTCGAACCAATGACCTCTACCCTGTCAAGGTAGCGCTCTCCCAGCTGAGCTAACGGATCAGGTATTATTAAGACTTGATTTCCTTATACGGACAATTAATACTATACGAATCTTTCAACTTAATGTCAATACATTTTTTATTAATAGTTATTGAGATGACCGGTAAACCATTTCGCTATTTATCGTTGAAGAACTTATTTACGGGCCATCTCCTCATTCGTTAATTTACTAGCCGATTTTTTCTTCCTCATCACGTTTCCTAATTTCTTCTTCCTTTAAATTTTCCTCCCGATCACGAATACGATGCGCAAGTCTACTTGATGCATTCGCTGCTAAACTTGCTACAAGATCATCTAAGAATGTGTGTACACCATTTCCATGCTTTGTATCAAGCTTTTCAATGATTCCGACTTTCTGTTTATCGAGATGTCCGAATGTCGTAATCGCAATACTTCCATATCCTAACACTGCGCCCATTGCAATCGTTTCATCAACACCAAATAAGCCTTCATCCGATTCTACGATTGCTTGTAGCGGTTCTGATAATTTCTTTTGTTCAGCTAGTTTATCTAGTTCAATACCAACGAGTAATGCATGCTGAATCTCTCTTTTTTCAAGAACAGCCTCAACACTCTCGATGCAATCTTGCATTTTCAACCCTGGAGCATAGGGAGCCTGCATTTGGTATACAATCTCTGCAACATCGATAATGTTAACTCCTCGCTCCTTTAATAGTTCCATCGTAGCTGCTTTTACTTCTTTACTATGGACTCGCTTTTTCATCGGACAGTCTCCTCTCTTGAAGCCAGTTCGCTTACTTATGACTATTATATCATTTATGTTAAAATCAATCTTAGATTACAATTGAAAGCATTATCGAAGAAATACCGGAGGCTGATTCTTATGAAACAAAAAGGTAGCATCGAAGAGAAAACAATTTATAGTGAGGTATTAGGTGAAGACATCCAACTCCTAGCATATTTGCCACCATCTTATACCCCACTTTTACGATATTCTGTCCTAATTGCTCAAGATGGTGACGATTATTTCAAGCTAGGTAGGATTGCCAGAACGACTGAGAAACTAAGTGATGACAACGAAATTGAAGAATTTATAATCATCGGAATTCCATATAAAAGCGTTCAAGACCGTCGCAAGAAATACCACCCGGAAGGAGAACAGAACGAGGAATATATTCGTTTTCTTATAAATGAACTTGTTCCATACATCGAAGCTGAGTATTCTACTCTAGAACTCTCTAATGCGCGCGGTTTAATCGGTGATTCCTTAGGAGCCACTGTTTCGTTAATGTCAGCCCTTTCCTATCCACGTACATTCGGAAAAGTCATTTTACAGTCCCCTTTTGTGAATGAAAAAGTGTTAAATGAAGTAAAATCGTTCCAAAATCCGACTCTATTATCGATTTACCATATTGCAGGTGTAGGAGAGACCGCGGTTGAAACAACTAATGGAGAAGTGAAAAATTTCATTGAACCGAACCGTAAGTTAAACCAAGAGTTATCGAACAGAACCTTTAACTATTACTACGAGGAATTTGATGGCAACCACACCTGGAAGTATTGGCAGCCAGACATTCCAAACGCATTAAAATGGATGTTTCCACGGTAAATATCAGACTTAAGTTCGATTGCGAAATAGACGGTCTTTAAGATAAAGTAGGAAATAGTAAGAAAATTTGCTATAATGGAATTTGTGTACACTTTAATCTACCTATTGATTTTGAGGAGGGAAACTATGAAGTACGGCATTGTAATTTTTCCATCAAAAAAACTACAAGATACTGTTAACACATATCGTAAACGTTATGACCCTCATTATGCTTTAATCGCTCCTCACGTGACTTTAAAAGCTCCATTTGAAGTCGATGACGAAGACGAATTAAAGGCTCTAGCGAGACGAATTCATGAAATTTCGGATAATATTCAACCGTTTAACATTCAAGTTTATAAGGTAGGATCATTCCACCCAGTAAACAACGTCATTTATTTTCGGATAAAAGATGATGAGAAATTAACAGAACTTCACGAGAAGCTACATGAGAATAACTTATACAGTGAGCGTTCATATAACTTTGTTCCTCATCTCACATTAGCTCAAAAGCTTTCAGATGAAGAACACCATGACGTTTTAGAATCATTGAAGATGATGGAAGTCGATCATACCGAAGCAGTGGATCGATTCCAACTTCTCTATCAACTGGAAAATGGTACTTGGACAGTTTTTGAAACGTTCCATCTTGGTAAAGTAAGGTAAAGTAAGCTTGGCCCAGCCAAGCTTTGCGCAGGCTAGCACTAGCTGCACTTATACTTAGGACTTAAACTTTTCCTCAACGTCGATTTACTTCCAGCTGAAAAGTTATACTTTCTTAACGTGTAATCAAAAAAACAGATCATAATTTACGGGATTGACTCTATTGTCAGTCCCGTTTTAATGTTTAAATTAAGCTGCTCTCGACCAAACTATGACCAGAATAATCATCGGGGGGTTGGCTTTGGACCTTTTAGAATTATCGATCGAGCTTATCATTGGTTTTATTGGCTTATTTATCGTCACCCGTTTACTGGGAAAGACACAAATCTCACAAATTACACCGTTTGATTTTATTTCCTCACTTATTTTAGGTGAGTTATTGGGGAATGCCATTTATGATGATAAGGTCAGTATATTTTCTATTCTTTATGCCCTTGTACTTTGGGGAATAATGATTTATGCAATCGAATTGTGGACTCAGAAAAAAATGGGTGCCCGTGGTTTATTAGAAGGACAGCCCGTAATTGTTATTCACAAAGGAAAAATTTTATACCAACCCTTGAAAAAGAGTAAGTTAGACCTTAATCAACTTCAGGGGTTAATCCGACAAAAAGGCTTTTTTTCACTTTATGATGTTGAATATGCCATTTTAGAAACGAATGGAACTGTAAGCGTTCTTCCTAAATCCCAAAATGATATCGTAAATCGTGAAGATCTAAACTTGCCTGTAAAACAACAATCCTTGCCAATAACCCTTATCATTGATCGAGAGATTGTTCATGATAATTTGATTGAACTTGGAAAAGATGTGAAATGGCTTAAATACCAGCTTCAACAGCAAAATATTGGTGATTATTCTATCGTATTACATGCTGAATGGCGGATTGCAGAAGAAAGATTATTGGTAACCCGTCACGCTTCTGCAATCGGGGTAAAGTAAAGGGAAAAGTCTCTTATTTCAACGTTGATTCTTTTATCTTCGATTCCTTTTAGTAAATATGAGTTGATTGCAGTACGGTAGAGTGCCCATACGGAAACCGATTGAAGCTTTACCTCCCACCTTCTGCACATCTCGCTCATAAAAGTTTCGAAGCTACAACCGCTCTCATACATCGAAAGAATCTCATACATACTTTCGATAATTGCTACATGGTGGTCATAATTTGTGATCAGTGTTTGATCTGGATTTTCTTCATATATTCCATGTCCAGGAATACTGCCATCGACGTCCATCGAAAGCAATTTCTCGAGTGTAGCCAGTGTTGCATCTGCATCAATGATATAAGGAATACGATGCTTGTTTAGTTGTTCCGCAGAAAAATAACTATCAGCTGCATACAGGATTCGTTTCACTTTTACACCTAATTGATTGATACTATGGCCTGGGAGTGGTATAAGCTCTAAATTGAACTGACCTAATTCAATAACCCCTTCTGTGACCACTAGATCTACACGAACGGGAGGTGCCTCTAGGAATTTATTGCGCATTTCATCAAGTGGTCTATTTCCTTGTGATAAATAGATCGGTTCAAGAATCGGATTTTGCAGGATTGATTCTTCAACAGCAGGAGCTATTGTATATACCCTTTTTGAAGCTTGCAGGTAATTGGCTCCGCCATAGTGATCGGCGTGAGCGTGCGTAATAAAAAGATGGGTAATCGGCAATGACAGTTCTTCAAGTTTTCGGATGATTTTCTTCATGACTTGCTTGTCAATTCCGGTATCTATAAGTAAACCGTGCTCACCTTCATTTACATAACCGACGTTTACAGGACCGTTAAAATAATAGCATGAATGGTTTATTTGAATAAATTCCATTTTCACATCGCACCATTTCTATTAAAAAATAGGAAATGAGCGGATCGACCCTACTCATTCCCTATATTACTTCGTTTATATTTTGCCCTTTTCCTGTTAAATCAGATAATAATTTTTTAAAGGATTCACGTTTTCCGTTTTTTGAATCATGATTCTGAATCGTTTCCAATGGGGTTTCCGTTACATCATTCAATTGAACTTGTTCTACTGGATAGAGTCTTAATTTAAGAGCAACGTTGTTCTCTGTCCGACTCCCGTAAATTAAATTTTGTTGAGGTACTATTGGAGGTACATATCCCATTTTCATCACCTACTTCACGCTTTTATTCTTTATATACCCCCAGTTTTCAAAATGAAACTCCTATTATCCGTTTTGGATACGATTGGCTCCGTTCAATCATATGGTTTCTTTTTAACAACCTTAGAAGTTAAGGGCGATCTGGTTAACAGCACGAGCCCGATACTCATGATTAGGAAAATAAACGAATGCCTCGATTGTAATACTATCTTCAAACTCTTTTTGAATTGGTATTTGGAAATCAGTAAGAGAAATCGTTTGGTTCGCTTGAAGTTTTAGTTCATGCATGGAAGCGATCCATATCTCACCTCTTTCTCGTGCTTCTTTAGCCCAGTCATTTTCTAGAAAAACCCACTGCAAAGACTCCTTTTTCTCATCCGCTACATTCGTTTGTTCCATAGAACCTATCTTACCTTTTAAGCTTGTATAATCAGTGGGTTGATATCGAAAACAAATGAGTGGGTTTTCAAGCTCTTTCTCCCCAATATTTGTCATATGGAAACTTCCATGAATGACGTAAGATCCCTCATCCTTGCAAATTAAACTATAATTAAAATAAGCAGAGAGGAGTAATTCCTCTTTGGCGGTTTCTTCTTTTACTATATCTTTTGGCGCTTTATCAGCTTGGTTTTGCAGCTTCAGACGTTTCTCCAAGCTTTTAATTTTGCTACGATAAGAGTCAATTTGTTTTTCCTTTTCATTCATCTCCTTCTCGACCGTTTCAAGCAGTTCCTCGAAACCGCTAATCTTATTGTTCATTTCGTCGTGGTTACTCTTTGAAAGTTGGTCTTTTAAGCGATGTATTTCCTGATGGTATTGGACGAGCTCCTCTTCTTTAGTTTGTAATTCACGTTGTAGACCATCATTTTCTTCAGCCTCTTTAAGCTTTTTTTCCAGCTGTTCAATTGTATCTTCAGCAAAAAGTAACTTTTTTTCTAACTGAAGCGATTTTTCTTGATAATATTTGGTACGTGAGGCTAATCGATCGTAACTAAGCTCTTTTTGCGAGTTCATAAAACGTTTCCCCTCCTTACCGGGCACTCATCCTTATCATATGTATATTCGCGAATAGACTTTACAACTACTTTTTTCGTGCAAAAAAAAGAGCGAGAGGACCCCTCGCTCTTTATAGCATGTAGATTATGGTTGCTTGATCTTAACATCATCAAAAGTGACACAATCTTCAACTTCGACTTCGCCTTCATCTGCTTCAACAATTCCGGTATCGAATATCGTTTTACCTTTGTTATTGATCAATTGAAGCTGGAATTCAGTTCCTTCACTACAATCCACGACTGCAAAGTTGAAGTCTACTTTCTTACCATCTGCTCGGCCTTCACCACTAATTGTAAGTCGAAGGTCTCCATCTTTTTCGTCGCAGCAAAGTGTTTCTTGATCGAAGCTCGTTGCTGTGAAATTAAATCCGTTTTGACCGTCTCCAGTATCCAGATCCTTAAAGCTTGCACGAAGAACACTGTCAATGAGGCTACAATTCGGACAGATGTCGACGAGAACGGCTATGCGACCTTCCTCTGTTGCACCTGAACCAGTATTCCCGCTTGCTTCCCCTTCTGCTGTACAATCACAGTTTGGACGTGGAAAGATATCTGGACATTGAGGTGGAAAATGAACTTTCGGACACTGATCACCCATTTCAGGTGCGATAAGATCATTGTCACGTGGTGAACAGAATTTTGCGAGTACTTCTAATTTCACTTCTGCCTCCACCTGAATATCAAGACAGAATGTAATCTCAATATCGAATTCATCTGGACATGGTGTATTTAGGAGCACCGTTCCAGTAGGTATTCTACAGAATATTTTGGATACCTTGCAGAATAACTCTGTACCCTCTGGATAGCAAAGTACAAAGGATTCAAATACTGATGCATTGACTTTTAGGCATGTTACTATATCACCATTTCGGTCAACGACATTAATTTTCAAATCGGTACTGATTAATAACTCGACCAATTGAGCATCTACAAATCCGCCATTTGTAGAAATCGTTACATCACGCTTATCCCCCACTTGTTCACAAATGAAATCTAGATCTTCATGGTCCTTATCATAATCATATTTTCTATTGTTTAGAGGGAATAGAGGCGGTGTTTTTGGCGGTTCACAGATTAGACGTAGAGGGCGACGACAAGGATCTTCCATCGCTTCTTCTATATCTTTAAGCTGGTCGCGGGTAAACCGTACCGTTTTGCGAACGGATAAAGCATCCGTTACCCAATCGTAAACTTTTTGTACGCGAATACACTCATCCTGTAAGCTGTTAGTAGCTTTAGGTATATTGTGTTTTTTGTAACTCATAGTTTCCCTTCCTTTCTTCATCATGAACTGAAGATTCAATACATACTATGGAATAATCATGGGTTATGATACAAAGATTAATGCCTATTTTTGAAAGGGTGACATACAAATGAACAATAAAGACAAAAATAAAAACGATTGGCCGAATCCTCCCCTTTTAAAAGGGAACAAAAAAACTCACAGTTCAAGTAAGCGTGTTTCAAACGACCTTAACCGATCAAAACGATCAGGAGACATAAAGGAAAATCCCATCCAACCTTTCAAACAAAAAAACAACTCAAAGAAAAATCCAATAAATCCATTTAAAAATCAAGCTAAAAGTCCAACTACAAAAAAGATTAATCCATTTCGTCCCAAATAATACACCCCTTCTTTTTATGTGGAATATTATATGTTCACAGAGAACATACAAGGGGTGACAGATGTTGCAAAAGAAAGATCTTCAAGGGTTATACAATAAGATTAAGAGTGAAAGAAGAAAACGAACTTCAAATAAATCACTTTTCCCAGCAAAACCAAAAAAATCCTGCTCGACGTGCGGTAAGGTGACATGGAAGCCTCCAACACAAGATTAATTAACATCATACGGGTGTTTCCGAACTTCACTTATGGGCCGTTCTCATATATATGCAAAAGCTGAACCAGTGGTCATCAAAGATACTGGTTCAGCTTTTTATTTTATTTCCGATAGATAACCTTTCTTATATAAATACTCTTCAATATGTTTGACACATTCATTTAAAGGTATTTTAGATGTATCTAAGATGACCTCTGGGTTTACAGGCTGCTCGTATGGGTCTGTTATACCAGTGAAGTTGTTTATTTTCCCGTTCAATGCTTTTTCATAAAGCCCTTTTGGATCACGTTTTATCAACGTTTCCATATCGCATTCGACATATACTTCGATGAATTCATCATTACCTACGAGGTTTCTGACAAATTGTCTGTCCCTGACATATGGAGAGACGAACGTAGCTAACACAACAACACCTGCATCTACGAACAGTTTTGCTGCCTCACCAACTCTTCGAATATTTTCCTCACGATCTTTTTGTTCGAAACCCAAATCATTGTTAATGCCCATTCTTATATTATCGCCATCTAATAGGTAGGTGGAAATAGATTCTTCATATAATGAACGGTTCAATCGATTTGCAATGGTTGACTTACCAGATCCAGACAAACCAGTAAACCAGATAATAAAACTTTTATGACCATGTAATAGTTGTCTCTCTCTTTTAGATACATCTTGGTTATGCCAATATAAGTTTGATGTCATCTACTTTTCCTCCTTTAGGATAATGGCCAAAACAAGGGAACAGTCAACGAAGTTACGACAAAACAAATCACATTTAATGGAAACCCGATTTTCATGAAATCCAGAAATCTGTATTGTCCCGAGCTGTAAACGAGAAGGTTGGTCTGATAACCTATCGGAGTGGAGAAACTAGCTGAAGCAGCAATGGCGATCGCAACAGCATATGGTTCTGGATTTAAGGACATTTCTTGAACCATTGACATCATAATCGGAAATACGATAACTGCCGCTGCATTATTCGTAATCATTTCAGTTAATACATTCGTTAAGATATAGACAATCATTAAGAGGATTAACGGTGTCATTGGGTCTACTATTAAAAATAGTTGAGTAGCCAGATACTCTGCAGCACCCGTTTTATTCATTGCTTCTGCTATCCCGAATGCTCCTCCTACAACGAATAATACATCCCATTTAATCGAATCCTTAACCTCATCGAATGTTGTTCTGCTTACGATCAATGACACTATTGCAGTGGAAATTGCCGCAAATGCGATTTCCAAAAACCCTAGGACAACTAAACCAACCATCGAACCGAAAGCGATTAACGGCAGCCAATCACGGACTGTTGCCTTTTTGGCGGAAGAATGAGAAGTTAATAAACACATGGTATTATTGACACTTTGAAACTGGCTAAGGTCCTTTGACGTTAAAATGTAAAGCATATCTCCGGACTTTATCCGAATAGACCCTATTTTTTCATTTATTCTTTTTCCATTCCTGTACACTCCTACGATTACACCACCAAAACGCGAGCGGAAATTCAGATTACGAATACGTTGTGATACGAGAGAAGAATGCTGTGGAACAACTGCTTCCACCCAACTCAATTCACTTTCATGGGTTATAAATTCACATTTGGTTTCTCCTAAAGAAAGTCCTGGAATCGTTTCGATTTCTTTATAACAGGTCGTATCACCTACAAAAATGAGTTGATCAAACATTTGTATTTTCTGATTTGGTGAAACCGGGAATAAACACTCTCCTTGTCTTAAAATCGCCATGATATAGGATTGCTTCAGTTCTCGTAATCCCGCTTCTTTTATCGTTTGACCAACCCATTGAAAGTCTTCATTTACTTGTACTTCAATTAATTGCGAATTCATACTAACGTCTTTTGGATCGCTTTGAATATTCGGTAATAATTTTTTGCCGATTACGACCATGTATAGTAAAGCAAAGAAAAATAACGGGACCCCTACAAAGGCAAGTTCAAAGATCGAAAATCCATCAAATCCGTTTTTTTGTAATAATGTGTGTACAACTAAATTTGTAGAAGTACCAATTAATGTACACATGCCTCCAAGGATTGCTGCGTAAGATAGTGGAATCAATAATTTAGAAGGGAAAATGGAATGGAGGTTGGACCATCGTTTGACAATCGGGGTAAATAAAACAACTAACGGAGTGTTGTTCATCAGACTAGAACAGCTCGCTGTAACAGTCATCATACGTGTCATTCCACTTAGAAGTGTCTGTTTATTGCCAAATATGAAGCGTGTAAGCTTTGGAAACAAAGGGTGTTTCTGAACCATATGCATCATGATAAATAAAGAAGCAATTGTGATTACTCCTTCATTTATAAACCCGGCAAAAGCCTCATCAAGTGTAAGGATGCCGCCCCATAGTAAGACCATTAATGCGCCTAGTATCACAACCTCTACACTAATATAGTTCAGTATTAAAAATAAAAACATAAATCCCAAAACAAAGAATGTAATGAAAATATCTGCAGTCATCGCTTGTAGGTTCAGTCCTTTTGTTTACGATAATATTCTAGTAATAGTTTGACAACCTCTGGGCGACTAAAATGTTTAGGGGGAAGTAACCCTTGTTTCAACATTTGACGGACCTTCGTCCCCGATAAGTGGATATGATCTTTATTAGTATGGGGGCATGTTTTGCTGGAGGCCATTTGCTCACATTTTTTACAATAAAAGCTATGATCAAATTTTAGTGGAACAATCCCTAATTCCTTAGCGGAGAACTGGTTGAAAATATTTTGCGAATCATACGTCCCATAATAATCTCCAACCCCAGCATGATCTCTTCCTACGATAAAATGTGTACAGCCGTAATTTTTACGGACTATTGCATGGAATAATGCTTCCTTTGGCCCCGCGTACCTCATTGCCCCCAAGAACACCCCTAAAATGGAACGGTCTGATGGATAGTAGTTATTTAATAGTGTTTGGTAACATTTCATTCGAACATGGGCAGGTACATCATCCGGTTTTGTCTCTCCTACAAGCGGGTGAAGGAACAATCCATCAACTTGTTCAAGTGCAACCTTTTGAATATATTCATGGGCACGATGAACAGGGTTTCTCGTTTGAAATCCGACAATCGTTTCCCATCCATTCAATCTGAATCTGTCTCTTGTTTCCTCGGGGGTTAATGTGTGAGTAGGAAAAGAAGAAGGAATTCTTTTAATTATCGTTACGGGACCGCCAACATAAAAGGGTGAGCGGGATAACAGCTTTTCAACACCAGGATGATTGGAATCACCCGTTCCATAAAAAAGCTGAGCTTCATTTCCAAGATTCACCTTGTATATTTCTTCGACATCAATGAATCCATATGTCTCCCCCTCGAAGCTTAATGCAACTCTCACCCCGGCAGAAAGTTCATTTGATACCTCTTGGGAAACTGATAAATTAATCGGCAAAGGCCAGATTGTTCCATCCTTCAATCTCATTTGTTTAAGAACACTATCATAATCGGATTGATTCATAAAACCCTCTAATGGGCTATAGGCACCGGTCCCAATACATTCTAGCTCGGATAAGTCGGATTGAGATAATTCTATTTTCTTTAACTTCTTTACTTGTTCCAAAGAAGACGGATCATACCGCGAAATCAGCTTCCCGCCATGTGGAATGCTAGGCATTTTTCTACCTCCAATTTGATTTATAATTTCTCAAGATATTCAAAACAGTCTAGAAATAGGTGATAACGATTCAATTTCCTTAGAAACATCTTCTCTTTACTAAGGGCTTCCGTCTCGGTTAGGGTAGCACTATAAAGATTTGAAAAATCGGCATTGTTTTTTGATTTCATTCCGATATTGCGAAGCATTTCCTTGAATACATGTTCAATCATCGGAAACTGAGTTGGAAATTCACTGCACATAGTTTGATAATTAATTAATATTTGGTTTACTTCATGGAGGTTTTTCGGGGCTGGTAAAAAGGTTAACGAAATGATCATTTGATCAATTTCTTTGTAAGCTTCCTGAAAAGTATAGTAATTTTGTTTAGATTGATTGTCATTTCCAGCAGATACAGGATGTTCTTGATGATAACTTAGTAAGTTCTCATCACTAATAAACGTTGCACCATTCTTATACAACCGATATCCCATTTCACAATCATCCCACCCATATCCACTGTATTCCTTAAACAATCCTACTTGATTGATCATCCACTTTGGAACTGAGACATGACCTGTCCCGAACAATTGCCAAGGTATCCTGTACCCTTGTAAATCGAAACCATAATTAGAGATGATGACATTCCTATAAAATTTTTCATAAGGTGTTGTATGAGCCAACCCTATATACTTCCCTGAATGGATATCAATTCTGTCTAACAAAAAGGTTTTCGCGTGCTGTTTTTGAAATACTTCATATTTTGTCTTGTATTCTGGCAAATTCTTTATTAGCAGTGCAGCTTGATTCAATTGATTCGTTGAAAAATCCGGAAATAGTACAGAGTATAGTGCCTTGATTGTCATAACACCTGTAACGACTAGATTCTGATTTTCCTGGTGGTGTGTATAGTGAATATTTAAAAACTCAGGACTTACGATTATCTCAGCGTCAAGAAAGATCAAAATTTTTCCTTGTGCATTACGAATCCCAACGTTCCGTGCTGCTGGTCTACCAATATTTTTGTCACACTTGATGTATTTTAGTTCAAACGGGAATAGATAGTGGTCTGGAATGATACCAGTTGAATCGGTAGATCCATCATCTATCAAGATAACCTCTACCCTCGATAAATCAAAATTCTGCTTTTCTAACGAAAAAAGGGTAAATAAAACTTGAGGAAACTTATTGAAGGTCGGAATAATAATGCTTATTTCGAATGTAGATCTGTGTGCATGAGAGGAAGAGACAATTTTCATACTACTTTACCACCTATCATTCTGGATCAACTCTTACCCTTTTCTTCTGTTTGTATGAGCCTGGCAAGCATACCTCGATATCTTTCTTGGACAAGCTTAATTTCCTTCCATTGCCCCTCTATAAAACGTTTTGAACCCATATTGTCATGGATTCGGTAGTGTAATAGTGAATTCCCTACCACTGCAAGATTGAACTTGGCCGCAATCCTTAGCCACATATCATAGTCCTGCGTATAACGTAATTCACTGTCAAACCAACCCACTTCAGAAAAAACTTCTTTCTTTATGAGAACTGTACTTCCATTAATTGGACAACTTGTTCGAAACTGTCTTAATAAGCTTAATTTGTCATGGATTATCAGCCCGACATCCCTCTTTGTAACGTCACTTTTTTCATCGATTAGATTGAAATTTGTATAAACCATATCACAATTTGTTCGTTGTATTAAATCTACTTGTTTTTCTAGCTTTTCAGGTAAAAAAATATCGTCGGAGCTGAGCCATGCAATAAGATCACCTGTAGCGAGTTTTATACCTTGATTCAAAGCAGCCGCTGTACCATTATTCTCCTGATAAAAATATGAGATCCTATTCATGAATGGAGTCAATCGTTCAGCATTTATCGTTGAACCATCGTTTATGACTATCAATTCAATGTTTTTGTAAGTTTGATTAAAAACACTTTCAATGGCTTCATGTATGAATGAACAATTATAAAATGGGATGATAACACTTATTTTGGGGTAATAGCTGCTATTCATCCTTCTACACCTCGCTTCTCTTATGTTAATTGGTTTATCATATGAAATTACTGAAAATATTGCATAGACCAAGCTACTAGAATATCGACCAAAATTTAAAAACAGTTGCTCTCGCCGTCGGTCCCCCCACGGAAGCAAAAGCACTTGTCCAAGTACTTCAAATCACCAATTATGATCTTTTTCATAATTTAAAGAAATCAATAGATCACCTGCAATATTTTTAAAAGTATCTTTAAGATCAGTATCTAGTTCCTTTCTCCATCCACCGATCTTCCCTTTACGATATGTCGGTGAAGAGATAGGATCTATGTTTTGAATCATTTTCTTAACCATAATTGGCGATGTACCGGGAACTCGTCGGCCGTCCCATAAAAATTGGACGATTTTATTTACTGTTTTTAACTTTGTTAATGGTGATGAAAGGATGTCTTCAAAGCGAATTGTAAGTACATTGTACTTCACCATCCATTCCGAGAATCCAGTAAACCAATCGTTAACGTTTGGTTGGTAAGCTACTCTTGGATCTATCGGCTGCCCGCCTTCTATTAAAAATTTTATACGGTCACGATGTGTAAATCCTTTTTGGGTAAAGGTCGCATATAAGGGGTGGATTGGAAGCGTTGGTATAAAGTGTGCGTATGAAACCACTATATCGCGCGGATCACGTATGACAAATACCTGCTTCATGTTTATATCATTAAAAAATTCTTCCCATTTATTTGAATAGAATAAATGTCCATTAATAAATTCATCGTCTTCAAGATTTTTCGCCCGGTTAATCTGTATGTCTGTTTGATATTCATAATGACCAAACATCCCTTTATCCGGATAATGTTTCATTCCAGGTATACCTAGGAGGATTTGTTTTAATAAGTGTGTACCGCTTTTAGGTATAGAATTTAATAAAAATGCAGGTAATGAATGTTCTTCACGGTTCCCCATTGATTTTCACCCTTTCTTTCAGATTAGTTAATAAATAATTCTTTCACATTGTCTTAATTGCTCAAATCCTTGCTATAAATTTCTTTATCGCTGATTCAAAAGCATCTACACTTTTTTCCCATGTCCATTTTGCAGCTTCTTTTTCACCCTCTTTAGCAATTCGATAGCGATGTTCAGGATTGTCGATCAAAAATGATATGTGTTCAAACAACTTATTTTCATATCGATATGAAAGCAAACAGTTATGATTATGGCGACAATAATCCGCATTTCCACCGCTATAGATTGTAGTAACCGCAGCACCGCATTTCATTGCCTCTAGTCCGGGAAGAGATCCAGTGTCAAAGGTTGATGTACTTATAAAAATATCTGTAATATTCAAGTAGTGATTCAGCATAGTGTCATCTGCTGGGTGTAAAGATTCGAAGTTTTGATTAGAATGGACACTTCTAAGAGTAGGAGAATGTTTTAATTCGTTAGGATGAGTTATTAAACTGATTACTACATCAGGATATTTGTGTTTAATAGCGTTTAGCGTTTGGGTAAGATATTCTTGATCACGATGCCATGAGTATCCACCCTCTGGTATACGGAGAATCCCACTAACTCTAAGAGCTTTTCCATTTCTAAGCCCCATATTATGAAACGCTCCACTTATACCAACAGGAACAGTTTCACCGTCGATCCCATGATTTAATTTGATGACTTGTTTCTGCCAAGCAGACAATACAATGAGATTTTTACTAATATGATAACTTTTGAATGATACTTCCTGATTAGGTAGAAAAACCGGCTCATAACAAAGACTTATTCTAACATGGATACCTTTTCCAGCAAGACTAGCTTGTTCACATACTTGAATTAACGAATAATAAGTTGAAACAATTACATCACTATCTGGGATATCATTTACTGTTATGTCCTGGGTTTTTGTTCGAATAATCTTTACGTTTAAAGGAAATTCCACAATCCCATGAGAAGACATGACAATAGTGATATCATGGCCTCTCTGTTTCAGTCCATTCGCCAGCTCTACTAACATCCTTTGCGCACCACCTTTACAAAGGGTGACTGCTATAATTGCAATTTTCATTGGCATTTCCTCCTTTCATCTATAAACCATTACGACTTATTTTAAAGTTATGTCCTGAAATACATAACAATATCTGAGATTGAGTGTGAAAAAGAGATGATCGGTTTCCAGTTAAGTCTCGTAATCGGTCGTACATTTTCCGCTACATATACATCCACTTCATTTTCAGAGGTTTCCGTAACGTTCAGCTGGGTAGTTGTAAGCTTTTGTAATTCATCAACAATTTCACGAAGGCTTTTCCCTTTCCCGCTTCCTATTTCATAGATTTGACCGTTTTCACCGTGTTTGAGCAAGGTATGATAGGCACGTACAGCATCTCTTACATCTACAAAGTCTCTTACTACATTTGGGTTTATACTAAATTGATTTTCAGTTTCACCATTTTCAATGCTGATCATTTTCTGAGCGAATATCGAACATACACCTGAAGAATGACCTGGGCCAATTAAATTAGAAGGTTTTGCAATCATGATTTTTTGATTGAAAAAATGAGACCAGTTTTGTGCTGCGATCGTTTGAAAGGATTTACTTAAGCTATATGGATGAGGTGCGTGGGTTTCATTCAATGGGTTGAACTGCAATAAAGAACCTACAACAAGAACCTGACATCCAGGCGCTTTCTTTCTGACAGCCTCTAGTACGTTCAATGTAGATATAAGGTTGGTATTCATACATTGAATCGGGTCCTCCCAGGATGTTGAAACGGAGTTCATTCCAGCTAAATGTAGTATATAGGTAGGGTTTATCTTTTGTACGATGTACTCTAAACCCTCATAATCACTCAAATCATGTTGGCGGTATTCATATGGTGTATCTGGTTGTTCTGCAGTTCGAGATAAACCGACGACACGCATACCTTCTTGAACAAAGTAGTTACAAGCATGTTTACCGGTAAAACCTGATGCCCCTGTTATTAATATGGTTTCCTGTTTACTTTTCATGTTGTTGTATCCACTCTTTTAGCTCCTGGATCATATGTGGATAAGCAGATACTGAATAGGAAAAATCGTTCCTTGAATTTAATAACGTTCGATCAATTTCAGTTTGATCATAAGGTTCAATGGTTACATCTTCTTTATTGAAAGTAGTTTTGATTAGCATCAACAGATCATATTTCGATATCTTCGTTGGTGCGGTCAAATGATATAATCCTGATAAATTTTGTTTAACAGCTTCTTCGATTGCTTTTGCTATCTCTAATGTGGTAACACCGTTCCAAGGTACTTTTGTAAAACCTTTGATCGTTCCTTTTTGTTTCATAAACCAGTGAAACAATCCAATCCCATTTTTAAGTTCAGGTCCAATGATCGACGTTCGAAATGTTAGATGAGGAGCATTACAGACTTCACCGATCATTTTTGTTTTAGAATAAACAGAATTTCCATCTGGATCATCATTCTCTAAATAATCACCTTTTGCTCCTGAAAACACACAGTCTGTACTAATATGAACGAGTTTTGCACCATACGTATTCACTGTGTTCTCAATTACTTTAGGTAACAGACTATTCAATTGAATTGCTTCAATCGGGTGATCTTGCGCATTTTCATTCAATAAACCTATGCAATTAACGACAACATCTGGTTTCACTTGGTGAATAACATGTTCCACTTGATCTATGCAAGTTGCATCCAAGTATAATGATTTTTGGTCATATAAATTTCTAGAGGTATGATACACGATATATCCTTTCTCTTTTAGATAGGAAGTAATAAGGTGACCTGCCATCCCTTTACCTCCGAGAATTAAATATTTCATGACAAAAAATCACCTTTTTGAAGCATTTTCCTAATTTCCTCTTTGGTCATTAATTCCTCGCTAGAACTATAACTCTGTAAGTCAACTTTCTGAAGTTTGGAATAGTGCTCATTCAACCCTTTAATTTCAATCGAAGGTAAGATAACAAAATACTCGTTATCAAAATAGACGGACCTCGTACACTCGTATTCTGAAAGCAATAATTCATGAAGCTTCTCACCTGGCCGGATTCCATTTTCGATAATGGTTACATTTTTTTCTCCAGAAGCTTCAATTAAAACTTCAGCTAAATCTGTAATTTTACACGTCGGCATTTTCATAACAAATATTTCTCCACCTTGACTCTCATAGGTCGCTTTGAAGATCAGTTTTATGGCTTCCTCTAATGTTAAGAAAAATCGAGTCATTCGTTTATCTGTTATTCCGACGACCCCTTTACGTTGAATTTGATCTTTAAATACATGGATTACACTTCCATTCGTACCTAGGACATTACCACCGCGAATACATACAAATTTGGTCGAGGATCTCATTACATTTGCATGAATGATTAGCTTTTCGCCAATCGCTTTTGTCAATCCATAAAAATTCGCTGGGTTCGCAGCTTTATCTGTTGATATATAAATGACTTTCTTAACGTTGTTCGTGATTGCAGCATCAATTACATGTTGGGTCCCAACAATATTCGTTTTCAATGTTTCATATGGCTGATTCTCACAAATCGGAACGTGCTTCAATGCGGCTAGATGATAAATAACATCTACATTTTGAGATGCTTTCTGTACCGCTTCATAATCTCGGATATCACCTATAATAAACTTTAATTTATCGTTGAGTTCATGTTGCATGGCCATCGCGACCTGGCTCGACTCATTCCGAGATAATATCCTGATTTCTTTCGGATTTTTAGGTAATAATTGCTTGACAAGTTCATGTCCCCATGATCCTGTCCCTCCAGTAATTAGAATGGTTTTATTCAACACTTTCATTTCCTCCTATTAAGAATTTAACAACTTTATCGGACACATTTGAATCAGCATAGCCTGTTGGAAATTCCCAATTCCTTTGCTGAGTAATCATGACATTCACAGCATTCAAAATGTTTTCTGGCTGCAATCCAGTGACCACATTACTCCCGCATTCCACGGTTTCTGGTCGTTCCGTAGTGTTTCTAACTGTTACAGTGGGAACCCGGTACAGGCAGCATTCTTCCTGGACAGTTCCACTATCTGTAAGTACACATACCGCGTTTTTTTCTAATTGGACAAAGTCAAAAAAGCCAAAAGGTTCTTCAAGTTCTATAAGAGGATCCAGATTTAATGAATCCAAAGCGTTTATTTTGGACCTTGTTCTTGGATGAACACTACAGACCACTCTCTTCTTGAAAGTTGCAGCTATAAGATTTATCGCTTCTAAAATCAACTTTAAATTTTCAGGGTTGTCTACATTTTCAGCCCGATGAATGGTAGTCAAAAAATAATCACTTGAATTTAAGTTCATTTTTTTAAGGATTGTACTCTTATTAATGTCATCCTTATAAAAATCAAGCACCTCGTAGATTGGATTGCCAGACATCATAATTCTCTTTGATGGCACGCCCTCCCTTAATAGATTTTCTCTACTTTTAGGAGTATAAGGTAAGTTGTACATTGAAATGGCATCTACGGTTTTTCTGTTTTTTTCTTCCGGTACACGCAAATCGTTACAACGGTTCCCAGCTTCCATATGATAAACAGGGATATTCATTCTCTCTGCAAGGATTGCTGACAATGCACTGTTCGTATCACCAAGAATCAGAACTTTATCGGGCTTTTCATTATTGAACAGAATCTCTAATTCCCGGAACATTAACGATAACTGTTGTCCTAATGAGTGCTCCCGTGTACTTAATACATAATCTGGTTTCCTTATATCCATTTCTTTAAAGAAGATATCGTTTAAAGATGCAGTGAAATTTTGGCCAGTATGGACCACAATATGTTTAGAAGCTATACGATCTAGCTTTTTGAGGATTAGACTCAAACGAATAATTTCAGGTCGGGTACCTAAAATCGTCATAATTTTCATATCCTATTCCTCCTCCTTATCTATCAAAAATCGGAATACTATATTACCTTATGTACAATATTCAGTTTGGTTTAGACGAGTTACTCTGTAACTGAAAAAAGGCAGGGGCTGACCTGATACAAAGCATCGTTCTCCCTGATAAGAGGAACAAAACTTTACAGGACAGCCCCATACCAATGTTGACTACTGATCTTTCTTTTCTTGAATGATCCTATTTAATAAAGGAAGCCTATATCTGTTTTTAACATGAATAAACTCGGCCATGACCTCTTTACTGTGTTTTTTACTACCCATATTTTCATGAATCCTATACCTCACCAAGCATTCATCTAAAAACTTGACCTCGTAATTGATAGCCAACTTTATCCACATATCATAATCATTTGCATAACGTAATGTCTCATCAAATAGGCCCACATTGATCAATGCCTGCCTTTTAGCTAATATCGTGCAACCGTTTATCGGATTATTTCTTATCATATATCTAAGTAAATCCTTTTTATTAAAAAGGGGGATTCCGAGTTTAGTTGCTGTGATTTCATTGTATTCATTTATATAGTCATAATTCGTATAGATTAAATCAGCCTTTGTTTGCTTCATAAAGTGAACCTGTTTCTCTAGTTTATCAGTAACAAAACGGTCATCAGAGCTTAGCCAAGCAATTAAATCACCATTCGCCGATTTCAGCCCAACATTGAGAGCTGTAGCAGTTCCACCATTTTCTTTCTCTATATAGATGATTTTGTCACGAAATGGTTGCAGCAGCTCTGAGTGTTTCGTCGATCCATCATTAACGACGATTATTTCTACATTCGAATACGTTTGATTTAATACACTCTCAATAGCACTCTGTATATATGGACAGTTATAGAAAGGTACTATGACACTTACTAACGGCCTTGCACCTATATTGATCATATTAAAGAATGGAACAACTCCTTTCGAAAATGATCCCTTTATTACCTTTCTTACCTATTGCGTTCTTCAACCAGTCTTCTGATTATAATTAGAAACTGTTCAACTCTATGTTTGGTTGTATGCATCATTCTTACCATCTGATAGCCGTTTTGAGCAATCTTCTTTCTTTCTTGTTCATTCTGAAGGTAATAATTAGCCTTTTGAAGAAAGTTCGTGTAACCGACATCTACACAATTAACACCATCCCTAAATCCTAGCTCCTGAAGGTCTTTAGAAAGCGGTGCTAATAAAAGCGTATTACAAGCAAGTACCTCAAAGTATTTCATTAATGGATATTTAAAAACGGAATTACAAGTAAAAAAGATCTTTGCTCTATTAATCTCCATCGCATAATCTTTTCCAACTAAAGAACCTTTTTCTACTTTATCAACCTCGCAATACCCAGGATGGGGATGATAAATGAATCCTGGTTGATGGGTTAGTTTCTTCAACATATAATCACGTAAAGGATATACGGTTCGAACCGTAGCACCCATCATTAGCATATCAATCGTCTTCTTTTGCATGTAATCCTTATGAACGTCTACGTTTACGCTGTGTGGTACCCAAACCATCCGATTTCTAAATTCAGGAAACCATTTAAGAAAGGCTTCACGATAATGTGTAAATACATAATCGATATTGTGGCTTATGACATATTGTTTTCTTTTTTGAATTTCATAGGAAATATCATGAAAAAGGACACCAGTTGGTATTTTGATATTTTTGAGGCCTTGGATGGTTGGTGCTAAACGGGGATCAATAACATCATTTATAAATATGAAATCAGGAGTAAAAGGTATTTGTCTAAGAATATTTGCTATGTGTCCATCCTCCGTCCAAATCGTTAAATTACACTGTTTCTTTAATTCCTCACCGAAATAATGACTACTTTTTTCCATTTGATGGGTTCGATCTTTCGTTAGAAATAAGATATTTAATCTACTCAATATTTCACCTCCACATCCTATGTTATTAAATTTTATAGATCCTTTAGTATCGTATGAATGATGACAAGCTTTTGTATAAACGAATATGAGAGAACAACCAAATTCCACTGTTCACTACCAATCTCTAGAAGGGTTTGTTTAATAGGTAAGCGATTGAATAAGTAAACACTCTCAAACAATGAGCATATTAATAAAATAGAATATGAGAGAATGTGGTCATAAGGTTCATGTTCATACTCGGAAATAGAATATAATTGTCGAACCTGAAGGAGATTGAAATGAACATATTATTTACTTATTATTTCCCTAGCGGAGGGATGGAAACATTAGCAAGGCAAAGAAGTGAGGCAATGAAAAAACATGGAATAAGCTTTGACTTTCTTTATTTTCATCCCGGAAAAGGAGTTCAAAATATTACCGGTAATCAAACATTTATTACAAATAAGGATGATGAAATAAACAGATTGCTCAAAAAAGGGAACTATGATCTTATCATCGTTTGTTCAGATTATCCATTTATTGAGCGGCTTAGAAAATTAGGTTACAGTGGAAAAATACTCTTTGAAGTACAGGGACTTGGTGATTTTCAAACAGCGGATCAATGGCTTAAGGATGCGGTGCATTATATTGAACAAAATGATGTAAGTGGACTACTGTATCCAAGAACCCCTCATTTAATGCGTTTAGTTGATTTATATTACCCGAACCATAATCACTTTTGTTTTGATAATTGCATCGATACATCGACTTTCCAATATAGAAAAAACAACTGTCCAAGCCAGCCAATTTTAGCATGGGTAGGAAGAATTGAGGAGAATAAAAATTGGAGCGATTATCTAACAATATTGGCCACTTTAAGAAATAGGAACCCTACTATTCATGGGTGGATGTTCGAGGACTCTTCAATGTCTTCTATCAAGGAAAGATTACGTTTTAATAAATCAGTCAGAACCTTGCAACTGACAAACTCTATTAAAATGTTCGATAATATCCCACATGCTAGTATGGCTGACTATTACTCTATGGTCGGTGATTCAGGTGGATTATTATGCTCCACTTCGAAGGTCGAGGGGTTTGGGTATGCGATTATTGAAGCAATGAGTTGTCGATGCCCTGTTTTAACAACTGATTCAGACGGTATTAAGCGGTCGGTTGTACAGAATAACACAGGAAAAATTTATCCACATCACGATATATCCAAAGCAGTCGCTGAAGCAGAAGACTTGATGTATAGCAGTTTTATTAGAAAAATCATTATCGAACATGCGGAACAGCAGGTTAAAGATAAATTCTCTCTCCCCCTTTACGCAAATAATTTCCTTAGCATGATTCATTCACTGAAGTAATTACGAAGGGCTAACCATAGACGTTCACTAACGAACGAATGGTCAGCCCTATTTAGACTAATTAATGGTATCATTATTTGTTTTTCATATTCTTCACAATTTCTTTCATTATTAATTGGTTAAGTAGAACCGAATGTCTTTTTTGGACAAAATCGATTTCATCCTTTATTACATCCCAATGCTTTCTAGTACCCATTTTTTCGTGAACCCGGTATAAAACCAATGGTTCATTAATATACATAAAGTCATACTTTTGCAAGATCCGAATCCACATATCGTAATCATGAGTGTATGGTAAGCTCTCATCAAAGATTCCGAATTCATCAAATACCTTCCTATTTATCATAATCGTACATCCGTTAATGATATTTGCTGTTCGCATCGTTTTTAAAAATTCCATACGATCAGGTGTATAAACTCCAAGTGGAAAACTGATAACTTCACCGTTTTCATTTATTGAATAGTAATTTGTATAGCTTACCGCTGATTCATACCGTTTCATTTCATTCAATTGGAATTGTACCTTATTCGGAAAATAAATATCATCTGAACTTAACCAACAGAAGTAGTCACCTGTTGCATTTTGGATACCCCTATTTAATGCAGTAGAAGTTCCGCCATTCGGTTTTTCAATGTATTTTATTTGATTCATATAAGGCTGCAATTTTTCTGTATGTTCAGTCGAACCATCATTGACGACAACGATCTCTATATTTTTATATGTTTGGTTAAGTGCACTTTCAATTGCATGTTCAATATAAGGACAATTGTAAAACGGGATGACGATAGACACTTTTTCCATATTGTAAAAGCTCCTTTTCATAAGCCGAACCTATTGTTCTTTTTATGATATGAAGCTTATCTTTCACCTGTATACACATTTGACACGCCCCACAAAGTTTTCAACAAAGGAGGACCTCGCATGAATGATAAAGAGCAGCCTACCCATAATTCAAAAGATTACTTGAGCGAATCCCTTAAACAACTCATGGACCAAACGGCTCCAGCCTCTCAATCTAAACGGTTTAAAGTAAATTGTGAGACAGGTCGAGTCTTTGCTAACAAAAAAATAGTGTTTACATTGATCATTCCCGCTTTTACTAAAATTGGTGCAAAAATAAAAGCAATTAAACACTTGGACAGTATTGACTATCCAATTGATATCCTTTCAATTGAGGTCGCCAATGAACATGATGAAGAGTCAATAATGGTTGTAGAGAAAAATACTAGACACTTATAGATAGGAGAACACCCTATTTTGTTCAACTTTATGTCCATTTACTTTTCAGGTGCATAGTATATACTACTCGGTTCACTTAAAAAAGGAGGGAATAAAGTGCCTGATTTTAAATTTAATATCAATTCAGTCGATGATCTGAATAAACTCTCTACTCAGTTACCGGACCTACTCATGCAGCATATGGATGCGAAAAACGAACAAGCTGAGGAGGCCACAGTCACAGAAAAGAAAACCACTAGGTTTGGTGTCAAGGGTGATGCAAAGTTGGAAGTAATGAAAATGCTCCAAGATGTAAATCAGAACATTACTAATTTAGTAGATGATGCAGTGGGTTCCAAAAAACGCAGATTAAAAAGAGGTCGGAAGTAATAAAAAGATAAAAATATAAATAAATTGTCCTTTATTAGGACAATAATCTACACCAATTATTAGTCAGTTTCATCTAATGTAATGAAACTACAATAATCATAAAGGAGGAAACATAGATGAGTAGTTTTTTTAACGATTATAAAGATTGTGATGTAAGAGAAGATAAAAAACGCTGTGATGTTTGTTGTAACAATGGGTTCAATGCATTATCGGGGCGTGGTGGTGTATTTGATGGCGACGCAACTATAGAAGCAGAACTAAACCAACTTGCATCAGCAAAACAAGTTAGTGAAGAATGTATCACAATCAAAGATTCTTGTGATATCTCTGTTAAAAGAGAATCAGACCAATCACTAATTTTAGTTCAGGTTGCAGCTCAAGTCTTAATAGCAGCTCTAACTGCGGTTATTGCAGTAGACGATCCTTTTGATGATGAAGAAGTTCTCGCAGAATTAACGCAAATCTTCAAGAGTAAACAGGTTGCACGCACGAAGATATGTATTGAAAATTCTCGGGGCGTTAAGGTTGAAAGTGATACTGATCAAAATATCATTGCTGTTCAGATTGCAGCACAAGTACTGATAGCTGCTATCACTTTCGTCATAGTAATCGCTTAATTAAGGACAACCGTCTATAAAAACATCTGAACATTGATTCAGGTGTTTTTTTCTTAAGGAAAAGTCAACCCAGTAAACGTTTAACCGATTATAATTATTTGCATATACTATACCATCATTATATTTTGGGAGGGGTAAGATTATGACCGATGAACCTAAAAACAATGAGGAAAACAATAAAGAATCGTCTCATGAGGACCTATTAAAGGAACTCCAATCAAGTGATCACTTGGATAGTACTACACAAGACTCTGTAAATTTATTAGTCCAATCTATATTACAAAAACACGGAATAAAAAAGGATAATATCGAACCTTTATCAGAAGAACAAAAAAACCAATTATTCAATTTAGTTTCGCAATTTAAACAGCAAGCAGATAATTTTGCGGACATGGCCAAGAAAAAAACGAAACCGAAAAACAAACAGAGTAGGAGAAGAAAATTCGGAAAGTAAGTCGGGTAGTTCAATTTAAAGAGGGTGAATGAAAATGGGTATGACTACTGAGAAAACATCTGATAAAAAAAAATGGAAAGCATTAGATTCCAATTGTCCCCACCCTTTTGAAAAACATGAAGAAAAACGTGAACACATAACGATTACAGAAAATTGCAGTAATGTGAAAATTATTTCTATTTCAGAGGAAGCCATAGATCAGCTTCAAACTGCATTTCAAGCAGCAATCCTTTTTACTGTTACCGCTCTCCTGCCTCGGTCCTACTCGACTGCTGAGATTGTAGAGGATTTCTTACAAGTTATTAGGACGAAGCAGGAACTCAAAACAAAGATTCATATTGAAAACTCGCACAATGTGAAAATCATTCTAATTGATGACCAAACTACGGTGGTAGCCCAAGTGGTAACACAAATCATTACTGCACTTGTGACAATTTCGGAAATTTAAATTCGAATACACGATATGTACTGAGCCATAGCTCGCATTGAAGTGACTTCTCCAATGCGAGGTGGCTCTTTCTTTCCATTTATATTACAGAGCTGACGATGGGGCGGATGGTACTGATGGTGGTGTGCAAATATCTAGATTTGGGAAGAGCGTACACAGAATTGTAATTATCAATTCTATAATTACGTTTAGTACATCCTCAATTTCCAAACCGAGATCTAAGTTGATCCCAATTGTAATAGTCCCTATAGGAGTTGTTAAAGAAATTGTAAGACCAAGATCAACATCTGGAGTTGGATCAACATCTGGAACTAGATCAATAATTCCACTGAGGTCTACCCCAGTGTTTACATTTATTGAAGTCATCAAGTTAGCTAGTTGTCGTGCAATTTGGATTCGCTGAGCAGTCGTTAAATTCACACTAATAGGCATACAACATGTCCTCCTTTTCTATCAAAATGTTGCTACATAATATACTATTTTTCATTCTTAAAAAGGTTTTAGGTATACGTTAGAATTACGTAAAAATGTACGTATGCGTAGATTTAAATGACCATTATAAACATCAACCAATAGTGATTTAACTGTATTTTTTATTGAAACCTCTAAAATGTACCTTTAATAGTATTGAACTAGTATTTTCGCCGATACCATATGGTGGACAAGATAATATATTAGTATAGAAGGGAGGTTTTACCATGTATTATACTGGAAGCTTTTTTGATGGTTGTGGCGGCTGCGGCGGCTGTGGTGGCTGTGGTGGCTGCGGTGGCTGTGGTGGCTGCGGTGGTTGTGGTGGTTGTGGTGGTTGTGGTGGTTGCGGCGGCTGTCGTAAAAAACGAAAAAAAGACTGTGACTGCGACAGAGAACAAACGTTATTCACTTGTAAACAATGTCCTAAAAAGAAACGAAGACGCTGTGATTACTGTTAATAAAAAATAAGGTGACTCCTTTAGGCAAGGAGTCACCTTATTATCTATATTATTATCATGATACTTAATAAAGCTCTAACGACCAAGAATGTAGAAAAGACTGTCGAGTTCAGTTATCGTCGACAGTCTTTAGGAACCAAGTTTTCTTTATGGCATTAAATAGTTTGCATAGTAGCGTGAGATTGCTACCGCAAAGTCGCCTCTTGTTACTGTTCGGCCTGGGTTGAACTCTGCTGTAATCGTTGGTTCTGTATCATACGGTCCCTGGACTACATCGAAATAAGCGTTCAAGATGTTCAGGTCAAATGCCAACTGGACATAACCTTTCAGATCTGAAGGTACTGCCTCAGCATCTTTTACAGGAATTCGCTCACCTTTATATTGAACAGTAAGTGGCTTCTCGTTGAGTTTCTTCGCTGCTTCTTCCAATCCTAAGCTTTGCACAAGAGAGTAAGCGAGTTCAGCTCGATCTACTGCTTGTTTCGGTGAAAATTTACTGTCAGCAGTTGGCAGCATGACACCACGATATTGATGGAACGTATCCTTTAATGGTGAACCAGTTGCGGAAACAGCTTCCACGTATGGTACATCTTCAACAGGAACATCGGTAAATGTTGTTCCTTCTTTAGGGAGGTTTTGACGTACTCCTGCTCCCATCATCAAATATTTTGCAAGCTCGATTCTTGTGAGGTCTTTATTTGGCTTATAGTTTCCACTATTGTAACTATCCAGCAACCGCTCACTTACTCCGATTTTGATGGCCGCTTCTGCAGGGTGTCCACTAATATCGTTTAACCCTGTAAAACCACTTGCTTTTTTAAAAGTTAACTCTCCCTGAACTGTTTCTGGTGCTGCTGCGCCTCCCTCAATCCCTCTCAGTTCCAATGTCCACGTCCCAGGTGTTGGGTTTGTCAATTGTACCGTACGATCTTTGTACAATGGAAAAAGAACATAAATCCCTGAAGAGTGTTCGGTTCCATCCGGTGATGTTAATACAAGGTTGAGCGGGTTGCCTGTTTCACCAAGTACGCCTTTCGCGTTCGCTCTTGCGACAAGTTCATTTAAACCTTCTTCCACCTCAAATTCAATTTTGTTGGAATCAGCCGTTGCAGGGTTGTATTCCACCTCAAACGGACTTCGTTGTACATCAACTTCTCCGTTTGCATTAAACTCATGGCTTAAATTAAGTGTTTCACCGTAGTTTTTATCGTTCAAGATGTAGTCGACTGCTGCAAATGCATTGGCATAGCCTGCACCGACTTCCCACGGTTCATATCCTGGCATGTTTGTTGCTGTTTTTTGAATAATTTCTTTTACTTCACGTGGGGTAAGACCTGGGTCTGCATCGAGCATTAAGGCAACAATACCAGCTGCGTGTGGTGCTGCCATCGAAGTTCCACTCATGTGTGTATAATACGGTAAGTGAGCCGGTTCGAGATTTGCGGCATCCTGCTCGGCACTGAGAGCAGTCAGTGGTGCTACTGTTTTCGTTGAAACGATATCTACTCCTGGTGTTGTAATCGTCGGACGGTCTACCCATGTAAATGTTTCTCCATCTACTGTGACTGTTCCACCCTTCCCTTTTACACCGCGAGAGGAAAATTCAGCAAGATTTCCCTGAGCATCCCCAGCTGCCACGGTAATTACCCATGGGGCTTTTTTATAGTTTCCAGAGATAGTTGATTCGCCCGGTCCAGAGTTTCCAGCTGAGAACACTGTTACAATGTTTCGGTCATACAGCTCTTTTGTCGCGATGTTAATTGGATTTTCGGGGTCAAAATCCGTTCCTGAATCGCTTGTCGAACCCCATGAATTCGTCACAACGCGAATGTTGTACTGTGCCTGATGAGTAAGTGCGTAATCGAAGCCTCCAAGTGTATCAAGGATTGCAATTCCTGCTCCAGATCCATAACCGACAATCCCTGCACCAGGTGCGACACCCTCGTATTTTCCATTCGACTGAGCACCGTTTCCACCAACGATTCCAGCAACATGCGTACCATGCCCAGAGTTGCTGTCGGTATTCGGAACGTCTTCTACATATGTAACCGGGAGGATATCAGTTAATGCGTGGAGGTTTGTAGCCCCACTTACATTTTGGACAAGATGGTCACCAAACTTAATATCGTTATGGGTCCCATCCACTCCACTGTCATTAACTAGGACGGAAACACCTTTCCCACTAACAGGTAATCCCCCGTTCAGTTCCGTAAGTTCAGAGCTATCACGAAGCTTGTCCACTCCAGTAAGTGCAGTACCTTTTTCATTTTCATACTCCAATTTTTCGTTTAGGTATAAGGAACGAACTTCTTTTTTGTTAGCCAGCTCCTTAATTTGATCTGGAGACGCTAAGACACCAGCAATTGGCAGTTCTTTGAAGGAGAGTCCAGCTGTAATCCCAGTGTCTTTTAATAGATTGATATGATCCTTCGTCGGACCATTATCTGTGTTAAAAGTAACGATTACTTCTAATGGATCTGTCGTATTTTGCATTGCCTTTCCAAGGCTCTCATCAATAATCGCACCGTGATTTGTCTCGGCATTTGCCGGCGAAACCGATGAGAATGCAGTAAACCAGGTAGAGAACAATAACAATACACACATTAATAAGGTGATTTTTTTCATTTTCCATCCCCCGTTGGTAATATTTCGAATACTTTAATTATTTCAGATGAAAGACATTCTTTACTATAATACAAAAGATATAAAAACAAGAAACAAGAGTAGTAGCTGGAATACTACAGAAGGTATATAGAACCTGGATTTTATAGTAAGAAAAAGCTAGTTAACAAACAAAGATTACCGATTCCATACCGAGGATCTGTTTTAAAATATAGTCTCCATACCTGAAACAGTACACCTACTGTGGTATACCTATTTTAATTTCTTATCTTTCAAAAAACTCAGTTCCCCCTAAGTTGGGCAAACTGAGTTTTAAAGTTTGTTATTGATGATAAGCCTTAAAAAATCTTGTTATGGCTACTGCAAAATCCCCGCGTTTAACGATTTCTTTTGGTGAAAAAGTAGCATGAACTTGTGGCCTAGATCATAAGGCCCTTGGGTTAGATCAAAATTCGCATTTACTATATTCAAGTCCCAAGATTTTGGACAGTCGGATTGATGATTCGAATCTCTTTATTCTATTATGGACTCATCCTAGCTTCCGCATATGATTTAAATTCGTAAAAAAATTTTATCTTTAATACCCTTCAAACATTACACATCCGCCCTGTCATAGATTGAATGTTTCTCATTCAATAGAGAAAAGATGTGTTTTTTGAAAGAGGGTAATGCCCTAAAAATCGTCCCTTACGATAGTCCCCCTTGGGATATGTCGAGTACGGAGAGTTTCAGAAACTACCTTGAAGGATTTATCAACGGACCGCAGCTGCACAACCGCGTTCATGTTTGGATAGGCGGGGATATGCAGTTTGTACCTACCGCTCCTAACGATCCTGTCTTCTTTTTGCATCATGCAAATGTACGCCTGCTTCGTATTAAAGATACGGTCTGTAATTCAAAGGGCCAGTTCCCTCCGCCTCTCTTGATAAGAAGAAATTGTACTTTTAATAAATTAATGCAATAATACGTTATAAAGTTAATAAGTCAAATAAAAAAGCTGTCCCTAGTAGTCGGTTATACCGACTTAGGGACAGCTAGTTTTCTTAATTCACCTTTTTTTACTTATGTGGTCTTCCATGTCCTAGTTTCTTCAAAACTTTCAACCCTGTTCCCATGTCAGAAGCGATGATATAATTTCGATCGACGAATACGCCCCATACGTTTGAATTTTCTGGAACATATTTACCGATTTCAACTGGATTTTTTGGGTTTGAGATATCTACAGCACGTACTCCCCCTGCATAGTGAGAAAGATATAATGTATTTCCTTGTACTTTTGGATCATGAACCGTGTTCGCGAATGTTACACCATCTTCTATATTATCGACAAGATCCGTTTTAAACTCACTAAGAAGCTTAGGATACTTTTTATTCTTAATATCAAAGATACGTGTGTACCCGTAAGACTCTTCATAACCTTCTTTGGTCGGGTTATATACTTCACGAGTTTCAATTAAGATATTTCCACCCCTTGCAAGTGCTGTAGAGTGTGCAGATCCCTGCTGATCAGAGGCATAAGTGGTTCTTCCTAAATATTTGGGTTGCTCAGGATTTCGAATATCCAGTATGATGGTACCTAAATCCCAAAACGATAAATAAGCATAGTGTTTATCTACCATTGTGCTATGGTTGAACACCGGTCTTACTTTGCCATCCGGAGCATTCCAATGATATCCGTTAAAATCCTCAGGAACTTCAGCTAGAATACGAGGATCGAATTGATAGATTGTTTGAGGCTCAGCAGGATTACTTACATCAACAATTTGAAAATCTTTTTGCTCACCGTTGGTATAATAGTCAGCATAAGGGTTCGCTGTCAGAACAAGCGCTCGGCCCTTTTGTACTGTTAAATACAGTTCATGCGTTCCCCTTACCCTCTTATCTAGTTCCCAAAAACCGAGTTTATTTGGTTCATAAGGGTTCGTAACGTCATATAATAGGAAACCGCCTTTAGAATTAGGGTTATGAGTATTCAATTGCTGTACACTAACCACGGCTAGATCACCTTTGAATTCTTTTGTATGGACCCTCTTCACTATCACTTTTTCTTGCCATGTTCCAGGTATATCATCGGCAATCACCGCGATTTCTTTTGGGTTGGAAGGATCTTTCAAATCCCAAATCCGTACACCGCCTTCCCCACCATTTTTCGTATGGGTCCCCGTATAAGCAAATCCATTATGAGCATAGACGTCTGCAGTGTTGTTTTGTACGCCATCCTTCATTTGGATTTGCTCTGCAGCAATCTCTTCCCATCCAAAGTTTTTACTGCCTTCAATGGTCGGAACGATGTTATCGTACCCGGCACCTGTCCCTTTCTCAATTGTGTCTCCACCAAGTTCATCATGGGCTGAAGCGGTTGGAAGCAAACCACCTAAACCAATTACAGCCGCAAGACCCGCACTTAATAAAAATTTCCCTTTCATTTGTAACCTCCTTAACCATATGTAATTGACCTAACAAATTTAATTATTTCAAATTTTCAAATATTTTCATAGAGTCTTTGGTTGGTATTAACAACTTTATTCCTAGTCCTACATAGGAATAAAGAAGGGTTTGTGAACCCAACAACTAAACAACATCATTTTAGGATTAGAAAACCACAACAACTACCTTTTATTAAACAGGCGCTGATCTCAAAGAAAAAGTCAGTATAGGATATTTAAAGAAGGTTAAGGGAGGGCTATGTGAAAAAAGGGACTGTATTAGTAATGGTAGGACTTATAGGAGCCATTATTCTTTTTAATTTTATTGCTTTTTCAACAAATAAGCGGTTGACTAAAAATCAAGTCGTCCATACTCTAACAGATCGGAAAATAGAAGATAGTAGCATATGGAAAGCAAACACACTCGATATACTTACTTTCCCATCGTGGATCATTTAAAATAAACATTAAACTCCCTACCACATTTCTATGTGATAGGGGGTGTATTTAATCTACCATTCATTTCAAGTTATTCAACGCGCGCCCTATCTTCTTCATTTTCGTAATTCTTCTCGTCCTCCGTGGAAACATCTTCAACGTGCATAGTAACTTCAACAACCTCTAAGCCTGTCATTTTTACGATAGACGATTTAACGTTTTGTACAACCTTCTTATAGACATCAGGAATGTTTTGACCGTATTCAACAATTACACTTAGGTCAACAGCTACTTGCTTTTCGCCAACCTCAACGGATACACCTTTTGTGAGATTTGTCCTTCCAAGTCTTTCAGCAAAGCCTTCCACAAATCCACTGCTCATGGAGTCTATCCCTTCAACCTCACTTGCAGCAATACCTGCAATTTTTTTAATTACCTCTTCCGAAAATTTGAGTCCCTCTTGTTGTTGAGTCTGATTTTGAGTCTGTGTTTTTTCAGGCATAATGATCTCTCCCTTAATTATTTTTATAACAATTTGATTTTTTTGCGACGACGGTAGAGTTATTTGTTCAGAATCATTGCAATGAATTTATTCAGCATACGCTTTACGTCAGCCTTACCATCGACATAACGACCAGCAAGGTACCCTGCTCCAATAAATAATCCAGCAATAATTGCTGCCCAGAATCCAGAAAATAAAAAAATGAAAGCTAACAAAAACCCTATCGATGTCCCAACAATACGGCCATAATAATCCTTCCACATTTTTTTCTTATCCACGTTCATCACCGCCTACTCTACCCGTACTTTGGATCGTTTCGGCTGAATGATATCCGTGATTTTGACGGTAACTTCATCGACCTTCATTTCAGCAATCGTTTCTATTTCCTCTTTCACAGCTTCTTGTAATAGTTTTGAAAGGATAGGTATCGGAGTTTTCCCATCGACAACAGCCTTTAAGCCGATGCTAACCATTTGTGTTTCGTTGACGCGAATTCGCACTTTCAAATCATGAATTTCATTAAACTTACGTGCTTTTTTTCGAACAAGGCTATCGATTGCTGTCACAGATATAGAAAGATGACCGTTCTCCATTACCTGTTCGATGTCGGGGGGTGTTTTTTCTCTTCGCAATGAGAAAATCAGAAACAATACACTCACAAGAAACAAGAAAGTTACAACACCTAGCTCGAACCATCGAAACGAAGGAATGGTTAACCATTGTTGATACCGATTAATGACATTTCCAGCTGCACCACCAACATTAAGTACTGAAATAATTGCAACGGCTGAAAGGACTAACATGATTACACTATAAATAAATAAAAGCAACCGATAAAATATATTCATAAACGATCCTCCACCAACTCCTTTACGTCATCGTCATTTAACAATTCCCGTAAAACATCCTATTGAAACTGGATTTTTCAGGATATAGCAGGATGGACTTACTTCATAGACTTGCAGAATTGTCCGATCATTCATTTGAAGATTAATCGATACGTAAAGCGTTATACGCAACATCATCTATAGAATTATTAGTTTTGCGGGGGGATTATATGAAGGTGCCTCAATGACCGTATAACATTAAGTTAATGGACTTTCTTCCCTTCGTATTAAAAAGAATCGTATAAGGATTTTTGGTGGAGAACAAATTGACGAATGGAATTCATATCCTACAATATCGTTCTTTTTTAAATGGAACCACATTGTTATCATTATTCATTTTTGACCTTATAAACAAAAAGGCCGTCGAGTTCAGTTATCGTCGACAGCCGTTAGGGACCAAGTTTTCTTTATGGCATGTAACAAACCAATTTTTAATAATCATCTTGTGGAAATTTTAAAACTCTATGAAGAAAATTCTTCATTGAGAAACCTAACTGCATTTAGGCCGATAATCTGAGCAGGCATGGATGTATTCCCGTCCGGCAAAATAGGGGAGATGGAAAGATCAGCAACTTTAAGGTTTTTGGTACCGAAGACATTTAAGTATCCATCAACAACCCCTTCTCTAATATTCCTACCCATCTTGCATTGTCCGCCAAAGTGAGCAATGTTATGATAAGAAGCTTTGACATAATCAGTGAGCTGTTTTCGCTTTTCTTTCTCATCAGTTAAATTGAATACATTTTCAGGTGGATAGACGACCTTGTAAACGCCTCCTTTATCCAGTCTGCGAGCTCGCTTCATAATGTTGAATGCCTCAATATACTGATCTACCATAAAATCCAAATCGTCAGGGTCTGTAAGCGGATTTAGGTTGATGGAAGGATAAGCCTCAGGATCACTATGTGCTGCTAGAATTGTTCCTCGGCTTTTAGGATTCAGATCAAATATGCCAATACTCATGACATTAGTCGTTTTGTTTGGATCATACTCCCAATCGTTCACATGGACATCCTGAATAGGGACAAACCTTGGTCCAGTGGATCCATACAATTGAAGACGACGTCCTCCCGATCGGCCTTCACCTTTGAATGCACCTAATGGAAATGGCATATCTGGATCAGCATTAATAACCTGTTGGAGTCTTGTTGTTTCAATTTCTACTCCAATTCCTCCAGTAAAATGTGCTTGGAAATTATGACCGACATTCGGACTCTCTATTAAAGTGGATATACCTGCTTCAGCTAAATCCGATGTTCTTCCGATGCCTGAACGTTGTAGAATAACAGATGAGAAATTACCAGCGGCAATGATGATTCCTTTTTTGGCAAACGCTCTCTGCGATTTTCCATCCCTGACTACCTCAACCCCAACAGCAATATAATCTTTTCCATCTTTTTCAAATAGAACTTTGTTAACTGTCGTTTTGGTCAGAATAACCAACCTTCTTCCATCAACACCAAACTCATCGGGATTAAACTCATCTCCTTGAGTAACAATTTCCTCATTAAGATAACCCGTCGCTGTAGAAGATCGAACGTACTGACCATCCTCTTCCTTTTGAAGAAATTGGGACTTTAAAAATGTACAATCCTTTATCCCTGTATTGTAATCTTCTACAATCGGTATATTCAACGTATCCGATGTAGCTTTAACCAAAGTTGGTATGAGCCGACCCTTTGGAATAGTTTGCTGGCGGACATAGATCGGGCCTTTTGTTCCTCGTTCGTCCTTTTCTTGTGTACTTCCAGTATAGGTTTCATTCCTTTTAAATAATGAACGTATACTGTCATAGCTCCATTGGGAACCGACAAGGCTAGCCCATTCATCATAGAGTTCCTCGCTTCCACGTACAGCATACATCGCATTATGTTCGGAACTTCCCCCGATTGCTCTGCCACTTGATAACCTTAACTGATGTCGAATATTCGGTTCAATCTTTGAAAGAATATTGAATGAAAACTTGTTATCCGTAGCCAAGGCTGATGCCCTACTACTTGAAGCACTACGAAGTTCTTCCGTCATATTCGTACCCGGTTCAAGGACTAGAACACTAGTATGATTGTCATCCGATAATTCCTTTGCAATTACCCCACCAGCAGTTCCTGCTCCGACCACAATATAATCAAATGTTTTTCTTGACATGGACCATTCCGCCCCCGTTTCATAATTTATACATCTTTATATTTATGATGGCTGACCAGGTTTGGTGCTTTGTCCATATCATCGGCAATCGAATCAAGAAGCCGTATTAACCCAAAAAGTTTTGGATGGCTTGACGGATGATTCATTAGAACAACAAGTTTATCCTGGAGGTCGTATTCGATTTTCAGATATGGTAATAGACAATACATAATTAGAAAAGCGCAAGCGCCCTGGTTAGCCACGAAGGTCACTGGAAGACCGACGAGGAGGCTGTTGCCGCCGCAGGAGGCCTGAAGTGATCCAAGTGGTTGGGCGCTGAAGCTGGACATTACATCCATGCCGCAAACTTTTATACTTTCTTTACTCATAAAGAAAACTTGGCTAGCGCCAAGCCTTAGCGCAGGCGATCTCCTTAGTTGCTTATACTATAGAAAGTATTTTTTATACTTTCTTAACGTGCAAAAAAGCCCTTGAACATATGTATCCAAGGACTTTAGTTAGATATTTAATGGACTTTGTTACTTTACGTTTAAATTTATCGGCCGATAATATGGAATCCACTGTCGATGTGAAGAATCTCGCCTGTTAGACCTCTGGATAGGTCACTCATTAGAAACAATGCAGTATCTCCTACTTCTTCTGTAGTCGTCGCACGACGAAGTGGAGCACGCTCTTCGATTTCGTGCAAAATGCTGTTGAAGTCTCCTACACCTTTTGCAGCTAATGTCCGAATTGGCCCTGCTGATATTGCATTAACACGGATGTTTTCCTTACCAAGATCACTAGCTAAATACTTAACACTCGCATCCAATGATGCTTTAGCGACACCCATTACATTGTAATTTTCAACGACACGTTCTCCACCGAGATACGTCATCGTCATAATGCTGCCACCTTCAGTCATTAATGGACGAGCTTCTTTTGCTACCGCAGTTAACGAATAGGCGCTGATATTTTGTGCTAAGAGGAATCCGTCTCGTGTCGTGTTCATGTATTCACCTTTAAGTTCTTCCACTCTTGCAAAAGCAATACAATGTGCAACGCCATGAATAACACCGACTTCTTCTTTAATTCGACCAAATGCCTCACTGATTTGTTCGTCATCGGTAACGTCACAAGGAATTACTAAAGAATCTTTACGATCCAATGTTTCCACAAGATCGCGAACACCTTTCTCAAAACGTTCACCTGCATATGTGAAAACAAGGCGTGCTCCTGCATTACTAAGTGATCTTGCAATTCCCCATGCGATACTACGTTTATTCGCAACTCCCATAACTACATATGTACGGTTTTCCAAAGATATATTCATGAATGATCCTCCTTCATTTTATCAAGAAAAAATATTTGTGGGTTGTTATTAGGACCTAGTACTAAAGGATAGTATACCACTAACTGCCTATAAATAAAAATGATTTTTGTCATCAGGACAATAAGCCCCGTAATTCTTGAATGCTTTCTTTGCTCCCAGTTACGATTAAATGATCGTTCATCTGAAGCTCTGTATCACCATGCGGTACAATCGAGTCGTTTCCGCGGAATATCCTAATAATAATTGAATTACCCATAAATGGAAAGTGTCTAAGCTGAGTACCGATAAATTTTGGGTTCTGCATATTTACTTGATAAAGGCGATTTTCTTGACCGGTAATCAGCTTTGCAACATCTGGTGTTTCAACCATTGATTTTAATATCGTTTTGGCGGACAGTAATGAAGAAAACACTTCAATGTTTTTTTCTTTTAACCGGTCGCTTAATTCAATGATCTCCATTCTTGTAATTACACGCTCAATCCCGATCTCCTCTTTTGCATATATCGAGACTTTTTCATTTACAGGATCTTTCCCTGTTGTTACAACTAAAATATCCGCATCAAACACATTTTGTTCTTGAAGTGTAGCAAGTTCAAAATCATCAATCTCACAAACCTCAAAGCAGTTTTCTTTACCGACATTAATTTTCTCTTGCTTTGTATGAAATAACGATGTCTGGAACAGCTCTTGATCCAATTCAAAAGGTAATGGCAATGTTATTTGATTTGCCCCAATAATATTTACTCGCTTTTTGTCGTTCGTCAGATTCTTAAATGGAAAGATTTTTTTAAATGAAATAGGTGTTATGATACATGCGATAACCGCTAGTAAAATCAGTGCTGAAGCCATCCGGTTATCTATTACTCCAATTCGTTCTCCAATTTTTGCTGCAGCAACTACAAGAGATAAGGTAGCCGTTAGCAAGAATCCTGATCCCATGACCGTATTCCAATCGTACCACTTTTTCAAATATAAAATCGGAACCAGCTTGGAAATCAACAATGCTACAAATAACAACGGGATTAATAGAAATACTCTAGCGTCGCTGAATAATTCCCATAGATCTAACTCTACCCCAACCATTACAAAGAAAATCGGAATTAGAAACCCATATCCGAATGAATCTAATTGTCTAACCATTTCCCTGTTCGGTGACAGCAGTGATACGAGCACTCCAGCAAGAAATGCACCGAGAATATTTTCAGCACCAACTTGCTCCGAAAGACCAACTAGTAAGATGATCAACGCAAATACCGCACGTGTGCCAATTTGAACCGTACCTGTTGAAAGAGTTTCAAAAAAGGTGCTTTTTTTGAATACCTTCCCGACAAAATATAGAAGCACTCCTGCGGCAAACAAAAGTAGTAGCAACCACATGTTGCCGCCACCCTCATAAAAGGAGACGAAAACAGCAAGCAGTACCATTGTCGCAAGGTCTGCAATCACTGTTACAAGCAAAATGATCTGCCCGATTCCCGTTTTCATAATATCGGTTTCTTTTAATGTCGGTACAACAACGCCAAGTGAAATGGTTGAGATTACCAGGGTCATAAAATAGGCATTGTTCGCAAAATCAAACCAAACAAGTAACCAAGAAAGACCGAATGATAAGATCAGTATAAAGACAAATATGATTGAAGAAACAAGAAATCGATTCGGCTCTATTTTTCCAGAAGGAAGGGTCACCCTATTCTTATTGTTCGTGAATACGGAAAAATCGATCTCAACCCCACTTAAAAACATTAAGAAAATAAAACCTAATGTTGAGAGTATCGCAATCCAAGGGTCGGGCTGGACCAGATCAAAACCAGATTTCCCAATGATCAGTCCAGCAATAATTTCGGCAACGACAACTGGTATCAAGGTTAACCGAAACTTTTTAAGCAATATAGGTGTAAGAAATGCTGCTACTATAACGACGATTAATGATGTCAGAGAAGCATGCTCGCCCATAATCCCCTCCTGAATGGTTTTAAAAGTTGTTCAAAAAGTCCGGAGGCTAGCAGGATGTAGTCCGTTCAATTTGAAATAAAGTAGTTAATAAACGTACTCGCTAAACCAAAATAGATCAATACACTTATGATGTCATTGATTGTTGTAATAAATGGGCCTGACGCGACTGCAGGGTCTATGTTTAGCTTATACATTAATAAGGGAATCAATGCTCCTGCAAGGGTTGCGACAATGAGTGTAAATAAGATTGATGCACCGACTAACAAACCAAGATAAATAGAATGGTGCCAGAAAAACACAATAATCGTTATCAATACACCACATGAAGCACCCGTTATTAGGCCTGTTCCTGCCTCACGTAGAATAAGACTTCTGATATCTTGTTTATCGGTATCCCCAGTCGCAATCCCTCGCACAGCTACGGCCAGGGCTTGTGTTCCAGTGTTCCCTGCCATCCCTGCAATGAGCGGGATAAAAATAGCAAGAGTTCCAGCTTTGTTTAATGTTCCTTCAAACTGACCAATAAGGCTAGCTGTTACCATCCCTAGGAACAACAGGATGACAAGCCACGGTAACCGACGTCTAGCTGCTTGCCAGGGGCTTCTGTCAACGGAATCCATATCTGAAACGGCTGCGAGCTTCGAGTAATCTTCCGATGCCTCTTCATCGATAACGTCAACAATATCGTCGACTGTAATAATTCCGAGTAGATGCTGCTGGAAATCTACAACCGGAAGAGCAAGGAAATCATAATCTTTCATCATCCGAGCTGCCTCTTCTTGGTCTTCTCCAACGGAAATCGAAACGACACGGTCATTCATTACATTACTAACAAGGGTATCTTCGTCGGCGATAATTAAATCTCTTAACGATATAACCCCTACGAGTTTTTTCGAATCATCAATGACAAACAAATAATAAATCGTTTCTGCTTCTGGGGCCTCTTTACGGAGAATCTGCATTGTTTCTGTTACCGTCTGGTGGGTTCTGATTGCGATAAACTCGGTCGTCATTATACTACCGGCAGTTTTCTCTTCATAATGAAGAAGTTCTTTGATTTCCTGAGCAGACTCATCATTCATGATTGTCAAATAACTGGCTAACTGCTCTGCTTCTAGATCGTTTAATACGTCGACGGCATCATCGGCATACATATCACCAAGCATTTCAGCAGCATAGAACGGTTCCATTTCAAATAAATAATCCTTCGTATCTTCACGATCAATATTTTCAAAGATTTCAGCCATCTCTTCTGGTGAGAGATATCTGTAGACCATCATCCGATCTTCATCTGTTAAATCGAGGAACACGCGTGTTTGATCATATGGGTGTATGTCAAGGAAATGTTTTCGAAATTGATCAATATCACCTTTTTTCAACGCTTCTAAAATTGGTTTGTATTCATGCTCATTGGTTTGTTCCACGTACGTTCCCCCTCTCATCATTCTGGTTGTTCAAAAAGTCGGCTCTGTTTATCCCCCTTTTAAACACACACTGTAAGGGCAATATAAATAAAGAACTAATCTATCGTAAAAAAACGTCTAGAATTTGTCAACGAAATAATCTAGTTTACTTATTTTCAAAGTGCCCATAGTTCGATATGATATAAGATGTTATGATTTTGGTATAACCTTGTTCGTTGAACCAGAAGTTAGGAAGGTAAAATAATGACAAACTTAGAAAAAGATAAAGAATCACCATTCCAACAAATTGATTATAACCTAATCTTCATATTATTCCTTTTAATTTGTTCTAGTTGTATTGCGATTTACAGTGCACAGATTATCGGACAATATGATTCAAACTATGTAGTAAAACAAGTTGTGTGGTATGTGTTAGGCTTGATCGCCATTGCTGTAGTTATGATCCTTGATTTCGATCAGTTTAGGAGACTGTCATGGTACATATACGGTTTAGGAATTTTACTTCTTATCGGCATTGTGATCGTCCCTTACGTTGATCCAAATGCAGGAACCCCTGCGGCCTTAGTACCGGTTATTAATGGGGCACAAAGTTGGTATCGATTTGGCGGATTCGCTTTCCAGCCTGCAGAAGTCATGAAGGTTGCATTGATTATTTCACTCGCAAACTCGATTACGCTTCATAATGAAAAGTATTCAAATCGATCGATTAAAGAAGACTTTTTATTGTTAGGAAAAATTTTAGCAATCGCTTTACCGCCCGTTGTTCTCGTGATGCTCCAGCCTGACTTAGGAACAACGCTGGTGTTCATTGCAATAATTTCAAGCTTGCTTCTTGTTTCAGGTATTCGCTGGCGGATTATTTTCCTGATCACCCTGCTATTTGTATTATTGATTACAGGATTAGTTTTCTTGTATTTGTATTTTCCCGATTTCTTTCTGACATACATTTTGGAAACTTACCAGCTCGAACGATTTTATGCTTGGCTTCAGCCTTATGAGTATGACGAAGGGATTGGATATCAGCTTGTGAAGTCACTATTGGCTATTGGCTCTGGGCAATTGTTTGGTAAAGGATTTACGGATGGGAGTGTATATTTTCCTGAAGCCCATACTGATTTTATCTTTGCAATCATTGGTGAAGAATTCGGCTTTATCGGAACAAGCTTTGTTATTTCACTATTCTTCTTATTAGTGTACCGAATGATCCATGTTGCTTTAGAAAGTAATGAGCCATTCGGAAGCTACTTATGTGCTGGCGTTATCGGTATGATCACCTTCCAAGTGTTCCAAAATATCGGAATGACAATCGGTGTATTACCTATAACCGGTATACCTTTACCCTTTATTAGTTACGGAGGTAGTTCCATTCTGGCAAGTATGATTGCAATTGGGATTATCTTAAATGTTCGATCAAGAACAAGAAAATATATGTTTGATTAAGCACCTGGATAAGGTGCTTTTCCTTTAGATTCAGGGATTAGAAATATGTTACAATAGAATTCTTCATCTCGAAGTTTTTTATTCACGGAGGGTTTACGGAATGAACTATGATGTAATTGGCGATATACACGGTTGTTACGATGAACTTATTAATCTAATCAATGAACTTGGCTATTCGCGTGATCAGAACGGCATATTGAATCATCAAGACAATAGAAAGCTTGTGTTTTTAGGGGATTTGACAGATCGTGGTCCTGAATCTTTGAAGGTGGTCCATTTTGTTTATGAACTCCTTGAGAATGAAGTAGCCCTTTACACACCTGGTAACCATTGCGACAAGCTGTACCGATACTTTTGTGGTCGTGATGTTCAAATCAGGCACGGCCTTGAAACGACTGTTGATGAGTTTAAAGCACTCTCTTCTAATGAGCAAGTGACAGTGGCTTCCAAATTCAAAAAAATGGTTGAGGAGGCAGCCCTTTATTTACAGCTCGCCGATAATCAGCTTATCATTGCACATGCTGGGATTCGCGAAGAATTCATTGGCCAGCGTCATAAAGCAGTCCGGACTTTTGTACTCTATGGAGACATCACGGGAGAACGACACCCAAATGGAATGCCGGTTAGACGTGATTGGGCAAAAGAATATACTGGAGAGAGAACGATTATATATGGTCATACACCGGTTAAAGAACCACGTAAAGCTGGGAGTACAATCAACATTGATACTGGATGTGTATTCGGTGGTTCTCTGACAGCATACCGTTATCCAGAGGGGCAAACGATATCCGTTCCATCTAGCATGCCACTTGTTGAGGAGAAGTTCCACACATTCGAGGATTAACTTAATCAAGTAGATTTGAAATATCATTAGGAAGTGGGGCCTCGAGCTTTACTTCTTTTTCTGAAAATGGGTGGTAAAAGGTGATTGTTGTACTGTGCAGGGCTTGGCGTTGGATCTTTTCTCGGGTACCGCCGTATAAATCATCACCTAACAATGGATGACCTATGTAATTCATATGAACTCGGATTTGATGAGTCCTTCCAGTATCTAGATTCAGCTGAACATACGAATAACCTTCATATGTCTTAAGAACCTTATAATGCGTACGAGCAAACTGACCATCAGCACGAACACATCGTTCTACAATACTCCCCTCTTTCCTTCCAATCGGTTCTTCAATCTCGCCTATTTTAGAAATTGGTTGCCCATGACATAGTGCTATATACGACCTTTTTATACGAGAAGATTGTTGTTGTTTAGAGAGTAAGGAATGAGCATACCTGTGTTTGGCGATTAATACGATTCCTGATGTATCGCGGTCCAAGCGATTGACGACATGGATGGTAGCTGGAATCGCTTTGGTTTGATAATAATGCAGGATCCCTTGGGCAAGAGATCCTGTATTTTGATATTTAGATGGAATCGTCGCTACATTTGCCGGCTTGTCCAGCACAAGGAAATGGTCATCCTCGAATAAAATCGATAAAGGCATTTCCTCAGGGACCATCTGTTCACTTACCACCTCAGTTGGAAAAAAAACCGAAACAATGTCCCCGGATTTCAGCAGGTGTCTAACTGTAACTTGTTCTCCATTTACGAATAGACCACCGCCATTAAACTTTATATCGGTCAATGCCTGCCGAGAGATCTCTTTTTCATTTAATAGAAATTCTCTAAGTAACTGCCCATCATAGAGCTCTTCTATCTTCCAAGAAATTTCAAATGATTTCATGCAACAACGACTCTTTCTTAATTACTTATTTGGTTTATACAAAAGATTCCTTAACACGTTTCCAGAACGGAAACGGCCTAAATCGGGCAAAACGTACCTTTTCTTCTGCTACCCGGCATTGAATAGATTTAACCTTTTCATGCAGCAGGAATAGATGATCGATTGTGATGTGAAAATCGACATCATTAACAGGGTTTAACAAGCAAGTATGATGTTGCGGCAGTACAAGTGGTGACCCGACCGTCCGGAATACTCGATTGTTAATGGAAGCCATTTCTGCTAACTGAATAGATGGAAGAGATGGGTGGATAATTGCTCCACCGAGTGCCTTGTTATAGGCCGTACTTCCAGATGGCGTCGCAAGGCATAGCCCATCCCCACGAAAAGTTTCAAAATGCTCCCCTTTAATCTCAACATCCATGACAAGTGAGCCTTCAACACTTTTCACGGTGCATTCATTCATTGCTAAATACTTACTTTCCATCCGATCATCTAAGTAACGGACTGTAACCTCAAGTAGTGGATACTCGATGATTTGAAAAGGCGTTTTGGCAATATGGATAACAAGCTTTTCTACCTCTTCAGGAGTCCAATCTGCATAAAAGCCTAGATGTCCTGTATGTACCCCGACAAAGGCGGTTCGATCCACGCGGTGAATATAATGGTGAAAGGCATGTAAGAGTGTGCCATCACCTCCGATTGAAATCACAATATCTGGATTTTTTTCATCCCAAATCAAGTCAAAATCAAGCAAGTACGTCTTGATTCGTTTTTCCAATCTTGCTGAAACTTCATCGCCTTTTGATATAATCGCAAAATTCATCAATTATCGCTTCCTTGTTAACTAAATTTCCATCTAGTAATGCGTGCTCACAAAGGAGCACTACCGGACTTTTTTTGAACAACCTCTCGTTGTCCACGTTTAGTCCTTGTTTTGAACTTCTCTATTATGTACGCTTCCGCTTTTCCTTTTGATCGAATATCTTTTGCGCTTCCTGAATTTCACCTTTAATGAGGGACATCTCTTCATCGAGGCGAAAGGCAGCTTCTGCAGCTCGTTGAAGTCGGTCTTGAATATTCATCGGAATTGCACCTTCATATTTATAATTTAAAGAATGTTCGATTGTGGCCCAAAAATTCATTGCAAGAGTCCGTATTTGAATTTCTACAAGAATTCGCTTTTCACCATCAACTGTTTGGACTGGGTATGAAACTACTACATGGAACGAACGATAACCACTCTCTTTTTTATGGGTAATATAATTCCGTTCCTCTACGAAATCAAGATCTTTTCGTTTTCGGAGAAGTTCGATTACCGCATAAATATCATCAACAAATTGACACATGATTCGTAGACCAGCTATATCCTGAATCTCTTCTTCAATTTCATTTATTAAGATGTTTTTCCGTTTCATCTTATCAAGAATACTAGCAATAGGTTTTACCCTTCCTGTAACAAACTCAACAGGAGAATGCCTGTTTTCAATTACACATTGTTCCCTTACACCCTTTAACTTAATCTTAAGCTCATCTACTGCTTGACTGTAGGGGTTTAAAAATACTTGCCAATCCATAGAAACACCACCGGGTTACATTATCTTCATCAATTCACTTCTTCTGACAAGAATACTGATTCAACACTCTTCATCATTTCATTCCCGTAATTTGCATTTCCCTTAATGTTTTCAATTAAGTATTCCAGTTCAGGCTTTAACCCTTCAAGGGATAGATCAGGATGGTTCGTTAAATGCAATCTTGTTTCCTTTGATTGGTTAATTGCATCCTTCAATTCCCCCCAGTGTTCCTTTGGAAAAGATACATATACAAAGTCATTAGGTGTATCTAGAATATAGATGAATGCTAATGTGTCAGAATCAACGAGAACCTGTTCTGACGGGTGTAACTCTATATCTCTGTTCAACTCATCACTATTACAATTAAATTGAATATAACCATCATGCTTACTCGTTGAATTCACTTCTAATCTGGTTGTCATTATGATCCTCCTAATGCAAAATCTCTTATATATAAATATGGTTAAGCTACAATTTGAACATCCTTTAAATACCAGTTCAAATGTAGCAAATTAGAAACAAGAAGTTCAAGGCACGACAGTTTTGAGAACCGGATCGTATTTAAAGATACGTGAGGACCGCAAAAACCGAGTAACGCTGAAATTCGCCGTTTATCATGTAGCTACAATTTGAACATCATCCCAATTGTATCATATAATTGCTGCTATATTAACAATGAGGTGATCGTATGAAACAAGAACTTGAAATTGAATTAAAAAATTTAGTAACCATAGACGAGTTCAAACAATTGCTTACACATTTCAAGCTTCCGTCTAGTTCATTTGTTGAGCAGACCAATTATTATTTCGATACGGAAGATTTTCGTTTAAAGGGTCTCGGTTGTGCGCTACGTATTCGAAAGAAAAAAGACGAGTATACCTTTACTCTTAAACAACCAGAGGGTGATGGGTTATTAGAATCACATGAATCTCTTAATGACGAAGATGCACTGAACTATATTTCGGGTCATTTAACAGATAAAAGTGAGATGGTTAACCTCATTAAAAGCAATTTCAACATTGATCCTTCTTCCCTTCTCTTCCTTGGCTCATTGAAAACCACCCGAGCAGAAACCTGCTTCAAATCGGGTCTTCTCGTGTTTGACCACTCCGAATATCTTGGTCATGAGGATTTTGAAATCGAATTTGAGGTACCTGATTTTCTCCAAGGTAGAAATGAATTCGAACAATTGTTTGCACAGTTTTCGATACCTATCCGTGAAACGCCAAACAAGATCAGGCGATTTTTTCGTGTAAAAAATATGAAAAAATAGCATTGTCTAATAAATCTGTTCTCTGATAAAATAAGGTAACGGTAGAAAGTAGGGATCTGATGAACAGTCAATTAATTAAGTCTCTGTTAGAGATACAGTCATTAAGGCAAATGAATATTAGCTCAGGGATGACAAGCTTCCCACCTACAGTTTGGATGGACATCTTTAAAGCTGAACTTCAGTCTGCCATTCAATCAAAGGATCAAGGGTTAGTGAACCGTGCTCCTATAACAAGCACACTTCCTTTAGGTACACAAACTGTTAATCAGGTCAATGTACAATCAGCTAGTGCCGACACAAAAACGGGGAAGAGTCCTTTTGATACATACATACAAGAAGCGGCAGAAACGTACAGTGTTGATCCACGCTTAATTCAGTCGGTCATAAAACAGGAATCTAGCTTTAATCCATTGAGTACAAGCCCTGCTGGTGCCATGGGTTTGATGCAACTAATGCCAGCGACCGCAGAGGGGCTTGGTGTCGCCAATCCTTATAACCCAAGAGAAAACATCATGGGTGGTACAAAATACTTGAAACAAATGCTAGATCGGTACGATGGAAATATCCAAACAGCTCTTGCCGCCTATAATGCAGGCCCAGAGAATGTAGACAAATATGATGGTATACCTCCATTCACAGAAACAAGGAACTATGTACATAAAGTAATGGCATCTTATCAAGTCATCTAGAAATTCCGAGTGTAAAATAGGTCTGATTCCCACATAAATTAGAGGTCGATTAACGGATACGATCGGCTTCTTTTTTATGGACAAAATTGGTTCAATCAGATTGTTTGCCCTATTATGACCTGCATTGCTAAAATAAGTAATAACATCTTGGTACAAAATAAGGTAGGTAGTTTAAATGACAAACCCAAATGGAACGAATCCTTTTGATGTATTCGGTGGTAGAGAAACCATCGAACGTCTTGTTGAAGCATTTTATCCAAAGGTCCAAGCTCATCCGGATCTAGCACCCATCTTTCCCGATGATTTAACAGAAACGATGAGGAAGCAGAAACAATTCCTAACTCAATTCTTAGGCGGACCACCATTGTATTCACAAGAACATGGTCATCCAATGCTTCGAGCAAGACATATGCCGTTTAAGATCACGCCTCAACGTGCAGAAGCATGGCTCTCATGTATGAAGAGTGCAATAGATGAAATAGAATTGGACAGTTCCATGAAAGAACAACTTTTAAGCCGTTTAACGATGACGGCCTACCACATGGTTAACCATCCTGAATAAGAGCGGTAGAAAGGAGAATAACCATTGACTATGCACAAAGCTGGGGCGAAGGATCAAGATGAGTCCTCACAGGCCCAACATGATTTTGGTATTTTACCTACAGGTCTCAGTCGGCCTATTGAAATTTATTCGTTCGTGGACCCGCTTTGTCCAGAGTGCTGGGGACTCGAGCCTATCCTGAAAAAGTTACAAATTGAATATGGTCAATATTTTCGTCTTCGTCACTTAATGGGAGGTCGACTTGATTATTGGAATAGCGTTCTTCGAAAACGAAGTGGGATTTGTACTCATGAGGAAGTCGCAAAAAGTTGGGAAAAGACAGCCAATCGTTCAGGAATGTCTTGCGATGGTGATTTGTGGTTCGAGGATCCGATTAAAACACCGTATATCGCCTCGATTGCAGTAAAAGCTGCAGAACTACAAGGTAGGGGAGCTGGTGTTCACTTTTTACGGAAGCTTCGAGAGGTTTTGTTTTTACAGAAACAAAACATAAGCAAGCTTGAGGTTCTTGAATCTTGTGCCCTAGAAGCGGGTCTTGATTTACATGAGTTTCAAAAAGACCTGCATTCCGAAGATTCGGTAAAAGCCTTTCAGTGTGATGTAAAAACCACAAGAGAAATGGAAGTAAACCAATTGCCGTCCCTAGTGTTTTTTAGCAATACGTCTGAAGAAGGCATTAAAATTACGGGAATGTATCCTTTTGAAATTTACGTCCATATCCTTGAGGAATTACTTGGGAACAAACCGAATAAAAATGCTCCACCAACAATTTTAAACTTTCTAAAAAAGTATTCGTTCGTTGCAACTCAGGAGGTTGCAGAGGTATATAACCTAACAAGAGGTGAAGTCGAAAAGGAACTTAAAAAACTTGTCTTACTGCAACGCGTAGAGCGAGTCCCTGTTAAGCATGGTACGTTTTGGCGATATGTTGAAGAAAAGTGAGTACTAGAAACTTCATATTCAATGCTTTTAATCATTTTAATTATATACATGTGTTGCAATTATTATAGGATTTTAATGGAGGTAAAAGAGTCTGATTCATGATGAATCAGACTCTTTTCTGTTTAAGTAGCATAGAGTTCCAGTTTGCACCTGTACACCAAGCTCCTCATAAGCTCTCTAACTGCAGACTGCTCCGGTGTCTCCCCTGAACTCAATCCCTCCTCCAGGAATCACGTAGTAGACCTCTTTACCGCGCTCCCTTTTAATTAAGGCAACGGTGTTCTCAATCATAATAATTACGCCACTCCTATTTCGCATTTTTCGCTCACACCCTGCAACTAAACTTCAGCATATTTTTTTAATCTAATCTCATAAACTGTTATTGAAAGGGGTTATGAAGATGAGCTCAAACGTTTGGACAATGATTGGAATCTTATCAATAATTGGATCATTTATTCTTGTTGTCTTTGGCTTCATGAGGATGGTTCCTCTATTTATCGCTACTCCTCTACTGTTCCTATCGATCTTTTTTAACATATATCGGTTCAATCATAGACGTAGTTTTAAAGGATTTAAGTCCTCCCAATGAACAGAAGAACGAAACTAACCTGAATTTATTTGAAAGGGGGCATAACTCCTAATAAAGAGTTAGCCCCCCATACCTTTTCTCTACTCATCTTCAAAAAGTAGCTGTTCCATTTCACCTAACACGGATTCGAATACCGTTAATGCTTCCTCAATTGGCTTACTGCTTGTCATATCAACGCCAGCTTTCTTTAAAACCTCAATTGGATAATCGGAACTTCCTGCCTTTAAGAAATTGAGGTAACGATCAACAGCAGGCTTCCCTTCATCAAGAAGCTGTTTTGATAGTGATGCAGCCGCACTGAATCCCGTCGCATACTGATACACATAAAAGTTGTAATAGAAGTGAGGGATTCTAGCCCATTCCAAACCAATCTCTTCATCGATTACAATATCATCCCCGAAATATTTCTGGTTTAGTTCATAATACATTTTAGTAAAGAGGTCCGGTGTAAGTGCTTCTCCCTCCGCTGCCTTTTCATGAATAAGCTGTTCAAACTCTGCGAACATTGTCTGGCGGAATACAGTGCCTCTAAACCCTTCTAATAGGTGGTTCAATAGGTAGAGCTTGTTCTTCCTATCCTCCGTATGTTCGAGCAGATAGTTGTTTAACAAAGCTTCATTACACGTGGATGCAACCTCTGCTACAAAGATCGAATAATTGGCATAAGGATAGGCTTGAGATTCCCGAGTATAGTAGCTATGGACGGAGTGCCCGATTTCATGAGTCAATGTAAATAGATTGTTCACATTATCCTGCCAGTTCATCAAAATATAAGGCATCGTTCCGAAAGCTCCTGATGAATAGGCGCCACTTCTTTTTCCCGCATTTTCTTGTACATCGATCCAACGTTTTTCGTAACCTTCACGAACGATGTTGACATACTCTTCTCCCATTGGCTCAAGACTTTTAAGTACAAGGTCTTTTGCTTCTTCATATGGAATCTCCATTTTTACATCTTTAACGATTGGAGTATACAAATCATACATATGTAGTTCGTCTAAACCAAGCGCCTTTTTTCTCAACTTGACATAACGGTGTAACAAATGTAGATTATCATTGACGGTTGTCACGAGGTTATCGTAAACCTTTTCTGGAATGTTATTATGGTCAAGTGCTGCATGACGTGCAGAGTCGTAATTCCGTACCTTCGCATAAAAATTGTCTTTTTTTACTGTTCCACTTAATGTGCTAGCAAACGTGTTTTTAAATTTATCGTACGATTCATACATCGCCTTAAAGGCATTCTCTCGTACTTCGCGTTGATCACTTTCAAGAAATCGAATATACCTTCCGTGGGTAATTTCAACTTCGTCTCCGCTATCATCTTTAACTGTAGGAAATTTCATATCTGCGTTGTTCAGCATACCGAACGTATTGCTGGCACTATTCGTGACTTCTCCAACTCCAGCAAGAAGTGCTTCTTCTTTCTTTGAAAGCACGTGTGGTCGACTCCGGTTGACCTCATCAAGGAAATGCTCATATAACTTTAAACCATCATGCTCTTTAACGAAGGAAAGAATTGTATCTTCTTTAAGAGATAAAATTTCAGGAACAATATAAGATAAGTGACTACTTGTATCTGTTGCTAAATTGGCCGCTCTGTCATTTAAACCTTGATAAAACGAGTTTGTTGTATCTTGATCATATCTCATATGGGCATATGTATATAACTTACCTAGCCTCATTGTTATTTCATCCTGCAGCTGCATTGCTTCATATAAAGTCTCTGCGGAATCACCTAAACGCCCTTGGTACTGATCAATTTCAGGTATCAGTTGTTTTACCTGTTTAAATTCTTCTTCCCATCGTTCGTCGGTTTCAAAGATATCTTCAAGATTCCACGTATCCTCTACCGGGATTTCATCTCTTTTTGGTAACGATTTCACACTTTGTTCTGCCATATTGACTGCTCCTCCTTTTAGTACAATCATGTCATTAATTGAAATTACAATATCTCTTTGTATTGAGTATATATGGAACGATTCTTCTGTTCAAACATTCCACTTGTTTTATACTTTCTATAGTATAAGCGTAACTAAGGCAATAGCCTACGTTAAGGCTTGGCGCTAGCCAAGGTTTCTTTACCTTCTAATAGAAATTCGATGTATTCATTTCGATTCCTTTTTCTGTTATGACAAAAATTAGTTTGTAGAAATGGTCTTCAATATTTCTCCCAGCTTTTGATTAGCCTCTGCAATTGTAGAGGGATAAATTATATCTCTTACCTTCAGAAATTGTGTGGCAGACCTTCGCTTTAAAACACCTAACAATGCTAACCAATTCAAATAATCCATAATTGCAAATGAAATATGAGAGTTCGTTTTTATCGTCAAAAACCTTCTTTTCAGCTTATATGTATCAAGAAGATTAAGAAAATAACGATACACCTGCTGAAAATCAATCGATTGACCAACTGGAACTGGATCGATCAATTCAATAATAAACCGAGATTGCCAAACATAGGCGGGTGATTGGAACCAGTACAAAAACTTCGAAGGAATCCCTGCTTCCACAGGAAAAAGACTTGCAGGAATACCCTTTTCTACAAATCGGGCTTTTAGTGAATAAACTGCTGGATCGCGACTTAAATGAATGTACATGCGGGTTTGCTGGAGAAGATTTTTCCATGGTTGGATAAAGGATTGAGGAAACCGATGAGTGTCTAGATCAGTAACAAGCGGAAATGATGCGTTGGATAAGCTTTGAGTATCTAAGCTTGCAAATACAGTTCGTGAAGAGAAAGGAATAATCGATTGTAGTTGAAGGAATTGCTGAGTTCTTGGGGAGTAATAAATGAGATAAGGATCATTTTTTCCGTGACAACGGATCGCATTCCAGGCAACGTCATCCATTCGAAATACACAGTCAGATTTGTTCGATAAGCGTGTATGCCCTAATATCCAATATGGATCAATGTTGTGACTTCGGTACGTTCTCGTCCGCTTCTGAAGAATTTCATCGGGGATCGAAGAGCATTGGAACTCAATAGCGTGAATGGCGGAGTCCTTTCTTAGAAGAAGATCGGGGCGTTGTTTCAACCTTTTCAGATAAGGTTCCATTTCAACAAATGGATGAATCTCTTTTAGCCAGTTGTACAGTTGTCTCTTTGCAGTCAGATGGTACATCGATTCCGGTTCATGCAGTCCAACGCAGCCTGAGATATCAAAATGTGCAAAGTGCCAAATTCGTTTCGTTCCAAGCTTCAATTGTACCTTCTCAGCACAGGTTGGACAGCTAAATAGTTCAGTCTTTCGAATTCGTTCTAAATCTTTCCTACACCATGGTTCAGCAAGGTTAATCAACTGACCGCTTGCGGATTTGCCAAGGAGCATAGCATCACCTCTCTATATGTAATTCCTTGTTCTATTCGTTCAAAAATGCGGAAATCCTTTTTTTAAGTGATCTGAAATTATAGGAGTGGTGAAAGCAGCCGTGAAGTAGATTCAATCAGCTTATAATAAATAGACCGTTTTTGAAACGTTTCTAAAAGCACTTCTGTAGAATCCTCAAGATCCTGCATGTAATCATCAACCAACCGTAAAGTACTCTTTGTCCGATATAAAAAGGCATTCACTTCAAAATTTAAATGGAAACTTCTCATATCCATATTTGCTGTCCCGATTGAAGCAAGCTCATTATCTACAATCATAATTTTACTATGGAGAAACCCTTTACGATATTCGTAAATCTTTACACCCGCCTCCAACAAACCTGGGAAATACGACCTTGACGCATAGAAGGGCAACCGCTTGTCCGGTTTAGCAGGAACAAGAACACGAACATCGAGGCCGCTAAGCGCAGCCACTCGTAATGCATGTAAAATATCCTCATCAGGTATAAAGTACGGCGACGTGATCCAGATCGACCGTTTTGCTGAAATGATCATTGAAAAAAACAACTTCTTGATTACATCCCATTGATGATCCGGCCCACCTGAAATCATCTGTACCCCACCTGAAGTTTTATGGTCCAATATCTTCGGAGAGAGGTACTTAGGACTTAATAACGTTTCTCCAGTCATTGAAAACCAATCTTGTAAGAAGATAAGCTGTAAACTCCGAGCAGCCTCCCCACTCACCCATAGGTGTGTATCTCTCCAAAATCCATAACTTGGATTCAAACCTAAATATTCATCGCCAATGTTTAACCCGCCTACAAAGGCCGTCTGACCGTCGATGACAATAATTTTACGGTGGTTACGATAATTGATTTTGTTGTTGAAAAACGGAAGCTTTACTGGTAAAAAGGGTTCGACATGAACACCTGCAGTTTTAAGATCATCGATATATTCTTGGGAAAGCTTCCAGCTACCGACTCCATCATATAAAAAACGGACTTCCACACCTTCACGAGCCTTTTCAATCAAAAGTGTTTGGAGCTGTCTTCCAATAAGATCATCACGAACAATATAATACTCCAGATGGATATGTTCCTTCGCATTTCGTAAACTCTCTAGAATGCACGTATACGTTTCTTTGCCATTCGTTAATACTCGGGTATGCGAATTAAAAGAAATCGGACTTTTCCCTAGTTTTTGTGCCAACTGAAATAAAAGACGCTGATGATCCCCCATCATTTCAAATTGTGCATTATTAATCGCGCGATTTTGTTCAAATCTCGAAAAAGTCTCCTCATCGGTTAGTGCTTTTTGAGTGAACATTTTCTTCTTACGGTAATTCTGACCAAATAGCAAATAGAAGAAAAAGCCAACAAATGGAAAGGCGGCAAGAACGACAATCCATGTTAGGGTTTGAGACGGATGACGGTTCTCAAGGAAAATAACGATACCAATAAATAGGGCAGAAAAAGAGAAGAAAACACTTAATAATCCAAAAATCCAACTTTCCCAGTAAGGTTTTGTAATAATAAAGATGCTTACTAACAGAACGATAAATAAGCTCACTTGCAAGGTCTTCTTAAACATCGGTTCCTCATCCTTCAATCTTCAATCTTCAATTAGCTAGTAATAAAATGGCTGTTATGTATACGAAGACGCCGAACCCTAAACTGAATTCGGCGTCTGACTATTGTAGCGGAAACTTCTCATTGAGTTGTTCAATTGCATTTTCCTTAATAATAATTTTACCGTACTCTTCCAATCGATGGATTGTGACATCTGCCTCATCACCGAATTCTAATATTTGACTCAATACGTTGTCCTGCTCTGTTTCACTATAAGCATCATAAAAGGTTACGTAAAGATAATATTTGTTGTCATAGTGATAAAGTGTATCCTCAAACGATTCAGTTTGAACATAATGGCTTAATGCGATGAGGTCCTCAATGTCTGTAAAACGCAGCATGAAAGATAAGTAATCCTCATCATCCGTTTCCAGTTCCACGTCTGCCTTGACATCGTCTGAGTTAAACTGCTGATCAAGCATCTTCTCGATATTTTCATCTACAGGAACATCCAGCGGTTTATCATCAGATATTGGAAGCTCTAGCTTAGAACCATCCTGCGAGAGAGAAGCTCGTGTAACTAAAATTTCAAGCCCTTTATCAAGTGCTTGAACTTGGATCCAAAGTGGGCCTTCTAATGAAAATTGCTCCTGCTGATGGGCCTCATCCATCATTTCCCAGAACAATTCTTCACCCCGTTCACGGTTCTGCCAGATTTCTTCTTTATCAAAACCACGTGTTTCTATGTCATGATACGTTATAAAAAACTTAATCGTATACTCGTTTACACGTTCTATTTCCATGGTGTTTCTCTCCCTTCGATCCAGATTATCACCTGGAAGAGATTTTAAACCCCTGTTCAGCAAATTTGGTTAACTCAATACAATTAGGTATGCCCAGTTATAGTAATAGTTAAATCCATGATTAGGAGTAGAGTTTCTTGTACTTCTATTCTATGATAAATAGGAGGATAATGAAATAAAAATGCATGACCATTTTTACATTTTATTCACAAATAGGCCCTCGTTAACTATATCGTCACTTGACTGTACAATAAAACTATCTTATAATTTCAACGTTAGTTGGGTCTACATAGTTTTTGTTACTGATTGTACGTGGATTCATAAAGAACGTCAAGTGCAATAACAGAAAGGAGCTTTTTTTTGATTTTTGATTCTGAATTTTTAGTTGCTTTATTATCAATTATTGCTATCGATATCGTACTCGGTGGAGATAATGCAATCGTCATTGCTCTAGCCAGCAGAAACTTACCTGATCACCAAAGAAACAAAGCCATTTTCATTGGTACTGGGCTTGCGATTGCTGTACGAGTGCTCCTGACGATTGTAGCTGTTTATCTACTTAAAATCCCATTCCTAATGTTAATCGGGGGATTATTACTAGTCTACATCGCTTACAACTTGCTAGCAGATGACAATCACGACGCAGATATCAAAGGTGGGACAACCCTAGTTGAAGCAATTCGTACAATTGTAGTTGCCGATGTCGTCATGGGTGTCGATAATGTACTCGCGATTGCAGGGGCTGCACACGGCAATATTCTTCTCGTCATCATTGGTCTTCTTGTATCTGTACCGATCATTATATGGGGAAGTAAATTAATCCTTCATTTCATGGAAAAGTACCCTTCTATTATCTACATTGGAGCCGCTATTTTAGGTTTTACTTCAGCAGGAATGATTATGGAAGAGGAAGTAGTTCATAACTGGATCGGAGACAACTTTGGACTTAAACTACTTATATATATAGTTGTTATCGGTGGCATCTTACTTGCAGGATGGTTTACAAAGCGCTCAAAAGCACGTCCAAAAAACGTGTAAATACCGAATTTACATTTTTATACAATTAAGCAGAAGAACCTCAAAGGGGATGAATAGTTACTCCGGTAAGGTTCTTTTTATCGTTTTTGGGAAAAAAAACAAAATGGGTTAACTGATTTACAGTCAACCCATCCCTTAATTAGTTTACCATCTTCTGTGCTTCTTGTAGTTGGAACGTACGTACTTTTCTTGGTAGGAAACGGCGAATTTCATCTTCGTTATAACCTACTTGAAGTCGTTTTTCGTCAATGAGAATTGGTCTCCTTAGAAGTCCTGGATTCTCACTCATCAATTCAAACAAATCTTGAAGCGGCATTGTTTCGAGATTTATATTCAATTCCTGAAACGTTTTTGAACGTTTAGAAATAATCTCATCTGTGCCTTCCTCCGTCATTCGGAGAATTTCCTTCAATTCTGTGATTGAAAGGGGTTCTGAGAAAATATTCCTCTCATGAAAAGGGATCTCATGTTCTTCCAACCATGCTCTAGCCTTTCTACATGAAGTACAGCTTGGTGATGTATATAATTTAACCATAAGGATCGACTCCTTCCTGATTTAAAATATAAAATTAAAAACAATCTTACTTCACACATTAGAAAGTATATAAATACTTTTCTAGAGTAAAGATGCAACTAAGGCTCAGTCTACGCATAAGCAAGTTACTTTAAAAAGATTATTTAATCATATTTTATATTATACTACAATTTCTATAAGGATGATAGGGGTATTGATAAGTTTCAATTCATGATTCGTCTACTTTTTGAACACACAATTAAACATGAGGTATAATGAGTTCATTCATTCTATTCCCTCATCAACTAACTTTAAACATTCAAACGGAGTGAAATACACGATGAAAACAAAATTAATCATCCCTGCCCTTCTCGTCCTGCTAACAGCCTGTTCCGATGATACAATTACAAGTGATCAGCTATCGAAAAACGCAATTCCTGTTGACGTTTCCAAGATTGAACGCGGTACTTTTAAATCTTCGGTAGAGCTAGTCGGTAAGCTCGTACCGTCACGGCAAGAGGTTGTTACTTCGAAAACAGCATTACCAATTGCCAAAATACATGTCCATAATGGAGACGATGTAGAAAAGGGAACGGTTTTATTCACTCTTGAGAATAGTCAATTAAAACAACAACTTTCACAAGCTACTTCAATAGTAAACACTCTTGAGAATACAAAAATAGAACTACAGGGGATCGTCGGTCAACAACAAGCAGCGCAAGCCCAAATCAAAAGTATAATCAACTCTTCCATTGAACAAGTTCAAAAAGCAGAAATTCCGGAACAGCAAGAGCTTAAGAAAGATGTCATTGGTGCTTTAGAGGAGCTGCAAACGTTAAGCCCACAAGGTACACCAACTACAAGCTCAGCTCTTAACTTAGTAAATCAACAACTACAGCAAGCAAGAGCTGGAGTCAATCAGGCATCAAAAGCAATCCAAGCAACAACGATAACCGCACCGATCAGTGGAACAATTAGTGAAATCAATGTAACGGAAGGTATGCCGGCTCTCCCCTCTCAGCCCCTTGCAATCGTTTCAGGGAAAAACAACGTGAAAGCCGTTTTTAGTGCCAATAAACATCAGGTTGCCCTTTTAAAAGAAAAGATGAACTCTATCGTATCCACTGGTGAATCAAACCAAACATACAATGGAACCATACAGTCTATATCTAATGAAGTGAATAAACAGACTAATACATACACCGTTACAGTTCCACTCGGAAAAACAAATGATCGGATAAAGTCTGGAGAACTTGCTACAGGTACATTTATGACCTACAGCAACAAAAACGCCCTAATACTTCCCGTTGAGAGTTTGCTCTTCGACGATGGAAAGACTTATGTATTTATCGCCAAAAACCACCAGGCAATCAAGACAAGGATAACCATCAAAAAAGAACAAAAAGATGTCGTTCAGGTCGATTCAGGACTTAAAGAAGGAGACCTTGTCATCACAAACGGTAAATACCAGCTGACAAATGGTTCGAAAATTAGTTTTAAAAAGTGAGTGGAATAAATGAAAATCATTCAATTATCTGTCTTCCGCCCGGTTGCTATGGGCATGGTCATTTTGTTCATGCTAATCATCGGCGCTGTAAGTGTCAAGAATACACCTGTAAATTTGTTTCCTGATCTAACATTTCCTGTTGCTGCTGTTACAGTTACATATGATGGAGCAAGTCCTGAAGAAGTTGAAAAACTTCTAGCTCAGCCAATCGAAAACATCATGGGAACGATCCCAAATGTTGAAAGTGTCTCTTCCGTATCAAGAAATGGAGGTGCACTCGTTATCGTATCCTACGACTGGGGAACAGATATGGATTTTGCTGCCTTAAAAATGCGTGAACAACTCGATGCAGTTCGCGAACAGCTTCCACCTGATGTCCCTCAGCCTAGAGTCTTACGCTTTAACCCAAATGACCTTCCTATCGTTCGTTTAGGAATACAAGCACCAGAAGGGGATTTAGTTGCTGCCAAGAAGCTTGTTGAAAATGAAATTAAACCTGTACTTGATTCGGTTGCTGGTGTTGCATCAGTGACCGTTGAAGGGGGAACAGAAAAGGTAGTAAATGTAACAATTGATCCTCAAAAGCTCAAGGAGCATGGACTAACAATCGATTCACTCCGGAACATCCTTGCAGCTGAAAATGTTACACTTCCAAGTGGATCAATTAAAGAAAAGGGATATCAATATCCAATCCGTGTCGTTGGTGAATTCGAATCACTTATTACGTTAAAACAATTACCTATACCTACTGAAAAAGGGATCGTCGAACTACAAAATCTTGTTGAGCTTAAAGAAACGACTTCCCCTGCTGATCAAATCAGTTATCTTAATGGTAAACCGAGCATCGGGCTCTCGATTTTGAAACAATCCGGTGAAAATACAGTTACCGTTGTAAACCAGATCGAAGCAGAACTTGAAACACTGGACCTGCCTGAAAACGTTCAATTAGAAACGATTTTCAATCAAGCCAAATTTATTAAACAATCCATTAATTCCGTGATTTGGAATATGGTGATTGGAAGCTTACTTGCAGCTGGGGTTCTATTTCTATTTTTACGAAATATCCGAAGTACGTTAATCATCGGCTTTTCGATTCCAATATCCGTGATGACAGCGTTTATTTTCATGTACTTTTCAGGACAAACCTTAAATTTATTAACACTCGGCGGATTGGCCCTCGGTGTTGGAATGATTGTTGATAATTCAATCGTAATCCTTGAAAACATTTACCGCCTGCGAGAAAAAGGACTCCCCCTTAAAAAGGCAGCAATAAATGGAACGAAAGAAGTTGGCGGAGCAGTAATTGCTTCTACACTTACAACAATTGTCGTTTTCTTACCGATCATTTTTGTAGACGGTCTTGCAGCACAACTATTTAAACCACTTGCTTTAAGTGTAACCTATGCCCTACTTGCATCACTCATTACAGCCTTAATTATCGTACCATTGCTATCATCGAACTTGTTAAAACTGAAGAAAGGAACATCTCGATTTCAAGGGAAGTATAGTCGCTTTCAAACACGGTATGTCTATATGGTAAAAAAAGCTTTGAAGTATCCGAAACGGGTTATTATAGGTACAGTAATCCTTCTTGCTGTTTCGTTGTCTGCTATACCCTTGATTGGTACTGAATTCTTACCTGCACAGGACCAAAGCTATATCAATCTCTCGATGGAGCTACCACCAGGAAGTTCAACAGATGCAACCTATGAAAAGACAGAAAAAATAAATAAACAACTAGAAAAACTGGAAGAGATCGATCTTTATTATGTCACTGTCGGTGGATCCAACGACTTTTCGATTCAGGCAGGTTCCAACACAAACACGGCGATGTACAGTATTTTGTTAAATCCGATTAATGAACGAAACAAATCTGACGTTCAAGTTGCTGAAGAAATTCGAAACTCATTAAGCAAAGTAAAAGGTGCAGAAATTTCCGTCGAAGCAAGCGATGCTGGATTTTCTGAAGACCCCGTTTCATTAGAAATTACAGGTCCTGATTTAAAAACACTCGAGGATATTTCTAAAAATGTCAGGAAAGAAATCAATGAGGTGAATGGGATCCGGGAAGTTACATCCAATTACGAGACAGGAAATCCTCAAATTGAAATTGAACTGAATCGGACTAAGGCTGCTTATTACGGACTAACGAGCGCTCAGGTGTCAAAATCCATTCAAGATGCAACAAATGGAACCGTTGCTACTGTTCTAAATCGCAGTGGGGATCAAGTTGATGTCCAATTACAAATTGACCCGGAACAAATTTCTTCATTAGAAGATTTGAAAAACTTACAACTAGTAACACCAACTGATGAATTAATTTCATTAAAATCGATTGCCAAAATTGATTTTGGCAAAGGTCCAAGTCAAATTAACAGAACCGATCGTTTAAGAGAAATTCGAATAACAGCTTCAATACTGGATCGAGACCTCGGAAATGTGATTGAAGATATAAAAGAAAAAGTAAAAAGAGAGATTAATCTGCCGCCCGGATACTCAATTACATTCGGAGGACAAACCGAACAAATGGAAGATGCTTTCCTGAAATTGAGTGGTGCACTTGCCCTTGCAATCGTACTCATTTACATGGTCATGGCCGGGCAGTTCGAATCATTCTTTTATCCGTTTATCATTCTTCTTTCAATTCCATTAACTGTTATCGGAATCATCACAGGTCTGCTCCTTACCAATCAACCATTTGGCGTTGGCTCACTTGTCGGAATATTAATATTAAGCGGGATTGTCGTTAATAACGCCATCGTTCTTATCGACTATGTTAACCTTCTGAAAAAGAAAGGTATATCAACAGAGAGAGCACTTGTTCGAGCGGGTCGTGCCCGTCTACGCCCCATTTTAATGACAACATTAACTACGGTGTTAGGCTTAATTCCTTTGATGCTTGGTATTGGAGAGGGTACCGAAATTCAACAACCTATGGCGATTGTTATCATCTTTGGTCTGACGTTTGGCACACTGATTAGTCTTATATTCATACCTGTTGTCTACAATCAATTTGATTACATTAAGCATAAACGAACTGAGAAAAAGGATAGACAGAAAGACTAACCAAATGTTGACGATCTGTAAGAAAAGATCATAGTTGAGTGAGATAAAGAAAACTTGGCTAGCGCCAAGCCTTAGCGCAGGCGATCGCCTTAGTTGCGCTTATACTATAGAAAGTATTTTTATACTTTATTAACGTGAAAAATAAAAAGGGTTGACCTTAAAATGGAAGTAACATCGGCTTCTTCAATACGCAGGAGCCGGTTCCATAGGTCACCCTTTTTCATGTCATGCAGTATGTTTTGATTGAGATGCAGGCCCATTATTGGGTTGTGGGTTCCAACCACGAAGCCTTTTTTTGAGGAGATCTTTTAACCATTCGCGTTTCTTTTTATTTTTCGTACGGCGTTTCATTTGACTCACCGTCCTTTCATGTTATCACTCTTCAAAGGTGAGAACATCATCAACATCCTGATAGGTTTTTCCGTAAAGCTCTTTATCTTTGTACGTATGAATCTTCTCGTAAGTCTTCTTGACACTTTCATATATAACCTCTTCGGATTCTGCATTTGGCGACCAGAATAGAATTTCCATTTCGTTTATTTCATTTGTTGCAAGAGAGCGACGACGATATCCAATCGATTCTGCATGGGTAAAACCTTCTCGTTTATAGAAGCGGAGCCTTTTTTCTGTGTCTGAATCCTCATAGTCCACTGGTTCTACTTCAAGAATAATAGGCTTTCCTTTCGCTTTTAGTTTCTCCAAAAGCTTACGTCCAGTTCCTTGTCCGCGTGCTGCACCCGATACAAAGATATAGTCGATAAAGATAAAATCTTCAAACTCGACATACATGAGCACATGATTTTCGCCCTCATCCTTGTGGTATACATCGCTCTTTTCTTTCAATAACAATTCCATGTGTTGCTTTGATTTCATTTCTTCAATCGGAAAATATTGGTTTAATTTTTCGTACCAGTTCATAGATCTATCCTTTCTTTTTTGATTCTTCATTTCCATTATAACACAACCTCCACTTGTCTCTAAATGGTCTACTGTAGGCAAAGTTGTCATTTGAATTCCCATTTCAGAATATTCTCTTCTTTCCATCTCCTGAAACTTCATTTACAATAGTCGTATAAGATCAAAAAGTCGACGAATTTGAAAGGCGCTAATTCGCAACTTTCAGTAACTACAATCTTGATAACCCAGGTGACTATTTGAACATCTTCTAGTAGTATAAGATAAAGATGGATGTACCATTCACAGGAGGTATCCTTCATGCAATTCTTTGTAGATTTAGCATTGCTTTCACTATGTATTATTGGTTTGACTGCGTTTATGGGAGTCATCACACATGGATCCGCATCTCGGTTATTTGGTAAAAGCAGGAGACAGTTCTTTGCAGTAAAAAGTAGGGAAACCCAAACAGGCTGGAGAAAAGTCCAACGAAGAAATACGTAAGAAAACGGAGTGGGGATATTTCCCACTCCGTTTTCTTTCAAAGAACGTGTATCTTAATACGTGAGAGCACTAAGAGGATAATCATATTACGTATTCCTTTAATTTAAAGGTGTATAATCCACATTTGGTGTGTAGGTATTTCCAGCATCCCATAACAAAAATTCCTCGATACCATTCTCATTCAACGCACGAATCTGTGCTTCGACCTCTTCTTTACCATACACTTGATAATTCCCACTTCCGAGGTACGATGCAGTGAAGTCTTGAATCCAAGGTCTAGAAATTGGTGGATCTTCCATTTTACTAAGCTTCTTATTCTCTACCTTAGAATATTCAGTGACGAGCTTATAAGGGACAAGGTCCGGCTTTGCAATGCCAAAATACGACGTCCAATGACTCGGATAAATCATTGAAGAAATGACATCGACATGTTCCGAGATCTTTGTGAAATTTTGCCCGATCCCAGGAGCTGCAGGTAATGTTGCAGTATACCCGAATATATCAACAGATACCTTCACACCGTATGGCTTTAATTGTTTCTCAGCATAGGCTACAAAGTCCGTAACCGCTTTAACTCGTTTTTGTACATCCGTAAGTTCAAGGTCCTTATAATCCCCCATATCGTAATTCAATTCATCACCACGGTGTTCAAACCCTTCAGGGAATCGTACATAGTCGAATTGAATTTCTTCAAAGCCAAGTTTTGCTGCTTCAATTGCAACTTGCACATTATAGTCCCAAACTTCTTTTTGAAATGGACTAACAAAAGCTTCACCACGACCATTCTTCCAAATTTTTTTCCCTTCTTTGAAAGAAAGTTCAGGTTTTCTTTCCGCTAGTATAGAATCCTTAAACACTACTACCCGGGCAATAGGATAAATCTTATGTTTCTCCATCACCTCCAACATTTTCCTTGGCTCTTTAATAAATGGTTTACCATATGGGTGAAGAGGTGAATTTTTATCAGGGATATATGTTATATTTCCATAATCATCCTTGATATCGATTACCATAGCATTCAGGTCCGATCTGTCTATAAGTGAGACCAGTTTCTCAAACCGGCTTCCCCCAGCAGAATGTCCTGTGACATATATCCCTCGAACCGCATCCGGATAAGTAAATTCTAACCCTGAGTCATAAATGAAGCGAGGCAGTTGTTTTGGAAGTTCCCTTTTCATGAGATGTGTTTCAATTCCTGTATGTAACGAGACTTCTTTCTCTGGATTTGCTTCTGCTAGTTCCCATTGTGGAAATGACAACAAAAACAGGGACATGGCTACCTTCATCATTCCCATTATTTTTTCCTCCCAGCTGATCAACTCTATGATTCTATTATAGGAAACAATTGGGTTAATGAAAAGGATATTTCGACATATTTTTCTTGCACGTTAAGAAAGTATAAAAATACTTTCTATAGTATAAGCGCGACTAAGGCTCGGCCGGTGCCAAGGGTTTGGCTTTACCAAGTTTTCTTTATACGTTAAGAAAGTATAAAAAATACTTTCTATAGTATAAGCGCAACTAAGGCTCGGCCGGCGCCAAGGGCTTGGCTTTACCAAGTTTTCTTTATTTTTGGCACGTTTTTATTTTATAAATATAATTCCTTAATATTTTTGATTTGAAAAGCTTGATACCAAAGTACAATCGTGCTATAGTGTTGAACAATATACTAAAAAGAGGAATTCAAAATGTTGGTCTATAGCGACATTTTACACCCTTTGAAATTAAAGGAGGTTTAGACATGCGAAAATTGTTACTATATGATATTTTTCATAACCCACAAACGCAAAAATATTTAAAACGTTCTGGTGTAGCCCATGCAATCGCCGCTAGCTATCATGCACTTACACTAGCGAGAAAATATAACGTTAATCCAGATTTGGCGACAAAGGCTGCACTACTCCATGATATTGGACACTATACGTGGTACCGTAATGGTGAATGGGATTATGATCTCTATAAAGCGAACGACATACATGCAATTAAAGGAGCTGAGCGTGCTCATAAAATCTTAATCGAACTCGATGAGGATCGTGAAAGTGCAAAAGCAATTGCACTGGCGATTTTGCTTCATACAGATTCCTACTTACCCGAAGGAGCACTTCAATTGGATCCCTTGCAACAGGTAGTCAAGCTTGCAGATGAGGCAGATGAAGAACCCGGTGGAATGCATCATTATCGTACAATAAGTAATGAACGTGCATGCTTAATGATTAAGAAATTGGACGAAAAGGTTAATGAAGTACTTTTAACTGACCCAACTACCACGTTAAAACAACCTAGTTAGTACATGAATCGTTCTCCTTATATATTATATATACGAAGCGTCCGCTTTGATTATACGGAAATCCTTTCAAAATAAAAACAGCCTGACTGAATGAGTCAGACTGTTAATACTTAATTATTCCGATAGCATTTTCACTGCCATACGCTCCGATTACGCTCCCTAGCTTTATAAAGCGCGTCCTTTTAAAAGAATCAAACGAAAACTGTTCCTTAAATGTATCAATTACAGCTTGCCTTGAAGGATAACTATGGACAACTAACAGTTCTTCATGATCCGCCATCCAATCATGGATTAATTCTGCAAGCTTCCGAATCCCTTTCTTCTTACCTCTAAAATTTTCAAGAGTTTCCACTTTCCCTGCCTTAATATTAAGCAGGGGCTTAATATTCAATATCCCAGCAATACGACCTTGGAGTGCAGAAATACGTCCACCCTTTTTTAGGTTTTCTAATGTTTCAAGAAGAATGATTCCTGCGACACTTTTTTTGCGAATTTCAACCTTATTATATATTTCTTCAGCTGACATACCCTCTAAAGCTAACATATCTGCATATTCAACTAAATAAAGAACGCCTGCTGAAACAGTTTCCGTATCTATGATATATAATTGTTTTTGTTCTTGTTCAGATAGCATTTCTTTTGCAACATTTGCACTTTGGTATGTGCCACTAAGCTCGCTTGCAATACCAAAATAGATCACCGTTTCACCATTAGCTATTAATTTTTGAAATACCTCAAAAAAGCGCTGAGGCGAAGGCTGGCTTGTTTTTGGCAAAGACTTTGAATTGCGCATCCTATCATAAAACTCTTCATGAGTTATTGTCATACCGTCTAAATAGGTAGTTTCTTCACCCTCAAAATTCACATTTAAAGGAACAACATGGATTGGATTTTTCATTTCGAATGCTTCTTCCTGTCCTAAATAGTCACTTGCACTGTCAACTACAAAGGATATTGACATAAAAATTTCCTCATTCCTGTTCTAATCAACCTTTATTTATTATAGTCTACCATATGGAGTATTTAATGAAAATAAAACGACCCCTATAAAAGAGATCGTTTTATCAAAGATATACGTTTAGCTTTCTTTTAATTCGTCATCATACAAGTGACAAGCAACGTAGTGACCTTCACGGGCTTCTTGCCATTTAGGAACGACCTTTGCACATACATCCATTGCATGTGGACATCTTGTTCGGAAACGGCAACCACTCGGTGGTGAAACCGGACTCGGAACATCACCTTCAAGGATAATTCTTTCACGGCTACGCTCTAATTCCGGATCAGGGACCGGGATTGCAGACAGTAATGCTTGCGTATAAGGATGCAACGGCTCATTGTATAAATCGTCACTAGCTGTTAGCTCAACCATATTACCGAGGTACATAACCCCAACACGGTCACTAATGTGCTTAACCATGGAAAGGTCATGGGCAATAAAGAGATACGTTAATCCACGTTCTTTTTGAAGCTTTTGCATCAAGTTAACGACCTGAGCCTGAATTGATACATCCAAGGCTGAGATTGGCTCGTCCGCAATAATAAATTCAGGATCTACTGCTAATGCACGAGCAATTCCAATACGCTGACGCTGACCACCACTAAATTCATGGGGATAACGACCAGCGTGCTCTTTATTTAATCCGACTGTTTCAAGTAATTCATGAACCTTTTCCAATCGTTCTTCCTTCGACTTCGCTAATCCATGAATGTCGATACCTTCTGCAATGATATCCTTGATGATCATCCGTGGATTCAATGATGCATATGGATCTTGGAAGATCATTTGCATCTTTCTGTTGAATTGCTTTAATTTCGCTTTTGATTTTTTCCCATGAACATCTTCACCATCAAAGGTTACTTCTCCACCAGAAGCACCATAAAGGCGGATAATCGTACGGCCAGTTGTGGACTTTCCACATCCAGATTCCCCAACGAGACCGAGTGTTTCACCTCTATAAATATCAAAAGATATGTCATCAACAGCTTTCAACTGTTGACCTTTACCCATATTAAAATATTTTTTTAAATTTTTCACTTCGACTAATTTTTCTCTAGTTGCCATTATTTCGCACCTCCAACTATTGCCGCTTCAGGCTTTTCCACTTTAGGTGCTCTTTCGTCCAACAGCCAGCAAGCTGTCTTCTGTGTACCTGATAACTCTGTGTACTCAGGCATATGGTCTTCACAAACCTTCATCACATGTGGGCAACGTGCTGCGAATGGACATCCTTTTGGTGGATCACTTAAATCTGGAGGAGAACCTGGGATTGCAATCAATTCATCTTCACCTGAAGATCCTATCTTCGGCATAGATGCGAGTAATCCCCATGTATAAGGATGTTCCGGCTTATAGAATACTTCATCTACCGTACCTGTTTCAACAATTTGTCCGCCGTACATTACCGCGACACGCTGTGCACTATTTGCAACAACACCAAGATCATGTGTGATCAAAATAATTGCAGTACCCGTTTTATCTTGAAGGTCACGCATCAAGTCCAAGATTTGCGCTTGAATCGTAACATCCAATGCTGTTGTTGGTTCGTCAGCAATCAAAATTTTCGGGTTACAAGCTAACGCGATTGCTATGACAACACGTTGTCTCATCCCGCCGGAAAATTGGTGCGGGTATTGTTTAACACGCGCTTCTGCATTAGGAATACCTACTAACTTTAATAGTTCAATAGCCCGATCACGCGCCTGTGTCTTGGACATACTCTGATGAATTACTAGACCTTCCATGATCTGTTTTCCTATCGTCATCGTCGGATTCAACGAAGTCATCGGGTCCTGGAAAATCATTGAGATTTCAGATCCTCGAATTTGCTGCATTTGACGTTCGTTCAATTTAGCTAAATCTTTTCCAGCAAAAAGGATTTCCCCTTCTTTAATGCGACCCGGCGGGTTCGGAATCAACCTCATGATACTTTTGGAAGTTACAGATTTACCTGAACCTGATTCACCAACGATCGCTAGTGTTTCACCTTTTTTAAGATCGAGGCTTACACCACGGACTGCTTCAACCTCGCCACCATGCGTATCAAAGGAAACATGTAAGTTCTTTAATTCTAAAATCTTTTCCAACCTCTTCACCCACCTTCATCTAGTCTCTCATCTTCGGATCGAGTGCGTCACGCAATCCATCTGCCACAATATTAAATGCAATCATAATTAAACTAATAATAATCGAAGGATATATCATCAAATGCGGGAAAATCTGCATATTTCTATACCCATCTTCTATTAATGTTCCAAGTGAAGCAATCGGTGGTTGTAAACCTAAACCGATAAAGCTTAGGAATGCCTCAAAGAAAATCGCTGTTGGAATTGTAAACATCGTGTTGATGATTATTACACTTAATACATTCGGAATTAGATGCTGCGTAATAATCTTGTTATCAGTAGCACCAAGTGTTCGTGAAGCTAAAACAAATTCCTGATTTTTCAATTTAAGCATTTGTCCCCGGACAATTCTCGACATTCCTATCCACCCGGTAATCGTCAAGGCAATAATAATCGATGTTATCCCGGCGTCCAGGACGAGGATCATTAAGATAACCAACACAAGGTTTGGAATACCAATTAAAATCTCAACGATACGTTGCATAACATTATCGACTCTTCCGCCATAATAAGCGGAAATTCCTCCATAAACAACGCCAATTAATAAATCAATCGCGGCAGCAAGGAGTGCAATAAATAAAGATATTCTTGTTCCTTGCCAAATACGGGACCACATGTCACGTCCGAGCCCATCGGTTCCAAGCCAGAAGTACTGGTCTTTCACCCCTTTAAACTCGTAAACGTTATTGCCCATTTCGTCGGTACCATCCATAATTCCAAAGTCCTCGAGAACTGGAACTCTAGGAGGTAAGTTAGCACGACTCAAATCTTGAGAAGCAAAGTCGTATTTTCCTATCATTGGTCCGAAAATCGCTAAAAAAGTTAGAGCTATGAGTACAATAATACCGAAAATAGCAGCCTTATTCTTTCTCATGCTCCTCCAGGCGTCTTGCCCAAAACTTAAACTAGGGGCAGCGATTTCCTCACTCTTACCACTATCAATATGAGCAGGTTGAAATAATTCTTCTGTGACATGTTCTTCTCTTTTGCTCATTATTCTTTCCCCCCTGACAGACGGATTCGCGGATCAATAACACCGTATAAAATATCGACAATTAAAATTGTTAAAATCAAGAAAAATGAAAAAAATAGTGTTGTACCCATAATAACAGGGTAGTCATTCGTCGTTATTGAAAGTACGAATTGCTCACCAAGACCAGGAACTGCAAAGATTTTTTCAATAACAAGTGTACCCGTCATTAAAGCAGCTGTAAGAGGTCCGAGAATCGTTATTAAAGGAATCATCGAATTACGAACTGCGTGTTTAAAGATTACACTGAACCCACTAACTCCTTTTGCTCTTGCAGTGGTAATATACTCTTGTCCCAATACTTCAAGCATTTCTGTACGCATGAAACGCGCACACACAGCGATCACACCCACGGCCAATGCTAACGTTGGTAGAATTGAATATTCAAACCCTTCCCAAAATGCTACAGGAAGCCATTGAAGCTTTACTCCAACATAATATTGAAGAAGTGCTGCAAAAACAAAGCTCGGGATCGATATTCCAATTACTGCAATAAAGGTAGATCCATAGTCCCATATCGTGTTATAGCGAATAGCTGATAATATTCCTAACAATATTCCTATTACAGATCCAAAGAGAATAGCTTGAATACCGAGTTGCGCGGAAGGACCGATCCGATTCAAAATCAAACTGGTAACGTCACGTCCATCGTATTGAAACGATAATCCAAGATCTCCTGTTAATACATTGCCCATATATAATAAATATTGCACGGGAACGGGTTTATCAAGTCCATAATTTTCGAGTATAATAGCTTCTTGCTCAGCGGTTAATTTTGCCGCGTTACTTAATGGATTACCCGGCATAACTTTAATTAAGAAAAATGTCGCTGATGCAATGAGTAATAGGGTAATGATCATATAAAACACACGTTTTGTTATATAACCCTTCATACTCCTCCACCTCCAGGTATGTCTTCTATTTATCTGATTTTTTCTGCTGAAAGATCATCAATTTTTAAGGTTTTCTATTTTCAAAAAACAATTTCAATACAGGGGAAAAAGAGAGTATACGTCATTCAGGACGACATATACTCTCCTGATACTCTCCCTTAAATCATTTGATGTTATTATTTTTTACCTTCGATAGATGCCCACTTGTAAGAGAAGTTAGCACCAAATGAGTTGATGTAAACATCTTTTACGTATGGCTTCCAAAGCTGGGATGCACCTTCTTGGTAAAGCGGTCCGATTGCAGCATCTTCTTCTAATAAGATTTTCTCAGCTTTTTGCATTGCTTCAAAACGTTCAACCGGCTTATCAGCTAGTTCCGTTTTTGCAGCTTCTACAAGCGCATCGTATTCTGGATTAGAATAACCCATTTTGTTATGTCCACCGTCACTTACCCAAAGGTCAACGAAAGTCATTGCATCTTGATAGTCAGGACCCCAGCCAGCAAACTGGATATCATAATCCTGGTTGTTATCAAGCTCTAGACGTTGCTTAAATGGTACACCCTTCAGTTCAATTGTTAAGCCTTTTAGGTTTTCTTCTAACTGTGACTTGAAGTATGCTTGCATTTTCTTAGACGTTTCAGTGTCTCCACCTAGAATTTCAAGTGTAATTTTGTCTTTTCCTAGTGCTTCTAATCCTTTTTTCCAATGTTCTTGCGCTTTTTCAACGTCATACTTAAGCATGTCACCGTTTTTAGCACGGAAATCTTCACCCGTTTTCGGATGGTTAACAAAATCCTTCGGTACTGAATAGTATGCAGGGATTGATCCATCATTCAAGATAACGTTAACAAGGTCTTCCTTGTTGATTGCCATACTTATGGCTTTACGAATATCAACGTTTGCTAATGCTTCTGAACGAGTTTGGTTGTATTTGAACCAGAAGATTGTTGGTTCACCATACTGCTTAAAGTCTGGGTGGTCTTTGTATTTGTTTACGTATTCTGCTGATAATCCTACACGATCAATTTTTCCAGTTTCGTAAAGGTTTACACCTGTTGCTGGGTCTTTTACAACCTTTACATTAATTTTATCTAATTGTACTGTTTCAGCATCCCAATAATCAGGGTTCTTCTTTAGTACCCAGCCCTCTTCGTGTTCCCAGTTTGTTAGGGTGAAAGGACCGTTGTATATCATTGTATCGTCTTCAAGTGCGTAGTTATCACCTTGAGACTCGACATATTCTTGATTTTGCGGGAAGAACGTTGCAAAAGTTGTTAAGCTTAAGAAGAACGGAGCTGGACGTTCAAGCGTTACTTCTAATGTATAATCATCAATCGCTTTAACACCTAATTCTTCTGGCTTCATTTCGCCGTTACTAATTGCAGTAGCGTTTTTGACTGGGCTCATAATAAATGCATATTGTGAAGCAGTTGCTGGATCTACAGTTTTTCTCCAAGAATATACAAAATCGTGTGCAGTAACAGGTGTACCATTTGACCACTTTGTTTCGCGTAGGTTAAATGTATAAACCGTTTGATCGTCACTTACTGTGTGATCTTTTGCAACACCAGGTACAGGCTTGTTATCTTTACCAAGACGATAAAGACCTTCAAACACTCCATTCATAACCTGGAATGCAACTTCGTCTGTTCCCATAACTGTGTCCATTGTGGGAATCTCTGCACTGTCAATAATATTTAGTACTTGTGGCTCACTACTTCCTTTATCTCCACTATCTCCTCCGTCGCCGCCTTTGTCGTCGCCAGCACTATCGCCACCGCCGCTACAAGCTGCGAGGAACATGCTCAGCACTAATACTAGTGTCATAAGCAATGACCATTTTGACTTTCTCATGTCTTAATGACCTCCCCTAAAATGTTGTTGAATTTGCATGAACGTTGTCCTTTAATAATTGTCAGATTATTTAAGTATTTCGTCCACATTTACGATTATACAAGTATTCACATAATTTTGCATTCACTTTTTTTAGAAAATTTACAAAAAGCCTATAATGATTACGCTTTCATAACAAAAAATAGGACTTTATTCCTATATTGTAATCAACGTAAAATAGGACTTCGGTGCTTAAGGATTGATCAAGATGTATATCATTCATCCTGGAGCCCTGTACAACACGCCTGTATGGTCATCAAATATGTATATGGTATGCATTATTCATTACATAATAAATATTCTGATTTATTACATGGGGGTATCTCTTGTAAAGTCGATTGCCTTCTTCTACTTAATTCGTGTATTATCGTCTTGAGGTGACAAAATGGACTTTATAAAGCGCTCATTTCTATTTTTTGTATCAATTTTAGTTGTATCTGTAATCATTTCCTACGTGTACTATGATCAGTTGACAATACTATATCTAATCAATACTGTATTTGTAGTATCTTTACTATATATTATGGTGGGGGCATTGATGTTTGTAACGCGTGGTGGTTTTTTTGATGGAATTACGTTAAGTTTCCGTCGTTTCATGAAGAAAGGAACGAATATGGGTAAAATGATGGATGAGGTAGAGTATATGGATCTTCCATCTGAAGCGTTTGAATATACATTTACCGAATCCCTGCTCGTTTCTGGGCTTCTCGGTTTTTTAATCACTATCGGTAGTTCCTTCCTAATATTTTAGTTGCAAATCACTTTTTTTTTGGATATACTATCAACTAATATAAGAACATAGCGCGATGATGAAGAGAGTACACTTATTTCGTCTTTTTAGAGAGTCTGTGGCTGGTGTAAACAGATATAACGGGTAAGTCGAATGGACTTCTGAGCATTCAAACCGAACCGATGTGTAATAGTAGGCTTTGACGTTCTTGTTCGTACGTTATCACGAACCTTCTGTCTGTACTTACGAAATGTACACGCAGAAAGCAGAGAGATTCTTTTTTCTATGAATGAATAAACTGGGTGGCAACGCGGTATAATCGTCCCAACATTGGGTGATTATGTCGCGTTTTTTATTTTCTAAAAAATCACAAGGAGTGAGTAAGTATGGCGACCATTTTTTCTGGAGTTCAACCTACAGGCTTTCCAACACTCGGAAATTACCTTGGTGCATTTAAACACTTTGTAGCGTATCAGGATGAGCATGATTGTTATTTTTGTGTCGTGAATCAACATGCGATAACCGTCCCACAAGACAAAATCGAGCTTAGAGAAAACAGCAGGAAACTTGCAGCGTTTTATTTAGCTATTGGAATCAATCCAGAAAAAGCAACACTATTCATCCAATCTGAAGTATCAGCACACACGAAATTGGGGTGGATGTTACAGTGCATTTCCTACATTGGTGAACTGGAAAGAATGACACAATTTAAAGATAAATCGAAAAAACGGGGTTCTGTTTCTTCCGGCCTTTTAACGTATCCCCCACTTATGGCAGCAGATATCCTTCTTTATGGGACGGACATAGTACCAGTAGGTGAAGACCAAAAGCAACACCTTGAACTAACAAGAGATCTTGCTGAACGATTTAACAACCAATACAACGATATTTTCACCATCCCGGAAGTTCATATCCCGAAAGTCGGAGCGAAGATTATGAGTCTGCTGGAACCGACAAAAAAAATGAGTAAATCAGATGAAAACATAAATAGCGTTATATCGATGCTTGATGATGAAAAGACGATTCGAAAGAAAATAAAGCGATCAACAACAGATTCTGAATCCAGTGTAAACTATGATGAAGAAAATAAGCCAGGAGTATCTAACCTCCTAACGATCCATTCGTTATGTTCAGATAAATCAATTGAAGAATTAGTGCAACACTATGAAGGGAAAGGTTACGGTGACTTTAAAGAAGGTGTTGCTGATGCCGTCGTCAACCAATTGCTGCCGATTCAAGAACGTTACTATGAGCTTCTTGATTCCGAAACGTTAGATGATATCCTTGACCACGGTGCAGAAAAGGCCACCCGAGCAGCCAATAAAATGCTCGCGAAAGCAGAACGTGCAATGGGATTAGAAAGAAAGCGGCGGAATTAAAGAAACACGGAATCAATAATTCTGATTGAAACTAGAAAGAGATGATCCATTGACAATGGATCATCTCTTTCTTTAATTGACATGGGTTCCTTTTTCGAGCTCCCAAATCTTTTCAAAATAGGGTTGTCCTTTAATTAATCGTTCACAAATGGTTTGATGCTTGAATGTCCATCCATGAGAGACTTCTCGATAAAGTGCCCGCCACGCTTCTTCAAAACTCATCACTTGAATGTCAGAATACTTCTCTGGTAACCATTCTGTGTACCAGTATCTTACCTCAGAAGTATTTCCCGTCGAATACATTTGATCAAGAGCCATAAATAGTAGTTGCTTAAGCTGTCTCTCTCTTCTTGTAAGACCTTTCATACTTACAGGTTCTGGAGATAAAATGTGATATTCCTTCTTCATGGATTGTAATGGATCAAAGGTATATCGTTTTGAATCAATCTCCTCTGCCATTTCGTAAACAAGTTGTTCTTGACGAGGGATCATCCTGCTTTTTCGAATCGGTATTTTATAACCCATCGTATCAATTACTAAGCAGCTTTTTCCATCTGTTGCGATCGAACAATATTCAATTTGTTCACGTTGATTATTTTTGCGAATGAAGCTTTTGTTCTTAATCTCGTCTAACAGTTCTAACGGTAATTCACTCAAGTCATTCTCTATGTAGTCAAGTAATGATGATTCCATTTTGACTATTGGAACCTGGTCGAGTAATTCAATAAAATCCTCTTTACGCCATTCGTGAAATTCACAAACATTATAACCGTTCTCTTCTCCTTCGAACCAATTTACCCAAACGTCTCGTAAATACAACATGTATACCCCTCACTTTTCAGGATTTACTGTTTTTCAATAAAAGTTAGCAATCACGTTTACTTAACTTATTTAAAAACAGTATAGTCAGAGGTTCGCTAAATTATTCCATAACCAACTGATTTTCCGTCGACATTTGCAACATATCGTCAGTCCCACTCAGACTTCATTTTCCAGGTACGAAGAAATTCACCGATTATCAATTGGTTACTTTTTAGACTTCGAATTAAAAGAAGGCAAATAGATACTACCCCAAATCAAAGCAAGTCCAATTAAGAATAAAAAAAATTCAGTTCTACCACTCACAAAAATTAAATAATTTATAAAGCCGTGTCCAGCCGTAATTAAATTCAAAAAGGCGATCAAACTGACTCCACCTGCAACTGCAAGACTAAAACCGACCATAAGGATAAACAATCGAAAGATCAAATCTTTCATCCCCCATACAAGTGCTTGTACACTATTTTATTTAACTATATGGTTGAACCCGTATATATATTACTAAATTAAAGTATATTTAAACTATAGGATTTATAGGAGTTGACGTACTTAAATAAAGGAAATAACGAGTTTCTTCTATAATATATGTATGATAAAAAAAGTCATAAAGAAAACTGGCTCCAAATCAAAATGAGCCAGCTTTCAAACGTGTAAAAAATAAAAACTACGGAGGTTGAATTCCGTAGTTTCTCGTAGTCATTTAGTTTGTGTATTTTTTAAAGATAAGTGCTACATTGTGTCCACCGAAACCTAATGAGTTACTCATAACCGTGTTTACTTCTGATTTACGAGCTTCATTCGGAATATAATCGAGATCACATTCAGGATCAGGAGTTTCATAATTGATGGTTGGCGGCATGATGTTATCCTGGATAGCTTTAATTGAAAATACGGCCTCTATTCCACCTGCTGCCCCTAATAGATGACCGGTCATTGATTTCGTTGAGCTGATCGCAACTTTTTTGGCATGGTCACCAAATACCGTTTTGATTGCCATCGTTTCATACTTATCATTGTAATCCGTACTCGTACCATGTGCATTAATATAATCTACGTTTTCAGGACTGATTCCAGCATCTTTCAATGCAATATCCATTGCACGTACCCCACCTTCACCACCAGGTGCTGGTTGAGTGATATGATGAGCGTCACCTGTTGCTCCATAACCTGAGATTTCAGCATAAATCTTAGCTCCACGCTTTTGTGCCGATTCAAGTGATTCCAGAATCAAAATCCCTGCACCTTCACCCATTACGAAGCCATCACGGTTTGCATCAAACGGTCGGCTTGCTGAACGTGGATCCGGATTCGTTGATAGAGCTTTTGCAGATGAAAACCCAGCAAGTGCCATACTTGTAATAGGGGCTTCACTTCCTCCAGTCACCATAACATCCGCATCTCCACGTTGGATTGCTTTGAACGCGTCACCAATCGAATTTGCTCCGGAAGCACATGCTGTTACTGTACAAGAATTAATTCCTTTTGCCCCAAGAACGATTGAAACTTGCCCTGATGCCATGTCTGGAATCATCATTGGTACGAAAAACGGGCTGACTCTCCGATGTCCTTTTTCCATAAACACTTTAAATTGTTGTTCATAGGTTTCCATTCCACCGATACCTGATCCAATCCAGACACCAACTCTTGGTGCAAGTTCTTCAGTAATGGTTAGATCAGCATCCTTCACAGCCATTAGTGAAGCAGCAATTGCAAACTGTGAAAATCGATCCATTTTTCTTGCTTCTTTTCTGTCCACATATTGTTCAGGATCGAACTCACTCGCTTCACCTGCTACTTTAGCTGGGAATTGTTCTTTATCGCGGCGGGTTAATTCTCCGATTCCGGATTTGCCTTCAATAATATTTTTCCAGGTTGTCTCAACATCGTTTCCAAGCGGCGATATTGTGCCGAGTCCTGTAATCACAACTCGTCTACTCATGTATTGTCCAGCTCCTTACAAACTATTTTCCCCATTTAATTGCAACTGAACCCCAGGTCAGACCTCCACCAAAACCAACGAGGACAATTACATCATCTTCTTTTATTTTACCATCTTTAACTGATTCCACCAATGCAATTGGTATCGATGATGAAGAAGTATTTCCAAACCTATGAATGGTACGGGCCATTTTTTCAGGAGGAAGTCCTAGGCGTTCCCTTGCGGCTTCCATAATTCGAATATTTGCTTGATGCGGGATAAGAAAATCCACATCTTCTTTAACGAGCCCAGCCTTCTCCACTACCTTAAGAGAGGATTCTGGCATTTTTCTGACCGCAAACTTGAAAACTTCTCGTCCATTCATATAAAGGAGTGGTCCATCTTGGAAGAGATGTTTTGCACCTGATCCGTCAGAACCCATATCGAAGGAGAGAATCCCTCTTCCTTCAGATACAGGAGAAATAATTGCTGCTCCAGCACCGTCTCCAAACAATACCGCCGTATTACGGTCTTCCCAATTGGTTATCTTAGAAAGCTTTTCAACTCCGATTACGAGAATATTTTGATAGGCTCCTGTTTCAATATACTGTTTTGCAGTTATCATCCCATAAATAAAGCCTGCACATGCAGCACTAACATCCATAGCTACAGCATTTTTCGCGCCAAGCCGTTCTTGGATTAAGCATGCTACAGATGGAAATCCATGATCACCTGTTACCGTTGCTACAATTATGAAATCTAACTCTTCCGCAGCAATCTCTGCATCCTTTAGAGCATTGTCAGCGGCCAGTTCGGCCATATGAGACGTATCCATTTCTTTATCAGCAATTCTTCTTTCTTCTATACCTGTACGTGTACGAATCCATTCATCAGAAGTATCAACTATCTTTTCAAGGTCTGCATTGGTCATCACACGGTCCGGGACATATCTGCCAATACCGATTACACCTGCATTCATTCCATTACCCCTTTTTGTATGACATTCTTAGTATCTTATATTATGAGTTGGTACTAATTCTAATTCAAAAAAACGAAATTGTCCAGCAAAGAAAACTCGGCGATTACCTTAGTTATACTTATACTTATACTTGTAATACAAGTGCTGGAGATTTATACATAAACGCGCAAAAAAGACCTGAGCAGAATTTTAACCATCTACTCAAGTCTTTCGATTATAAGTATAAGTGCATTCTACTCATTTTCTGATGCTTCTGATTTTCCTAACTCATATGCGTCGTTCATCACATTCATTAACAAATTTAACATTGGTTGAATGTCTTCCATCGTTAACTCAATGCCTTTTTGTTCAATCATTTGTTTCGCTTCAGGCAAATGCATCATCGCAATTTGCATAAATCTCATATTTCTCTCCTGATCCATAACTCTTCCCCCCTTAATTAAATTTCGCCGTTAATCATTCCGTTGCCTTTTAAATTTCCATTTTCATGGTGCTGGAAGTTTGCCAGTCTCCTTATAAACAGAAACAGCCTTATTTAATTTCTTTTGCAATTTCTTAGGAACCTCATCACTGAATGGTGCTAATGAGATCACACCATCTTGAAAATCATAGTGACGATTACCAGATTTCAGTTCTCCATTATCGAACTGTTTTGCAATTTTCACATACAAGAGATCGACATGCTGTACTGTACTTGTCAAAACGGTCTGTTTACCAAGATCGGTCATATTCGAGACAAAGCCTATCGCATAGTCCCCTTGATCCTTTACTTCTTTAATAACAGGGATCGTATAGCCATCACCTGCTGGGTAGTAAACATCTACTCCCATCTTCTCCATTTTCCGCAAAATATCAATAGCTTTTTCCGTGTTACTCCAACTATTAACAAATTGTACAGATGCTACTGCGTTTGGATTGTAAACATTTACACCTTCTTGAAAACCTGTTACCTCAGGTTGCCACGGAAATGCCGCAATCATGCCAACTTGTCCACTTTCAGACATCGCTCCTGCTAACACACCAGCAAAATATCCCATCGCATATGAATCAAAGTGAACACTCGTAATCCCATCACCGCTTACTATTCCATTAAAGCTCACAAAATGAAGATTAGGAAAATCTGCTTTAATTTCTTGAAAAATGGGTGCGTAAATTTGCCCATGTCCGAAGACAAGGTTCACCCCATCTTTTTTAAATTGATGAACGGCTTCTAGAACTTGCTCCTTAGACTTGATTTCTTCTCGATAAAAGACCTCTGTCTCAAATTGATCTTTCACTTGAAGCAAACCTTTATACCCTTTTGTCCCCCAACCCTGGTCATTGATTGTATCTTCAATCAACAATCCAGTACCCTTTAATTGTCCTTTACCGAGTGCTTCTTGACAACCAGTGAGTGCAAAAACCAATAGTGCAATTAGGAACGGCTTCAATATTTTCATCCGTACCTCCTTCAACAGGCAAGCTACAACTAGTATAAACGATATCCATTTTATATCAAAAAAACGATAAAATCCAACTTATTTTTTATAAGTTATCTTGATCCTTTATTTTTGACGTTTAGAATGGTTTAATAATTCTTTATATTTATCACTATCCACAATATAGGTAGCCGTAACAGCTTCCTTACCTGGCACTGGTACAACACCCGTAACATCACTAGCGTTTCCAGCAGTAATTAATAGCTTAAGCAAATCTTTCACATTTAAGCTTGAGTTTTGATTAAATTCTCGATTACGTTTGTAAACTCCTGCTTGTTCCGATTGATCAATTTTCCCATAGTTGATTTCTAATGGATGTTCAAGTCCTTCGATTGAAGGTACTCGAACAATCAAATAATTGGATCCATTAGCATTCATATGCTCGGTTAAAAGGTTTTCTTCTGTCATCAAAACCTCCCCGAAAAGACTTGCCGGGTTCGCCTTTGTAGTGTCGGTGATCCTCTTGTGGCTCATTCCATATACTTCGATTGTACTTAAAAGAATAACCCTCGCATTATGGTGAACCGCATATGATGCAATCTTCTCACTATTTTTCCGATGCTTTGCAATCACCATTTTCAAGTCAGAAAGTCGATTAGAACTTGGATAGGTTTGCGCGAAATGATAAACAACATCAACTGGCTCCATTGTACTCCAATTTACCTTTTCAATTGGTTTTGGGATGAAGTGAAACAATGCATTACGACCAATCCAATCAATTCGTTCATTATGTTTATCCTTTGGAGTATCTATTCCATATACATCAATCCCTAATTCTAATAATTCATTACATAAAGCATACCCGACTTCACCTGCAACTCCTGTAATCAATACTTTTTTCATAATACAGGGCCCTCCAATATGATAGTAAACTTTATACTATTCTATTTTCCAAATAGAAATTCTGAACAAAAACATTTTTCTTAAAACTAGGTAAAGGCCGAACCATATTATGGATCGACCTGCCTTTTCTATTTTCGTTTTATAATATCTTTTCGTATTGTTGATAAAAGGACTTCAGTTTGTTCGCAAAATCAATCCTTCTTCCTGGTAGTTGTAACGTCAACGAGATTGGTAAACCAAGTTGCTCACGATATTTTTCATATTCTCTGCTGTGATGTTGGAACAAATAGGGTGTGCCCTGCGTGTAGTGCCAAATTTTCACAGGGATTGAGGATTGATATTGTTCAAATCCCTTATCCTCAAGAAGCAGCTGATCAACTTCATCCTCGTTCATTCCATATGCCTGACGGACCTCTCTATGAAACTGCTTATAAAATAGCTTTTGCTCTTTAACGGCTTCTGCATGGACCTTTAAGCTGAAGCATGGATTTAAGAAGGCAACGGATCTTGTTAAAGATTCATATCTGTCTATCCAACGAAGTGCAGTAAGAGCGCCCATTCCTTCGCTGAAAAGATGAATTTTAGGGTTGACTATTTCTTGTTTTATAATCGAATGGTACATCCGATGTAATAAATCAAGGCTTTTTGGATTCCCCCAATTACGTCCAAATAAATTTGAATAAAAAACCGTATAGCCCAATTCCGTTAAACTACCAATAAACATTGATCGTTCGGGATGCTGTATCCAGAAACTTGTCGTGTCTGTCACATAATGGTTTACATCACCGATGATCAAAACGGCAAAGCCATTCGGTTTTTCAGGTAGATGAATAATCCCTTTTTCATTATTTATTTCAAACATTCGGTAGGACACTTTACTCATACTATTCACGCCTTAAAGGTTGACTCTAAGTTAATGTATGCAATAAATTCAAAATAGAGAGAGGATATCGCCCATTTATAGCGTTTAGGATATAAAATGAGGCACATTTTTAATGTTCTTTGCATGGAAGTTATGCTACAATATAAGCGGATAATTGTTAGATATCATGAAGAGGTGAAAAAATATGCGTTATATTTGGACAATCATTTGGTCGCTCTTACTAACAAATATGGCATTTTATGTCTTAAGCTCTATGCAAGGTGGAGAATATCATTTCACAACGGCTTGTATCGTTGGACTTGTCTTTTCAGTATTCGTTTTCATCCTTGGCGAAGCAGGTATAAAAGATCCAGAAGCAACAAAATAAACGTTTACGAAAAAGCTGGCCCGTTAAGATTCCGGGTCAGCTTTTTAACGCTTAAGAATGAAAAAAAGACATTTTCACAATCTTTATCCAGTTGCCCACTTTCTCTCAACAAAGTTTAATAGCTTACTTAATGTTAAAGTTAAGACAAGATAAATTAGGGCAACTGTAATGTATGGTTCCCACACGCGATAATATTGGCCTTGCATTGCCCTTCCCCAATACATAAGTTCTGGAACGGCAATAATTGCGAGTAAAGAAGATTCCTTAATAAGGACAATAAATTCATTCCCAAGCGGTGGTATCATTCTTTTCACGGCTTGTGGCAAAATGACATGAAGCATCGATTCTGAATGATTCATACCCAAAGATCTAGCTGCCTCCATCTGTCCCTTATCAATTGATTGGATCCCAGCACGGAAGATTTCTGCAATATAAGCTGCTGCGTTTAAGGATAGAGAAGTAATCCCAGCAAAAATCGCATTCGTATCACCAATAATAAACGGAACAGCACCAAAATGTATGAGTAATATTTGCACAAATAAAGGTGTTCCACGAAAAAAAGTAATATACCAATCGAGTGGAATATTGATCCACTTGTTTTTGGATAACTTTCCGATACCGATAAACAATCCCATAATAAGTCCAATTACAATACCAGCTAAGGATAAGCCGATCGTGAGTAAGGTCCCTTCTAAAAATAAATAGGCATACTCCTTCACAATATCAAAGCGAAACTCCATATGTCATCTCCTTTTGTAACTCGTACAACCGCTTTTCTGTCTATGTACAACTTGAAAACGAAGTTCCTAGAAAGAACCTCAAATAAATTCTACTTCTACTGAAACGAGGCTCTTTCTAGAGGATGTTCAAAAAGTATCCAAGGGCTGATGTACCTTTCTATTTCTTATTGTTTGATTCGAAAGGTTTACTTGTTCAATTGGGCTTTTAAAGCTTTCAAATCTGGCTCTTCTCCAAACCATTCCTTATATAATTTGGAATATGTTCCATCCTCGATGACTGCTTTTATGGCTTTATCAAAATCTTTTTTCAGCTCACTATCTTTCGGAAACATTAAACCATAAAACTCAGAATCGAAACTGTTAGGGTCTTTTATTGCTTTTAGCTTCTTATCGGGGTTGTTTTTGACATATTCGATGACAACCGTATTATCTGCCACAACCGCGTCTGCTCCACCTTTAACAAGCTCCATAATAGCAAGAACATTGTTTTCAAACTTTTTAATATCTTCATGGTTCGTACCAAACAGGGTTTCTACAGCGGCTTGGCCAGTTGTTCCATTCTGAACCGCTACGACCTTTCCTTTCAAATCTTCGGCTCCTTGTATATCACTACCCTCTGGAACAAGAATCATATTAGTAGACTCGAAATAAGGAACTGAAAAATCATACGTTTGCTTCCGATCCTCATTAATCGTTATCGCTGAAATACCAATATCTGCTCTTTCCCCTTGTATTTCCGCAAATAATGGGTCCCATCCGATATTTTTCACTTCATAGTCGTACCCAGCTTCTTTCATTACCGTATCAATAAAATCAATGTCGAACCCGACTATCTGGTCACCGTCCATATACTCAAATGGAGCATAAGCTGCTTCGGTTATAACTTCTAACTTCTTCTTTCCATCACCGGTTGCACTTTCACTACATGCTACCAGTACCCCCATTAATGCAATCAAAATAACAATAAATACCCCTTTAATTGACGCCTTGTTCAATTTTCATCTCCCCCTCATTTGCATTTGTTCGCAACATCTGCAGACTTACATTCTCTTATTATGAGGAGTTTTGATTATGTAGAAGACAAATAAGAGTAATCTAAGAAACACTTAATAGTATACGGGCCCCTTTCCGTTTTCTAAATTTTCTTAATATTGTCTCATTATTATATTAATCGTAAATTACTTTGACTTCAAGTTACTTTTTTTAAAAAAATAGCTAAGACACATGAACTAAAAGCAAAAAGCCGACCCATATTCATAATGAGCCGACCCACACTTTCGCTTAAAATATAATAATGACTTAAGGCTTCCGCTTGTATGTCCACTTACGATTATGATTACTCGTTTCGGGAAATTCATCTCCTGCATGCATTTTTAATTCCTTAGGGTTATTCACTGTACTTCCCGTCTCACCAATTTCAACATAAACACCGTTGTTCGGAGCTTTTTGGCCAGGGGTAAATTGCCTGTTTTGACCCATTCGATTTCCTCCTTCAATCATTTTCAGTATCCGATATTAGGTTTTCCAGCACAGTCAAAAATATGAATTACAGACAGCAAACTTTTATACTTATACGTGCAAAAAAGCCACCTTCATGGTGACTTTCAATCATAGATTATCTTCTTTTTAATATGGGACAAGTGATAGTGCTGTCAGAAATGCGAGTGGTAAGATCAGTCGGCGAAAACCAAATCCAGGTCTTGGGTAAGGATATGGATAACCATAACCGTAGCCATAATATTGTCTTTGCTGATTCATCGTATATGATGAGTCATTTTGCTTACCCTTTAGAGAATTGTGTTGTTGCGTCGGATTTGGCTGTTGTGTATAAGATACCTCAACGATTAAGTATATATTTTGCTTATCTACATGCTCTAGATAACCTTCGTAAACGTTCCCATCCATCATTTGACAATTAACATGCTTATGAAGATGCTTCTTACAATGCTTTTGCAATTGTTGGTTATGTGCATTATAAGCCTGCATAAACTTACGGTAAGACACGCCCTTCCCCCCTCATACAATCATGATATTCAACCAGTATGAGAAATGTGTAAGGACAAATTATTATCAATCATCAGGAAACGTGTTATATTAAATTCACTTTTTTTCTAAAACATATAATAATTAATCATGCTAATCTTTTAATGGAGGAATTCTTTAATGGAACAATTTCTTATATTGATTACATATGCTTTTTTTGGTCTAGTTCAAGGGATTACTGAGCCAATTCCGATTTCCTCTAGTGGTCACCTTGTCATTACTGAACATTTTCTAGGCGTCCATCCGAAGGGCATGAGTTTTGAAGTATTTATGAACTTCGCCTCATTACTTGCAGTACTCGTCATCTACCGAACTGATTTAATACGTTTAACCAAGAATGGCCTCTCCTATACGAAATCTCGGAACAAGCAATATCGCGGAGATTTCATGTTCATTGTTTATTTGGTTGTAGGAACGCTTCCGGCGGCGATACTCGGTTTGATCTTTGAAGATATGATCTCTGAGAACTTAAAGACAGTCTCTATAATAGGATTTACATTAATTATTACAGGGCTCGCATTATGGATGATCCGTAATCTTCGTGGAAGAAAGAAGGATCAAGACCTATCCATAAAAGATGCTTTGATTATTGGCTTTGCACAAGCTATTGCGTTGATTCCAGGGATAAGCCGGTCTGGAGCAACGATTGTAGCTGCAATGACTCGGGGAATGAAACAAGAAACTGCACTTCGATATTCCTTCCTCCTCTACATACCCGTTAGTGTTGGAACCATGCTGCTCAGCTTTGATGACATTTTGTATGATCCTGCGTTTGATCAATTACTGATTCCATACCTTGTTGCATTTATCATTTCATTTATCGCTTCCTACTTTTCATTAAAATGGTTGATGGGAATTATGGAGCGGGGAAATTTGAAATACTTCGCGATTTATTGTTTCATTGTTGGCCCAATCATCCTGCTATTTTTATAATTGGTAATCAGAACAGATCTTATATTTAACTTTCAGTGGTTACGTCGTTTCTTTTACTGGTTCCTTTTGAAAGGTAATTGTCTGAGTCAGCATAACAAGTAGCTGAAGAATCGTAATAATCAAAATTACAGGTCCTAGTATCATAATGACTGCTTTCTGTATCCACTGATCAACCGGGCTTTGACCTTGAAGAACAAGTACAGAGAGAGTCAGGTAATAAAACATTCCGAATGTAAACACTCGTGCCCATTGCGATGGATGGTAAACCCAAATGCCCTTTTGAAAACCTAATAGCTTTACCCGCTTCACAGCTCTAAACATCTCAATTAGTTCTACAATGATAAAAAGGGCAAAGCCTACCCACCAATACAAGACGAACAAACCTGAAACGGTACCCGACAAATTGAACCATGCAACACCTGTAATCGAGATGGCACCATGGATAATGCAATTTGTATTTGCCCAATCCGCTGTTATTTTCCAATCGAATTTTCCGTACCGAATCACTAGCAAAGTCAAGCAGATTAGATAGAAGAATACCCCAATATATAGAAAGACAGTTTCCAATAGTATTGAAAGCGACCATGCCCAGTCACAAACAATTACGACTGACTGAGTAGAAACAGTTAAGAGCAGGATACCACCATGAAGCTCTGCCACTTTTTTGAACTGCCCTTTTAAAGATATAAGTTGTTTGATCGAAAGGATGATATAATATACCCAGATTACAAAAGCAATGAGGGCAAATATTCGGGAAACCCAAACCACATCAGGATAGTAAAAAAGGATGTTCACACCGAGGACGGATGTAGCTGCTACCCATGTTCCTATTAAAAAAGTCTGATTTGGATCCGTTTTTGAAACGGTAAGCACACTCCCCCCATCAACGAGGTAATGGATCGATACTTGCAGCCAAAGTCCAGCTAGCAAAAAAGGAACGATCGAGACTTCGTTCACAAGATGCATAGTGTAAAGTGGACCAAGTGAAATGATTCCGAGCCCCATAATTAAAGCCCCTTTGCTTAGATCATTCCGTCGAACGTGTAGTGCAACCAATACACTACCGGAATATAACAAGAGAGCTCGGACCCCTTGATATAAGGAAAATTCAGACCAAATTACAAATCCAAAAAAGTATAGAAATGCTAAACAAGTTACTGGAATAAGTTCATAGATTCTTTTCACTTTAAACAACCTCACCCTAAACTCAAATAAAGAAAACTTGGCTAGCACCAAGCCTTAGCGCAGGTGATCGCCGTAGTTGCGCTTATACTATAGAAAGTATTTTTATACTTTCTTAACGTGGAACAAAATTTCACACATGAACGAATATAGACTTAAAAACGAATTCTGTCAAAAGTATAATCGATGTGGAAGGGATTTTATTATCTTAAAAGAATGAATAAGTATCGGTGCGTGTTCGTGATGCTTTCCTATTCTGTTTTTTGATTGGGGATGAAATAGTATGAAAGAATACATAGGGCCATGTAAACAATGTCAAAAACCGATCTATTGTCTTGACGGGTTTATTAACGGGATTGTCTTAGTGGATGGTCTTCTTTGCTTTGATTGTCAGGAGGGAGAGAAAGATGATGACCCACCCTCCTCTTAACCTCCACTCACAGGGGGTAACAATGCAACCGTATCACCTTTTTGTACAGAGTGGTCTGGCTCATTCACAAACTCTTCGTTTACTGCTACCATTACATTCGAAAGTTCAAGGTTTGGTTCATTTTTCTTTAATTCTTCGATCAGATCGGTCAGGGTAATTGAGTCCTTCTCAACGAAAAGCTCTCCTTTCCCGACCTTTTCATGTAAACCTGCAAAAAGTAAAACCTTAATCATTTAAGTGCTCCTTTCCCGGTTTTCCAAGTGGATATTCTGTTGATTCTAATTGATCACCGATCCACCTCTCACCGTCTTCCCAGTGCTCCTTTTTCCAAATGGGGACAATTTCTTTTATCCGCTCAATTGCATATCGGCTTGCTGTATATGAATCAGCTCGATGTGGAGTGGATACCGCGATAACAACTGCCACATCTGAGATTTCTAGTCTGCCAATTCTGTGTATGATTGAAACACGTGCATCGTTCCAGCGTTTTTGAATTTCGGCACCAATTTGCTCAAGTTTCTTTTCAGCCATCGGAATGTATGCATCGTATTCTAAATATAATGTTCGTTTATCATGAGTTAATTCCCGAACGGTCCCGATAAACGTATTAATTGCTCCGGCATGAGGATGAACAACACTTTCTATTACATGATTGATTTCTATTGGTTCTTTAATAATCGTAAACATTTGTATTCAACTCCGTCTTATATACTCTTCGAAAAAACGTATATACGCCTCTGGTTTTTGAAAGGAGAATTCCGGAACTGAAAAACCGCAGTTCCCACTCATCGATTGGCCGATCAAGCCAATAACATTCGACAGTTCGAGCAGCTCACTCATCTCTGAAGCGGTCTTGTAAACAATCACCTTTGGATAAGGCGCATCCTTATACCCTTCTACTATGATTAAATCAACTGAATTCAACTGCTGATAAACCGATATTAATAAGGGTAATGGATTGTTTATTCCTATATGCATTTGCAGTTGCACGATCCCCTCACCTTCGACGGATGATACCACTGCTCCAGCCTGTTGAAAGCGATGGGTATCGGTACCCTCTTGGTCAATTGAGTCAGGACTTCCGCCATGTCCATGGTGCTTGATAACGCCAACGCCAATTCCTTTCTTCCCCAACGAACTCACCACATTTTCGATGATGGAAGTTTTTCCACAGTTTTTAAATCCAACCACTTGTACGATTGGAATAGATGAAATTAGTTGATCCAAGGGTTATGCTCACTTTCAGATTCAAAGAGGAGCACATCCACTTCCGCTCCCTCTTCAAATCCTCTCGTTCCCCCAGGTAGGACGATAAATGCATTCGCTTCTGCAATAGAAGTGACTGAGCTCGACTTATCCAATCCTGTTGGTTTTACGAAAATTCCTGTAGGCTTAAATTGCACCTTACTCCGGACAAGTCTCGTAAAAGGGTTCGCTTTTGGAAAGTTGCTCTGTAAGACAGCTTTTGTCTTGGAAAGGAAGGGCGTGGATCCAAGTGATTGTTTAATAAATGGTCTAATAAATAATTCGCCACCGACAAAACAGGCGGAGGGGTTTCCTGATAAACCGAATAAAAGCTTCCCATCATATTCAGAGATGGTTGTAACACTACCCGGTCTCATTGCTATTTTATTAAAAAGAACCTTTGCTCCAAGCTTTTCATAAATAGCAGGTAGGTAATCGTAATCGCCAACAGATACACCCCCAGTTGTAATCAGAGCATCCACCTTTCCTATTGCTGTGGAAATCGCTTCGAAACAAGCATCAAAATCATCTTTTAACTTACCAAAATAAACAGGTTCACCACCCATTTCCTTTACTTGGGCGGCGATCATATATGCATTGCTGTTTCGAATTTTCCCAGGTTGTAGTGGTTCACTGATATCGAGTAATTCTGTGCCTGTCGCAAAAATGCCGATACGAGGTTTTTGGTAAACAGAAACCTGCGCATACCCAAATGTCGCAAGGAGTGCAATGACGCCAGGTGTTATCAACGTTCCTTTCTTCAGAAGCGTAGTCCCCTCTGTTGTATCCTCTCCACGATATGAGATGTTTTGTCCTTTCGTAAAACGGCGGGCTACTTCAATCATTGGTTCACTGTTTTGTTCATGCTCCTTCACAACCTCGAACATCGCGACTGAATCTGCACCCTTTGGGATAGCAGCTCCAGTCATAATTCGGATAGCTTGGCCCTGTTTAACAGTCGAAGCGGCCACCTCTCCTGCACCAATTTCTTCTACAACTTTTAGAAACACTGGATTGTGTTGGGATGCCTCACCTGTATCCTCGGCTCTAATAGCAAATCCATCATATGGGGATCGATCAAACGGAGGAACATCGTGATCTGCAACCAAATCCTCCGCAAGAACGCGATTGGTCGTATTTTCAACTGCTAATTGTTCGCTACTTTTATGTATTGTGTAGGTTAGTACACGTTTAACCCCTTCACCAATCTGAATAGGAGTTCGTCTCTCTACTACCATTTTATTAGCACCACCTTTGTGAAGTCTTACTCTAATTATTTTATCAAACTTTCTTAACGTCTAATAGAAAAGGCGGACCCGAAATGAGTCTGCCTTCATTGATTTCTATTGATTTATTGAATTCCCAGGGCAATTTTTGCGTATCTGGACATTTTATCTTTTGTCCATGGCGGATTCCAGACGATGTTTACATCCACATCATTCACTTCATCAAAATCAATTAATGCGTTTTTAACATCGTTCGCTATCGTCCCTGCAAGTGGACAGCCCATTGCAGTTAGTGTCATCGTTACCTTTAATACACCTTCTTCAAGTTCAGTATCATACACCAATCCTAAATTAACGATATCGACACCAAGTTCAGGATCTTCTACTTCTTCAAGTGCTTCCATATACTTCGTTTTCAATTCTTGATCCATGACAATCCCCTTTCGTTTACAGTTTCTATGTTTAGTATAACCGAACGGAAGAAGGACATAAAATATTTCGCATTAGTGTGTGTTCAAAAAGGAGGACATAAAGAGCCGAGAAGTTCGAGGCACGAGAATCTGGAGGACCGGAACGACGAGCGGTACTTGCATAAATACTACGAGTTGTACCGAGGAAGCTTACTTCCAAGAATACGCTTGTAGACGCAGGTACATATGGAACTTCGACTAAGTACTTCACGTCCTGTGAAAACGTCGAAGTCAGCACGTCCTGTGCAAGTCCGGAGCAGATCGAGTAACGAAGAAATTCGATAGCTATTTATCCCGGACTTTTTGAACTACATCTTATTAACTTTTTAATTGGTTAGGGAGACCTTGAATGGACTGGTTCAACGCTTCGAGCTTCGCTTCAATCCTGTGAAGTAGATACAATGTAACAACTACCGGAAATCCGATCTCGCTAAGCACACTCACCCATTGCTCCATCTCTTTCCCTCCTTCTGAAGCAAGACAATACATCTATGCAACATTTTTTTGTTTTCTTACCTAGTTATTAGAAAAGCGCAAGCGCCCTGCTTAGCCACGAAGGTCACTGGAAGACCGACGAGGAGGCTGTTGCCGCCGCAGGAGGCCTGAAGTGATCCAAGTGGTTGGGCGCTGAAGCTGGACATTACATCCATGCCGCAAACTTTTATACTTTCTTACTTATGAAAAGGAGCCAGCCTCCGATCAGACTGACTCCTTGTAATAAATTCAAGCTATTATCCTAATTGAATGTCGGTCACGTTGCGCTCTACAATTCTTGCTCCCTTTTTGGCAACAAGATCACCACCAGATGATGTCAATGCGTTATCTGCAAGGATCTGGTCCATTGCTGCATTAATCGCTGCAGGATCTGTTGGTTCGACTGGCTGATCAAGAGAAATACGTACCGTTTTCCCTTCAAGATTTTCAAAAAGTAATTCGATTTGCTTTGCCATTCATACTTCCTCCTTCCTCTTTGAAATTTGGATATCGGTTATGCGCTAAGATCAAATGAATTCGAACGTTCAACCTGTGTAACCGGATATTGCTGTAGTGGTGACAGTGCTTGAATCATGTTGTAGAGTTGATCATGTGTCGCACTGCTCTTGACGTTGTTGAAACTTTTGCGTTTAAAAACAGGCTTGCCTTCAAGATCAATACCAGCATCAAATGTTACAGACAATCGAGTGTCATTCATTACGGCTGTTGCCATTGTCTCACCCCCCTTCACCTTATAAATACAAAATACGAGGCAAAAGTGGGGAGGCGATTTTTATAAAATTTAAAAGGCTTGCAACAACCTAACTGCCTTATCGGACTATTAAAGCTTCGTCTCGAACCACTGGACTGTTGTATGGCAAGCTTTACGGGTTACTTTATGCCCTGATTGGGGGTCTGTAATCATCTCAATATTCGAAGCATTGATCGATTGGTTTTCGATTAGCGAATCATAAAAATTCTTCGTTAACACGTATGGAACTACCTGGTCATTTTGCCCGTGCCATATTAATAATGGCCGTCCTGATAACCTGGAAGGATCTTTGGAGAGATCAAACGGACGTAATCCGGCCACCTTTTCTTTGACCTGTTCATCTGAAAACGGTATCTGCTTTCCTTCCCTTTGGATCGTATTGATTAAAAATGCGGCAAATTCTTGGTAACACGGTGTCCCCATTAGTGAGACGGCGGTCTTCACCCAATCGTATTGTGTCAAAGCACCGAACATCGTAATACTACCCATTGAAGTACCTGCAACACCGATTCGAGCCGAATCAACCTGATCTAAATTTATATAATGATCTACAATGATTTTCACTTCAGCAATGCCCTGCAAAACGATATCCCAAAACTGAAATTGGAGTTCTTCATTTGATTGTTGAGTCGTTCTCTCCCCATGTAATGGAAAGTCGGGGAGCAGCGTACGGTAACCCTTTTCTGCCAAGAGATATGCATACGACAGATTTTGCTCCTTTGAGCTTGTAATTCCATGCAAAAAAATAACCGTAGCAAGTTGCTCATTGAATTTTTCTTGCATCGCAATATTCAGTACGGGTATTTCATTTTGAATTCGGTCATTTTGGATAAGAATCATTCGTCCACCTTCTTAATTATATGTAACGTTCCTTTCATTTTATCAGAGTGAAAAAGATGTGAAAAAGAAAAAAGACTGACTTCCATAGTCAGCCTTTAATTTCTAAAGTTATTGTTTTTCCTTGTTGTAATAATCGACACTGTATTGAGCTCCTTCTGACACCATTTTATTATCCTCAATATCATCCGGATGCGGCTGTCCGCCTTTATCTACTGGTAAATCATCATCTGGGTTCTTCATTTTCGCTGTCGTGTCTTTAAGTTTGGTTGAAATATCAGAGAAGGATTGTTTGACCTTAGATCGATTTGTTTCATCTCGTAAGAAATACGTTGCTACACCTGCAACACTTGCTGCGATCCCTGACATTACCACCTTTTTTGACTTTAGCTTCATTGTTCAGTCAACCTCCTCAAGTAATATATATTATTGTTTACCCCTCTCACATCGGAATAAACATGTTTTGTTTTTCCAAGATTACCAACTTGAAGGGGTTCACAGCATTACTATTTTGGTTTTTATTCGACAAAAACTGATGTATTACTGTCATGGACAATTCTTCCTGTTACCGATACAATTAGTTATACATTTATAGAAAGGGGCAGAGAGATGACAAAACCCTATTTAATTGCACTCGATCTTGATGGAACCCTATTGAAGGATGATAAGACTATTTCGGAAAATACGCGAAATGTTATAAGACAAGCTATTACAGACGGGCACCACGTGGTTATCTCAACCGGCAGACCCTTCCGTGGAAGCGAAAAGTATTATCATGAAATGGAATTATGTACCCCTATTATTAATTTTAACGGTGCTTTTATTCATCATCCTAAAGACCCGAAATGGGGAGTTTTCCATTCACCAATGGACCTAAAAATTGCTCAATCGATTATTAATACATGCCTTGATTTTAATGTAAAAAATGTCATCGCAGAAGTTCTTGACGACGTTTATCTTCATTACGAGGATGAACTGATCACGAATTCCTTTTTCATAGAAGAATCCAATCTAAACATTGGTCATCTTAGTAAATCATTAGTTCAAAACCCAACTTCAATCCTCATCCGTCCCCATGACCATCACCTAAAAGAGTTAAGGGAACTGCTTAAAAGGGAACATGCTGAGGTCATTGATCACCGAATTTGGGCAGCACCTTGGAACATCATTGAAGTAGTGAGGGCAGGGCTAAATAAAGCTGTTGGATTAAAACGAGTAGCGGATTATTTTCAAATACCTCAAGAACGGGTCATTGCATTTGGGGATGAAGATAACGACCTTGAAATGATTGAATACGCTGGACATGGTATTGCGATGGGCAATGCGATTCCTGAACTGAAAAACATTGCGAATGCTGTAACAGCAACAAATGAAGAAGATGGAATTGCACTATATCTAGAGGATGTCCTTTCCTTGCACATTAAGAAAGTATAAAGAAAACTTTGCGAAGCCTTGGGTGCCGGCTGAGCCTTAGTTGCGCTTATACTATAGAAAGTATTTTTATACTTTCTTAACGTGTAAACAAACCAAGGTTCTCGCAGGACATAAAACTTGGCTTTTAGTCTTTTTCAAAACAATATACTTTTCCATTGAGAATTGAAAAATTAAGGGTATGACAACCCTCTTTACGGAATACTACCTGTAAGGGGGTTTTTATAATGAGTAAAAAGAATCGTTCAAAACGAACCATTGAACAAGGTGCAGAACGTGCACAAAACGATAACCAACACGAATATGAAACAACAATGTCTACACAAGACCATGAGAAGCAAAAGAAACATTCTGAAGAACGGTCCACTGGCGGATATTAACTAGTCCAAAACCGTCGGAACATTAATTCTTGTTCTTTAAAACTGAGGTTTGGCCGATATATCCGCATATCTGGTCATAGTTAGCAGTCAGAGTTATTATTGATTTAGAATCTAAATCTAAAGGAGCGGACCCAAAACATCGATAAAAAGTAGATGTCGGGTCCGCTCCTTCTCTGTTTTGCCTGATTTTTGATATAAAATGTAAACAAATGCCCTTTTGGATCACGCTTTTGTATGGAAAAACATAAAGAGTCAGTGCACACGGTGAGTCTTCCCATAAATTTCTTTAACCTTATCTATAACCAATTCCGACATAAATAAGTAAGCACGCTTGTTAAAGTGAAGTCCATCTTGTTGTAATAAGTTTTCGTATAAATTATTCTTTCGAAAATAAGACCAAAGATCGATTACATTACATTCCCGTTTTTTACTAATCTTACGCACAGCTTCTGCATAGGTAGAAAGGACGTTGTTGCTTCTCTTACTCTGATTCTTTTCTATAACTGGTGGCGGAGTAAGTAAAATTGTTTTCTGTGGGGAAATCCGATCGATCATAATATCAAGATTTCGTTCATACTCCGCAAGCACAATGCGTCGGTGTATACTTGCATCATTTGAGCCGAACAAAATGGTAACCAAGTCGGGAGAATGACGTAACACATCATCTTGAAGTCTTGCTAGTGCTGCTCTTGTAGTTTCCCCCGATACACCTGAGTTTACAATTGTCCAGTTTGGTAATTGTTTACGCAAACGTGGAGTTAACCGTTCATACCCATCCTTACTTTCCTCTAATGCTGTTAAGCTATCTCCAAAACAGACTAAAGTAGGCATTAATAATGACCTCCCGAAAATCAGATCTCAGCTATATAATAAAGTATTAATTGTAAACGTATTATGTATAATCCCTTTTAGATATCCTTCGCTACTCTTTGACTGTTTTCGTACATATTAAATATCTTCTTTATCGATAATAACTAATTACTTTATACCCATTGACCTCCTCATCTTATATAGACGAAGAGATTCATCAAAAGGTTCCACTTTTTATTTTAAATCAAAGCAGGAATTTTGATGATTAACATTGAAATTAGAAAGAGGTCATAGGAGGGTTCCATCATGAATGTTTTTGAAGTACAAAGAGATGCAGATCCATCAATCCGAACAGGCATTGCTGATTTGCTTATCCAACAACCGATAAATACAAACACACAAAAGAACTTTGATTTTATTTTAAATGGCATTAATCTTGCATTAGAAAGTGAGCATCATGCATACCTCGTAGTTGCTGAAAAAGATAACGCGATTGTAGGTGTTGCCTTTTTTAACATTGGCATTAGTCTACCTAAAGGTGGATCTTATATGTGGCTTAATGAACTTTTTGTTCAAGAAGACTTGAGAAATCAGGGTATTGCCCGAAAGTTATTATTACATGTCATCCACTGGGCTGAAAACAACGGAATTAGATCCATTGAATTGGAAACAGGGATTAACAACTCTGTCACGAAACATATATACAACTCACTTGGTTTTTACGAAATCGTTTCAAATCGCTATGGTTTTTCATTTTAGAGCAATAATTTTGAATTAGATTTTTAAGAATCCGTTTGAATTTGGTACAATAGGTTTCGTGTACCATTTTATTATGGGTATTATTGAAAGGAGAATGTTTAATATGGCAGTTGAATTTACTGTTGATCCAACACCGAATCCAAATGCTTTAAAGTTTTCAGCAAGTCAGTCTATTTTTGAGGGAAGACTTTCCCACCGTTCTGGTGATAATCCTGAGGATAAAGTAGCGAAAGGGCTTCTTGAAATCGAAGGTGTTGAATCCATCTTTGGTTACCAAGATTTTATTACCATTAATAAGACTCCTGATGCTGAATGGGATTCTATTGTTCCTCTAGTGCAAGAAGTGTTTGAAAGTAATTATTAATTTTATTTAGAAAAGCGTAAGCGTCTTGACCAGGTGCGATAAAGAAAACTTGGTAAGCGCCAAGCTTTGTGAAGGCGGTTACCTTAGTTGCACTTATGCTTGTGAGTGCAGGCGCTGGAGATTCTGTAACATAACACGCTTTTTGTGTTTGTGGAAGAATCGAAGCGACGATCTGCGCACCTAGGCGCTGAAGCTGGACATTACATCCATGCCGCAAACTTTTATACTTTCTTTACTCATGAAAAGACCTGGGTAAGAGCGTAGAATTCAGCTCACCCAGGTCTTTAATTCAAATATGTTCTCGCTCGTTTCTATAATTTATATCATAAACCCTCTCTACTATCTGTACAAATATCTTTATTTATTTCCCTTCTGTTCTGAAAAAGCCGAAAATACCAGTTGTGTTGACGATGTTTGTGAAAGCATGCGGGTCTACTTCCTTTATAATATGTTCAAGGTCATAAAGCTCATAACGTGTAACAACAATGAATAGTAATTCTTTCTCTTCATCAGTAAAACCGCCCTTAGCAGGAAGCTTGGTAATCCCGCGCACCATTTGGTTATGAATCGCCTTTTGAAGCTCTGCACCTTTTTTGGTGATGATCATAGCTGTAAGTTTTTCATGACGAGTATGGATAACATCTATTACACGTGAAGTAACATAAAGTGTGACAAGTGTATAAAGGGCTTTTTCCCATCCATAAAGAAGTCCTGCTGTTAAAATGATCAATGAATTCAATGAGAAGAAATAAATTCCGATTGGTCGGTCCTTCATTCTTGATAGGACCATCGCCACAATATCCATTCCCCCGGTAGAAGCACCCCACTTCAATGTAAAACCGATTCCAACTGCAGCAAGTACACCGCCAAATACAGCATTGAGAAGAATGTCTTCAGAGATAACTCTAATTGGTATTAGTTCGAGGAAAAAGGATGTTGCGGCAACACTAAAAATACTATAAATTGTGAAGGACTTTCCTACTTTCCTCCATCCAAGTATCGCCACAGGAATGTTTAAGAGAAATAGAAGGATACCAGTTGATGCTGGAATTGGTGTTGCCTGAAGTATCCTTGCTAATAGTTGGGCTATACCTGTAAACCCACTGGCATATACATTTGCCGGTATAAGAAAATAGTTTAACGAAACAGCACCAAAAAGTGCTCCTAAGATGACAATTATTACTTTTTGTGCTTCTGAAAACAATGACATGGCTAACCCTCTCTTTCGTTCATAATAACCGTACTATTTTTATCAAACCTTAAGTGGCTTTGTCAATGGATATAAAGCAACAATCGAACAATTCATTGCTTTTTATTTGAGACAAGGCTACACTAAGAGCAAAGTTGAAAATTAGCAATTACTGTGAGGTGTTTCTATGTCCATTCAACTGATCGTCGATACGGGTTGTGATCTTCCACAGCATGTTATTGATGAACACAACATGAACGTTCTTCCTCTCGTTGTTCATGTTGAACAAGAAGAGTTTTTTGATAAAGAAACGATTCAGCCTTCAAATTTATATGGGATGATGCGTGATGGTGCAGCTCCAAAAACATCTCAGGTACCCCCCGACCGTATGGAAGCATTGTTTCGCTCCCTTGCGAAAAAAAAACAGTCTGCACTATATTTAACTTTTTCATCCGAACTTTCAGGTACATACCAAACTGCATGTCTTGTCCGGGACCAACTAATTGAAGAGAACATTGAATTAGATTTGACAATCATTGACTCAAAAAGTGCCTCTCTTGGATATGGATTAATGGCTTATTATCTCGCAAAAACTATTCAGGATTCCGAACCTACCATTGAGAAAATTGTTTCCCACACACACGCACTTATAAACCAGATGGAGCACATATTTACAGTCGACGATCTGGAATATTTAGTAAGAGGCGGTCGAGTATCGAGAACAGCAGGATTTGTCGGAGGGTTACTTAAGGTAAAGCCGATTCTCCATATGGAAGATGGGAAACTATTCCCCTTGGAAAAAGTAAGGGGCAGCAAGAAGGTTATTTCACGGATCATCGAGTTGATCGATACGCGCGGAAGCAAGCTAGAAGATCAAACGATTGCGATTTCCCACGCTGATAGCCTTTCACGTGCCAATGAATTAAAGGAACGAATTGAATCCAAGTACAATGTCAAAAATATAATGGTTAACACGATTGGTTGTGCTATTGGTGCACATGCAGGACCAGGTACATTAGCTGTTTTCTTCATGAACGGTAATCCAGATATCGAATAAATTCCCTATTAACCGTATAGCCTAATAACAATCTGGCCTTTAGAAGGATAGTCCTTAAAGAGTCACTAGGTCAGAAAAAGTTAAGGTTTAAATGCGATATAAGGAGGAATTGCCTTGTCCAAAACAAAAGATAACGATAAGAAAAAGCGTGATAACCAAGCCGTACAAGAGCTAAAAAATAATCAAGAAGAGGCGAATATCAAACAAGGAACACGCCAATATTCGAAGAAAACCGACCATATATAAGTTAATCAAGAAGAGCGGAAGCGCCTTGACCAGGTGCGATAAAGAAAACTTGGTAAACGCGAACAGCGGTTAACTTAGTTGCACTTATGCTTGAGAGTGCAAGCGCTGGAGATTCTGTAACATAACACGCTTTTTGTGTTTGTAGAAGAATCGAAGCGACGATCTGCGCACCTAGGCGCTGAGCTAGACATTGCATCTATGCAGCAAATTTTTTTTTATACTTTCTTTACTTTTTAGAAAGAGCGGAGAATGAGGATATTTACTACGACTATCATTTTTTCCGCTCTTTTCTTAAGTGTTTCTTAATAACCTATAGGATGGTTTAATTTACTTGCTTTTATCCTCAATTTGGTTAATGCTGCTTTCTTCCACGAACGAACCGTTTCATAGGAAACACCTTCTCTTTGTGCCAATTCCGTTTGTGTTTCTCCTTGAAGAATAACGCAATCTACAAATAGTCGTTCTCTTCTTGATAAATTTTTTACGTACTCTTCAATGTACATCTCCTCAAGATAAAGTTCTTCGTAGGTATGTGTTGTATGGAGAATTGAATCGCTCATTTCTACTTCAGACTCATGAGGTAGATGTTTTTTGGCAGCTTGTAAGATCCGACCTGCTACATATTTTTTTGCATAGGATGGAAAATACCCTTTTGATGGATTGAACTTTTCATAAGCTTCCCATAACGCGATTCGCCCCACCTGAAGCATTTCATCAAATTCAAAACTCAGTCCATAGGATTTAATAAGCTTTTTAATTAAATTCTCGTAACGCTCTAAAATCATCTCATATGTTTCCTTCAAAACAGTCCCCTGTTCTGAAAAGTATACTTTTCACCATTTGTTCCGCGGTGAATTGATCTTACAGAAAAAAGGCATTTCACGCCGTCTCAGATAACCCCTTTTTTAGTCAGAATTAGAGGTAAAAGTGTTTATTTTCAAATAACATTTCTCTGCTCTTTGCCTCATTAGAGCCGTTAAACTGGCCAAATTACTCAAATACAACTTGTTCCTTAATCACAAATCAAAAAAGCCAGCTCGAAAGCTGACTCATAAAAAGCGTTTAATAGACTAAAGTCATGATTATCGAATTAACAAGGGCTGTAATAAGATTGTTTTGCGAATTTATTTTTTACAAATGAATTATTTTATAAGTCATGTGATTGGGCTCCTATCTCATTTGCTTTAGGAAAGCATAATAAAAAAGTGGTTTCCTGATCAGTGGAGTTAACCTGGATTTTCCCCAAGTGTTTCTCGACAATTTGCTTACATACGGACAAACCAAGGCCTGTTCCTAATTGTTTAGTCGAAATAAATGGTTCAAAGATATCCTCAAGCAAGTGTGTGGGGATTTTCGAACCATTATTTGCAATTAATAAGTAGAGCACCTCACCTTCGTTATATAACTTCAGATCAATAATACGCTCCCTTTCCACTGTTTCAGACAATGCTTCCACTGCATTACACAAAATATTTAAAACAACTTGTTTAAGCTGTTCTTCCACACCGAAAACAGTTAATTGTTCTTCTATTTCACTATTCACATTAATCTGTTCGTCAACGATTCGCGGATACATAAATGAAAGCATGTCCTGAACCACATCCGTGAAAGAGAAAACTTCTGATTCATCATCAATTCCTTTCATTTTCGATAAATATAGAAATTGTGTAATCTTTTCTTGTAAACTTTCCATTTCTCGATTTATGATTTTAAAGAAAGAAGCAGATTCAACACCAGGCGGGGTTTCCCTTTCAATCAATTGAATAAAACCTTTAATCGATGTAAGTGGGTTTCTGAATTCATGGGCAAAGCTTGCTGCTACTTGACCTAGAATTGAAAGTCGGTCACTATGCATCTCTTGAATAAATCGGCTTTTATTCTTAATAATTGAATCCTTTAGCTTGGAATATTCAGTAATAGCATGGTACATATATGAATCGAAAAAGTCGTTGATTAGCAACATAAATCGGAGCTGCTTATCCTTTGGAACATTGGTTTTACTTAGAACTCTATAGACAATAGATCGACCCATATTTATATTTGAAATAAATTCCTCTATATTAACCTGAGCTTCGACCCGTTCCCTCGCGATTTTCTTAGTGAGATTTTGAACTAAAGGCGTCTCTGGATCCTCAACATAAGTTGTTACTAAGCGGATCGTATGCCCTCCGTTCTTAATAATCTCATTGTAAAATGGGTCTTGTGGTGAAATGGAAACAACCTTCAACCATTCCTCGAGAATTGCATCATGGTGGTTATGGAGAAGTTCAATCAATTGACCTGTTTCCTCTAAACTTAATTCGTGTCTAATTTTCATGAGAAACTCTCCCTTTGTGAACTTCCTTCATTATTTCCTAAGGTTATTATAACGAAAAACCCACAAGGAAGACACGCGGTTTAGAGGAATCATCCCACAATTAGGGTCAGAGTTAATTTTTGCGTTTAAATTTCTTTTCTCCACCCACCCATACTTCATTTACTTTGATGCGATACAGCTCCTCTTCCGGCGTTTCTCTTGGATGCATTGATATGAGTAAAAGGTTAGCTTCATAGCCCTCTTCTAGCTTTCCTTTTGAGGTTTCCTGAAACTCTAGATATCTCGGCGTGTACGTAAAAGCCTCTATCGATTCGTCTATTGACAGTTTTTCTTGTGGCATCCACCCTCCCATAGGCTTATGCTGTAAATTTGTACGATTAACAGCACCGAATATGGAGACAAAAGGATTAAGATTTCCAATCGGTGCATCCGAGCTTAACGTAAATGGAATATGATTTCGGGCTAAACTTCCAAAAGAATCGCAGTAAGGTGCTAAGTCTTCTCCCACCCATTCTGCCTTTTTGTCATATTCATCCATTAAAAAGGAGGGCTGTGTTTCAATGTATGGCTTCAATCTCTCCAGCTTTACAAGTAAATCAGGTCCTAATGTTTGGGCGTGAATAATGCGGTGTCTTAATTTTGATACACTTACTTCAACTTGTTCTAGTGCTTCTATTGCTTGTTCTGCTGCTCTGTCACCAATAGCATGCATTGCAACCTGCATCCCATTTTCGGAAGCGATCCTGACGATTTCATTTAATTCTTCTTGTGTATAAACGGTTGTTCCTTTGGTATCAGGTTGATCTTTATATGGTATTCTCATTGCTGATGTATGAAGGCGCTGCGTTCCATCCAAAAATATTTTTATGGCACCCACTTTTACTTTTTCTGTTCCGTCGCCACTCCTACTTTCAAAGCTATCGATGAACTTAACCAACTCTTTTTTATTAAAAATATAATGATGAAGAAACACTTCGATTGGAAGGTTCCCCTCTTTCTCTAGTTCCTGATAGCTTTGCAGCAATGTTTCATATGATTCGATAAAATTTAGATCATCGGTATGAACTGACGTAATTCCTAGTGGTACTAAGTGTGAGATAGCGGCTTGTATGGCTTCTTTTGCATCGTTTTTCGAGCGACCCCGAAAATGTCTCTTTATGAAATGAACAGCAGTATCCTTGAAACGGCCTGTCCAATTTCCTTGTTCGTCTTTTTCAATGAAGCTTTCAGGTACTTTTTCCTTGAAGGATTTTTCTTTCTTAAGAAGATCAATCACAGTATCATTAACGACACATTCATGTCCATCTCTGTGAAGGAAGAACATCGGTTTATCATCGTGGATTTCATCCAAATCTCGTGCGGTCAAGTAATGATCAATATCTGTAAACTGATCATCATCAAAACCCCGTCCAACAATCCAATCATTTTCTTCCATATTCGGATAATACTTACGAACCTCTTTCTTCATCTCTTCCCAACTCGTCACAACGCGAAGGTCCAATTCAATTTTCATTAACCCGTACCTAAGAAAATGAAGATGTGAATCCGTAAAGCTAACCATAAGCGTTTTTTCCTTTGCATCATAAACCTCATTATTCCGTATCGATGTGCGGCCTCTTTGAATTTCAGTGATTTTACCATCCTCAATCACAACATGATATATAGATTCAGGATTATCCATTTTAAATGGTCTATACAATCGTACGTTATCAAGTATCACGTGCCATTCCTCCTAACCTCTCTACTTAATTCACTCCCCTTGCTTTGTGAAACTTAAACATGATTAGAATTATGTAAGACGGTAATAGTATAGTAAACATCTTTCAAAGGTTTTCAAAAGATCATATTAGAGCAACGAAGAAATTCGACAGCTATTATAGGAAGTTCGATTAAACCCACCACGTCCTGTGGTAACATCGAACTGACTAACATCCTGTTAGCCTCCGGGGTTTTTTGAACAACCTCTATTAGAATTGAAGGGAGACTTCAAAATGTATTTTAACAAGTATTTTGCACCAAACACAGACAAACAAACCGGACAACCACCACAGCATCAGAATCACCAGCCTGGTACTGAGGATGAGATGATACCGAAACCACAATCCGAGGATCCAAACTATAAGGGGAGTGGTAAGTTAAAAGGAAAAAAAGCAATAATAACTGGTGGAGATAGTGGTATTGGCAGGGCTGTATCCATTTTGTACGCGAAAGAAGGTGCTGATGTTGCCGTGTTTTACTTAGAGGAACATGAGGATGCGAACGAAACGAAGCGACAGGTAGAACATGAGGGACAAAGATGTCTTTTGATTCCTGGTGATATTGGTGATGAGTCCTTTTGTCGTGATGGAGTCAATCAAGTAGTAGCTGAATTTGGTACAGTTGATATTCTTGTAAACAATGCAGCAGAACAGCATCCTAAAAGTGGGATTGAGGAAATTAGTCAGGATCAACTCGAAAAAACCTTCCGAACAAATATTTTTTCATGCTTTTATATGATTAAATTTGTACTCCCTCATTTGAAGGAAGGAAGTTCAATCATCAACACCACATCGGTGACGGCGTATAAAGGGAACGATAATCTAATCGACTATTCGGCTACTAAAGGTGCGATGGTGGCGTTGACTCGCTCTCTATCTGAGTCACTCGTGTCGAAAGGGATTCGTGTGAACGGTGTTGCACCTGGGCCTATTTGGACGCCACTTATTCCATCTACCTTTAATGCAAAACACGTTGAGAAATTCGGAAAGAACACCCCAATGGGTCGGCCGGGTCAACCGGAAGAACTAGCACCAAGTTATGTCTTCTTAGCGTCAGATGACTCCTCATATGTCTCGGGGCAAATGATTCACGTAAACGGCGGGATAATCGTAAACAGTTAATCACAAAAGCGGAAGCGCCCTGTTCAGGTGCGATAAAGAAAACTAGGCCAGCGCCAAGCATAGCGAAGGCGATTGCCTAAGTTGCACTTATGCTTGAGAGTGCAAGCGCTGGAAATTCTGTAACACAACACGTTTTTTGTGTTTGTGGAAGAATTGAAGCGACCTCGAGCACCTGGGCGCTGGAGCTAGACGATCACAAAAAGCGGAAGCGGCCTCTAAAGAAAACCTAGATAGCCCTAGGTTTTCTTTAATTTGTAAAAAATGGTCATAATGGATTTGTCACTTTCAGCTCACATTAATAGAAAAGGGATGAAAGGGTGCCTCGGTATGCATACGATGTGGAAAGGATCAATTAGCTTCGGTTTGGTTACGATTCCGATTAAACTATTTGCTGCAACTGAAAATAAAGATATTAAAATGAGACAGCTCCATAAAGAATGCCATAACCCAATTAAATACGAAAAAATTTGTCCGGTTTGTGAAAAATCACTTGAGCAAGATGACATCATTAAAGCCTATGAATATGAGTCTGGGAAGTTTGTTGAGCTTGAAAAAGAAGAATTAGACGCCCTTGCCAAGGAACAGACGAAATCAATTGAAATCATTGATTTTGTTAAATTAACAGAGGTTGATCCAATCTATTTTGATCGTTCCTACTTTATCGGACCAGGTGAAAACGGCGGAAAACCTTATACACTTTTGAAACAAGCAATGGATGACTCCGGGAGGATTGGAATTGCTAAAGTAATGATTCGTTCTAAGCAAAATCTCGCTGTCGTTCGTGTTTATGATAAAGGTTTATTATTAGAGACTATCCATTTTCCAGATGAAGTCCGCAATTTTGACCTCGTCCCCGAAATTCCGGAAAACATTGATCTAAACAAAAAAGAAATGGATATGGCGGTACAACTCATTGAACAATTAACGACTGAATTTGACCCTGAAAAATATCATGATGATTATCGGGAATCAGTGAAGGAAGCAATTGAGAGCAAAGTAAAAGGTGAACAAATTACCGTTTCCAAAGATCGCCCTAAAGCAGATGTTGTTGATCTTATGGATGCATTGCAGGCGAGTATCAACGAATCCAAACCGAAAAAGAAGAAAAAAACGACCCGAAAGAAAAAAGCCAGTAGCGAATGAAGCCGATTAAACCTATGCTCCCCACCCTTGTCTCTTCAATACCTGAAGGGGATGAGTGGAACTACGAGGTTAAATTTGACGGGTTTCGCGCACTTTTGCACATTGATCAAGAGCAAATCCTATTTCACAGTCGCAATTTGCACTCCTTTTATGACACGTTCCCTGAAGTGATACAAAGAGCAAAGCAGCTACAACAACAATACTCTGACACCCTTCCACTGATTCTCGATGGAGAGCTTTGTATGTTGGAATCGAAGTGGAAAGCTGATTTTTCGAAAATCCAAAAACGAGGACGCCTTCAGAGAATAGAAAAAATTAAACAGGCTCAGAAACAAAGTCCTGCTACTTATTTAGTTTTTGATCAATTAATGCTTAGCGGCGGGTCAAAGTCTCAAATTCCATTCCACATCCGAAAGCAAACCATGTCTAATTTGATGCAGAGCTTGGAAATACCAGACGTCTCAATAAGTAATCCAAGTACAATTCAATGGATTGAAGCAGAAGCGGAAGGAATATCGTTATTTGAAAAAGTAAGAAAAGAGCGTGGTGAGGGCATCATCGCAAAACGCTTAAATAGCTTCTGGAATCCTGGAAAAAGAACCAGAGATTGGCTGAAAATAAAAGTTGGTTTACGAGGAGTTTTCATCATATCCGGTTATGATCTGAAAAATGGATTTGTTCATGTTGTATTACATGATCACGGTTCCTTCGTATCTTTAGGGTTATTTTCACATGGCCTTGAAGGATCGGAACGGGAAGCACTTATCCAAATAGTAAAAGCGAATCAAATCGAACAAACGGGCAGCTTGATTCGGGTAAGTCCTGGGATCTGTGTCGAACTTGAATTTCTCGAAATTTATGATCAACAGCTTCGTCAACCAAGATTCATTCAATTTCGACTTGATGTTCATTGGGAGGATTGCACATGGGAAGCACTTCAAAAACAGATGGACAATTAAATATTGGTGGTGAAACAATCAATGTTACTAGCCTTGATAAGGTTTTATATCCTCGAAACGGGATCACAAAACAAGCATACCTGCACTATCTCATTCAAATCCACACGTATATGCTTCCTTTTATAAAAAATAGGTGGTTAACAGTTAAACGTTATCCACATGGAATGTATGATGAGTTTTTTTATCAAAAAAATTGTCCTGATTATGCACCGGAATTTGTACAGACTTATGAACACGAAAATATCCGGTACATCGTATGTAACGAATTGCCTGCTTTAATTTGGCTTGGAAATCAACTTGCCCTCGAGTACCACGTACCGTTCAATACGGTCGATACGTCGAGGCCCTCTGAAATCGTTTTTGATCTCGACCCTCCTTCTCGAGATCAATTTCCGCTTGCCGTAGAGGCTGCTATTCAGATAAAGGAACTACTCGATCAGCTTAATCTACACTCATTCGCAAAAACATCAGGGAATAAAGGAATCCAAGTTTATATCCCACTGCCTGAGCGGAAATTCACCTATGATGATACCCGTAAGTTTACACATTTTATTGCAGCGTATTTAGTTGAGCAAAATCCAGAGCAATTTACGATTGAGCGATTAAAGCAAAAGCGGAAATCGAGGTGCTATATCGATTACATACAACATGCAGAGGGAAAAACAATTATCGCTCCTTATTCACTGCGCGGGAATGAAGATGCCCTCGTTGCAACCCCACTAAATTGGAATGAAGTGAAACATGGCTTACAACCAGAACAATTTACGATGCAGAAAGTGCTTCAAAGGATTGCAGTTGGGGAGTGTCCCTTCACTACATTTAATATGGTAAAAGATAAGCAACCATTTCAACGTGTATTGGATGGTCTTGCTGATAGGCGGGATCACTAATAGAGGTTGTTCAAAAAGTCCGGAGGCTAACAGGATGTTAGTCAGTTCGAGGTTGCCACAGGACGTGGTGGGTTTAATCGAACTTCCTATAATAGCTATCGAATTTCTTCGTTACTCGATCTCTCCGGACTTGCACACGGACGTCAACACAAAAATAATTATTTTTGTGTCTGCGATGAGTAATCATAGAAGCTTTCCTTATGCTGACTTCGACGTTAGGCGCACGATGTGAGTCATATCAACGTTGTTACAGGATGTAACGCACTTAGTTGATGATCCTATATTGACGTGAAGTAGTTAGTCGAAGTTCCATATGTACCTGCGTCTACAAGTGTATTCTTGGATGTAAGCTTCCTCGGTACAACTCGTAGTGTTTATGCAAGTACCGCTCGTCGTTACGGTCCTCGAGATTTTCGGGCCTCGGGCTCACACGATGTGAGTCAGTTCAACGTTGTCACAGGACGTGACGAATTTAGTTGAACTTCAGATATTATGGCTCTTTTTGTCCTCCTTTTTGAACATGTACCCAAGTACCGAAAACGCTTAAAGATTAATCCGTAAATGATTGCATCCCCTGGAAACACAACTTAAAAGTTTGTTCTTCTTCTCTTCTTTAGTTAAGAAGGAATCCAAATGTTCAATTTCTCCATCCGTATATTCAACCTCACATGTACCACAAATTCCCATCCGACAAGCGTGCGGCTGTTCAATCCCACGTTCAAGCAATGCTTCTAATAAGCTTTGGTCAGCCCTTACTTTAAACGTCTCATTCTTCTTAACTAATGACACAGTAAAATCAGATCGCACTTGTTTGTTCCCTAGGGATTTAAACCTTTCTACATGAATATGATTCCTTGGATAACTCTGCTCCTTTGCATACATAACCAGTGCATCCATAAATGTTTGAGGGCCACACACATAAATATGAGTCCCAACTTTTCGATGTAGCAATGACTCTTTCATCTGTTTCATTCGTTTCGATCTTTCCATAAAATAGAACGTTGAATGATTGCGAAATTCAGCTTGAATGTAGTCGTAAAAAGCACATTCTTCAATCGAACGTGCAGAGTAATGAAGCTCGTACGAATGACCAATGGTTTTCAAATACGAAAGCATCGAAAGAACAGGTGTAATACCAATACCTGCAGCATAAAAGACATGATGCTTAGCTTTTAAATGTAGTGGAAAATAATTATCTGGAGGTGAAATTGTTATATGTTCCCCCTCTTCAATTTGCTCATGAAGATAGGTAGAACCGCTATTGTAGCCACTTATCTTTTTTACAGCAATCATGAATTCGCTACTCGATTGAAGAGGATTGTTAATAATAGAATAATGTCTTAACCCCATTGGTAAATGAAGTGGAAGATGGGATCCTGGTCCAAATGTCGGGAGATTGCAATAATCAGAGCCGAGCACAAACGTCTTCACCAAATCTGTTTCTTTTTTTATTTGTTTAACTTGCAACTCCATCGGCTCATTCACTACGAACACCCTTTTACTGTATATTAGGAAATCCAAGAACAGCATGGTAGTAATGTGAAAAGTGATCAGAAACCTCAATAAGCTGTCCACAATTTTTACAAACGAAACGACTTGCCTCAACATTATCGTGAATGAAGTGACAACACCCGCAAAACACGTGTTTGACTGACGGTTCATCCTCAAATATGAACATATCTAAGTGAGTGAAATGATATTCAAGGGCTGTTTGAACAATCTCTCTTACGTTAATCGGGGTAGCTCCGATCAATAAATAACAACCGATGGTTTGGTCCAATAATGCTTTTTTCAATTTCACCTTATTAGTTGGCTGGGAGTAAACCAAAGTCTGGAAAGTCTTCTTTCGTGTTTTTAATTCCTCTAAAATCGACTGTAGTCTCGGGTCATCTGGTTGATCGGTAATAGCTAAGTAGGATGATCTATTTAAATTAATTCTATTTATGACGACCATGGCTCCACCCCTTACTAACGTTCTTTTCTAGGTAGTTCATCAAGGGATTTTTATAGTAAGCGATTCCTTTATATTCTGAAATATCATCCGGAAGTGTATCAATGTTTCGGAAAAACCGAGTCAACCAATCCTTTTTTGTGGCCATTTCTTTTAATGAAAGGAGATATGTATGGATCGTAAATAAAACGTCATTCGTCTGGGGTAACCGGTGTAACCGTTGAACTTCAACCCGTAGATGCAATAATTCCTCAACATTTTCTTCTGTCACTTCTAATCTGTGCTTCCCCCATTCCGGAAATGTTTCTAGTGGCGTATCAAGCTTTTCAGTAATCGTTACCGACCAATTCTTCCTCTCCCACGCCATTCCAGGACGGATATGTTTTATAAAGCGTTCTACTTTATCAATAAAGTCAGTCTGATTCACACGAGGAACTGGGGTGTGAATTGACTTGAAATCCAATCCAAACACAAACGCCAGAGACCAATTTGATGGGAAACAAAGCTGCCCTGCATCGAGAAACAATGTACCATCCCGATCCCCCATTAAAATAAGATCCTCTTGAACATGCTTGCCAGCTAAATTGAGCGGTTCATCATCAACCGAAGAAAGATCACGATCCGTGAATCTAACCTCTTCCTCAAGGATATGGTTATTGAACTGGAATTCCTTTCCCTTTTTTCGAAATGAAAAATGGTCGGGTTCATAGAAGGCAAGCTCTGACATAATCAGCTTCAGAATTTCCCATTGCGCTTCTATTGAATGATGAAACGAACGATAACATCGCTCAGGGTACTCTTGAATTAGATTTCTTTTTAATTGGATTTCTGTTTGATAACCTGAAGTCATAGTCACACAACGCGGGGGATCTAGCTGAGTAGAGTTATTTGTGTATTCATAAGAATCTTGTGTGAATGGAAAAGGAAAATCTTGAATTCGTGTTGTCATCCTTCTACACCTACCAACAATCATTGATTTACTCTACCTATTACATTCAAGACCGAAGACAGACATTCCTTTTATTATCCATAGAAAAATGAGACAGACCACGCGTACCAATTTTCCTTCTCCGAACATGGAGTGAAAATCAGCATGGTTTCTGTCTCATTGGGTTCAATAAATTATTTCTTATAGAGGTTGTTCAAAAAGTCCGGAGGCTAACAGGATGTTAGTCAGTTCGAGGTTGCCACAGGACGTGGTGGGTTTAATCGAACTTCCTATAATAGCTGTCGAATTTCTTCGTTACTCGGTCTTTGTGGACTTGCACAGGACGTGCTGACTTCGACGTTTTCACAGGACGTGAAGTACTTAGTCGAAGTTCCATATGTACCTGCGTCTACAAGCGTATTCTTGGATGTAAGCTTCCTCGGTACAACTCGTAGTATTTATGCAAGTACCGCTCGTCGTTCCAGTCCTCAAGACTTTTCGCGTCTCGAACTTCTTGGCTCTTTTTGTCCTCCTTTTTGAACACGCACTTATACATTTGTTCTTAATGGTTGTTCACTTGACTGCCTGATGATGATCCTATGTCCGACTTTAATTTTACTAGGGGGACGATCTGGTTTATCAATAGATTTTAACAGATTATCAACAGCCTGGTATCCGAGTTCATAAATGTTGATATCAACTGAGGTTAGTGAAGGTGTGGCAAGCTCAGCAATCATTGCATTATTAAAGCTCGTTACAGAAACATCCTTCGGAACTTTTACCCCCATATCATTAAACATTCGTAGAACACCGAGTGCCATCAAATCATCGGTAACGACAAGTGCTGTTGGAGGCTCACTAAGTGACATTAACTCGGAAACTGCCTGTTTCCCGCTTTCAAGAGCAAAGTCGGTATTGATAATATATTCACTTCGGTATGGGATACGTGCTACTTGGAGTGCTTTTTCATACCCTAGAAGCCGATCAGTCGTTACAACAAGGTTCACACTTCCTCCTACAAACCCAATCCGTTCATGCCCATTTGATATTAAATGATCGGTTAATTGTCTAGATGCTTTAAAGTTGTCATTATCGACATGACTAATTTTGTTATCGTCTTTATATGGTTTCCCTACAACCATAAACGGGAATTTCTGTTCATATAGATATGCCATAACAGGATCATCCACCCTGGAATAAAGAAGGACGATACCATCGACTCGTCTTCCTTGAACCATCCCAACTACAGCCCTGTAGATTTCTTCTTCCGTTGTACCCGTTGACATTAACAGGGTAAATTCCTTTTCATGTGCCTTCGTGCTGATCCCCCTCAGTACTTCAGGGAAAAACGGATTTTGAAACGCCTTCTCAGCCGAACTTGGCATAACAATTCCAATCGCTTTCGAGGATCGGTTAGCAAGGCTTCTTGCATTAAAATTCGGGTGGTAGCCAAGATACTCCATCGCCTCCCGAACCTTACGTTTAGTCTGTTCACTTATCCGTGGATTGTTCGCAATAACCCGTGATACTGTTGAAGGGGCAACATTTGCAAGCTTGGCAACATCTTTTATGGTTACTGCCATGCCCTCTTCCTCCTATCTCATTATCTAGTCTCTAACTATTTTACCACTGTTTCTAAACTTCTTGCATACGAACCATAAACTGATTAACCTTTTGTTCCTCCAGCTGTCAGTCCAGAAATCAAGTAACGTTGCAGCGACAAGAACAGCAAGGCTATAGGAATGGCAATAAGAACGGCACCTGCAGCAAATTTCGTAAACTCCGCCCCGAACTGTTTCGCGACAAGATTATACAGCCCAACCGCAAGGGTGTATTTATCTTCACTTCGCAAGATGATCTTGGCTAAAATAAAGTCTGCGAATGGTGTTATGAAGCTGAATAAGGCAATAACCGCAAGAATAGGTTTAGCAAGTGGCATAATGATCTGCCAAAAGATCCGGAAATGCCCCGCTCCATCCATTCTTGCGGATTCATCCAACTCTTTTGGAATCGTGTCAAAATACCCTTTTGCTAACCATGTGTTCATTGGCAGTAATCCACCGGTATAAAGTAAAATCAATGCAAGATGGGTATCGATCAATTTGGTCTGTACTGCTAATACATAAATCGCAATCAATGCTGCAAAGTTCGGAATCATTTGTAGAATCAAAAATGTCATCAAGCCATTTTTACGCCCGATAAAACGGTATCTAGAAAATGAATAACCCATTAATGCAATCATCGTAACGGAAAGAATCATCGTAATGGTACAAATTTTCAACGTATTCCAATACCAAAGTAAGTAGTTGCTTTTTTCAAGATCAAACAATTCTTTGTAGTGTATAAAAGTAGCTTTCTTTGGAATCATTGAAGATCCTGAAAGACTATTTCCTGGATTTAACGAGGAACCGACAATCCATAGTACAGGGTAAATTACTATGGCAGCCGCTATAATGATTACAATATATGACAAGGTGAGGCGGATGATTTTTTGTTTTCTTATACTCATATTACATCATATCCTCTTCCTGGAAAGACTTCGTTCTTCTAAACTGCCACAATGCCACAGAAATAACGATTACAGAAAGAACCATCGTGATTGCTGCTGCCTTCGCGTATTGCTTCGATTCAAGAGTCAGGCTATATATCCAAGATATGAGAATGTCTGTAGAACCTGCTGTTTGTCCAGGTACTGGTGGTCCTCCCCCATTAAATAAGAATATGACATTGAAGTTGTTGAAATTAAACGTATATTGCGTTATTAAAATTGGAGCAATCGCAAATAAAATCATTGGCAATGTAATCGTGCGGAATTTTTGCCATATAGAGGCGCCGTCAACAGTAGCTGCTTCATAAAGCTCTTCAGGTATAGATTGTAGAATACCTGTAACCATTGCAAAAATGAATGGGAACCCTAACCACGACTGAATTAAGATCAACGCGACTTTAGCCCAAAAAGGATTCGTTTGCCAAGGAATTGCATCGATCCCGAACAAAGCTAAGATATCATTGTTGATCGTACCGAACGTCACATTGAACATACCTGCGAACACTAGAATCGAAACGAACGCGGGAATCGCCCAAGGTAATATTAAAATCGTTCTGAATAATTTTTTAAACATCAAGTCCTTCTGATTTAATAGAACCGCAAGAAAGACTCCAATTGTAATCTGAATGGTAGTCGCCACAAAGGTCCATATTACTGTCCAAGAAAAGACACTAATAAACGTTTCACGCCACAAATCAAGCTTGAATATATCAATAAAGTTTTGTATTCCTATCCAATCCACTAATTTTGCGGGTGGAGAATGATACAAATCATAATTCGTAAACGCCATCAAGATAACGAATAAGATCGGGAAGATGACAACGAATATTAATAAGAAGACGCCTGGCGAGAGCATTAGATAAGGAAAACCAGTATCGACAACATTCCGGTATTGCTCCCTGATCGAATTCAATTGGAGTCCTTTATCGCGTTTCTTTCCGTTTTCGTATGCATCAAACAAATTCAATGCGTAGATTGATAACCCAAATAGTAACACGATAATAGCAATGATACCCTCTACCATTAAAAAGATGGAGTGGTCACGCGGTAATTCTTCCCCTAACGTAACGATTCCCCATAAACCCATATTCAATAAATCTTTAAACGCAACAATAAAGGAAATCGTCAAAATCAGAAACGCAAATCCCTTTAATAACTGTCGGTTGTAGATTTGGCCTAACCCCGGTATCAGGGACAAGCTGAGTGCTTTTTTCCGGTGTGGCGTCATCATCTCATCTGTATCAGTCATATAGATCCCTGTCCCCTTCCTTACTATGCAACAGATTTTTTTTACCTTGTTAAAGAGGGTGACCAGAAGTGTCAGATTTTCCAATTTCGGTTCTTCACTATCTAAGTCACCTTCTTTATTCACTTATTCTGCTCCAGTGGCCTTAATTTGTGTTTTGATCGTGTTAACAGCGTCCTCAAGTGCTGCTTTTGGTTCTTGCTTACCTGTAACAATCAATTGGAGCGCACTAGCCATCGGCTCCCATACTTGCCCCATTTGAGGAATGTTCGGCATCGGAACGCCACGTTGGGATTGCAGTGCAACAGCACTAGCTGCTTCATTATCGGCAATGATCGGGTCCTCAATTAAAGATTTCACCGGTGGAATCTCTGCTGTTTTTTCGTAACGGATTTTTGCATTCTCCGGATTTGAAATCCATTCCACTAATTTGGTAGCCCATTCTTTGTTTTCTGAATAAGCAGATACGTGCCAGCCTTTTACACCGATAAACGTCTTCGGATATTCCCCGTTCGGAAGCTTCGGAAGTGGTGCTACTCCATAATCGATTCCAGCATCCTTCATAGCTTGAAGTGCCCAAGGACCGTTCATGACAGAAGCAACTTTACCCTCATTGAACAATGCATCCATTGCTGATCCTCCACTTTCACCGATAATACCTTTCGGGAACAGTCCTTCTTCATACCATTTCTGGATGTACTTTGCTCCTTCAATTGCTCCTTTATTGTCCAGACCGATGTCTTTTGGATCAAGTCCGTCAGCTGATTGCTTGAAAACGTATCCTCCATTCGCTGCCATGATCGCGTTGGCAAAATAGAAGTTATCCCATAAGGCGAGAAATCCATAATTATCACCTTTAGTGAACTCTTTCGAAAACTTGTAAAGCTCATCGAATGATTCAGGTGCTTTTTCCATATGTTCTTTATTGTAGATAAATACAGGTGTTTCGGTTGCTTTGGGTAGGCCGTACAATTCACCGTTGAATGTTTGCGCTTGGATGGATGACTCTGTAAATTGATTGACGACATCTTCTTCGACCTTGATCGGTGCGAGAAGCCCTTGTGTTGCTAATGCCCCGATTTGGTCATGAGGTAATGTAAGTACGTCTGGACCGGTTCCTGCAGGGGCATCGAGCGGAAGCTGCTCACGAATCTCATCTGCCATACCAAGCTCTTTATACTCAACCTTAATTCCGTATTTCTCTTCGAAGCTCTTAATCGCAGGCTCAAGCGCAATTCCCTTTTCCTTATCCTCCCAGACGACAAGCTTTTCAGGTTTGTCACTACTTTCCTTCTTTTCTTTATCCTCTGACCCTTCAGAATCCTGTGGTCCACATGCCGCGAGCATTCCAACTGCTAAACTAGCAGTCAATGAAATATTCAAGAACTTTTTCAACATTAAATTGACCTCCCCAAATGATTTAAGTATTCGTGAAAACGTTTGCACTATTAACTGATATTATACCTAGGAGAATAAAATCCTGCAACCGTTTGCATAACATTTTTTATTTTCGTATGATTAAGTTATATTATTGCTAGATTCGTATTAAAAAGAATAGAGGTGTCCAATGATTAAAGAAGCGATCTATCACCGGGCGAAAAATAATTTTGCTTATAGTGTAAACGAGATTGAAGTCGATATTAGACTTCGAACAGCGAAAAATGATGTGAACCATGTAAATGTAATTTATGGGGACCCTTACCTTTGGAAGAATGGTTTGTGGCAAAACACTCAGGCCCATATGCAAAAAGAGGGATCTGATGAACTTTTTGACTATTGGATTGTCAGACTCCACCCTGAATACCGACGTCTCCGTTATGGATTTGAGATTCATTCTAAAAGAGAAGAATTAATTATCTATGGTGAGAAAGGTTTTCTCCGAAAGGATCCAAAAGACACGAATTTCTATTTTTGTTTCCCATTTCTAAACCCTGCTGATGTATTTCGAGCACCTGATTGGGTAAAAAATACGATTTGGTATCAAATCTTTCCAGAACGATTTGCCAATGGTGATCCATCTAATAATCCAAAGGGAACTCTTCCTTGGGCAAGCACCGGACCTACACCAGAAAATTTCTTCGGTGGTGATTTTCAAGGGATTATAGATCATATCGATTACCTTGTCGACCTTGGAATTACAGGAATCTATTTTACACCTATTTTTAAGGCACACTCTAATCATAAATACGATACAATCGATTATATGGAAATCGACCCACAGTTTGGGGATAAAGAAACCTTCAAGGAACTCGTTAAAACTTGTCATCGAAACGGAATAAAAGTGATGCTTGATGCTGTTTTTAATCATAGTGGCTATTATTTTGAACCGTTCCAGGATGTTTTGGAAAATCAGAAACAATCCCGTTTTAAAGAATGGTTTCATATTCGTGATTTTCCGATCGAAACAAATCCTGCTCCTAACTATGATACATTTGCCTTTACGCCTTTCATGCCAAAGTTGAACACTGAAAACAATGAAGTACGTGATTATTTATTGAAGGTTGCCCGCTATTGGATAGAAGAGTTCGATATTGACGGTTGGCGGTTAGATGTGGCTAATGAGGTCGATCATCAATTTTGGCGTGATTTTCGCAAAGTCGTGAAGCGCGCTAAGCCTGAAGCATATATTTTAGGAGAAATTTGGCATGATTCGATGCCATGGCTTCAAGGTGATCAATTTGATGCAGTAATGAACTACCCGTTTACCGATGCATCACTCGATTTTTTCGCGAAAGAAAGGATTGATTCTAAAACATTTGTTGAGAGACTGACAAATGTGCTCGTTTCTTATCCGAAAAATGTGAATGAAGTAGCTTTTAATCTATTAGGTAGCCACGATACGCCGAGGATTCTTACACTTTGTGAAAATAACAAGGAAAAGGTTCGATTATTGTTCTTGTTCCAACTGTCTTTTGTTGGTACTCCGTGCATTTATTATGGGGATGAAATTGGGATGGAAGGCGGACAGGACCCAGGCTGTCGGAAATGTATGATTTGGAATCGCGAGAAACATGAGGACTTTGATCGTAATCTATTATCCTTTGTTTCAAAATTAGTCAGGTTACGAAAAGAGCATAGTGCCTTACAAAATGATGCTTCCTTCTCTTTTATGGAAACAAACAGGGAGACAAATCATCTTATTTACGAAAGAAAAACAATGGATTGTTCATTGCTTTTTGTGTTAAACAATTCTGATGAAAAAATCAATATAACACTACCTGAACGATATTTAACTGGTAATCTTGGAGACTTATGGACAGGAAAACGTATGAATTGCTCAGAAAAAGTAGTGGTGGAGCCATATGGCTTTAGGATAATTGAACGGGGATATTGTTTTTAGCCAGCGTAGACATTAGAAAAATACCGGAAGATTGATTTTTGCCGCGGGAAATTGAATTTTGCCGCGGTATTTTTGATTTACACGCGATAAAACAGATTTTGCCGCGCAATTTCCAATTATGCCGCTTAGAGAGGGTGTTTTGCCCCGATATGCTTGTCCCTTAGGCTTCCTTAATCATCTCATACCACTACTCCCACTTCTGCTCCAACTGCGACAACATTCGATGTTGCTTTGTAAGCACATTAAAATACATTAAGGGTTGACTGCAATCAGTCAACCCCTTCTATTTCATCAGTTAATGTTAAATAATCTAGAGGCTGACACGTTGATAGTGCCAGCCTCTAGATTATTTTATTCTTCTGTGTTGATGTAAAGTTTACCTTCTGCTACTTCTTCTGTTTCGTTGCCATACTCATCTCTAGCAACAACTTCAACTACAGCACCCTCAGCAACAACATTTGATGTCGCGGTATAATAGCCTACATAGTGACCAGGTGACATTTCCATCATCGGAAGCTCATTTGCGTTCATCATCATCATTGTGTTCGTTAGTGGCATGTGAATTCTGAAACGCGCTTCAAGTCCTGGCTCACTGTCAAATTCGATCATGACACTTTCGCCTGCATTCAAATTTTTATCTTCATCAGGCTTAAGGTTACTAATCTCAATTGGTCCAAACTTCGCGTGAACCGTCACCCTTTTTACTTTTTTATTACCAGCTTTATCTTTTGCAACGACACGGATTACGTTTTCACCTTCATTCAATAGCATTCTATGGGAATATGATCCATCCTCATTGACCTCAGTACTCTCTCCATTTACTTTCACTGATTGGAGGTTTTCCTCGTCAACGGTTCCGGTAACCGCAACAGCCATTCGGTTCGTCTTCGTATCATCTTCTGGACTTTCGATCGTGAGTCCCGGTTTATCTTGATCAAGTATGACAGTTACCGGTGCTGATGGGTCCGTCATTCCTCGATCATTTGCAGCAGCTGCTGTGAGAACATTTTCACCATCTTCAAGTGTAACCTCAGCTGAGAATGAACCATCTTCGTTTGTTGTAACTACCGCAGCCTCCTCTTGGTTGTTAAAGAGGTGTATATCAACAGATGGTGCAGATTGTCCTTCAACTGTTACGACTTCTTGATTTGTGTGTGTTCCATCAGTAGGTGATGTTATCGTTGGTGCTGTCACTTCATAATCAACAGTCGCTCGAATCATATAGTTTCCTTCTGCTTCCGGCGATTGTGACCATCCACCACCTACAAGTTGCCAGCTTCGAGCTGCATATTCTCCATTTTCATCTGTTGCAAGTCCTGGTGCATTCGGATTAGGAGCGCTCTGAATGTATACCATATAAAAGTCGCCTTCTACAATAACGCCTTGGTCAGCAAGGTCGACATTTGTCCATTCACCATTACGAAGCGCGGTGGCATCGATTGGTCCAGCAAGCTTCTTCCCTGGAGATCCATCTTCATTGGCATCATGTATCGCCACTTGGAATTCCGTTCCACCTGGCACTGGCCACTCGGTATTCCAGAAACGGAACAAACCACCAGTAACAAGAGCCTTTTCCTTACCTTCTGGGAGAGACATTCTTACGCCCCATCCATTACCGGCATCGTAAAATGCTCTAGCATTTTCAGCTGTTCCATCATCATATCCAATTTCACCTGGAGTGCCGATAAATGGTTCCAGTTCAACATTTTGAACAACTTCTTCCTCACCGTTTACGGTTATGGTAATTTCCTGGCTGTAATAGCCTGAAGCCATAACTTTTAGCGTATAATCGCCTTCATAAGCGGTTAGTGTGTAATCACCGTTTGCATCGGTTTCAACTGGAGCCACTGCCGCATCTTCCATTAGCAATACGGTTGCGCCTTCAATTGGTTCACCTGTTTCTTTGTTCTGAATTGTACCAGTAATCGTACCCTGTGCAACCTCTTCTAGATTAAAGTTAGCCTCAACTTCTCCATCTTCTGGAATCGATACTGATTGCTCTTCAGAGTGGTAACCATAAGCTTCAGCAAGCACTGTAAAGTCACCCGCTGCGTGTGTCATTGAAAAGCTACCATCAGCTGGATTCGTTGAAGTAGATCGACCTGATTCCACAATTGTTACCTCAGCTTCAACCGGTAAACCGGATGGAACAGCACCCTTGTCTTTCCCCTTCTTCTTTTCAATATCAAATCGTTTTGTCGGTGCTAATTCATTCGGATTGACTTTTTCCTTTTTCGCTACTTTATCTTTCTTAGAGCCTTTATCCTTTTTAGAAGCCTTTTCTTTCTTCTCCGCTTTTTCGTTATCTTTAGCATCTTTTGAACTTTGCTTTGAACCAAAGATAGATGCAGTTGAACCATTAGACGTATCACTTAATTGAACATCATCTAAATACCAGCCTAGTTTTCCAACACTACCATCTGATTCAACATGGAATCCAACGTAAATGCGTTGATTTGCATATGATGAAAGGTCAACTTGTCCCTCAATCCATCCACCACTCTCACCGTTAAACTCAGCAACTTGTTCCCAGTTTTCCTGGTCAGTTGAAACGACAACGTGACCGTAATCATAATTGTTTTCAAGCTCGTACCAAGAGTTAAACTGTAAATACGCTTCTCCTTCACCCAGGTCAATCGGTGGCATCATAAGCGTCATATTCGAATCATCAGCATACTCTCCATCAAGATTTGTAGCAAATACATTTTCACCAGAAGCAGCACTCTCAGGACCTGTAGTTGGAACACCTAATTCCCAAGAGTTGTTGTCTCCCCAAGAAACCCAACCCGGAGCCTGACTTTCGAAGTCCGTTTCATAACCAACTGTGATTCCTTGTAAAACGGCTACTTCAAATTCTTCAGATGTTAGACCATTGTCACCATAATCCTCAATTTTCCAGCGATACGTTAATTGAGGTTCTTGAATTGCTTCGCCGGGGATTACAGCTTCGTATGTTCCAGAACGATAATCTCCACCCGTTCTTACGGCTTCAATAGACTGCCAATTACCATCAGCATCCATATATTCTAGCATGACACTTGAGATACTCACGTTATCCGAAGCCGTTATGGAAAGTGGTAAATTTACACCAGAGTATGTTTCTTCAAGTGCATTATGTTCAAAGGTTGGCGCTTCAGTATCTTCTCCTGCTTTGGTAACCGTACCTTTTACAACGCCAAGTCCATTTATAACAGATGAAACAGCGTCATACGCGTTTACTAGCCCATGTCCATAACCGTTGTTTGGGGTTTCCGGATATTCCTCATCTGTTAAAGGAACAGCCGTATTGATGAGAATTTCTTCGAGTTCATCGACCGTCAATGATGAGTCAGCTTGGAGTAAAAGTGCTGCAACAGCTGCGACTTGTGGACCGGCCATCGATGTACCGTTCCATCCGCCTTCATATCCGCTACCTGGAACAGTTGAGCGAATATTTACACCAGGTGCACTAATATCTGGTTTGACCTCATCATAAGGTGAAGGGCCTCTGAGTGAAAAGTCTGCCAGCTGATCGTTTATATCAGTCGCACCAGTTGCAAATGATTCAGGGTAATTTGCCGGGTTAGCTATTGATCCAGGTCCACCCGGATTAAAGATCGTCGTGTTTCCTGCAGAAAACTCAGGGAAGATTTCAGCGGCACGCCAGTTTTGAACCATTGGGCGATACCATTCATCAAGTCCAGCTCCACCACCCCATGAATTGTTTACGATATCTGGTGCCATTTCAGGATGTGGATTTCCTTGCGCATCCGTCGGTGCAAGAATCCATTCACCTGCGGCAAGAAGGTCAACATCTGTTCCACCCGCAGCAGTAAATGCCTTTACTGCAATCCATTTCGCACCAGGGGCAACACCGACTTGATTTGAACCATCTGGCTCGGAACCTACCATTGTACCCATAGTGTGTGTACCATGACCTTGATCATCATATGGTGCTGCTTGGTCTGCAGTAGCATCGAACCAGTTCATTGCATGACTAGGTGAATCGGGATTAGCAGGATCATAACCGCGGTACTTCTCTTTTAATCCAGGGTGATCCCATTGCACCCCTGTATCAATATTAGCGACTACAGTTCCGCTACCATCAATACCCATATTCCAAACGGCCGGAGCACCAACACGTTCAATATTCCATTCAATATTGGCCGTATCGTTTTGAGCCTGTCCTTTCTTAGTTTGTACATCCAACTTTTTCGCCAACTTGTTATCGGTCTTAACCGGATGAAGTTGACGTGTTTCATTTGGAAGTACTTTTGCTACTTCGGGAAACGCTGCAAGCTGTTTCATTACCTCCTTTTTTGCCGTAACAGCCATTGCATTGACAATAAAGAACGATTCGTACGTTTTCACGTTCCCTTTATCCTTTTGTTCATTCAAGAACGTTTTGAGTTTATCTTGTGATTCAATCGCTTTTACTCGAAGCGATGATACAACAGCAGAACGCTTTGCAAGTTCTGTTTTATAAGATGTAAGTTGTTGCTTATTAGCTTTTTCTGCTGCTTGTTTGGCGACCTTTTTGGTGTCGACTTGTTCATTCATTTTCAACAAGAAAGTTACATATTCCTCACCTTCATACTGATTAAGTAGTTTCTTGCTGACTTTATTGGATAGGGCGTGTTGTTTATACGATGTCGTTAATGGGTCTGATTCATTAGCTGTGGTCCTAGCGTTAACAGCAGTTGAGAACATTGAGACGAGTAGCACGAAACAAATTACGATCGTAAACCAACGTTGATTCAACAATTTCTGCGTAAATTGCATGATCTTTCCCTCCCTTAAAAGTTAACGTACAAAGAAAACTGTGTCGCTCCTCCTTCCTTTTCACGGGTTTATGTCGACACCCCTGTTGTTGAATTAATCATAATTGAAAACAAGGGAAAAATTAATACAAATAGCAGAATTTTCTAAAAATGATGAATTGGTAATATTTAGTTCCAAATCGTTAAACAGTACTTATTGATCAGAAAAGTTATCTATATGACTACCCAAGGCTTGATATACCTGTATTTGGAAGTTTATTAGGTCAAATGTGCATAAAGACTCTCAGACACTTTTTATCCATTTGTACTATCGATCACTACTACTTTTTGTCTATATTGTGTTAATTTATATGTGGTGACACATGAAGTGCTAATTTTAAAAGTGACTTTCGACATGAAAAAGCCTATACAGATTTAGAAGTGTATGTATTTAGTAGTAGTATTCTGATCATGGACCTAGTTTTCGTGTTAGATTTTGTCAGGAAATGTGTGTAAAGAAAACTTGGTTAGTACCATGACTTAGCGCAGGTGATCCCCGTAGTCCCTAAAGGGTTGACCTAAAAGGCCACTGCTCTATACTTTCTTAACATACAAATAAAGAGCTGAACCTAGGTTTTGGTCCAGCTCTTTAGCACACAGGATAAAGAAAACTTGGCAAAGTCAGCCTTTGGCGCCGGCTGAGCCTTAGTTGCGCTTATACTATAGAAAGTATCTTTATACTTTCTTAACGTGTAAAAATCAGTTAGTCTACCACATTTACATTATAGTCTTCCAACCACGTGTTGATTTGTGCAAGATGAGCAATAAGTTGTGGCCCTGTCATCAATTGCCCATACCATGGTGTTTTAAATGCTTCTCCATCTGTTTCTATGATTTCCATAAGTTTTTCCTTAGGCATAAATTCAAGAAGTGGAGAAGACTTCTGCTGAATAATTGTATGAAGCCATTCTTTTACGAGTACCGTGTATACTGGGTGGTGTGTTTTCGGATACGGACTTTTCTTCCGGTACAAGATTTCATTAGGAAGAATCCCTTCTAACGCTTTACGAAGTATACCCTTTTCTTGGCCCCCGAGCATTTTCATATCCCATGGAATGTTCCAAGCGTATTCTACAATTCTATGATCTGCAAAAGGAACCCTGACCTCAAGACTCGCCCCCATACTCATCCGATCTTTCCGATCTAATAGGGTTGCCATAAACCAGTGCATATTCAAGTAAAACATTTCTCTTCGTCTTGCTTCAGCATCAGACTCCCCTTCAAGCTTTGGAGTCTCATTTATTGTTTCTTGATATCGCTGCTTCACATAATCACGCAGGTTTAATTTCTTTGTCCATTCCAGCTTGAGAAGATTCTCCCGTTCTTCGGTCGAGTGCATCCATGGAAAGCCTTCCCTCTCAAGTAATTCTCTTCGATAAAACCACGGGTAGCCCCCGAATATCTCGTCTGCACATTCGCCAGATAATCCCACCGTGAAATCATTTTTAATCTTCTCGCAAAACCACAACAACGACGAGTCGACATCTGCCATACCAGGTAGATCACGAGTATGAACCGCTTGTTTTAAATAATGAACAAGTTCTCCATTATCAATGACAGAAGAATGATGTATCGACTTTAAGTAATCATGCATTACCTTAATCCATGGAGAATCCGAGTTCGGTTGGAAGGTATTGCTTTTAAAATACTTATCATTTTCTTCAAAGTCGATGGAATATGTGTGAAGAGCACCTCTTCCCTCCTGCTGAAAATAACGTGAGGCAAAAGTACTTATTGCACTTGAATCAACTCCACCAGATAAAAAGGTGCACACAGGAACATCCGCAACGAGCTGCCGTTCTACTGCGTCTTTTAAAAGATATCGAACATGGTCTACCGTTTCATCCAAAGTGTCGGTATGTTTCTTACTTTCAACGTCCCAATAACGCCATATCTTAAGCCCATTTTCATTAAAGCGTAGAGCATGTGCAGCTCGTAGTTCAGATATTCCTTTATATATACCGTGTCCAGGAGTACGCGATGGGCCTAACCCGAAAATCTCCTGTAAACCTCCTCGATCCACTTCAGTCTTCATACCAGGATGCTTTAAAATCGCTTTAAGTTCTGAGGCGAATAACAATGAATGATTCATATGTGAATAAAATAATGGCTTCACACCGAGTCGGTCTCGAGCAATAAATAGACTGTTTGTCGTTTCATCCCAGATACCAAACGCAAAAATACCATTTAAATTGGTAACGCAAGATTCGCCCCATTCAATATAGCTTGTCAGAAGTACTTCCGTATCACTACTAGAATCGAATCGATAACCTTTCTTTACTAACTCTTTTCGTAGTTCTTCTGTATTATACAGTTCACCATTATAAACAATCGTATAAGTTCGACTATTCACCGTCTTATGCATCGGTTGGCTACCGCCTTTCGGATCGACAACAATTAATCGTGTATGACCGAGAGCCGCATTTGGTGAACGCCAACAATTTATCGCATCAGGCCCACGTTTGTTAAGTGTGTTCGCCATTGTTTCAATTGTCTTTTTTTCAGATATCACATCTCGTTTATAATTTATCCATCCCGTAATACCACACACAGAAATCCCACCCTTTCAAGTACACCAAAACTCCTACACACTCACAATTTATGCACGATTCCTTTAAATGTGCCCATCGGGAAAGCGGTGAGCTTGGATATTAGGATTCTGAAGGCTAAACAACTTTATCAAGTCAATTTGTGCCAAAATTCTTACCTATTATGTTAAGGTAAAGTTAATTTCACTGAAAAAAGAACTTTTTAGACAGGAGGCACAACATGAAGGTTGCTGTAATCCAAATGGATATTGAATTCGGAAAACCGCAGATTAATTATGAACGGATAACGGATCGTATTCGGCAAGCGTGTAAGGGAGATGCAGATGTTATTCTACTACCTGAACTTTGGACTACTGGGTACGATTTAAAGATGCTTGATCAAATTGGGGATTCCAACGGGGAGCAGGTGATCGAATTCATCTCATCCCTTGCTGAAACGTATCATGTCAATATCATTGCAGGATCGATAGCGAAAAAGACAGACGAAGGTATTTATAACACAATGTTTGTTTTTGATCGAAAGGGAGAAGTAGTAAAGGAATATAGTAAAACGCATCTTTTCAGACTGATGAATGAAGAAAAATTTTTAACAGAGGGAAATAATGATGGACACTTTATGATTGATGACATTCCTGTAGCTGGGTTTATCTGTTACGATATCCGTTTCCCTGAATGGATGCGCAAACATGCTCTCGAGGGTGCTAAATTCTTATTCGTTCCTGCTCAATGGCCGAAGCCCCGAACTGAGCATTGGCGTACCTTGCTTATTACTCGTGCTATAGAAAATCAGTGTTATGTAGTTGCCTGTAACAGAATAGGCGCAGACCCTGATAATGAATTTGGTGGGCATTCAATGATTATCGATCCGTGGGGAAAGGTCATACAAGAAGCCGAAGAAGAAGAAACCATCATATATGCTGAACTTGATTTAGCCGAACTCGAGGAGATTCGAACCCGTATACCCATATTTGAAGATCGCCGAACGGACCTATACTAACAAGGGTTTTTAACAACATAATGGAGCTAGACCCCATTAAGGGATCTAGCTCCATTTGTATTGTTTGTGTTGTGTTGATCGATAGCTATATGGCGTTCTCATTTAATAAAAATTGCTCGATCGCAGCTGGTACTACTGGCTTACTAATGTAGTATCCTTGGATCTGATTACAACCGAACTTTTTTAATGTTTTCAATTGTTGTTCTGTCTCTACACCCTCAGCCAATACGGTAACTCCTAAGCCTTCACACATAGTAATAATCGCCTTGACAATCGCTGCATCTGAACTTTTTTCTTCAAGGTTCCGTATGAACGATTGATCAATTTTTAAAATATCAATCGGGAAATCTTTTAAATAGCTTAAGGATGAATATCCTGTTCCAAAATCATCGACAGAAATCTTCACACCCAGTTTGCGTAATTCATCAATGACTTGGGCATTCTCAAGCATGATACTTTCAGTAATCTCGATATGAAGAGCATTCGCATTTAACCCTGATTTGTGAAGTGCTTCTTCAACTTCTTCAATGAACCCCCTGCGTTGAAACTGGACTCCAGAGACATTCACACAAATAGAGAGGTGGTCCATCCCTTGCTCGTGCCAGTACTTTGCCTGATTACATGCCTGATTTAAGACCCATCTGCCAATTTCAATAATTAATCCTGCTTCTTCTGCAATCGGAATAAACTGATTCGGGGGAATCATCCCCCTTTTCGTATGATTCCATCGTAGTAAGGCTTCACAAGCAAATACATTTCCATCCGTTAAATTAATTTGAGGCTGGTAAAAGACTTCTAATTCATTCAACTCCATAGCTTTTCTTAAATGGTTTTCTAGTTCAAGACGCTCAACGATCGTATCATTCATATCCGAAGTATAAAACTGTACACTGTTTCTACCTGTTAGCTTAGCTCTATGCATCGCTAAGTTAGCATTTTTTAAAAGCAAATCACCATTGTGGGCATCACTCGGGTAAAAGCTGATTCCAATACTCCCTGATACAGCATAGTCTTTCCCGTTCAGATAAATGGGTTTCCTTAACACATTTAACACATTTTTTGCTAAACGATTAATGATATCTATTTTCATTACACAGGGCACCAGGATTAGGAATTCATCAGCCGCAAACCGCGCCAAGAAGAGTTCATTGCGTATTAGATTACTTAAATTTTTCGCAACATGCTTCAGAATCTTATCCCCAGCCTGATGCCCTAAACTGTCGTTAATCATTTTAAATTCATCAAGGTCTACGAACATAACAGCTAATTGTTCGTTATTTTCCGCTGCTTTTTTGAGCGATGCATTTAGACGATTATGGAAATATAAACGGTTGGGTAAACCTGTTAGGGCATCATGATACGCGAGATGGGCAATCTTTTTTTCTGCATTATCTTGAGCTGTAATATCCTTAGCAATACCAAATACCCCAACGACCTGACCATTGACTTTCATTGGGATATTCGCAATATCAAAAAGTATTTTCTCACAATTACGATCATGTATAAGCGTTGAATAGTGTTGAGGCTTATTTTGCAATGCTTTTTCAAAATAATGAGCAACTCGAGCCTTTTCTTCAGATACAACAAATGCAAGTGCATTCTTCCCAACTACCTGATCCATATCAAAACCTAGCACTTTGGTCAGCGTTTCATTGACACTCGTTATATAACCATCCATATCCATCGCATAAACCACATCAGGATTATGATCGAATAGCGATTTATACCTTTGTTCGGATTCTTTCAACGATTGATTTACTGCTTCTAGCTCCTCAGTTGAGGTTTTTATCAACTGGGACAAAGCAAGAAGTTCTTGAAAATCATACGGCTCGATGGACAGATTATCAAACGTCGAGTCCTGAATATATACATCCTCTTCTGCTATTGTCAAAAAGGTTAATGCATAAGAGAGAACTTCATTCCGGCCACCCCCATGATAATATTCTCCTGCGGTAAATGCACCGACAGTTGGAATGAGTTGTTGCAAGCTTTTCACTTCAACTTCGATTCCATGTTTGAAAAATCGCCTTCTTGTTAAACACGAATACATAAACACTGTCTCGACTGGTACACCCCGTAAACTATCCTTAATAAATTGACCTGAATTTAAAAAGATTCCTGCATCACCATATCCGATATAGACAGTCTCACCTTCTTCAATGGATTCGGGTGTTGTTATGGAACCATCCGGGAGAAACTTCTCAACCATCATCGGCTTCAGCTTTCCCTCTCTTTTAACCATTAAAGGAAATGGACAGCTTGTGCCTGTAAGGGTTGTAGGTAATTTCTTCCCAAGATACTTTTCATAAACATCCCTTACAGGAGAGTTTTCAAGCGTTAGGACTCTCGTCTTCTTGGAGCTTGTAACGGTAAACGCTCTCCCTGCAGCAGTCCACTCTGAACTCTTTTGCATTGATACACGAAGTTCAGGTCCATTCATGCTCACCGCAACAATTCCAGAGTCGATAACTCCCTCATTAGAGATAAGGAATCCGTTCTTGTTTTCGTTCACAGCAACACTGTTGCCACCTGTAATTAGAACATCAGGACAACTTTCCTCTAACGATTCAAGTAAACCACAGCTTTCCAAGGAATGAATATCACCAAACAGAACAATTGCTTTTGTGTCTTTCCGTACAAATTTTGTTGATAGATGATTGTCGATTTCACAGTTTGATTGAAGTTGTTCTGTCGAAACTGTCGTGCCAATTAATGTTGATTTTTCAAAAACAGTAAAAGAGAGCACAGTTCCTTTTACAATGAGTTCATCACAAACTGAAGCATCTACTGACGCACCAATAATTGTCGCATTTGGGAGTCCTTTATTTAAAAACGTAAGAAGGCGAGAGATTCGAACTCTACTGTCCATCGTAAATATTTGAATCAATAGGCAGCGAACAGATAAAAGGTTATTTTCCTCAATAAATAATTGTAATTGTTTAGTATTGCGATATATCGTACTGTATGTACGCATACAAACACCCTTCCCGATACTTGATGACATTCCTTCATAAACCGACAATATTAGAGGTTGTTCAAAAAGTATCCAACTGATAAACGGCGAATTTCTACGTTACTCGGTTTTTCCGGTTCTCACGTATTAACACCATACGTTCCGGTCCTCAAAACTGTCGTGCCTTGAACTTCTTGTTTCTGATTCGTCTACTTTTTGAACACGCACTATTAAGACAATTTTTCTATATCTACCATTTTTATCGACAATTTTCACTAAAGTTTACAATGAAATTAAAGGTGAAAATATTACCATTTTTATCTTTTCTATATGTCTTAACTTGATAATAATAGTCTTTTATACCTACATTTATATAGCATTTCAATCATTATCGGAAAAAGGTGATTTATAGTAATGATTGAAATGCTATACTAATTATGTATAAATTTTTATCCTAAAGGTAAAAGGCTTGATGTAACTTGAAGAATTTATTATATGGATTATCCACCCTCACAGTATTAATCGGTATTTCATATGTGTTGATCAGTCCACAGTTTACGGAGCTTTTTGTAGGAGAACGTCAAGTGAATGAACAGACCTCACTTTCCTTGAAGGAACCCATTGCTTTTGATTCTGAAAAGCCTGAGCAGATACTCCAACAAACCGGTAAAGATTGGTCCTTATTCTCAGAACAACAAAAACTGAAATTTACTATCCAGCTCTTGAGTTCAATGGAATCTAGGGATCTGTCAACTTCCGTGTCAAGACCAACAGAATTTATCGAGAAGATTAATACATATTTTGAAACTGAATCAAAAGAACATACGGTTGAAAAAGCAATATTGAAGATACTTGCTGAGGACTGGGGCGGGGTTGAGGAAACCGAAAAGAAGAATTGAATTGAAAGAAATATGCACATCCAAATAAAGAAAACTCGGCGATTGCCGAGCCTTTAGGCGAAGTCAGAGCCGTAGTTGAACTTATACTATAGAAAGTATTTATACATTCTTAACGTGTAAGAAAAGCGCAAACGCCCTGGGAAGCCACGAAGGTCACTGGAAGGCCACTGAGGAGGCTGTTGCCGCCGGAAGGGGACTGAAGTGATCCGAGTGGCTGGGCGCTGGAGCTAGACATTGCCTCTCTGCATCAAAATTTTATACTTTCTTACCTCTTAAGAAAAGCGCAACCGCCCTGCTTAGCCACGAAGGTCACTGGAAGGCCACTGAGGAGGCTGTTGCCGCCGGAAGGGGACTGAAGTGATCCGAGTGGCTGGGCGCTGGAGCTAGACATTGCCTCTCTGCATCAAAATTTTATACTTTCTTACCTCTTAAGAAAAGCGCAAACGCCCTGCTTAGCCACGAAGGTCACTGGAAGACCGACGAGGAGGCTCGGCCCAAACAAGTTCGGCCCTGCGTGGGAACATACATGGAGTAATTCAGTGTGTTGCCGCCACAGGAGGCCTGAAGTGATCCAAGTGGTTGGGCGGTGAAGCTGGACATTACATCCATGCCGCAAACTTTTATACTTTCTTTACTCACAAGGAAAAGTGCAACCGTTGGAGCCAGATATTAAACCTTTATACATCCTTAGTTGTATAAAGGTCTGCTGCTTCAACCTTTCATTCCCAAATGAGGAATACGGATGATGAGCAACAGACCTACTTTTTGACTAGCAAAATTAATTAACCTAACACCATATAACCGAAAATCAATACAAGAATGAGGGCTAGGACGAACTGAATCCACGATCCGGTTGTAGAGGCACCCTTTTTTCCGCGTTCTAACACCATTTCCATAGCAGCAATCACCCAAATTCCAAGTATTGCTTTAATAAACAATGGGATCTCAACAAATCCTATCTGCAAGTAGTTAACAAACATCATTCCACCTGTAATTACAATCAGTACATAAAACAATCTTAAGATCATGTGGGTGATTTTTTGCCCTTTCGCTTTTCCCGCACGAAGCAAGAAATAGCTGACAAAAAAGAGAATAATTGCGACGGCCCATGATGAGACGTGTGCATGAATCATTATACATTTCCTCCTCTATCATCAATCGTTTAAATCATACCATGAACTATTTCAGAATGGGAAACCAATTGCAATGGGGTGTTTTGATGAACCGTTTTCATTTATAATGAATAACGTAACCAATTTGAAGAGAAATGGAGTGGAAACATATGAGCGAAAATCGAGTAACAGATATGAAACAATCCGAACAGATTATTTCGAAAACAGAACAATTCGGTGCAAAAAACTACCACCCGCTCCCGATTGTCATTTCTGAGGCTGAAGGTGTTTGGGTAAAAGACCCTGAAGGCAACAAATATATGGATATGCTCAGTGCATATTCAGCAGTGAACCAAGGGCATCGTCATCCAAAAATCATACAAGCACTAAAGGATCAATCTGATCGGGTGACATTGACGTCCCGTGCTTTTCATAATGATCAGTTGGCACCATTTTATGAAAAGGTATCCGATCTAACGAAAAAAGATATGATCCTTCCGATGAACACCGGTGCAGAAGCAGTAGAAACAGCTGTTAAAACGGCACGTCGTTGGGCTTATGATGTTAAAGGAGTGGCGGAAAACCAAGCTGAAATCATTGCTTGTGAAGGAAACTTTCACGGTAGAACAATGACAGCCGTCTCACTTTCTTCTGAGGCTGAATACAAGCGTGGATTTGGGCCAATGCTCCCTGGAATAAAGTTGATTCCATACGGTGATATTGATGCATTACGAAATGCGATTACTAAAAACACTGCTGCATTCTTGTTCGAGCCAATTCAAGGTGAAGCAGGTATTAATATTCCTACAGACGGTTTCTTAAAAGAAGCACGTGAGCTATGTTCGTCTGAAAATGTATTAATGGTTGCAGATGAAATCCAATCAGGTCTTGGTCGTTCTGGAAAATTGTTTGCTTGTGACTGGGAGAATATTGTACCAGACATGTATATTCTCGGAAAGGCGCTCGGTGGAGGAGTATTCCCAATTTCCTGTGTCGCAGCGAATAAAGATGTTCTTGGTGTGTTTGAACCTGGTTCTCACGGGTCAACATTTGGAGGAAATCCTCTAGCTTGTGCAGTTTCAGTAGCTTCACTTGAAGTTCTAGAAGATGAAAAGCTTGTAGAGCGTTCCCTTGAGCTCGGAAACTACTTCCAGGAAGAACTGAAGAAAATCAATAATCCGAAGATCAAAGAAGTTCGTGGTCGCGGACTCTTTATCGGTGTCGAACTACAGGAAGCTGCAAGACCATATTGTGAGCAACTAAAAGGAAAAGGCTTACTTTGTAAAGAAACGCATGAAACAGTCATTCGTTTTGCACCACCACTTATCATCGATAAAAAAGATCTAGAGTGGGCAATCGAGCAAATTAAGGAAGTACTTTCTGCAGTATAAAGGCGATTCTTAAGAAAGGCGTAAGCGCCCTGATAGCCACGAAAGTTACTGGAAGGCAATCGAGGAGGCTGTCGCCGCCTGAGTCAGCCTACGATTAGCGTCGAATTTCTTCGTCAGTTTTGTTCATACGGTCCTCATTTAGATAAACTAAACTCCGGTCCTCTGAACTTCACTTCCTTGAACTTCTCGCTTCTCGTAACCTGACAGACAGGAGGCCTGAAGTGATCCAAGTGGCTGGGCGCTGGAGCTAGACAGTACATCTATGCATCCAAATTTTATACTTTCTTAACCTACAANACAGGAGGCCTGAAGTGATCCAAGTGGCTGGGCGCTGGAGCTAGACAGTACATCTATGCATCCAAATTTTATACTTTCTTAACCTACAAAGAAACATCCTGCATATATTTTTCATATAAAGATTTAATTTAATTATTGGGGTCAGACTCCTCCTATACAATATTTCGTTCAAAATGTTGTATAGGAGGTTAGCTGGCCCCTTTTTACGTGAAGCCACATCCTAATAACCTGTTATCGAAGAAGAAAGACCCACAGCTTTTTACTGCATCCTATTTAATCTGTCCGGATTTAGGTTAATCTGTTCGGAATAACGATTAATTCGTCCTTAATAAGCCCAATCTGTCCAGAATAACGATAATCTATCCGGAATTAAGCTAATCTGTCCGGAATGACGATTAATTCGTTCTTAATCAAACTAATCTGTCCAGAATACAAATAATTGACCAATATGCATTCTCGACAAAAATCAACATCAGTATGACAGTACTGTACTCTGGCTACGTTTCTAGATTTTCTCTACTCCAACTGATTCGTTCATAAAATGTAAGTTCTGAATTTGTCCAAAGCTGAATAAGCCTATGGTAGAGTCATCTTCAATTTCAGAAAAAACATCAATGGAGGTCTATCATGAAGAACAAACATGTATGGTTGCACACTAGCTTACTGATTTGTTTTGCCTTGCCGTGGATCAACATTCCATTCTTTATTACTAATATCTCTGTCTCGGGTTACATGCTTCCTTTTAAAACGAGTACACTAGCCCAGCAATTAACCGAACTGGGGGTTGTAGCGGTTCCCTTCCAGCAGATGCTGCCTCTATACCTCATCCTCATTGCCCCCTTATTATCAACCTTCTTACTAATACAAGCGCTGTTTAAAAAGAGGCAAGATGTACGCTTGGACTGCATCACAGGATTCATTGCTGTGATTGGTTCGCTTTATATAATGTCCAATACGTATGACCTAATATCAGCGGGTGTTTTTATAACGATTCCTGTCTCATTATTGCTCGCTGCCAGTCCACTTTTCCAAAAAGAAAAAGCGGCGAATTACGCACCGCTTAATAAATCAGCTTAGGTTGGCCAATCGTACAATCACCTATATCGTTGAAGTAAAAGGGCTGCTCCCATGATGAGTGGGGCAGCCTTTTTTTATAAAGTAAAGATAGTATAAAAGTTTTCGGCATGGATGTAATGTCCAGCTTCAGCGCCCAACCACTTGGATCACTTCAGGCCTCCTGTGGCGGCAACACACTGAAGTACTCCATGTATATTCCCACGCAGGGCCGAACTTGTTTGGGCCGAGCCTCCTCGTCGGTCTTCCAGTGACCTTCGTGGCTATGCAGGGCGCTTGCGCTTTTCTTAGATGTTGTATTTAATTTTCTTTGAGCCCTATTGAAATATATTTTGTTTCGAGGTACTCTTCAATTCCTTCGATTCCGCCTTCTCGCCCTAGCCCACTTTGCTTCATACCGCCAAATGGTGCTTGTGCAGCTGAAGGTAAGCCGTCATTCCAGCCGACGATCCCATAATCTAATGCTTCGACTACTCTAATGCCTCGACTGTAATTTTCACTGAACACATATGCTGCAAGGCCGAATGGTGTAGCGTTTGCATATTTAATTGCTTCCTCATCAGTAGTAAACTTTTGTATTGGAGCAACCGGTCCAAATGTTTCTTCATTCATAATTAACATGCTTGGTTGCACATCAATAAGAACAGTTGGATGGTAATAATAGGTTCCATTTTCCCCTTCTTTTCCTTTTCCACCAAGAACACATTTCGCACCTTGTTTGACGGCATTTTTGACATGTTTTTCAACCTTTTCATAACCGTCTCTATTGATAAGAGGACCTACGTCTACTCCCTCTTCCATCCCATTGCCAATCCTAAGCTTCTCTGTTTCGGCGACGACTTTCTCAATAAATGCGTCATAAACTTTTTCCTGTACATAAACCCGATTTCCACAAATACACGTTTGTCCGCCATTACGGAATTTAGATGCAACGGTTTGCTGTGCTGCAAAGTCGATATCTGCATCATCCAACACTACAATTGGGGCATGTCCTCCAAGCTCGAGCGAGATTTTTTTAACTTGTTCTGCAGCCTGTTTCATCAAGATTTTACCCACTTCAGTGGATCCTGTAAATGTAAGTTTCTTCACTCTAGGATTGGACATGATCTCCTCACCAATTTCAGAGGATTTTCCTGTTACGAGGTTCACAACTCCTTTTGGAATACCTGCTTCATCACAAAGCTCAGCAAGCCTTACTGCAGTTAATGGCGTTTCGTTAGGTGGTTTAATGACAATTGTACAGCCTGCAGCGAGAGCAGGAGCTAGCTTTCGAGTGATCATGGCAGCAGGGAAATTCCAAGGTGTAATTGCCCCGACAACACCGACAGGCTGCTTATTTACCTGCATACGCTTGTTATGTTTTGAAGCAGGAATTGTCCGACCATATATACGCTTACCTTCTTCTGCAAACCATTTTAAAAAGGATGCTGCATATTGAGCTTCACCTTTTGATTCTTTTAAAGGCTTACCCATCTCAAGTGTCATTATTTCTGCTAACTCATCTTCATGCTGAAGCATAAGTTCATATAGTTTTTCGAGATAATCAGCCCTTTCATACGCAGTTGTTTTCGACCACGATTTAAAGGCTTCGTTAGCTGCTTCGATTGCATTTCGAGTTTCTTTCTTCCCTGCTCTCGGTACAGTTCCGACTAATTCACCTGTAGCTGGATTAATAACCTCAACCTTTTCAAGATCTTTCCCAGTCCACTCCCCATTTACATAGATACCTTTTTCCATCGTTACGCCTCCTATTTATTCATTCTTCTTTGCACACACTAATACAATTCTATTTAAACCATTCCATTTCAAAAGGTTTTCTAAACGTGCTTTCGGATCGTGTTTGTTAGGACACCAATGTTTTCAATATCAATGGATACTACATCGGAATCTTCTAAATATCTTGGTGGTTTGAACCCTTTCCCAACTCCTGCAGGGGTTCCAGTGGCGATAATGTCACCTGGTTCCAGGGTCATACCTCTAGAAAGGTCTTCAATCAATGTTGGAATATCAAAGATCATCTGACATGTATTTGCATCTTGCCGGACTTCTCCATTCACCAATGTTTTTATATGTAACTCGTTCGGTGATTCAACTGCCTTTTTATGAACAAGATAGGGACCCATTGGGCAGCTTGTGTCCAGGCTTTTCCCGATTAAGAACTGTTTATGACGCATTTGAAGGTCTCGTGCGGTAATATCATTGATTATCGTATACCCAAACACGTAATTGTATGCTTCATCTTTACGAATTCCTTTTCCTGTCCTTCCTATTACAACAGCAAGCTCACCCTCATAATCCAGTTCTTCGGTTATCGAATTTGGAATTTCTATATTTTCAAATGGTCCGATAACTGAAGTTGGTGCTTTTGAAAAAACCATCGGTACTTCTGGAACATCCGCTTCACTTCCCAATTCAAGGGCATGGTCCCGATAATTTTTACCGATACAAAAAATATTTTTGGTCGGTCGTGGAATCGGAGCTAATAATTGAACGTCTTCGCCTTTTAAAATCAACATTGGATTCTTAAGGTCAATTTGAAAACGATCAAGTAGACCTTCAACTAGATTGATAAAAGGTGTGCCTAACTGAACAGCTTCCAGTAGTGTGTTAGGAAATTCAACGTTTAATTCTTCAGCAACTCCTGTCAAATTGAGTATTTCCAGTGGAACCTCCTTCAATACAAGACCAATAACCGACTCATTCTGGAATTTCGCAGTTACAAACTTCAATCCGTTCACCTCACAGTTGATAGCAGCGATCGTAATCAATCGCAAGCTTAAAATCGATCTCGGTTAAACCTTTTGCTTGCCATGAGCTTAATTTAACAGTAATAAGCTTATAATCGACTGATATCAAAGGATGGTGATTCGCTTCTTCTGACATATAAGCAATCTCTGAAACAAACTTAATCCCATCCAAGTAATTTTTAAAACGATATTTCTTTACGATCCAATTGCTCTCTTCCAATGTCCACCCATCTAATGATTCTAAAAAGCTATTGACTTCTTCTTCTGATAATCGTTCCATCAATTATCCTCCTTATAAAAATAGATGTATTATTACTTGGTGTCGTTGCTCATAAGCCTCTCATCATATATACTTCAATAAACTTCCGATAAAATCCTTTTTCCAACCATTCATGAAATGGTGTACTTCAATGTGTTAAAATGAATTGTTATTAGTTTTTACTTGGAGTGAAGAATATGAATATAATTGTGAGCACGTTAAATGCGAAATACATACATACGTCCCTTGCTTTGCGTTATCTTAAGGCGTATTGTGAACCTGATTTTAACATTCACATGATGGAATATACAATAAAAGATCCTATTATGAACATCGTTTCTGATCTCTATTCACGGAATCCAGATGTTATTGGTTTCAGCTGTTACATTTGGAACATTGAAGAAACGATCCCTTTGATTGAAATGCTCAAAAAAATACGTCCCGAAATCAAAATCGTTCTTGGGGGTCCAGAAGTTTCCTATGATGTCTCTCATTGGCTCGAAAGACTTCAAAATGTTGATTACTTTGTCGTTGGTGAAGGTGAAGAAACCTTTAAGGATCTCTTAGAAATGATAAGGGATAGCGGCGAACCTGACTCCGTTGCGGGTATTGCTTACTTAAAAGAAGGAAAGCCACACCGAACAGCTCCACGTCCCAAACTTGATCTAAAATCGGTTCCATCACCATTTCGTTTTGATGAAGATCTTAGTCAATTATCTAAACGAGTTACCTATATCGAAACAAGTCGTGGTTGTCCATATTCCTGCGCATTCTGTCTTTCATCCATTGAAGTTGGAGTTCGCTACTTTGACATCGAAATGATGAAAGAGGAAATTCGCTTTCTAATGACCAATGGTGCCAAGACAATTAAATTTGTAGACAGGACATTCAATATTCGCAGAGATTATGCGTTGGAAATGTTTGAATTTCTAATAAAAGAACATCGACCAGGTACAGTATTTCAGTTTGAAATTACTGCGGACATTATGCGACCTGAAGTCATCGATTATTTAAACGAGCATGCTCCGAAAGGTCTTTTCCGATTCGAGATTGGCGTTCAATCAACAAATGATACGACCAACGAGCTTGTAGAACGACGACAAAACTTTGAAAAATTAACCCGTACCGTAACGACTGTTCGTGATGGGGGAAAGATTGTTCAGCATCTGGATTTAATTGCAGGATTGCCTGAAGAAAACTATGATTCTTTTCGGAAAACCTTTAATGATGTCTTTGCATTTCGTATTGAGGAAGTCCAGCTTGGCTTTCTAAAAATGTTACGTGGGACAGGTTTGCGAATTCGAGCCAAAGAATATGACTACATCTACATGGAAAAAGCACCTTATGAGATTCTTGGCAACAATATATTAGCTTTTGATGATATCATTAAAATTAAACGGGTCGAGGATGTCTTAGAGAAATATTGGAACGACCACCGGATGGACGTGACAATTGATTATTTAATTACCACGGTATACGGATCAGCATTCGACTTTTTTCAAAGGTTCGGGGATTATTGGGAAAGACAAGGATGGTCCCGAATTGGCCATCAGCTTGAAGACCTGTTTCTACGGCTACGATCGTTCTTGAAGGAAGAAAAAGTAGAACGATTCGAGATGATCGAAGGGTTAATGAAATACGATTATTTTATCCGTCAAAAACATAAACCACGAAAGCCTTGGTGGGACTATAAGCTGGACAAGAAACAACAATCCAGCTATTTCAAGTTTCTATCTGAGCATTCAGCCATAGTGTCCGAACAATTTGCAGGATTATCATTGTATGAAAAAGAACTCCATAAACACGTAATGATTGAACAGCTACCATTTAACCTGGAACGTTTTCTAGAAGATGGTAAAATGATCGAAGAAGCAGTATTGATGATTCTATATTTTAATCCTAAAACACAGGTAGCGCAAATGTTCACCGTTCCAGAAGGTCGAATTAATGATACCTACGTAGCTCTTTAGTATCTATTCAAATACGAGGAGGTCAACAACTATGGCCAACACTCATACGTACACTAGAAATGAAGAAATCGCCAATGCGGTAACCCATGGAATAGGCGTAATATTCAGTATCGTCGCTCTCGTTCTGCTCGTTGTAATGTCGGCACTAGATGGATCAGTCTGGCATGTTGTCAGCTTTTCGGTTTACGGAGCAACGATGCTCATCCTCTTTACAGCTTCAACTTTAGTGCATAGTTTCCCAGATGGAAAACTGAAGGATCTGTTTGAGATATTTGACCATGCTGCTATTTACCTGTTCATTGCAGGAACGTATACACCATTTTTGTTTGTCGTTGTAAAAGGCTCGCTTGGGTGGACTTTATTCGGAATTGTATGGGGAATTGCTGTCTTCGGAGTCTTTTTCAAGGCGTTCTTTGTAAAGCGGTTCTTATTCATATCAACCTTTATCTATGTACTGATGGGCTGGCTTGCCGTTATCGCATGGAATCCACTCGTTACTACGTTGCCCCCTACAGGAATGAACCTATTTATTATCGGGGGACTCCTTTTTACTATTGGAACCGTCTTTTACGTATGGCGCGCATTTCCATACCATCACGCAGTCTGGCACGTATTTGTCTTAGCTGGTACTGCTGTTCACTTTTTTGCAGTACTTCTCTATGTGCTCCCGATTCAAATTGTATAGTTAAAAATGTAGATAAAGGGCCGGCTCTATGCCTGCCCTTTTTTACGTTAAGAAAGTATAAAGCAAAGGCCTTTAGGTCATCCCTTTAGGGACTAAGGCTCAGCCGGCGCCAAAGGCTTGGCTTCGCCAAGTTTTCTTTAGCTATGACTTATCTCCATTACCGGTTGTATTTCCTCTCTGTTGGTCTTTAGTTGGTATATTCTCTTCATTACTATCAATGTCTTGTGAATTTTCATCATCGTTCGGTAGGTCTTTTCCATCGTTTGTTTCTTTTTCTTGTTGCTTTCCATTTCCATTTTGAGAATCACCATCTTGACCCGATCCATTATTAGATTGTGTTTCATCATCGTTCCGTATTTCTGTCTTTGGTTGGCCGTCGGTTTCAGGTTGATCACTGTCTCTGTCTTGGTCATCTGTTCCCTGATCTAATTCAGTGCCTTGCTTTGTTTCAGTTTTAGGATTATCTGTTTGGTCCTGCTTCTTTTTATCCTTCTTTTTCTTTTCCTTCTTCTTTTCAATTTCGACTTCCATATTATCAACAAGAAGACGATTTGGTCGTTTGATGATTAATTCGTTCGGTTTTAGTCCTTTTTGGATTTCCTGATACGTTTCATTTGTAAAACCTAATGTCACTTCTCTTTTATCAATGTAGCCATTTTTAACAACGAAAACGTAATGATTTCCATCGAGCTGCATGATTGGGCCATCCTTAATTGCGACAGCATTTTTTTCTGCTATAGGCTCCAACTCTAATTCCACAGTGGTTCCAACAGGTAACTGCTTATCCGAATTTAAATCTGGGGCTACGTCAATTGGAAACTTCTTTTTCCCGTCTTCATTGTTAGGTGTACCAATTGAAAGGATTGTTCCTGTCCACTTCATCTGTTCCTGATAAGGAGATCGAATTGTTACTGGCTCTCCTTCTTTTACTAATAGAACATCTTGTTCACTTAAATGACCTCTTACAATCACTGCGTTATCACTCGTTATTGTCACAAGTGGTTTCTTATTTGAACTTCCATTTTTATTAACCTTTTTAACTATTCCAGAAACAGAACTTTCTACAATTTTATTCTCCAGTTCTGTTTTCAATCGACTGATTTCAGTCTCCTTAGAAGAAATTAACTTATCCATTTTATCTACTTGAAACGATGCTTCTGCCCTTTCTTGTTCTAAAAGATAGATCGCAGACTGATCTTGATTCTGATCCTTTTCATCTCCACTTGGAACATTGCTTGTTTCCTCGCTAATTTGTGAACGAATTAATTCTACACGTTCTTCGTAATAGCTTTGTTCAGTTTTAAGTTCAGCGATGTCATTTTCTAGTTGGGCAATTTGATTTTCAACTTCGGTTGATTGATATTTAACAATTGGCGTTCCAGCACTAACCTGGTCACCTTCTTGAACTAGGATTTCTCCTACTTCGCCACGGTTTTGTTCATAATAGACTTCCTCTCTATCACGCGGAACAATAACACCGGTCGTTTTAATAGTTTCCCGTAAATCTTTCTTTTCAACAGTAACCACTTCATATGGTTTTTCACTGGCAAATAATGTATCATTTAAAATGAATAAATACGTAGTAATTACGATAAATAGAATGACCGGTAATCCGATCAGCCCTCTTTTTATGTATCGGTTCAACCTGATGCTCTCCTTTCTATCCATTCAAATGCATATGGTACAAGCTGTTAATCAAAGCCACAATTACTATAAATCCGAAGTGAAGCAAAATTGTCACTGTACGTACATAACGGTTCGATTTTAAAGATGCTACTTGTAATAGTCGGGTAGAAGCATATAAATGCCAAATAAAGAACAGTGTGATCCAACCTGAAAGTGAATACAGAAAAACATTATCAGTTAAAAGACTAACCCACGGCCCTAATCCAAAAGGAGAGAGCATTTCAGTTGAACCAAATTTCAGCATAAATGGAAGGTTGGCTGTTAATCCAACAAGAACAATGACATATAAGTACGTATTTAATACAAACAATTTCTTATACCCTATATCTCGGAAAAAGGTCCAAGATGATAGAGCAGCCAAACCGATAAACAAAAAGGGGATGATTAGTCCAGATAAAGCACCGCACACCCCAATCAAGATGGAAGCTGCTTGTTGCTGTTCTTTTGATAGTTTCATTTCCGTTGCTTCCGGCATATTCAACCATTCTGCTGCACTAATGTAAAATAAAAACCCGAAAACAATAGTGCTGGAGAGTAGTAAAATCAGCATCCGTATTCGATAACCATGTAAATTCGTAGATTCCCTTAACGTATGTACCGTTTCTTTCGGCTTAAATATTCCTTTCCAAACTTGAACCTGGTGTTCCACTAGATATCCCCCTTTGTGCTCTACATGATGACTCTCTTTATCCTATCAGAAAATCTACTAAAATATCATATTTTTCCATAAAAACAACAAATAATTTACTTCACTGTAATGAGTGCCCAGTGATAAGGTTTGAACTCTTATTCTAAACACATAATTCTATATCTGTATTAGCTACTCTTCGATAAATTTCTTTCATTTCCTTGTTTACACGAAATCGTTTTTTAGTAAGACGACTAATTTAGCTAATTGGAACTATTTTTTAAGCTATACAAAAACTTGGTTATTGCAATCAATCTGAATGACAACAACCAAGTTTGTTTTAATCCATTTTCAGCTGGAACTTATAATGTTTCGATGTAGACACTACTCCCATTTCCACTTGGTTGTGCAGGTTCAACAATGAGCTTTTTAGGTAATCGTGCACGCAATTCAGGAACATGCGAGATGACACCAACCGATAACTGCTGCAATTGTAAACGCTCAAGAGCGGTTATAACAGTTTCTAAAAGTTCTTGGTCCAGTGTGCCAAATCCTTCATCCAGGAAGAAAAACTCAAGTGGATGTTGGCCTTGCAGTTGAATTTGAGCTGATAAAGATAACGCGAGTGCGAGTGAAGTAAGGAAGGTCTCGCCACCGGATAGAGAAGAAACAGGTCTTCTAATCCCCCCATTGGCATCGTCACGGATGATAAACCCTCCAGATGAATCAACTTCTATTGCATAGCGGTGTTTCGTTAATTCACCTAACCGTTCAGAAGCATCCCTAGCAACCTGAACCAACTGCTCTTCAGCAACGAATTCTACGAAACTATTCCCTCGGAAAACAGCCTGTAGTTTACCAAGACGTTCAGAGAGCTCTTCAGTCACGACTCGCCTATTTTCTAGAGCCTCAAACTTCTTAGTACGTGTTCTCAATTGTTCAACAGTTTCCTCGAGCCGAGCTTGAGTAGACAAAGCGGTATCCTTATCACTTTTAGCTTTTTCTAGATCCTCCCTTGCCACATTCCATTGTTTTTCACTAATCGTATTCTCATCTAAATGGCTAGTAAGTCTGCGTTGGTCATGTTTTAAGTTCTGATACCTAGATGTAAAGGTGTCAAGTTCTTCTTCCCACTGCTTTTGAATTTCATTTCGTACGATGGAATCTTTCACCTCAGCTTGACTCGTCATGGCTGATTGAGCACACTTCTCCTCCCATCTAAGATTAGCTAATTCTTCACGGGCCCTGGCTTGTTCTGTCGATTGCTTCGCAGCTTCAAGCTCTTTTTCAAAACGTTGCAGTTGTTCATTTTCTGTATTTAATTCGTCTTTAACCTTTGATTCAGACACCTTTAGTTCTGATAGTTCTGTTTCTACTTTTCCGATTAGCTCATCCGCAGAATTTCCATCACAGAGTGTGTCAATTTTATTTGTTATTTCTTCACACCGAGAATGCAACTCTGAAACATTTGACGAGAGTTTTGTTACGTTTAGCTGTAGGGTCTGATAGTGTTCACTAACTTTATTAAGTTCTTCCTCAACTGTTGTAATGTAGTTCACGCTTGTTTCAAATCTTTTTTTCAAGCTAGCTGCTTCCTCATCAATTCGATCCATTTCTTTCTGTTTGTTCTCAAGAGTCGCAAACGGAAATGTGTTGAATTGAGATTCCCAATTAGAAGTTTTCACTTGAAGCTGCTGTTCACAATCATTATACTTCTTTTCCATTTTTCTGAAGTCATCTTTAAGTGTCGTAAGTTTTGAACTAAACTCCAAACATTGTTTGTCACAAGATCTTAGTGAAACAACACACTCATCCCGCTTTTCTTTTAACTCAATTACGTCCTGACGAAATCCCTTTGTTTCAGTTTTCAGTAATCGTAGATATTCATGTAGTTCGTTTATTGAATCAACGGAATCCTTCATTGGATCATAAAGAGTAGCTGCAATTTCATCTTTGTCTCCCTTTCGCGAGTCCGTATAATCCTTTAACGTCACGAACATGTGTTGGAGATCTCTTTTACTATCACCAATGACTGTTTCTTCGTCCCGTATAGCTTTCAGCATTTCTTCTAAGTCTGTTCGTTGCTTATTATAATCAACTTTCATCATTTCAGATGTGGCAAGGTGCGGGTGTTCAATTGACCCACACACAGGACACGCTTGTTCTTCTTTTAATTGGTTTGCGAGTTGAATTGCAAGATCATGAACATCCGCCTCATTTTGTTGTGTAGTTGCATTCTTTATGGAAGTGGCAATCCGATCCTTAGCTTGTTCAATGACTCGTTCATGCTCACATATCCGGTTGTAAATTCCTTCAGTTTGTCCGAGTAACCCATGAATTCGGTGTATATATTGACTGTTTTTCGTTAGTACTGACCGTTCTTGAGTAATGATCATTTGTTGAGTTTCTTGATTGGTATTTTTTTCTCCTATTAATTCATCTCTTGTTTGTTGGAGTACAACAATGTCTTTCTTTAAGGATAACGCTTCTCGTAAATGGTTTCGATCTTTATAGCTGACTGTCTTTTGCTCAAGTTCTCCTTTAATATGCCCTTGCCTTTCAGTTGCCTTTTGTTTTTTCTCCCTCAACGTTTCTAATGATTTCTGGAGCTGAACCAATTGCTCATCATTACTTTTGAAGCTCTCTTTTTGAGTTTGATAACGTCTCCGTTTTTCTTTCAGCTCTTTTTCTAGATCTTTTGCATGCTTATATTCCTGTAATTTTTTGTACAGCATCGGTTCCTCTGCTGAACGTTTTTCCGAACACTTTGTAAGCTCTTGTTCCGCCTTCTCTACATGAATTTGTGATTTAGCCAGCGACTTGTGAAGTAAGTCTTTTCGCTCGGTCCAATAGTTCTTTTCCTTCGTAGCACCTTCGAGTTCTTCTACATATGGTAGCAATGAATCAGCTTGTCTAGCATTCGTTAAACGTTCACGTATATCCTGAATATGGGGTAGTTTACCTTCAGATTCTCGAAGTTTTTGTTCAACCTTAAGTAACTCTTCCTGCCACGCCCAAATTTGTCGATAACGCTCAAATTGTTCAGTTGCAGATTTTAAAGAGTGGTCTTTTTGAGAAACATCTTCAATTGCCTTTTTAAGTTGCAACTCTGTCTCTTGTAGTGCTTCTTGTGAAGCGTTTCCGAGTCCCTGTTGTTCAGCAACTATTTCCTTAAGCTCCGTCCTTGTTTCATCTAACCTAAGTTTTAGACGGTTATTCAATTTGTCACCGTATTGCTCTAAATGGAAAAGTCGTTGCAGCATTTGTCGGCGGTCAGCCCCTTTTAATGAAAGGAATTCAGCAAACTTCCCTTGGGGCAAAACAACAGCTCGTGTAAAATCTGTAAGTGTTAAGCCAAGCACCTTTTCCACCTGACCCGTTACATCTCGTTCTTTGTCTGCCAGAACAATCGAATCTTCACGATCAACTTCAATAAGCCTACATGAACTGGTTCGTACTGACTCGTCTTTCGTTCTCCGGTAAGCCCTTTCTACTCGGTAACGTTTTCCATTCAGCCGGTCACCCAGTTCAAAAGTGAAGGCGACATGAAGCTGTTTTTCAGCATGATTCATGATCCCTTGTATATTATTAGTTGCTCGCTCAACCTTACCGTAAAGAGCTAGTGTAACAGCATCCAGCAAAGAGGATTTCCCGCTCCCCGTTGGTCCAAATATGCCGAAGACACCGCCATCGCAAAGAGATTGGAAGTCTACATTCTCTTTATCCCTAAAACTATGTAAACCAGATACGCTCAAGTGTATGGGCCTCATTTAACAGCATCCCCTTCCTCATGCTGAATCATCTCTAAAAAGAGTTTAATCGTTTTGTCGTCAGGTATCCCACCATTTGTCTGTCGTTCATAAAATCGTTTGAACAGTTGATCGATTGGTAGTTCTGAAACTCTCTGTTCATTACTTACAGGTTTAAGTTCCTTAAAGACAGGACGAATATGAATAAAGCCTGGGTGGGCATTTCGAAGCCTTTGAATTTCCTCCATGCTTAAAGCATCCTTCAGGTGAACCTCCAAATCAATCCATGCATTTGCATCCTTCTCTTCATCGAGCCAACGATAGATTTGCGACAAGCCTTCTTCCGCTTTCCATCGAACGAGTGGTTTTCCAGATGAAAGAAGGAGCTCATTGATATCTGGTTGTTTGCCTGGTTCAACATCAAGTATCGTAACCGATTTGGATTGTCCAGCTTCAGAAAAACTGTAAGATAATGGGGATCCAGAGTAGCGTGCAATACCATTCGCTCTTTGTATGGTTTGTGGCCGATGCAGGTGGCCTAGGGCGACATACTGGGCTTGTGCAGGGAGTGCATTTGCAGAAACGGTGTATGCCCCACCAACTTGTATCGGTCGTTCTGAATCGCACTCTCTTCCACCTGCAACGTAAACATGACTCATAGCAAGATTTACAGATGTTGGATCGAACCCTTTGCAAATCTGCTGGAAAATCGCTTCAATCCTATGATCATAGGCACTTTGTAATGCTTCCTCCTGAACAGATTCCGTTAATACCTCGTTCAATCTTGCTTCAGAAGGATAAGGCAGCGCCGCTATCTTTAATGTCTGGTTGCAGTTATCCATATGTAGCTCGATTGGCTTCAGTTTTGGATAGCCTACAATTGTAATTCCGTGCAACCCTGCAAGTGGCCCTGAGGCTGATAAGCGATCAGGATTATCATGGTTTCCAGCTATAAGAACAACTTTACAATTCCGATCCGATGTAAGCTTGGCCATACTCTCATAGAAAAGTTGTTCAGCCGCAGCAGGTGGGTTAACTGTATCAAAAACATCACCGGCCATTAGAACAACATCAATCTTCTCTTCTTTTACAATGTCATTTAATTCGGTTAAAAATTGTGCCTGTTCATCGATTCGGCTTCTACCTTCAAGTGTCCGACCTAAATGCCAATCCGCAGTATGGAGCACTCTCATGAATACCCCTCCCTTTTCACAAAAGTTTTAAGACATGTCCACCATCAAAGAAGTACAGATACTTTTCTTTACAAGGCTTCTTCCAAATTTGTTCTATCGCTTGTGCGTATAAATTTAATTGAAGTGTATACCTTTTTTCTAAAGTTGGGATCGCCTTCTCATACCCGCCATCAAACCGGTTCGTAATGGAGTCCGTCTTATAATCCAATAAAATAAATCCATCATCCTCTTCAATAACGCAATCTATAACCCCCTGCACTAAAACATGCTCTCCTTCACGACCTTGCCAGTCTTTATAAGCCTTTTCCGCTGGCAATGACATACTAAAAGGAACTTCACGTTGGACGTAATTTGCATTTTGAAGTCTTTTACCGATATCAGTCTGAAAAAATCGCACAATTGACTCTGTATCAATTACGTTAGACTGTTCTTCAGTAATTAGCTCTTGGTGAATCATCCAGGCCACTTTTTCATTGATCAACCCTTTGGTTACGGTCTTCGTATCGGTTAAATGCTGCATAACAAGATGCATCGCAGTCCCGCGTTCTGCTGCGGTCATAGATTTTTCCTGCAAGAAGCTCGGTCGATCTCCAATCGGGTTGCGAAATTGGCGTACAAAGGATGTATCACCATACTCATCTCTTGTATCTTGGTTTCGTTTCAGCTCTGTAACGGATTGTTTAGACATATGTTTTCTCGAAGCCTGGTACGGATACTTCCACGCTAATGCTTCATCTACATCAGCACTTGAGTCACTTTCTACTGTCCTCCAATCCTTTATCTGGTGAAGACGGTCAAGCTGTTCAATCTGATTGATATTTTCTGCTTCAACAATTTCACGAGCTGATAAGAGTGTTACCTGCCAGTTGTCTTGAGTATCCAAAAATTCAGGATCGGCAACCTCTCCTGCACCAGCCTTTTCCCTCAACATCTCCATTTGCGGATGTCGAATGACTGCAGGACCAATCCAATCAAGATAAGATCTCGCGGAAGCACGTTCATAATCTGGTAACAACCAGCCTAGTCGTGAAACCATATACTCCCATGCTTGTAGTTTCTTACTTAAATCTTTAACAGCCCCGATCAATAATAGCTTTTCTTTAGCTCGTGTAAGTGCTACATACAGAATTCTCATTTCCTCTGCAATCATTTCCATTCTTAATCGTTTCTGAATCGATAATTGAGGAAGCGTTGGATAGCTAACCCGCAATTCGGGGTTCATGTACTTTGCACCAAAGCCAATTTCTTTATGGAGTAAAAAGGATCCTTTGAGATCCATCTCGTTAAACTGTTTGTTTAAATTGGCGACCATAACGACTGGAAATTCTAGTCCCTTGCTTTTATGGATGGTCATGATTCTTACTACATCTTCTTGTTCCCCGAGTGCTCTTGCAGTACCTAAATCCTTACCCTGATCTTTCATACGATCAATAAAGCGAAGAAAACGGAACAATCCACGAAATGAAGTGTTCTCATATTGCCTAGCTCGATCGTAAAGAGCGCGAAGGTTTGCCTGACGCTGTTGACCACCTGGCATACCTCCGACATAGTCGTAATACCCTGTTTCTCTGTATATTTGCCATATAAGATCAGAAAGGTCCCCTTGTCTTGCTCTTGTTCTCCACCTCTGTAAATTACGGCAAAACCGATCAATATTTTGGTAAGTTGAATGCTTATTATCTCCTATTTTCAAATAGGAGTTCAGTGAGTCGTAGAAGGTTCCTCTTTTATTCGAAATACGGAGTTCTGCTAATTCCTCTCCAGACAACGAAATGATCGGTGAACGTAAAACGGAAGCAAGTGGTATGTCTTGATGAGGGTTATCGATAACCTTCAGCAATGAAATCATGACAGACACTTCCACCGCTTCAAAATATCCAGTGGATAAATCCGCGTATGATGGGATTCCTTGTTTCTTGAACTCCTCTAAAATCGTTGGTGCCGCATTTGATGTAGAACGTAACAGAATAACGATATCACGGTATTGAATAGAACGATATTGTTGGAGTTTATTATCGTAAATCTGAAATGACTCCCGAGTATCGTTTTGACCGATCAAATCCTGTATCCGACTTCCCATCCAACGAGCTTCTAATTGAATAGCTTCAATGTTTTCAATTTCTTCACTGTCCTCTTCGAATTCATCGTCTGTGCTTCGATCAATCAATACAAGCTCTGTTGAAGTTTGAGTACTCTCAGGAAAACTCGCGCCAAGCCTTAGTCGTGCTGCCTCGTCGTACTCTATTTCCCCAACGGTTTCGTTCATGATCTGCTTGAACAAAAAGTTGGTACTATCCAACACTTCTCTACGGCTTCTAAAATTCCGGGAGAGATCAATCCGCACACCCTCACCGGGATCTGACCTGTAGAAACGTTTGTACTTTTCAAGAAATAACGTAGGTTCAGCTAGTCTAAAACGATAAATACTTTGTTTCACATCTCCAACCATGAATAGGTTTGCGCCATCTTCGGGTTCCTTTGTTACAAGCTGGACGATTGATTCTTGAACGAGATTTGTATCTTGATACTCATCTACCAGTACCTCAATAAATTTCTGTCGGTACTCCTTTGCAGCTTCTGATGGGACAAGGTTATCAAGTAAAGACGATTCATTAGTGAGTACCTCAAGGCAAAGGTGTTCAAGGTCGGAGAAATCAACCAGCCCTTTTTCTTTTTTAGCTGTTTGGAATTGTTGTGCAAATCTCTGAACAAGTCCAACTAACGTTTTCATAACTGGAGCAAGCTCACGTAAATGTTCAATATAGGATTCAGGGGATCTACTGAACAGCTCTTCTTGGAGTCCGGTTACCTGCTTTTTGACTTTATCACGAACTGACTTTACTTTATCTTTTAACCGATCGTCGTACTCATCGCCTTTACATGCCCTAAGTCGCCCGAAAGATACCGACTGAAATTGTTCATATAGGCTTGACCATGACTTGTGGGATGCTTTTGTCAAAGAATGAAGCACTTGTTCATCAGCGAGTAGGTTGTCATAATAGGGTCCTGGTCCGTTTGGTAGGAGTGCCCACTTTTTCGCTTGTTCTAATAATTCAATCATGCCCCTTAATTGAAGCTGTACATCAAAGATCAAATCCGACGTCCATGATAGTTCATCAATGGATTGTACTGTGTTACTCTGTTCATATTTCCCAGCCATCTGGTGTAGCCATTGATCTGGCCATGGATAGCTTCTTGAAAAGTTAAATAGCCGTAGGATCATTCTTTGTATTTCGTCGTCCCCTCGGTCATTACTGAAACGATCAACGAGATCAAAAAATGTGTCATTATCTTCTTTTCCATACTCCAGCTCAAGTAGATCTTCGAGAACGTCCTGACGTATCAACTCCGCTTCGGTATCATCTGCTACCCGGAAATTTGGATCGAGATCAATTTTGAAATAATATTTACGAAGTACTTCAATACAAAAGGAATGCAAGGTGGAAATGGACGCTCGGTTCAACAACGTAAGCTGTCTTCTTAGATGAAGGGATCCAGGCTCTTCTGCTAATGCCTTTTCAAGTGCTAGGCCAATCCGTTTCCTCATCTCTGCAGCAGCAGCATTTGTGAACGTTACAATCAATAATCGATCCACGTCAATTCCGTTATTTTCTGTAATTCGCCGTACAATTCGTTCCACTAGTACAGCGGTTTTTCCTGATCCCGCTGCAGCTGCTACTAGAATATCTTCACCTCTTGCAGTAATCGCATGCCATTGCTCATCTGTCCACTGTGCATCCATCGGTTTAGGAATTACCTTGCGCATCATTTTGGCCCCCCTTCTCTCGTATTTGTTCAAACGCTTCTTCGTCCTTGACATTTTTTAAAATGCGATAATTATTTTCATCAAGTGTTGCATCAAATTGACATACAGAACGATACGAGCAAAATGTGCAGGGCGTACGTTTTTGAATTTCATACGGTGATATATCAATTTTCCCATCTGTGATTTCTGTACCGATCCTACCGATCATAGAGCGTACGTATGAACGAACATCATCAAATTGATCATGGCTGATGATTGAGGATCGTCTTTGAAACCCTCCACCTTTCTTTCTAGAAACAGGAATGATGTTTGAATGACTATCAATCGTATTGTCCATCAACTCAACGACTTCCTCATCCTCAAGTACAAGGCCTTTCATCTTAAATTTCTTAAACAACTGCTTTTCAATTTCATCAAGAGTAAGTAGCTTTTTCGACGAGTGAATCGGATCGTGCACATGGAAGTATAGGACACCTGCCGGTTTTGCAGCTTTTCCCAACCAAGTATCTGAATAGGTCAGAACAACATCTAAATATGTAAGCATTTGCAAGGCTATCCCGTAATAAACTTCTACTAGATTCAATCCCTTTTGACTGGATTTATAATCAATAACACGCAGCAATAGTCCATCGCTGCTTTCTGCAGCATCGACTCGGTCAATCCTACCCACTACCTCCATAGTGGCTCCATTTTGCAGTGTATATTTTAAAGGTGGTAATTGATCGCCCATACCGAATCCAAGTTCGAGACCTACTGGTGAAAACCCACTTGCCTTAGCCTGTTGACTTAGTACATAAGACGCTCGTCCTACAACATTTTTCAATTTTCGTTTAATATAGTTGTAGCGATTTGTACTCAATAAGATTTGACTTTGAAGCATAGGTGCTAATCGTTCAACCATTTCCGCTGCGATTCGATAGCAGTCTGTTGCAGAAAGCTCTTTCCAGTCGATGTCCCGCTGGTTCAGGTAATCGGCGACATCATTAAGAGCCGCATGGAAAAGTTGACCAATATCCGGTGCCTCCAATCGAAATAATGGACGTTCCTCAAGCTTTAATCCATAACTTGCAAAATGGGAAAAAGGGCATGATTGATGTCTTTCCATTCGTGATACACTTGCTTTTAGATGGTTGCCATATAATTCTTGGCTTGTCTTTCTTGGAAGACGTTCGGCTTTGTTGACATAGAAAAGACTATGAACGGTCCGCTTAGCCGTTTCAGACCAATGCTCGTCCTCCACAAACCAGTTGTACACATTCCACCATATCGATGATACTGGATACCCTTTTTGCCACTGGCGAAGCTGAACGGTTAAATAAGACAATGTACGTGCAGGTCTGACGATAAACCGTTCATCTTGTTCCTCTCCATCACCGGGCTCTAACATAAGTAAGCGTTCCTTCAGGTCAGGTAACAGCTCCTTCAATTGGTTTAATAGTATAGAAGGGACGAGTGATTTTCCTTCCTCATCTGCAAGGGGATAAGATACATACAAATATTCAGAAGCACTGCTCAAGGCCATATAAATTAAAAATGGTTCATCAAGCAATGTTTGTCTCGCTGTAGGAGCGAGATCTACCCCTTGTTCCAGCAGCCTTTCTCGATCGTCCTCAGAAAAGATCCCATCTTCCCTCGGTTTTGCGGGCAATACACCATCGTTTACACCAACAATGAAACTACATTTGACATTATACAACCTAGAACGGTCTAAGCTTCCAATCAAAACTTGGTCAAGTGATGGTGGAACTAAAGCAAACTTCATTGACTCTAACCCAGTATCAAGCATTTTACTAAACAGTTCTAAACTAACCGTCTCTTCACCAACAATTTCAACCATTTGTTCAAATAAATCAATCACTGCTCCCCAAACCTGATCATGTTCCCGAGCAACACTCAGTGCACCCTCTTTTTCAGCCTGATGTCGCCATTCTTCAAGCTTTGAAGGTACTCGAAGTCCTTCAAGAAATAAAAATAATGCTTCACACAATTGCTTACCATTTTCAGCGTTTTTGAGGTCACGTTCAAGCCTTGAGAGCGGGTCCGCGACCATCTGTCTTGCGTCATTAAGAATCGATTGTTTTTTCCGTTCATCATCTGTTTGGTTGCCAAATGATTGGTCAAGGGATCGATATTTTCGGTAGATCCAGTCTTTGTTGCTTGTCCACCGTTTCTTCCCATGGATCCCATGGGCCAATACAAAATTTTCTAATTGATCAACCTGTTCACGAAACTGTCGTGTAGACCGGTTCTCATCGAATGGAAAAAGTAAGTCTGTTTTTACGCACCTAAACACGGCATCATAGCGCCATTTTTGTAAAATTACATCTAAACTTGAACGAATGCATTCGACTAATGGATGATGTAACATCGAACGTTTTTGATCCAGAAAGTAGGGAATCTCGTAATCTACAAAAATGGAATCCAACAAATCTGAATAAGCGGAAGCATCTCGTACAAGAATGGCAATATCGCGGTAACGATACCCTTGCTTTTGTACGAGTTCTTGAATGTCTCTAGCTACACCCTCAAGCTCGGCTCTCCGATTAACAGCTCCGCTTAAAGTGACAGAACCTTCACCGTTAAATGGGACAACTGGTCTTTCATGATAGTAATTTTCCAGGTGTTGTATCGACGGGGAATCTTTAAATCTTTGTAATTCTTCAATAACCTCGTAACAATCAATCTCAACACCTGCATCCTGAGCAATCAATTCAATCTTTTGTAACGTTGTCGTTGTCATACGAAACAAATCAAGGTCCGTTGGTGCTTTCTCTTTAGGATAGTCGAGCGTTAGGGTTATCGTCATATTCTTTGCTTTTCGCATTAAAGCAGCTAACGCACTAAGTTCTTGCGGGGTATAGCTATGGAAGCCATCGACCCAGATCTCACAGTCTTTTAAATAGGTTGAATCAGGAATTTTCTGTTCAAACAATTGGAGATAATCCTCTGAATCGATATATTTACCAGCTACCATTTCTTCTAAACGGTTATAAATTATATGTACATCATGCAGTTTATCTACTAAAAGTTTCCGATCCTCTTTCTCATCAAAAAGGTTTTTCGAAAACTCTACAAGATCGTTCGATGTTAAGCAATATCGCTTAAATTCTTTAATCATTTCTTCTAATTGTTCATAAAAGCCTGTTTGTTCTGTTGCTTTATGAAAAAGGCGGAGATCTTCTTTACACTGTTCAACCACCTTTCGCAGTAGCATATTCATGCCGGTTGAATTTAAGTGATATCTTGTCAGTCCGCCGACCTCCTGCAATATCTTAAGCGCAAGACGTGAAAAACTGAAGACCTGCGCCCGGATCATTCCACCGAGTTCAGGCGTCTTTATTAATTCATATTCCATTTGGAATGTCATTTGATCTGGAACGAGAAAAATAAGAGGCTTACCATGAGGTTCATTCTTTAAACGCCCTCTTATTTCATTTAAACAAGAAGTCGTCTTTCCACTTCCTGCTCTGCCTATTTTAAATCGGATGGGCATTGCTACTCTCCTCCTGTTTATACACGTTCTTATTTATACCTTTCATTATCTCATGTTTTAGCATTGATTTGTAGGTAGTAGAAATTGGTAGGCATGTAGATTCACCCTATAGAAAGTATCTTTCTTAACGCGGCAAAAAAAGACGTTGGAGATAAAGTTCAGCCTGATTGCGAAGGTGTAGATTTGAGTATTTGATTACTTCATCATAGCCCCGAACAATTACGTTATATTCAGAAGTATCTTGCACTCTTCTCAATGGGGAAACTTTAATATTTTCACTTTTCATTTCTTTCCGAATTTCGTGAAGGGCAAAGCTTACCTCCTTCATTTTATATTCAATCCATTGAACATAAGGCTGCGTGAACTTTAAAGGAGCTTGCTGAATCGCTTGCAAGTCACGATCTAATATTGTTAAAACCATCGGGTATAGGATATATCGGTCGATCAAAGCACTTTCTTCCTTCGTTGCATACACATCGATCCCCTCCTTAGCCTACATCGGACTGACGTTTAGCCTTGACAGTACGCGCGGATAGGATCTGGTCGATTCGAAAGGTACGCGTTTGCTTACGTAAATAACAATAACCAGTAAGGATGTTGTTCCTAATTGATACAATCCATATCCTTCGCTGCGTAATTGTGCCGTCAGAAGACAAATAGACGATCTCAATCATTTTCTTTTCTTCGAAACAACGTGTAAGCAACCTATGCAAAACGAATCACCTCTCAGAAGTAAGCTTTTTCATAAGTTGATTTTATTATATGCGAACATTTGTTCTTTATGCAAGGTTTTCCGAAAAGAAATTTTTCCCACTTTACATTGTGACAAGATTTTAACCCAGTACTTAGTAAAACCAAGATTTAGCATTGCTGATCGCCTATGTACGCTTTTAACAAAAAAATTTTATATTTTTAGTGAAAAAAGAGTAGCAAAAGTACCATAAATACAAGTACTCTTGCTATTCCTAAATCTATTTAACCCATTTGTTGTATACGCTTTTCTTTAACCGTTTCATAGTTACCAAGATAGCTGTTGAGTCCCTCATCCTCAATCCAGAAGATTCGATTGGTTAGTTTGTTAAGGAAATAACGGTCATGAGAAACGAGTAGCATCGTACCTTTAAAGTCCTCAAGAGCTTCCTCCAGCACTTCCCTCGAATCGATATCGAGATGATTTGTCGGTTCATCAAGAATCAATAAATTCACATTTTGAGACATAAGCTGTGCTAACCTCAATCTTGTCCTTTCTCCCCCGCTTAAGTCCCCTACATTTTGAAAGACCTCTCTCCCATAAAAGAGAAATTTACTCAATCGATGTCTTGCTTCGCCTTCCTCGATTTCAGCAATGTCACGATAGGCATCGATTACGGTCCAATCATCATAACCGACAAGCCCTTGTTGTGATAAGTAACCGACTTTAACAGATGCACCTAGTTTTATTGTTCCATAATCAGGAGGAAGTTCACCAAGTATAATCCGAAGTAATGTCGACTTTCCGACCCCGTTTTTCCCAAGAATAGCTGCTCTTTCCTGATATTGAAGTAATAGGTTAATCTCTGAGAATAAGATACGGTCCTCAATCGATTTCCATACATCCTCAACTATAATGACATCCTTTCCGCTACGTTTCGTATTTTTAAACTCTAGAGTTGCTGTCTTCCGCTCGAGCTGGGGTCGATCAATTTTATTCATTCGTTCTAGAGCACGCTCCATATTACGTGCTCTCTTGTGCATAGCTGCATTGTCAGCTCGTATCGCCCATTCACGCAACCGCTTGATGGCTTCTTTCATTTTTTTGATTTTCTTCTGTTGATCTTGGAAAGCCTGAAATTCTAGTAACAATCGTTTTTCTTTCTCCTTTATGAAATTGGAATAATTCCCTTTATATTGCTCAATAGCACCAGACTCTATTTTTACAATTTTCGTGGTAATTCGATCGAGGAAATAGCGATCATGTGAAATAACGAGTACCGTTCCGCTATAATTATTCAAGTATTCTTCTAACCAGCTAAGTGCCTCCATATCAAGATGATTCGTCGGTTCGTCAAGTAGGAGTAAATCTGGTTCTTCAAGTAAAATCGAGGCAAGACCTACTTTTGTTTGTTCGCCCCCACTCAATGATTGAAACGTGTGTGTCTTTAACTCTTCGAGGCCGAGCCCTTGTAGAACACCATTGATTTTAGACTCTACGGCATATCCGTTCATATCCTCAAACATTCCTTGTAATAAAGCATACTGGTTATAAAGCTTTTCGAGTTGATGTTGCTCTGATGGATCCCCCATTTTTTCGGTGACTCGGTTTAGCTGCTGTTCAATTTCAAAAACTTCTTGAAAGGATTGTTTTAATACTCCTTCTACTGTAAAAGAATGATTAACCTCAGGAATCTGATCAAGTATTCCGATTTTTATGTCTTTCTTGTAAGAAATTGTTCCTTGATCAATCATTTCTACCCCTGCGATACATTTCAATAAAGTCGTTTTGCCGCTTCCATTTGTACCAATTAGTCCTATTCTTTCTTTCTCGTGTAAGTGTATAGTTAACTCTTGAAATATCCACGTTCCTGCATACATTTTGCTAATTTGATTTGCTGAGCACACGATCATGATTATAATCTCCCTGCTTTAAGTTTATCTTTCTTAACGTATAAAAAACCATGAGCAAGCTAGACCTGCCCATGGTTATCCGTTTTGAATTAGGAGTTATGAGGGTAAGGTTTGCTTACGATTCGATTTGTTTGACGTATGGAAAAAAGGACATACCTCTCCCGTTGAGCGCAAAATCATATGTTAAAGAAGCAGCCTCTACGGTAAACCATGCCATCATACGAAACAAACCTGTAAGCATTCCTAACACCTCCTTTTCATGTCGTAATTTTCTAAATTATACAATAAAATTCCTTGTCCTGTCTATAGGCTGACAAATAAGTCCACCTATGCTATACATTCATAAAACTAGTCAACTGCTTTATGCCACATCGACCACATTCCAATATCCTTAAAACCTAGTCGTTTGTAAATGGACCCTGCAGCTGGATTATCATAAAACAGACAGAGAGACTTCGCTTCTGCTAACAACTGTTCACACAGAGCGCTGAGACAAACGGAAGCAAGCCCTTTGTTCCGATGATTCACGTCAGTGCAAACCCCGACAACCATTGCCGACAATGAGTTTTCAGCCGTTGTTGAAGCACTTGCGACCGCTCGACCTTCATCTTTAATATAAAAAGTACGACCGCTTTTGGTTTTCAATGATTCGATAATCCCTTCTCTTGAATTCTTACTCAAATCAAATATGTTTTCCTGTAACAATCAGTTTCATAACCGAAGTTTTCAATGTCTCCAATAATAAAGAGGTTTAGTGCACGTTCTTCTCCTAGAAAATCCATGACTTTAGTGTGATCTTTTTCTGCAAGTTTACGAATCAACAGTCTCTCCCCCTTCAACTGATTGGTCCACTCACTAGAAAACTGTTCTTCATTTGGACTCTGAAGGACAGTTTCTCCCTCAAAAGTGAACTACTTATTTTTCTGGAACTCCTTCTTGTTGTTCATTTATAAAATTGTTTGTATTTTTTACTTTTTTAGTCAGAAAGCTGCTTACGGAAAATGACAGATCGGACGGTTTCCTTAAATCCAACCTTTTTATACAGCCGAAGTGCATTTGTATTGTTTGAATCTAAACTCAAGTAAAGTCTTGGAATACCGGCTCGTTCCGTTTGCTGAAAAACATAATGAATCAACTGTGCTCCGATTCCATTTCGTCGATCAGCCGGATTCACTGCAAGGTATTCCAGCCTGCCAAAATCAGTACCTCCTACAATCGTCCATATTACCGCGCCCATAACTTTATTCGTTTGATCCGTAACATAATGGACTTTATACGCCTCGTCAAGGTACTGTACTAAGCGAGTCTTTGGACTCTCCCAACCAAGTCCATTCCCCATTACTTCAGCAATTTGATTAAAGGCGGAATTTTCCTTTATGATTAGTTCCGAAAAGTTAAACTTGTCATCATGGATTGTTGTAGCTTCAGTGCCTAGTTCCCATTTCATTTCTGTTTGTCGGTTGAGCTCTTTCCAGTTCATCCCGACCAACGTGTCACATAGAAGGTTGTTCGTCTCAACCACACAAGCATCCACATGCTGATGATCATTATGCAATTTCGAAATGAATTTGGTTAAAACTCGAGGCAGCCATATAGCTCGATTTATTGTTGGATTGAGAAATGGACCAATTAAATAACCCTCACTATCTCCAGGACTGTGCAGAAAACCAACCATTCCGACCCGATCTCCGTTTCGAGTGACGGTGTAAACACAATGCTCAATTGTATTTTCATAAATCTCAATTTCAGCAACTAGTTCGGAAAGGTCCTTACATCTCGGATAACCAATTGCTTGATTCTCATCTTTCCAACTCTCTCGGATTAGTTCGTCAATATAAGTAAGCGCCTCATTTCTTACCGTATTTAACTTTAGAACAATCGTTGAATTCACAAAACATCACCTCTTTTTTGTTTTTGCAGGTGCTTTTTCTAGGTTGTGTTGGGCTTTTTTTACAGAACGTTGAACCGAAGCCCGACTATCGTTTTCGAGCGTAGACAGTATCGCCTTTCCTTCAGTAGCATACGACCGCGAGGCAGCGGTAGAAAATGCCATCGCAACATTCCACCTTACCTGTTCATCATCTATCGCTGCACATCCCTTCAGCCAAGACAATACCTGTTCTGGATATCGCTTCATCAAGCCATCCCCTATTGCGAATGGCCCTAAATTCTTTTTGACATAAACAGAAAAATCTCTCATAAGCGGTTCAATTACTTGTATAAGCCTTGCAGCATAATCCACATTTAACGCCTTACTTGCGTACATGACGGCAAGTGCTACTGCCCGCCGAACATTTTCCGAATCACTCTTGACCCACTTTATTAAAATGGGATAAAATTCATCAAATTGTTTAGCCAATAATTCTCCACAAGCTCCAGCTGCCCATTCTCTCACTTCCCAATTGTCATCATCCGCAATTACTTTTAATAAACTAGTGGTCCGATTGGGATTTTTCGCATAGATTCCTGGCAGAAGATGGGCGCTGATCTCCTTCGCGGTAGGACTATTATGGGTTCCAAGGTATACCGTTATCCTCTGTCGCTTTGCTTGATCGTTCTTATAGGTCGATTCAATTAACTTAATTGCTTTTCTTTTAACTTGTGCTGGCGCTGTACCCGCATGTTTTGTTTTATCCTTCTCAATGAAAGTAATAACCTCTTCCCATTGATCATTATGTAAAAAGGTCTTCAATGTTTCTCTCCACTCATTCATACGAAGTAATTCTCCTTCCAAACTCCCCGTCTATTTATCGACAGTAGAGACACAATAATCATCTTGGCTTTCTTTAACAGAACGAACGTCTTATAATAAAAAGGTAGTTAAGGTCTTCAGAATGAAACACCACCTGACCAAAATAGATGGAGGTCCGAATATGAATACTCGTAAACCTGTACAGTACCTTCTTCATTTAGTTCTTTATGGAGCCGTAATACTGCTTGGCTTTAAACTAGAGGGACTCCTCCAATTAAGGGCAGAGGAAAATTTTCTAATCACTCCCTATTTCTATTACTCCTTGTTCTTTCCAATCCTGCTAGGTACGTTATTAGCAATCCCAAAAGCAGCACAATCGCATAAGAAAAACTCGAAAGTAAAAATCAATTGGGCAAAATTATTCATATTTGGAATTCCTTCGCTATTAATCTTACTTTTTCCTGCCTATTATTTTACACTGATGACATGGGGTACTCTAATCCCTTTCGCAACCCTGTTATACGGAAACATAAAGCTGCACTTTCTATCTGGACTGATATTGGGTTATATAATAATAGACAGTTTGGAATACGTAACTGAGAATAATAATTCTATAGTCAGAGAGGATGATATGGATGGAGCTTGAACAATATATCCAGTCCGTTTTTATTGGGAAAGATGCTTTGGATGACCACGCAAAAATCACGAAGGCCATTGAGGATCGAGGGATGCCAACCATCTCTGTTGCTCCTGAAACCGGAAAATTGCTTACATTGCTCGTTAAAATGACCGGGGCTAAAAAACTTTTAGAAATTGGAGCATTAGGAGGGTACAGTGGGATTTGCTTATTACGTGGCACAGGAAAAGCCGGTCACCTAACATCACTTGAACTCGTAGAAAGTTATGCTGATGCTGCCCGAGAGCACGTCCATCAGGCCGGATTTAATAATCAGGTTTCTTACAAAATCGGCCCGGCTTTAGCTTCTTTGCAAGCACTTGTTTCGGAAAAAGAGTGCTATGATTTCTTTTTTATAGATGCAGATAAAGATAATTATGTTAACTATTTAGACTTATGTATACAATTAGCTAATTCTGGCGCAATTATTTGCGGTGATAATACGCTTTGGGATATGCAGGTTTTGGATTCTAAGTTCCAAGACACAAATACGAAAGGGATAAGGTCTTTTAATGAAGCGATTTCCAGCCATCCTAGGCTTGAAAGCATTCTGATTCCTATCGGCGATGGTCTTACAATTGCAAGATTAACAGATTAAAGAATTTTTTATAAATTGAACCAATTTCATAATTCCATGATTTAAAGAAACACAAACTCGCAGAATTAAGTTTTATCTTAAATTTTTTAATTTTATGCAGCTTGTTGTTGATTTAAAATGGCATTGATACGGTCTGTAGCTAATTTTGAAGCATTATAAACTAAAATCACTAGGTCATTGGCACGTTTTCAACTTTACGGTAGGGGGCATGGCGATGAATAAAAATAACACTTCCCTTTTATGGCTTCCAAAACTAGCTGGAGGTTTGCTGATCTTTATGGGTCTTTTTCATACCATTGTGTCAATCATTGTAGACCAAAATATGTGGAAACAGTTTATACTGTCCGGCTTCTGGAACTCAGTTGTCCCACCTTGGGAAAGTCGCAACATTGTGTTTCAGCGAAATTTTTGGACTTCGATTGGAAGCTTATGTATTCCATCTGCTTTATTGGGTGGTTATCTTATATGGAGTATTCGACAAGGTTATACAATTCCAGCTTTTCTAGTTTGGGGAATTTTATTATATGGTGTAATATCTTCCATACTTATGCCTATTTCAGGTTTTTGGTTTCTAGTGATAGCAGCTCTGTTATTGATTATTTATCAAATCCGAATAAAATAAAGCATATGCCCCCAAATTGAAACCTTATTTTTAGATTGTGTGATATGTTTCAGATCAGCAGTTATCAGCTACCACTCTTCTTAGTTATGAACTTACCCAAGCCCTAATTTATGAAATTGATTCAATTGAAAACAGGAATATGAACTACCTTTATCTTTCTGTATATGTTTCATTACTATGAGGTTGTGGTAATTATACCTATAGCAACCTTTCAAACAATCAATGAACATAAAGGCAAAGATAATTTTGTTGACAGACAAGCCAGTTGCTATGTATACTAACCGTAGAATTTCAAAGGGGAGTAGCTTTTACAATAAAGTCGTCATTTCAGAGGAAATCCCTCTCGGCTTTATTGGCAACGATACGTTGTTAGCAAGACCTTTGCCTCGAATGGTAAAGGTCTTTTTCTATTTAGACTTGATCCATTCGGGACCAAGTCTTTTTTTAGTGGTTGTTCAAAAAGTCCGGTAAAAATAGCTGTCGTATTTCTTCGTTGTTCGGTCTCTCCGGTCCTCACGTATTAATCTTATACGCTGTGGTCCTCGAGACTGTCACGCCTCGGGCTCACAGGACGTGAGTCAGTTCAACGTTGTAACAGGACGTTACGTCTTTAGTTGAACTTCATATATGACGGCTCTTTTTATCCTCCTTTTTGAACACGTACTTTAGATGGAGAAAGGAGAATGATCATGGAATCTTTATGGCTAGAGTATGCATGGACCCTGTTGATCCTGATTGGTCTTGAAGGGTTATTATCAGCTGACAATGCATTGGTCATGGCCGTTATGGTCAAACACCTCCCGAAGGAACAACGTAAAAAGGCACTCTTCTATGGAATACTCGGTGCTTTTATCTTCCGTTTCGGGGCACTATTCGCTATTTCTTACCTCGTCAATGTTTGGCAAATCCAAGCGATTGGTGCAGCTTATTTAATTTATATCGGTGCTAAACACATCTATAAACAATATAGAGATAAAAACAAGCCAAAACAGGAAGAACCAACGGAACAAGAGGTTAGTTCAAAAGGTTTCTGGAAAACAGTCGTTCAGGTGGAACTTGCTGATCTCGCCTTTGCAGTTGATTCAATTTTAGCTGCCGTTGCACTGGCAATCGCACTACCCGGTACACCATTACCAGAGATAGGCGGAATGGACGGAGGGCAATTTCTTGTCATCTTTACAGGGGGATTAATCGGACTATTGTTGATCCGTACTGCTGCAACCTATATTTCTAAAGTGTTGAAGAAGCGTCCGGGACTGGAAACTGCTGCTTACTTGATCGTTGCTTGGGTAGGGGTTAAACTTGTTGCCCACACATTAGCTCATCCGGACATCGCAGTATTATCCGAAGGCTTTACACACAGCATAGCCTGGAAGTTATCCTTCTATGGTGTACTTGTAGGTATTGCTATAGGTGGATGGATTATTTCGGGCAGAAACCAAACATTGGATTCTGACGAGGAAGCAGAGGATGAAAACTCGTCTAAAAAAAATGAAGTTGAGAATGCTTAAAGCTTTGTAGTAAGAAAAGCGCAAGCGCCCTGGGTAGCCACGAAGGTAACTGGAAGGCAACTGAGGAGGCTCGAACCAAACTCTGTTTGGTCCTGCGTGGGAATACACATGATGTAAATCAGTGTGTTGCCGCCGGAAGGGGACTGAAGTGATCCAAGTGGCTGGGCGCTGGAGCTAGACATTGCCTCTTTGCATCAAAATTTTATACTTTCTTACCTCTCAAGAAAAAGGAGTTGACTCTAGGTCAGCTCCTTTTGTAAATTAGAAGACTTTCTTACGTCCTTGGTCCTCTTTAAGGATTTCTACTGCTTCACGGAAACGTTGTGAATGGACAATCTCACGTTCTCGTAGAAAACTTAAGCTGTCAATAATATCTGGATCATCACTCATATTAATAAGCCATTGATAAGTAGCTCTTGCTTTTTCCTCAGCAGCGATGTCTTCATACAAATCAGTAATCGGATCTCCTTTTGCTTGAATATAGGTTGCAGTGAAAGGTGCTCCGGCGGCATTATGATAAAATAAAGCTTTATCGTGGTCAGCATAATGTGCGCCCAATCCCGCTTCTTTCATTTCTTCTGCCGTTGCATCTTTCGTTAATTTATAAACCATTGTAGCGATCATTTCTAAATGGGCAAACTCCTCTGTCCCAATATCAGTTAGGAGACCGATTATTTTATCTGGAATTGTATAGCGTTGATTTAAATAACGTAGTGCTGCCGCAAGCTCTCCATCTGCACCACCGTATTGTTCGATCAGAAATTTAGCCATCATTGGATCACATTTACTTACCTTTACAGGATATTGAAGCTTTTTTTCATAAATCCACATACGATTTCTCTAACCTCCTTATAAATTCATTCTTTTTTCTTACATCACATCTGCCAAGGCCAAGGGGGCTGATCCCAATTCCACGGATAGCCAGAATAACTATTCCCATATTGTTGTAATGGGCCATATTTCGTTTCAATTTGCTGTTTCAGCACCATGCTTTTCTGTGCAAATTCGTTAAATTGCTTGATTGCATCATAGTCTTCAGGATGGGTATCAAGATAGAGAGTTAATTCGACGAGTACAAAATCAACCTCTTGAAGCTGTTCCATTAGACGGTAAAATTCTTCTGATAATGTCTTACTCACCTATTCCTCCTCCTCTCGAGGCTCATATGGATTCGTATAAGGTGCATACAAAGCGGGCCAAAGTGTCCCCTTTCTTAACGCAGTACTGGGATCGAACTGCTTTAATCCATAAGGCTGGAAACCTAAGTAAAGTTGTGGCGGTGTTTCATACGATTTTACTCGTATTGGAGGGCAAGGATCACACGGTCCAATATAGGGACGATAATATTTACGATTTGTAGGCATACTTATGAAACCTCCCTATAAACAAAGTCATTAACACTTTATTCGAGAAAAAAGAAAATTAGACGTAATTGAGGAATTATACTAGCTAGATCGGCGGTAAACTCACTTTGTCCAGCGCTTAACTCATTTTGTCCGGCGCTTAACCCACTTTGTCCGGCGCTTAGCCCACTTCGTTCGGCGCTCAGCCCCCCTTGTTCGGCACTTAGCTCGCTTTTTCCAGCGCTAATCCGTTTCCTATCTATCATCAAACACGAAAAAACCACAGTTAGCGTGCACTGTGGTAACCTTAAAACTATAATTTTTTACTATCAGAAAGGGATTTGAGCTAAATATCTTGATCAGTTAAGATAATCGGGCCTTGGTTTGCAATCGCAACTGTATGTTCATATTGAGCAGACAACTCTCCGTCAATTGTCCGTGCAGTCCAACCATCCTCTTCAACAAAAGTATGATATGTACCACAATTCAGCATGGGCTCAATAGTAAGCACCATCCCCTCTTCTAATACTGGTCCTTGTTCAATAGGACCAAAGTGCGGAACATGTGGTGGCTCATGGATCATATCTCCAATACCATGCCCAATAAAATCACGAACAACTGAATATCCCTTAGCCACGGCAAACGTTTCAATAGCATTGGCAATATGTCCGATTCGATTACCGACTTTTGCTTGCTCAATGCCTCTATATAACGCTTCTTTTGTCGTTTTCATCAAACGCTGTCCTTTAGCCGATACATCACCAACAGCATAGGACCAGGCTGAATCCGCTAACCACCCATCAAGGTTTACCACGAAATCGATTGTAACGATATCACCTTCTGAAAGGGGAGTTGAGGATGGAAAACCATGACAGACCACATCATTTACCGAGGCACAGGTTGCAAATTGATACCCCTGATAGCCCTTTTGTTCAGGTAAAGCATCGTGCATTTTTAAGTATGATTCCACAAAGTGATCGATGTCCTTGGTAGTAACTCCAGGACGTATTCGTTTATTAATTTCATTATGACAGGCGGCAAGAAGTTTACCTGCTTTATGCATTGCCTCTATCTCTTGGTGAGTCTTACGTGTAATCACCTTTCATCCCCCCAAAGGATTTCTATTCCTATATCCTATTTAGCCTAATCGATATGTATTCATATTAGGAAATGGCACCCTTATTTACATTTTAGATTTAAGCGGTTTTTGTAATTTTCGCTCTAAAATTTTACCTACCAACCATAAGGCAACGATTCCTGATCCTATAAATATCATTTTTAGCGGTTCCCGAATAATCGAGAAAAAATCGTGCCCTATATATGATATAAAAAACACCATTACCAACTTTCCTAGACCTACTGCAAGCATGTATGTAAGTGTATTGATTTTTGATAACCCGGAAACAACGTTGATCAATGCTGATGGGGTGAACGGAAAACAGTATAAAAGAAACAAAAAACCAAACCCTTTTCGCTCAACCCATGTTAGTAAAGACTGTGTTTTCTGATGCTTTGCGATAAACCTCATAAAACGCTGTTGCCCAAATCTACGGACGATATGAAAGACAATAACTGATCCTAAAACTGTTCCAATCCATGAAAATAATACCCCCCAGAAAAATCCGTAGGCAGCTGCATTTCCAGCCACAAAAAGAAACAACGGAAGAATTGGGAAGAGCGCTTCAAGCATTGGTAAAAGGATCCCTGGTAAAGGTCCAAGATCCTGATATTCATCTAGCCATCTTAAAATATCTTCTTGCGATAGCTCTGTAAAAAAATACTTTATCTTATCCCATTGCGAACTCATTAGCTTTCTCCTTCATGACACATCTGCAATCCGATTCGTATGACTATTAATATATCACAAAGCATGACTATGTATAAGTAAAATAAAGAAAACTTGGCTAGCGCCAAGCCTTAGCGCAGGCGATCGCCTTAGTTGCGCTTATACTATAGAAAGTATTTTTTATACTTTCTTAACGTGTGAATAAAGGAGTGAGCAAAAGCATCACTCCTTTATCACCATTATTTCATCAATGCTGCATATACCTGCTCGTCAAGAGCTTTTGCCTTTTCAAGATTATACGTTTTCACGTATTCAGGGTCTTGAGTAACTTTCGCTCCCCAGAACATACTTTCAAACACGGCCTCAACATTTACTTCTATTTTAGCTAGCTTCATATTAACGCCTTCCATAGCTTCTTGAAGTATGTCTGCTTTACCCTGAATCGAATAAACTGTTTCTAAACCAATAATATTAAGGACCACAGCAGGGTTCTTCTTAATGTTGTCTACGATTCGAGAATTTGTCGTGACGGAAAATCGGATCCTCTTCTCGTCAGCACTTTTCACCCAAGAGATCGCATTTACGTTGGGCGCACCTGATTCTGCATCAACGGTAGCGATGTTAACCAGCTTTTCCCCTTTAAAAAATTCGACAAGCTCGGGTGTGAGTTCGGTAGGTATTTCATGTTTTGCCAAGTCAAAAACTCCTTTCACGATTATGTACTCTCAATCTCTTCGTTTCCTAGTAAAAGTAACTTCATATAGCGTTCTACATCTGTTATACCCGAATTAAATGTTGACTAATCAAACCCTATAGAATTCAACGGAATAAGGTATAACTACTAATATCATATCAAATACATGGGGAGGTGCAAGTACAAAGAGTAAGAAGGACATTGGAACAAATAGAGGGTGATGATCCTAAGTTAAGACCCACCCCTCTAATTTATTCATGTTTGATCTGTTAAAAACCTGTCAACTTTTTATCTTAAGGTAACGTTACTATCTGGTTCTGCACCGCATAGATAATCGCCTGAGAGCGGCTTTTGACATTTAGTTTCTTAAACATATTACTTACATGAATCTTAACTGTTTTGTCACTAATGTAGAGCCTTTCTGCAATCTCCTTATTACTCAACCCCTCGACAAGACATATTAAAACATCTTTCTCCCGGGCAGTGAGATCATTTGATTTCTTGTTAGGATCGTTTTTTTTATGATGGTAATCTACTAGTTTTTTCGCCATACTGGGATGAAGAATCGACTCACCGCGAGCAACAGCGTAAATCGCATCAATAACTTCATCTGAAGGGGCATCTTTCAATATGTAGCCATCTGCTCCGGCTTTAAGAGCAGCTAGAAAGTATTCTTCATGCTTATACATTGTTAATATAAGTACCTTGCAATCTGGATAATGACGTTTAACCTGTTCTGTTAATTCAATTCCACATATGTCAGGTAAATTAATATCCATCAATATAACATCAGGTTTCGCTGCTTCGATGGTTTCAATAATCTCCTTTCCGCACGTCAGCTCTCCAACGACAGCAATATTTTCCTCAATGGCAATAATATTTTTCAACCCATCTCGTAAAACGGCATGGTCATCGACAAGTATTACTTTAATCATGTGATAACATCCTTTCATTTTCTTGGGATAAAGGTACAATCAGCAAAATTTCTGTTCCACGCTCTGCAACACTGTTTATACGTAAAGAAGCATCGATCTGCTCAGCTAATTCGTTCATATTAAGAATGCCATAATGGGCGTCTGCTTTTGCTTTAACAAGCGCATCGTATAACTGGAATCCTTTACCGTTATCTTTCACCTTCAAAATCAACGCGTTACTTCCATATTTTAAAACAACCTTCAATTCAGAAGCGTTTGAATGCTTACCTGCGTTATGAAGTGCCTCAGACAAAATCTCAAAAGAATTTTTTTCAATATGAGAAGGCAATGTTCTTATGTTTCCACGTACTTGAAGGGCAATAGGAATTTGATATAGATGAATGATTTCATTAATTTTGGATTGAATGGCTTGCTTAAATCCTTCTTTTACAGTTGGATATGGTCGCAATGCATAGATAGACTCCCTAACTTCCGATAAACTATCTCTTAATTTCATTATACTATCCTCAACAAGTTTCCCGGATTGATCTTTATTCGTACCTAAAATTCGGTTAGATGTTTCAAGCTTCATAATGGCACCAGCAAGCGTTTGTGCTATACCATCATGAATTTCGCGGGCAATTCGATTTCGTTCTTCTAACAAGACTCTCTTTTCCCGTTCAGAATAAAGCATTCTTGTTTTTAAAATAACTGCAACCTGATTGGACAGGGTTGAGATAAACTGCAAATCACTTACCTGATACGATTGGTTTGTTGTTTTCCCAACCACAATCACACCTAAGACTTCTTCTTCGATCCGAAGTGGCGTAACAACGACTGAACAGATGGATGGGTGCACAAGCCTTTTCAACTCGGAAGGGAGTTGCTTACCAAACGAATAGTGGTATGATTCTTCTAGTTCTTCAAACCATCCATGGTCAATTAATTGTTCTGGTTTTGAACTGATTCCCCCGACCTTTATCAACGACGACCATTCGTTCTCTTCCTTAACCATAAGTAACAGCGCATCGGTTGGTATAAATTCTTGTAAGGACAGCTCGACGTTATCAGACCAATCGGCTGAAGCTAGTTTCCGATTCAGCTCTCTTGTGATCGAGAACAAAGCTTTCAAACGATTCTTTTCTCTCTTCAATCGACTGATGATTGCACTAATGATCGCTAATGCAACGAGTGGCGAGAAAAAGAATAAATAGGAGAAGACATCGACTACGCCACGATTTTGACTGCCGAGAACAAACATTGTTCCGATGTAACAATAAGAAACGAGTACAATAATGCTTTCTTGAGCTGTCTTCTCCTTCCAATCAACCCAACGATAAGGGTGAGGACGAAGCCATAATATAATGTCATTTAAGAGGTTATTTATAAGATAAAAAGTTACTATGAAAAGCGCTGCATGTGAAAAATTAAAAACTAAATTTCCAGTAAGATACACATCTAAATATCTTATGGCCCAAAAGGTTAGAAAATAAGCTGAACAAAGGGAAATGGAAAGCTGAGCTGGGTTAAACCAAACAGCCCTTTGTGGTCTTTTTACGAATATGTTTACGATCAAACTTACAACGGAACAAATTAAAATTCCTGACCAAATTCCATAAAGAATTACTATCGTGTATACAAGTGGAAAGCTAAGAGATGACACCCCTCTCCAAACGGGAATTGGGAAAAGTTTCGTTACAAGCAAGAAAATGACAAGAACAAGCGGTGTCCAAATATCATTACCCGATGGATTAAATTGAATCAGGCTATATAGGATTAGAAACCATCCAATAATCGAGAAAAGAGTAAGTATCCGATTTGAATTTTGTTCTTTTTTTACGCGCGATGATATATTCATTTCAGGGACCTCCTTTTCTCAAAATCTAGTATATGTATCCGTTATTGTAAATCCGTCTCCATACCATCATGTGAAAGCATCCAAGAAAGTTAAACCATAAACATCCGAATCAATTTCATAAATTAACTCCTTAGAGCTTCAAGGGGTTTAAGACACATAAAAAGGAGTACCTCCCTAACAAGTCGAAATGAGTAAGTGACCAAACAAACTCTAAGACTGGAGGAAGACTCCCTATGACTATTATACGACAAGAAAGCCTGTTTGACCTGCATGAATTATATCAATTG
>NZ_JANHJQ010000011.1 GCF_024609785.1 Pseudalkalibacillus decolorationis
AGTTTTCGGGGCTCCATCCCTTCAGCCATTTGGTTTTCGGCCCACTGTCTTGCTGTCTACGCTTAAAGATAGGAGTTACCTCCAACCCTCCAAGACTCGCTACAGGTGAATGGCTAGTTCTTACCTGATGGGGTTCCCACCCATTATGGAATATCACCTATGCTCGGACGCTCTATACTTTCTTAACGTGTAAAGAAAACTTGGCAAAGCCAAGCCTTGGCGCAGGCTGAGTCTTAGTTGCGCTTATACTATAGAAAGTATTTTTATACTTTCTTAACATGTAAGCAAGTCCCACTGTAATCACCCACACAGTGAGACTTTATTTATCTAAACCATTGAATATATTTCTTAGTTAGTTTAGGAATCGGACCCTTAAATAACTTTTCTCTCCAGTATAAATCGGCTGTACGTTGGAGGGCTGCAGCATGATTTGGATATGGGTACATCATTTTTGAGAGGTCCCCAATCTTGTTTCCTTGTTTCATTGCAAAGATAACGGTTTGCATCCAATCACCTGCCCCTTTCCCAATGCCATGTGCGCCTACAATTTTCGCTTTAGAATCCGTGATAATCTTAACGGTTCCATTGGGTGCATGGTCTGCAAGGAAGCGATCTACTTCTCCAAGAGGAATTTCATAAATAGAAATACCCTTTATTTTTTTTATTGCTTCTTTTTCCGTTAAACCAATATGACAAATTTCTGGATCCGTATATATTATCCATGGAATTTGTTCATAGCTCATTATTTTAGGAATTCCAAGAACTGCATTTTGTACAACAATTTTCCCTTCTTCTCCTGCTACATGAGTAAATAGAAATTTTCCATTAAGGTCACCAATCGCATAGATGTGTGAAATATTCGTTTGTAATTTTTCATTCGTTGGTATAAAGCCACGTCTATCCTTCTTAATCCCTGCTTTCTCTAGCTGAAGGTGATCACTATTAGGCAAACGACCAACCGCCACTAAAATTTCATCTACAGTCAGTTGTGTCATTTCACCGTTTTTATTAATGGTAACGACTTTTTTTCCCTCTTTCATTTCGACTTCTCTAACATCCGAGTTAAACCAAATAGATAGTTCATGTTCTAACACATCTAATGCAATTTTTTGAACAGCATCATCTTCATTATTTAAAAGGGTTTTATTTCTTTCAACAACTGTCACCTGTGCACCTAACCGTGCCATGGCTTGTGAAAGTTCTAATCCAATCGGCCCCCCTCCGATGACAAGTAATTCTTTTGGAAGGTTCTCTTGATGAAAAATTTGCTCATTTGTCCAGTACCCTGCTTCCTTTAATCCCTCAATTGCTGGAACAAATGGACGTGAACCTGTTGAAATGACAATTCTCTTACCATAAATCTCTTTCCCATTAATATCAACAGTATGATTTGAGGTGAATCGCCCTAACCCTTTATATAAATCAATCCCCATGCTTGAAAGTCGTTCATCACTATCGTGTTCTTGTATTGTTGCAATGGACTGTTGAACACGTTCATTTACTTTCTTTAGACTAACGTGACCGGTTACTTCAAGACCTAGACTTGAAGCATTTACCCTTGCTGAATAAATTTCTTTTGAAGCTTGAATAAACGCTTTTGAAGGAACACACCCAACATGAAGACAGTCTCCACCAAGATGCTTCTCTTTTTCAATTAACGCCACTTTTGCTCCTAGGGAGCTGGCACCAGATGCTACAGTTAAACCACCGGCTCCTCCTCCGATAACAATGACATCATACTTATTCATCTAAGCCCTCCATTTTTTTTGACTAAACATTCGTTTTCAAAATGAAACAAGAAAGAGTAATCATTTGTTACTTTATATACAAAAAGATAGATTTTCCTAAATCAACTTCCTTATCAATTTCAATTGTCAACAAATCTTCGGATTCCGATAGACGCACGACAAGGTGGTATTTTCCATCTTGGTAATAATTTTCGATGACTTCTGCTTCCCACGTACCTTCTAGTCCAATCGGTCTTTCTGCTGAAATAGCTAGCCTATTTACTGAAATAAAACGATCATTTGACCAAATGCCAGCTTGAAGAAAAGTTGATACAAAATGATTAGCAGGTGATTCATATAACTCTTTTGGATGTGCGAATTGCTGAAATAAACCATCTGCCAAAATGGCGACGCGATCTCCAATTGCCATCGCTTCTTCTAAGTCATGTGTAACAAATAAAACGGTCATTCCTTCATCTTTTAATAACTGTTTAATCCATCTTCTTGTTTCCTTTCTCAATTCTGAATCAAGATTTGAGAATGGTTCATCTAGTAGGAGAACTTTTGGCTTCACGATCAGTGACATTGCCAGAGCAACTCGTTGCTTTTGCCCACCGGATATTTCATGGGGAAACCGCGTTTGAAATCCCTCTAGCCCTACTTTTCTAAGCATATTTTCACTCCATTTTGAGCGATCTTTCTTTTTTACATTTGCCATTTTCAATCCAAAAGCAATGTTTTCAATTACGTTCATATGTGGAAATAGCAGAGACTCTTGAAACATATAGACAGCAGGTCGTTTCTGAGGGGAGATCCTATCCATGGAATAACCGTCTATGAATATTTCACCTGAATCTGGTTCTACTAATCCTGCTATTATGCGTAATAAAGTGGATTTTCCGGTTCCAGAAGGACCGACAATTGAGACGATTTCACCTTTCTCAATGGATATATGTGGGATGTTAAAAATAGGTTGTTTATTATAATATTTTGTTAAATTATTAAGTTCAATATAATTAGATATCATACTATCACCTAGTTCGATATAAGATAATTACTCGCAGAAATACTTCAAATACGATCCATATAACAACGGGAATAAGGGCAAACAAAACAGAAAAGCTTGCAATAATCGCATCATCGGCTGATTGGAAAAATGGAAAGTATAATATTGCTAATGTGATTACACTTCCACCACCAATGAATGCCGTTAGCAAATACTGTCCTAATGAAATCACAGTGACTAGAAAGACGGTGCTTCGAATACTTGGCATAAGCTGTGGCAAGTAGATGGAATAAAACACGTGAAAGGGTGATGCACCAAGGGAAACAGCCTGCTCTTCTTGCTTCTTACCTATTCTTTCAAATCCAGCTCGAAGGATTTTTATCGTATAAGGTAGAGTAGGAAGTAAATGGACGATTACAACTCCTGCCAATTGATTAGCAAGTCCTAATCTGATAAAAGTAAGATGAATTCCCATTGATACTGCTAGTGTTGGTATTAAGATAGGAGACAAAAGGATCGTTTCCATTGTGGTCTTTCCTTTAAATACATAAAAAGCTAATCCTTTTGCTGCTGGTAAACCAATTAGCAAATTAATAAGTAAGACTAGAAGACTGATTCCTATTGATGTATAAACAGCCTCCCAAAGCTGAGGTTCATAATTCAATAGTATGTGCCATGCTCTTATACAGAGACAATCTGGCCAGAGGTGTCCAAACTTCCATCTACGAACAAAACTTGTTAATATAACAAGAAGAGAAGGGACAATTGTCACCAATGTAATACATAAAAATATTATTTTAGAAAACCGTACTGGCTCTATATTTCTTATCCCATCTCCATAAGTTTGATTAAGATGAAGCCTATTTTTTTTTGTTACTGCAAATGCAATCCAAACAAATGCTACTATCGTTACTGTGGTTACCATCATCGCTGCAAATGCATAGGACTGTTTTGTCCAATCTGAACTAAAAAACCAATCATAACTCAAAACGGATACCATTTTCGGGTATGTTGCCCCCATTAAAGCTGGTACCTCGTAGGCAGAAAATACAAATGCAAAGATGATAAAAAAGGTTTCTAGTAATACAGGAAATACATAAGGCCATTCCACATGCCTGAACACAGCCCAGTCTCTTCCACCTAATGTATAAACGAGTTCTCGTCCGGTTTGAGAAAGTTGTTCGTACACAGGTAACAGCATGAGAATAACAAAAGGTACCTCTTTCCATATATAAGTCAGAATTATTCCTACCCCTAACGACTCTTTAAATAATATCGGAAAGTCTGCTGGCTCCTTTATTATCTCGATAACGTTTAATAAAGAAGATAAAAAACCAGTTTGCGAAAAGAGAAGAAACAGCATATAACCCCAAACAAAGTGAGGGAATAGCATTGGTAACCATGCCATGAGCTTAGGAAACGATCGCTTTAATAACGGGTAAGTTATTCTAACAAGAACGAGGCCAATTATTACAGATAAAAGTGTTGAAATTAAAGATGTACGAAAACTATATAGAAATGAATCGACAAAACTTTTTTGTTGCAAAAGTTGTTGATAGACTTGCAGGCTAGGTGAATGATTATATTGAATACTTTCTAAAAATGCCATCACTAAACCATAGCCTACAAGAATGATGATCAGCAGAAGTGCTGGTCCAATCATTACATATGGTTTACTTTTCTTGTACCACTTCATTGATCCAATTCTCCTTCAACCACGTTACATATTGAGCATTTACTTCTGGCTGTAAATATTGTTTTAACGTTTCTGCAGGTAAAACGGAGTCCCCTCGATGAATGGAGTTTAGTCTCGCTTGATCTTTTTCCGAAAGAGCTTTAGGATCTAAAGACATATTTTCTCCCCAATAGGTAGGCTCTAATTTCGTTAATTGAGCATCTGGAGAAAGTAAGAAATTTATGGCTGTCAATGCCCCCTCTTTATTCGGACTGTTAAAAGGGATTGCTAAGAAATGTGTATTCCCAATTGAACCAGATTCTAGTACGAACGTTTTAGTTGTTTCGGGAAAAATTCCTTTATCGATAAAGCTTTCGGCACGAGCTTCATTATAGCCCATTGTCATGTACACTTCCCCTTGACTGTAAAGACGGTCAAGCTCTGTTAAATCATTGGGATAAGTTTTACCTTGTCGCCATAAATACGGTTCAATTTCATTAAGGTACTCCCACATTTTCTTACTATTTTCTGCTGCAAACTGTTCATCATATCCTTTATCTAATATCGTTTGTACATCACCAACCGATTCATAAAATATTTGGCGTAAAAACGCGTTTCCTGTGAAGTCTGTTGGGTCTGGATAGGTAAATTTGCCGGGGTTCTCCTTTATCCACTTTTTTAATTCTGCGAATGTTTTTGGTGGGTTTGGTACTTTGGCTTGATCGTATTGATAGACGAACTGAACTTTCCCCCATGGTGCTTCCATACCATCAACTTTCGTACCAAAATCATATTTAACATCTAATGCTTCTGTATCTACATATTTTTTCACATTTGGTAACTGGTTAGCAAAAGGGCCGAATAATAAATCATTTTCTTTTGCATTTTTAAAATTTTCGCCATTGATCCAAATAATGTCCATGTTTCCTTCAGTATGATTTGCTTTCTTTTCATTCATTAGTTTTTTTAGAAATTCAGGTGCATCCATAGGAACACGTTCCAAAGTGATTCCGAATTGTTTTTTTAATCGTGGTGCCACCCACTCATCCATGTACTGATTGATCCCTTCATCACCACCCCACATATAAATTCTTACCTTCGTACCTTTTACATCCTTTTCAATCTCTGACCAATCTTTCTTCATTAATTCTTTGGAGGTTTGTGTAGGATTCGTATTATTTGAACAAGCTGTTATCAATAATAAAACCAATAGCCCTATCAAGATACCCCAATATTTTTTCATTTCATCAACCCTTCAACACTGAGATAACCCTATGATAACGAATATTGTAAATCCAATCTGTAATCAGGCTTACATCCAACCATTTAAATATTGTTTAAAATACGTATCAAGAAATAAGAAAGTACCTAACATACTTCCCGTGCCATGGTCTCTTACATACTCCAAGAAGTATTGAATCACACTCACACATTTTTTTAGATAATCGTGTAGTATAGCATCAGGAAGAGAGGATTTACAACGATTAGATTTTGGTAGAAGTTTTATGAGAGATTTTGAAGCCTAATTTAGAGGTGATTTGATTGTATCTCAATAGGTTTTACCCTATTGAGATTGTGAAGGTTTCTACTTAACTAACGGGACAGGATACTTCTAAAGTGGCTAGCGCCAAGCCTTAGAGCAGGTGATCGCCGTAGTTGCACTTATACTATAGAAAGTATTTTTATACTTTCTTAACGTGTAAAAGAAACACAAGTCTTATTAGGGGAAACTAAAAAACTGTGGAGGTTTCCGACAGTTTTAGAGGACACAGAGCCATATATTAATGATAGTTAATATCTTGGTTAGGGTTAACCATATCTTTACCTTTTTCAATCGCTTGTTCAACCATTTCATCGGCAATCATAACTGTGTCCGTATCGAATTTTTCTTCTGTTTGGACATCAAATTGAAGTTTCTCCGCATAAGGTGCTGGTCTATTCATCATATGAGCCGACATAACTTCACAGAGAAGTTCGCGTCCTTTTTCGGCATTTAACTTTCCTGTACAAATATCGTGCATTACGTTAATCGCAGTAAAATTGGCAGCCTCCATATCACAGCGGGAAGATACCTCACCCCTTGTCTTTTCAACGATTATACTACCATCAAACTTGGCAAGCTCATTAAACATCTCTTTGGGGACGTTATAATTAATAACTTGCTCGATAACATCGGTATGGGGTTGAGGAAAATCATGTGGGATTTCATCACGATAGACAATAGTCCGTTTCCACGGTGCGTTGTTGTACCAGATTAATCGGCTTGGAATCGCTTCATTCGGAGAACCATATTTTTCAATTGTAAGATTTGCCGATTTCTTTGACATAGCATTCCAATCACTAATAATCGCTTGAACATTTTCCATATCTTCTACAGTTTGGGTTACCTTTTCCGCTCCACCAAAAGTCTGTACCTTTAAATCGCTTGCCATTGAGATAGCAGCAGTTTTCCATTTTTCTTCTTGTTCCATAATGTACCTCCCTACTATTATTTATTTTATTATTTGATAAAATTTCTACATTAAACATTTTTTTATGTTCTATATTCGAATTTACATGAATTGAGCAACTATGTCTCGTGTAACCCGAATTTCACAAGAACACTTCCTATGATAAGAAGAATACCTGCAAAGCCGAATACATAAGCGGTAGCAAGTCCTCCTGAAATCCACCCTCCAATAATTGGTCCAATCAAGTTTCCTAAAAATCGGCAACTGGCTGTCACTCCAAATGCTCTTCCTTGGATCGTTTCTGGTGTCTTTTTATGGATTAACGTTTGAAGTGCTGGCCAGACACCTCCCAATATAAGTCCTTGCAAGAAACGCCACGCATATAAAGCATACACATGATCGGTCCAAAGTTGGGGAAAGAATAGGATCCCACTTACCAACATAACTCCGGGCAGCATTTTCACATGCCCCACTCGATCGCCTAATCTGCCGAGATAAGGAGAACCGATTATTGTCGCTATTCCAAGGATCGAAGCGGCTAGACCGGAAAGGAACGCTATATTTTCAGGATTCGTAACAATTTCCGTTACAAAAATAGTCATCATCGAATTCGTGCTCAACATAGCTGCCTGTAAAAGAAACGTTGCGGCAAATAACACGAGAAGTTCCTTCTGGCGGAGAACATCCATAAACGTTCCACTTTTCCCTTTTGTCGTCTGAAGAGGTTCGTCCTTTGGAATTAGAAAAACGACGAGGAGTAGAGCCATTAAAATACTAACTCCAGTTACAGCAAAAACCGGGCGAAAGCCAAAGAGGTCTGACAATGTGCCCCCAATTAGAGGTCCAATTATTCCACCGGAAATCCCACCGGTTTGCAGCATGCCGAGTGCTGCTCCAGTATGTTCCTTTGGAGTAATTCTCGATAGATAGGAAAAGGAAACTGTAATAAAGCCAGAGAAAAAACCCATACAAAACCGTAAACCCAGAAGCATCCAAGGCCCCGATGCAAACGCCATTAGGAAAGTCATAATTCCCATTCCAATTCCCGCTCGTACTAAATTCGCCTTTTGCCCATATTTATCCGCAAAAATGCCCCATATTGGAGCCATTATTGCCCCAGATAAAAAAGCGGCAGAAAAAATGGCACCTGTCCAAATACTCAGGTGCTTCTCATTCGTGACCCCTAGTTCTTCCAAAAATAACGGTAAAAATGGAAGAACCATTGTCATCGCTGCTACTATTATAAAATTACACAACCATAAAAATCGTGCACTGCGTCTCCAATTTTTCATGCTGCTCATCCCTTAGCTCACTTAAAACTGCGATATCATACCTTTAATTGTAACACTAATCAGGATAGTCGCCTGTTTTCGTGCTTGAGATGAGTACATACACAGATAAGATATTAGTTCTTCTCCAAATAAGGTACTTTGCCGCGGAAAAATTGTTTTTGCCGCGGCAATGGGAGATTTACCGCGATAAAGTAGATTTTGCCGCTATACTAGGTTTTATGCCGCGAAAAGTGGATTTTTACCGCGATACTTAATATTATGTTGTTAATCCAATTGTTGTTTCGCCTTTTCAAGTTGATCGATATGTGCATTCACTAACTCAATTTCTAATTGGAGCATTCTTTCATATAAATCAAGGATTTGTTGGCCGTAAGTGGTGCCTGGTACTGCCCACTTGCCATTGAGTTGGATCCACGTTTTAGCTGAGCCGCGTTTCACTAAGGAAAAGCGAGGGTCAACGATTTCAAATTCAGATGGAGGCTGTTCTGTAGATGCATAAGCAAATAGATGCTGTAAGTGCGCTAGGACACCCTCTTTTGGTGTGGCAAATGTTGCTCCCGGTTCATTCGGTCCAGTCGCACCAATACCTGCGTAATTATTCTGGCCAGGCTGAACAACACCTGTAAAACGGAAATAGTTCGTTTCATGAACGGCTTGTGCAAATGCCACATCACCACGAATACCATAAACCCGACTTAATTCGACGTAAAGTGCTGCTAAATCAGGAGCATTTGGGTTTACCCTTTCCAAAAATTGATGAAGTGTTTCAGGCCTCAATAGTGTCGGTCCTAGAATGGAAAAGCCTTTGACTGGTTCAGGGTTACTTGGTTTATCTGACTCTGGTGGTTCCGATGTTCCTTCAGTCACGAGGAAAGCATCGGTAATACCGAGCTGCTGAATTTTAACCTCCTGTTCGAGTGCATTTTCTTTCTCTGCAAAAGCCCCAGCCTGTACTCGGTAAAATAACTGCCCCTCAATTGTTACAGGATAGATCCAAGCATCGACACCTTTATCCTTTAAAAATGCAACGCGCTCTTCTGCGTTCACCTCTTCATTAAAAGACCCCGCAATCACTTTATACAATACTTTTCCTGCAGGAGGCTTTGTCGTTTTCCGAGGTAATGAAAGTGCCTTTGCGATACCTTGTGCAACTGCTTTAGCAACATCATTTACGAACTCATCATTTAATATCAATTGAAGATCTTGTTCATTATCGATGAATAAGATCTCCAAAAGAAGAGCGTCCATTTCCGTGTTTCGTAACACAAAAAAGTTTGCACGTTTCTGTCCACGGTTCACAACACCATATTGATCGATGGCATAATAAACCTCTTGATGGACGATGTCTTGAATCCGTTTTGTGCTATCTGGAACAGAACCGCTATAAATATAGCTCTCAAATCCTCTACCACCCGCTGCATTGTGATGAATAGAACAGAAAAAGTTCGCATTTTTATCATTAGCAATTTCAGTCCGTTCAGCGAGCGTTAATGTTTTATCTGTCGTTCGTGTCATCAATACATTTGCCGAGTAAGATTCTAATAAATAGTTCCGCACCAACAATGCGACCTCAAGATTAAAGTCCTTTTCACGATACTGTCGATACGTTGCTCCAGTATCTTGTCCGCCATGACCTGGATCTAATACGATTGTTTTCAAAGAATCACCTCTTTAATTATTTATTATTCCCCCGTTCTTAATGTGCAAAAAAAGCAAAATAAAAAGATTGACTGAAGTATACAGCCAATCTAAACACTTTTAAACTTATTAAAGTCTGCCTTTATCCGTTGAACTTGTCCTCATCTTCACCATTTCTATCATGGTTTTGATCACTATCAATCGGATCAACCGTATGTTTATATGAATAACCCTTCGAAATGGCGACAGAAAAAATAACAAGGACGAAAATGATAATCAAAATTGTTATTAGCAATATTTTAAACATAGATTCTCACCCTCCATGTAACCTTAACACGTACCTTGACACTTTATCATAGATTAATGGAAAGTGGACAGGATAAAAATGACAATTTTATTACGATTAAGGACTTGTGGCTCCGAAGGTTTCAGTAACTCCCCAATAATCCTCAACGACAATATCATTCATCACCACGTCCAGATCATGAAAGATTCTATGTGTATCAAACATACTTTTCACCTTATTTGTTTCAAGAGCCTTTTGTATCCCATTTGCAGCACGTAATAGATCTTTCTTCAAGGTACCTTTTGTTTCAGGAACTAGAGTTTCTACAATATAGTTGTGCTTTGTTTCCAATTCCTCCTGCATCTTATCCGGATTAACAGATTGCCAGGCTCCCCATCCAAGTAAATCATTCAAATAGTTATGCATTTGACCTATTTCAGCGTGTATTTCTCCTTCTTTATCCGAATTCACAAAAATAGTTTCGCTAGATGCAGCTCTAACTTTACCGAGTTCTTTTGCTTCTGCAAGCGATGATGCTTTTTCATCATTAACATCTTTTAACAACGACAAACTGGTCCAGCCACCTATTACCAGGATAAATAAGATTGATAGAACTCCAACGAGTACCCATTTGGACGGTCGTTTCCATTTTTTCATTGTGAACCCCCTACGCAAACTCCTACTACTACAAATTTGTTGTAAATTAAAGGTATCTTACCTTACTTTTGGGACTATGACAATGCTAAAATGACATGTCTTTAAATCGTAATGAGCTTGTAATCGTTTTATTATTGTCATGTTACATTGTGCTAGTAGAATGTGCAAATGGGACGCATAACAAGCGTTTCAACATAAAAGGAGGGAACATTCTATATGCTAAAAAGAATGGTACTTACTGCAGCAATTGCAGGCACAGCTGTACTTGCACCAGCTGCAACACAAGCAGTGGACCTTGAAACCCCGCTGAAGAAGGACATGTGGCATGACGATGTTCACACACTACAACAGGACCTAAAAGAGATTGGATTCTTCGACTACCATAAATCAACTGGTTTCTTTGGAGATATTACTTATAACGGTGTTAAGGCATTCCAAGAAGATTATGGAATCACACCAACTGGACAAGTGAATGAAGAGACAGCTGAAGTACTGGAGGAAGCTACTTCTCTATTAGAAAAAGGCGATCGCGGTAAAGCAGTTGCTCATCTTCAAAAATACTTAGCTGAGTTAAAACTATATAACTACCATATTGATGGTATATACGGATCAATCACAGAGCAAGCTGTTATTGATTTTCAAGAAAAGAACGATCTTAATATAGATGGTATTGCAGGTCCAGTAACAAAAGCAGCTTTATTCAACCTTAAAGGAGATTCAGTAGCAGCATCTACAGAACCAAAGGAAGAAGCTGCTGAGCCGGAACCTAAAAAAGAGCCCGCTGAACCAGAACCAAAAGAGGAACCTGCTTCAGAAACAGCACCTGCTGATGAGGCAACGGAAACAATTACAGTAGAAGCTACCGCTTATACAGCAAACTGTAATGGTTGTTCAGGTGTTACAGCAACAGGAATTGATTTAAATGCTAATCCTGATCAAAAAGTTATCGCAGTTGACCCTGATGTAATTCCACTTGGCACTGAAGTATATGTTGAGGGATATGGTCGAGCGATTGCTGGAGATACCGGTGGAGGAATTGACGGAAATGAAATTGACCTCTATTTCCAATCGTTAGACACAGCAGTTAACTGGGGTCGTCAAACAGTCGAAGTACAAATTTTAGGTTAATAGTTTTATAGTAAAAGAGGGATTGACGCTTAGTCATTCCCTTTTTTACATTGAAAATCTTTTAACTACTTTATTTCATAGTTTAACCAAACAGCCTTATCTGCGCCCATCTTGTCATATAATGCTTGAGCAACTACATTATCATGCGCAGTTTCCCAAGTCATATGAGAATAATCATTTTCTCTTATGTGAGAAAGACAAGTTTTGAATAGTCTTTCACCGATCTTTTGGCCCCTTGTATTGGGTGATACAAACAAATCATATAAAAAAGCCATTCGTTTTGCCTCTAGCGTATTAAACGTAAAGTATAATGTAGCAAATCCAACTAATTGGTTTGTTTCCGACTCCGCAACAAACTGAATACCCTCTGAAGGATTATCAAGTAAATGATTCACTAACTTTTCAAGTGAACCCTCACTTGGACGAGGACACTTGTAAAAGTCGACAATGTATTCATACATAAGAGGTAATAATTGGGGTATATCCTTCTTTTCTAACTTTCTAGTTTGAATTGTACTCAAATTGGCTGGGTTCATAAAATCCTCCTTCTTTAATTTTTATTTTCGTCTTTTTATATTTGCAAATTTCATGCCAAAACCAATTAATTAGTCGGATATTTCTTTATTTTCTTAATTTCATATACCTATTTCTTTGATCTAATCATTTCAAGGTAGCAAAAAGTTAGTATTATTTATTCTTTATAAAAATTGATTATTTCCTTGATCTTTAACCCAATATTGAATAATTTATTCACTTTATAATAAATGACAAAATTATTGAAAAACAAACTTTAATTTTGATCCCTGAAAGTTATTTTATAATACGTTTTATCCATATAAATCCATCCTAATCGTTACATGTTTGTTACAAAAAATGCCCTTTTATTAAGAACCTTTTACAACCTCCACCAAAACGATTACAATTCCGAATTAAATTAATGACAGAGGATTGATTCATAATCTGATGGGGTATGTTAGAGAACAGGCAACCCATCCTTAAGAAAGAATGGCTAGGACCCATTTAAGTTGTAAATTATTATTTTCAGCCGACTTTCTACAATAGAACGATCTTACAGATTCTATTGCACAAAAATATATAAGCATCTGGAGGAACGGATTATGAAAACGAAACAACGAGAATATTACTTTGATAATGCAAAATTCATTTTAATTTTCCTTGTTGTATTTGGGCATTTTATTAGTCCACACAAATCAAACAGTGAATTACTATATACAGTATACAACTTTGTCTACACTTTCCACATGCCTGCTTTTATTATGATAGCGGGATTCTTCTCGAAAGGAATTTTTAAAGAAGGCTATCTAAAGAAGATTTTCAAAAAGATCTTGATTCCATATTTTATTTTTCAACTGGTTTATTTCGTGTTCTACACAGTAAAGAATGGTGAAGAGAGCTTCAGCCTTTTTGACCCGTATTGGACATTGTGGTTTTTACTAAGCATGGTATTTTGGAATGTACTCCTTATCTTGTTTGCACGCTTCAAACATCCAGCAATAATGATGGGGGTCGCACTTACGATTGGAGTATTTGCGGGTTATATTCAGGATATCGGTACTTACCTAAGCTTATCCAGAACCTTTGTATTCTTCCCAGTCTTTTTATTAGGCTTCTTGCTGAAAAAGGAACATTTCTATGCATTGTTACAACCTGAAAAACGAATTGCAGCGGGAGTCTTACTTGTTAGTATGTTTGTCAGCTATTTCTTCTTCTTCCCGCAGGAAGCAAAGGATTGGTTGCTTGCATCTTCTTCCTATGAAGAACTTGGGGTAGATGTAGGTCAGGCAGCAGTAATGCGACTCTTGATGTATGGCTTAATGTTCATTGCAACGTTTAGCTTTATGACGATTGTACCGAGAAGAAAAATGTTTTTCACACATCTCGGTGGAAGAACACTTTACGTTTACCTTTTACACGGATTTATCATTAAACTATTCTCACTAACACCGTTCTACAGCTTAGTTGATGAAACAGGTAATTATCTTGTTCTATTTGGACTCGCGGTAGTTGTAACACTAGCATTGTCATCCAAACCGATTATTACATTCGCGCAACCAATCATTGAGTTGAAAACTAGTTTGATTCAACGATTTGTCAACCGGAACCGTACTGCTGATGCCTCTTAAGAAAAGCGCAAGCGCCCTGCTTAGCCACGAAGGTCACTGGAAGACCGACGAGGAGGCTGTTGCCGCCGCAGGAGGACTGAAGTGATCCAAGTGGCTGGGCGCTGAAGCTGGACATTACATCCATGCCGCAAACTTTTATACTTTCTTAACGTGTAAGAAAAGCGTAAGCGCCCGTTTAGGTCAATAAAGAAACTTGGTATTTACTCATAACAGTAAAAAGACCTCATATTCCAGGTGAATATGAGGTCTTTTTACAATTTATCTGTCAATTTATTTTTTGTTTGTTGTTTTTTCATTTTGAAATTCTTCTTCAAAATAAAATGTACCTGGATGTTCTTGAACTATATAAGAGTATCTTTTCATATGTTCGACATATTGCCATTTCAAGATTGTTACTGACTCACCAGTTTTGTGAATTTTGACAATATCACCATTGTTATAAAGGTTGCACCTCATAAATGGTCACTCCCTTTCAACCTATATTATACCACATGGAGCATTATTAGTTTTCTTAACTAGTGAAAGTATTTTAAAGAAAACTGGGCAAAGCCAAGCCTTTGGCGCCGGCTGAGCCTTAGTTGCGCTTATACTATAGAAAGTATTTTTATACTTTCTATAGTATAAGCGCAAGGGAATGACCTATTTCAGAATGGTCTTGAATAAATCTAGCATATTTATCCTCTTAGTTTATTATTAATGAACTTAAACAAATTTTCATCAAAATCATTCGCAAAGGAATGGTCCACCCTTATAGCTTTTCCAAAATGATATTGATCCGCATTTACCGTGTTATGAATGTCTTGAATATTATCGTGCGTTAGACCCGCACCAGGCATTATTTTAGGTCCATCCTTTTTTTTAGCAGTACTTACAAGGTCCCGAAGTTTCTTTTTACCATCCACACAACTCTCTTCGCCACCTGAAGTTAAGATACGTTTAACATTCTCTTTGTATTTATTCAATGTTTCATATGCTTCGTTTAATGAGGGTACCTCATCAAATGCTCTGTGAAAAGTAATGTCTAATTGCGGGGATACCCCAATAATATTCTCCAGGATTCGTTCATTAATCGTGTTATTTTTATTCAGCGTCCCAAAAACGATATTTGTCCCGCCAAGCTCCAATACTTTTTTGATATCTTCACGAATAATTTGCAAATCGCCATCTGTGTAACAATAATGATAGCTGTGAGGACGAATCATTACCTGAACCGGGATAGATACACTTCCCAACACTTGCTTTACAGTCCCATAACTTGGGGTTAAGCCGCCCTCCTGTATAGCTGATACTAATTCAATTCTGTCTGCTCCGAGCTTCTCGGCTTGAATTGCTTCCTGGCCGTTTTGAACGATAACTTCAATCATCATACTTTTAATCAACCTCCGCCTTGTATAACTTCCTTTAAAAATCGCATTACGATAGACTTTCAGAAACTTCATACGACTATGGACGATAAGATCCTCTTTATATTCAACATCATTAATAGGAACGATTGTAATATTCACCCAATAAAACTCCTTTAAGAGGTTGTTCAAAAAGTCCGGTAAAAATAGCTATCGAATTTCTTCGTTGCTCGGTCTCTTCGGTCCTCACGTATTAATAGCATACGTTCCGGTCCTCGAGACTTTTCGCGCCTCGAACTTCTCGGCTCTTTTTATCCTCCTTTTTGAACACGCACTTTAAGAGGATTTGAATATGAACTTTTAAATCAATATAAATGACATGCTACATTCTGTTCTATATCTAGTTGTTGTAATTCGGGCACCTTTTCTTTACAAATATCCATAGCAACTGGACATCTTGTATGGAATTTACAACCACTAGGTGGATTGGAAGCGCTTGGAATTTCTCCGCTTAGAATTACTGATTCACGCTTTTTCTTAGGATCGGGTTGGGGAATGGATGATAATAATGCTTGTGTATAGGGGTGCTTAGGGTCTTCAAATATTTGTTGTTTAGTCGCTATCTCTACTAAGCTTCCTAAGTACATCACCCCGACTCTATCACTAATGTGCTCAACTACACTAAGGTCATGTGAAATAAATAAATATGTAAGACCAAATTCTTCTTGCAAATCCTTCATTAAATTTAAGATTTGGGATTGTATCGAAACATCTAAAGCAGAAACCGGTTCATCAGCAATAATCAGTTCAGGACGTAAAATTAATGATCGAGCAATTCCAATTCTTTGTCTTTGCCCCCCGCTAAACTCATGAGGGTACTTATCCAAATGGAACTCACTAATTCCGCATTTTTCCAGAAGCTCTGTGACAAGCATTTTTTTCTCATTTCTCGGCATTTTAGGATAGTGAATCAATAGTGGCTCTAATAAAATATCTTTTACCTTCATTCGTGGACTGAGGGAGGCATAAGGATCTTGAAAAACCATTTGCATTGGTTTTCGATATTGTTTCCAACTTTTTTCAGAAACGTTTGCTAGGTTGGTTCCTTTAAAATTGACCTCGCCAGAATCAACTTTTATTAAGCCATTGATCAAACGTCCGGTAGTTGACTTACCACAGCCAGATTCTCCTACTAATCCAAACGTCTCCCCTTTTTTTATAAAAAATGAGATTCCATCTACCGCCTTTACATACCTTTTCTCAGCAAACCACTTTTTTGAGAGAGGGAAATACTTTTTAACATTTTTAATATCAATTAATATTTCATCATTCATTTATAATCGCCCCCTGTCTTTGGTCTTGATATAGCCAGCATCGACATGAATGTCCATCTTTTTCTATTAAACTCGGCTCTTCTATATGACACATATCCAACACATCTTTACACCTTGGTGCAAACTTACATCCTATAGGCATGTTTGTTGGGCTTGGAACTGTTCCTGGGATTGAATGTAACCTGTTAACACCTGAACCGATTTTTGGAACAGATGCAATTAGCCCTTTCGTATAAGGGTGTTTTGGTTTCTCAAATAGTTCGACTATAGTGGATTCTTCGACAATTCTTCCAGCATACATCACAATGACACGATCACATACCTCAGCGACCACACCTAAATCATGTGTAATCATTAAAATCCCCATGTTACTCTGTTGTTGAATATCTTTCATTAAATTTAATATTTGTGCTTGAATGGTGACGTCTAATGCTGTTGTAGGTTCATCTGCTATTAATAAAGATGGTTTACAAGAAACCGCCATCGCAATCATAATTCTTTGTCTCATACCACCTGATAACTGATGAGGATATTCTTCCATTATTTCCTTTGCGCGTGGTATACCTACAGATTCTAGTATTTTTATCGCATGTTGATGCGCATCTGGCTTTGACACTTTTAAATGGAGTTGAATTGGTTCTCTTAGCTGCTTGCCAATTTTTAAAACCGGATTCAATGATGTCATTGGTTCCTGAAATATCATTGATAATTCTTTACCCCGATAACTTTTCATTTTTTTCTCTGGTAGTGGAAGTAAATTCTGATCTTTAAAAATAACCTCCCCATCTATAATTTCTCCAGGAGTATCATGCAAAAGTCTCATGATGGACAGGGACGTTACACTTTTTCCACACCCTGACTCTCCGACTATCCCAACTATTTCACCTTTATTAACATGAAAGCTAATCCCATGTACAACAGTTTGCATACCATGGTCTGTTCTGAAAGCGGTTTTTAAATTCTTCACTTGGAGCAGCTGATCCATCATGTACACTCCTTTAGTCTTTTGTTTTAGGGTCTAACACATCTCTCAGCCCATCACCTAACAAATTAAACGCTAAAACGGTTAAAAAAATAATCAGCCCTGGGAAAAAAACAAGGTGAAAGGATGAATCTATATAATCTCTTGACTTACTAAGCATTGCACCCCAGTCCGGAGAAGAGGGCTCTGCTCCTAGTCCTAGAAAACTTAGACTGGCCGCAGCTAATATTGCTGTACCGACTTTCATAGTAAAGTAAACGATAATGGTTGGCACCGTTTCAGGAAAAATGTGTTTCCAAATAATCCGGCGGTTGCTTGCACCAATAGATCTTGTAGCTTCAACGAAAAGCATTTCTTTTGCCTCTAATGTTGCACTGCGGACAATACGAGCAAATGAAGGTATACTAAAAAAGGAAACAGCAATGACAACGTTATTTAAACCAGGCCCTAAAATTGCAACAATTCCAATCGCTAAAATTAAATCAGGGAATGCAAATAGCACATCACATACCCGCATAACCGCACGGTCAACCCATTTACCGAAAAAGCCACTCACCAATCCAAGAATTGTTCCAACTACCGCACCTAACAATACTGCCGATATACTGACAGATAATGTTACTCTTGCTCCTACTGCTAATCTACTTAATATATCCCTACCAAATGCATCCGTACCAAAAATATGTTGTAGTGTAGGAGACTCAAGTACTTTATTATAATCGGGTTCTGCAGGTTCATACGGTACAACATACGGACCAATGATCATCGTGATTATCAAAAAAAGAATGAAGAATAAAGAAATTAGTGCAGGCTTCTTTTTACGGAAATCTCTCCAGAAATTATAGAATCGAATTTCCTTTTTTTCATTCACTATTTGTTCTCTAGTGACAACTTCTGATTGAATGTTGCTCATATTCAACCTCCAATAGTACTTTTCTTATTTTATTCATACCGTATTTTAGGGTTTAAAAAGCTATAAATGATATCAACAAGTAGGTTTACTAAAATAAACTGTAGTGAAAAAAGTAAAATTTCTGCTTGGACTACTGGATAATCACGCATTTGAATGGAATCAATTAGTAGTCTTCCTAGTCCTGGGAAACTGAAAACGGTTTCAACAACTACCGAACCCCCTAATAGAAAGCCAAACTGAAGCCCTGCAATAGTAACTACAGGAATTAAGGAATTCTTTAAAGCATGTCCAAAGACAATTGCATTGCCACTTAGCCCTTTTGCACGACCAGTACGTATGTAATCTTGCTTTAATGTATTTACAAGCGACGAACGCGTAAACCTTGCAATCATTGCCATAATACCCGCTCCCAAGGCGAACGAAGGCATAAGGTAGCTTTTCCAATCCTCTGCTCCGCCAGTTGGTAATAATCCTAGTTGGACTGAAAATAATTGAATCAATACAAGTCCTACCCAAAAATTTGGAAGTGATATACCAGATACAGCCGTAACCATACCAATGTGGTCTGGCCACTTGTTTCGAAAAACCGCAGAAATCACGCCTAATAAAATACCGACAACGAGCGCCCAAACAATGCTAATAAAGGTTAATCCAAGCGTTGGCATTATCCGTTCTCCAATTAACTCGCTCACAGGAGCACCGGATTGGATAGAATACCCCAAATTACCAGCTAGCAAGTCTTTTAAATAGACGATATATTGTTCAATTAAAGGTTTATTCAGACCTAGGTTTTCTCTGATCACCTGTACTTCTTCTAATGTTGCTTTTTTACCAGCTATTAATCTAGCAGGGTCTCCAGGAATTAAATGAATAAACATGAAAATTACAAAAGATACAACAAGTATAAGAGGTATAAGACCAAGAACACGTTTTATTATGTATTGCCACATATCATTCAGCACCTCCAATAAAGGGGAGCTAACATTGGTCAGCTCCCACATTTAAAATTTATTTTAATTGAGCTTCTTTAATGCTGACGGATCCATCTGGTAAAACATAAACTCCTTCTAACTTTTCGTTATATCCAGATAATATAGTATCTGAAGCTAAGAAAATCCATGGTGCATCATCATATACTGTACTTTGGATATCAGCGTAGATTTTCTCTTGTTCAGTTGTATCAGACGTTTCGTTTGCTGCATTGATCCAATTATTTACTTGATTATTATTATAGTAAGCTGTGTTTGCTCCATTCGGTGGAAAGTAATCACTGCTAAATAGAGAACGCGTTGCTCCATCTGCATCACCTGAAGAAGGAGACCAACTTACGTACCACATTTGAACCTTAGACTCTTCTGGCGTCTTAGGTGTATAAATTTCGTCTGATAATGTTCCTTCTTCCATTGACTTTATCGTTACATCAATACCAATTTGAGCTAGTTGTTGCTTCACAAATTCCATACCTTTAATTGTTTCAGAGCTTGTATTTCCCCAAATTTCCGCTTCAAATCCATCTTCGTATCCTGCTTCTTTCATTAATTGTTTAGCTTTATCCAAGTTAAAGGCGTATGGCTCTTGCTGAGAATAATACTGAGTTTCAGAAGACATTGTTGAATCTAAAATTTCTCCATATCCATTTTTAACAACTTTAATATATGCATCTTTATTTACTGCATAGTTCATAGCTTTTCTAACTTTTTCATTATTAAATGGTTCTTTAAATGTATTAATAGATACATATCTTGCTATCGTTGAAGGGGTTTTTTCAATTACGACTCCATTTTCATTTTCCAAGTCTTTTACCTTTTGTTGAGGCACAGGATAGACAAAATCAGCTTCACCTGTTTTTAACATTGCGGCACGTGCTCCATTTTCTGGGACTGGCTTAAATGTTACTTTTTCAACATTGGTGGTATCAGGATTCCAGTAATCATCAAACTTTTCTACCACTAGAGAATCACCTTGATTCCATTCATTAAATTTAAATGGACCTGTTCCTACCGGATTTAAGCCGACATCCTTACTTTTGTTATTTATTGCCTTAGGACTGATAAAAGGTACCATCGCAAATTTATTCAACATTGCACTGAACGGTTGGTTAAGGGTAAATTTAACTTCATATTCATTAACGATTTCTAGACTCTCTACGTATTGAAAATTTCGTTTAGCTCGTAAATCATTATTTTCATTCATTATTCGATCAAAGTTTACTTTTACTGCTTCAGCGTTAAACGGCTCACCATCATGGAATACTACATCTTTTCTAAGTTTGAACGTGTATGTCAGAGCATCTTCACTAACTGTATAATCCTCAGCCAAAACAGGCACTACATTCATTTCTTTGTCAAAACCCACAAGCCCTTCATACATTGCCCTTGTACCAAAAATAGAAACAGTGTCCCCAGCATTATGTGGATCCAGCGTTACAAAATTTTGATCAATTGCAATTGTAATTTCCTTATCGTCGTTTTTAGCATTATTGCCATCTGAAGCAGAATTAGATGAACAAGCGGTGCTCACAACTAGTAGTGTTGCTAGAAGAAACATTAAACTTAAACAACGTTTTTTCATTTTTATCCTCCCCTACTTATAATAAAATTTTGGTCTCACCAATGATCTTTCCATTGTCATTTTCTATGTTTTTTGATCGAAGTTGTAATAAACGATCAATCGTTGCCTTATTGCTGTAATTTAGCTTTTTTAATATTTCAGCAACCAAGACTGGCCAAATAAGTTCAGATCCGCTTAAGACTTTTAAGGCAATGCTTATTCTTTCTTTTTTTAACGCTAAACAATAAACTCCCTGCGCACCCCCTTTGGCAATAATATTATGGTCGTCAAGTAGTACGGTACAGATGAAATTATGTGATGCCACTATTTCTGGATGTTCATTCATTACCTTACCGATTTTCTTTACTGCATTAGCTGTTTGCATATCTTCAATTAATTCTGGAGCCATAAATTTCAAAAAAGAAATAGCCATATTTTTCAAAGGAACCCCATGTACTGGGACACCGCATCCATCGATAGCAGTATTTATTTGACTTATAGAAGTTTCAGATAGATCAGCTACATGATGGAGGATTTCCTGTTGCAGAGGATGCTCCATCTCTTCATATCTATCTAGCCCGAATCCTCTTTCTCTCGCATACGCCAAAAAACCTAAGTGTTTACCTGCGCAATTATGTAACAGTTTACGCTGTGGTTTATGTTCCCAAATGTATTTTTGTTTCGGTTGTTCATTAAGCGGATAGCTTTGATTACAGACAAGTAGTTCCTCCGATATTTTCAGTTTCTTTATAAGGCTTTCTAATGCATCTTGATGATATTGCTCTCCTCGCTGTGAAGCAGTAAATAAAGCCGCTTCCTTATTATTGAGATAATATTTTTCGATCACATTGGTTGTAAATATAGGTATAGCTTGAAGCGGTTTCATTGCTGACCGGTAAAAAACATGATGATCAGAATTCCCCTTCTCAAAAACGACTTCCTTTCTATCGTTAAGAACACAAACAAGTCCTTGATGGGTATTTTCTAACTTTCCACCCCTGTATTCTTCTGCAATGATTGGATATGTCATAATTTAAACCTCTCTATTAAATTGAATATTTTTAATAAAATGACGTTGAACACTTATTGCTGCTCCAACTACTACACCCTCAACACCTGTTTTTGTCGTTCGTAATTCAAATGTATTATTCACAGGGGTCCATATTTGATTTTTACACTTTTCTAGAATTCTTTCTTTTATTACTGGATAATTTTCAATTAAACTACCAGATAAGACCACAGTGTCTGGATTATATACACAAACCACATTATTAATCGTAATTGCCGCATATGTAATAGCTTTATCCAATATGTTTATTGCCCATTTTTCCTTATTTTCAGATTCAGAAATTAACTCTTGGATATTTTCTATAGACTTCGTTTTGGATGCTTCCGCTAACAGAAATTTTTCAGCGATATATGTTTGTAAACATCCGAAATTACCACAAGGACAATAAATTCCATAAGGATCAACTATTGTATGTCCAATCTCTCCCGAAAAATTTCCTTCTCCACGGTAAATATCACCTTTAGTGACCAAAGCAGATCCTACACCACTACCAAATCCGATCATTGCCATATTTTCTTTTTCCGGCTCTGGATTAGTGATGTATTCCGCAAGTGCTTTTAACTTTAATTCATTATCGACAAACACCTGAAAACCTATTTTCTCTTCTAACATTTCACCTAAAGGAACCTGTTTCCAGTTAAATTGTGCAGATAATTTAATCATCCCTGTCTCGTTTTGAATTAGACCAGGTAATCCCAAACAGATTCCAGCAATCTGTTCGAAAGTTATATTTTCTCGATTAATAATATTACGAATTTTATTAGTGATATATTGAATCGTCTCGCCCGGATCAACCGGCTGGTAATTAAAATGTTCAAGCACAACTAAATTACCGACAAAATTCATGAAACCAATGCGTATTGCGTTTTGGTCAATCTCTACGCCAATAGATATTACTGAATTTTCATTAGGAACAAAGTAAGTTGCTTTCCTACCTATTCCGTCACTTATTAAATTGACTTCACGAATCAATTCTACTTCAAGTAAAGAAGCAACGATCCGTGATGCCGAAGTTGGGCTCATCATTGTCCGTTTAGCAATTTCAGCACGAGAAATCGGCCCTTGATTAAGAATAATTTCCAATACTAAGCTTTGATTTTCTTTTTTCAAAAAGTCTTGGTTTTTTATTTTCATTACATCACCTATTCACATCATGTTATTAACTATCACTAAAAAATGGTATATAAAGCAAAAAACATAAATATAACTTAGAAAAATGATTATATTTTTATTAGTTTCTCCTGTGAAGTTATTAATAGTATAGATTAGTGCTAATTATCGGTCAACTACTTTTTTAGAAAATTAAAATGATTAGGAAAAATACTCATTAAGAAAAGCGCAAGCGCCCTGCTTAGCCACGAAGGTCACTGGAAGACCGACGAGGAGGCTGTTGCCGCCGCAGGAGGCCTGAAGTGATCCAAGTGGTTGGGCGCTGAAGCTGGACATTACATCCATGCCGCAAACTTTTATACTTTCTTAACGTGCAATAAAAACACCTTCGATTCCTTACCGTAGAGAATCGAAGGTGTTTTCGTTATCGGGGAACCCTCTAATCTTAATTCGCGATTCCTCGCACTTATTTTGTTTACTGATCTGAAGTCAAATTTAACCCACTGGCTCCCGCACTTAAATCAAGATAGTAATCGCCACTTCCGTCATAAGAAGAAACTTTTACAGTGTACGTTCCCGTGCTCGTCGGATTAAACGAAATGGTTTCTTGGCGTTCTGCTCCTTCTGCTTCCGCAACGACCTGCCCGGACTGATTATAAACGTATACATCAAAGTCTGGTTCACTCCCCCAGAACCAGAAGCCTGGCTGCCATTCCGGAATGATCATCGTCACGGCAACCGGATAGTTCGTATTTGTAACATTAAAGGAATACTCATCAGCGCTTCCCGTATTGCCTAGTGAATTTTGTTTGGCAAAATGGTTTGGTTTTGCAATATTTGTGCCGTTCAGATTTCCTGCATCCTCAATCGCTGCATAACCATCAAGCATCCCATGCCCGTAATCTACATCTTTCCCTGCTGGACCCCAATCCTGTGAAGTATCCGCAAGAATGGTTTTAACTTGATTGGGTGTAAGAGAAGGGTTCGCATCAAGCATTAGCGCTACCGTCCCAGCTGTAAAAGGTGTTGCCATACTTGTACCACTGTAGGTTGCATATCCATTACCACTGTTTGCTGCAGCCGCGGTTATCTGATATCCAGGTGCAACAATGTCAGGCTTAATTCGTCCATCTGCTGTTTCACCGCGGCTGGAGAAGTCAGCTAGGAAGTAACCACCTACACCGAGGTCCGAACCTGCACCAACGGTAATGACTTTTTCAGCCGCACCGGGAGATCCAACCGTTTGTTTACTAGGTCCAGAATTACCAGCCGCTACAGTAACGACAAGTCCCGCGTCCACTGCATTATTTACAGCCTGGGAAGTAGAATCGGTTCCGTCAGAGCTTCCTGAAGTTCCGAGACTTAGGCTAAGCACCTCGATACCGTATTTGTCCTTATTCTGAACAGCCCAGTCGATACCAGCTGTAACATCACTCATACTTCCGCTTCCTTGGCTATCAAGAACTTTTACACCTACCAATGCTGCTTCAGGTGCTACTCCTTTATGATCCGCATTGCCATCTCCGTCACCAGCGACCGTACTTGAAACGTGTGTGCCGTGACCTTGATCATCATAAGGTGTTGAACGGCCATTAACCAAGTCCAACCACCCAATCACTTTTCCCTCATCAAGGTCCACATGACTCGCATCAATACCTGTGTCTATAACTGCGACAACTGCATCGTCTTTCGAGTAGGAATTCGGGTTCCCATCGAGGTCACCAGTTAAGTTGAAATCACTTCGAGCCTTCTCTGTTCCAAACCATTTATTTGCAGACCCATTTAAAGCCTTTACAGGTGCATCGAATTCAATCGATTTTACAAATGGAATCTTTTCAAGCATCTTGATTTGCCTTTTCGTCATTGAAACTGCTACTCCATTGAGTGCACTATTATACACGTGTTTTGTCTTGAATTTCCCTAGACTTTTCTGGATCGCTTTTTGCGCCTTTCCATTTGTCTTTGATTCATCGAACTGAATGATGACCGGAATCTTTTCATTTGCCTCTTTCTTTGCGAGCTTAACTTCGAGATTATCAAAAATTTTGTTGTTGTCTAAGTTGACCATAGCTGGTGCCATATCCGGTTTTGTCGGAGCTTTCTTTTCATGGTCGGCGGCACCGGCACCTCCGAGTGAAGTGAACAGCATACTCGTCGCCAAAACGGCAGAAGCGACAACATGTTTCTTTTTCATTCCTTTTCCTCCCTTAAAGTGCGTGTTCAAAAAAGAGGATAAAAAGAGCCGAGAAGTTCGAGGCGCGAAAAGTCTCGAGGACCGGAACGACGAGCGGTACTTGCATAAACACTACGAGTTGTACCGAGGAAGCTTACATCCAAGAATACGCTTGTAGACGCAGGTACATATGGAACTTCGACTTAGTACTTCACGTCCTGTGAAAACGTCGAAGTCAGCACGTCCGTGTGCAAGTCCGAAGAGACCGAGCACAAGAATATTCTACGGAAGCATTGCCTCGCACGCCGGAAAAGTGTACTCCTTTTCCAAGGAACGAAGAAATTCGACAGCTATTTTTACCGGACTTTTTGAACAACCTCTTAAAATTGTTTTTTCATAGAGTTTTTGAAACATTATGTAATTAAATCGTAATACATTAGACCTATTATGGAATGAGGAATTAGAGGGAACTAATCAACTTTTAAAACTATGTAATCCGGTGTATTTATTGCAGAGGGAATTCAGTTATATGTACCGCTTGTCCTATTTAAAGATTTAGAAAAAGCAGCAAAAATGAATGATTTTCATCTTAAAAACACAGAAAAGGCTTGTAGAGAATCGATCATCTCTACAAGCCCACACTTTATATTCGATTGATTAAAAAAGTAAGGATTACACCGCTCACCTTTTCAGATTTATCCCATTCACGTATAATCTCGTGAGCTTGGTGACGTGGCTATCCCGGAGTCTGCCTGACCTGACGTTTTAAGATACGGTAACTCGCCCAAGCTGCTCACCCCTTTTATAAGCCACTGCTCCACCTTTTATAACCGTATTCACATGGTTCACGCCGTAATGATAAGGAATATAGAGGTAATTCGGAACATCCCAGATCACAATATCTGCATTTCTGCCTTCTTTGATCTTACCTGCCCGTTCTCCATAACCAATTGCATGGGCAGCATTGACGGTTACAGCGTTCCAAATTTCCTCAGGCTTCATCCTTAGCTTTAAGGCTGCTAGATTCATAATGAGCTGCAAGTTTTCAGTCGGCGAACTACCTGGGTTAAAGTCAGTTGCAAGTGCCACAGCTGCATTATGTTCAATCATATCGCGAGCCTTCGCAAACTCATTTTTGTTCAAGTAAAAAGTGGTGCCTGGAAGAAGTACAGCGATTGTTCTGCTTTCCCCAAGCTTTTCAATTCCCTTTTCAGAAGCACCGACAAGATGGTCAGCTGAAATGGCATCCACTTCACAAGCCATTTCCGTTCCACCAAGGGGGTCAATCTCATCCGCATGAATTTTGACTTCAAAGCCCAATTCCTTTGCCTTTTCTAAATACTTACGGGACTGTTCGACCGTAAAGACACCCGTTTCACAGAAAATATCGGTAAACTGTGCGAGATTCTCTTCCTTAACCACTTCCATCACCCGAAGCATTTCGCTTAAGAAAGCATCAGGATCGTCCTTATATTCGGGCGGAATAGCGTGAGCTCCTAGAAAAGTAGAAGCGATATCGAGCGGATGATCCTTTTGGAGCTGCTTAGTTACCCTTAGCTGCTTCAGCTCATTTAATTCATCAAGACCATAGCCGCTTTTCGCCTCCATCGTGGTTACTCCATAGCTCATAATGCGATCGAGATGAAAAAGTGCCTTATTGTATAGCTCCTCTTCCTTTGCATCACGTGTCGCATTAACAGTCGATAAGATTCCGCCACCTTGTTTTAAAATATCAAGGTATGGTACGCCTTGTTGCTTAAGCGCGAGTTCATGTTCACGTGATCCCCCAAAGACGAGGTGGGTGTGTGGATCCACAAGTCCCGGTGTAACGAGCTTCCCATGGCAATCGATTTCCTCATTTGCTTCAAACTGAGGAGCGTTCTCTGCTGGTCCCGCATAAATGACTTTCCCGTCCTTAACAGCAACGGTCGCTTGTTCAACAAGACCAATCTCCATCATATCCGGTCCTTTTCTAACTCCCTCTTTGCCGTCCATTGTTAATAATTGTCCTATATTGTAAAGTAAAGTATCTACTTGGTTTGTCACGACTACTCAGCACTTCCTTTCGTTAGTTTTTGTGCATCCAGCATCGGGATTTGAACCCCTTTATCGTTTGCAGTTTGGATGGCTAGCTCATACCCTGCATCAGCATGTCTTGCTACTCCCATACCGGGATCTGAAGTGAGTACACGATCTAAGCGTTCGGCTGCTTCCTCTGTACCATCTGCAACAATAACCATTCCAGCATGTTGTGAGTAACCCATACCTACACCGCCGCCATGGTGAACCGATACCCAACTAGCTCCGTTCACACCATTGATCATTGCATTTAAAATTGGCCAGTCACTGATTGCATCACTGCCATCCTTCATCGCTTCTGTTTCCCTGTTCGGGGAGGCTACTGATCCACAATCGAGGTGGTCACGACCGATGACAATTGGAGCTTTCACCTCACCGTTGGCAACCATGTCGTTAATAATCTTTCCTAACCGTGCTCGCCCACCATACCCAAGCCAGCAAATTCGTGATGGTAATCCTTGAAAGGCAACCTTTTCTTTGGCCATCTTGATCCAATTGCATAAATGTTCATCATCAGCAAATTCTTGTAAAATCTTATCGTCAATCGCATGGATATCCCGCTCGTCACCGGATAGTGCAACCCAACGGAATGGTCCTTTACCTTCACAAAACATCGGTCGAATGAATGCAGGTACGAATCCCGGAAAAGCAAATGCGTCCTCGAAGCCTTCATCCTTTGCGACTTGACGAATGTTGTTTCCGTAATCAAAAACGATGGATCCAGCTTTTTGTAGATCAACCATTGCTTGAACATGTTGCTTGATGCTTTGCTTGGATTTTAAAATGTACGCTTCAGGATCTCGTTCTCGGAGTTCCGCACCTTCCTCCAATGTAAAACCAATTGGCAAGTAACCATTCAGAACGTCATGCGCTGATGTTTGATCTGTCACTAGATCAGGTTTCTCACCACGATTGACTAGTTCAGGAAGTATTTCAGCTGCATTACCTAGTAAGGCAATCGATAGCGGTTTCTTTTCTTCCATTGCTTCCTTCGCCAATTGAAGGGCTTCATCTAAACTGGTTGCCTTCGTATCACAATAGCGTGTCTGGATTCTCCGCTCAATCCGCACTGGGTCGGTTTCGATGGCGATGACGACACCCCCGTTCATAGTAACGGCAAGTGGTTGAGCACCACCCATTCCACCTAATCCTGCTGTAACTGTAAGTGTTCCTTCTAGTGATCCATTGAAATGCTTGCGAGCTGCTTCTGCAAATGTTTCATAAGTTCCTTGAAGGATTCCCTGTGTTCCAATATAAATCCAGCTTCCAGCAGTCATTTGTCCGTACATGATTAAGCCTTTCTTTTCGAGCTCACGGAAGTTCTCCCAATCGGCCCATGCTGGTACAAGGTTAGAGTTTGCGATCAATACTCTAGGCGCGTCTTTATGTGAGCGAAAAACTGCAACAGGCTTACCTGATTGGATCATCAGCGTTTCATCGTTCTCTAATCTTTTTAAAGCCGAAACAATCGCATCAAAGCTCTCCCAATTCCGAGCCGCTTTCCCGATACCACCGTATACAACGAGTTCTTCAGGATTTTCGGCTACCTCAGGATCAAGGTTATTCATTAACATTCTGAGAGCCGCTTCCTGCACCCATCCTTTTGTCGTTAATTCCGTTCCTCTAGGAGCTTGTATTGTCTTTTTCATCAAAATCCCTCCATTTCTTTTATTTGACTGCATACCTCATTGATGAATTAATAAACGCTTCCAATCACTATCCTTTAATTCAGTAGTGAGACGTTCGATATCGTAGGAGAAGACACGGTCTGTCGTTATACTCTCTGCCACTTCCCGGCCTTTTTTGTGCACCTTTTGTGTTCTTGGCGCCATGTTTTCTATACCGTTAAATTCAATAGCCTGCATTGCGCAAAACCATTCTATCGCGAGAACTCTTCTTGTGTTTTGAATGATCTGATAGGCATGCCGTGAACCGATTGTCCCCATACTGACATGGTCTTCCTGATTGGCAGATGATGGGATTGAATCCACACTGGCTGGATGTGCCAGCGTCTTATTTTCTGAAACAAGCGAAGCTGCCGAATACTGTAAGATCATTGCACCAGATTCAACACCTGGGTTTGCTGATAGGAACGGTGGCAATCCACTTAGTTGCGGATTCACCATACGTTCGATTCTCCGTTCTGAGATGTTAGCAAGCTCTGCAACTGCAATTTTCATAAAATCCATCGCAAACGCTATCGGTTGGCCATGAAAATTCCCGCCAGAGATAACCTTTTCACCACTATCGAAAATAAGCGGATTATCTGTAGCTGCATTGATTTCAATCTCAAGCTTTTCTTTTACATAATTCAAAGTTTGCCAGGTAGCACCATGGACCTGCGGGATGCACCGTAACGAATAGGCATCTTGCACACGAACTTCACCTTGTTCCGTAGTGAGTTTGCTTCCTTTCACATACATCCGAAATCGTTCCGCAACATCAACCTGCTCCGGATAGCCTCTTGCCAAATGAATGGACTCGTCGAAGGCATCGATAATTCCTTTTAACCCTTCAAATGTCATAGCCGCGATTGCTTCCGACTGGTAAGCAAGTTGTTCAGCTTCTAAATAACCGACGACTCCCATCGCTGTCATCGCCTGTGTACCATTAATCAGCGCAAGTCCTTCTTTCGCACTGAGAACGATTGGATCCACACCTTCACGTTTCAAAGGTTCCTTTGAAGGCATCCTTTTTCCTTTATATATAACTTCACCCTCCCCAAGTAGAACAAGCGCGAGATGGGACAACGGGGCAAGATCCCCACTGGCACCAAGTGAGCCTTGCTGGGGAATGACCGGGTGAATTCTTTTGTTTATGCATTCAATTAATATATCAATCACTTCCACACGTACTCCGGAAAATCCTTTTAACAATGCATTTACACGCAACAACAGCATGGCACGGCTGACAACTTCCGGAAACGGATCACCTACTCCACATGCATGACTGCGAATTAAATTCAGCTGCAAATCTTCTACCTGGTTAGGCTCAATCCACACATCACTCATTTTTCCAAACCCTGTTGTAATGCCATAGACGACTTTATTAGTTGCTACGATTTCATCTACCGCTTTTCGGCTCTCCTTAACCCTTGCAAGACTTTCCTTTGAGGCTTGAACATACTCTAAGTCAAATAAGACGTGCCTGATTTCTTTTAACGTTAACGTATTACCTGTAAGTGTAATCAAATACGTTCCTCCTCCCTTCCTAATGCGCTACCAATTTAGCGAGATAAAATTTCCATTAAAAAAAGCCGCTGCCTCGATTGTTTAATCGGACATCGGCTCTTTATTTAGCAATTGAATTGTATCCCTATTATTTCGTTTTCTAAAAAAGTTTTGCATTTTGGACAACTTCCTTCATAATTTTCTAAGTTCTCTAATATTATTCTTAGTGTAAACGCTTTCTAGCAAAATTGTCAAACAGACTTTTTAAATGGGACGAGCTACTACAGAACCTATACTTAAACTCATTAAACTTCGAAGACGTACGTAAACATTTTCAAACGTATAAAAAGAGACGATTGTGGACATTCTGTTGATACAAATTAGATTAATAGGAGGAGCGGGGAAATGATTGAATCTCAACGATTAATGGTTCATTTGACAATGCTTCGCAAAGCAAGTCTCCATGAGTCCGCAGCTGATTTTTTCGTAGGTTTTGACAATAAGGATAATCCATATTTATTTTTACCAACTTCCAAAGGGGTACTTCCTGAAAACCAACTTTATGCTGTTCCGGTTTTGATGCGAAGAAAGGAAGCGACACTTTTCCTGCTTGATGACACGATTCTTGCAGTCGATATTGGGGATTTTCATGAGTTTCATAGTGATTTGACGTATTACTTTGGTCCTGAACACAATATGCTCAAAAAATTCATTCGAAGCACTGAATATCGGTCCTATGTACTTTGGAGTAATGGAATTTTGCGTGATCAAATTGATGAGCTGCTTGATTCCTATAAACAAGCAGAATCAGAAGACAAAAAGCAAACAATCCGAACGCAACTAAGCCGTTTCGGAAGTATTTCTTAACGTGTAAGAATTACAAAATGAGGTTGATTCAAATGGATGTTCCGATCCACAATGTATAATCGGAACATCTGGAGTCAACCTTTTTGAAGCATCTCAGTAATGGTAATTATTCGTAGTTTATCATGCAGATACTTTTTGAAAATCCTATATCAGTTATATGAAACAGCCTGACTACCGAGCTGTTTCCAGGCACCAATAAACGATTCTTTATTAAGCTTTACATCTTCACCACCGAGTGGGTTATTAATGTAAATATGTTCATCACTATAGCCTGTTATCACAACGGCATGTTCATTCCAGGTAATCTTCACTTCACCAGCATTTGTTTTCCAATATCGAAACTCGTCTTCAGGAAGTGGCCGGAATTTGCTATTGGTAATCACTAGGACAGGAGATCCCTGTTTCACTTGATCTAGTACAGTTTGAAAGGGTTGTCCTGATAAATCTACTATTCTACCAGGCAAATACGTCTCAGCTAAATCCGCAATGGGTTCATGGTAAACCGCATAGCCATCTTTTTCAAATGTATATATATTACCTACAAAGCCTTTGTGAGGATTTCCCCGATAGCCATCGGCCGTCCAATACGGAACCTTATGGATATTTTCAGCGAGCTCCATTTTCCCCACATTAACACCTGCATGCTGTAGCATCATCGCGAGCGAGGTAACTTCACAGCCACGTTGAAGCTCAGGCAGTTGCAAAAGATAAGGAACATCCAACAACACAGTGTTTTCTTCGACATTATCTTGTGAAGTTGTCCTTTCCTTCTTCGCCCCTGCTTTGACCTCTATTGCCGTATCATTACCCACTCCTCCATCATCATGTGTTAAAGATGGTTCAGGGTTCTTTTTCTCTTCGGCATCCGAAGGTTTAGAGAGGTTACTAGATTTAATTTCCTTTTCAGGATTCGAAGATTCTTCTTGAAGAGCTTCCGCGGGCTCTTTCGCTTCGAACAAACCTTCAAATGGTGGACCTGAATCAAATGATTGATATGTATAAATTGCCGCTACTATAACTGGTACAGTCAGCCATCTTCTTTTAAAAATCACGATCACCTACTTTTATAATTGTAGAAATTCGACTATATTCGACTACTCTGCTACTAATTCTTCAAGTTTTCCCTACTTAAGTCAAGGTATTTATTGAATCTACCAAAATTAAATACATACAAAAACAGGTTCACTCAAATGAGTGAACCTGCCTACATGCATTTTAGTCTTCATAAGTTATCGCTTGTTTTCCGATTTGTTCCCATGCCTTAATGAATTGCTGTTTTGGCGCTTTATGGTTTTTAATCCCTCGTAATGGATCATTAAAATACACATATTGATCATCATACCCTGTCACAAGGACAGAATGCTCTTTATATGTGATTTTTATTTTTCCGGTTGGTGTATTCCACGTTTGCCAATATTGATCAGGAAGCCTTGAATAGGTTGTGTTACTTATTATCCATACCGGCTTATCCTTCTGAACGTATTCGAGAATCTTGTTAAAATCAGAACCCGTTAAATTGACAACCCTACCTGGAAGATAACTTTCTGCTAGCGTGGCAATTGGCTTTTCATACACACCTAATCCTGGTTTGTTCTTTGTGTACATATCCCCTACAAATCCAGAATTCGGATTACCAAAAAAGACTTGGCCGTTTCTTTTCTGATAGCTCGTCGGGTCTTTTTTTACCTCTTTTGCAAGTGTCATCTTATCTACATTTACACCGGCATGCTGCAATAGCATCGCAAGGCTTGTAACTTCACAACCCCGAGGTAATTGCGGAAGTTGGTTGATCATTGGTGCATTAATAATCTTTTTTTGAGGTATTACATGATCGGTTGACGATGCTAACTCTACATCATGTGACTTGGATGACTTCAACGATTCTTGGGAAACCGTTAAACCATCAGCACATCCCGTTAATAAAAAAGAACACAACAATACAGTCGATATTTTCTTCATTATCATACCCCATTTTCTTGGGATGTATGTTTAGCATGACCGGATCCGCAGTTATCACACGCTGTTTATTATGGTAAAACAACCAGTCATACTAGTGTATATCTTTAATTCGACCCTTTTTTTCACATAATGTAGTCAACTTTACATAGTTCTGTTTAATTTGAACAAACTAAAAACAGCCCAAATTAATTTTTAGGCTGCTCTTCCAATATTTCTAGCGTTTTTCCTTGCTTGATCAATTGCATTTTTAATTGATGTAAGTCCAATCATACCAAGTATAAAGGATACAGCATAAGGTAAAATATATACGAAGGGTATTTATTTACATATCACTGAAAAGCAATTGTTCAACTGACTTCGCTTCCTACGTCTTTCCTTCAGATAAAAAAGAACAAATTTACCCCCTTTATCAAAAAATCCATATTTGTCCTAATTCACTTGTCCATACCAATCCATTAAATCTGCATATTGTAATAATGTGAGGAACTACCTCACCGGATTTAAGTGCTCGAAGGGGGTGGATTTATGGGTTACTCTAGAGGCGGCGGAGGTTTTGCGTTAATCGTCGTATTGTTCATCTTGTTGATCATTGTAGGTACTGCGTTTGTATATTAATTAATAATGTACTTCCCCTATTCCTTAATAGTTGGTTACAAGCGCATAAAAATCTGTAATTTACTATTTCCCTTCCAATCTTGTTCGGTATGAAAGCCATGGCTCCTCCCCCAAGCTATGGCTTTCTTTTATTTGGATTCGGAATAGCTGTCTAACACTATGGTAAACAGTACGAACTCAGGACTTATTAGAATTTCATCTTTTCATTAAACCATTCAGGCATTTTCTCTGTATGTATGATATGTTCCAAATCTTTTTGCAGTTCTTGCAGCATATCTTTTGCCTCTTTTCGAATATGGACTGCCTGTAATTTAAGAGTTTTCTTTTCATCATCTGTCATATGCTCCACACACGCTTCTGAATAAGAGCGGTGGATGTCATACACATATTCTTCAATTTCAAACACCTGTTGGATAAGTAGAAACAACTCCATACGGTATCTTTTAAATTCATTCTTTTTCAATTTTAAATGTTGCTTTGCAGCTATAACTTCACGGTCTAAGCCTTTTTGTAATGGCTTTGCCCATTCGCTCAATCTATCTTTCTTCGCATGCGACAAATTCGCAATCTGTTCCATTACATCGCCGATTTCATTCGTCAAACCCTGCACTTCAGAACTTAATTGAGATACATACGATTGATTATCAAGATGTTTTTGCTTTCCTACCTTTTCGAGAATCTCTTCATACTTCTTTAATAATTCTTCCTTTTCTTCTTCTAGGTCACCCTGATCTAGCGTCAGTCGTTCTAATTGTTCCTCGTATTGTTTTTTAATCTGTTTATATTTAACCAACTCTGGGTACAAAGCTAATTCCTCCCTAAATACTTCTTAACTACTATACTCTTCGTACACAGTTTCTTGTTTTCGTTATAAAATGATCTTTATCCTACATTAAATCTTAAAGAATTGAAATTATTAAGAAAAGCGTAAGCGTCCTGCTTAGGTGCGATAAAACTGTATACCTTCTTATCTTCTCATAAAAACGGTCCATATTTTAATGTAAAAAAAGAGGTTGGGTGTCGGAGGTGACTTCCAATTAATTCCTTACCCCCATGGTGATAGAATCATAACCGAAATGTGTCTATGTAACTATTACTCAAGGAGGTTGGATAATTTGTTCAAGAAAATTCTTGTCACATCATTACTATCAGCATCAATCTTTGGGGTGAACGCTGGGATAAGTGAGGCATCGACGCCTGAACAGCAGCAACCTCAAGTAGAAGTATACAAGCAATACGCACAGGTTCAAATAGATCAGGATAAAACTCAGGAGTTTATTCAAAACTGTCTAAAGCAGAAGCAAAACGGTCAACTTGACCCTGCTACTCAAAACAAAATTGATGAACTTCTTAAGAAAGCAAAAGCACAGCTTCAAGAACAGAAGCAAAAGGAAGCTCCACAGAAGGCAGACGAGCCTAAGCAAGAACAATCTGAGGAAAAAGCTGAGCAGCCTGCACCAGCTCCAGAAAAAAAGGCTGAACCAGCTCCTGAAAAGCAACCTGAACCACAAAAACAAACTGAGCCTGCACCTGAGCAAAAGCCTGCACCTGAGCAAGCACCTGCTCCAAAACCGGCGCCAGAACAACCAGCTGAAGAACCTGCAGCTGAAAACGAATCAAACTTTGCTTTAACTGCAGATGAGCAACAAATGGTCGATCTTGTAAACCAAGAGCGCGAAAAGGCTGGACTAGCTCCATTAAAAGTAGATCCAGAACTTACGAAAGTTGCACGAATTAAAGCAAAAGATATGATTGAAAACAATTACTTTAGCCACAACTCTCCAACATATGGTTCTCCGTTCGATATGATGAAGCAATTCGGAGTTGACTACAACACAGCTGGAGAAAACATTGCCGGAAACGGTTCAGTTGAGGGTGCACATACTTCTCTAATGAACTCTCAAGGACACCGCGAAAACATCCTTGGTAGCCAATACACAGAAGTGGGAATTGGTATTGTAGATGGCGGTCAATACGGTAAAATGTTCGTACAAATGTTTAAAGGTTAATATCGTTTACGAAATATAAAGGTAAATTCAGAGGATGACTTCAATTATAGGAGTCATCCTCTTCTTTTTTGGGTATAACGATAAGTAGATGTACTCGAACTTCCTATTAAAGGAGCAAAAGATGAAATTAAATCAAAATTGGATTACCTTTAGACGGAGTTTTTGGTTCCTACCAACATTTTATGGAACACTTGCCCTTCTATTAGCCATTCTAACGATTACAATTGAAGAAATAGTACCATCTGATTCTATCAATGATTACATACCTAATGTGTTGCTGACAGATATGAAGCTAGGCCAAACGATTCTTAGTGCGATTGCAACTTCTATTTTGACGATGACAACGATCACCTTTTCATCCATTATGGTTGTATTAACAACATACTCTTCCCAATTCTCACCTCGTACATTACAGGACTTTATTAGTGATGTGATTACGCAACGGGTGCTTGGAATTTTTACTGGTGGAATCATTTTTTCATTATTATTGCTTTTGTTTCTAAAAGGAGTCAGTGATAAAAACTTATTTATTGCACCTGGGCTAGCTGTCATCTGGGCTATTATTTGCCTCGTGTTCTTTGTTTATTTCATCCATCATGTAGCAACATGGACACAGGTAAATAATTTAATTGACAAAATTACCAGTAGCACACAAAAAACGATTAATAACAGCTTTCATCTTAGCGACGAAAAGACCCAAATGAAAGAATTGTCCGCTTCTAATGATGTAGATAATATGGATTCTTCAAATGCAATAACGATCCTTTCCAACACGTCAGGTTACTTACAGATGATCGACCTTCCAACAATGATGAAACGAGCTTGTGATGATGATTTCGTTATCAAAATTGAGCGTCGAATCGGAGACTATATTATTAAGGGCACTTCATTATTTACGGTTATAAATCCTAAGAAACTAAGTGAGAAAACGCAAAAAAAATACCATGAATTCTTTTCAATTGGAACAGAGCGAACGACGATACAAGATGTGGAATTCGGCTTGCAAAAGCTTGTTGAAATTGCACTAAGGGCCATATCACCCGCAATAAATGACCCTCATACAGCAATTAATTGTATCAATCGAATTGGTACATTACTTGCTGAATTAGGAACCGTTTCTTTTCCGAAGCCTTATCATTATGACAAAAAGGATGAATTACGTATTATCATTGACATCCAGTCCTATCGTGAGCTCTTGTATAAATCATTCTATCAAATCCGGCACTATGGTCGCCAAGATGTTTCAGTCTGTGCATCTACTTTATCCGTGCTCCATGGTATTGTTGAAAAGAATAAAGACCTTTCAATTCGAAAGACGATTTGGGATTTCGCGATTTACTTTGTCGAGGGTATTGATAAAGACGTCTTACTGGATTGGGATCTCAACTTTATCAATGAGAAAATAAAACGGCTTGCAAAAACAGTTGAAAGAGAATCTGAATATACCCAAATTAAATTATAATCTATCTTTATATAACAAACACTAACATAGTTAGGTCATTATAACCGACCTTCAATATCATTTGTTAGGTGGATTGTTATCCGATGAGTATTAAGATCTGGCTACATAGAATTTATTACAGCTTCTGGTTTCTACCTGCCTTTTATAGTTTTCTCGCCATATTGTTTGCTTTACTATCGGTTGAAGTGGACATGTGGATGGAACGTATCGATATCCATCAACACATCCCCTCGTTCCTATTAACAGACCGTGATACGTCTCGTCTAATCCTGAGTGCATTGGCGACTTCCATTTTAACAATGACGGCCATTACATTTTCTTCAATTATGGTCCTTTTATCAACCTATTTATCTCAATACTCACCTCGTACCCTTGATAATTTTTTGAGTGATCCGATCACACGCAGAGTATTAGGAGTCTTTATTGGTTCGTTCTTTTATTTTCTCCTTTTATTGCTATGGATGAACATTTCAGACCAAGCGAGTTTTCTTATTGTGCCAACCTTTTCTATATTAGTTGCTGCCCTCTGCCTCGGTTTCTTTGTCTATTTCATTCATCATGTCGGAACGTGGATCCAAGTAAATAACCTCATAAAGAACATTACTGATAATTGCTTGGTCATCCTTGAAACATATGAGCAGCAAAGTACCAATTTAAAGTCTACAAGCTCCTCGCCTTGGTCGAGTTGGGAAGATGAGGAAGTAAGGTTAAAGGAATGTAGGAAGGCCCAATCCTACCAATCAGGATATATACAGCACATAAATCTTAAAATGATCATCCAGCTTGCCCAAAAGGATGACCTGCTGATAAGGATGGAAAAGAACATTGGAGACTACATAGATAAGGGGTCCACTCTCTTTTTATACTGGTCGCTTGATGATCGGAAATTTTCGATTGAGACGTATTTAGAAAACATTCGAATTGGTCATAATCGGACCACAGAACAGGACCTCGAATATGGAATCCAAAAGCTAACCGAAATTGCTTTACGTGCGATCTCACCTGCCGTTAATGATCCTTATACTGCCATCGTTTGCATACACCGTCTAGGGAAGGTCTTATCACGCCTCCCCCAAAAATCTCTAGAAGAACCGTACTTTTATGATGAAAAACAAAACCTTCGGATCATTTTGAACAAAGAGTCCTTTGCTCACGTACTTTATAAAAGCTTTTACCAAATCAGACACTACGGAAGGCAGGATGTATCTGTGCTTGCTGCTATTTTTGAAGCACTGGCTTTGATAGCCGAAAAGAGCCCTAAACCACCCACCCAACAGACACTCTGGCAATTTGCTGAAGCCATATGTGAAGGAATTGATCGCTCTACATTAATAAATATGGATAAGCTTTATTTGAATGAAAAAATAGATGAATTGGGTAGATTAACAGGACATTCGATGAAAAAGCCTTTTCTCTAAGATGGGAATCAAAACATCCTATTTGAAAAGAAGCTTCTCGAGCTGCTTAAGGTTAGCGGGACCAAGAATTTTATGCTGAATCGTTCCATCTGGAGCAATGACAAAGGTCGTCGGAATCATGACAACCTTATAGGCAGTAGCTACTTTCCCTTCCTTATCCAGGGGAATACGAAAGGGAATCCCAAGGTCGTGGGCAAACATTGCTACAGGTTCAAGACTTTCCTCTTCTGAACTCAAATTTACGGCTAGTACAACCACATCATCCTCTTTGTGCAAATGATAAAAGTTGATCAGTTCTGGTATTTCATCTTTACAGTACGTACACCAAGTCGTCCAGAAATTCAGAATTACCGTTTTCCCTTGGAATTGAGATAAGGAAACGTTTTTTCCATCTATCGTACTTAGTGTAAAATCGGGAGCTTTACGGCCTATCTCTGCTGCACCTGAAACGACTGAGCCAACCTTAATTGTATTCGCCTTATCAATCTCCTGTTTACTACGTTCACTCACACTCGGGTTCTGCCAAGCTAAGAATCCGAAAAGAACCGTTAAACTGATCAACAATCCGTATTGAAACTTCCCCTTCATTTTTTCACCTCAAAAAGAACTCGTTTCTATACTATAGGACGGAATAGGTAAAAAAATGAACAAGCTCACAACATTTTTTAATAGTTTTTTTTAGACCCAAAAAAATCCCCGCGAAGAATCGCGGAGATTTCCTAGAACATTGGCAGTATATAATTCACGATAAAGTATAATAGTCCGAAAAAGATGATTAGATACGCTGCATATTTTATAAATGTTGATGCGACTCTACCAGAATCTTTCTTTTTCTCGACTCTTTCTTCACGAACGTCCATCTCATCATGGTGGTCTCGTCGATCCATAACATCACTCCTCTGCTTTTTTAATTCGTTAGAAGAGTAATTCCCCTTTCACATACTTCTGAAACATGATGTGATAAGGACTGACTTTCTCCGTCACATAAGTCCTTAACCACATCTATCATAATTATTATTATTGTTCAATTTTCTCATTTTCATTAAGACTTTGGTCGACCGATTCCTTTTGATTCCATTTTTCTAGAAAGTGAATACGCTCTAACATCGTAGGGTGACCATACAAAAATACTTTTACGAGCCATGGGGGATTTACTTCGCTTAATCCTGAAACCGATAATTTCTGAAATGCACCCACCGCAGCCTCTGGGTCTTTGGTCATTTCTATCGCATATTCATCTGCAGAATGTTCTGCTTGACGTGAAATTGTATTTTCAATTGGACTTGCTATAAACGACAGGATTGAGAAAACGAGTAATAGTGCTGGGAGCGAGGCAATATCCGAAGGCTTTTCAACTCCCCAATGTCTGCCCCATTTATTAAGCATCCAGTAAAAAACCCTCGATCCGAGCCATAACCCGAAGAACGAAAATACAATCGAGCCAATTAGATTCCATAAAAGATGGTTTTTTACAAAATGCCCCATCTCATGAGCCATAACAAACAGGACTTCCTCATCCTCAAGCTCTTCTAAGGTCGTATCCCATAAGACAATCCTCAGATTTGAACCAATACCGTTCACATAGGCATTTAATGCATTCGTTTTCTCAGACATATTTACTTCATAAACTCGATCGGCTGATATTTTTGCCTTATCTGCAAGTGCTAGAATCTTATCTTCAAGCACTTTATCCTCTAGTCGGTAAAAGTCATTGTATAGCGGATCAATCCAGATAGGCTGGATGTAATACATGAATAATGTAAACGGAATTGAAAGCAACCATCCATAGAACCACCAACGTTTTTCCGACCTTTTCATCAGCCAGTACAGTACTTGAACAATTACAAAAAGAAACAGGGTGTTAATCCAAAATGAAATGACATTATCCCTCATCCAGCTGGAAAATGTCTGTGTAGAAATTTGATAATCCAATGACACCGTGTAGCTATAATAATCGATTGGCAATGCAAGTATAAAGGCAGTTAACGATAAAAACACCACATAAAGTGCATTGTGAACAATCGGGAATCGCGACACGTCCGTTGCTCTGTTTCGAAACCACTTCGACAAGCCGAACCCAAGCACCAATAAATAAATCATCCATTCCAAAGGTACTGAAAGGAAATACAATAAGTGTTTAATTCGTGAAAAATCATGACTCAACTCGATTTCACGCTCGGTCATAAACACAGATGGGTCTGCAGAACTTCCCTGATATTGAGCTGGAACGGATGTATCTGCTCCCATAAACAAATACCAAGTCATAACGAACGCATACAATATGAATCCGCCAGCTATCCATACTGCCTTTTTATTTTTCATTTATTCACCCCTTTATCGTTTGTCCCATTACCTATTCTAGTGAATCCTGTCCATATTTAGAACCGGTGAAGTACTCATTTGTACGTACCCTCATTAGTGTGTACATTCATTAATATCAATATTTTGGTGTTCAGCAAAAAAACAACTTCTGTCGGAGGATGTGAATTTAGTTATTAACCCAGCCCCTTGATTTTGATTATCAATTTGGAATTGGGCTGATAAGAAAAACGGAAACGCTCTTAATCTATACAACAAAGTTTCATATTTTCTATAACCACCTAAGAAAAAACGGATCGGCCATCGTATGGAGATCCGTTCTTTCTCTTGTATATTAGGAGTTTAAAATTTTTTCATCAAGGGACACAGTGAAAAATTAAGATTATTTTACTATGCGTGGCCGATATAATTCAATCCGCGACCGATATATTGGATTTCGTGGCCGAATTAATATTTGGGGCGGAGGTAAATTCATATTAATTCCCCAAAAAGGCATCTCAACTCAAACGTTATATGACTTTCCCACCTAAATGGGTGGCAACGGATGAACTTTACATCGTTAAGTTGACGTTCCTTCGATTTATTCCTCGTTATAGTCCAATACCTCATCAAAATGCCCACTACAAATCTCAAAAAGACAATACCTAAATCCAGTTCAACTTATAAATTTTGATACTATAAAAAAGACATTTGCCGTTTTGACGGACAAATGCCTTGTGCTGTATTGGTTACTCTGTAGGTTGAGGAACATAGCCAGATAAACATCTAGGACAATTTTTGCAAAATGTTCGATCAGGGCTTATTTCATAGTAAAGACAACATGTTTTCCGGACTCGTATCCCCGGATCACTCTTGATAAGTGGCTGTTTCTCAAAGTAATACTTTTTGAAAGGATTATATTTTAGACCAAAGCATTCGCCAGGTGCGTCTAATATATTTTGAAAATCCTCAGCAATTGTAGCCTTTAGTTCTCCTTCAGCATGCTTTGCAAACGTAGTTTCGTAAAGCCAATATATATAAGTCGCTGTATTTTCCCATAAAACAGGAAAAGGTACATTACTCGTTTTCGCTAAGTTTCCCCAAATAACCGATATGTGATTGCGAAACAACTGTTCAAGACCTGATTCCATCTCTATCTTTCGGTCCTTATTGACTTGTTTGGCTTCAAGTGAAAGTAGTGATAGTTCCGGTAAAAAGTGACCATCACTTTGTTTGGCTTCCACCACACAATTATTTGGTTGTATATCTAATACACGGTTTAACAAACTAAAACTAGAAAAAAACGGGGCAACCATCAAAAACGCATACCTTTTTGAAAACTGTGAAGCTGTCACTAGCTGATTAGGCGCTTTGATGAGCGGCATAATCTTTTCAATATATGCCTCGGCTGTATGTAAATGCAGCAAATCCTCTGCTGCAATAGAGTAACCATCAGAGGGCTTCTTAAGACATAGACGACAATTTTCAGCTAGAAATGACTGATGTTCAGGCGTGAGCTGCGCGTATGGCATTGTTTGCTCTACGACCCTTCCCGCACGGAATACACAACGGAGTTCCAAACATAGGATCACAAGAAACCTGAGCTTCCAAACCAAAAACATCCTTCACCATAGTCGGTGTAACAATATGTTCTGGTGCTCCTTGTGCATAAATTGTTTTATCATGGACTGCAACGATATTGTCTGCATACCTACAAGCAAGATTCAGGTCATGAAGAACCATTACGATAGTACGTTGTTCCATTTGATTCAAATCAAACAGTAGATCGAGGACTTCAATTTGGTGTGCGAGATCCAAATAAGTCGTTGGTTCGTCCAGTAAAATCGTTTCTGTATTTTGAGCAAGAGCCATCGCAATCCATGCTCTTTGTCTTTGTCCCCCTGAAAGAGCTTCGACTGGGCGGTCTGCAAGTTCAACAAGACGCGTTGCACTTAATGCAGATTGAACAGCCTCTTCATCCTTTGTTGACCACTGTTGAAGCCAGTTTTGATAAGGGTATCTCCCTTGCTTCACAAGCTGAAGAACGGTGAGTCCTTCAGGTGTTACGGGTGACTGTGGCAAAATCGCAAGCTGTCTTGCAATTTTTTTTGTAGAGGAATGATGTATATCTTTACCATTAATATTAATATTACCTTGCTTGGGCTTTAATAATCTGGCCATTGCCTTTAAAAGAGTGGATTTCCCTGAACCATTGCTCCCGATTAATACAGTTATCTTGCCCTTAGGTATATTTAAATTTAAGTTTTCAATGATGTTTGTTTCATTATAAGAAAGCGTTATGTTTTTTGTTTCAAGAGAAAACATATATTTCTCCCCTTTTTTAAAGTACTTTTTAACCTTCTTCTTTAATCTCCTTCTTAAGTTTATTTCAAATGATAATCATTGTCAATGAATTTGAGAATCATTATCAATGTTTTCTGAAAAAATAAGCCAGAGGAGCAAACGTGCCTCATTTTATATTAAATGCATGCATGAATACCCTTTCGGCTCAATCGTTTCATCTATTTTGTCATTATCATTTTATTTCGCTAAATATTTCTGAAAGGCTTGATACAACCTTCAAATTTTCATGTTCGAGTTCGATACCAGTAGGTTGAATATAGATTGTTTTCATTCCTAACAACAAAGCGGGTACGATTTCATTAATCAGATTATCCCCTACTGAAACAGCTTCATGAGGCTTTACGTTATGCTTATCAAAGAGTTCTAGGAAGATTTTTTTCGTTTGCACAGGCTTTTGGGCAAGCGGTACGATCTCTTGAAAAAGGCTATCCAATTCTAGCTCACTTAATAAACGGCCGACATCATCCGCTTCACTATTTGTTACTAAAACAATCTCTGCTTCGTTCTTCAATCGTTTAAGTCCGTCAATTAATCCAGGCGTTTTTGTCAGCTGAAATTGATCGGTGACCATGAAGTCCTTTGTTTTCGTATAGCAGGAATACGTCTCTTCACCTGTGACTCCGTAATGCTTGGCTGCAGCAAATGGTAGCCACCAACCGTCACCAATCGCAATCATATGTTCAAAATCAAAGATAAGGTGGTCTGAGTAGATGGCATCAATTTTCTCCGCGCTCCATTGTGTTCCATCCCATTCTTGAACGTGTGTCACTTGTAATGTTAATGGATCGAGTGTCAACACAACATCTCGGTCAACGTCATATGCTTTCCCAATCCCAATTGGATGTTCTCCACACTTCATCGCTTCGTAATCCGCTTGAAAACGACTTCTTAAGTCTATTGCCACTTTTTCCTTTAATAAAGAAGCATAATAATCGAAGTGATCAGTATCCTCGTATAATGTTCCATCTAAGTCAAAAATAATCAATTTACTTTCTGGATAATAATGCTTCATTTTTTTCATCCCTTATCAAAAAATTTCAACCCCTTAATCTCTTGCAATTATAAAGCTTCTAGCAATCTATAGCAAAAAGGAACTGTAAATATAGTGTAAAATATGTAAAAATTCTATAGCTAAATTTACAGAATTATTGCATAATTAAAGTGTTGAATTAAATTTTTTTAGGGGGAAAAGGGATGAAAAGATTTATTGTACTATTGTTTGCAGCATTGCTTACGATTGGGTTAGCAGCATGTGGCACTAGCGATAGTTCAAACGGTGGCGGCGGAGGGGACGGAAAACCAGAGAAACTCGTTATGGGATTCGTGCCATCACAGGATTCAGATAAAATTGCGGATACAGTTAAGCCACTTGCAGATAAACTTGGAGAAGAACTTGGTATGGAAGTCGAAGGAAAAGTAATGACCAGCTATTCTGCTCTTGTTGAAGCAATGGGTAGTAACAAGGTTCAGATCGGATTCCTACCAGCTTTCGGTTATGTTCTAGCTAATGATAAGCATGGTGTTGAGGTTATCTTGAAGTCCGAGCGACATGGAAGCGGTTCATACAAAGCACAATATGTTGTCCGGGCAGATTCTGAAATCGATTCTCTCGAAGATATGAAAGGGAAAACATGGGCAATTCCCGATTTGACTTCTACAAGTGGATTTTTATTCCCGGCAGCTCAAATCATGGACATGTTTGATGTGGAGGATGTTCAATCTGGCTTCTTTAAAACAACCGTTGAGTCTGGTGGACATGATAACGCATTAATCGCTGTATACGACGGAACAGCTGACGTCGCAACAACGTTTGATGATGCCCGTGACACCATTAAAGAAGATTACCCAGACGTGATGGAGAAGCTTAAGGTTGTTGAGTATACAGAAGAAATTCCAAATGACACCATTTCCTTGACGAAAGAACTTGATGACGAATTCAAAAAGAAAATCAAAGAAACATTCCTTTCATTCAATGAAGATAAAGAAATGATCAAAATCATGAATGATGTATATACTTGGGATGCAATCATTGAGGCTGAAGATAGTGAATATGATGTCGTTCGAGACACATACGAAAAGTTTAAAGATTCAATTTCACTAGACTAACGGTTAAAAGTGGGAGGAGCAAGCCTTCTCCCCTTTTTCACACGTTAAGAAAGTATAAAAATACCTTCTATAGTATAAGGGCAACTAAGGCTCACCCTGCGCCAAAGGCTTGGCATTGCCAAGTTTTCTTTATGTCAGAACATTTTTTTTAATTGCTTCAAAAGGGGAGTTCGTATGATTGAATTGAAGGATTTATCACTGGTTTATCCGAATGGGACACAAGGATTAAAGGATGTAAATGTAAAGATAAATGATGGAGAGTTTGTTGTAATTGTAGGATTATCAGGGGCTGGGAAATCTACTTTTATTCGTAGCATAAACCGCTTAGTTACTCCTACTTCGGGCGACCTACTCATAGATAACGAGAATATCCTCGATTACCGTGGGAAAGACCTTCGGAACCTCCGTACGAAGGTTGGTATGATTTTTCAAAACTATAACCTCGTTAAACGTTCGACAGTTATGAAAAATGTAATATCTGGGCGTTTAGGTCATACAGGAACATTGAAAAGCATCCTAAACCTCTACTCCAAAGAGGATATGGCACTTGCGTATGAAAGCTTAAAGAGAGTCAATATCGAAAACAAGATTTATTCCCGTGCTGATCAGCTCAGTGGTGGACAACAACAGCGTGTTTCAATTGCCCGTGTACTGACCCAGCAGCCAAAAGTTGTCCTTGCTGACGAACCGGTTGCAAGTCTCGACCCTCCGACGTCTCATCAGGTAATGAAGTATTTAAAGAAAATCAATCAAGAGGATAATATTACGACAATCGTTAATCTCCACTTTATTGACATGGCGATGGAATATGCGGACCGAATCATCGGGATGCGCGCAGGTGAGATCGTCTTTGATGGACCTGCCAGTGAAGTAAATGAACAGACATTTGAAGAAATCTACGGTCGTCCAATTAAAGAGGATGATATTCGAGGGGGCAAGGAAGATGTCGAAACCCCTTAACCCTACAGGACGAGTTCCTACGAGTCTCGTTTCGGGTCGAACAAAGCTAAAGATGAATGTAATTATGGTGATTGTGCTTGCTTTCTATATTTTCAGTTCATATATGACAAACGCATCGGTACTTCGCTTTGATCAAGCTTTCTTTACTAACGTATGGAACATGGTCATTCAGCTTTTTCCACCAAACTGGGCGTATGCAAGTATCGTATGGGAGAAGCTTCTTGAAACGCTGAAAATGGCTTTAGTTGCTACGACAATCGCAGGTATTTTATGTATTCCATTCAGCTTACTTGCAGCTAACAACATTGTACAAAATAAGTTCCTTTATAACTTTATAAAAATGTTTTTAAATATTATGCGAACCATTCCTGAACTCATCCTTGCCGTTGTATTTGTTGGGTTATTCGGAATCGGTATATTTCCAGGTATTCTAGCATTGATTATTTTCTCACTCGGAATTCTCGCCAAGCTAATCAGTGAAACGGTCGAATCGATTGACATGAACCCTCTGGAGGCAATCCGTGCATCTGGTGGCAACACAATTCAAGTAATCTGGTATGCAGTCGTTCCACAAGTGCTTCCACAGTTCGTATCGTTTACTTTATATGTATTCGAAATCAACGTACGTGCTTCTGTTGTTCTAGGGTTTGTTGGTGCTGGTGGAATCGGATTAATTCTTCGTCAGCAGCTGAACTTTCTGAGCTATCAAAATGTAAGTACGATAATCGTTATAACGTTTGTTGTCGTTGTTGTCATTGATTACATTAGTAACAAGTTAAGGAGGGAACTTGTATAGTGAACATCAATATACCTCCTAAACCGCAGAAAAACTCACTCAAAATACTTAGAAACATCGTCATTAGCATTGGATTAGCTGTACTATATGTTTGGACATTTGCTACGATTGAAGTACCATGGGGCAGGATATTCAGTGAACGTACGTTGATCAACATTGATCGTGTAATTCCTAAGCTATTCAGCCCTGACTTCACCTTTGCTTCTAAGGTAATGGACTATATGATGGAAACATTGTTCATTGCATTTGCTGGTTCGTTCATGGCCGCTATTCTTGCTGTCCCTTTTGGGTTCTTAGCAGCTTCGAACATTAATAGCAATCCTGTTTTTAATACTATAGGAAAATGGATTCTAAATGCAGATCGCACATTCCCTGAAATTTTACTCGCCTTAATTTTTGTCGTAGCAATTGGACCCGGTGCTTTCGCTGGTGTACTTGCGATAGCGATCCACTCAGTTGGTATGCTCGGTAAACTTTATTCTGAGGTAATCGAATCAATTGATATGAATGTCGTTGAGGCGATGGAAGCGAATGGAGCTAATAAGATTCAAATCTTTTTCTATGGAATCATCCCACAAGTTATACCTGAGTTCATGTCGTATGCGATTTATCGATTCGAAATTGATGTTCGTGCGTCCACTATCCTCGGTATTATTGGTGCTGGTGGTATTGGTACATTACTCGTTATCTCATCAAGAAACCGTAATTGGGATGAAGTCGGTATGATCTTACTCGTTATCATCGTATTCGTAAGTATCATCGATTACATCAGTTCGGCTATCCGGAAACGAATTGTGTAATATTAGAAAAGCGGAAGCGCCCTGTTCAGGTGTGATAAAGAAAACTTGGTAAACGCTAAGGCGATTACCTTAGTTGCCCTTATGCCTGTGGTGCAAGCGCTGGAGATTCTGCAACATAACACGCTTTTTGTGTTTGTGGAATAATCGAAGCGACCTCGAACACCTGGGCGCTGGAGCTAGACATTACATCTATGCATATTTAATTTAACAGGGGAAGCTCTCAAGTCGGGCTCCCTCCATTTCCATTTTAAAGCACCTTGTCATTTTGCTTCATAAATGTATAGATTGCATGCGCAACTCCGCTTTCATCATTTGTTTTCGTTGTAAATGAACAGAGCTTCTTAATATCCTCTTCCGCATTTCCCATTGCCACACTATACCCCGCAAGTTCGAACATGGAAACATCGTTGTAATTATCCCCAATTGCCATGACTTCTTTCAAATCAATTCCTAGCTCCTCGGCATACTTTTGTATAGCGATTCCTTTTTGGGCATCACGGTGTGTGATCTCAATGTTATCTTTAGCTGATGAACTAATTGCTAACTCACTGAATGTTAACAATGAGTTAAATGCGTTGCTTCGATCTTCGTCATTTCTTGAAAAACTTAATAATTTATAAATTTCCATATCCGGGTTCTCAAGTACCGAGCTATAGTGCTCTACCGTTTCTAGTCGGCCATTCCGAACACGATATTCTGCAAGTTCATGGGCTTTATGTTCCGGAATCTCTGGGTTGGCACTACGAATGATATCAACAATGATTTCAATCGCCATATCACCATCATCACTATACGTTCCTTTATTAGTGTACAGTTCATAATAAACTGAATGTGCGTTGAGAACTTTAGCCGTTTCCTTGTAAAGTTCTTTTGAAATCGGAATACTATCCAAGATCGTTCCATCCGATGAACGAAATTGAGCGCCGTTAATGCAGATGATTGGCAATGTTAATCCTGCTGCTTCTACTGGCGTGATCGCCTCTTCATAAGATCTACCGGTGGCAATTACCACGTTAATTCCTGATCTTTGTGCAAGCTTTATTGCTTCAACATTTTCTCTATTGATAGACATCTCATTGTTTACAAGTGTTCCATCCATATCAATCGCTATTAATTTCACGTTATCAGTTCCTTTTTTTAGATTCTGTTTTAGTTTTCCCAACCCTTATAAAAGAAAACCCGACACACTTATAGGAAATCAAATCCCTCAAATTAACAAAGAAAAAAAGAGCTTTCATTATGAGCTCTTTTGTGAAAACGCTTTATTTTTTTCTTATGTCGTGAAAAAACATTTCCATGAATGCTTGAAATACTTCTACTGATTGAAAGGCAATTAAAGAAACAGCTGTTACTGAAAAAAATCCTATTACTAGATAACGAAGCAACATCATTATTGCTCACCATCCTTTTAGAGTATTCTCACTATACCACCTTTTCGATAATTAAAAAAGCAAAAAGGCTGTCAAATCAGCACGAATCCTATTAAACTTAAAGAAAGAATGGACACCAATACGATGATAATCAGGCTTGCCCCAAGATATGCTGCGATAAATGCTGTGATTGCACCGATTATTCCTAACCAACTATTTTCATTAAATGTGATAATACCTGGGAAAATTAATGCACCCAATATCGCATAGGGAACATTTTTCAGTACACCTCTAACAAACGGTGGAATCGTATCCATTTGGAATGCTACGAGTGGAAGCATTCTCGGGATAAATGTTACAACCGCCATTCCGATAATCACCCAAATATATGATTCAAGCATTTTGATGCTCCCCTTTCCAAAGCATTTCAATTACTATAGATGCGATAAGTGTTGATAAAATAATTGTCCATCCCGTTGACATTGTGCTCGCAAACGTTAAAATACTATTAATAACTGCTGCTATTGCTGCCAACATAATAACTTTCTTTGATGTTTTCGCACTTGGAACGAGCAGTCCGATAAATATTGCATAAAGAGCGATACCCATACTTTCCTGTAGGATTGTAGGGAGTCCAGCTCCTATCAAGTAACCAACACCTGAAAACACAACCCAGCTACCATAGACAATGATCCCGATGCCAAGCATATAGGCCGCTTGTATTTTCTCGTTTCGAGTAGCTGCAACTAAGAACGTTTCGTCAGTTATAAAAAAGCTATAAAGTGCTTTAAGCCATTTGGGATCCGCTTCTGCCTTTTCACTTATGGAGGCACTCATTAATAAATGACGAATGTTTACAATAAACGTTGTTGTAATAATTTCTAGTGCTCCAATACCTGCTGCAATTAACGTGAGTGCAATGTATTGTGACGCTCCTGCAAAGACCAAAACGCTCATACTTACCGTTTCAAATAACGATAACCCAGAACTTTTCGCTAAAAGTCCGAATGTAAAAGCAACAGGCATGTAGCCGATCGCAATTCCGATACCGCTTTTTAACCCCTGACTTAGCAGTGATGATGACAACCGTCCGGCAAGTACTGTATTCATTCAATGTCCCTCCCTCATTTATAATTACAATTTATATATGTTATATTATACTTATTGTATGTTATAACATCCATTAAGGTCAAGGAGAAAAAATATGTCACAAGAAGTGAATCAAATGATTGGAAATAAAATTAAATCAATTCGAAAACAACGTCATTTAAGTCTTGAGGATTTATCTAAGGAAACCGAGGTAAGTAAGGCGATGCTTGGTCAAATCGAACGTGGTGTTTCAAGTCCTACTGTAAGTACCTTGTGGAAAATCGCATCCGGCCTTGGCGTCTCTTTTTCATCCTTTGTTGAAGAGGAAAAGCCAGCCTTTTCAAAAGTGAAAATTGAAAATGTAGAACCATTGTTAGAGGATCAAGGAAGGTATCTCGTACGTATGCTATTTCCGACTGAAGCCAATCGACGGTTTGAGGCGTATTCGGTTACATTGGAACCTGGATGCAGCTATAAAAGTGCAGCACATGGCGAAGGTGTAGAAGAGTATGTATTCGTTCAAATAGGACAGATGACTTTAATTGTTAAAGATCACTCGCACCCTTTAAAGGAAAATGAGGTCCTTCGATTTTCAGCAAACTATGAACATGAATATAAAAATGATACAGCTGAAGCATGTACTCTGCTCATGATTATCTATTATTCATATCAATAGCGGCTTTAATGATGAAAGTCCATACAAGATAAGGACGAATATTTTGTATTATGTAGAATGGACGGGTCTCTCCTATGCTCGGATTATGCCCTTACCCCTCGACAAATACGTACTTACCGCCACAAGAATATTAAGTAATGCCAACCTTTGCTTAAGCTGAGCGTTAATTACACTGATACCTTTCTTAACGTGAAAAAACATCCGATTGTACTGAGACTTCCAGGTGCACTTGTATCTTCTGATTATGCACGTATTTTCCGAGTTGCGATCGTATTTTTCCAGTTGCGATCGTATTTTCCGAGTTACGATCGTATTTTTCCAGTTACGTTCGTATTTTCCGAGTTACGCTCGTATTTTCCAAGTTACGATCGTATTTTTCCAGTTACGCTCGTATTTTCCAAGTTGCGATCGTATTTTTCGAGTTACGCTCGTATTTTCCAAGTTGCGATCGTATTTTTCGAGTTACAATATAAAAATTATTAAATACGACCAATATTGAGGGTTGACAACAGTCAACCTTCACTTTTAGAGTTCCTTTTACATATTAGAATCAACTTTTTGCATAAAAACGCTTTTTTAAAAGGAATTCTATTATTTTAACAGAATTTATATGTTATTTTTAAAAAAGGAGTGGTTATTTGAAAATAGAACGAAAGGTTCCTTTAATAATTCAAAAGCTGGATGCTTTACTCCGACGTATATCCCCAACACATCCGAAGATACAAAGAATTAAAGAGGAATTAAGAAAGAGATCCTCAGGACATAGAGGTGAGGAATCCTCCGACTTTCATCTTTCTTATCTCCCCGAAAACAGATACTTTATTCTGAACGGTTTAAGACTCCCAGATGAAAAAGGCCATTTCTTCCAAATCGACACCCTTATTTTATCCACAAGTGTTTTCTTATTATTAGAAGTGAAAAATTATTCTGGCATGCTGACCTTTGATCAAAATACTAAACAGCTTATTCGGGAAATCGATGATCGTGAAGATATTTTTCCTGATCCTATTACACAAGTTAATCGGCAACAAAATCAACTCTCCACTCTCATTCAAAAAGCTAAATTTCCCCAAATACCGATCATTCCTTTTGTAGTAATCAGTAACCCACGAACAGGATTCAGAACATTGAGTAATCAACCCGATATTACTAAGAAAGTTCTCCATGCAGCTACCCTCCCCGAACGAATTGAAGGGATAAGCTTACGTTTTCAAAAAGAAATCGTATCCCAAAAAGACGTAAAAAGATTGTCACGCCTACTAATCAAAAAGGATACGTCACTAGACACCAACATACTTGAACAATTTGGTTTGGATCAGTCTGAAATAACGAGAGGGGTACATTGTCCATCTTGCTACAAAATACCGATGATGAGATTACGTGGAAAGTGGAGTTGTGCTTACTGTGAGAGCATATACAAAGATGCCCATATCCACACTTTGTACGACTATGCTCTTTTAATTGATACAACCATTACAAATAAACAGTGTACGGAGTTCCTACAAACATCTCGATCCATTGCAAAAGGTTTATTGATCTCTCAAAACCTTCCCTTTACAGGTAGTTACAAGGACCGCAAATACCATTTGCCCAGTCCTAATAGCTTATAACTCTGCAAGTACCTGCCCTAGTAAATTTATACAACGCTAACAATTTTATAGCTTCCGAAACACTGCAAAAACTACCACAGCTCTCATAAAAAACTGTGGTAGCACAATTTTAATGGTTTACGATTTAACTGGTTCAGGTGCACTTTTCTGTTGTTGCTTATTTGGTGGTAAATGAATAGCTTCCCCAGATAAGCATTCCAGTGCTTCAAGCCAGCCTTCATTAAAGCTTGGATGCGGATAGAATCCATACATAAGATCCTCATCGCGTGCTGCCATTTCCATAGCAGTCACACCTGATGTTATCATTTCTACAGCACCATGACCGATCATATGAACACCGAGTAGAAGGTCTGTTTCAGCATCTTTAATCACTTTAACAATGCCTTCTTTATTCCCAGTAATGCCCGCATAACCGTTTCCGGACATTGAAAATTGACCGGTTGTCACTGAGAATCCTTCTTCAACAGCTCCTGCTTCTGTCAGACCGACCGTTGCAATAGGTGTGGAGGTATGCACGATCGCTGGTATATAACGAAGGTTTAGTTCACTGTTACGTCCCGCGCAATGCTCTGCAGCAATTTTCCCTTGTTTAATGGCTTTCACTGCAAGTGAAGGACCAATCGTGACATCTCCTACAGCATACACTCCTTTTACAGAAGTTTCACTGTTTTCGTTGATGACAATAAACCCATCTTTATCTGTCTCGATAGACAGTGCGTCGATTCCAATTTCTTTCGTATTCGGTGTAAAACCTGCTGAAACAAGTAGATGGCTACCTTCAAGAGAAAGCTTTTCGTCCTCTCCTTTTGTAAGATGAACGATCACCTGCCCATCCTTCTCTTCAACAGAATCAACCGAACTATTTTTAATAACTTTAATTTTGGATTTCTTCAATACTCTGCCTAATTCCTTCTCTATATCCGCATCAAATCCAAATCCAGCATCATCCATTACGATCGATACATTTGATCCGAGAGCGTTAAAGCTAGTTGCCGCTTCAAGCGCAATGTAATCAGTACCATAAATGAAAAGGTGTTCAGGAATCTCTTGAATACCGTATATCGATTGTGCAGAAAAAGTGCGCTCTGAATCTACCTTAAACACTTCGGGGATGAATGAACTCGCACCAGACGCAATAATCACCTTTTCATATTTGTACATTTCAAACGTATCGCCTACTTCAACACCGATTCGATTTCCAGTCATAAAAGAACCGGTACCGTTGATCACTTCTACTTTGTTCGCCTTACAAAGACTTTCCACACCTTTTTGCAGTGAGGAAACGATTTGTCCCATATACTTATGGTGCTGTTCCAGGTTAAAAGATGGCTCACCTGCTTCAATTCCAATCTGTTGCAAGTGTTTCCAGTCTGATAGTTTACTTGCTGTGTGAGCAGAGAGCTTGGAAGGAATACAGCCTTTACTTAAGCAAACTCCACCGAGATCTCCCTTTTCGATTAACGTAACTTCAATGCCTAGTTGAGCAGCACGGATTGCTGCATTGTATCCTCCAGGTCCGCCACCCACAATAATCAGCTCACGTTCTTGTATCACTTCACCGACAACCATGTTATATCAGCTCCAATGTCATTGCTGCAGGATTTTCGATATAGTGTATAAAACGATTTGTAAAAGCTACCGCCGTCGCACCATCAGCAACTCGATGATCAAATGTCATGGAAACATTCATGATCGAACGAATGACGATTTCATCATTAATGACGACTGGCATTTTCTTTGTTTTATGAAAAGCCATTAAACCAACTTCTGGGTGATTAATTATCGGAGTAGCACCAGTACTTCCAAGTGGCCCAACATTACTGATCGTAAATGTACCACCCTTCATTTCTGATGGCTTTAATTGGTTTGTTTTCGCCTTTTTAATTAATTCCTTCATTTCACTGTTAATTGTAGAAATAGACTTTTGCTCGATATTTTTAACTACAGGAACGATAAGTCCATCGTCAGTATCTGTTGCTAGACCCATATTCACTTCGCCCTCGAGACGAATGACTTCATTTTCTTCATCAAGCTTTGCATTGAAAATAGGATAATCACGTAATGATAGCTGTATCGCTTTCAGGAAAAATGCAGCAAGGGATACGTTCATGCCCTTCGTTCCATCGGGATCTGCTTGTTTCAATGTTTTCTTCAATTCAAGAAGGTCTGTTAGATCGACCTCGTCGAAATGTGAAACATGCGGTATCGTATAGAGTGACTGCGTCATCTTTTGGGCAATTTGCTTTCTTCTACCCTTAAATGGGATTTCCTTCACTTCGATCGTCGGTTTGATTATTTGCGCAGTTGTTACAGAATCTTCAGCGGCTTCATCATGTGTATCTTGTTGTTCACCGTTTACGAAACGGATTATATCTTCCTCTGTGACCCTTCCTGCAGGACCGCTTCCATTTACCTGTTCGATATCAATTTTATTTTCACGTGCTACTTTTCGGGTATATGGTGCAGCTAGTACTCTTCGGGTTAATCGAGTCATCGGTTCGATTGAGCTTACTGATTCTGTTTTAGCTGAGGAGACTTGGTTGACTGCAACCTTCTCTTTTACCGGCTTTTCTTCCGGTGTTTCACTAGAAGGCTTACTACCTTCTTTTTCAATTAAGACAATCGTTGTTCCGACCGTAACGACGTCTCCTTCAGAAGCTTTAATATCTATTACCTTACCTGCAACTGGAGATGGAAGCTCCGCAGTAACTTTATCAGTTTGAACCTCAACAAGAGGCTGGTCGATCTTAACAGTGTCCCCAGGAGAAACATGAAAGTGGATGATCTCTCCTTCTGTAATTCCTTCGCCAATGTCATGAAGCTTTACTTCGATCATCTTACTCCTCCTATCTTAGAAACGTACAGTATCAATTATGGCTTGTTTTACACGGTCTGAATTTGGCAGGTAATCATCTTCTATTGCGAACATTGGTACTGGTGTATCATGGCCTGTTACACGCTTAATTGGCGAGCGCATATGCAGGAAGGATGTATCATTTATTAGGGATACGATATCGTTTCCAACACCACCAGTGCCGGGTGCTTCATGTACGATAACCGCACGACCAGTCTTTTGAACCGATTCCGCGATTAGGTCACGATCAAGCGGGAACAATGTTCTTAAATCAAGAACATCACACGTGATACCTTCGCTCTCTTCAATTTCTTTAGCCGCCTTCTTTACTACATCAATCATTGCGCCCCAAGCGATTAGGGTAATATCCTCTCCTTCTTGAAGACGTGCTCCCTTACCAATTTCAACAATATACTTTTCTTCAGGGATTTCTAGCTTATGCGAACGGTAGCAACGCATTGGCTCAAGGAAGATAACTGGATCTGGATCCTCGATGCTCGCAATTAACAATCCTTTTGCGTCATATGCATTTGATGGTACAACGACCTTAATTCCAGGCATATGTGTAAAGAGTGCCTCCACACTATCCGAGTGAATTTCAGGTGCACGAACTCCTGCCCCATAAGGTGCACGGATTACCAGAGGTACAGTGAAATGCCCGAGTGTACGTGAACGAATTCGAGAAGCGTGTGTCATGATTTGATTAAAAGCTGGATAAATGAATCCAAGGAACTGCATTTCTGCAATCGGGCGAAAACCGTTCATTGCCAGTCCGATGGATGTTCCGATAATTCCCGATTCTGCAAGAGGTGTATCAATGATTCGCTTGTCACTAAACTCATCGATCAGTCCATCAGTTGCACGGAAAACACCGCCGTTGCGGCCAACATCTTCTCCTAATACGATAACATCATCGTGTTCTCGCATCATCGTCCTCATGCCATCCGTGATTGCTTGAACCATCGTTTGTTTTTGCGTCTTAACTGCCGTACTCATCTACACTTCCTCCTTTGCCCGAGCTTCGAATTCATCCAACTGCTCCTGTATTGTCCATGTTGGTGTTTCAAATACGTGCGTGAACATATCTGTAGATGGAGCCGCTCCGAACGCTTCCATTTCTTCAACAGCCTTCTCGATTTCAACTGTGATCTCATTTTCTACTTTAGCCTTCCAAGAATCTTCCCAGAAGCCCTTATGCTCCATATAGCGTTCAATTCGTACGAGTGGGTCGGTTTGCTCACGACGACGCTTACTTTCTTCCTGGTCACGATATTTGCTTGGATCATCAGCTGTTGTGTGTGCACCATAACGATACGTTACGGCTTCAATCAACGTCGGTCCATTTCCGTTTCGTGCATTTTTCATAGCTTCTCTCGTTTCGAAATAAACCGCAAATACATCATTTCCGTCAAGTCGGATTCCAGGAATATCATATGCAACCGCTTTTTGAGCAATTGTCTTTGATTTCATTTGTTTTTCGACAGGTACCGAAATCGCGAACCCATTGTTCTGGTTAAAGAAGACGACTGGAACATCAAAAACACTCGCAAAGTTTAAGCCTTCGTGAAAGTCCCCTTCTGAAGTCGCACCATCCCCGAAATAAGCAATCGAGCCATGGTCTGTCCCTTTCATTTTTTCAGCCCAAGCTGTACCAGTTGCGTGAAGCAATTGAGAGGCAATCGGAACCGCGGGTGGAAAGATTTTCTTCCCTTCTGGAGGTACACAGCCCATAGGGTATCCTTTCCAATATAAGAAAAGATTACGGAGGGAATGACCATACGTTAGCGTAGCAGCATGGTCACGATACGTCGGGAACATCCAGTCTCCTTCTTTTAATACGAGAGCGCTTCCAATTTGAGCCGCTTCTTGTCCTTCAAAAGGCACATAAGTTCCGATTCTTCCTTGACGTTGTAAGTTAACGCTTTTTTTATCAAACAAACGAGCTCGCAACATTTTTGTGTAGAGCTCTTTCGTTAATGATTCGGTCATCTCACTTTCATATTCCGAATTCACAACGATTCCATCTTCATTTAAAATCTGCTTTATAGGAAATTGCGTGTCCATAAGATTCCTCCTTAATTACGTACAGCCCATTTCTGGCGCTTTTTGTGACTAAAGAAACTGTTTCTCTTCATACGGCTTGATAGTCGATCATCGCAAAACTGGTTTGCAGATTTAGCAGTTGAAATTGATTTTTCTCTGGAGTTCTGATAGATTTCCATCAATGTATCGTATATGGCTCTTGTTTTAGCAAGAACCCTTGCTTTGTTTGGATTGTAAAGCTCATCAGAAACCTGGATAAGTCCCCCTGCGTTAACAATGTAATCGGGAGCATAGAGAATACCCTTTTCCTGTAAAAACGAACCATGTTCATCTCTTAAAAGCTGGTTGTTTGCGGACCCAACGACTGCTTTAACTTTCAACTGCTCGATGGTTTCGTCATTAATGATTCCACCTAGTGCACATGGAATGAAGACATCAGCAGGAACACTGTATATTTCGTTTCCTTCCACAACCTTCACATTTCCCTTTAGTCCTTCAGCTATTTCAACAATGGTTTTAATTGCATTTTCGTTGATATCCGTCACGTAAATGTCCGCTCCGGCTTTTAAAAGCTCTTCAGCAACTTTAAAGCCAACTTTTCCGAGACCTTGAACCGAATACACTTTCCCTGCGAGGTCATCCGATCCGTAAAGAACATTGTTAGACGCCTTCAATCCATATAAAACACCTTGTGCTGTTGGAACAGAAGAGTCACCACTTCCGCCATATTCTTCTGGAACACCAACGATACAGTTCGTTTCTTTCAAAGAATGAACGAAATCTTCTGGTGTTGTTCCCATATCAGTACCTGTGTAAAAACGACCATTCAGGGACTCAACAAACTGACCAAATGCACGGAATAGCTCTGGAGTGCGATCTTTTAACGGGTCTCCGATTATGACTGATTTTCCTCCGCCAAAATCCACATCCGCTGCTGCACATTTATACGTCATCCCTTTTGAGAGGCGTAGTACATCTTCAATCGCCTCATCTGTTGAAGCATAAGGTCTCATCCGACAACCACCAAGCGCAGGCCCCAGGGTTGTATTATGTATGGCGATGATCGCCTTCAACCCTGTGTCTGGATCATTACAAAATAATACTTGCTCGTGCCCATTTATACGTTCAAACATGATGTAAAATCCCCCAATACTGATAATCTTCTAAACTTTAAAACTCGTAACCGCTTTCATTTGAAAGCAAAAAAAATTAGACTTTCATTGATTGTATCTTTTTTTCAATCATTTCTTTAAGAAGGATGTATTGTGTAACTTCCCCTTCACCGATCATTTCCTTTTCGTTACGCACTTCTAGATCACAGATTACTGCTTTTCCTTTGATTTCTCTGAGGGTGGCTGTAATCGTGACGGTACTTCCAGCAGGCGTCGGGTTTAAGTGGTTTGCTTTGATACCACCACCGATCCCTTCCTCATGCTCTTCCAAGTATGGTAATATGATTTGTCTTGCAGCCCACTCCATGTGATAAACCATTGATACAGTCGAATAAGCTGGATGGACAACGTTTCCTTCGAATTGTGCATACATGTCAGGTGTTACCTGGGCTGTAATGGTAGCCTTCTGTCCCACTTCCATTCCTGGCTTCAAACATACCGCCTCCTTTGCATCCACTACGTATGTTTATATCTATAATATTATTCATAATAAATATAACGTTTATTTAACGATATAATATCATTTTGTTAAGTGAAATGCAATTAACCGAAGAAAAGCACTAAAGTATTGAAGTTGATTAATGGAAATGGCCAAATAGACTTTTTATAAATATTGTCAAAAAAAAAAAGAAAAACAACACAAGGCTGTTTCCTTTTTTTCAAGTAACTATGTCGTATTTTAATCAACTGGTTTGTACATATATCCACAATGCGTATTCTTTTTCTCACGTACTTTCTCAGTTCCTTCATTTCGATTATTAGATTCTAGGATATTCCTGTGAAAGCGGGTGGAGCATGATCTCGTCCACGACCATATGTTTCGGGGCCGATGCCATATAACACACCGCTTCTGCGATATCATTGACCTTCAACCAGTCCTCTTTATGTGATTCTCCTTGCCGGCTATTCGCAAAAAATGTATCGATCGCCCCCGGGTTGATTGTACCTGCGCGAATTCCATATTTCTGAACCTCCTGTGCAACTGAACCGATAAATCCTTGTACAGCATATTTCGAGGAAGTATATGCCGCTGCGTTTGCAATCGTACGTCGCCCTACGTCGGAAGAGATTGTAATAATTGTACCTGTCTTCTTTTCCTTCATGAACGGAAGAATCTCTTTCGTACATAAGAAAACCCCTTGAACATTTACAGCGAATACATGTTGCCATTCGTCAAGTGTAGTCTCTTCAGTTGGTTTGAAAAATCCAAGTCCAGCGTTGTTAACCAAAAGATCAACTTGTCCATAATGATCCAACGTTTGTTTGAACGCAGCTTTCACCTGTTGTTCATTAGAAACGTCTGCCTGTATGCTCAATACATCCGCACCGTTTTCAATCAATTCTTTTGCCGATTCATGGATTTGTTCCGTTGAGCCAATGATCGCTAGTTTTGCACCTTCTGTAGTAAGTCTCGCGGCGATTGCTTTTCCTGCACCTCGTGATGCACCGGTTACAATTGCAACTTTATTGTTTAACATTATATTTCCCCTTTCATTTTCACTCTAAGTTGTCAGCCTCATTTTACTATATAATCGACCAATGAATTAAATCTTAACCATTGTTCAGCCTAGTTACCTAGCGATATATTATCCAAACTTAGTGAATTATTATCCGAAGTTCTGATTTACTATCCAAATGTAAAAAGAGCAACCCACGAAACCGGCTGCTCTTTCTCAATATTTTACTTACCAAAAATCATATCAAGTACACCGAGCGCATCAAGGAATACAATGATGATAACGACTGGAACAACAAATTTTAAGATTAAAATCCAAAGGGCAAGCATTTTCTTCCCAAAGCTGCTGCCGTCTGTCAATTCCTCGATAAGCACCGCACGAGACATCTTCCAAGGAACAAAGATTGAAATCAGCAATGCTCCTAGAGGTAACATAATATTACTTACTAGGTAGTCCATTAAATCAAAGATCGTTTTGTCAAACATCTTGATATCTCCTAAGATACCAAACGATAATGCGGCTGGTATTCCGACTACAAAGATTGCTAGTCCTACCATCCATGAAGCTTTAGAACGAACTTGTTTACCTGAGTCTTTCGTAACGGAAGCAACGATAATCTCAAGCATTGAGAATGCAGAAGTTAAGGTTGCGAACAGGAATAAGGCAAGGAATACTCCGAAAAAGATAACCCCACCAGGCATCTGTGCAAATACAGATGGCAATACGATGAACAGGAGCCCTGGCCCTTCAGTCGGTTCAAATCCAAAGGAGAATACAGCAGGGAATATTGCAAGACCTGCAAGTATCGTAATAAAAATGTTCATCATCACGATAGAAGATGCAGATTTTACAAGGCTTTCCTTTTTCGATAAATAGGAACTGTACGTAACCATAACGGATACACCTAAGCTTAATGAGAAGAAGGATTGTCCGAGTGCGAAAAGTACCCCTTCTGAATTTAATCTACTAAAGTCAGGTTGAAGGAAATATTTCACACCTTCCATTGCACCATCAAGCGTTAGCGACCGAGCAATTAACACGATAAAGAGAATAAACAATGCTGGCATCATCCACTTAGATGCCTTTTCAATACCTTCTTTAACCCCTTTAGCAACAACGATAATCGTTAAGAACATGAACGCGAGCTGTGCTCCAATCGCAGTCCATGGATTTGAAATAATTGATCCAAACAACTGTTCGTAATTATCAACACCCATTGTATATCCGGTAAGTGTTGCCCCAAAATATAATAGAATCCAGCCACCGATTACACTATAGAATGATAGTAGTATAAATGCAGTAAATACACCCATTCGGCCAATAAATGTCCAACGAGGTGCAATTGTACGATACGCTGAAATGGCTTCCTTTTGTGTACTACGACCGATAACAAACTCTGCTAATAATAAAGGGAAACCTACTAAAAACGTAAAGATTAAAAATACGAGGAAGAATGCTCCTCCACCACTTGAGCCTGCAACATACGGAAACTTCCAGATTGCTCCTAATCCAATCGCGGAACCCGCTGCTGCTAAAATAAATGATAACTTTGATCCCCATTGCTCTTGTTGTCCCATAAGGTACCTCCAGTAACTCTCCTGAAATTTTTATCTCTATTGTTTTACATAAGAAAAGCCCAAGCGCCCTGCTTAGCCACGAAGGTCACTGGAAGACCGACGAGGAGGCTGTTGCCGCCGCAGGAGGCCTGAAGTGATCCAAGTGGTTGGGCGCTGAAGCTGGACATTACATCCATGCCGCAAACTTTTATACTTTCTTAACGTGAAATAAAAAGGATAGGCAACTGTTCATAAATAGCAGCTGCATCTATCCCCGTGACACCTAACTTAACAAGGCGCGGTCACTTGTCATTTTTGAACCGCGAATACGCTGAAATTCTTGAAGTAATTGCTCAATCGTCAGTTCTTCTTTCTCTTTTCCACTGACTTCAAGGATAATTTGTCCTTTATCCATCATGATCAATCGATTACCCAAATCCAATGCTTGCTGCATGTTGTGGGTCACCATCAGCGTTGTCAATTGATGCTGCTGCACGATATCTTTTGTCAACGTTGTAATAAGTTCTGCTCTGGATGGATCGAGGGCAGCTGTATGTTCATCCAACAGTAATATTTTCGGTTCAGTAAATGTGGCCATCAGAAGTGAAAGCGCTTGCCGTTCACCGCCTGAAAGCATGCCAACCTTTGCATTCAAACGATCCTCGAGTCCAAGGTGTAACGTTGCTAACGACTCCTTGAAGAATCCTTTTAACTTTTTCGTCACTCCTGCTCGGAATCCTCTTTTTTTATTGCGCGCATAAGCCATTGCCATATTTTCCTCAATCGTCATCGATGGCGCTGTCCCTGCTAGCGGGTTTTGAAACACCCTTCCTATGAAAGCAGCTCGCTTATGTTCAGGTAGATTCGTAACATTCTTCCCCTCTATCACAACTTCACCTACATCGGGACTGAGAACTCCTGAAATCACATTCATTAACGTAGATTTCCCTGCACCATTACTACCGATTACCGTAACAAAGTCTCCTGGATCAAGGGCATGATTAATGTGGGAGAGGGCGATTTTTTCATCCAACGTCCCTTCGTTAAAGACTTTGTGAATTTGATTTAGTTGAAGCAACGTTATCTCCCTCCTTTTCAGGGCCCAATGCGTACGTCTTTTCAAACTCAGATCGCTTTCGCTTTTTACGTGCCCGCTCCTTTTGTCCTTCGAGTATCTTAGGTAGTACAAGTGCAATGACCACAAGCATTGCTGTAATAAGCTTCAAATCACCTGCTTTGAAGCCAAGTTCTAATGCTAATCCGATTACAATTCGATAAATAATGGCTCCTCCTATAACAGCGAGGGTCGTACGCATGATTGTTTTGATACCAAAGAGAGCCTCTCCAATAATAACAGATGCAAGACCAATGATAATCATCCCGATCCCCATACCGATATCGGCAAATGAATTGTACTGTGCAATTAAGGCTCCTGAAAGGGCTACAAACGCATTGGAAACCCCTAACCCAAGTACAGTCAGTTTATTCGTATCCGCTGAAAAGCTACGAATCATTTGCTTGTTATCACCTGTAGCCCGTAACGCCAATCCAATTTCTGTTCGTAAAAACCAGTCTGTGAAAAATTTAATCGTAAACGTAACTAAAATCATTAACGCCATGATCGACCAAGTTGTAGGATCAAGGCCAATTCCTGCAAAAACTGAATTCAGTGCTTCATCGATTCCCAACCCTTCCCAGAAAGATCGGAACATCGAGAAGAGTGTTTCCTGCCCTAGTAATGGAATATTTGGGCGGTCATTCATAATCCTCAAGTTGATTGAATAAAGGGCAATCATCATAAGAATACCGGATAGCAGTGGATTGATTTTTCCTTTCGTATGCAAAACCCCTGTAATGCAACCTGCAATAAAACCTGCTCCCATTCCGGCAATAGTAGCCAAAACAGGTGATTGCCCGTTTACAAGCATAATGGAAGCAACACCAGCACCGGTGACAAAGCTGCCATCTACAGTTAAATCAGGGAAATCCAGAATACGAAAAGAGAGGTAAACACCAAGTGCCATAATCGCATAAATGACACCAGATTCAAAAGCTGGAAATAACATAGAGAACATGTTACCTTCCCCTTCCTAGTATGTGTTCAAAAAAGAGGATAATCAAAACCTTCGCTGTTTAAAAGTGCCACATCCTATAAGCAATATCGAAATTAAAACTTTACATCGTGTGATAACGCTGGACTGACCAACTACGTGGCTCTTGGACTAATTTTGAACATCCTCTTCTTTGTGATTATTCTACGTATTCTGCCATGTCATCCCATTCTGGTTTCAATTCTACTCCCATTTCCTTTGCTGCAGTTTTATTAATAACAAGCTTCAAATTTTGAGGATATTGGGCTTCGAAATCAGATGGTTTCTTTTCCCCTTTTAATATTGCTGCTGCCATCACACCTGTTTCATATCCTAGATCTCCGTAGTCAAATCCATAAGCTGCCATCGCCCCACGATTAACAGAGTCAAGTTCACCTGCAAACATCGGGATATCTTCTTCCTGGGCGACTTTAATAACGGATTCTAATGCGGAAACGACTGTGTTGTCTGTAATAATGTAAAATACGTCGGCATCCCCAACGAGTGATTCCGCTGCTTGTTTCACATCAGCTGTTGTAGCAACACTTGCTTCTGCTGCTTTCAAGCCTGTTCCTTCCATAGCCTTTTTGACAATATCAACCTGGGCAACTGAGTTCTGTTCACCAGGATTGTATATGAGCCCGACTGTTTTCGCATCTGTTTGCTCCGCGATAAACTTAATCGTATTTGGTATCGCATCAGGATGAGTATCACTAGTTCCCGTAATCCATTCTCCTGGTTTGTCCATCGCTTCAATTAATCCAGCACCGACCGGATCTGTAACAGATGTAAATAGTACTGGTATTTCTGCCTTTGCCTTCTGAACCGCCTGAAGACTCGCTTGAGCACTTGGAGTCGCATTTGCGAAGATTAGATCGACTTCCTCTGAAACATGCTTCTTAGCAATGGTGTGAATATTGTTCATATCTGCCTGTGCATTATCGATAATATATTTAAGATTTTCCCCTTCTGTGAAACCATTCTCTGCAAGTGCTTTTTTAAACCCTTCTGTTGCTGCATCCAAAGAGGGATGTTCAACAAACTGATTGATTGCGACCGTTACTGATTTCTTAGCACCGTCGCTCCCTTCATCTCCGTTAGAAGCATCCTCTGATGACCCGCAACCACTCAAAACCATAACACTTGCCAACGATACTCCGACTAATGATTTCCAAAACCTTCTCACACCGTTTCCCCCTTTAAGTAAACGCTCTATGAACTGCATTTAACAAAATATTCTTTATTCTTTAAGTATATTTCAGTTAAATTACAATTCGCGAATTTACCGTTATAGTATCAAAGGGTTCAACAGATTGTCAATAAATCGTCAAACAATTTAAAAAATTGGCCTGTTTAAGAAAACTGTGTTTGAATCAGTCTTATAGTGCGTGTTCAGCAGGAAAAGTGTTCTCCTTTTTCAAAGAACGAAGAAATTCGACAGCTATTTTTACCGGACTTTTTGAACAACCTTATATAAAACTTGCAGCGCTTTTAAATCCTTCTTTGGCTTCCTTCATCATACGTTGAATTAATTCATCTACTGTAGGTATATCATTTAGTAAGCCCGCAATTTGACCTGAATTAATGAATCCTTCAATAAAGTTACCTTCAATAGCACCTCTTCGGTGATATTCCTCTGTCGTTTTATTGATAAAAATCTGTATATCGACTCCTGTTGCCTCATCATTTAGCAATTCTTCCGCATAAGCGGTTTTAAGTAGTCTACGAATCTTTCCATACTTCCTGCCGACAATTGTGGTCTCTGTATCGGCCGCCTCAACTAGCTTTTGTTTATAGCTCTCATGGAAAGCACCTTCTTGTGTCGCGATGAATCGTGTCCCCATTTGTACGCCTGCAGCACCTAGCGATAGTGCTGCTGCTAGTCCACGACCATCACCAATTCCACCAGCCGCTACAACTGGTATTTCAACCGCATCAGCAACTTGCGGTATTAACGTCATCGTTGTAGATTCCTCTGTTGCATTAATCCCAGCGGCTTCATATCCTTCAGCAACAATAATATCGGCGCCAGCCTGCTCAGCTTTTTGAGCGTGTTTTACAGATGCAATGACACAGACTACTGTAATACCCTTCTCTTTAAACTTTGGAATGTATGGTGCTGGGTTTCCTGCTGATAATACAACTATTGGAATTTGATAGTGAAACATATACTTCGCCGTCTCTTTTACATAGGGAGTCACGCTTAATGGAATGTTGACTGCAAACGGCTTATCAGTATGTTCCTTTGTGCTCACAATTAATTGTTCAATTTCATTTGGAGAAAGAGTTCCAATCCCAATCGTCCCTAGTCCACCCGCCTCTGAGATAGCTGCAGTTAATGGGGCATTTGAGACGTTTCCCATCCCACCTTGAAGTATCGGATATTGGATGTTAAGTAACTGACAAATTGGGTTCATAAGACCTGATCCTTTCTGTCGGTATGATATAATGTAGTAAAAGCAAGGAGGTTATCCACATGCTATACCCTTATAACAACCACTCCCCAAAAGTAGATGAATCTGTATTCATCGCCCCAGGAGTACATATAATTGGTGATGTTTCGATCGGCAGAAATTCAAGCATTTGGTTCAATACCGTCATTCGCGGTGACGAAGCGCCGATTACAATCGGTGAACGTTGTAACATACAGGACAATTGCACCTGTCATCTATACGAAGAATTTCCACTCGTATTAGAAGATGAAGTATCAGTAGGTCATAACGTCATTCTACATGGTTGTACGATCCGTAAAGGGGCATTAATCGGAATGGGTGCAACCGTTCTTGATGGAGCTGAGATTGGTGAATCCGCCTTTGTAGGTGCCAACACGCTTATTCCACCCGGAAAAAAGATCCCCCCTCGAACAATGGTAATGGGATCCCCAGGGAAGGTCGTACGTGAGCTGACCGACAAAGATCTAGAACTCATTCAACTCACGATTGACACCTATGAGAAAAAGGGACAAGAATTCCGTGAACAAATTAATAAAGGGAAATACGTTTAAGGAGTTGAGTCTCATAATGAGGCTTGCTCCTTATCGTTTCGTATTATTGATTTGAATCGACCATCAAAGGATGATTCAACGCATCATACTTCTTATCCCTATTCTTAATTTCATTTCCTTCACTAAACACATCTTCAAAAAATCGACTCGCTGGCTGGGCTAGAGCTTTGTAATAATCACTGAACAAGCTCGCAGCGTGATCGCCAAGCCATTTCGATGGTAAGAGCTTCTGCGGAAGGCCAGGATCCACAAACAAGAACTTTCTATATTCGTGTACAAGCTTCGTTCTCTCCACAAAGCATTCCCCATCTGTCATTTCACCTTTATCAATCTTATGTTTATCAATCACGTACTTTTGGCTATACGTTTTAATAAAATCATCATAGCGGTTATTAATATCGCCAAGATCCCAACATTCGTCTACAAGCTTCTTACTAGAATGAGGACCCTTATATTCCGATGAAAAAAAGTGAACATACTCACGTATCTCATACTTTTCAATCATTTGCTCAATCTGTGATTCTTGTTGATTTGGAGAAATCCAAAAGCTGTTCGATAGAAGACCAAAACCACTCCAGACAAGTTCCTTCCTCAGCTCATCCCGGATGTTCCTCTTCTCCTCAGGAATTGTATATGTGAACATTCTCCACTTTCCATCCCACGTTACAGGTTGGAATTTAAAGATCCTGTTTGCCGCTTCTTCCATACGTTGTGCGCCCTGCTTTGTCAGTTGATAATAGCTCTTGTTTCCTTTCCTTTCCGCAGTAACCCAGCCCTGTTTGTTCATTCTCGAAATTGCAGCACGAACAGACTGTTCATTATGACCGAATTCCTTTAATAACCTGATCAAACTGCCGATCCATATATCGTTGCTATAATGACGAATGTAATCGCCATATAAGGTAAAAATCATTGATCTAGTATTTAAACTCGTTTCCATGGTGCTCACCCTTTTCCGATTCAGTCTTAAATCATCTCTCTATAATACTACAACTTTGCCCTTGGCTAAAACTGCTGAACCGCTAAAAGGATGTATATTTCCAAAACAGTTTGTTATTCCCCTTTAAATTGCGGTGGACGTTTTTCTCCAAAGGCTACAAGCGCTTCTACACGATCTTTTGTTGGAATTGTGATCTCATAAGCCTTTGCTTCTAAGTTTAGACCTGTTTCAAGGTCTACATTCATCCCTTGCTTGATCGCATATTTCGCCTGTTTCAATGCAATCGGGCCATTCAAGAGCATTCTTTCTGCCCATTTCTCCGCTGTTTGCATCAGTTCACTTCCAGATACGACCTCATTTAAAATCCCATAATCCAATGCATCTTCAGAGCTTAGTTTTTTCGCTGTAAGAATGAGCTCCATTGCTTTTGCTTGTCCAATCAGTCTCGGAAGCCTTTGTGTACCACCTGCTCCTGGAATGATTGCCCAACCAAGTTCAGTTAACCCCATCTTTGTTCCTGCAACCGCAATTCTAAAGTCACAAGCTAGCGCAAGCTCAAAACCTCCACCAAATGCATACCCATTCATTGCTGCAATCGTAGGTTGTGGAAGTTTATCGACTGCTGAAAATACCTCGCGAATTTTGTTCACGTTTCTTCGAACTTCATGTTCCGAGAGTGATTTACGTTCTTTTAAATCAGCTCCTGCGCTGAATGATTTTTCTCCTGCCCCAGTAAAGATTGCAACACGTACTTCAGGATTATGATGAATATCCTCTACAACATCACCAAGACGCTGAAGTGTTTCAAAGTTAAAGCAGTTTAGAACATCAGGTCGGTTAAGCGTTACATAAGCAATATGATTTTTTACTTCATATAAAATAGATGACATACCGTTTTTCCTCCTATGTTCAGTTGTTGTACCCTTCAACAATTGCAGCAATTCCTTGTCCTACACCGATACACATCGTTGCAAGACCATACTGAGTATTTTGCTTTTTCATTTCGTGTAAAAGTGTGGTTAAAATCCGAGCGCCGCTTGCACCAAGTGGATGTCCATAAGCAATAGCTCCCCCGTTTACGTTTACCTTTAATGGATCTAGCTCAAGCTGACGAATACATTCAAGGGACTGGGAAGCAAACGCTTCATTTAATTCAATTAGTCCGAGGTCACTCGCACTTAAATTCGCACGCTTTAACGCTTTTTGTGAAGCATAAATCGGGCCTAATCCCATTACACGTGGTTCCAGTCCTGCAGTAGCAGACGTAACATATTTTGCCATCGGCTTAAGACCAAGCGCTTCTGCTTTCTCTTTACTCATCAATAATAAAGCAGAAGCACCATCATTGATCCCTGAAGCATTTCCTGCCGTGATTGTTCCATTTGGAAAAATGGAGCGAAGTGAGGACAGCTTTTCTAATGAAGTTGTCGGACGTGGGTGTTCATCTGTATCAACCACGATCTCGTTTCCTTTTCTGTCAAAGTAAGTTACAGGTATGATCTCCTCTTTCAGTCTTCCCGACTCCATTGCCCGTTTTGCCTTCTGTTGGCTATCGTAAGCAAACTGGTCTTGTTGTTCACGAGACAAGTTGTAGTCTTTTGCAACATTCTCTGCGGTTTCAGGCATACTATCTGTTCCATACTTTTCATCTAATAGCGGATTTACAAAGCGCCAACCGATTGTAGTATCATGCATCTTCAAATCTCCACGCGGAAATTCTTGCTCTGTCTTTCCCATCACAAATGGTGCTCTCGTCATGCTTTCCGTTCCACCTGCGATGAATACATCACCTTCGCCAGCCATGATTGCACGAGCAGCATAGCCCACTGCATCTAGGCCAGAACCACACAAACGGTTGATTGTTGTACCACCTACCTCAACTGGAAGATCAGCGAGAAGAGCAGACATTCGGGCAACATTCCGATTATCTTCACCGGCTCCATTGGCATTACCAAATACAACCTCCTCAACCTCTCCAGCAGGAAGATCTGAGTTTCGTTCCATTAGTGCTTTGATAACCGTACTTCCTAAATCATCAGGACGAATCTGTTTCAGGGCACCCTTATAACGGCCAATCGGCGTTCGGACTGCATCAACGATGACTACTTCACGCATTGTTTTTCCCTCCTTGCTCTTGTTCACGGTAATCGTAAACGCCCATACCTGATTTTCTACCAATACGCCCTGCCTTCACATACTTAACGAGAAGGGGACAAGGACGATATTTTTCACCAAGCGTTTCATGTAAATATGTTAAGTTGTTCAGTCTTGTGTCCAAGCCAACTAAATCACCAAGTTCAAATGGTCCCATCGGATAATTTAATCCAAGCTTGATTGCTTTATCAATTTCCTCGGGTTCTCCAACACCTTCTTGGAGCATATAAAATGCCTCGTTTCCAACAAGCGCACTGATTCTGCTCGTAACAAACCCTGGGAATTCATTAACTGTTACCGTTTCTTTTCCCATTCTAGCGGCAACTTCATTAGCAGCCTTTACCGTTTCTTTAGCTGTATCAAGTCCTTTTATGATTTCAATGAGTGGCATTTTATGAACTGGATTAAAGAAGTGCATGGCAATGACCTTGCCTGGGCGATTTGTGAACGACGCTATTTCCGTTGGACTCATAGTCGATGTATTTGTCGCAAAATAGCACTGATCAGGTGCATGTTGATCAATCGCTTCAAAGATATTTTTCTTAATTTCTAATTTCTCCGGGACTGCTTCAATAACCATATCTGTCTTAGAAACGATTGTTTTCAGATCAGAAGAGTATGACATACGTCCCATGCTAGAGTTCGCTTCTTCTTCTGTCAGTTTATTTCGTTGAACCCCTTTAGCAAAAATAGCGTTAATTTCAGATTGTGCACTATCTAACGCTTTTTCAGAAATATCAACAAGTGTGGTTTCATAACCACCAACCGCAGCAACATATGCAATTCCTCGTCCCATTACTCCTGATCCGATGACTGTTAGGTGTTTTATCATTCTCTTTCACTCCCTTTCAATTAGAAGGGGACTGCTCATATCAGGGGGTCAGGCAACCTCCATATAAAAGTGTATCCAAAGACATCAGGGAATTCCGTTTTAATATCGGACTGACCCGAAGTCATTAAACACTCTTATTGAATACGGAGGAGTCTGACCCCTAAAGAGTCAGCCCCATCATTTACACACGGATAATATAACGTTTCAGATCAATTAAATTCCGAACGGATTTAGTGGCTTACCACCAATATATGAGATTACACTTTTGGTTTCTGTATATAGGTCAAGTGTCTCAATACATAGCTCTCTACCAAAGCCAGATTGCTTGTATCCACCAAATGGTGTTCCAGGGAATGCAGAGAATGGTGAGTTCACCATGACTGTACCCGCTTTAAGCTTAGCCGCTACACGGTTTGCACGAGCATGATCCGTTGTCCAGATTGCTGCTGCAAGTCCGAATACTGTATCGTTTGCTACGCTGATTGCTTCCTTCTCATCGCTAAACTTCATAACAACGACAACTGGCCCGAAGATTTCCTCTTGAGCTACTTTCATGTCATTCGTTACATCTGTAATAATAGTCGGCAAGTACCAATGACCGTTTTCAAACCCATCTACCTTGGCACGGCTTCCACCAACGACAACCTTAGCACCTTCTTTTTCTGCTTCTTTAACGTAACCGTCAATGACATTTACTTGGCTCTCACTAATAATTGAACCAATGTGAGTACCTTGCTCAAGGGGGTTACCTAATGTTAGTTTTTTCGCCTTTTCTATGAATTTTTCCATAAATGCATCGTAAACGTCTTCATGTACGAACAGGCGGGAACGTGCTTCACAAGATTGACCTGTGTTATAGAAAATACCGAATAATGAACCATCCACAGCAGCGTCTAGGTTTGTATCTTCAAATACGAGGTTCGGAGATTTACCACCGAGCTCTAATGTTACACGCTTCAATGTTTCAGAAGCTTTCGCCATGATGTCTTTACCAGTGTTCGTTTCACCTGTGAATGCTACTTTATCCACACCGGGATGTTCAACAAGATGCGACCCAACAGTCGATCCTGGGCCTGTTATGATGTTGACAACTCCTTCAGGCACGCCTGCTTCATGGCAAATTTCAGTTAAAATGATCGCAGTTAAAGGTGTTAAGCTTGCTGGCTTTAACACGATTGAGTTACCTGCTGCGATCGCCGGTGCAACTTTCCACGAAGCCATCATCAATGGGTAATTCCACGGAATGATTTGTGCACAAACACCAATCGGATCATTCATAGTATGGTTTGTAAAAGGTCCAGGCATGTTGTTCACATGTCCACGATGTCCAACGATTGCGCCTGCATAAAATTCAAAGTTCTCAACAGCTTGCATGACTTGTCCTTGGGCTGCAGATAATGATTTACCACTGTTCAGTACTTCTAATTCAACGAGTTCGTTAAAACGGCTACGCATAATGGAAGCGATTTTGTTTAATACACGAGCACGCTTTCCAACCGGATATTTAGGCCATTTTCCTTTTTCGAATGCATTTCGTGCTGCTTCTACAGCTTGATCAACGTCTTCAGTTCCGGCTTTTGCAACCTTAGCTAAAACATCACCTGTTGCAGGGTTGTAAGTCGTAAAAGTTTCTCCTGAAATACTGTCAACCTGCTGTCCATTAATCATCATTTGGTAAACGTCACGTTTTATTTCTGTGTTCACCTGTTTTTGTTCTTTAGTTGTACTCATATGTGACACTCCTTTATTTGTAGTAAGAAAGTATAAAAATTGGCTGCATGGTTGTGGTGTCTAGCTTCAGCGCCTAGGTACGCAGATCGTCGCTTCAATTCTTCCACAAACACAAAATACGTGTTATGTTTCAGAACCTCCAGCGCTTTCACTCCCAAGCATAAGCGCAACTTAGGCAATCGCCTTCGCTAGCTTGGCGCTGACCTAGTTTTCTTTATCGCACCTGAACAAGGCGCTTCCGCTTTTCTATGGTGTCTAGCTCCAGCGCCCAACCCCTTGCCCCTGCGGCGGCGACAGCCTCCTCGGTGGCCTTCCAGTGACCTTCGGGGCTGAACAAGGCGCTTCCGCTTTTCTTTTAGCTGCCTTTGAATTCAGGCTTACGCTTTTCTAAGAAAGCTTGTACACCCTCGGCATGATCTTTCGTTTGCCCTGCTGTACGTTGAGCATATGCTTCATTTTCAAGCATTTCATCCAAATCACTTTCCCAGCTTTTTTGTAGGTAGCGCTTAATAAGACCAATTGCCTTCGTAGGTTTTTTCGCAAGGTTTTCCGCGAATGCAGATACTTCTTCCTCCCATTGATCGAGAGGTATCACCTTCGTAGCAAGGCCAACCTCTTTCGCTTCTTCTGCTGATACCTTTTCTCCCATAACAGCTAATTCTAACGCTTTCGCATGACCTACTAATCTAGGTAAGTAAAATAAATTCCCTGAATCAGGTACAAGTCCTACATTAATGAACGCTTCTATAAAATTTGCTTTCTCTGATAATAATCGGAAATCGCATGCAAGCGCTAGACTCATACCAGCCCCTGCTGCAACTCCGTTAACCGCTGCAATAATTGGTTTCTCCACACTTGCGAGTTTTTGTACCATCGGGTTATACCGTTTTCGCAAAATTTCTGCATGATCCGTATCTTGTTTGACCCCCGCCAAATCTTCTCCTGAGCTAAACGCCCGGCCGTTCCCGGTAATTACTAGGCAACGAACCTCTGTATCTCTATCAGCCTCTTTTAATGCCTTTGTTATTTCCAGGTTCATTTGTTCAGTGAAGGCATTAAACTTCTCGGGGCGGTTTAATCGAATCCATGCTACGTTATTCTTCATTTCGTACTGAATGGTTTCATACATTTCTTTACCGCTCCTTATTTCCCCTTAAAGTTAGGTTTTCTTTTTTCTATGAATGCGTTCATGCCTTCCTTTTGATCCTCTGACGAAAATAACATATAGAAGTTCTTTCTCTCAAACTGCATCGCTTCATAAGTTGAATGATCCACCGATTTATTAACCGATTCTTTAATCATTCGAAGTGAAAGCGGTGCTTGTTTTGCAATTTTACGCGCAAGCTTCATCGTTTCTTCAAAAACAAGCTCACGTGCTACCGTCCGATTAACAACCCCATTTTCAAGTGCCGTCTTTGCAGACATATATTCCCCAGTCCACAACCATTCCAACGCTTTAGCACGTCCCATTAACTTTGTAAGTCGAACGGTTCCGCCTGCGCCCGGCATCACACCAAGGTTGATTTCTGGAAATCCAAATTGGGCATCCTCAGCTGCTACAATTAGATCGCAGCTCAACGCAAGCTCGAAAGCCCCACCAAGGCAATATCCGTTAATTGCAGCTATGATTGGTTTTTTGACCCAGGCAATTCGGTCCCACTCCGCAAACTGATTCAGGAGCTCTAGGGAGATTGAATCATCCCCAGCCATCTCATCGATATCAGCTCCTGCAGCAAACACTTTGTAGTTCCCTGTTACAACAATGACCGCAACTGAGTCATCTTTATCCCATTCCTCAAGTGTAAGGAGAATTTCAGTGACCATCCTGCGGTTCAGTGCATTTAGCACTTTTGGACGGTTTAGCTGTATGACCCCAACACCATCCTCTGCCCAGGTTTTGATCGTCTCCTTATTCACCATCAACTTCCTCACCGATCATGAGAGTTACTAAGTCACCTGCAAATCCCATTAAGTCTTTACCAGAAGCCTTCGCCTCGTCGGTTTTCATTGCTTCTTTCATTGCTTCATGACTGTCGTAGTACATTTCACAAAGGATATGATACTCGCTTTTTCCCATTGGCGAACCTACGATCTTGGTTACTTCCATCTTTCGTAATCCAGGTATCTTTGCGGTAATCGGTCCATGTGTGTTGAAATAGTGCTCGTCAAATTGTTCTTTGTTTTCTGGATTCTTGTACAATGCGATCAATTTTACCATATTATAAACACCCTTCCTTATTCGTCCCCTATATTGGCGACGGGTTTCATTGCCTCAAATGGATTTTTACAGCTTTTACAATAAAGAATACAACGACATGCGGTTGGACCAAATAGATTTTCCATTGTCGTAAAGACTGACCCGCAGTATGGACAAGGGATTTCCCATGGTTCCCCAGGATTATGGTTAGCCGGAGGAGGTGCGATCCCAAATTCTTTTAGCTGAGATTTACCTAGTTCAGTTATTCGGTCTGTTGTCCAGATAGGGTTCGATAAAAAGCTGACTTCAACCTCATCGACACCCTCGACTTCGATGACAGCATTCACAATATCACGTTGTATAATGTCAAGGGCTGGACATCCTGTAAAGGTCGGCAATACAGATACTTTAGCTGAACTTCCCTCTACCTCAACATTCTCGACCATCCCTAAATCAAGAACACTTACAGAATCAATCTCTGGGTCAGTGACGGTTTTCAGCACACCATGGATACTTTCTAGTAAACTTTCATGCTCTGTTTCGATCATCGTTCCCCTCCTCCCTGCTCTAAACTTATATATTAGGAAAACCTGGCAAAGCCAATTACCAGCCAGCCGTTGGGTTCGTCTCATAAACCTCCGATAACGTTTGGAGAGCAGTCTTAAGGTCTTCAGTATGTTCACCTTGACGTCCGTTACCTTTCGACATTGCTAGTCGTTTAGGAAATGGAGCATTAATTTCTTCGAACGTCTTCTTCATATGAGTCAACCATTTTTCACGCATGTCTTCTTCACTAGCTACGTAACCCTTACTAGTCATTTCATCAGCCATTGGTCCAAGTGAGAGTACACCGTTCATTTCAATCCAGCAACGTTCAATTGCTGATGTCATACGACGTTTAGCCTCATCTGTACTTGTCATTAACTGTTTAAACCACATGTCCCAGTGCATCAAGTGATATTGCAGCTCGATGCTAACCTTTAATGCTGTGTCTTTAAGAGGTTCATAGCTTGATTTCCTAAGTGATTCCATACGGATTTTCTTATGGACTGTGTAAAAGTAGTTTCTCACAACAGCGAAGGCCCAGTCGAAGTCTGGCTTTTCTAAGTAAGTACCTTCACCGTTTCTTTCTTCTAGAAGAATTGCATTGCGGAACTGTTCAGGTTTTCGTAAATGTGAGATTTCATCGGCTTTCCCTTCGCCAAGTTCTTCTAGTATTCTATATAGTCTAGTTGCGTGCCCCATCATATCTTGATTAATAGAAGAGTAAGCAACGTCTTCTTCAATATGCGGTGCTAACCCCAGCCATTCAGAACCGCGATATGCAAGAATAAAATCATCATCTGCAAGAGAATATAGTAGTTCTACGAGTGCTTTATCCTGTGTCATTCAGCTTTCCCCCCCTTGCTGTCGCTGAGTAAATTCTCCTCAGTAAATTGCTCTTGTTGATATTTACGCCATTTTTTCTTTAAGTAACCGTACCCTTTTGTTTCTCTGTAGTCCTTATCGTCGAGGCGCTTTAATGTCTCACGCTCTTCTTGAGTCATTGAACGGATATTGTTTCTCTTAACGACCCAAATGTCTGCCACAGACTCGCGACGGAAGAAATTTTCTCTTGCCATAATGAGCGCCATCTCTTCATTGGGTGCTAACAGGCTGAACTGATGCTGCAATGGTGCTTTGTCTGTTTTCTTGCTGAATACTTCATACACACTGTAAAATCCTTCTTTTGTTGTATCGCTCATGGGTTTCCCTCCTATCCACTCTGTCTAAATTGCTTTTGCTGTCGGATTTAAAGCTTCACGAACCCAGCGATTGTTTTCATAAGATACTTCTCGAAGCTCTAATCTTTCTTTCGATTGTGGACCATTCCCAGTTACAATTTGTTTAAATTCGCTCCAATCCGGATCTTGGTAAACCCACAACCCTTGTTCTTCATCAAAATGAATGGTCTCATCAGGAATAGTAAGGCCTAGCGACCAAATTCTAGGAACATATTTTGTAAAAAACTCTTGACGAAGCTCTTCATTTGTTTTTTCACGAATCTTATATCTCATGTTTTTATCCACGTGTGAAGTAGATGCATTTTCTTTCGCTTTAGGACCAAAGAACATAAGCAATGCTGTCCACCAACGGTTTAAAGAATCCTGGAGTAACTCGCGTTGTTCAGGAGTTCCCTCAGCAAGCGCCATTATAATACTTTCACCGTGTTGCGCATGGAAAACTTCCTCTGCACAAATTCGTTTCAATGCTCTTGCATATGGTCCGTATGAGGAATTCAACATCATACTTTGCGAAATAATAGCTGCTCCATCAACGAGCCATGCAATAATTCCTGCATCTCCCCATGTAGGCGCTTTCATATGAAAGACATTATGGAATTTCAGTCTTCCTGAAAATAAATCTTGCATAATATCTTCTCTGTTTTTTCCAAGTGGTTCCATAAGATCTTCTGCAACACGAAGTAAAAGCTGTCCGTGTCCCATCTCATCTTGTACCTTTGCCATAATAGCTAGTTTTCTGTGTAATGAAGGTGCTTTTGGAACCCATTCCTTTTCTGGAAGCGCTCCCATAATTTCGCTGATTCCGTGCATGGAAATAAGTCGAATTAAAGATTGACGGTAATCATCGGGCATCCAATCATTCGGTTCGATTTTTTCCCCCGCGTCAATTCGGTTTAAGAAGTGCTCATATTTTTCTTCTTCTGTTAACCGATCAAACGTTGTCTCGATTGTCATTTAGATCACCTTCCGGATATTACGTTTATTTAACGTTATTATAAATTATCGTTATAATATTTTCAATGATTTTCGCTTAAACTTTAAATTTTATACTTAACGCTATTGCATGACCGATTCCTTTCGAAGATCGATGACTCGAACCGCTTTCCCCTCAGACCTCTGAATTGAATTTGGACCTAATACCTGGACTTTAATTGAAACTAAGCAATTCGATTTTATAAGATGTTGAATCTTTTCTTTCAAGCTGTAGATCTCTGCATGCTCTAAATTTTCCTGACACTTTTTAAAATGATCCCCGTTCACTTCTACATGTAATTCAACATGATCTAATGTACCTTTTTTCATTAATTGAATTTGATAGTGCGGCATAATTTCAGTAACCTGCAACAAGTAATTTTCAATTTCTGAAGGGAAAACATTTACCCCGCGAATGATTAGCATATCGTCAATTCGCCCCTTCACTCTAGACATCCTTACAGAAGTTCGCCCACACTGACATTTAGTCCGATTGATTGCTGCAATATCTCCTGTACGGTATCTTATGATCGGAAAGGCTTCCTTGGTCAGACTTGTAAAAACAAGCTCCCCATATTCGCCATCTGAAACAGGCTCCCCTGTTTCAGGATCAATCACCTCAACAAAGAAATGATCATCGGCGATGTGCAGTCCGTCCTGTGCTTCATGACATTCAATCGCAACACCCGGCCCCATTACTTCACTTAAACCATATATATCAACTGCTTTAATTCCGAGTTTTGATTCAAGTGTTTGTCTCATTTCCTCTGACCATGGCTCTGCACCAAAAATGCCGTATTGAAGGCTCGTATCGGTTGGATTTTTGCCCATTTTTTCCATTATTTCTGCAATATTTAATATATAGGAAGGGGTGCCACAGATTACTTGTGGTTGAAAGTCTTCAATAAGAAGTATTTGTCTTGAAGTATTTCCACCTGAAATCGGAACCGTAGCCATTCCAAGCCTTTCAGAACCGTAGTGTAGTCCTAATCCACCAGTGAAAAGGCCGTAACCATATGCGTTATGCAATACTTTACTAGGTTCACCACCTGCTGCGGCTATAGAGCGGGCTACGATTTCACTCCAAACATTGATGTCATTTCGAGTATATCCGACAACAGTCGGTTTTCCACTTGTTCCGGATGATGCATGCAATCGGACGACTTCACTCTGGTCCACAGCAAAAAGACCAAACGGATAATGATCTCTTAAATCCTGTTTGACTGTGAAAGGTAGTTTCCTTAAATCATCGAGACTCTGAATCTCGTTAGGATTTACTCCTAGAGAGTCAAACTTCTCCTTGTAGAAAGGTACATTTGCATAAACCGAATTCGCTGTATTCTGTAATCGTTCCAACTGGATACGTTCTTTCTGACTGGCATCCAGCGTTTCCATCTTAACATTATAAATCATTTTGTCCCCTCCCAATGCTAAGTACATGCTCAAAAGGTAACCCAGAGCTCTTAGGTGTTTACTATTTGAACATCTTATATAACGTAAAAAATTCGAACTATCATTATTATGGTATATAAAAATTTTAACTAGAAATCGCTTACTTGTCAAATATGTCTGAATATTTATGTAACTACTGTGGCAGCAAAATTTTATATTTTCTTCATCTACTAAAGAAAAAACTCCCCGGGTTAGGGAGTTAATAATAATATGGGTATGGGTTGTAAGGATAATATGGATACGGGCGATAATAAGGAATCAGTGATAGGGCGGCCAATCCTGCTAGCGGCAACAATAGTCCACCAAATCGTCGATATCTTGGTCGCCAGTACTGTCTCGTGTTACTTCGTTCATAGGACTCTGGTTCCATCATTTCGGGTACAAGTAATTCTACATTATCTCCCTTAACCCCAGTAAGGACTGCATCGAATTTGTTCCCATCCTTCGTTTCAACTAACACGTGGTAATGCATGTATTGATTACATTTATCTTTCATGTGCTTTGCCCGCTCATCGTGTATTTCTTCTTGATTGCGTTCTTCAGCCAATTTGTTTCAGCTCCTTCCTATTCACATTTACATGATATTCACCCACCTATTTGATGTGCCTATATTTTTTTGAGTAATAAAGAAAACTTGGCTAGCGAATCTTTTAGTTGAATTATTCTCAGTTCGGATAAATTCCGGATTTTCCGGATGAATTATTCTCAGTTTGGATGAATTCTAGACTTTCTGGATGAATTATTCTCAATACGGATGAATTCCAGATTTTCCGGATTAATTATCCTTAATACGGACTAATTCCAGATTTTCCGGATGAATTATACTGAATAAGCTGTTAAATCTACAGGTTTTTTATTAAATATGATCCTCTTGTACTCTGGAAGAAGAGTAATTGCTCCTTTTAACGCTAAATTGGCTTCAGACAGGTCCCTAAAATGTACAATCACCAATCTAACGACCATTTTGAATCAAAAGTTATTCTACAGCTTAAGAATTTTATAGTTTCTTAACGTGCAAAAAAGACTTCCCTCAAAAAAAACGGGAAGCCTAAAAATTATTTTGTATATTTATTGTTTTCTCATTTTTAATGAACCAATCCTAGGAATTGTTCTTTCGTAATTTTACCGAGATAGTGATGGATATCGATTCCTTCTAATGCCTTTTCAATTTCGCCTTGATCGTACCGAACACCGATCAGTCGATGTTCAATGTCCTTAACATCCCCGACGCCGAAGAAATCTCCGTATATTTTACAGTGTTGAATTATGTTTTTCTCAACATCCAATCGAACATCTAATTGTCCTGCACCTTCAAAGCGATGGGAATGCTGGACATTAAACTTCGGTGACTTTCCATAATTCCAAGCCCAATTCTGATACCGTTCTTCAGATATGCCTCGGATAACCTTCCAGTCTTCCTCTGTTAGCCGGTATTGTGGAATGTTCTTATTTTCATCAAAAAGATAACGAAGCAGTGTATCCTTAAATTCCTCATTGGTCATGTCGGTATCAAGGTGTTCACGAATATTGGTAACACGACTTCTGATCGATTTGATTCCCTTAGACTTGATTTTATCCATATTAACATTAAGTGCTGACACAACGTTCTCAATCTGTGAATCAAACATTAACGTACCATGGCTGAACATACGCCCTTTTGTCGAAAACTGAGCATTCCCAGAAATCTTTTTACCTTCGACAAGAATATCATTACGTCCGCTTAATTCAGCACGTGCCCCAAGTCGGTTTAATGCCTTAATAACTGGTTCGGTAAACTTTTTGAAATCATGGAAGCTGTTTCCATCATCTCGCGTAATAAAGCTGAAATTCAAATTCCCAAGGTCATGATATACAGCACCCCCGCCGGATAGTCTCCGAACAACATGGATGCCATGCTCTTTTACATAAGATGAATTGATTTCTTCAACTGTGTTCTGATTTTTCCCGATAATTATGGAGGGCTCGTTTATATAAAATAAAAGGTACGTATCGTTGATGTTCAAATGTTTCAACGCGTATTCCTCGATAGCAAGATTCATTGTTGGATCAGTTATATTTTCATTATCGATAAATAGTAACACGTGATTTAACCTCCATTATTATAATTGTCAATCCTTCTCCCAAATAAGCCCGGATGATGCTAGCTCAATATCCCCATTATAGTACTCACGCGCTTCAGTAACCAACTGTCTAGTCTCGCCAAAATGAGGGAGATGCGTAAGAATAAGCTTCCGTACTTGAGACTCGCTCGCAAGCTTACCTGCTTCAGCACTCGTCATGTGACCGATTTTCGCTCCGTCCATCCCTTTATAAAGATTACACTCACAGAGGAGAAGATCTGCCCCATGGGAAAAAGAGATGAACGATTTTTGGTAAGCCGAATCGGCGGTATACACCACTTTCCTATTATTTCCTTCTATCGCCATCGCATAACAAGGAACTGGGTGCTTGGTTTGTAAAAAGGTAACCTTAAATGGACCTGTTTGAATCGGCAAGGCAGGATTGTACTCCTCACCTTGTGTATAGTCTTTGTAAGTCAGACGCTGGAACTCTTCCTCATTAAATCGATGGCCGTAAATAGGGAGAGCAGGAAGACTTTCACCTGTATGCGACTTAACAAGTCTGGCAAACTGAAGCGGTCCAATATCCGCAATGTGATCATGATGATAATGTGATAATATCACGGCATCAATTTGTTCAATCTCTATGTATGACTGAAGCTGAGAAAGCACCCCACTCCCGCAATCAACAAGTAAATTATAGCCATCCTCTTGAAATAGGTAACCTGATGTTGCTTCCTTTACTTTCGGGAAACCACCCCAGTATCCAACAACTGTCACTTTCATTTGATTTCATCCTTATTAATCTGTCTATTTCCTTTATTGTATAGAATACCCACAATAAGTTCTAGCAGTCACGCTAACCTTATAACTGCGTGTTCAAATCCGAAAAGACTGAGTACAAGAGTAACCTACGGGAGCGGTACCTCGCACGCAGGAAAAGTGTTCTCCTTTTTCAAGGAACGAAGAAATTCGACAGCTATTATGTGAAGTTCGATTAAACCCACCACGTCCTGTGGTAACATCGAACTGACTAACATCCTGTTAGCCTCCGGACTTTTTGAACAACCTCTATAACTGTTTAATCTACTTCATAATGTGGAATAGTAATTTAAGATGCAGTAATTGAAAGGAGAAATGATACGATGAAAGTACTAGTAGCAGGAGCAAACGGAAGTACTGGACGTTCGATTCTTAATCATTTAGGGAAGAATGATAACCATGAGGCTATTGCAATGGTTCGTGATAATAGCCAAGCTGAAACTCTCGAAAAGCTCGGAGCATCGACCACGATTCTGGCAGACTTAGAAAAGGAACTCGACCATGCAGTAGAAGGCTGTGACGCGATTATTTTCGCAGCAGGATCAGGTTCTAAGACTGGACCAGATAAAACCACCCTTGTTGATGAACAAGGCGCCATTAAACTTATAGAGGCGGCTGAAAAACATGGTGTTAAACGGTTTGTAATGCTAAGTACGGTTGGTGCTGATAAGCCTGAAGTTGGTTCTGATGACATGAAACATTATTATAAATCAAAAGGGAATGCGGATGAAAAACTGATCAACAGTTCACTCGTTTATACAATTGTTCGGCCCGGTCGTCTATCCTATGATTCTGGTAATGGTAAAATTAGAATCGCTGAAAAACTTGAAGACTATTCAGGAGACATACCGCGTGAAGATGTTGCAAAAGTCATCGTTGAATCATTAGACGTTCAAAATACCCACGGTAAGATATTTGAAATTCTCACTGGCGACCAAGATATTAATGAGGCATTGAAATCGTTATAAGTGTGCGTTCAAAAAGGATGACAAATTTTGCTGATCAATTTTAATTCTTCTCCATTAAATCAAAATTCCACCCAAAAATGGGAGGGGCTGACCCAAACATCGAAAATAAATAGATGTCGGGTCCGCTCCTTCTTTGTTTTACCTGACTCACTATACGTGTTTCTTTTGATACTCGGTAATGGCCTCATACTCTTCTTCTAATTTTCTCGATATCCGAATGAAGATTGGCATCAGTTCATTATAAAGCTGAACATTATTTGGGTTTGGTGTGTGATGGTGCTCAGAACCGACCATTGTTGACACTTGTTGAAGTGAATCGATCTCACCTTGGGCGTACAATCCGAGAATAACAGCTCCCAAGCAAGAGCTTTCATGACTTTCTGGTACATAGACCTCTTGATCAAAAACGTCAGCTAGCATTTGCCTCCACAATTCGGAACGAGCAAATCCACCTGTAGCTTGAATTCGATTTGGCATACCGATTAATTCCTTAAGCGTTAACATCACTGAATGTAAGTTAAAAATAACGCCCTCAAGTACAGCACGGATGAGATGTTCTTTCCGATGATGAAGTGCAAGTCCGAAAAAGGATCCTCTCGCTTTTGCATTCCATAACGGTGCACGCTCACCACTTAAATATGGATTGAACAGCAGCCCATCAGATCCCGGATTTACCCGAGAAGCGATATCCGTTAACACTTCGTATGGATCGACTCCTAATCGTTTAGCCGACTCGACTTCTGATGAACACAATTCATCTCTCACCCATCTGAAGGTCATCCCTCCATTGTTGACAGGACCACCGATAATCCAAAGATCTTCGGTTAGTGCATAACAGAACGTCCGACCTTTAGGATCCGTAACTGGACGGGTAGATGCAGTACGAATCGCTCCACTTGTACCGATTGTTACTGCTACTGCACCAGGTTCAATAGCATCCACTCCGAGATTGGACAGTACCCCATCACTCGCACCGATAATAAACGGTGTATTTGTCGTCAACCCCATTTTATCAGCATATGATTCAGAAATTCCAATCAGAGATTCTGTTGTCGGAACGGGTTTCGATAACTGATCCTCAGTAACACCAGCAGTCTCAAGCGCAATTGCATCCCAAGCTAATTTTTCAAGTTCAAACATTCCTGTCGCAGATGCGATTGAATAATCGACGACAAATTTCCCAAACAAACGATGAAAAACAAATTCTTTCATTGAAATGAACTTAGTTGCTTGCTTAAAGAGAGTCGGTTGTTCTTCCTTGAGCCAGATCAGCTTTGTCAGCGGCGACATCGGATGAATGGGTGTTCCGGTTCGGCGATAGATTTCATGACCCTCTGTCGTTGCTTTTAATTGATCCGCCCATTTCGTACTTCTGGTATCGGCCCAGGTAATGCAATTGGTGAGTGAACGACCACGATCGTCTACAGCGATCACACTATGCATCGCTGAACTGAATGAGACAAAACCAATCTGTTGCTTCGTTACCCCACTTTTCTCAACTGTTGCTCGGATTGATTTGAGTACGGCTTGGAAAATTTCCTCTGGATCCTGTTCTGCTGCTGACACTTCTGGTGTGTACAATGGGTATTCTACATCATGCTGTGCAATGAGTTCTCCGCTTTTATCATACATGACTGCTTTTGTACTCGTTGTTCCAATATCCACACCTATATACCGTTCTTGCTGCATGAAAAACGTCCTTTCAGTTAAAGCTCAATAGTTATTTAGAAGTGAGTTTATCCAATGCTAGATAAAAATGCCGATTGTGAATGCAACTGCAAATCCGACGAGTGCAATAATCGTTTCCATCATCGTCCATGATTTCAGTGTATCCTTGACGTCTAATCCGAAGTAACGGTTTACAAGCCAGAATCCTGAATCGTTTACATGTGATAAAATCGTCGCACCTGCTGCAATTGAGATTACCATGAGTCCAAGGATAGGACCAGTTAAGCCCAAAGTTTCAATGATTGGTGACATAATTCCCGCCGCTGTAATCATCGATACGGTAGCGGAACCTTGTGCAATCCGAACAAATGCAGCAATCAAGAATGCAAGTAGAAGTGGTGGTAGTGAAGACCCAGCCATCATTTCACCCAATACGTCACCAACACCAGAATCAATCAAGACCTGCTTAAACACGCCACCCGCACCTGTAATAAGAATGATAATACCCGCTGGTTCAAGTGCTTTCGTAGCAATCTGTTGTACTTCGTCTTTCGAATAGCCTTTTTTTACCCCTAAAATATAAAACGCAAGAACCGTAGCGATAATAAGTGCAACAAATGGATGTCCTAAAAAGGTTAGGAACTCACGAACATTGTTTCCTTCAGGTAAGATTACACCTGTAAGCGTATTCATCAAGATTAAAATTAACGGAATCAAGATGAGCGAGGCAACTGTACCAAACCCAGGTAATTCACGATCATATTCTCTTTCTTCGATCTCAATATATTCGGGAACTTTCACATGAATCTTTTTGGCAATATACTTCCCGAAGATCGGCCCTGCAATAATCATAGAAGGGATACCCGCAATTGCACCAAAAAGAATAACCCAGCCTAAATCAGCACCTACCAACTCAGCTACAGCAATCGGTCCTGGCGTTGGCGGGATAAAACTATGAGTAACTGCAAGTCCAGCTAACAACGGAATACCGTAATACAATAATGACTTTCCTGTCTTCTTAGCTAGACCGTAAACGATCGGAACAAGAATAATGAAGCCTACATCAAAAAATACGGGTATCGCAACAATAAACCCGGTGATCCCTAAGGCCCATTGTGCTTTCCCTTCACCAAACTTTTTAATGAGTGTTTGCGCTAAACGTTCTGCACCGCCAGACACCTCAAGCATTTGTCCAAACATCGCCCCTAATCCGACAACGACAGCTACAAATCCGAGTGTCCCGCCCATTCCCTTTTGGACGGATTCCAGCACTGCACTAAGATCCATGCCAGCACCAATACCTACTAGAATACTAGCGATCAATAAAGCAACGAAAGCCTGCAATTTCGTTTTCATGACTAGAAATAGCAGAATCACAATTCCTAAGATTGCAACTAAAATTAAGCCTCCACCTGACATCTCCAATTCCCCCTGTTATTTTGATTTCTTCACAACATCATGACCGCCGAACTCATTTCGTAATGCCGCAACAACCTTACCTGCGAAGGTATCATCCTCCAGTGAGCGGTAACGCATCATTAGAGACAGAGCAATAACAGGTGCAGCTGCTTGTAATTCAAGTGCTGTTTCGACAGTCCATTTCCCCTCTCCTGAAGAATGCATAACCCCTTTAATCTCATCAAGGTTTTGATCCTTTGAAAAAGCATTTTCAGTTAACTCCATCAGCCAAGAGCGAATGACAGATCCATTGTTGAATACTTTTGAAACGGCTTCATAGTCATAGTCGAATGGACTTTTTTCGAGAATATCGAATCCTTCAGCAATTGCTTGCATCATTCCATATTCGATCCCATTATGAATCATCTTTAAAAAGTGGCCGCTTCCTGAAGGGCCTGTATAAAGGTATCCGTTCTCTACATTGACATCTCGGAACGCCGGTTCAACCCTCTCAAAAGCTGCCTTTTCCCCGCCGATCATCATACATGCACCATTTCGTGCACCATTAATACCACCGCTCGTTCCCACATCTAAGAAATAAATTTTCTTCTCAGCAAAACTTTCCGCGCGGGTAAGCGATTCCTTATAATTGGTATTTCCTCCATCGATCACGATGTCTTCAGGATCTAACAATAGCTTTAAGTCAGAAATAACAGATTCCGTTACTTCACCAGCGGGTACCATAACCCAAACCGTACACGGCTTCTCCAAACTATTGATGAGTTCACTAATGGTGTGTGACCCTCTACCTCCATCCTTTTCGAATTGTTCTACTGAAGATTGGTTTACATCAAATGCATGTACCTGGTGTCCGTGATCTAGTAAATTTAAAGCTAGATTGTATCCCATTTTACCGAGACCGATTAAACCAATTTGCATGAAAAAAGCCTCCTTGTGAAATTTTATTTCTTTTGTCACTAATTATACAAAAATATTTTTTCTTTGCAAGCACTTTCAAGAAATTTTTTTTCATATTAGAATGGTATATACTAGTAATAGTACGCGTTCAAGAAGGAGGATAAAAAGAGCCGTAATATCTGAAGTTCAACTAAATTCGTCACGTCCTGTGACAACGTTGAACTGACTCACATCGTGTGAGCCCGAGGCACGAAAGTCTCGAGGACCGGAACGACGAGCGGTACTTGCATAAACACTACGAGTTGTACCGAGGAAGCTTACATCCAAGAATACGCTTGTAGACGCAGGTACATATGGAACTTCGACTAACTACTTCACGTCCTGTGAAAACGTCGAAGTCAGCACGTCCGTGTGCAAGTCCGGAGAGACCGAGTAACGAAGAAATACGACAGCTATTTTTACCGGACTTTTTGAACAACCTCTATTTGGAGAATTTAGAGAGGAGTAAGACTAATGGAACCAACGAACCAAATGCATTGTATTTCGAGAATTCGCTCTTCCTATGGAAGATTTAGTGAAAAGGAAAAGAAGATAGCTGATTATATTTTGAATCATCCGAAGCATATTATTCATTCGACGATTAGCCAGATTGCCGATGATCTTGAAATTGCGGAAGCAACTGTCTTTCGCTTTTGTAAACGAATTGGGTTCAAAGGCTATCAAGCGATGAAGATTGCACTTGCTTCTGAAATTGTTAATCCAGTAAAAGATATTCATGAAACAATCAGTGAAAAGGACAATGAAAAAGAAGTGGCGCAAAAAGTTTTTCAATCCAATATTCGAACCTTGGAAGAAACCATTCACCTATTGGATACCGAGCCTTATCGCCGTGCTGTTACGATGCTGATGAATGCAAGAAAAGTAGAATTTTATGGGAACGGTGGTTCAGGAATCGTAGCCATGGACGCTCACCATAAGTTTCTGCGGAGTGGTATTCAGACTGCAACATATTCCGATTCGCATCTGCAGTTGATGGGTGCCTCCCAATTAACGGAAGAAGATGCCGCTGTGTTCATTTCACATTCAGGAACAAACAAGGATCTTTTACAAGTGTTAGCGGTGGCAAAAGAAAACAATGTAAAAACGATCGGAATCACGACACTTGCCAAATCACCATTAAGTCAGCAGGTAGATGTACCATTGTTTACGACCTCAGAAGAAACCGATTATCGCTCCGAAGCACTCGCATCACGTATTGCACAATTATGTATCATTGATGGGCTATATGTGAACGTGATGATGCAAAACAAAGAAGCCTCCCAAGCATCGGTAAACAAAATGCGGAAGGCCATCTCCATAAAACGGATTTAAGTGAAAACAGATGATGAAATAAGAAAAGCGCAAGCGCCCTGCTAAGCCACGAAGGTCACTGGAAGACCGACGAGGAGGCTCGAACCAAACTCTGTTTGGTCCTGCGTGGGAATACACATGATGTAAATCAGTGTGTTGCCGCCGCAGGAGGACTGAAGTGATCCAAGTGGTTGGGCGCTGAAGCTGGACATTACATCCATGCCGCAAACTTTTATACTTTCTTAACGTGTTAAGAAGGCAAGACCCATAAGGAATGCTCTCTCCTTATGAGTCTTGCCCGTTTATCATTTGTTCTCTTTAGTTATTTCTCATTGTTATGCTTTTTTTCACTTGAAGAGTTATCTTTTGTCTTTGTTTTGTTGCGTTCTTCCTCTATTTCTAACTTCTGATCTTCTTCAGGAATTGGATCGACTGTTTGATCATCAAAAAGAGTACGTTTTAGATTATGCTTATTTTTATTGTTCTCTTTATTCATAATATCCCTCCTCTACCGTCTTAATTAGATTTCCCCGTTATGATCGGCTATAAAACATTCTAATTTGAACAACCTCTTAAAGGTTTAATTTCGTTTTAATTAAAGAAGTAGGGACACCCTCATATAAAACGCACAACTGATGAAGTGCTCTTGTACAACCTACATACAACAGCTTTGCATCATCGTCATTAGACCGATAATTTTCAGAATCGACATCGATCATCATGACGGCGTCAAACTCCAATCCTTTCGTTAGGTAGACTGGTATAACCGATATGCCGCCCTTGTAATTCCTTTGATCAGCTGTAATCAGACTAGCATTCACACCTGCTGCTTTTAATTCATCATATAGGTCAGCGCAATCACATGCTGTTCTACAAACAATTGCAATACTATTTACTTCGGATGCTTTAATTTCATTCAATGTTGAGACAATTGTTGAAAACCGATCCTTCTGGATATGCTGGATTTCTTTTACCGGCTTTCCACTCCGGAAGACAGGTTTTGCGAGTCCACCGGTATGTTCCATATTCATTAGAATCTTATTGGCATATTCAATGATTTCTAACGTAGAACGATAGCTTTGTTCCAGCTGAAAATAGGCAGGTTGTTTTTCATCAAAAACATCGATCATTTCCTGCCAACGTTTAATACCTTTATAAGAATGGATTCCTTGAGAGATATCACCGAGAATTGTAAATGATTTTTCTTTTGTATTTTCTTTTAAGACCTCAATTTGAAAAGGGGAGAAATCCTGAGCTTCATCTATGACAACATGCTGATACATAAATAATTTATCGATGCCAAATAGTTTTTTATGAATCCACAAAATTGCAGGTAAGTCTTCTGCAGGAATTGTCTTCTTGTTTAAGAGACTTCGTGTAGCTACAATAACTTTTTGAGGAAGATAATCGTGAAGAGCTTTTGCAAGACCATCGTGCTTTGCATTCTTGTATAGATCTTTATAATATGAAAACGCACTATAATCAGGCCATGACTTCAAATAGGATCGCAGTCGATTATTCGCCTGCTTCTTTCGCTCTTTCCGCTCATGTGGCATAGCACGTTCGACCTGATTTTCTATCCATGATTTCAACCGTTTTGTAACACGCTTCCTACGTACCGTAATCGGAAAGTGTTTATTTTCCTCGTACCATTTTTGAATTGCCACAGCCTTCAAAGAACAACCGTTCCATATTTCAAAACCTTCGCTGGGTATCAGCGTTTTTTCAAAGCTAATCAACGTTTCTTCAATGACTTTTTTATAGTTTATAGAACCTTTTAATCTACCGGATTGACGATCGATATCTACCTTCTTCTCTCCAGACTTTGGAGAAAATCGTTCTTCGAGGTCCGTGGTGTCCGTTATTACCTTGATAGGTTCATCCAATACATCTAGTGCCCATTCGTTAAAGGTCGTTTGTTGGATGCCTCCTACCCCAAGCTCTGGAAGCACGTTCGAAATATAATCTAAAAACATTCGGTTCGGAGCAAAAATAATCATCTGATTTGCAGTAAGGTAATCGCGATGGTGATAGAGCAGGTAAGCTAATCGATGTAGTGCAACCGTCGTTTTTCCAGACCCTGCAACCCCTTGAATAATTAAAGGTTGATTCTTTTCAGCCCGGATAATGTGGTTTTGCTCAGCTTGGATGGTAGAGACGATATCCCGTAGTCGGTTATCCTTCTTATCCCCAAGTCGATAAAGCAAAAATTCGTCTGTCGCGCTTGCCTCTTCGCTGTCCTTCACATACGTATCGACAACACGTTGCAGCTCACGATTTCGAATAACAACATTTCTCTTTAAAAACAGATCGCCTTCAACGGTTCCTTCAGGTGAGGTATAGAACGCTTTATCTTCTCCCCCACTAAAAGAATAGAACATACTTGCAATTGGAGCCCGCCAATCAACAACGAGAATATCGGTAGTTGATTCCTTCGAGACCCCTACTTTCCCTATGTAAATCGCCTCAGAGTATTCTCTCTCATCTGCCTTAAAATCAAGACGTCCAAAAAATGGCTCCTCCTGTGCGATTGCTAGGTTTTTTCGGCTTTCTTCTCGTCGATCATCCAACGCTTGTTCAGTGATATCCTCTCCGAAATAACGCGGAATTTTCTCTAAGCGCAACACTTGGTTCTCAATCTCAACAGCAATTTTTTCGAGTTGCTGCTTCTCAATGACAAAGGCACTTTGAATCTCTTTCTCACTCAAGTTCAGTTACCCCCTTAGTTATATTCGCCTGAAAAGTCAGACAGGTGAATAATATTACCAGAGATTGGGTGATCTTGCAATGCGTTTTCATATTTTACTTTTTAGGGTTTCATGAATATTGAATTTTTCTACTCAAAAAGAACTGAGTGGCTAGAAACCACTCAGTTCGCTTAAACGCTGGCTTTATTTAGCTTTGAAAATACAATTCCTTTTGCATGTTTTTACTAACTTCCTCGAGAGCATCCATTGTTGATACGTCCCCATCCAACAATGGCAAATATATTTTTTCTTGTTGGTCAAATGTTTGATTGATCCAGGCTACGTACTCTCTTTCTTGTTCTTTTCGCTTCTGAAAGAACGATCCCGTTTCTTCATTAGGTAATAGTTTGTTCACAACAATTGTCCGTACGTTAAGGTCATGTTTTTCTAGTGTTTGAATTGCTTTTTCCGTTTCTAAAATGGGCAGTCTTTCAGGATTTAACACAAATACATACTCTGTTTGAGATGGGTCAAGTAACACCTTACGTACGTTTGCAAACCGTTCTTTCCGCTTTTCAAGAATGTCATAGATCGGATCCTCTACCGGTTCCCCATCTCCCATCCACGATGAATAATTCTCGTTCATACTCTCTCTTCGTTTCAGCATTCCGTCGATCCACGCACCCATTAATTCCGGTAAGGTTAACAATCGGATCGTATGACCGGTCGGAGCCGTGTCAAACACAATTAAATCGAATGAATCCTTTTCATCTAAAATAATCGAAACAATTCGGTCGAACATTGCGGCTTCATCCGCGCCTGGTGAACTGCCGGCAAGGTCGATTTGACGATGAACTTCCTCAATCATCTTCGGTTTAACGAGGCCTTTAAGATTTTTTTTTACCCCAGTTAAGTAACGTTTCGACTCCTCGTCCGGGTCAATTTCAATTCCCCATAGATGATCGGTCAATGCTATTGGTTTACCACTTAACTTCACATGAAAAATATCACCTAGATTATGAGCCGGATCTGTGGAAACGAGCAATGTTTTCTGCCCCTTCCTTGCTGTCGTAAGAGCATAAGCGGAGGAGGATGTTGATTTTCCCACCCCACCTTTGCCACCAAAAAATACGATTTGTTTGCTAATGATCTTCTTCATCGATAGTCACGTCCTTTTCTGCATTAACAGCACCGGATGCCTTCTAATGGTGACTTCTCCATCCCCATTCGCAAATGCCAATCGTGAAAACGCTCGAGGATAGTCGGATATAGCTCCAATGTATAGTAGGAAACTGGATTTGGGATCCCAAGTAGTTCAGAAAAGCAGAGCAACAGAAAGATATCATCCTCGTCACGTAGTTCACGCTTAATCTCCGTTTTATGTGGATGGCTTATTATTTCATCATACAATTCTATTAACCTTTTAAATGACCAGTTTCTGTCTACCATTGTTATCAACACCTTGTTAGCTCAATTGTTATGCAGACTTATTAATATCAGTTGGGCCTTGCTTTTTGGACAGGACCGCAAGTGCTTCAATAATAACCCAGATCGCAAATCCAAGAATCGCTGCACCGAAGATGAACAACAGGATACTCGTATCCACTGTACCTATCCCGGACCATTCGAAGATAACCTGTTTACCCATTGCCCAAATCGTCATAAACAGTAGGAATACCATTGGGATAAAGGTTGGCATAAAGTTTCGACCTTGATTTTTAAGCCATATTGATATTAATAGTAAACTGATACCCGCTAGTAGCTGATTCGATGTTCCAAACAGTGGCCAAAGCAGGTATCCACCTGAACCAAATCCTTTAGGTCCTTGAGGAAGCAACACTAAAGCAGCACTTGTAACAACGGCAATCGTTGTTGCCACATGAGCCTTTGTTAACACTGGGAGATTATATTCACTTCCAAGCTCCGCAATAATATAGCGCATTAGGCGTACAGATGTATCAAGTGATGTCGCCGCGAAACTAATAACGATAACCGCCACAATTGTCGATGCAATATCAGCCGGTATTAAGACACCTGTTGCGAGCTGACCAGCACCAAGAATAAAGTTGCCAAGTCCCCCACTGCTAGCTGCAGCAAAGCTACTATAGGCTGCGCTAAAATCGGCACCGGTCGCAAACAATGTCGTAACGGCTATAATAGCAAGAAGGGCTAGCATCCCCTCTCCTACTGCACCAAGATAACCGACGAACCTTGCCTCCGTTTCATTATTAAGCTGTTTAGAGGATGTCCCAGATGAGACAAGCCCGTGGAAACCTGAAATTGCACCACAGGCAATGGTTATAAAGAGTAATGGAAACATGGATATATCCGCGTTTGGATTTGTAGCAGGCGCTGTTATTTCCGGGTTCATGAACAGGACGCCTAAATAGAGAATAACGAGTCCTAGCACTAATTGATGTGAATTAATGTAGTCTCTAGGCTGCAACAACTTCCATACTGGTAATGTCGATGCAATGTATACATATACCATTAAGACGATAATCCAGACAAAGAATGCCATCGAGACACCGTTCAGACCGAACATAACTGTGGTTTCCTCTCCACCGAACCATTTTACAAGGTCGACTTGAAGAGCAGGTACTTTTGTTGCTAAAATAGCCGATCCATACATAACTGCTAATGCAATAATGGATGGAATCAACATATTTCCTTTCCTTTTATAGACGGAATATCCAATCCATACAGCTAAAGGAATCTGGATGAATATGGACAAAATTGTTGCTGGGAAATTCACGAATAGATTAGCAATTGCCCATGCAAACACTGCATTTACCATTAAAACTAGTATTAAAATAATAAATAGAAATAAGACCTTTGCTCGTTTCCCAATTAACTTGTCCGCAAGTGTGCCAACTGATTGCCCTTTGTTTCGAACCGAAAGCACGAGTGTACCAAAATCATGAACCCCAGCGGCAAAGACCGTTCCTACAACGACCCAGATTACTGCAGGGAGCCAGCCCCAATAAACGGCAATTGCTGGTCCAATAATCGGTGCTGCGCCAGCTACGGAACTGTAATGGTGACCCCATAATACAAACTTGTTCGTTGGTACGAAGTCAACACCATCCTTATATTTATGTGCTGGTGTTACAAAATTGGGGTCGAGACGAAAGATACGATCAGCGATGAACCTTGAATAATACCGATATCCTAAAAGGAATATCCCTATACCTATTGCTGCAAGTAATAAACTGCTCAATTCAACCTACCCCTTTCTTTGTCTAATCACTTTTAATATTAGGTAAACAAGAAAGTACTGTCAATGGTAATTTGGGAACATTCTGAACTTTCTAATTTCAAATTTATATAAGTCTTCACATGATCCAAGTGGTTGGTGCTGAAGCTGGACATTACATCCATGCCGCAAACTTTTATACTTTCTTTACTCATGAAAAACATTTCCACAAAAATGAAAAGGACCTACTATAAGTGCCATGTATGGCATCTTGCGGTAAGTCCTTTTTAATCCATTGACTATTTTAAAACAGCATTCACAGCATTGAATGCATTCACATAGCCTGCTCCGACTTCATGTTGTTCATAACCTGCCATTGGGTCTGCCGTTGATTGTAGCACATTAAGTACTTGATCTGGTGTCAAGTCAGGGTTTGCCCCAAGCATTAATGCAGCTACCCCGGAAATGTGAGGAGTTGCCATACTCGTGCCGCTTGATGTTGTGTAATATGGCAAGTGCTCTGGGGCGATATACGTTATATCTGTCATTGTTCCGAGCGCATTTATTACTAGACCTGTAGAGGATTTCGTAGCAACAATATCGACGCCTGGTGCTGTGATATCCGGGTGCACAAGCTCATCCCCAGGAATTCCCCTTGATGAAAAATCAGCTAGCTTTTTGTCCTTCGTTCCAGCAGCTACAGAAATAACCCATGGAGCTGCAGAATACGGGTTCAAGGTGTTATCACCTGGTCCTTCATTTCCTGCTGCGAAGGTGACAACCATTCCCGCATCGTGTGCTTTTTTACTCGCGACATTGATCGGATCATCAGGTGAATACTCTCCTGTTGAACCCCAGCTGTTACTGATTATATCAATTCCGTATTTCTGCTGGTTTTCAAGGACATAATCGAATGCCTCTAATGCCCAGAGGATATTAATTCCCTCACCCGTGCCAAGTCCAACTAACTTAGCATCAGGGGCAATTCCTGTATAAAGGCCATCACTTGCTGTCCCCGCCCCTGCAATTGTTCCGGCTACATGCGTTCCATGACCAGAAGTCGTATCTGTATTGACTACGTCTTCTAAATAAAGTGAATCGGAACTATCCGAAAACAAACTTTGACCTACAAGAAATTTTACATTTTGAACGACTTTTTCACCAAATGGAAGGTCCGGGTGTGTGGCATCAATTCCACTATCTATGACGGCAACAGTAGAGCCTTCGCCGGTATAGCCGAGATCGTTCCAAACCTTTTCAGCACCTATTAATTTTCGGCTGTCCCGAAGCTTGTATTCAAGGTCTTTGTTGTAATAAATGGAAAGAGCACTTATCCCTGAATCCAATAAGGATTTAAGTTCAAGCGTCGTTCCTTTCACAGCGATCATTGGTAGATTCTTATACGTTTTTGTCATCAGTCCTAGATCACTCAATTCCTGGACCTGACTATCTGAAGGCATTTGTGAGAATGTAACAACAGCCTCCACGACAAACTTATTTCCGGCAGAGTTTAATACATCTGTTAGAGCTTCATCGACTTCAAGTGTAGATGCTTGGACATGTTGATGAGTTTGTGATGCAAAGAACAACCCTACAAGTAATGATAAACTTAGTAATGTAGCAAATATCCGTTTCATGTTTTCCCTCCCGAATGAATTGTTATATTATTCTTACAATTCTATTTTCGGATAGAAACATGTCGAATACAATCGAGCAGAAGACACAAACGTTAATTAGTTCTATTCTTGAATTTAGTACTACTAAAGAATTAGTCTCTACACCTTTAGTTATATAGATATTGAAAGAGGCTAACTCTTTTCGTTAACCTCTTTCCGTTCATTTAATCAATCAGACCTTCTTTTTTCAAGAATTCTATTGCAACATCTTTTGGTTCCTTTTCGTCGATATCAACCTCTGCGTTCATTTCAGACATTTCTTCAGATGATATTTTCCCTGCAAGCTCTTTCATCAGCTTTTCCACTTCAGGGAATTTCTCTAGCGCTTCTTTACGAATAACCGGTGCAGCGTAATATGGTGGGAAGAAATTCTTATCGTCCTCTAATACCTTTAAATTGAATCGTGCAATTCTTCCATCTGTCGTAAAGCCAGAAATAAGATCGACATCTCCATTTTTCACTGCAGTATACATTAGGTTCGGATCAAGGCTCTCTGCACTTTTAAAGTTCAATCCGTACTTCTCAACAAATGGGTCGTATCCATCTGCACGCTCGTAAAATTCGGGTGGTGCTCCAAATATAAGCTGGTTGGATTTCGCCGCTAATTCAGAAAGCTTTTTCACCCCAACCTTATTGTATGTTTCTTCTCTCATTGCCATTGCATAGGTATTTTCAAAGCCTAATGGTGGAAGCCAGATCATATCTAATTCTTCCTTATAACCTTTTTTTGTTGCCTGATAAATTTCTTCTGCTGTTTGATTGGGATCATACTTTTCTTTTAAGACAGCAAGATAGCCAGTTCCGGAATACTCCACATACATATCAATATCGCCGCTCTTCATGGCTTTCGTTAGTACGTTTACTTCCCCTAGCGCTTCCTCCACCTTTACATCATAGTCTGAATTTGCTTTAATATATTCCCCTAAGATGTAAGGAAGGATATACTGTTCTGTCCATTTTTTTCCTGAAATCACGAGCGTATCCTCACTTGCTCCGTTTCCACAACCAGCAAGTATAAGAATAAACAATAGAAACGGTGTTATTATTTTTTTCACCATATTTGCCTCCTTGTAAATTTACATATTCTACATTTCTTCGTCCTTTAATTACTTAAGTCCTTTAGGTGTAACCATTTTCTCAATTCCTCTTAGTATCGCGTCAAACAAGATAGCAAGTAAGGCTGCAGGTATTGCCCCCGCCAAAACTAGCTCATTGTTGATCGTACTTAGTCCTCGGTAAATGATATCTCCAAGTCCACCTGCTGCAATGAAGGTAGCAAGAGTGGCAACCCCAATCGTTAAAACGGTTGCCGTTCGTATCCCTGCCATAATGATCGGCAAGGCAAGTGGTAGCTCGATTTTCCAAAGAATTTGATTGGATGTCATCCCCATTCCTTTACCTGCTTGAATTAGAGATTCATCAACCCCTATTATGCCGGTATATGTATTTCTTAAAATTGGCAGCAAGGCATAGACGGTAAGTGCAATGATTGCTGGTGTAGTACCTATGCCGAGAACCGGGAGTAAAAATCCAAATAAAGCGAGACTTGGTATCGTTTGAAAAACTGCGGTGATTCCAATTACGAATTCAGCAATCTTCTTTAAGCGTGAAATAATTATTCCAGCTGGTACCGAGATCAATATCCCAATTAATATCGAAATGAATGATAAATATAAATGCTCCTGAACCGCTATAAGAATTTCTGGCCAATCATCTCGAACGGTATCGATGAAATCTCCCCAATCCATTCTCTCACACCCTCTCTTCAGATTGTTGTTTCATTCCTGCAAGTCCCCTCATCATACTTGAACGTGTAATTAAGCCCACAAGACGGCCGTTATCCAGAACAGGGATGGTAGCCGGATTTTCTTTTGCAAATATTTCAGCAACTTCTGCATATGGTGTATCTATGGCTACCTTCGTTTTCACAGAAGTCATGATATCGATTACCTTCTTCGTTTCATCGGGATAATGTTGTTCAAGGTCATGAAGATAAAGGACTCCCTCTAATTCTCCATCACGATTCGTGACCATAAGGCTATTAACTGTCGTCTCCTTCATGACCTGTAAAGCTTCAGCAAGGCCCCGGTTCGCCTTAACGGTTGCTATACGTTCAAACATCAGAGACTCTGCTGTCTTCCCATTCGAATGTTTATTAAGACGTTCTTCACCGATGAATTCTTCTACAAACGTATTTTTCGGGTGACGCAGAATTTGGTCCGGAGTATCTAGCTGGATAATTTCACCGCCTTGCATAATGGCAATTCGATCAGCAATCTTAAGAGCTTCGTCCATATCATGTGTAACAAATACAATTGTCTTTTGTATGTTATCCTGAAGGGTGACCAGCTCATCCTGAAGTTGTTCTCTACTTATCGGGTCAAGCGCACTGAACGGCTCATCCATAAGTACGACTGGTGGTTCTGCCGCTAGGGCACGAATTACCCCAATCCGTTGCTGCTGCCCGCCACTAAGTTCAGATGGGTATCGTTTCTTAAATACTTCTGGTTCTAACCCAACAAGTTTCAATAGCTCATCGACACGCTTCATATATTTATCTTTTGACCATTTCTTTAGTTTCGGTACTAACGCTACATTTTCTTCGATCGTCATATGAGGAAACAAACCAATTTGTTGGATCACATATCCGATGTTTCTCCTCAAATCAACAGGATTTTGATCTTTAATATTTTTTCCATTAACATGAATTTCTCCTGAGGTCGGTTCTAACAATCGATTGATCATCATCATGGTTGTCGTCTTCCCACAACCACTTGGGCCTATTAATGTCAAAAGCTCACCTTTATGTACATGGAGATTAATATTTTTCAAGGCTTCAAAACCATCCTTGAAGGTTTTGCCTACCTTTTTAAATTCAATCATCTTGCTCCCCCTGTTCGAATAGAATCATCTTATATCTTTTTTAATTTACCCGTAATAGAATCAATTAAACGCGTTTAAATCATTGATAGATTTCAATCTGTTTATAGATCAAATGTTTATTAAATGGCGTCCGAGGGTACTTTTAGCAATAACAATTACTAATCTTTTGAAGGGTTGGATGGTTATGCCTTCACGGTTAACAAAACGGAAAACTAGGAAAAAACAACAAAAAAAGAATGGATACATAAAGGTTTTCCTAGCAACCTTTCTCGTTTTTCTACTTATACTCATTGCAGGTGGTATTACTGGTTTTGCACTAATTCAAGGTGCACCGCCGCTCGATCCAGATAAACTGAACAATCCTCAATCTTCAGCTATTTATGATATGAATGACAATAAGATAGTCGATTTGGCTGGGAAAGAGCATCGAATTAAAATACAAATAGATAATGTTCCGCAACATGTACAAGAAGCTTTTATCGCAACAGAGGATGCACGGTTCCGTGAACACTTTGGACTGGATCCTAAGCGTATCGCTGGTGCTGCTCTTGCAAATATTAAAGAAGGCTGGGGTGCTGAAGGCGGTAGTACGATCACACAACAAGTTATTAAGAATACTTATTTATCACCTGAAAAGACCCTTGAGCGAAAAGTACAAGAAGCCTATCTTGCTATTAAACTCGAACAAAAATATTCCAAAGATGAAATACTAGAAATGTACCTGAACAAAATTTACTTTGGGCATGGTGCCTATGGAATTGGCGCTGCGGCAGATGTTTATTTTGGTAAAAAGGTTGAGGAACTGACACTTGCAGAAGCATCCTTACTTGCGGGTCTTCCCCAACGTCCGAGTGGGTATGATCCCGTTAAATATCCTGAACGTGCTATAGAAAGAAGAAACATCGTTCTCTCTTTAATGGAACAGCATGGTTATATTTCAAGCAAAGAAGCTGAAAAAGCAAAAACTACACAGCTTGATAAACTCCTAGTAGATCAATCCGAAGGACCTAAGTATGAATCGTTTATCGATCAAGTTATTAACGATCTAACTGAAAAAGGCATTTCCGAGAAAGCCCTTTATACAGGAGGTCTGAAAATTTATACAACAATGGACACCGAAACACAAAAGTACACAGAGGAAGTACTTTCAACTAATAAACATGTAAAGTTTCCTAACGAAAAATTCAAAGCTGGAATTGTTCTTTTAGATACTAAAAGCGGTGCAATTCGTGCAATTGGTGGTAATCGAAATGGGAACGAATCTGATGTCAAAAGAGGATTCAATTACGCTACTGACACCCGCAGACAACCCGGTTCGACGATTAAACCGATACTCGCCTACGGACCTGCAATTGAATATAAACAGTGGTCAACGTATCATCAAATTAAGGATGAGGCACTCGAGATTAACGGAAAACAATTTCAAAACTGGGATCAAGAATACCATGGCATGATCTCAATGCGTGAAGCGCTTGTTAAATCTTACAACATCCCCGCAATTAAAGCATTCATGGAAGTTGAAAATGAGAAAGCAAAAGAATTTGCAGGTAGACTAGGAATTCCTTTGGACCACGCTTATCCATCCTATGCAATCGGCGGGTTCAAATATGGGGTTTCTCCTCTGCAAATGGCCGGCGCGTATGCAACGTTTGGCAATGAAGGAATGTACCATGACCCTTACACTGTACGGAAAGTCGTTTATCCGACAGGTAAAACAAAAGCATTTGAATCTAAAGGTGAAAAAGCTATGAATCAGTATACAGCTTACATGATTACAGACATGTTAAAAGACGTTGTTCGTAGCGGTACCGGTACTCGTGCCAATATCGACGGTCTTCCATTGGCAGGTAAAACTGGAACAACGAATCCACCTGAAGGGATTGAAGGTGGCTCAACAGATGCCTGGTTTGCCGGATACACAACACAATATACGGCTGCTGTTTGGACTGGATACGATAAAACAACACAAGAACAGTACGTTACAAACAAGGATTCAGTTATTTCACAAATTATTTTCAAAAAAGTGATGGCACATGTTTCTGATCGAAAGGAAACGAAAGATTTTGAAAAGCCTTCAACTGTAGTCGAAGTAGAAATTGATGAAAGAACTGGCAGAAAGGCTTCAGCCTCTACATCGCAGTCTAGCATTACAGAAGAGCTTTTCGTTAAAGGAACCGATTTACCGAATGCATATAACCCTGCCCCACCTAAGAAAGATAATGATTCAAACAAAGACGAAGATACTGAAAAGGGTACAGAGAAAAAAGAAAGCGAAAAAGAAAAACAAGATGCAAAAGAGAAAGATGAAAAGAAAAATAATGAAAAAGATGAAACAGAATCTGATGACAGTAATGAAAATGAGAATACTGAAGAAACTGGGGATTCAGAAGCGGATGATGGTTCAGCTAATGATGATGGAACTGGAGAGGCGGATGATGGTAACACTGGTGATAACTCAGGAGATGGGAATTCCGATGATGAAACAGATGGTTCCGGTGAAGGCTCAGGGGAGGGTGATTCCGGTGGAGACTCTGGAGACGGAACTGGGGGCGACGGCTCTGGAGGAGGCGACGATGGAGATACGGGTGGTGATGACTCTGGAGGAGATACTGGGGGAGGTTCTGATGAAGACTCAGGCTCTGGTGGAGGATCGGATAATGATACGGGTGATGACTCCGGTGGGGGAACAGGCACTACTTCCGACGACGATGATTCAACTGGATCTACAGAATCGTCCGGTTCGAGCGCAGACACGACTACTAGGTAACGAATGTAAGTAAAAGAGGCAGACTCAAAAGTTCTATTGAAAACTTTTGAGTCTGCCTATTACTATCTTCCGCCTTTAGGACCAAATCAAATGAAGTCAATTTTATGCTAAAGAGGTAGAACGCAAAACCTTGAAGTTACCCTGTCATTCACTTATCGGTAGCGTAATCGTAACGGTGGTGCCCTTATCCTTTACACTCTTATACTGGAGTACGCCACCCATATTACGAATCAAACGGTAGGTGATCATCGAACCTAGCCCTGTCCCTTTTGTTTTGGTTGTATAAAAGGGCAAACCGATCTTTTCTAGTTCCTCTCTAGTCATACCCTTCCCGTTATCCTCTATTGAAAGCGAGACTTCATCTGAATTCTTACTTTTAACTTTAATCCGGATGATGCCTTTCCCATCAATAGCTTCAATTCCATTTTTAATGATATTGATCAAGCATTGTTTAAAATGTTGTTCATGTGCTTTGACCATATAAGAAACGGTAATCTCCGTTTTTATTTCTACATTATGATAGGCACCAAGCGGTAACAACAGATTGATTGTATCCTCTACTACTTCTCGTAGGTTAAGCTTACCAAGCTCAATACTACCAGGTTTTACTAGAGTTAAATAGTCGGTGATGATTTTATTGCTTCGGTCAAGCTCATCAATTAACAATGGAGCATACCGCTTGAGCTGTTTATCTGTTGTATCACTAGACAGGAATTGGAGCATACCACGTATTGTCGTTAGTGGGTTCCTTATTTCATGTGCAATAGAAGCTGCCATTTGGCCGAGCACTGACAATTTCCCTAAATAGATTGTTTCGTCCAACTCTATATTGATTCTAATTAAGCGGTCAATCAAAATAACCATTAAAAAGTATGTAAGATAAAACGGTATAAAATATGCCAGGTAAAAATAGGTAGGAAGAAAATCAAGATATGTATTAATGATCATAAGATAGAATAGAAAAAATAAGAATCCAGCTATAAGGGCCGGCTTCCATTTCTTGTTTGCCTCAGAAAACGACCGAGAATAGCCGAATGCGATCAATAAAGCAATTACCGTAATTAATACACCAACCCATGCATATTCCCCACCAATCCAGAGACGTCCCATACTAATAACAAACGCACAAATTGCACCTGGAACAATACCGGCATAGAGGGTAACGACGATGAGAGGGACTGTACGTAGATCAAAGACCGTCGTACGGAAGGTTTCAATTGGGTAGACCATACATAATACCGCAGCAATTGAACTAAGTAATCCGAAGACAAGTTGCTTCTTCAAAGTTAGTTCATCATTGTCTCGAAAAGGATAAACCATGTTTGCTAAAAAAGCTAAAGAGACGATTAACGAAATATTTACTACGATTGGTTTGATTATATCAGCCATATGAAATCCCTCAACTATTCTAAGACTTTACCAGTTATTAGCAATAATCTTTACAATAGTTCTATTATACCAGAATAAATGCTTTCCGTTTACCACAAATCGACATCATTCGGCATGTACAATGAAACATTAAATCGGTTGGAAATCGAATGAAAGGGTTGTTTGCGATTAATTGCCTCTATTTTATATTTAGGCTGTTGTAAATCTGAAGTTTGGTTGATTAGCTCTGAGTATTGTTGGTAAACCTTGAATTGAGCTGATAAGTTCTGAATCCGGATGAATTAGCTAATATCCGGACGATTAATCTTATATATGGATGAATTACTCAATATCCGGACGATTAATCCTGAATCCGGATGAATTACTCGATATCTGGACGATTAATCTTATATACGGATGAATTACTCGATATCTGGACGATTAATCTTATATACGGATGAATTACTCAATATCCAGACAATAAATCAACATCCGAACATCAAAAAATAGTCTTTCTTCCTATTTTTTGTACAAAGCGGAATGTTTTCCGCTTTGATCCGATCATTTCTTTGATGCTCTAGCGATTCTGCTACTGGGGAGCATAAAAGTACATCTAAATATCAGGTTTTCGAATATCCTATCTAGTAGTTTTTGAATTGCTTTCCTCATCTACCTATTAATCCCTCGATTGCTTTCCTTGCTGCCTGTTCCCCAGACTGAATACAATCAGGTAAACCAATCCCATCAAATGAAGCACCCGCCAACTGTATCCTTGGGTATTTTTCATCAAGTATCTTTTCAAGTTGTTCTCTTTTTTCTTTATGACCTACAAGATATTGAGGCATCGCATGCTTCCATCTCGTTACATAATAAAATTCAGGTCGATCCTTAATATTCATAATCTGCTTCAAATCAGTCATTACCGCATCAAGAATTGCTTCATCATCTTTGTCAACGATAGACTGGTCATCTGCTTTTCCAACATAGCAGCGTAGCAAGAAATACCCATCTGGTGTCGTATGCGGCCACTTTTTATTCGTCCATGTGCACGCTGTAATCGTATAGGAAGATGATTTCTTGGAGACGACAAACCCAGTTCCGTTCAGATCATTCGGTACTAAAGCTTCAGGAAATGCCATTGCAATTGTTGCAACAGAGGTGGCAGGTGCACTTTGTAGCTGGGACTGGATCTCCTTATCAAACAATGTAGCAGCCTTCAACGCAGGTATTGTAAATATAACCTGATCCGCTTCGATTGTGCTCCCATCTTCAAGTCCTACATGATAAACCTCGTTGTTTTTTTCAAACGCGGTAACAGGACTGTTTTTCCGAATGTGTACTTTATCAGTCATTTGAAGTTCTAGTGCCTCCACTAACGAAGATAACCCACTCTTCAACGTAAGGAAAACACCTTTTGTTGATTTAGGCTGTTTCTTTGGTCGAGTCTTTTTCATACCGAGAATTAGGCTTCGATGCTGCTCCTCCACTTGTTGAAATTGTGGGAAAGTCGATTGTAGGCTAAGTCGGTCTATGTTACCTGCGTAAATACCCGATAACAACGGTTCAATCAAGTGGTCGACGACCTCGTCGCCTAATCTTCTTCTGAAGAATGTACCGACTGCTTGGTCCCCTTCAACCTTTTTTGCCGGTAAAAAAAGATCCATTCCAGCCCTAGCCTTCCCGGGTAATGTAAACAACCCACTTTTTATGAAAGGACTCACTTCTGTCGGCACACCCATAACTGCTCCTTCAGGGATTGGGTGAAGGCTCCCACTATGGAGAATATAAGCTTGACCCGTGCGGTTATTCACAAGATCACCTGCAAGCCCGACCTCTTCAATCAGTTCACTCATACTTTTTTTCCTAGCTAAAAACGAATCTGGTCCACGTTCGATTACAAAACCATCTCGATATTCCGTTTGGATCTTACCACCTAGACGATCCCCTGCTTCCAAAAGTGTCACACTCGCATCTAATTGATGTTGTTGAATTTCCCTTTGTAAATAAAAAGCGGCGGAAAGACCAGTGATCCCTCCACCCACAATGACAATTCGTTTCATAATCGGTCACGGCTTTCGAGTTTATTCGAGACAACACGTGCAAGGCATTCGATAAATTCAGGTTTTGCATTCGGCATCTCCGGTCGATAATAATTAGCGCCTAATCGATCAGTCACAACTTTACACTCGTAATCATTATCATATAAAACCTCAAGGTGTTCTGCTACAAAACCTACTGGGCAGTATATAAAATGATGATAACCCGCTTGTTCGAATAAATCCTGAGTCAAATCTTGTACATCAGGTCCAATCCATGGATCTGGCGTATTCCCTGCACTCTGCCACCCGATTGTGTAATTAGGGATCCCTGCTTCTTTTGCAATCAAATCGGCAGTTTCCTGTAATTGATCCGGGTAAGGGTCTGCCATTTGAATGATCTTCTGCGGAAGACTATGTGCAGAAAAGATAACTACAGTCCGCTCATGCTCAGATTTAGAGATTTGTTTAAATGTTTGTTTCACCTTATTCGCCCAATAGGATATATATCCTGGCTCATTATACCAGCTGTCTACGGGAGTTATGTTAAGTCCACCAAGCTTTTCAGCCTCTTCAATTGCTCGGCCATTATAGGACTTTACAGAGAAAGTAGAATAATGAGGAGCAAGAACGATGCTGATCGCTTCTTTAATCCCGTCTTTATGCATTTGACGGACCGCATCCTCTATGAATGGGTTAATATGCTTAAGTCCAAGATACGATTTGAATTCAATATCATCATGCATCTCATTCATAGCGTCTTCAAGCTTTTGTGTCTGTTCAGCTGTGATTTTTGCCAGTGGTGACACTCCGCCAATTGCTTCATACCGATCTTTTAAATCCTGCAATTCATCAGGCGCTGGCTTTCTACCTCTTCTTATATGTGTATAGTATGGTTCTATTTCCTCAGGACTTCTCGGTGTCCCATAGGCCATAACCAAAATTCCCATTTTACGTTTTGCCAATTTCATCACCCCGTCTTATTATTTCGACGAATATTCGTGGACAAACGCTGTTAAACGCTTTAATGTATCCGGGTTAACCTCTGGAAAGACGCCATGCCCAAGGTTAAAAATAAACTTGGAAGATTCCATCCCTTGGTCCAATATTTCCTTTGTCCGTTCTTTTATTACATCCCAAGGAGCTAGAAGGATTGCCGGCTCTAGGTTTCCTTGAACCGTCTTTTCGATACCGATCGATCTTGCTTCTTTAATCGGCAGTCTCCAATCGAGTCCAACAACATCTATAGGAAGTTCATTCCACTCATTCGCAAGGTGGCTTGCTCCAACACCGAACATGATCAATGGAACGTTCTCTCCTTTTAATTCTGAGAAAATCCTTGCCATTACTGGTTTAATAAATATGCGATAATCAGCTACATTTAGAGCACCAACCCACGAATCGAAAATTTGAATGGCTTGTGCGCCTGCTTTAATTTGCGATTTCACGTATCGAATAATCGTATCAGCCAGCTTGTCCATTAAGGCAAACCATGCTTCAGGCTCAGAATACATAAACGCTTTCGTCTTATAGTAATTCTTTGATGGTCCACCCTCAATCATATAGCTAGCTAATGTAAAAGGTGCACCTGAGAAACTGATTAACGGGACGGAAAGCTGTTCTCGTAACAGTTTAATTGTATCCAATACATACGGTACATCTTGCTCGGGATCAATTTCTCCCAAACGATCTACATCCGACTTTGATTGAATCGGATTGTCGATAACAGGACCAATGCCCGACTTAATTTCAACATCCACCCCAATTGCAGGCAGTGGCGTCATAATATCTTTATAGAGAATTGCAGCATCAACATCGTACTGCTCGACGGGTAAACGCGTCACATCAGCACAAACTTCTGGTCGATGTGTAATATCAAATAAGGAGTATTTTTCCTTTAATTTACGATATTCAGGTTGTGAACGTCCTGCCTGTCTCATATACCAAACCGGTACGTGTGTTACCTCTTCACCTCGGCAAGCACGCAAGAATTGATCGTTAAATCCTTTTCCCATTTATAATCACCTTTCATCTCTTACCTACGATCATTTATTTTAGTCTCACATCATTGTAAAATAAAAAAGATTTGTTGTCATATGTCATCCAAGATTATTCGACTTTTCGACACAGATTATAACCATTATTAACTATACTAGTCTGTTTATTAAAAGTATACAATCGCGCTTCAACTGTCATAAATTAGTCGTAATTCCAAAGGCTTAGTATCCTAATTGGAAATAAATATGGTACTGTATAGGTTGAACATTAATTTCATTCATCCACACATTTTAAAAACCTTAAACGAAAGAATGAAAGTGGAGTTAGACAGATAGAAACTCCATTAGGTAAGGAGAGAAATTAAATGAGGTATAGAGAATCGAAACAATCAAAATGGTATAAAACTGGGGCAATCTTCTTTATTGGTTATGGCCTAGTGTATTTACTTGTCTTTATTAAACGATTATTCTTTTCGGATTTAACGATTGATGGCATATCCAGTCTCTATATGCATGATTTAGAATCGTCCTATATTTTCAGCATTATTGTTGGAACAATCATTTTTATGTTTGTTTATAACAAACTGCAATTACGACAGAAGGAGCGTATTTTATTTGATCAGCTTCCGAACCTGTTTATGCTGAGAATGATTTTATATACATGTCTATACTTCCTAATTATCCTGTCGTTACTCGGAATTCATCTTGTTGTAACGACGATGTTCATTCATAAGACTGGTGGCTCCTTAAATTTATCGTATACATTATTTTATTGGGCAGTCGTTATTCTATCTGTTAATCGAATTAGTCAATTCTTTAAAATTGAATCAAAACGGAAAAAACAATTGATGATCCTTCCGTTTTTTTTGTTTTATTTAATCGTTCTGATCATGTATGATTTCGAGCCCGCATATCAGCTCGTCTTTCAGTTCATTGGAAATGGACTTGTGATTTTAATGCTTGGAATGTATTTAGTTGAAAAATATTTAAATAAACACAATAAAAGTAGAGGTAAAGAGAAGGATCCATCCGAAATAGAGTAAGAAAAGAAGGGGAACGGCTTTAATTGACGTTCCCCATCTTATATTAGGACTTTAAAAATAGATGTAATGTCTAGCTAGCTTCCATTCTACTATATTCTTAACTCTTCTCATTATTTACGATTTGTATGTCTGTTCCGTTCTCCTGTTCTACCACCGTAAATTGTTTGATCAATTCCATTAATTGGCCACTTGCTTCACTTAATGCTTCTGCCGATTCACCAACTGTCTCCAGTGCTCGTTGTTGTTCATCAGTTGATGCACTAACCTCTTCAGATGACGCTGCAGCTTGCTGTGCAACTGCTGATATGTTTTGGATGGATTCCATGACAGCCTCTTTATGACCATTCATTTTATCTACATCCGCACCAATCGAATCGATGAATAAGACCATTTGTTTCATAGATTCACCTAACATAATAAACGCACTTTCCGTATCCCCTACTGCCTCATTCTGTTCATTAGAGATGGCTTTTGTATGATCCATTTCCACTCCGACCCGCTTGGATTCCGTTTCGATCCCTTTCAAGATAGTCTTAACTCGCTCTGTTGCAACAGAGGACTGTTCTGCTAGTTTCCGGACTTCATTGGCAACAACAGCAAATCCCCTTCCGCTCTCTCCCGCTCTAGCAGCTTCAATTCCTGCATTCAATGCAAGTAAGTTCGTCTTTTCAGAAATCTCATTTATCGTTAAAATTACTTCTTCTACTTCCTTAATCTTCTCATTAAGATCGTAAAAAACACCTTCAACAGAAGTTAGTACTTTATTGGATTCATCATTTTTGGAACGCAATGTTGCAACCTGTTCCATCCCTTTTTCATTTGCTGTTTCCGCTGTTGCTGACAACTGTTTCATAGAACGAGCTTGCAGATTAACCTTCTCGATTTCTTCTGATAGATTCACAGCACGATTTAGTGTCGATTCAACATCAGAAGCCTGTTGAGTTGATCCACTAGCAATGTCTGTTACGGCACGTGCAACTTCTTCACTTGATGCAATCGTTTCTTCTGCAACTGCACTTAAGTTTTCCGATGATGCTGTTACCTGATAGGAAGACGACTGTACAGATTGGATTAAATTACGCATTTTATCTACCATTACGTTAAAGTGAGCCGTTAGCTCCCCAATCTCATCTTTACTTTTACTCTTAACCTTAACAGTTAGATCACCTACTGCTACCCGATTGACCTGGTCTCTTAATTGCTTGACAGGCTTTGTGATACTTCGTGCGATAAAATAACTAACACCAATTGACACAATCACGATCACGAGCGCAATAAGTAAGATACTATTACGAATATCTCTAGCTTCCTGAGTTAAAGCACTCTTTGGAAAAGAAGTGCCGACCTTCCAGCCAGTCAATTCGATTGTGTCAAAGTAAAGGAGTCTATCCTTTTTCTTTTCAGTGTAATTAATTTCCCCGTCTTTAGACCCTGATTTATACATTTTTTCGGCATATTCATATTTTTCTAATAGCTGTTCTCCCTTAAGTTCCGGATGTACCATTGCCATTCCGGACTGATCGAGTAAGAACGCGTAACCGTCGTATTGGACAGATGTACTTGAAACAACTGCTGCGAGGTTATTCAAACTTATATCCATCGCAACTACACCAATGACCTCATCTGTTTTCGGATCAAGTACGGTTTTTGCTGCTGTCAGTACATACTCTCCAGAAGCCGCATCTTCATAAGGTTTAGTCCAGGTTACTTTCTCATTATCTTTCATCGCGCTTTTATACCAAGGGCGGCTGGTTGGATCATAGTCATCAGGTAAATCGAGAACTGGAGTGGTGTCCATTTGTTTCGAAGTACTTGCTGTATACAAAAACCCGACGTTTTTGTTCAGTGTTAAATAATTTGAAAAATCCTTATCTAATACATCCCATGTTGTTTTTCTTGATTCTTCTCCTGCATTCGTTGCTTTTAAATGGTCAATGACCCGATTATCATCGCTATATCGATTCAACGTCTGGTCTATGTTATCTAGATATAAAGAAATCTGACTCGACATTTGATCCACCATTGATAAGGTTTGTACTTCTACGTTACCTTCGATCGTGTCACTCACCTGTGAATAAGTTAGTAAAGCAACCAGAAATAATGATACGGCTAAAAGAATTGCCATTACAAGCATCAATTTACTTTGTAGCTTTTTGAACAATTTTCTCCCCCCAATTAGAAAAGCGTAAGCGCCCTGTTCTACCCCGAAGGTCACTGGAAGGCCACCGAGGAGGCTCGGTCCAAACAAGTTCGGCCCTGCGTGGGAATACACATGATGTAAGTCAGCGTGTTGCCGCCGCAGGGGACTGAAGTGATCCAAGGGGTTGGGCGCTGAAGCTAGACATTACATCCATGAACAATAGTACTCCCTTACCCAGTAACAAAAACACGCTGTCCTTCTAACTATCGACACAGTTTGAAAATAGTTTATTCCCATGTAAAGAAAACTTGGCTAACGCCAAGCCTTAGCGCAGGCGATCGCCTTAGTTGCGCTTATACTATAGAAAGTATTTTTTATACTTTCTTAACGTGTGAAGAAAACTTGGCTAGCGCCAAGCCTTAGCGCTGGCGATCGCCTTAGTTGCGCTTATACTATAGAAAGTATTTTTATACTTTCTTAACGTGCAAAAGAACTGACTCAAACGCAGTGAAAAAGCGTAAGCAATCAGTTCTTTTTACATGTATTTATCAAGCATTTCTCTTCAATTAAAAGCGGATGTTGATATAGTGTTAGATGGTTCCCCATCTTTTTTTGTAAGGGGATTATATGGAACTACATAAAACTCTGGGAATGTGAATAATTTTGGCGACACCACCGTATAACTACCTTCCCCAATGACTGTATCCACCTTTTCAGGACCGTCCTCTGTGTTTATATAAATTTTGTACATAAGCCGCTCATCCTCTGATGCGGTCCATGTCAATTCCACACCAGGCACTCCAAAACGGCTGAATGCAAATTGAGCACTCAAATCGTCAATCGCCACCATTTCAATTGGTGGCTCTAGGTCTTTAACCCCTTTTGGTTTTTGAAATGCCAGCTTCTGCTGCTCCGGAATTTCCTTCAGAATGTCTTTAAACATAACCGTTGGATCAGAGCTTGAACCTTCCATGTACCGTTGTTTTGTCGTCCGATCATACCCTATCCAAACAGCACCAACTGCCTTTGGGGTATATCCAGCAAACCATAAATCTTTATTTGCTCCATCTACTTGCTCAAAAGTTGTTGTCCCTGTTTTTCCTGCAAGGTCAGTGTTAACATCCCCCTTCTTACCAGTACCGTCTGTCATCACTGAACGAAGCATTTTTGTCATATACCAAGCCGTTTGTTTGGAAAAAACCTTTTTTTCTTTTGGATTTGTCTCTTCTATTAATTTGCCATCTCGATCATAGATCGCTTGAATAAAATAGGGTTCAACACGACTACCTTCATTTGCGAATGCTGAAAATGCACTTGCAATCTGCAATGGAGAAACACCCTTATCCAATCCACCAAGAGCTACCCCAAGCTGTCGCTCATTGACGTCCATTCCGAGTTTTTGTAAATACTCTAGTGACCTCGACATTCCGATCTTATTCAATAACCAAACAGCGGGTGCATTAATTGAATCAACAATCGCCTCATACATAGATACAGTACCTTGATAATTTCCATCGTAGTTTTCCGGAGTGTATCCACCGTAATCAAGGCGTTCATCTTTCAATAGTGAATAGGGCTCCCACTTCTTCATCTCAAGTGCAGGACCATAGACAGCAAGGGGTTTAAACGTGGAACCGGGTTGTCGTTTCGCTGTTACTCGATTAAAGCCTTGTCGCACATAGTCGCGACCTCCTTGAACTGCAAGTACTCCGCCTTTATTAGGATCCATCAATACAAACGCACCTTGTGGAGAGACACTCTTGTCACTGCCATTAAAGTACGTATCATTTTGGAATGCTTTATAAGATGTTTTCTGTGCAGCAGGATTCATAGGTACTGCGATTTTGTATCCACCTTTCAAGACCTCCATCGATGAAAGCGAGTATCTCTTCTTCGCTTCATCTAAAACCATATCGATATAAGTTAAGTAAGCGGGATTCTTCTCTAACCGATGAACATGAAGAGAGATCGTCTTCCCTTGTGCCCTAACCGCTTGTTCAGCACTAATAAAGTCAACATCTGCCATGAGTGAGAGTACTAGATCTCGTCTTTTTTTACTTTTTTCCGGGTGATCAATGGGTGAATACCCGTTCGGTGCTTTTGGAAGCCCAGCCAAGAGTGCCCCTTCCTCGAGTGTTAGTTCCCCCACCTCTTTATCAAAAAATAATTTAGAAGCGGACTGAATCCCATAGGCACCATGTCCAAAATAGATTTGGTTCAAGTACATCTCCAATATTTCTTTCTTCGTATACTTTCGTTCTAGATTGATTGCAATAATTGCTTCCTTCGTTTTTCTTAACCACGTCTTATCGTGTGATAGAAAAATATTCTTAGCAAGCTGTTGGGTAATCGTGCTTCCCCCTTCAACCTTGCCTCCTGCCAAAATATCTTTATACAGTGCACGTCCTATCGCCTGATAATCGATTCCAGAGTGATCATAAAACCGACGATCCTCTACCGCAATAAACGCCTGTTGAACATGCTCAGGTATGTCTTCAATCTCGACAAGCTCACGATTTTGCGCATACAACTTTGTAATGACGTCCCCTTTATCATCTACAAGAGTGGTTGCAGAGCTCATCACAAGATCTTTTTCATCAATGACATAATTCCCGGCAAAAATAATTCCCATATAACCGAGTAATGACAAAAATATAAGTGCTATCGCCGCGATAATAATGCGCGTTGTTCGTTTTTTCACAACGCAACAACTCCTTATTTATATAAGTACGTGTTCAAAAGGAGGACAAAAAGAGCCGTAATATTTGAAGTTCAACTAAATTCGTAACGTCCTGTTACAATTAAGGAAGATCAATTAAAAACGTTACATCCTGTAACAACATTGATCTGATTCACATCCTGTGAACCCAACTGACTCACATCGTGTGAGCCCGAGGCGCGAAAATCTTGAGAACCGGAACGACGAGCGGTACTTGCATAAATACTACGAGTTGTACCGAGGAAGCTTACATCCAAGAATACGCTTGTAGACGCAGGTACATATGGAACTTCGACTTAGTACTTCACGTCCTGTGCAAGTCCACAGAGATCGAGCACAAGAATATTCTACGGAAGCGATACCTCGCACACCGGAATACTCCTTTTCCAAGCAACGAAGAAATTCGACAGCTATTTTTACCGGACTTTTTGAACAACTTCTTTAAAATCCTTTACCACCTTAACCAAACTTTACGTGTATTTCCAGCTTTTAGTTTCGTTTAGTATTTCACGAAATTGGGTAAATCATGAATAAATCTCATTTTGTTCATAATAAGTTGAGAAAATGTTTTTGAAAATGGAAAGGACGGATAAATATGAACTATCATATTGCTTATGGAACGGATGATTACTTGAAGGATTACATGGAAAAACACCAAAACGAAGAAGGAAAATTCTATTTACTCGAACACTCTGGAGACGCGATGCTCATACATAAAACCACCGGAGATAGCGTTTTCGAATCAGGACATACGTATGAAGCGATTGAGGAATCCGGGAGCTTTGAAAATGCTGGGTATGCCGTGTTTAACAATATTCCGGTGTCCATTGAAGGGAGGCCGTTGTTTGAAGATCGATTTAAAGAACGTGCAGGACTTGTTGAAAAAGAACCGGGTTGTGAAGGTCTTGCTATTCTTCGACCGCTAGATACAGAAACATATGTGATTGCAACGATGTGGAAGGACGAACGAGATTTTGAAGCATGGAGATCATCATCCTCCTATGAAAAAGCTCATAAAGAACGTGATACTAGCAATGCCTTACCGCAATCTGTATTCTCTGGAAAGCCCTACTTAAAAACCTATAATTTAATAGCTTCGAGTTAAGAAAAGCGGAAGCGCCCTGTTAAGGTGTGACAAGCGCTGGAGATTCTGCAACATAACACGCCTTTTGTGTTTGTGGAAGAATCGAAGCGACCTCGAACACCTGGGCGCTGCAGCTAGACATCGCATCTATGCCGCAAACTTTTATACTTTCTTTACTCATAAAAAAAAGGAAGTGAAGATGATGTTGAGAATAGAACGAGTTGAAGTTGTGCTAAACCCCAAAGCCGGTAACGATAAACTTCATAAACAATTAGACCAAATACTTGCTACTCTTGAGCATCATTTTCCATTTGTGAATTTATACAAAACACAAGACCAGGGTGATGCCGCACGTCGAATTGAACAAATAGGAGAAGATGTTGACCTTGTTATTGGTGCGGGTGGAGATGGGACGATCTATGAATTAATCAATGCTCTTGCACCGCTTGATAAAAGGCCAGCATTCGGAATTATCCCTGCAGGTACATGTAATGATTTTTCAAGAGCACTCGGAATTTCACAGAACCCTTTAATTGCTACAGAACAAATTTGCGAGCAACAATTCAGAGCAATTGATGTTGGAAAATGCGAACATCAGTATTTTTTAAATTTCTGGGGAATCGGTCTTATCACAGATGTATCAACCAATATTGATCCTAAAGTGAAGGAAAGCCTCGGACGGCTTTCCTATTACTTAAGTGTTTTTCAAACGGTCAATGAAGAGAAACCGTTTCACCTCCGGATTGAATCAAAGGAATGCAGCTATGAAGGGGATGCTTCGATGGTACTTGTCGGAAACGGTCCATTTACTGGTGGCATACGCGCCTTCTTCCCAGGGTCTGATATTGAGGACGGTAAATTGGAAGTGCTTGTTGTCGAATCAAGTCGTCTGCAGACTTTTTGGGATATACTCCGGGCTAAGGTGATGAACAATGTTCCAAACAACGAGGGAATATTATACTTTCAAACGGAAGAGGTTTCAATAAAAACAAAGCCACAGAGAACCATCGATTGTGACGGAGAACGCACCTTTCAGACACCTTCAACGATTTCCATATTACCAGCACATATTAACGTCGCGGTTGGAGAATATCCCGTTAAATAACGGAGCAAAAACATAGACAGACGTGTAGTTGAGATGTTTTCCTCCACGCGAGCTTCTCTTGGATAAAAAGATGGTCCACTTTGTACTACTGTGGACCATCTTTTTTCACAAGTAAAGAAAGTATAACTTTTTGATGCATAGATGTAATGTCTAGTTGCAGCGCCCAGGTGTTCGAGGTCGCTTCGATTCTTTCCACAAACACAAAAAGCGTGTTATGTTGCAGAATCTCCAGCGCTTGTACCACAGGCATAAGGGCAACTAAGGTAATCGCCTTAGCGTTTACCAAGTTTTCTTTATCACACCTGAACAGGGCGCTTCCGCTTTTCTATGATGTCTAGCTCCAGCACCCAGCCACTTGGATAACTTCAGACCTCCTGCGGCGGCGACAGCCTCCTCGTCGGTCTTCCAGTGACCTTCGTGGCTAGACAGGGCGCTTGCGCTTTTCTTAAAGTCTATCTATTCTGTTAACCCACCATTCGAACGAGCATATGAGCGAGCATGTGCTGCTGTTCTTTATTCCCTGCGTGCCAGAGCTCGTGTAGCAATTTCTCTTCACGGTTTCTCGGATCTTCATTTTCAGCAAGGTAGGATGCTACTTTTTCCGCCGCTTGCGCTAATTTCTCCTCTGACATTCCCATCTTTTCACCTAGTCGAACTCGTTTACCTAGATATTCTTTAAATGAATCAAAGTTTTGCAGAATATCGTCTCGTTCTTCAGCTGGAATCCGGTTTACTGTTGAAGATACTTCATCAACATGGACCTTTTCATCTTTATCAACCATATGATTTTTTTCATTCATATCTATTTCCTCCTATTATTTTCTGATATGCATCTTTACATATTTTAAAATTTTCTTTGTCTCTTCAATAAATGCTGGAAGATCATCAGGCTCTCGACTCGTAACGAGGTTTCCGCCACAAACAACAACGGGCTCATCAAATACATTGGCACCAGCAAGTTTCAGATCCATTTGTATTGATTTATAGCCTGTAATGTTACGACCCTTTAATACGTCTGCTGTGATTAAGAGTTGCGGCCCATGGCAAATAGCAAAAATCGGTTTGTTTCTATAAACGAACTTTTTTGCGAATTCTACAAAACGATCATCTGCCCTTAAAATATCTGGGGAAAAGCCACCTGGTATGAACAAAGCATCGTTGTCATTTTCATCAGCCTGGTCAATTGTTTGATCAACTTTCACGGTCGCTTTACCCTGTTTTCCAGTCACCTCATTCTTCTCTGTGCCAATAACGGATAATTCATGCCCTGCCTCCTTATATACATGAGCAGGATCGGTATACTCCACATCTTCAAACATATCAGTCAAAACTACTGCAATTTTACTCATCTCTCTGTTTCACAACCCTTCTAAAGAACTTGGCAAAGCCAAAGCCTTTGGCGCCGGCTGAGCCTTAGTTGCGCTTATACTATAGAAAGTATTTTTATACTTTCTTAACGTGTTAAAAATGGGACTGGTTGTCCTTTTCCCGATATCGTTAAGGTTAAACCTATGAACCAGTCACAAGAGAATGGATCAAGGTCCCAATAATTAATTAGGTTTATTATCAAAAAGGAACGGGTACATTATATACGGGACATCAGAATACTTTTTAGTTGGAAAGGATGAAGTAAAAATGGACAAAGAACTACAAGAACTAATTGATGGATTAAACGAAGACCTTGCTCACGAATATTCGGCAGTAATCATGTATACGTATAATGCTGCTGTCGTTTCAGGAATGTATCGACAGGTGCTAAAGCCCTTCTTCCAAGATGAAATTGCTGATGAACAAAGTCACGCATTATACTTATCTGAAAAAATAAGTACACTAGGTGGTAATCCAACGACTACCCCTGCAGAAGTAAAGCAGCTTACAGACGTTCGACAAATGATTGAGGAAGCACGTAAATCTGAAAAAGAAACGATTGAGCGTTATGAGCAAAGAAAAGAACAAGCTGCAAACCTGAAAATGACGGAACTTGTGGTTAAGTTAGAAGACTTAATCGCAGACGAAACTCATCATATGGAAGAAATGGGTCACTTACTGAACGACCCTCGTTTATCATAAGTAATTGAGCACCCCCCTAATTTATATAAATGGGACTGACCTAAGACATCTAGAAAAACCGATGTTAAGTCAGTCCCATTTTCTAATTCATCCTTTTCTCTGATTCCAAATGTCGTAGTCGGAAGCAGTTTTTCGCTGTATTTCCGAGATCCTCGAGAAAGTGAAAGTTTGCGTAGGCTCCGACTATCGCTCCTAGACCTGGAAGCATCTGCAGCATTTTTATAAGATCGATATGATCTCGGTAGGTCATTTGAAACCTTTCCCAGTCCCACTCATCATTAATCGACTTCCCATAGCGAGCCGCATAATCCTCCCACTCTTTTATCGTTAAGAATGTTTCTTTTCGAACATCATCGTCTGAAAATGCTAATAAAAACACGTGTAACAGATAAATGCGCTCAGCATAATTCTTTGTATCATATCCATAAATCCGTGCCGCTTCAAAAAGGAATTTCATTTTAATCGCTAAAAGAAGAGGGAAATCTGCTAGTCCAAGTAAAATCCCACCAGCACCCGTACCTGCCCCCTCAGCCATCGCCGTTTTTTTGAACGTTTTTTGTTTTTCTACTAATAGCTGATCCCGCTCCTCTAATGACATCCCAATAATCGGCAATCTTTTCGTTGTGAATTCCGACCCTGACAGTGTAGCCTGAACCATGTGGCGGATACTATTTGTAATCGTCTCTTGAATACGATCTGGTATCACTTTATTAATTCGCTCTTGGACGCGTTTCGCCGTACGTTTATAGATTGGAGACCGCTTTAACATCTCCTTCTCCCAATCGATTAATTCCTGCATCACTTTTTCCTCATATACTCCCATTGCACCCTCACGACTCCCCGTTTACTTACTTAAGACAAACCGCTTACTTAATTGTTTTTTCAGTCTGATTTTCACAAAAATTAGAACAACCAGTAACCCTAAAACCAATACGATGAGAGATTGGATTAGAGAATAGTGATTGAAATAACTTACTATCGTATAAATCATCGTTTGTATAACTAATAATCGAAAAAGAAGCTGTTGAAATGCATAGAACTGAAGTCCTTGAGAGACCGGGTACAGATTCACCCAAACCTTTGCATCAAAATGTGGCCAAAGTGTTGTTAGTTGAAGGGCAGTCATATAGATAAACAGGACTCCAAACCCCCATAGGAGAAAACCTTCTGATAAAAAGTATACAAGCACAGCTCCTACCAAGGTTAGGCGAAAATAGATTCCTAAATAATCATTTGACCTTATGAACGCTCTCGTATACATATATGCATGCACCCGTTCGCGTTTACCGCTCAGGATAGGAATCAAGAAATTGGCCCACCTTCTCTCTCTCACTCTCCTACTTATGCTAGGCACCTCAACAAACATATTTGCTATTCGGTAAAAAAACATTAACGACTCTGATTCTAGATCAATCAATCTCTCCCATTTCAGCGGATGCTCATTTGCTAGTTTTCTATACATGACAAGATAAAGGACACAGATAGCAATTAGTAACCCCGCTGTTAACAGCCAGCGCTGATCTAAGATTGTATACAAGAGAAACAGACTAGTCGTACCTCGGACAAATGGTGACAACTGTTTAAATCGATTGTTCGGCAATCGCAGCTCTTCCCATATTGAAAGCAAGTTCCAGCCTTTCAACAAAATAACTAGCAGCAAACTACCGAGATAGATAGTAATATCCCCTGTAATTTGTGAAAAGTATAAGGGACCCAACACGAGAAAAATAACCACAATCACAAATGATTGCACGATAAAAGAGTACACTAGAGACCGCTGAAAATAAGGCTTCAACCTTTGCTCAGCGGACAACAAAAAGATTGAATCTGGCGGTTTGATAAATGTACGTATGCTCCCCTTCAAGACAAAAAATAACAATACAATCGTCATCAATTCCACTGCAGGAAAGTTTTTGGGAAGTGCTTGAATTAAAATACTGTAGTAATAGCTCCCGAGTATGAATGAAACATAGACCGAGAACAGGAATCCACTATTTCCTATGTACCGTAAATACCTAATAGCCATCATCCAGTAACTATTGGCACGTTCTTTCCATAAAGATTTAGGATCCATTATTTAAACTCCTCTAGTTATCTTTACGTAGATTTCATCTAGTGTCGCATTCGGCATCTTCATTTTTTGCTGAATTTCCTCAAGTGTACCGATTTCAAGAATCCTGCCTTCATGTAAAATTACAAAACGATCACAATACCGTTCAGCTGTTGATAAAATATGTGTTGATAACAAAATGCCCGTTCCATTGTTTTTCACTTGGATTAATAAGTCAAGGAACGACTGAATGCCAAGCGGATCAAGCCCAACAAATGGTTCATCGACAACAAACAAAGAAGGCTGAATTAAGAAGGCACACATAATCATGACCTTCTGTCGCATCCCTTTTGAAAATTGGTTCGGAAACCATTTCGTTTTGTTTTCCATATGAAACTCTTTTAACAATGGATCGACACGCTTATGAAAATCGGCATCATCAATTTGATAAGCCATTGCGGTTAATTCAAGGTGTTCCCATAGTGTAAGTTCTTCGTACAATACGGGGGTTTCTGGTATGTATGCTATTTCGGCACGATAGTGATCTGGTCCTTGCATTAATGTCTTTCCTTTTATTTGCACGGAACCTGAAATCGGCTCCATAAGACCGAGTATATGTTTAATCGTTGTACTCTTACCTGCACCATTTAAGCCGATCAGCCCTACGATTTCACTTTCGTTCACATGAAAATTAAGACCATGTAATACCGGCTGTAGTTGACTGTATCCACCCGAAAGATTATTGATTTCAAGTACGTTAGTCATCTTGAACCCCATTTCTATTCGTTTGTTTCTATTCTAACAAATTTACCCGAGTTTAGACGTGTTGTCATTTAAAGTTCATTGTATGAATCTGAATAAAGATGGCTATGATGAACAGTGAAGAAGGTATCCCCCCTTCTTCCAGAGAAAAGAGAAAGAGATTTCTGTTGTATTTCCAACTTCCATGGAGAGTTATTTACAGCGTATGGCTGTAAGTAAATTCGTTTATCGACGTCTCTCCATACAACAGCAATGGCCACTTTCCCAAGCCATTGTTCATTATCTCATATTTCTCTTTTCTTCTCTGACCTCTCCGGGGCTGACAAAAATAAGTCAGCCCTATTTTCACGTTAAGAAAGTATAAAAATACTTTCTATAGTATAAGCGCAACTACGGCTCTGACTTCGCCTAAACGCTCGGCAATCGCCGAGTTTTCTTTACACGTTAAGAAAGTATAAATACTTTCTATAGTATAAGCGCAACTACGGCTCTGACTTCGCCTAAAGGCTCGGCAATCGCCGAGTTTTCTTTATCTGTTTACAGATCCCTATGATACAATGAACAGTAAAGTGAGGCGTCCTATTTTTTACGCGACGTACCATGTTATTTTAAAATGAAAACGACCTGAAAGGTGTGTGTAACGAATGGAAGATTGTATTTTTTGTAAGATTATTAACGGTGAAATACCCTCATCAAAGATCTATGAGGATGAACACGTGCTAGCTTTTCTCGACATCAGCCAGGTTACAAAAGGACACACCCTAGTGATCCCAAAAGAACACCATAAGGATATTTATGAATTACCTTCACAGGTTGCTGAACGAATCTATTCAGTCATCCCGAAGATTTCAAACTCGATTAAGCATGTATTTCAGCCGATTGGACTTAACTTATTGAACAACAATGAAGAACCAGCAGGTCAGACTGTTTTCCATTATCATGTACATATTTTACCTCGTTACAGAAAAGGTGATGGATTCGGTACTATTTGGAAATCTCATCAAGAAGAATATTCTTCAGACGACCTGCAAAATATTGCAAGTCAAATTTCTGAAGGTATCTCATAGTTATATCGATTAGTAGCTAGTAGAAGGATTTCCGTAATCGGAAATCCTTCATTTATTCGAGTAAATAGACAGGTATTCTTTTATTTGAGCCGATTTACTCGTTAACAGCGAACGCTTAAGGCCGCCACATGTTCTGACAATCTCAGGTTCGTTCCAATCTGGATGGTCAAACTGCGAATCAAACTGCTTTAACCATTGCTGCATTTCCCGATAAAATGATGTGTTCCAACGAAGCTGGTGGATGAACTCTTCTCTCGTACCAGGAAACCCAACATTTTGTTTGACTTTATTAAGCATATCGGCTTGCCACATTGATGTTAAACTCGACTCTCCTTTTATATCTGGGAAGCGGTACCAACAGCCTTCCACCTCTAATGCATGAGGATAATAATAGGCATAAACACTGCCAAACTGTTCCCCATTTGCTGTTAGTAACTTCTGTCCTTGGTGTTCGCGAAGGACATAGCCACCCTCTGTTCGATTCATGTGCTCAAGTTGTTCAGGATCGACAAATGTCAGCCAAATTTCAGTAAGTGCATTTTTTACAGGTGCAATTATTGCCGGCAATGATCCATATGGTGCTAAAAATGATCCATAAACAATATCCGAATCAGACATCGCACCACGTAAACAAAGTACGAAATCATTCAGACCCTTATTGAGATTAAACTTGTAGCTTAGTTGTGCAAGACAAATATTCGATCCGTATGCAACGAGTGGAACCCGTTCTTCCAATGGGGATAGTTCTTGATCATGCAAGAAATCACCGATGGACCTCTTATAACTTGCTTGTTCAGCAAACGATCCCTGTAACGATGAAGAATCTGAATACTCTACTACAAGGTCCTCAATAGAAACCCCTTTTTGTTCAACAATCCGGTGCGCTTTTCCTTCATAATAAATAAAAGATGAGTTCGGCCTTGGACCCGGATATATATCAGGGTGGTCATAAGGACTGACATTGATTGGCTTATTATCTCTATACATGAAAGCAACCCCCTTATATTACTTTTGTTACGTTAAGTATAAAGAATTTGCTGACGTCTAGCTATAAGTCAAATCATTTTGTCATTTCTGTTAATTGGCTAAATTGGTTCAGAAGAAATCGGAATGTTTTCGTATGGAGATTGGGTGAAAATCACTTGTAAAAAAGCCGTTTAGCTGATAAAATATTTACAACCGTTTTTACTCGCATTAGGCGATAGCGCACTATTGGAGTAGACGAGTCGAGTTGAGAAGAGGAGAGGGTTAGAATGAAGTCGTTTCAATTAGCTTTAATTGGGGTTTTGTTAGCAGTCGGATTTGTCTTACATGCCGTCATCCCTGGAATTTTGGGGGCCATGAAGCTTGATATGCTTCTGACGATGATGTTTCTTGCGATTTTTCTTTTTCCGGAAAAAAAGACTGTTGCGGTCACTGCACTTTCAACAGGGGTTATTTCAGCGTTAACAACGAGCTTTCCGGGAGGACAGATCGCTAATATAATTGATAAGCCGATTACAGCATTTATCGTGCTTGGGCTATTTCTGGTTATGAAAAAGTTCCAAGGTAATGTTGCTTTAGCAGCAAGCTTAACCGCAATCGGGACAATTTTTAGTGGAACTATATTTCTCCTATCAGCAGCAGTTCTCACGGGATTACCTGCGCCATTTACTGCTCTGTTTATAACCGTAGTGCTACCAACAGCTGCACTGAACACATTTGCGATGGTGATATTATATCCAGTTGCCCAATCAATTATAAAACGATCTAATGTGGCCACCCAACAAAAGAAGGTCATTGCAAAATAAAAGAATTTGAAAAGGTTGACTTTGCGAAGCTGAGTCAGCCTCTTTTCTATAGTATAAGAGTAAAAAGGTCAAAACGGATCCTTTGCCGCTTTGACCTTTTAAAATTTACTTATTACCTAGCATGGTTAGCTAATCGCATCATTTTCATCGAGTTTAGGATCGTTATTCTGAGGCTTTTCCTTTTCCCAATGAAGAAACTGTTTGATTTCTTTATCCACCGTCTTCCAAATATAAGTGATTACCGCAAGATCATCTACTAGCCCTATCCCAGCTAAAATATCTGGAACTGCGTCAATTGGGCTTAGAAAATATAAAAGCCCCGCTGCAACAAGTATGATTGACTTTTTGGAAATATCACGGTAGTTACCAAGACGATATTGATCAACAAGTCGTACTAGAGCTTGGACCTTGCCCAAAAATCCTTTTAAGGAATCACGGATCTCCTGTTTGTTGAGTTTAGATCGTACTTTTCGAACCATTTCACCTGTTTCTTCTCGATTTCGAATTAACGTACGAGCACGCTGTATCATTTTTTTGAAGTAAAAAAAGATTTTTAATTTTTTCCACATAGCTGCTGCCTCCTTGTATACCTTATTTTCCACATTTTACTCTATCTTAATCTCATAAGGTATACTTGCCAAGTAATTCATAACAGCAGACAGCTACATAACCTACACAGATAAAAGGCACACTAATCTAAGCTTCTATTAATAATTGAACACAAATAACAGAATACCGATTAATAAACAAGCACTACCAATCACACCAAGTATGCGCCCAGCACTTTGTTTTTTATAGACTTTGACATTCCGGAACGAGTAACGGTTTGTAGCTACATACATACGGAACATGAAATAAAACAACAATAAACCCACAATAGCAAGTACAATAATTCCATAAATCACGCGCATCCCTCCCCATATCAAAACCTATGTTTATGCACCTATAAATATTCCTTTGAAATTGTTTAACTTTGTCGATTTTGAGGAAAGGTTTTGAAGAAAAGGTCGAACGATTATTGAAGGGTTCACTGGCGGCTTCGCGAATTGTAAACATACAGACTTATCTTATTTGGCCGATCGATACATGATAATCCATGAAGATAAGAACGATTAGATGATGAAGGGAGAAGATTATATGAAGAAGCAACAAAAATCTGTATTAATGGGTATTGCAGTTGGGAGTATTGTAACTGCGGCAGTAACATTACTTTCAACACCAAAGTCTGGGAAGGAACTGCGCTTAGACTTAAAGGATTCGACGAATAAATTAAAACAAACCATGCTTGAGGTTAAACAAGAAGGAATTAGTCTTAAAGAGCAAATTGTTCAGGTTTCTAAAGAAGGTGTGGAGGCTTTTAAAGAAGTTGCGACCGACCTAAAAGAAGATATTCGCACTTGGAAAAGAGACGTTGAGCCAAACATCGAAAATATCAAGATAGATGTTGAAGCAATTAATGAAACTGTCACTGAACTTCAAGAGGAAACAAAGAAACCACTTGCAAAAAAATAGTAGCTTCTAAAGATAGGCTAACTCTTCTGAGTTAGCCTATTAATATTGTTGGTATTTGCAGGATTTCCCCTTCATGTAAAGAAATTCTATTATTACTAACGCTTCACACTTTGCTATCGTTCGTGGCGCTAATTCTTTGGTTAATAATGATTTAAGAAATAATAGGAAAATGTACTCAAATGTTATTGATAATTTGCCGATACATATGGCAGTACTCTATTTTTAGAGACTCGAACGAATGGATCGATTTAAAGAGGACGTTCAAAAAGAATCCAAATGATAAACGGCGAATTTCTACGTTACTCGGTTTTTCCGGTCCTCACGTATTAACACCATACGCTCCGGTCCTCAAAACTGTCGTGCCTTGAACTTCTTGTTTCTGATTCGTCTACTTTTTGAACACATATTTAAAGAGTTTTGAATTATTAGATATACATCTTTAAAATGTTTACATTACCTGTCATAATAAATACAGAATGGAGGTTCATTATGGAAAATGAGAGAGATTTTTCAATGAAAGAAGCAATGATGTTCAGCCATAAGGTCGCACAAGTTAGTAAAGCGATGTGGAAATGCGTCGAAAAGGATTGGCAAAGCTGGATTAAGCCATTTGGTCTAAACATTAATGAACACCATATCCTTTGGATTGCTTATCAACTAGAAGGTGCATCGATTTCTGATATCTCCAAATTTGGTGTTATGCACGTATCAACCGCTTTTAACTTCTCAAAAAAACTCGAGGTACAAGGATATCTTACGTTTTCTAAAAAAGAGAATGATAAGCGAAATACGTATGTTAAGCTTACCGAAGATGGTCGATCACTCCTTTTACGAACAATTGAAGAATATAATCCTGATGAGTACGGCATTTTTGGAGCGTCATTAAAGATTCGTGAATTGTATGGGAAATTTCCTGAATTTGATGAATTGATGGCTGTTATCAGAAGTGTGTACGGAAGTGAGTTCATGGCAATTCTTGATACTACTGAGAATAAACTCAACACAGAATTCGAGGAAACCGATGGGCATCTATCATCCACATTGAAAAAAGTAGACCTAGAAAAAGTACTTACTCCTTAATAATTCATGAGTGATTTCAATGACATACATTCATTCACCTTATTTGTACAGTTCTTTGAGCGTTGAAAGAGGGGTTGGAAATTTCCAATCTGACTCCTCTTAGTTTCACCGTGTTTTCTTCGATAAATCCACCTCACTCAAAGGGTTTTATCACTCTGTTATTCACTAAAAATCAGTTCTATTTTTAAGAACTTGTAAAAATTTATAAATACCTATTGATTTTTAAAGCAAATCGTCGTAATGTATGTACGTGGTTTTGATTTCACGTAAGGTATTTCACCTTTTTCCACACGTAAGATTCTAATTTATTAAAGAAGGTGATCCATTATGAATTGCTTTAAATCAATCAATTTAATTAGAGATTACGGTAAATTACGTTTATGGTTCATGTCATGTCTTTTCAGCTTGACGTACTTTATCGTATATTTCATGTCCTTTAGCATGTATCATCCGGACACAATATATATACAAACTGGAATATTACCGGTATTATTCTCAGCTATTATCGTGTTACCTATACATGTTACTCTCCACTGCTTGCCGCTTTGGCTCAGTGGAAAACGAGCAAGTGTTGCCGTTGGAGATACTCGATTTTCCTTTTATTGTCGTATACCAAGTGTCATCTCAAGAAGAGTAGCCCTTATTACAGTGTCCATGCCTTTATTTCTTATAACTGCAGGCGCTTTATTAGGTCCTTTGTTCTTTCCTCAGTACTTGCATTTATTTGCAATCATATCGACACTTAATATCTTTTTAAGTGTAAAAGATATGATTTACATTCAGCATTTGTGGAACGCGCCAAAGGATTCATTTCTTGAAGATGGGAACAGTGGATTTCAAATCATTGTGAGAAGAACGGTATAACCATTGAAGCACACCTAAAGAGGGTTGATGATGTATATAGCCAGACTACTTTTAGTAAGGTAGACAAATCTGGATATAACCATCAACCCTTTTTGAGTGGTTGTCCGGTAAGTAATATGGTTTTAGTGGGATTTAATTGGTTTTGTAATACATTTCAAATTGGATATCATCGTTTTCAAGGTCAAAAGACTTAGCTTTTAAGTATAACCGTTCTTTAAGTTCAATTTCTGTGAGCTTTACAAGAATGGTTTCTTTATTATCATCAATCTCAACCCATGGTGGTAAGTCAGTACTTCCTTTTATAAATTCAAGTATTTTATCTCCAGGAAGACTCAGTGCTCCTAACCGAATCGCTTCCTCTTTCAAAATCAAATTTCCATTGTCGAGAACTTGGGGTTCAAAGTCCATTGAAAACTCAACCTGATCTGAAAAGAATGTAAAAAATCCACTTACGGTAACCTTGTCGGATAATTTTACATCATAATCAAATTTGGATGTTCCGGTTTTCAGCTTCGATAACTGTTCCTTAATTAAGAAATTCAACTGTTCTTTAGATGAGTTAATCGTAAAGATTTGCTCCCCCTGGACCGTTTCCATATTCTCTGAATCATTGTTATAGTCTCCATCTGCAAAAATAAGGGACACAACTATGATGGGTACAATAATCATGATAGCTAACAAAATAAAAAAGGCCGATTTCCACTGGTTCTTCAAATTTTTCTCCTCCTGTCCCCCAACCTATAGTGGTTGATACTGTTCTTTTATCTAATATTCTGGTATGTTAAGTATACAATCTCGTGTTTCGGAGGTTCCAGATATGACACTCGCTATTTATTATATTGTATTCGCATCCTTGATTCTTTTCGTGTTCAATTCACTAACTAATCGTTTATGTATAGAAAAAAACATTCCAGATGAGCGTCAGGTAAATGTCTTTCGATGGATTAATATTATGATAACAATCTTACTACTTAGTTCATATGTTGACGTACTTTATGCTTCATAATCATTATTATTACCCATTGAATAGCACCTACAAACGTAATTTTAGGACTATTGCCTATATTCTCGATTGTTAAAGAAAAGCGGAAGCGTCCGTTTAGGTGCGATAAAGAAAACTTGGTAAACGCAAACAGCGGTTAACTTAGTTGCACTTATGCTTGAGAGTGCAAGCGCTGGAGATTCTTCAACATAACACGATTTTGTGTTTGTGGAAGAAATCGAAGCGACCTCGAGCACCTGGGCGCTGAAGCTAGACATTGCATCTATGCAGCAAAATACTTTCTGCTTAAAGCGAAATAAAGAGGCTGACTTTCAAGTGTATGGACACTTGACCAGAGTCAGCCTCAAATCATTTTTAGATTATTGTATTAGCAAACCCAAGCTGCGCCTACGATAATCAATAGGATGAACAATACAACGATTAACGCAAAGCCACTACCACTTCCGTATCCACCCATGATGTCACCCCCTATTCCGGTGTTACGATATCCTATGCACGATCTTTGTACGGGGCATAGGCAGCTATCCTTAAGTCTTAAAATTTCATTTTACTAACGAACGTAACTTGCTCCAACGATTATCAACAAAAGGAACAGTACTACTATTAAAGCAAAGCCACTTCCATGTCCGTAACCCATTCCAATCCCTCCTTTAGTGATACAATATAGTGTATAAGTCTACTACCTTTCTTGATTAGACCAATGCCCTATATTTGTAAAAAAGGGCGTTTGCACAGAAGTTCCAATAATTGTGTATATTTTCTCATATTTGCCCAGCACTCTGTATTTTTTATACAGGGATATGCTATAGTAATACATGTGAAAAAATTTTCTACTTCATAGGAGTGTATGTCGATGAAAAAGTGGATCCTTCCCCTTGCTGCAGCAACTACGATCTTTGGTCTAACAGCATGTAGTGATGACAGTAGTTCAGCCGAAGATAGTAAGGTTCTTGTCGAAACAAGTGCTGGTGATGTCACAAAAGATGAGTTTTACAAGGAACTAACGAAACAGCCTCAATCAGAACAACTGCTAAAGGAACTCGTACAATACAAGGTTCTTTCAGAAGAATATAAAGTGAGTGACAAAGAGCTTGATAAGGAAATCGAATACCTTAAAACGCAATTTGGTGGTGAAGACCAGTTCAAGAAAGCTCTAGAGCAAAGCGGCATTAAAGGAGAGGACGAGCTTCGTGAAGTAGTAAAGCGGAACTTGGTTTTCTTTAAAGCTCAAACTGCAGGTATTGAAGTTACTGAAAAAGAGATGAAAAAGCTTTACGAAGAAGAATATAAGGTCAAGGAAGTTAAAGCACGTCACATTCTTGTAAAAGATGAAAAGACAGCGAAAGAAGTCAAGGAAAAGCTGAAGAATGGCGAAGACTTTGCAGCCCTTGCTAAGGAATATTCCACAGATCCTGGTTCTAAAGATAAAGGTGGAGACTTAGGTTTCTTCACAAGAGGCAAGATGGTTCCTGAATTTGATAAGGCTGCATTCTCATTAGAGCCTGGAAAAGTTTCTGAGCCAATCAAATCTCAGTATGGATATCACGTCATCGAAGTACAAGAGCAAAAGACACAAAAATTTGAAGAAGCAAAGTATCAGATCAAGAAAGCCCTTCTTCAGAAAAAGGCCCAAGAAGAAGCACAGAAAAATCCTGAGAACCCAATCGATAAAGTAATGGAAGATGCAGAAATCGATGTAAAAGTCGAAAAGTACGAAGATCTCTTCAAAGATAAGAAAACAGAAAAGGAAACAACAGAAAAAGAAAAATAAGAAATATATAAAACCCTGAGTGGAGTGATTCCCACTTAGGGTTTTTGTATGGATATAAAGCGCAAGCGCTATCGGTGCCCCCGAAAGTCACTGGAAAGCTAGTGAGTAGGCTGTCGTCGCAGCAGAGGGGCTTACGTGATGCGAAGGGCTGGAAGCTGAAAGCTAGAGCTAGAAACGTACATCTATGTGGGAATTTTATACTTTCTACTAAGAAAAACCTGAGTCGAGAAAAGCGTCTTACTCAGGTCCCTTTTTTGGTCAGAGAACATCCGATAGCTTGTATCCTACACCTTGTATCCCTTTGTAGTACACTGGATACATTTCTCCTTCACATGTTCCTTATGAAACTTTGGTGAAACTGTTGGATCTCCTCCATCCATCCAATATTCACGTAGTTTTGTGACCAAGAGCTGTATTCTTGTGCACAAAAAGAGACGAATCCCACTTATTCGTTACCTTAAGCTGCATATTGTGCATGGAAAGGGAACGAATCACATTTATTCGTGACCTCGAGCTGCAGCTTGTGCTCAAAAAGGGAACGAATCACACCTATTCGTGACCTTGAGCTGCTTCTTGTACTCAAAAAGGTCACGAACCGCACTTATTCGTGACCTCAAGCTGCATCTTATGTACAAAAAGGGAACGAATCACACCTATTCGTGACCTTGAGCTGCTTCTTGTACTCAAAAAGGTCACGAACCGCACTTATTCGTGACCTCAAGCTGCATCTTATGTACAAAAAGGAAACGAATCACATCTATTCGTGACCTTGAGCTGCTTCTTGTGCATGAAAAGGGAACGAATCCTGCCTATTCGTACCCTCAAGCTGCATCTTGTGCTCCTACGTTTATCAGTAATCACCGAACCTAACCTGAAAAAAGAAGCTAGACATTACATCGATGAGTCAATGATTTTATACGCTTATCTTTTAAGAAAAGCGCAAGCGCCCTGTTTAGTCACGAAGGTCACTTGCAGACCGAGGAGGCTGTCGCCGCCGCAGGAGGTTTCAAGTGATCCAAGTAACTGGGCGCTGGAGCTAGACATCACCTCTACGCGGCAAAAATTTTATACTTTCTACTGAGAAAAGCGCAAGCGCCCTGCTTAGCTACGAAGGTCACTGGAAGACCGACCGAGGAGGCTGTCGCCGCCGCAGGAGGACTGAAGTGATCCAAGTGGCTGGGCGCTGGAGCTAGACATCACTTCTATGCCTACAAAATTTTATACTTTCTTACCTTTTGAGAAAAGCGCAAGCGCCCTGGGTAGCCCCGAAGGTCACTGGATGGCCAACGAGGAGGCTCGGTCCAAACAAGTTCGGCCCTGCGTGGGAATACACAGGATACAAATCAGTGTGTCGCCGCCTGTCAGCCTACGATTAGCGACGAATTTCTTCGTCAGTTTTGTTCCAACGGTCCTCGTTTAGGCGAACTAAACTCCGGTCCTCAGAACTTCACTTCCTCGAACTTCTCGCTCCTCGTAACCTGACTGATTGGAGCTGAAGTGATCCAGGGGGTTGGGTGCTGGAGCTAGACATTATAGAAAAGCGGAAGCGCCTTGTTCAGGTGTGACAAGCGCTGGAAATTCTGTAGCACAACACGCCTTTTTGTGTTTGTGGAAGAATCGAAGCGACCTCGAACACCTGGGCGCTGGAGTCAGACATTGCATCCATGCAGCAAAATTTTATACTTTCTTTCAAAAAAGAAGAAGCTTGAATAGCTCAGCCTCTTCTTCCCAATCCGTTATTTTCTTTAGTCAGTTATTCACCGGATGCTTGGTTCCTGCGTTCCTTTTCGTCCTCCATCCGTTTCATGTATACCTTACCTTCTTCTTCAATGTGTACACGATCGAGCTTCTGATCCTCATTCATGTGGAACCATACTCGATATCCACAATACCCAATAGCAGCTAGTACAAAGAAAATCCACCACGGTACTGCAGCTAAAATAGGTGTTAATCCTGCATAAACCCCTGTCCATTGTAATAAAACAAAGAAAAGCACTACCGTTGCTACCACATATAGTCGACGCATAAATCATTCCTCCTTTGCAGACAAGCTTCTTACTACAAAGATATGAACGAATAACAGGGATTATGACATATACTCGTTACTAACCTATTCTTAGGTGAAATCCATTATGATTTATTTGTTGCAGGTTCAGTAATTTCAAAGGCCGGCTTATAAAAGGATCTGTTCTCAAGAGGGAAAACTCTTTCAGTAAATTCACCGGGTTGTACCTTACTTAACGCCCGATCCATCATATTCATTTTGGCATCAATATTATCAATATAGTGTAAAATTTCTGCTTCCCTAACTAAAGGTGGCTTTGGACTCCCCCACTCTGCTTTTGAATGATGGCTCAAAACCATATGCTGCAATATAGTAACTTCCTCACTATCAATTCCTAGCTCACGTGCTACGTCCCCGATCTCACCGACCATCATCGAGATATGACCGAGTAAATTCCCTTCCGTCGTATAACTAGGAGCAACAGGGCCCGATAGTTCTTTCGTTTTACCAAGGTCATGTAAAATAACCCCTGCATAGAGTAAGTCAGTATCCAAAGAAGGATAAAGGCCTGAAATGGATTTTGCCAACCGCAGCATAGATACAACATGGAAGGCTAACCCAGAAACAAACTCATGATGGTTTTTTGTAGCAGCCGGAAACTCCAAAAATGCTTTTTGATGCTTTTTAACAAGGTGTCTTGTAATCCGTTGTATGTTCGGGTTCTTCATTTCGAAAATGGCTTGTGTGATGACATCAATCATTTCATCCTGTGGAATTGGTGCTGTTTCAACAAATTCATGAACGCTAACCCCGTCTTGCTCAGTTACTGGTCGAATTTGTTTTATTTTGAGCTGTGCTTTTCCACGATAACTCGTTAAATCTCCAATAACCTTTACAATTTGCTCAGGCACGTAGGATCGCTCATCTTCTGGTGTTGAATCCCAAAGCTTTGATTCAATATCACCAGTGTGGTCTTGAAGAATGATTGTTAAGAATGGCTTCCCCGTACTCGTCACCCCTTTCGTGACGGATCTTACAAGTAAGTATTGATCAAATACATCCCCTACTTGATAGTTTTGAATTCCCTTTTTCAAACCTGTCCCCTCCTTAGATCAATGACTGTCTACTGCTTCATGTTCTCGTTTTGTTTCCCAAACCTTAACGGCAACGAGGGCAATTAATAGAACGGCTGCTCCGACCAGGTATGGAATATGAATGTTCACTTCAAACAAAAATCCTGCTAGTACAGGACCTGCTGCATTTCCAAGACTAAGGAATGAATTGTTTAGTCCCATTATAGTACCCTGCTCTTTACCAGCCATTTTGGATATAAACGAATTAAGTGCAGGGCGTAAAACGGAGTTCCCCAGAAAGAAAATGGATACTGTAAGCATGACTGTGGCATAGTTAAATGCGAACACCATGAGAATAAATCCGATTGCACTCAAAAGTAATGCCCCAGTTACAACTCGCTCATCACCAAACCGCTTCGTTAGGCGACCTACAAGCGTTCCTTGCGCTATTGCCCCGACGACTCCTGTTACAGCTACAATGATCCCAACCTCACCTGGATCATAGCCATATCGTTTCAATGCATAAAATCCGAATATGGATGTGAAGTTTGCAAGCGCAAAGCTCATTACAAATACGAGGACTAGTAAAAAACCAACTTGCCCTGTAAGCGCTCTCCACATCCTAGTAAAATGGTTAACTTTCTCCGCATTTTTTGCCTCTTCTTTCGCCTCTGCAGAAAGAGTCTCTTTCAGTAAAAAGACAGATACTACACCCGCAACTGTTCCGGCAATTCCAGCAACTAGAAACGGTAAAGATAAATCCTGCTCAGCTAACCATCCACCGATACCTGGTCCGATTACAATACCGAGTGCCATGGCCGCACCTAGAAGACCCATCCCCTGACTCCGATTTTTTTCAGTTGTGACATCTGCAACGTAGGCCATAGCTGTCGGCATAATCGCAGAACCAAAAGTCCCAGCTAAGATTCGTGAGGCATAGAGCATCCAGAGGTCAGTAGAAAATGCAAAGATAAACTCCGCAGCGGCAAAGCCAAACATACCGAGTGTAATCAGCGGCTTTCTTCCAATCCGGTCCGAAAGTCTTCCCCAAACAGGTGCAAGTAAAAATTGCATAAAAGCAAAGACAGCAACTAAAAACCCAAGGTCTCTACCTGTAGCATTAAAGGCTTCCACATAATAAGGTAAAATTGGGATAACTAACCCAATCCCCACCATTATGATAAAAAGATTGAACATTAACAGAACTAATGGTCCCGTCTTCCGCTTTTTTCTATGTTCCATAAAATCATCCTTCTATTTCCAATTCCGATCACTGCTCTATACGGTAATACGAATTACGACACCATCCTCATGATTATGTAACTCTACAGTACCATTATGAAGTTCAACAATACGTTTGACAATAGCTAGTCCTAATCCAAACTGTCCCTTCTGGCTTTTTTGAAACGGTTCAAATATTCTCTCTAGGTCCTCGAGCGGAATCCTCTCGCCATCGTTTTTGATAACCATTTCCGTTTTTTCAGCTAGCTGTACCGCAGAAATCTTGATGTAAGTCTTCGCATAACGGTTCGCATTTTGGATTAAATTTTCAAACACGACCTCCCATTGATCTGGATCACCTTTAAACGTTACTGATTCTCCTTTGATCTGTATATCAAGATCCTCACGTTGATACCAGAAACGGTCAACAACGTTTTCAACAAGGGAACCAAATTGAATTTCAGATTTCTTTGGTTTTAAGTCAACAAGCGTATCTAGTTTCGAAAAGTAAAGCATGTCCTTCACTCGTTCTTCCATTCGGTCTGATTGCTCAATAATGATATTCATCATACCTTCGAGATCTTTTTCAGGTAAGACTCCATCTTTTACAGATTGAGCATAGCTTTTAATTGTCATAATAGGTGTTTTCAGTTCGTGGGATGCATGTTGGATAAACCGTTTCTGGGAGTCATCATTGCGAATTAAATTTTGTCTCATTCGTTCAAATTGGTCAGATAACTTCTGGAAGTCCTGATCCTCTGTCCACCGAAACGATTCCTTCCAGTTACGATGTCCGATCTGTTCAAATCTCTCACCTAATGCCTTTAACGGTTTACGTAAATAACCTGACAACCATAATGCAGGAATGATACTTATTAAAATTCCGAACCCAAAAATCCAAATTAGACGTTTCCAAAGCTGTTGGACTAACTGATTTCGGTATGTGTCCCACATGTAAGAAACAAGAAAAGCATTGTTTCCGTTCAGTTCAATCTTTTCGATAACATAGAACAATGAAGCATCACGATAAACGAGCTGATAGCGTTCATTGTTTTCTTGTTGCGAAATTGCTTTTTCCCAGATTGTATGTTGAACTTCTGCGGGAACAAAATCACCTTCGAGCAAGTAAGATTGGTTCCCAAGCAAGAGGTGGCCAACAGATCGTATCGCTTCTCGTCTTTCAATAAAATTCAAGTTGGATTCCGGGAGTTCCTCCTTAGGGCTTGTCGGACCTTTAATGATACGTTCTTGTTGCTCCTCAATCATCTTGTAAGACTCTTCAGTTAACGCTTCCCGAATCGATAATGGATAGATAATGACAACAAACAACCCTACTACAAATACGAGCAAAAAGAAAGAGAGCCAGATGCGTTGAGCTAAATTCAGACGTTTCACGAGGATTCGATCCTGTACCCGCCACCATATAAAGTCTCAAGATTCAACCGTGGCATCTTTTTGCGAATACGACGGATAACATCATCTACTGCTCTCTCCGATCCGAAATAATCGCCTCCCCATACCCCTTCAAGAATATCAGACCGCGATTTGGTTTCATTGACATGCTCTGTTAAGTACAAAACAACATCCATTTCCTTAGCGGTCAAATCGATCCATTCTTTACCCATCGCAATTTTACGAGTAACGGGATGAATGTGATAACCATTGACATGACGTTCTTGAAACTTTCCATTCGGCCCTTCATAGATACGTTCAAGAAGCTTTCTTACCCGGATAACAAGCTCTTTTGGTAGAAATGGTTTAGACAGATAATCATCACTTCCGAGTTCGAGACCCATGATACGGTCAAGGTCCTGATCTCTAGCTGAGGTAAAAATGACAGGAGTATCTGCTTCATTTCGAATCGATTTTAATATTTCATATCCGTCAATATCAGGTAGCATGATATCAAGAATCCAGAGATGAGGCTCGGTGCCAACTTGCTCTAATGCCGTCTTCCCGTCATGGAACACCTGGACATTCCAGCCTTCTTTTTCAAGATAAGCTTTAAGTACCGATGAAAGGTGCTCTTCATCCTCTACTAGATAAATTGTGTAGTCAGCCATAATCTTTTTGCCTCTCTTTCCTATTAATGGGTATTCAAAACTTCATTGCTAGATCTGGTGGTTAATACGATTGGATCAACTGACAATGTATCTGCGGTTCGCTGATCGCACGTAAAATAGATTACCTGTCGCTTCGATGTAATGGAATTAATCAGTTGAATGGCACTTTCCCGTCTCGACTCATCAAAGTTTACAAGAATATCATCCATGATAAACGGAAACGATTGATTGTTATCATACTCTTCTGCGAGAGCAAATCGAAGAGCCAAATAGAGCTGTTCGGCTGTGGCACGACTTAATTCTTCAGGCCGGAAGAGAATCGAATCGTTACGTTCTATTAGAAAACTTTCCTCACTCTTTGGAGCAATCACCTTAACATATTCACCATTAGTTAGTTTATTAAAATACACTTCTGCACGCTTAATTACACTTGGCTGTTTTCTTGATTGATAGTTTTGTTTGGCTTGATTTAAGAGGTACTCAGCAGTGCGGTATATTGCCCATTCCTTCGCCTGATCGTGGAACTCACTTTTTGAAATCTGTAGCTGATGGATTAGATCAGAGTAAGAGCCGTCCTCCTCTAAATGCGTTAACCGTGCATGCAGACGTGAACATTCATTTCGGGTTATTTCAATGTTTTCATCTGATTTTTGTAGGTCTTTGTGAACGTCTTGTATCTCCTGTTCCAACTGGGCTAGTTCATGGATTCTTTCAGTTAATTGGTTGACTTTTTCCCTAGATGCTGCCATTTGAAGCTGCGAATCCACCATGAGGAGTTTCCCTTTCAAGGATTGATAGCTTTCATAAGCTCTCCCTTTTACCCAAAACGCTTCTTCACCCTTCACCTCCGCTTTATTAAAAAGGGATTTGCATTCCTGATCATAATTGTGAATCTTCTTCACTAACGCTGCGTCCTGCTCCTCGTACATATGGATATCATTAATTAATTGCTCTGTCTGCTTCTTCCTTTTCCATTCGGTTTCCAATAGCAGGATGAGGCGCGACACGATTGTCTCTATGTTATCCTCTGCTATCTCCGCAACATCTCTTAATCGATAAACTTCAGCTTCAAAACGAGTTAACCCTTTTTGAAGCTGGACAGAATCCTCATTTATTCGTTTCATTTCGTTAATCCGCTTTTTCAATTGCTCGACCCGTTCAAGCACATCAAGTATCATATCATTTGAAATCGACTCTGGAATCCGGAAATGCTCTCTCCAGCGGTTTAGTTCTTCTTTCTTTTTGTGAAATTGAAGCTCCCAATAATCATATTTTGAAGCAACCTCCTGGTAGTTCCGTTCTAGCTCTCCGACCTGTTCGTTTAACTGTTGTTCGCGAAAGGAGAGATGTTGTTGTTCTTTTAAAATTTTCCGAATGTCTTCGAAATTACCCGTTTTTTCTACAGGGGTCGCTTTTTCAAGGTTATTAATTTCACTTTCAAGGTTCGTAATCTGCTTATGTAGGTGTTCTAATTCACCATTCTTGTTTTTACGAAGCAAGACGATACCTGAACCAATGAGACTGACACCGATAATACTGCCCTCGACAATATCCCCCTGGTAAAACCAGATCCCCATCAAGATTATACCGACGATTACCATTATTTTAATCAACAATGGGTTCATAAACACATTTTGAGAGGAATCCTTCATCCTTTTCAATGTCTCTAATTGGAGCTTCAATTGAGTAGGTGATTCCTCGGTTATTTGTTCAAGCCTTTTCTCGTAGGCTTGTTTTTCCTCCTGTGAAAGCAGTTGCTTCTGTATGGCTTCTAGATGCCGCTCATTTTCATCTATTGAAGTCTTCGCGCGATGCAAATCCGCATCAAGTGTTTTTTGTTCAAATAGAAGCTGGTCATGTTCTTTTAAGACTTGTTTGATCTGTTGTTTGATGACAATCCCTGTATCGGCAGCTAGGATTCGGTCATTATCCCAGTTTTCACCGATTCCAATCCGCTCCGCCTCAATCTCTTCCTCTAGATGCAAGAGGCGTTGTCTTAACGTCTGATAGTCTGATTCTCTTACTTTATATTGTTCGAAGGCTTTCTCCACTTTTGTAATTGCGTCCGTATGAATGAGCAGCTCTTCAAATCTCTTAATTCCCTGCAATGCAAGTTGCTTTCTCTTACATAGTTCCTTTAAATGGGACTGCTCACTTTCTGCTTCCACTTTCCTTCCAACCCAGTTCTTAAATCGTTCAAGACCATTTTCAGGAAAAGGAGTTGCTGAAGGCAGTGCAGCAATTTGATGTTGGATAGAAGCTTTTTGCTCAATCAGAGGTACGAACGATTGAATCTGTGCAAGTTCTTTTCTTCTGTCATCCAGATTTCTACGATTAAGTTCCAGATCTCGAAGATGAGCTTGTTCACGATTATGCTCTTCCTTCATTTGATTATAATCATCCAGTTTCATCGACCAGCTTTTCACATTTCGATCCAGTTCCATTAGCTGAGACAGCTTTTGATTTAAGACGGGATTCTTTCCATTCGGTTTAAACAACTGACCCTGTTGGTCCTCTAGAAAGTCAGAAATCTTGTTAAGTTCTTGTGCTCCAGTCATTGCAGCGTTAAACAAATAATTCCCAATCTCATCACTTCTAATCTGATCAATCCGTTGTAAGCCATCCAAATTAAATGAGAAAATATTCTGGTATGTCAGATGGTTCACTTCAGTAAGTAGCGTCTGCAAAAAAGCCTCTTTCTCTTCCGTTCCATCCTCCCGAATAATGTGAACCGATCCTGTTGAGTTCCCTTTTCGTTCAATCGTAACTAATCCGTACTTTTCGGTATCAAGTGTGATTTTTCCTCCATAGGCTTGGGTCGTTTTCGGTTCATAGCGAATACGTTTTTCTGTCCGTTTTGGAAATCCAAATAGCATGTATTCAATAAAAGCTAGTATCGTTGATTTACCAGATTCGTTATTACCATACACAACATGGATGCCAGTTTGTTCAAATGAAAAGGACTCGTCCGAAAAACGTCCAAACCCGTAAATTTGCAATTTCTGCACCTTCATCCTACCATCCCCTTTCCTACGTCTGTATCATTGAATCTAGCAATAGTCGTCTTGCTTCTTCTAGTATTTCTTGTTCTTCAAGATCATCTTTATCCAAAAACTTTCTTGCTATACGATGCTTATATAAAGGGGAAAGAACTTCTTTTAAATTGTCCGTTTCCTCAATTACTGAAATGATTTCATTAACAAAGTGTGATTCTGCAATATCCGCTATGTTTTTCCTGTTCTCTGCTACTGTGATACGGTGGATCCAAACAAAAACTCCCTCTTCATCCTCACCATCCTGAAGAATTTGTACCAATTCATCTACGGCAGACCTTTTACTCAAATACTCAAGAACAGCTGCACCGCCTGATAGCTTTATCGTAATGATTGCATTTCTCTGAGAACGACGAATTATGTTTTTTTCCTTTTGTAAAAATTGAATTAATTCATCGACCTCATTCATATCGTCAATATCTAGTTCAAGTATTTCCCAACCTATTGGGGAAGTTTCATAAAATGTGTGGGTTGTTTTGTAATTCGATAATTCAACAAGAAAACATCCTTTTTTTCCGGTCTCTTTCGGGTTTAACCCTTGGATGTTACCGGGATAGATAATGGTAGGATCTTCATGGAGGACTTTCTGCTTATGGATATGGCCTAGAGCCCAATAATCAAACGGTTGTTGATTAAGCTCACTAACCAAGAATGGTGCATAATTTGCGTGCTCAGTTGATCCTCCGGCAGTTCCATGTAAAAGAGCAATATGATAGGGCGCACCCTCCACCCTGTTATAGTGTGATGCGATATTTTCCGTTACAGCACGTTTGGGATAGCTGTAGCCATATAAATGAGCAAGAACCTCTCCCTCCCGTGTATACGGAATCATAGACGGTGTAGGTCCATTAAAATAATGAACGTTTTCTGGCCATGTTATTTGGGCCCATTCACCCGATAAATGATCATGATTCCCGTGAATGATATAAACTTGAATTCCATGATCGGCGAGCCTTTGAAACTCATTCCTAAGAAACATCTGAGCGGTCAATCCTCGGTTTGCTCCATTATATAAATCCCCTGCGATTACGATAAAATCGACCCTTTCAGAAATTGCCTTCGCAACAATCCGTCCAAACGATGTGAACGTACTCTTTTTCACCTGTTCTAAAATCGTTTTCGGGAGATTACTAAGACCTATAAAAGGAGTATCAATGTGTAAATCAGCTGTATGTATAAACCGTATAGTGGTCAATGTTTAGCACCAACCCTTCCGAAATATGCTTGCTCTTATTTTACCACATTTAATACGAGCGTTTGTTCGTTAGCGTGGTGATTTCCCTAAAGTTTTGCTCTATCTGGTTACCTTTTATTAAAAATCAAAAAACTGACACAAAGATCAGGGTACGGATCACCAAAACATTTTTGGGGAAACCGCCCGTCCTTTCTGAGTCAGTTTTTTCACATTCAACTATTTATTTTTTCGAGAGCTGTAACGCTTTTTTCAAATTCTTAAATGAGGTTGCACTTCCATACATTAATACTCCTCCACGATATACCTTTGCCGCTATGACAGCAAAAAGAGCGATTGTTGCAATAAGGATACCAATACCGAGCATCACTTCCCAAATTGGAATATTTAACATTCCTGCCCTCAGAAACATAATCATCGGAGTGAAGAAAGGAATAAACGATGTTATAGTAACAAATGATGCATCAGGAGCTGCTAGTCCGGACATTGCAATCATAAATGCCACCACAATAAGTAAAATGACTGGTGTAATCACTTGGTTCGCTTCCTCTACCTTGTTAACGAGTGATCCAAGCATTGCTAGCAGGGTCGCATAAAGTAAGAACCCAAGTAGAAAGAATACAATTGCATAAATAACCGTTGAAATCGGTAGTTGGTCCAGCTGAATGTAGGAACTGAAACTATCTATTGTAGATCCTGAATGTTCACCTTTTGCAGCACTTTTTATGGAAATAAACCCAACCATAAAGATAAGCGCAAGCTGTGTCAAGCCAACAAGAGCAACACCAAAAATTTTACCGTACATCTGCTTAACCGGTGAAACGCTCGAAATTAATATTTCCATCACCCGTGATGATTTTTCGGTAGCCACTTCCGTCGAAATCATACTTCCATAAAAAATAACGAAAAAATAGATTAAGAACAATAAGACATATACAATGGACCTTGCTTGATTCAATTCTTCTTCCGATTTTGCACTGTCCTTTAAAGCTACAGTATCAAAGCTTACTGGTGCATAGATTTCTGCAACCTGCCCCGGATCAACCCCTAAATTTTTCGTAGCAAGGACAGTCTTCGTTTGTTGGAGGGTCTGTTCAAGCGTATCGATCCAACCTGCGCCGGAAACGGTTTCCGCTTTAAACGTTGCCTCAGGCATATTCTGACTGTTTTTTTGAAGGACAAGCAATGCGTCATAATCGCCATCTTGAACTTTGTCGATCAGCTCCTGCTCACTTTTATTGGCCTTTACAACTTCTAAATCTTCTACCTTTGCAATCTTAAACTGCTCAGCAAACGGTTCATAGAGCTCCCCGCTTTTATCTAAGACAGCTATTGTTATCTTTTCTTCATCGTTAAAAGCCCCAATTATCGATTGCATGTTTGTAAGCCCAACGATTAATAGCAATGATATGATTGTCGTTGTGATGAAGGCTTTAGACTTTATACGGGTTTTATATGTGTGCATTAAGACGATAAGCAATTTATTCATAAGAGGCACCTACTTTTTCAATAAAAATATCGTTCAAGGAAGGCTCTTCAAGCTCGAATTTTCGAACAAAACCTTTTTTACTAATCATTTCAAAAATTCGTTGGGAAACATCCTCATTCTCTACTTGAAGGAATGCACCTTCCGTCACCTTTTTAAAGCGTGTCACACCCGATAGTTCTTGTAAGTACTCAAGATCAAAATCTGCATAAACCGTTACATTCTTTTTCCCAAACGAACGCTTTACATCTTTTAGAGAACCATGAACAACCGGCTTCCCCTTATGTAGAATGCAAAGATACTCGCAAAGCTCCTCTACATGTTCCATTCGATGGCTCGAGAACACGATTGTTGTCCCTTCACGTTTTAACTCGACAACGGCCTCTTTTAAAAGTTCAACATTGACTGGATCAAGTCCGCTGAATGGCTCATCTAGGATCAATAATTTCGGTTTATGAAGAACAGCAGCGATGAACTGTATTTTTTGCTGATTTCCTTTCGATAATTCTTCTATCTTTTTATTCTCGTATTCTGGTACTTTGAACCGTTCCAACCATTTCTTCACTTGAATGCGGATTTCTTGTTTGCTCATTCCTTTTAGACGACCTAAATACAAAAGTTGATCAGATACCTTTAAATTCGGATATAGCCCTCTTTCCTCTGGGAAATATCCGATTACGTGGGACGTTTTTTCTGTTAAAGGGCGTCCATCCCAAGTAATTGCCCCCATTGTTGGGTTTAGTAGTCCGATCATCATTCGAAACGTTGTTGTCTTTCCTGCCCCATTCGCTCCTAACAAACCAAAGATTTGATCCTCTGGTATGTTAAACGACAAATCATCTACTGCAGTAAAGCTTCCGAATTTCTTCGTAACAGATTCAATATTTAAGCTCATGACTTTCTCTCCTCTCAATGTATATAACGACGCTAAATGGAAAAGGTTTCATAGTTATCTATTCTATTCGTTAAATAGGAATCCATTATATATCGTCAATCTTTCAAAAAGTAACAGAAAGAATTATAATATAAGATAAGAATAGCAAGCAGATGAAGGAGGACCATCATGAAAATGTACATCGTAACTGTTTTTGAAAAAAGTGGCGAAAAGATTTATGAAGAGTCATTCGAAGCGGCTGACAATAATGAAGCGAAAAAGACTGGACAGAAAATTTTAGAGGAAAACAACTATGAGAACCATACGAGTAGAGTAACCTCACCTGCAGGAGAACTCGTGTTATTCCATCGATAAGAAAAACCTGAGTGAAGGAAGAACACCTCCACTCAGGTCCTTTTTTGTTCAAAGCACATCCGATAGCTTGTAATCTACGCCATGTTTTCCTTTGTAGTACTCAGGACATTTCGCCTCCACAGATTTCGCAGGAAAACTTCGGAGGTACAGAGGGATCTCCTCCTCCATCCATCAATACTCATACCGTGACCGAGGGCTGTATTCTTGTGCTGCATCTTGTACTAAAAGGGGATGAATCCTCCTTATTCGTGCCTACGAGCTGCTTCTTGCGTACAAAAAGGGAACGATTCCTCCTTATTCGTGCCATCTATCTTCTTTCATTCAAAACACCTCTTTGTGTTTGTGAAAGAATCTTGAAATAAAAAATCAGACCGTATCCATTTGGTTTATGTAATTGGATGGTCTGATTTTTTATTTTCCTTTTTACTTCTTACTCGCTAGCCATGCTGCAACATTTTCTGCTTCTTCTCCTTCAAGAAGATTCGGAGGCATTCCGCCACCACCGTTTTTGATTTGTGCTAAGATTTCCTCTTGGGTATGTTCTTTTCCGATGGTATCAAGTGCAGGGGCATTACCTTCCCCTCTAAGGTTGTTCCCGTGACAAGATGCACAGCTTTGTTGGAAGCTTGCTTTAGCTGCTTCTACATCGACTGTCGTACTTTCACCACCGCCGTCAGATTCAGTTGGTGGCTCAGAACCCTCTTCCTCACCGCCACCACCACAGGCAGCCAATCCGATTAATAAACCAAATGATAACAATAGCACCGACAAAATTCGCTTCACGATTATGATTCCTCCTTTGGCCTTTTATTCATAAGATACCCTAACTATATCGAAAAAAACATTTAACTTTAGTAATCCTACTTAGAAAAGCGCAAGCGCCCTGGGAAGCCACAAAGGTCACTGGAAGGCCACTGAGGAGGCTGTTGCCGCCGGAAGGGGACTGAAGTGAACCAAGGGGTTGGGCGCTGGAGCTAGACATTGCATCAATGCAGCAAAACTTTATACTGTCTTAACGTATTAAAAAACCGGGCATGTCCTTTTTGGATATGCCCGGTTTTAAGTTATTCAATTATCCCATATTGATCCAGACACTCTTTACCTCTGTGTAATTATCAAGGGCGTAAGAACCCATTTCTCGTCCGATCCCTGATTGTTTGTACCCACCAAATGGTGATGCGGCATCGAAGACATTGTAGCAGTTAACCCATACTGTTCCAGCTTTTAAGCGGTTAGCAACATAATGGGCATTTCGTACATTCTCTGTCCATACACCCGCAGCGAGTCCATAATCAGATAGGTTTGCACGATTAATAACGTCATCAAGGTCATCAAACGGCATTGCCGCTACAACAGGACCGAAAATTTCTTCCTTTGCAATCGACATCGAATCATTTACATCAGCAAAAACCGTTGGTGACACGAAATACCCTTGATCAAACGGTTTCGTTCCACCAGTGACAACTTCTGCACCTTCACTCTTTCCTTTTTCAATATAACTCATTACGCGATTATGTTGTTCTTCAGATACAAGAGGTCCCATTTCTGTATCAGGATCTAGCCCTACACCTTGCTTGATTTTTTCTGAATGGGAAACGAGATCAGCTACAACATTATCGAATTCCTTTTTTTGAATATAGAGACGGGATCCTGCACAGCATACTTGTCCTTGGTTAAACATAATTCCCATCATCGCTCCTGGGATTGCCTTTGTCATATCGGCATCTGGGAGGATAATGTTTGGCGATTTCCCACCAAGTTCAAGTGTTACCCGTTTCATGTCATCCGCAGCTGTACGCATGATCATCTTCCCTACTTCTGTTGAACCGGTAAAAGCAATCTTATTGACAAGCTTATGTTCAACGAGCGGTGCACCTGTTGTTTCACCATATCCTGTAATAATGTTGACAACACCTTCAGGGAATCCTACTTCTTGCATTAATTCCGCTAGATATAATACGGATAATGGTGTTTGTTCAGCAGGCTTTAACACAACAGTACATCCACTAGCTAGGGCCGCTCCAAGTTTCCAGGCCGCCATTAAAAGCGGGAAGTTCCAAGGGATAATCTGGCCTACGACTCCTAAAGGTTCATGACGTGTATAATTGAAATACTTACCCGATACCGGAATGGTCTGTCCAACAATTTTTGTCGACCAACCAGCATAATAGCGAAAATGTTCGATTGCTAACGGAACGTCGGCATTCATCGTCTCACGAATCGGTTTCCCGTTATCGAGTGTGTCTAATTGTGCTAGTTCTTCTTTATTTTCTTCCATTAGATCTGCAAGCTTATAAATCAAACGACTTCTCGAGGCTGCACTCATCTTTGTCCAAGGTCCTTCATCAAATGCTTTACGTGCAGCATTTACTGCACGATCTACATCTTCTTCACCTGCATCACTCACTACTGCAAGGACTTCACCAGTTGAGGGGTTTAACGTCTTAAATGTTTTGCCCGATGCCGAGGGAACCATTTCCCCATTGATGAACAACTTTTTCGTACCGTTCAAAAATTCTGCGACTTTTGGCTTTAACTGAACGTCTAAAACTTTTTCCATTTTCATCCTCCTCAAAAATAAGATGCATCTCACTTATTCTCGAAAAAGAATAGGAAAACCTTTCATTTTACAATATTGTAATAATCTTTTCCTCGATAAAAAACTACAAAATTTGCATCCGTACGATTTTTACCTATTTTTTTGACACAATGAATCTCACTCAACACCTCGTGTCACAAAACCTCCTATGATCGTTAATAACGAAATAAGCCTGGCCGTATAGCGCTAAGCTTTACAGTCAGGCTTGTGTTTAAAAGTTAACATAAATTATCCGCTAGTATTCGAGCGGTTCTTCGATTTGCAGCTTCATTTGTTTACGGAATACTTCACGAATCATATAATTGACACCGTTCTGATTATTCGAGCGAGTAATCCAGTCCGCTGCTCTTTTCATCTCATCTGTAGAATTACCCATTGCTACCCCAAGTCCGGCATGTCGGATCATCTCAAGATCATTCGTATAATCGCCAACAGCTACGACTTCTTCTCTCGATATTCCCAAATGCTGGGCAAGAAGCTGAAGTCCTTTTGCTTTACTGATCGATTTGTCGATAATTTCAAATGAACATCTCGTAGACGCAGTAATTCGGATATCATCGATTAATTCAGTCAATTCTTCGTAAGCAAGGTCCTGTTCTTCTTTATTAAAAAACTGAACATCAATTTTTGGCAACGTCATTGGTTTTGTTTCTAAATGATCACTTAATTGTTCGGTAAAGGTAACTGGATAAAATAATGGATCCCCAATCCCCATCGTCATCTTAGCTACAATTTGTGATTTTTGCTGAACCTGATTCCCAATTGAATAACGTTCATGCAAGAGACGGATGTGAGCATCATACTTTTCCAACACTTTAACGATTTCTAAAACATTTTCTGATGAAATACGCTTTTCGAAAAACGGTTCATCAATTGACGACGCAAGAAATGCTCCATTATGTGTAATCAAAATATTATCCAGCTTTAATGCTCTTGCAATCTTTTGTGCTGAAGGAAAATTCCGTCCTGTAGCCAGTGTAACGTATACCCCTTTGTTCTTTACATACTCAATAGCTTCTTTGGTAGTCCGATCAATCTTGAAGTTGCTTCTCAGCAGGGTTCCATCGATGTCTAAGACAAGCATGCGATAAACCAGGATAATCCCCCCAATCTTTCCTAGATGATATTGGACTCTTCCTTTGTTATTTCTATGTCTGCTGACCTCAATATAGAACTACGTCAATTCCCTGACAATAAAGCGATCAGCTTCCAATTCAAGACAGAATAATCCGGATGCTATACAATGAATTTAATCCTTTCTAAAGAATACTTGGCTAACATTCGTTAAATCAGGGGGTATACATATGGATATGAAAAGTCTTGTCCAGGGAACAGATTATCCTAGAACTAAAGAATCGTTAATAAAAGACATGCAATCGCTCGGTGTGAGAAAAGGTATGGTGCTTCTCGTCCATTCATCATTAAAATCGATTGGTTGGGTAAACGGTGGGGCAAAGACTGTGATCCTTGCTTTGATGGAAACCGTTACTGATGAGGGAACCATACTCTTTCAAGCACATTCTGCAGATCTTTCCGATCCATCAGAATGGGGGAATCCTGCCATTCCTGAATCTTGGTGGGAAACCGTTCGTCAAACGATGCCTCCGTTCGATCCAAAGACGACTTCAACGTATAACTTAGGCAAGATCCCTGAGCAATTCCGAACCTTTCCAGGGGTTTTACGGAGCTGCCATCCTTCCGTTTCTGTATCTGCCTGGGGTAAGGATGCGGAATATATCACGAGCAATCATTCTCTAGATTATGGATTCGGTCAACAATCACCCTTAGCAAAGGCCTGCAAGCTTAACGCCTCTGTCCTTTTTATTGGCACAGGATTCGATTCACATACATCGTTTCATTTAGCTGAAACGCTCTCAGGTGTACGGAAGCATATAACTAAAGGTGCTCCAGTTGCAGTAAATGGGGAACAAATGTGGAAAACGTATAGTGAAATCGACTATGATGATGAAGATTTCGAGAGAATTGGAAATGATTTTAAAAAAGAAACAGAAATACTAGAAGGAAAAATCGGTTCCGCACCAAGCTTGCTTTTTAATCAAAAGGATTCTGTGGATTTTGCTGTGGATTGGTTGAAAAGGTATAAAAGCAATTAGAAAAGCGCAAGCGCCCTGCTTAGCCACGAAGGTCACTGGAAGACCGACGAGGAGGCTCGGCCCAAACAAGTTCGGCCCTGCGTGGGAATATACATGGAGTACTTCAGTGTGTTGCCGCAGCAGGAAGCCTGAAGTGATCCAAGTGGTTGGGCGCTGAAGCTGGACATTATATCCATGCCGCAAACTTTTATACTTTCTTTACTCAAGTAATGTTAAATTCAGTTGGAAACACAACTCTAAACAAAGGAGACGGTCATGCAGAATAAAAATGTAATTATAACTGGAGCGAATTCTGGGATGGGGCTGGCAACAACTGTGAACATGGCGAAGAGAGGTTACCAGGTTATCATGGCATGCCGAGACCCTAAGCGTGGTGAGCGTGCATTACAAGAAGCAAAACAACAAAGCGGATCCGATCGAATTGAACTATTGATCTGTGACCTCGGCTCATTGGAAAGTATCCGTGCATTCGTGGAAAAGTTCCGTGCCAACTACGATAGAGTAGATGTTTTGATTAATAATGCTGGTGTCGTTTCAGTGAAGCGGGAAACAACATCTGATGGATTTGAAAGTATGATGGGAGTTAATCACCTTGGTCACTTTTTACTCACAAATCTACTGCTTGACCTTTTAATAAGCGCTCCACAGGGACGAATCATCGTTTTATCATCAGGAGCACATAAAATTGGTCGAATTCAATTCGATGACCCCTACCTTTCTAAAGGATACAGAGTTTGGAAAGGATATGCCCACTCGAAACTGGCTAATATTTTATTTACAAAAGAGCTTGCTCGTCGGTTAAAAGACACGAATGTGACCACTAATTGTGTTCACCCTGGTGCAGTGGGAACTAGTCTTGGTGTGAACCGGAAAACTGGTTTTGGTAAATCTGTACATACCCTATTGCGCTCTTTCTTCTTAACCCCTGCTGAAGGTGCAGAAACAGCAATCTATCTGGCATCGAGTGATGAAGTACGAGCAATTAGCGGTGAATACTTTTATAAAAAAAAAATAGCTCCAGTATCTTCAAGAGCAAAGGATCCGGAATTAGCAAAAAAGCTATGGATATGGAGTGAACAAGAGGTCGGCCTCATTTTGTAAGAAAATCTAGATAAGGGATTTTCAGAAAGTACCTCGAGTTTAGCTGTTTAAAACAAAAGTTCAGCACACAAATGATGATAAACTGGCTCTGGATACACATTTAAGAAAAGGAAAAAGAGGATGCTCCCCTAATAAGGTGAATCATCCTCTTAGATCTGTTTTTTATTGTTCTGGTTGCTCTGGAGTTCCGTACAATTCTTCCAGTGGCTTTGTAACGATTTTGTTGATGTCTTGAATGAGCATACTTACGCGCTGCTCAGCACTCATCAACTTCGATATTACATCGTTTTGCTGAACGAGTTCAAAAAGCTGTTGTGCTTTTTGAGCCTCATCTTCAGAAATTTGTTCTCCCTGCATTTGCTTTTGTTGAAGCTCAACTTGCATATTGCGGAAGTTATCGAACATACTTTTAACACTTTCGTCGGCATTTACTTGAGCGTAAAGGCTTTTAAGCTCTTGAAAATCATCGCTTTCACCTAATGCTTTTTCTAAATCATATGCCGCATCATGGACATTTTTACTCATAATTAGCCTCCTAAGGGTTCATTTTACGCCGTAACAAAACGGATTCTTACACACTATAACAATCTTTAGGTAATGAAGTAAACCAACAACCCTTGTAGAAGCCCGATCACTCCGCCGAGTAATGCTCCTAGATAGGTGATCATTTTTAATTCCTTACTTGCTATAGAGAGCACCATGGCCTCAACACGTTGGAGTGAGAAGGTTTGGACCTGATGACGAACGAGTTCAGATAACTTGAGCTTTTCCATGATTCCTTCAATCTGATCACCACCATATACTAGGGAACGATCCACAAGAGCAGGAACGATTTTTCCGATAATTGGCTCACGATAAACTGCCGTCAGTTCTACCATTGGCTTATTCAATAACTCGTTTACATTGATTTGCTTCACTATCCAGTCGATTGCCTCCTGTTTCGTTTCTTCAAGATTTAACTGCTCAATAAGTTCACCCACTGGCCTATTCTTTACATTTTCCCATTCTTTTTTTAAAATTCGTTCCATCATACGTGCCACAGTGTCTTTTTCAAGAATTTTCACAAGCTCAGACTGCACCTTATCAATTAAGCTTTCGTTTCCTAAAAACATATTAATCATATTACCAAGCATGCCTCTTCCTGCGAGAAACTCATCAACCAGTTGCTTGAATTGTTGCTTTCCTTCACTGCTCTCCACAAAAACGATCAACTTATTTTGAATAAATCGAGTTGACTGTGGAATATAAGCCTCAACACGTCGATGTAATGAATCTGGTATAACAGCACCAAGTGATTGTGCTTCATATGCATGAAATACTGTTGAAAACCGTTCGTCAAGAAGTTCTCTGATCTTACCTTCTACCTGGGTCTCAAAACTCTCAATATTCAACAAGGTTAAACCGAAATCGTTAATAGTTTTCTCACTCTTCAACTGGACTGAGACTTCACTTTGAGCCCAGCGAATCAACTCATCACGGAACTCTGATTCAGTCAACTTCTTTTGTAAGCCTTCCTTAGTTATCAAGTGTTTTACTACCATATCACCGAGTTGGATTGCGAGCTCTTCTCTCCTCTTCGGTATCAATCCAGGCGTAAAGGGCAGCTGAAATTGGCCAATTTTTATAGGACTATAAGGCCTAAAGAGCATTTTAATAGCTAGAAAGTTTGTAAATCCACCGATTGCTGCTCCTACGATAATCATCATGATAATAACCCATAGTACTTCCATGTATATCAACCTTCCGTTCAGTTAGACGAATGATAAATTGCTACTTATTGATGTCACCGTTAATCCTTTCTTAACATAGTATACGATATCCGCAGTTGCCTATAAGAAAAGCGCAAGCGCCCTGCTTAGCCACGAAGGTCACTGGAAGGCCGACGAGGAGGCTGTTGCCGCCTGAGTCAACCTACGATTAGCGTCGAATTTCTTCGTCAGTTTTGTTCATACGGTCCTCATTTAGATAAACTAAACTCCGGTCCTCTGAACTTCACTTCCTTGAACTTCTCGCTTCTCGTAACCTGACAGGAGGCCTGAAGTGATCCAAGTGGTTGGGCGCTGAAACTAGACAGGACATCTATGCATCCAAATTTTATACTTTCTTAACCTATAAATGCAAGTCTATTTGCTATGAATAAAGGGAGTTCGAACAATGGAACGGATTTCTGCACAGCTTAGGTCAATTCATACATCCTCTTCAAATCCTTATCAAATTTTATTAAGTACCTATCTGCTTGAGCAATTAGATATCAAGGAAGGGCAAAATATTTGGCTTAGGTTGGGAAGTGAGCGGATACAGGTACGATGTAAACACCTTTTCACCATCGATGAAGGTTCTCATATTCACCTCCCTTCAGCTCTCGGAAGGTCTCATTGTTTTCCAATAAAAGCAGGGCATTATACATTCACATATTTTCCACATTTACAGGAATTGCGACTAGGTATAATTATCGGCCTGTTGACAGAGAAAACGCCCGATCATATACAGATGTTTGGCAATATAAGCGATTTTTCCAGGGAACTTTATTTGCTTTGTCTAGAACACCAAATGACATTGTATTTATTTTCACTAGATGATATTGAAGAAGATCGGATTCATGGCTATACGCTTGATGAAACCGGGATCACCAAAAGTACATTTCCTCTGCCAGATGTTATATACAATCGAATTTCAAGTAGAAGCATCGAGCGTTCTGAGAAATACAGCCAGTTCTTTGAGCGGTGCAAGGATCTCGGAATTGCCTTTTTCAATGATCATTTTTTATCTAAATGGGAAACCCTTCGCATATTAATTGAATTAGATACGGTTGCTGCATACTTACCGGAGACACACTTATACGAGGGGATTGAATCTTTAGTATTAATCGATAAACACCCTATTGTTTTTCTAAAACCGATACACGGACGAGAAGGTAAAGGAATTATTAGAGTTCAAAAAACCAACACCGAGCAGGTTCAACTTGATTTTTCTAGTAAAAGAAATACGATGAAATCTACTGTTTTGCAAAAGACGGCAATTCGATTCTTCGAAGACCTTCTCCCAAAAGAAACCCATATCGTACAGCAAGGGATTCCACTCCTTGAGTATGAAGGTGGAAAAATCGACTTTCGTATTCTTTGTAACAGGAACGACAAAGGCAAATGGTATATCTCATCAAGTATAGCGCGTCTATCTGCTCAAGATCGCTTTGTTTCCAACCTTTCACAAGGGGCAAAGGTGTACCCAAGTATCGAGATTTTAGAACGTTTTTTTGATAAAAAGAAGACACACCAGTTAATCCAAACAATGTTCGAAATCGCTATAGACGTCTCTGAATGTATTAGCTTACATGCCGGAGGGATATTTGGGGAGCTCGGAATCGATATCGGCGTAGATACGAAAGGACACCCATGGATTATTGAAATTAATACAAAGCCTTCGAAACAATACTTAGTTGAAAGTCGAACATCCGGGATTCGTCCTTCTGCAAGAGGGGTATTTCAATTTGCACGTTTTTTAGCCGAAACCTCATTTCACTCTTCCGAATCCCTATCTTCCATTAATTAATCTCTATTTTACACATAAGGAGAGATTGTGATGAATGTACCACAGCATTTACGTATAATTGAGGAAAAGGAAGAGATCGTATATGTCCCTTTTTCACTGTTTCAGAGGTGGGTCGAACAGCAGGCATTCCCTGCAACCATCATTTTTGGCGCTAACAAGCTAAACTGTACCTTTCATCCTCATCCTGATCAAAAACATGAATTTATGATTACGAATTCATTGGCAAAAAAACTACAAATCTCTGAGGAACAATCCTTTTATGTTATTGAAAGCAAGGAGGCTTTGAAAATTGGCCCCATTGTTGGGATTTTCACTGCAGGATTTACAAGTTCCAATGCCCGTCCGCTGAAAGACCGCTCTATTATGTTTGCGAAAATGTTAGTAACCGCTCGAAAAATGGGAAGTACAGCATTTGTGTTTGGAGCGCATCATATTGATTGGAAAGCTGAACTGATATACGGATATACCTATAAAAATAATCAATGGATTCAACAAGCATATCCTTTTCCTGATAGTATTTATGATCGGTTACCGAATCGAAAAACGGAATCGATGAACGTATCATTAGAAACGAAACTCCGCTTTCAAGAAGATTATTCTATAGACTGGTTTAACCCAGGCTTTTTCGATAAATGGAACATTCACCAGCTCCTTACGGAAGCCCAAACTGTACAAAAAAACCTACCAGAAACACACATTGATCCTGACGAAAGCATAATCGGATCACTACTTAATCAATACGGGAGCGTATATATTAAACCAACAAACGGGAGTCTTGGAATCGGCATCCAACACCTGTTTAAAAGGAAAGATGACACACATTATTATTGTAAATTCCAAACCAATTCGAAAAACAGGTTGAGACGATATACGAGCTTACGGAGATTACTTCATAAGCAGTTTCCTAATGGTATGAGCTCTTACATGGCTCAACGTGGTATTGAACTGATCAGTTGGAATGGAAAGCCGATTGATTTTCGTATTCATACAAACCGGGATCGATCAGGAGCATGGCGAGTAAGTGCGATGGCAGCGAAGCTAGCAGGAGATGGAAGTATAACAACCCATGTCACAAATGGTGGTCGTGTACTTAGTGTGCAAGAGTTGTTTCATGAAATTGGTCAGCCAAAATCTACCGTGAACGATATTCATCAAATAGCTTTAGAAATTAGTGATTCCCTCAGTAATACGATTGACGGACTTATTGGTGAAATTGGTTTTGACCTAGGGGTCGACCGAGCAGGACATATATGGATGTTTGAGGCGAATTCTAAACCTGGGCGAAGCATCTTTTCACACCCTGATATGAAGGGATATGATTATAAAACAAGGAGCCTTCCCATTGAATTTTCGATCTATTTATTTGAACAACGCAAGAATCGAATACAAACGGTGATCCAATGATAGATGTTAGTTGGAATCAAACCTTGAAACAATGGGTGCACCATGCAAAGGGTCATGAAATTGTTTGGGGTGCAAATAATGAGAAAGTACCTTTTTCTCCTGCACCTCCACGTTCTTCTACCTTTCCTCTCAGGAACACTGCCAAGATGAAAGCAGGTCCAGTTATAGGTATCCTTTCATCAAAAAAAACCGGTCTTCCCTTTGTAGGAAATTTAGAAACGTACCAACGTCTCTCTACGTTCGTCCATTCACAGGGTGGGCTTGTTTTCATTTTCACTATAAATGATTGCCACAAAGACTCGATTAAAGGTTTTGTCTACGATCTAAGCACCAACCGATGGATAAATGCACGCTTCCCCATACCCGATTTTGTGTACAATCGAATTGCTTACCAAATAGATGAGCTGAACCCAAACTATCACTCATTCCTTCATGCAATTAGCAACCATTCGATTCCTTTTTTTAATAGCGGATTTTTTTCAAAGTGGAAGACCCATTGTATTTTAAAAGAACAATCTCAATTGGCAGCGTACCTACCAGAAACGAAGCTGATTACTTCCATTGATGATGTTCAAAACTTCCTTAATGCCTATGGGAAGATTATTATCAAACCAACCTCTTCCTCTCAGGGGAAAGGGATATTCAGTTTAATGAAAAAGAAAAACAATCAGGTTTTGTTTTTCTCAAACACAAAACATTGTACGTATGAGAACCTCGAGAAACTATCTGTAAATCACTGCTTAACTTCCACACAACACTTAATGCAACCGTTGATTAGCCGTATTCGATATAAAGGGTATCCTTACGACTTCCGAGTGCTTATGCAGAAGGTGGCAGATGAATGGACCATGACCGGAATTGGTGTAAGGTGTGCAGGCTATGGAAAACTGACAACCCATGTTCCGGAAGGTGGAAGAATTCTATCAATTGAAGATGTTCAGGTCGACACAGATGTTGTTAAACAAATCGCAACAAATGTCGGATTGTCACTTGATAAAGCTTGCCCCCCGGTGGGAGAATTCTCAATGGATCTCGGTTTAGACTGTTCTTCTCATTATTGGATCTTTGAGGTCAATTCGAAGCCAATGGTCTTTGATGAGCCCCACATCCAGACGAAAGCTACCAGGCAATTTTATCGTCAGGCATTGCTGCTTACAGGATTTGATGCTTCAGACATATTCACTACCTCGATCAGTCATACTATAAAAGAATAACCCGAAGTTTTGCATGAATCCTTTTTTACACGTTAAGAAAGTATAAAAATACCTTCTATAGTATAATGCAAGGGCCTTTAGGTCATCCCTTTAGGGACTAAAGCTCAGCCGGCACCAAAGGCTTGGCTTTGCTAAGTTTTCTTTAAAAATTATATAGGAGCTGTTATCGATGCCTGATAAAGGACCTCAGTACGAGGGAAAAGAAGAAGCGTATATGGATGTAGACCGCATGATTAATGAAGGGATGGCGGGTGGAACCGTTACAGGTAAGTATGATCATGAACAAATCGAACAAAGCTTAGACCTGGTCGAAGAGGATCCCCCCGTTGTTATCACTGAAAAAGATCAGAAAAAGAATAGAAATAATCGCCATCAGGGTTGACTCTTAAAGGGTTGACCCTTTTTAAACTTCCCCTATAATTAATGTTATCAGAATTGAAAAGGAAAGGAACACTCAAAATGATCGATAAAATAAAGGAAATGTTCGGGGATCGCATTGTTGAAGAGTTTTCCGATGTAGAATCTGTAAATAATTATAGATGGTATAAAACCCCTCAAGATCAGCCTTTTGGTATACGTAAACACTCCTTAACAGAATACGAAGTAAACCTGCTTGAAATCTTTGTAACTCCCCTGCCCGCATATTATTTACAGCTTTCAACCGAACAAACAATGTGGAAACAGCTTTTATTTGAAGGTACGCAACCTGATTCGAAGTCTCCATTGAAGCCAAGTCGAATTCTCCAATTCCGAATTTTGAGTAAAGACGCGGACCAAGAGCTCTTTCAAGAGGCTATTGAAAACATGCTGTCAGACGATCTCATTTTCGTATGGAAAAATACATATTCTCTTATTGTCATCGAGCCATTTAAAGATGAGCCTATATCTGCACAACAATTCCAAGGACTTATGCAAACGATTGAAAGTGACTTTTTTATAAAAGCTGTTGTATTTATTGGTACTGCCTTTCATACATTTCAGGATTCTGTTGAGAGCTTTGAAAAAGAAGCGAGGATCTTTCAATCATTTTTATCTTTGAAAAATATAAATCAGGTTTATACCCTCGCGTCCTCTTTTCCGAACTATTTACTTAGTCAAATGGACGATGATGATTATAACTTTATTCGTAACCACATCTTTCATACAATTGAACCAGAGTTAAAAGACACGGTCAAAATGTTATTAAAGTGCAACTTAAATTATTCACTGGCTGCCAAAAATCTGTTTATTCATAGGAATAGCTTGCAATATCGTATGGACAAGTTTACAGAACAAACTGGTCTTGATGTAAAGACAATTCCCGATGCAGTAACGGCTTATTTACTACTTTTAAAGAATTAATTTTTAGAATATTTGTACAATATGCACAAAACAATTCGATAAACTTTGTGCAACTCTACAATTTACGACTTTTCCAATTATACGTACACTAAAGATATAAATAAAACGTTTACATATTTAGGAGGTCGTATTTAATGGCAGATATTCGTATGAACAGTATCATGAAAAAGTACGAAAAGAATGTAACAGCGGTACAAGACTTCAACCTGGACATCAAGGATAAGGAGTTTATTGTATTTGTCGGTCCTTCGGGGTGTGGAAAGTCCACAACGCTTCGAATGATTGCAGGTCTTGAGGATATCACTGAAGGTGACTTGTTTATTGGAGATCTACGTGTAAACGATGTCGCTCCAAAAGACAGAGATATTGCAATGGTATTCCAAAACTATGCACTCTATCCTCATATGAATGTGTACGATAATATGGCATTTGGCTTAAAGCTTCGTAAATTTAGTAAAAGCGAGATTGAAACTCGTGTTAAAAATGCAGCGAAGATTCTCGGTCTCGAAGAATACCTGGATCGCAAACCAAAAGCGTTGTCAGGTGGTCAGCGTCAGCGTGTGGCTCTTGGAAGAGCGATTGTCCGTGATCCACAGGTGTTCTTAATGGATGAGCCACTTTCTAACTTGGATGCGAAACTAAGGGTGCAAATGCGCTCTGAAATTACAAAGCTTCACCAACGTCTACAATCCACTACGATCTATGTTACCCATGATCAGACTGAAGCGATGACAATGGCCTCCCGTATCGTTATTATGAAGGACGGTGTTATACAGCAGGTTGGTACTCCGAAAGAGGTTTATGACACACCTGATAATGTGTTTGTAGGCGGGTTTATTGGTTCACCAGCCATGAACTTCCTGACTGGCAGACTTGAGGAACGCCATCTTGTAATCAATGAGGTGAAAGTTCTTGTCCCTGAAGGTAAAATGAAAGTACTACGTGAACGAGGATATGTTGGAAAAGAAATCATTCTTGGGATTCGTCCAGAAGATATTCATGATGAACCGATTTTTATCGAATCCTCACAAGAATCCAAGCTCGTTGCAACCATCGATGTAGCCGAGCTGATGGGTGCAGAAACATACTTATATTCTAAAATAGCTGGTCAAGACTTTATTGCACGGGTGGATTCGAGATCCGACATACAAAATGGACAAAAACTTGAACTCGCTTTTGATTTAAACAAATGTCACTTCTTCGATGCCACATCAGAGGAAAGAATTCGACCATAACATTTTATCTGGGACTGTCTCAAAAGGTTTTTATCGAACCTTTTGAGACATTTTTTAGACTTAAAGAAAACTTGGTTAGCACCAAGCCTTGGCCTTTAGGTGATTCCTTTAGGGACTAAGGCTCAGTCCACGCCATGCTTGACTTAGCCAAGTTTTTTTACAATGAGCTATTTTTGAACATAATACATAATGATTGACTTTGATGAACTTCCTGAATACAATTATAAAGCGTAAATAGTTTTCCTACCGTTTTTATCGGAATAAGAAAAGCGGAAGCGCCCTGCTTAGGACAAGCGCTGGAGATTCTGTAACATAACACGCTTTTTGTGTTTGTGGAGGAATCGAAGCGACCGTGCAGCCTAATTTATATACTTTTTTAACATGTAACAAAAACGCAAGCACCCTGTTCAGCTCTGAAGGTCACTGAAAGCCCAACGAGGAGGCTCGGTCCAAACAAGTTCGGCCCTGCGTGGGAATATACATGGAGTAATTCAGTCTGCTGCCGCCGCAGGAGGACTGAAGTGATCCAAGGGGTTGGGTGCTGGAGCTAGACATTGCAACTATGCAATTATCTTCATTATTATCAATTTAAGGAGGAATCCATAATGAAACATAAATGGCTGACTGTATTATCTTTTACACTAATCGTAGGGCTGTTAGCTGCCTGCGGGACAGGCACAGGGGAAGATAAAACTGAAACAGGAGAAAAGCGCGAAACACTCACAATCGGAACAGAGGCAACGTACCCGCCTTTCAGTTATCGGGATGCTGAATCAAATGAAATTACGGGTTATGACGTTGAAGTAGCACGTGAGGTCGGTAAAAGAATTGGTATGAAAGTAGAGTTTGTTCCTACAGAATGGAAGGGTATGTTTTCTTCTCTTGATTCAAAACGATTTGATATGATTGCAAACCAGGTCGCGATTACAGATGAACGCAAAGAAAAATATAGCTTCTCAAACCCATATGCTATATCTGGTGGACAAGTCATCGTTCATGAAGAAAATACCGAAATTAAAGGTATTGATGACCTTAAAGGAAAAACAGTTGGTACAACACAAGGTAGTAACTATGCGAAGGCTGCGGAAGAAGCGGGTGCGAAAATTAAATACTACAAAGGTATTGCACAAGTACTTGCGGATCTAAATGTCAAACGGATTGACGCAGCATTAAATGATCGACTCTTTGTCCAACAAGAGTTGAAAGACTCAAACTACAAAGTCAAACCTGTTGGTGAACCTTTTAACAAAACGAAAATGGCATTTGCATTCCGGAAGAATCAAGATGAGCTTATCGAGAAAGTAAACAATGCATTAAAAGAAATGAAAGAAGACGGTACAATTGCCGAACTTTCTCAAAAGTATTTTGGGGAAGATATAAGTGAATAACGAAACTCTTCAACTAATGATTAACTCCCTTCCGTTTTTGCTGGAGGGAGTTAAAGTTACTGTTTTCTTAAGTGTCATTGCTATCTTTGGTTCACTCCTGCTTGGGTTACTTATTGTTTTATTACGGATATCAAACTCGAGGATTTTATCGATGATTGCACGGTTTTATGTATCATTCTTTAGAGGAACTCCTCTGCTGACACAATTACTTATTTTATATTTCGGGCTTACTTGGCTTTATACCTTAACCGGAATTCAAGCTGCCATTATCGGCCTTATTCTTCATTTTAGCGCCTATATTTCGGAATCATATAGAGCTGCAATCCTCTCGATTTCAAAAGGACAGTGGGAAGCGTCGTATTCACTCGGGATGAATAAATGGCAAACATTAAAAGAAGTAATCCTTCCACAGGCGTGGAGACGAGCAATTCCACCTGTCTGGAACTCTCTAATTGACGTTGTTAAAGCTTCTTCTCTTGCTTCTGTCCTTGCTGTCCCAGAACTAACGGCACGAGCGGAGCAAATTGCTGCTTCTAATCTGGTTGTGTTTTGGATTTTCCTTGAGATTTTGTTTATGTATTGGGCATTAACCACATTATTAGGTTTGGTACAAACGTATCTAGAACGCAAACTTCGAGTGAGTTCTTAAAGGGTCGATAGCACATTTGCTGTTACCCTTTTTTTTCATAGGTTTCTTTAATTGCATTCATTTCTCCACTCATGGATTAACAACACATTTTCTGTGGTGCATTGCGAACAATAGAAAACATGAGGACATTGTTTTTCTTTTTCGTCCTCCGGATATCCGTCCTCTAATTTCATACCGTCGATTTCCAGGTAAGCGCTATAGTCATCATAATAGTCCATAACCCTTCCACTATCCTCCATCTTACCAAGACAGCTTGGACAACGATATTGTGTTACGCTTAGCTGGTTACAAATAGGACACATTGACATTTCTTATGAACTCCTTTTCTATTTGATATAAAGAAAACTTGGCTAGCGCTGGCGATCGTCTTAGTTGGCATTTACAACTTAAGAAATGCGAAAGCGCCCCAGATGCCATGCAGTTCACTTGGATGGCTATCATGGAGGCTGTCGGAAGTTATAGTTGTTTAACGTGTTTTGAAAATTAGATAAAGAAAACTTGGCTAGCGCCAAGCCTTAGCGCAGGCGATCGCCTTAGTTGCGCTTATACTATAGAAAGTATTTTTATACTTTCTTAATGTGTGGAAAAAGAGGTGGACAGAATCCACCCCTTCAAAGCCAAAATATAATGGTTATCTTCCACCAAGTCCTTGTTGAGCCATTTGAACTAGACGCTTAGTGATTTCTCCACCAACTGAACCGTTAGCACGAGAAGTAGTGTCTGCTCCAAGTTGTACTCCAAATTCAGAAGCGATTTCAGTTTTCATTTGGTCAAGTGCTTGTTGAGCGCCAGGTACTACTAATTGATTGCTGTTATTTTGAGCCATTAATCTCACCTCCTCCTTGGTAAGCATAGTTTGTGTCATTCAAAACGGGTTATACATAAAAAGTTTGGAAATTCTTTCTAAGAAAAGCGCAAGCGCCCTGCTTAGCCACGAAGGTCACTGGAAGACCGACGAGGAGGCTGTTGCCGCCGCAGGAGGCCTGAAGTGATCCAAGTGGTTGGGCGCTGAAGCTGGACATTACATCCATGCCGCAAACTTTTATACTTTCTTAACGTGAAAGAAAAAAGAGGCTAACCGATTGATTGGGTTAGCCTCCTTACAAACTTATCCGATAATGACTTGTTCTTTTGGATAATGGTATTTTTCTTTTACAATATTCCCTCGAATTAAGAATAGGAATGATAAGATTCCAACACGTCCTATAAACATCAGCATGATAATAATAACCTTGCCAATAGTCGAAAGCTCTGAGGTTATTCCCATTGATAGACCAGATGTTCCGAAAGCTGATGTAACCTCAAAAACAATCGCGACCAATGTAGCGGACTCCGTAATCATTAGTGTTATAACTGAGACACCACATAACATTATGGCAACACTGATTACTACAAAAGCCTTATGAATATCCTCTGCTAAAAGTTCACGCTTAAAAATTTTAATTGTTTGGTTCCCTTTTGCGAATGAAAGAATTGCGAGAATCACAATCGCAAACGTAGTCGTTCGAATCCCTCCACCAACAGAGCTTGGAGAGGCACCGATAAACATCATAGCACTCATAACCAACTGAGTCGGTTCAGTAAATAAGTTCATATCCATTGTTGCTAGCCCACCACTTCTTGTTGAGACCGACTGAAATAAAGCGTAGAACAATGCTTCATGCCACTTTTTCCCTGCAAAAAAGAACTTGTATTCTAATACAATAATAAGAAATGTTCCAACTACAACAAGCAAGAAAAATGTGAGAGTAGTTAGTTTTGTAAAAAGCGAAAATTGATACTTTCCTTTCTTCGATGTAATATATTCCTTTAATTCAATTAAAACCGGAAATCCAATTGCACCTAAAATTAAGAGGATAATATTTATAAATTGCACAAAATAATCATTTGCAAAGGGTATAAGCGATTGACCGGTGATATCAAACCCCGCATTTGTCGTTGCACTTACCGAAGCAAAGAAACCATGCATAAATGCTTCCTGCCAAGTTGGGAAGTAATTAAGGAAATACACTCCCAATACAAGTGCACCAATCAATTCAATTACTAAGATTAATACTAATATTTCACGCATCAAATTGACTAAACCCTGCAAGGTTGAACGGTTTTGGTCCGTCATAATTAATTGGCGTTCACGCAATCCGATTTTCTTACCAGTGATCAACCAAATAAATGTACCTAATGTCATAACTCCTATCCCGCCAAACTGTAAAACAAAGGCAAGAATAAAATAGCCGATTTCATTAAACGTTTCAGCCGTTGAAATAACTGATAATCCTGTAACACTTATTGCACTAACGGCTGTGAATAACGCATCTATAAATGACCATTGAACACCATCCCTGTGTGCAAAAGGCAAACTTAATAGCGATGTCGCCATAATGACAGCTCCAAGGTAATACAAAACGATTAATTGGACAGATGTAAGCCTTGATTTTCGGAAACTTTTTTTCTGCATCAGTTAACAACCTTTTATTAGTTTTTACTCATAATGAATCTATAGTACCGAACTTTTGTATATGTGAAAACCCTTTTGTAAAAAACAACTAGTAATGCGTGTTAAAGAAAACTTGGCAAAGCCAAGCCTTTGGCGCCGGCTGAGCCTTAGTTGCGCTTATACTATAGAAAGTATTTTTATACTTTCTTAACGTGTTAAAAAGGCGGACACAACCTCTATTAATGTTAGTCTCTCCCCCATACGGATAAATAATATTGTATTCATTCAACATTTGCTTAACACGTCCTTAATAAAACAGTATAATGTTGGTATTCATAAATACAATTTTCGTAAATACTAATAGCAACATGAAATGAACTTAACCTCTTTTAAGGAGTTTTAAATGAAATACATTACTGGTAGGTTCTTAAGCTGTTTACCACAGCATCACGTTTCATCCCTAACCGGAAGAATTACAAGGACAAGATTAAGCAAATTAGCAATAAAACCATATGCTAAATATTATAAAATCGATCTCGCTTCCATAGAAAAACCTATGAAGGAATTTAGGAGTTTGAACCATTTCTTCACGCGAAAATTAAAACCTGAATCGCGTCCCATTGACAATAAAGACCATTCCATTATCAGCCCTTCAGATGGAATGATTACACAAACCGGGGCTGTACAAGATGGATCTTTAATCCAAGCAAAAGGGGTTACTTATTCTGTTGAGGGTTTGCTCGCTAACTCAGAAAAAGCAGAAACATACCAAAATGGATCCTTCATGACTATCTATCTAAGCCCTAGGGATTATCATCGTGTTCATGCGCCTATCAGTGGCAACGTAACCGAGTTTTCATACATTCCTGGACGTCTGTACCCAGTTAATCGTTTAGGCGTTCAATCCATCAACGAACTTTATGCAAAAAACGAACGTCTCATAACGTATATGAATACTGCAGCAGGGAACGTAGCTATTGTTAAAGTTGGTGCATTTATTGTCGGGAGTGTACAGGTTGCCTACAAAGAGCAGGTTCAACGACTGCATAAAGGATGTTTCATCAATCAAAAACTCAAAAGCCTCCCCTATTTTAACAAAGGTGAAGAAATCGGACATTTTGAGTTTGGGTCTACTGTAATCGTCTTATTTGAACGTAACTTACTGCAGATGGACGAAACAATCTCCCTTGGGCAATTCATTAAAATGGGGCAACGTATCGGCTACTCAGTAGGAGCATCGACCGATAAACAAGCTAGATTAGCCGTTCTTAGGTAGACAAATTGGGTTAGCATCAACCTTTAACCCCAGAAGGTAACTTTATTGGAGAAAGGTCGGAACAACCATGCCAAACGTTTGGACACATATTCATTTTGGCGAGAAGCTCTTGGAAAAAACCGGAATTATAGGGCTTGACCATGAAACAGGTCCTTATTTCCGTTTCGGAACCCAAGGGCCAGATCCATTTTTTTATCATAATTTTTGGCCATGGAAATCGACACCAGTTGCAAAAGTAGGAGATCGAATCCTCACGAACAATGTGGGCCATTTTTAATGAAGTTGATCCAATATACGACAGCTCGTTTAAATGATCGCAAGTTAGTTGCCTTTACTACGGGGTTCCTTACACACCACATACTAGATCGGAATGCACATCCATACATCATATTCCGATCAGGGAATGAAGGCAACCGCCATCAAAAACTTGAAATCATTATCGATACATTATTAATGAAGAAATTTCGCGGTATCGAAACCTGGAATACACCTGTCTATAAGCAGCTTGATATCGGCAGTCAACTAGACACATCTGTAGAAGCAATGCTAGCAGAGGCGATTCAAACTTTCTTCCCGGACCTTCACAAAGAGCTTCCAATCAATTATATCGAACGATCTTATAACCATATGCAGCTAGCACTCAAAATTTTATATGATCCACTAGGCTGGAAAAGGAAACTCTTGAAAGAACGAGTCGATCCATTTTCTTATCAGAAAGACATTGGAAGTGGCGATTACTTAAATGAATCAAACTCCCGTTGGTCACACCCTGCTCAAGTAGATGAGCACTCTGAGCAGACCTTTTTTGATTTACTTGAACAAGCCGAACAAGAAGGTATTAAGGTTTTATCAGTGCTTGGAGCCTATTGGTTTGAAGACTCGGCTGATGCAATTGATCAACTCGAACAAAAAATTGGCAACATATCCTACGACACTGGCAAAGACTGTACACTAGCTATAGAATGTATAAACTTTGAACCAATCTTATAATCACAAAATACCAATCAGAGAGTGAGACACTCATAACGGAGAGTCGACTCTCTGATTTTTTTACACGTTAATTACGTGTTACATTGGGATCTCACCATTTACAACCTTACTACCTGCCTCTTTTTTCCCCTGCTCGATATCCACTTTGCTCAATAGGAAAATCCCGATAAGGAAGAAGATGACGAGTGAGAAAATTCCCAGTCTGCTTGAACCTGTCAATTGTCCAACAAGTCCGAACACAAATGGTCCGAATATGGCTGAAAACTTTGCCGATATTCCATAAAAGCCAAAAAATTCAGCATGCCGGTTATCTGGAACCATACTTCCAAAAATTGAACGACTAAGTGCCTGGGCACCGCCTTGAACAAGTCCGACTAGTATGGCTAACGCGTAAAAATGTGCCGCTGTTTCCATAAAGTAACCGAGTAACACAATAAGAACATAAGTCCATAGTGCAATATACAATGCTCTTTTCGCCTGTATTCGTCTTGCAAGGTAACCGAACAAAAATGCAAATGGAATGCCGACAAACTGCGTAATTAGAAGCGCAGCAATTAAGTCCGTTGTACCAATCCCAATGTCTCTACCGTAAATTGTCGCCATTTTTATAATAGTTGAAATCCCATCGTTAAATAACCAGAATGCAATCAGGAATAACAATAGCTGTTTGTACTGGTGAATTTCTTTAAATGTTTTTCTTAGACGGTTAAAACCAATACTTACATAAGAGCCTTCCATCTTCGGCTGTTCATGCTTTTTTTCTTTTATATTTTTGAACATTGGTATTGAGAAGATAAACCACCAGATCCCCACACTCGCAAAAGAGATCTGTGATGCAACCCCTGCATTTGGGAGGAAAAATACGCTCGGGAACATAATCATCGCGAGATTAATAAGTAACAGCACGCCCCCTCCAAGGTAACCAAATGCATAGCCTCTAGCTGAAACTCTATCAATATCATCTCGCTGCGCTACTTCAGGCAGGAATCCATCATAAAAAACATTTCCACCCGAAAATCCAATTGTACCGAAGATTAACAAAAGTGATGCGAGAATGTAATCCCCTTCACCAACAAATGCCAGTAGTACACTCGCAACCATGCCCATATAAGCAAAGAATCGTAAAAATTTCATCTTCGAACTAGAATAATCTGCAATTGCACCTAGGATTGGTGCTAAAAGAGCCACGATAAGTACTGCAATCGATTGTGAATATCCCCAAAAAGCGGTTGCTGTTGTGCTATCCAAGTTTTTTGCAGCTACATCAAAATAATAAATAGGAAGAACAGCTGCCATGATGGTTGTTGCAAAAGCCGAACTTGCCCAATCATACATCGACCATGAATAAATTTCTTTACGTTTCAAAAATCAACACCCCCCATTTCTTGCCTCTATAACCTACTTCCCATAGTACCATTGTATGTCCTTTTGTAGGTTTTCAGTTTATCTATCTAATTCTATTTTTGATTCCGGTTAACCTTTTTCTATTAGTTTTAAAATTTTGGTTAAAAATTTTATAAACCACATTATTTCTTTAGCAAAATTTTATACTTTCTTAACGTGAAATCAAAAGGGCTAACCCTAGAGGAACAAATGAATGTCCTTCTGGGTCAGCCCCTTAGTCCTCTAATATATTCAATTATACTGCTTTCGATTCCTTCATTCCTTGCTGTAATTGATACATTTGATAATACTTCCCTTGTGTTTTCATGAGTTGATCATGGTTTCCACGTTCAACAATTTGTCCGCGGTCAAGGACAAGGATCTGATCTGCACTTTTGATCGTAGATAGTCGATGGGCAATAATAAACGTCGTCCGTCCCTTCTTAAGGACATCAAGAGCTTCTTGAATAATCGCTTCGGTTTCTGTATCGATATTAGCTGTCGCTTCATCGAGAATAAGAATCGCTGGATTATAGGCAAGTGCCCGTGCAAAGGAGATGAGTTGCCGCTGACCAGCTGATAGGGTACTTCCCTTTTCAACAACCGGTTCATCAAACCCTTTCGGAAGCTGGCTAATAAACGGTTCTGCTCCAACATCCTTCAGCGCCTTTTCAACTTGCTCACGAGTAATAGAAGGGTCATCAAGACTTACATTCGATGCAATTGTTCCTGTGAACAAAAATGGATCCTGAAGGACAATTCCCATATGCTTTCTAAGATCCTGCCTTGAAATCTTCTGGATATCCTGACCATCAATAATAATCTTACCGTGTTTAATATCATAAAAGCGGAACAGCAGGTTCATGATCGAGCTCTTACCTGATCCAGTGTGACCTACAAGAGCAACTGTCTCACCTTGCTTCGCTTCAAATGAAATGTTTTTCAGAACATAGTCTTTCTCTTTATAGGCGAACGTTACATCATCAAACACGACATTCCCTTTATAACGAGGTAGGGCTGTGTTCGAGACGTTCTCACCTTCCCGGTCCAACAATCGGAAAACGCGTTCTCCAGATACAAGTGCCTGTTCAAGATTAGCTAGTTGGGTTACAATCCCAGTCACCGGCTGGAACATTCGGTTTAAATAATCGACAAATGCATATAACACACCAACTGAAACCGCTGCTCCTGCTGTTAACGAAGCACCACCAAAGTACCAGATTAATGTTACAAATGCGACATTTCGAAGCAGATTCACTAGATTATGTGACATGATCGCTTCAAGGTTTAGTAACTTATTACGATACTGAAAATATTCCTCGTTAACCTCTTCAAACTCTTTTGTCGTTTCCTTTTGTCGACGGAAAGCTTGAATGATCGTCATCCCTTGAATCGATTCATTAATCATCGCATTCAAATCGCTTAACCGCGATCGAATCAGATGGTTATATTTAGACGCAAACTTTCTGTACATGATAATCCAAACAAATAGAATTGGGATAATAATCGTACAGATTAATGCGAGTCGTGCATCCAAGAAAAACAAGGCAGTAAGGATTCCGAGAATATAGATAATCCCAGTAAAAAATTGTGCCAATACCGTAACATACAACTCGCGTATTGCTTCGGTATCATTCGTGATTCTTGAAACCACCTTACCCGCAGGAAGATTATCAAAGTAGTTGACAGGTAATCGTTGGATTTGGCCAAAGACATCTGTTCTCATTCTTTGAATAATTCGATTCGCCGATCGTTGCAGCAAATAGCTCTGTCCATAAGTGAAAAATGATGCGATAACCATCAGACCAAGATAAAGTGCACTAAGGTAAATAAGCCTTTTAATTTCTGGCTGGTAAAAGCCAAGAAGTTGGTTATTCGTCAGTTCATCGACTTCATAAGTTGCACTTTTCTCCCCATTTTCAATGGTCATTGTTCCGTTATCAATGGAACGTTCCCCATCAAAGGGCACAGGTTCGTCAATAAAGTAATAATCACGCTTCACCTGGAGGATTCTTACTGTTGGTTTTTCCGATGAATCCCCTTCGTAATACTCAGTACGAACATAAAGATCTCCTTTATATTGAACGGTATCCTCGCCAGAATCTTTGACTTTTACCCACGGCTCCTCAATTCCGAGAATATGGTTGTCGATCATCTTTTTTGCAATAAAAGGACCCGTAAGTTCTGTTCCTACTGCAAGTGCGAGCATGATTAATGCAATAATAATCGTCTTTTTATAATGCAATGCGTATTTATATAGCCGTTTTCCTACGTTCATCGTTTTTACACCACGCCTTCTGAGAGACCAGCTTCTAGCTGTTGACGTTCATATTGTTCTAAGTACCAGCCTCCACTTTCCAATAACTGTTTATGTGTTCCTTCTTCAACAATCCGGCCTTCATCCAATACGAGAATCCAGTCCGCATGTTGTACTGCTGACAACCGATGTGTTGTAATCAGTGTCGTCTTACCTGCCCGTTCATTACGTATGCTGTTAATAATCTTTGCTTCTGTCTTCCCATCAACTGCAGACATTGCATCATCTAATAGTAAAATTTCCGGGTTCACCAATAAAGCACGAGCAATCGATATACGTTGCTTCTGTCCACCCGATAAGGCAACCCCTTTTTCCCCTACAAGTGTCTGCATGCCTTGCGGGAGGTTTTCGATATCGCCTGCCAACGAGGAAAGCTCAACAACATCGTTTAACCGTTTCTCTGATGTATCAGAGACTCCGAATAAAATATTTTCTTTAACAGATCGTGAAAACAGAATTTGCTGTTGTGGTACATACCCTAACCAGCTTTGAAGCTGTGAAAGTGAAATTTCTTCGATCGGTACATTGGAAATCGACACCTTTCCAGTCCCCGGTGGGTATTCCCTTAGAAATTGTTTCACGAGAGTTGTCTTTCCGCTCCCTGTTTTCCCAACGATACCAAGTGTTTGGCCTCTCTTTAATGAAAAAGAGATATCCTTTAAATTATCAACCTGTGAACTCGGATAACGGAAGGTTACTTGATCAAAAATAATTTCATCTGGATTGTGAAATGAGACAACATCTTCGGTATCCTTTACGTCTGGCTTATAATCCAACGTTTCATTAACCCTGTCTAATGAAGCATTACCGCGCTGCAAAATATTAATTAATTCTCCGACAGCGAACATTGGCCAAATCATCATTCCAAGATAGACGTTAAATGAAACGAGCTGTCCGAGCGTTAACGTGTTATGGAAAACAAGATAGGCACCATAGCCTAATCCGATTAAGTAACTGATTCCAACAAGGACTTTGATTGTCGGCTCGAATAACGAATCAATTTTAGCAACCTCTATATTTTTCTTATAAACATCATCTGTCATATTAGCAAAACGTTTGTTATCTGCCTTTTCCTGAACATAAGCACGGATCACCCTTACACCTGAAACCGATTCAAGCACCTGGTCATTCAGTTCCCCAAAGGAATCCTGTGCCAATGTATACCGTTTATGAATAAGCTTTCCATAACGATTCATCAAGAGGGCCATAATCGGCAGTGGTAATAGTGCTGCAATCGTTAACTGCCAGCTGATTGTGAATCCCATAACTAACAGTATCGTAATCATAAATAAGCTTGAGTCAACAAGTGTAAGAATCCCGAAGCCCGCGGTAATCGAAATCGCTTTTAAATCATTCGTGGCACGGGCCATCAGATCACCGGTTCGATATTTCTCATAAAACGTCGGTGTCATCTTAAGTAAGTGTCGCATAAAGCTTGAACGCATTGTTCTTTCCACGAGAAAAGAACCACCGAACAACTGGTACATCCATACATAACACAATATATAATTGACAATCATCAAGCCTAAATAAAACCCTACAATTTGAAATAATCGCTCTTTTGTCATTGCTCCGATTGTCATTTCATCGATCGCTATCCCGATTAATTTCGGAGGAATAACCTCAAAAACGTTTACTATTTGGAGCAAAATAATTGCTATCGTGTATCGCTTCCAATGTTTTTTGAAAAACCACCCTAATTTGCCTAATACTGAAAACATGCTTTCTCTCCTTTCATCCACACACCATTCGTTTGTTAACCGCCTTTAATCCGACCCAGCAGACTTACTTCTCTTTCCTTCTTTTTCGTTACATTCATCAAAATTTCTCCTTTCAAATTTTAAATAATGAGAGTTCAAAAAGTCGCTACAAAATTACCACTAGGTGCTTTTGAACATTATCTATAATAAAAAAAGTATGTTACACGGGGGCAACATACTTCTTCTACACCAAAGGTTAATAGAAAATATAAAAAGCCCACGCCGATAGAGGTGGCATGAGCTGAAAAGACACGAATCCTAAATTAAGAAAGGAATCTCAACGTTCCACGCCATGCCTTGTTAAGTTGTATACACGAGAATCTGAACTGACCAGTTGTACTGAAATATCTACATACCTACGCATGACGTCACGCTCCTTTCAATTAATTGTAATTTATTAGTTCCTTAGAAATTTTATACCATTCTGAATCAATTGTCAAAAGACTTTTGCCTATTTTTAAAATCTTTTTACAATTGAATCAATTTCATAAATTAACTCCTTAGAGCTTCAAGGGGTTTAAGACACATAAAAAGGAGTACCTCCCTAACAAGTCGAAATGAGTAAGTGACCAAACAAACTCTAAGACTGGAGGAAGACTCCCTATGACTATTATACGACAAGAAAGCCTGTTTGACCTGCATGAATTATATCAATTGGAACCTACCCAACGA
>NZ_JANHJQ010000012.1 GCF_024609785.1 Pseudalkalibacillus decolorationis
AATATTAAAACTAATGGATTAAAAACGAGGTCATTATAGACAATTTTATTCAATAAAAAAGACGACTTTAAATTCAAAAAGTGAATTTAAGTCGTCTTTTTCAATACAGTAATCCATTTTACAGAAAATACGCTAGTTTTTCAGTGGCTTCGATTTAATGTTGGCGGGCTTTTCCTTTCTCACTCCATGTCATCTTTTTATTTCGAGTGAATGATTGGATTTGATCGACGTGCCTGAATCTTAAAGCTGACCAGTCTTCATCGATGGCTACCTGACGAACTGGCTCAAAGTCAACAGTTCCAAGCGGTTCCCAGCCTATATCTCTTGTTATATCTGATTTGTAACGTTTCGATGATTTTTTAGGGTAGGCGAGCCAGACTATCGCTTCCACAGCTAACAACGGAACTACTTCTGAGACATAACGTTCAATGTCACCTTTATTAATAGCAAATATGAGAACAAAGTTGATTTTCGTTTCTTTATCCACTTCCTCCAACACGGTAACTTCTTCAGCAAGTTCTTTCTTTAGAGGTTCAAATTCCTCAGGTGTATTCACAACCAAAACTTCATGTTGATTTTTAAAGTTCATCTTTTTTAAAAGTGGATGCATCGTTTTCCTCCCTGATCCATTTTCTATCATTAGAATACCCCATGTATACAAAAAAGCAACCTTCTAGAATCTTCGCTCAAGGTCGCTTCGATTCTTCGACAAACACAAAAGCATTTTATGGAAATATTTTTCAATTAGTACCTTGCAATGTATAGTAGCTGGTGGTATATTATATTTAGATCAGTACTATACATTAAACAATACTATATGAAAAGTAGGTGTTGAATTCAATGAACCCTCAGTTTAAGAAGGGTGTTCTAACATTGTGTGTCATGGTGATGGCTTCAAAAAAGGACCGTTATGGTTATGAACTAGCAAACAGCATTTCAGAGAAGTTCGCCATCTCTGAGGGCACAGTCTATCCGGTTCTTCGGAGGCTCACGAAAGATGATTATTTTACAACTTATCTAAAGGAATCTCAGGAAGGTCCACCGCGTAAGTATTACCGATTAACTGAGAGCGGAAAAGGGGAAATGCTCGAGTTGATCAATGAGTGGAGAACATTTTCAGACGGTGTGGAGAGGATTATTAAGGAGGGGTTAACGGATGTTGAGAAGTGAGTTTATGAATGAGCTTGAACGATTGCTTAAAGATCTTCCAGAAGCGGAACAACAGGAGATCCTTTTCGATTATAAAGAGCATTTTGAAATCGGCAAGCAAGATGGAAAATCTGAGGAAGAGGTTTCTGATTCACTTGGGAGTCCAAGATCGATAGCTAACGAACTTAAGGCAGACTTTCATATCAATCAAGCTAAAGAGAATCAATCAGTCAATACTATTTCGAAGGCTGTCATTGCTACATTAAGCTTGGGATTCTTCAATCTTATCTTTGTCTTGGGGCCGTTTATAGGACTTGTAGGAGTAATGCTTGGTCTTTACACAGCTACGCTTGCTCTTGTGGCTTCACCTATCTTCATCCTAATCAAAATAATTGTATCAAGTGATCCTGGAATTCTAGAAGCACTGTTTGTCATGATGACCACGGGTGGGCTCGGTGTACTTTTATCTATAGGCATGATTTATGTGACGAAGGCTTTCTATTTTGTAATCGTAAAATATTTACAGTTTAATTTAAAGATTATTAGGGGGGACAATTCGTGAATCTGAAAGAATTGAATTTGAAAAAAATTGTATTCACTGCACTTTCAATATTTGTTATTGGAGCAGTTGGTATGACTGTAATGGGCTTTCAATCATTTAATTCACCAGAAAAAAGTGAGGAGTATACTAAATCTGTTCCACTTAGTGGTGCAAAATCTGTGGAAGCCGAGATTGAATTGGGAGTAGCCGAACTAAGTGTAACTGGAGGAGCAGAGGAACTACTGAAAGGGTTCTTTCAATTCGATGACGATAGTGAAAAACCACAAATTGACTATGAAGTGGATGGAGAGAGAGGAGAACTTGAAGTTTCAAGCGAAGAAGATGATTCATTCTTTAACTTTGATATAGGGTTTAATTTTGGGAAATCCATAACTGAATGGGAATTAAAGCTTAATAATAAAGTCCCTCTTCACTTGAAAGTTGCGACAGGTGTTGGAGATAGTAAATTGAATCTAAGTGATTTAAACCTTACAGGATTACAGATTGATTCAGGTGTTGGGGATTCTGTAATCGACCTGAGTGGAGATTGGAAAAAAAGTTTCAATGTTAGGATCGATGGAGGAGTCGGAGATACAAAGTTAATTATCCCTAAAGATGCTGGTGTTCGAATTAAAGTAGATAATGGTGTCGGAGAGATGACAATGCAGGGATTAACGATCGATGGAGATTACTATATGAATGAAGCGTATGAAAAATCAGATGTAAAGATAGAAATTGATCTGAGCGTTGGTGTTGGAGACGTTGAAGTAATAACAGGAGTGTAAAAAGTAATTGAATTTTACACGAAAAACCTGACTGGATAATTTCCCCAGTTCAGGTTTTTTAAGTTAACAATTTACCCTTGTACGCTTCTATTTTCCTCGTTTTTATCATTATAGTTCGTTTCCATCAATTGCTGCTCTTGTTCTTCTTTAACCCCAGGGTGAATCGTTCGTTCATCCACCTCTCGGATTGTTGGATGTTCGATTTCAACTGTTTTTCGTTTCGGTTGATTTTTCATTTTTTTCATACCTCCTTATCCCTAGCTTCTCCAATTCGAACGTTCCCATCGATCTAAAAAATGGTACTTACTGTCGGACAATATTTACCTGTTATAAGGATTCAGTTCTTGCAAAAAAATATAATAAAAACTTGGAACGTAAAGGGAAATGGAGAAAAAGATGAAACACAAAATGATAATCAGTTCTTTGAGCTTGGTTCTTACATTCAGCTCCTATCAGACGACGATGGCACAATCAAAGGTAGATAAACTTCCTACAATTTTGGATGGAAGTAGTCATTTCCCATATGACATTGAATTAAAACCATGGAATGAAACAAATAAGATTATTCCTACGGGGGAGATTTTTGAAGTGATTGATCGGAAAACGGGGTTGATTTTTCAAGTCCAACGAAGGGCGGGTTCACAACATGCAGATGTCCAACCGTTAACCGAAACGGATACAGCAATTATGAAGGCTATTTATAATGGGAAATGGAGCTGGAAAAGAAGAGCCATTTACATCAAAAAGGGTAAGCATATGATTGCCGCTTCTATGCACGGCATGCCACACGGGGCTGGTGCGTTATCAAACAATTTTCCTGGCCATTTTTGCATCCATTTACCTGGAAGTACAGTTCATACGACAGATAAGGAAGACCCTACTCACCAATTAATGATTTTGAAAGCTGCTGGTAAGCTGGACGATTATTTAAATAATGCTACAAGTGAGGAAATGGCTGAAGTATTCACTCATGCAGTGAATCAGGAGGACTTCACCATTTTAAGAAAAACGATTATTGAGGATATAAACAAAAAGAAGCTTGATCGGTTGGTTCTCATTGATCCCGTGAAAGTTCAACAAGAGCATGAACCGACGTCGATCCTTAAAGTTGAATTTCCGGTTAAGGTACACTACATGACAGGGAGTGGCCAAGAGAGAAAAAAAACCAACGTAACGGTTTACCGAGACAGTATAACCGCACGTTGGTATATCGATATAAACGAACTATTCCATAAATTAGGGATGAATGACAAAGCTTAATGCAACAAAGCCAAATGTAAAAAGAAAAGCAGCAAGAATCGAAGTGATTAACGTAAACCCCCACCACGGAATCATACTGAGAACATCCTCTTCAACGTTAAGAGTAATCGAGGCTAGATGGTCACGAAAATTACGGTCATCTGCCTCTTTTCTAAGATGTGCTTTTTCCTTTTCAACGAACCGAAACATGAAACCGGGACTTGCAGCTATTAATAAACCGATCAACCAAAATCCAATAGGAATAACCCAGCCAATACCAACCATACACAGTCACCTCTAATAACAATATAGTTATCATTAGTATGTACGGTTTGAAAGGATTCATGAAAAAAGAATCTAACTCAAAGAACAGGTGAAAACAGACGGGCAAAGGATTCTTTTGTCCTTAGTAAAAGGTTCCGTTTAAAGTGTGTTTCTTTGTTGATTTCAATGCTATCCTCAATATCCTCAAGGTAATGGTTAGCTAACGATTCAATCGTGGCGGTTTGGAACATGAATAAATTGACCTCGAAGTTAAGGTGGAAGCTTCGTAAGTCTACATTAGCAGTACCAAGCGTTGCAAATGATCCATCAATAATAATTGTCTTTTGGTGATGGAATCCTTTTTGGTATAAATAGACCTTTACACCGTATCGTAACAACTCACTGAAGTAGGATCGAGTGGCGTATTGAGTAAGAAATCCATCGTTTGTTTCAGGGACGATAAGCCGAACATCAATTCCTTTTACAGCTGCAATTAATAAGGCAGTACGAATTTCCTTACTGGGAATAAAATAGGGTGTTACAATCCAAATCGATTTCTTTGCTGTAGTGATCATGCTGTAATAGAGATAACTCATGACACCTTGAGAAGTATCCGGGCCACTTGGAACGACCTGAACTCCACCATCTTCTTCGGCAGGCTGTACACTTAAATAGCGTTCGTTAAATAACGATTGTTCACTGACATAGTTCCAGTCGAGAAGGAAGATGCGATGAAGGTCCCGCAACGCTTCCCCTTTTACAATCATATGGGTATCACGCCAAAATCCAAAATATGGATTGCGTCCTAAATATTCATCACCTACATTCAATCCACCCGTGAATCCAATCCTTCCATCAATAACGACAATTTTTCTGTGATTACGAAAGTTTAATTTCTGATTAAAGAATCCTTTTTGGATTGGTAAAAAGCTATACACTTCAACACCGGACTTCTTCATTTGCATAATTGCCTTGTCCGATAATTTCAGACTACCGATTCCATCAAAAATAAACCGAACCTCCACACCATTTTCTGCTTTTTCACTAAGAACCGAAATAAGCTCATTACCAATCGTGTCAGCACGGAAGATATAGTACTCCATATGAATAAAGTCTTCTGCTGTTTTCAACTCATCGATCAGTCTGCGAAACTTCTCATCGCCATTTTTTAAGATCTCCGTACTAGAAAAGAAGCTGATCGTTTGACCACTGAAAGAGGTAATCATTTGTGAAAATTCTTGTTGGGATTCATTAAGAAGATTCCATTTTTCAGATGGACTGTTCGTATGGTGCATTCTCTCTATCTGCTCACTATCATGCGAGCGTTTTTGTTCAAATAAATGCCCTTTAACTTCTAATTGACCAGAATAAATAAAGAAGATATAACCGATGACTGGTAAAAATAATATTGCATATATCCACAATAATGTCTTGTATGGAGACCGATTTTCAAGCATAAGTACATAACAAATTGAGAACACAATACCTATATAGATTGCTGCAGCCGCTAGTTTAATGTAGAGTTGAAGTCCTGTAAAAAAAACAATTGCAAAACATAAAATGATAATAATACATAGCAAAAATTGCCGTGTCCGTTTCATTGAATTTCCTCCTGAAATCGTTGGTTGCTATACCTATAATACCTTTTTTGTGCAAGTAGAACGAACTTAACGGTTCATCGATCATTCTTTAGGTGATAGTCAATATTCAATTGTTAAAAGTTAGTCAAGAATGTAGAAGGGATATTATAAGGTTTATGGTACGGTATAGGGTAAGGAAAAAGAAGCAGTTAAAATAACATCAGGTGGTGGATAGTAAATGAAAATGAAGTGGATGGCTGCCTTAGTTATGGTCATGCTACTATTTGTAAGTGCATGTGGTAATAATGAGAAAGACAACCAACAAGATGAGTCTTCACAAAAGAACAATACTGAAAAAGAATCTCCAGAGCAAAGTGAACTGGGACCGAGGTTTTCGGTGGACAAGTCTGGTTATTATAAAAAGATTAATGAAATTCAGGTTGACCATGTCCACGGTCTCGGATATGCCGGAAACAATAACACGGTTTTCATTGCTTCTCATCATGGCCTAATTACGGTAAAAGATGGAAAATGGTATCGACCTAAAGGTAATCAGCATGATTTTATGGGCTTTTCCGCGACGGAGAAGGGCTTCTATTCAAGCGGACATCCTGGGGAAGGATCCACACTTCCAAATCCGATTGGCCTCGTTAGTTCCACAAATGGAGGAGAAAACCTCAAGAAATTAGGATTCACAGGCCAATCTGATTTTCACTATTTAACTGTGGGATATAATAGTAGTGCGATTTATTTAGTTAACCAGCATCCGAATGATCAGTTAGGTACAGGAATGTATTATAGCTTAAATGATGGTGGAAGTTGGGAGCAGAGTGAAATGAAAGGCATACCATCTGATGCGGCATACCTTTTTGCTCATCCGACTGACGAAAATAAAATTGGGCTGACTTCCTCTGATGGTGTTTATGTGTCAACCAATAACGGTGATACTTTTGAACGAGCGACAAAAAGTACTGTCGTTACGGCTGCCCATTTTACTGAAGAATCATTGTTATATACGACAGCTGAGGGCAAGCTTTTTGAGCAATCCTTTAAGGATAAAAGTAACCTGAAAGATTGGAATTCACCTGAACTGGGGCAGGAAGAGGCGATTATGTATCTTGCTCAGAATCCTCAACAAAATGAGGAGGTTACCTTTATTACTTCGAAAAATAATGTATTTCAGACAACAGATGGTGGGAAAACGTGGGTACAATTAATGGATAATGGAACGATATAACTTTCATTGGAATAACATTAAACGAAATCCACTTTGCCGTTGACATATCTCTAAGTTTCACTGCAACCCATGATTTATAGGGGCAAACTCCCTCTGCATGGCAACTTTTTTGATAAAGAACACGATATAACGAATAAAAAGGCTGATCCGCTATTTGCGAATCAGCCTCTTTAGCCATTACATTTGTACAATGTCTAGCTCAGCGCCTAACCCTTTGGATCACTTCTTGGCTAACCCGGGCGCTCGCTTTTCGGCCTGCTCCAGTGCTGTGCTTATCATACCTAAACAGAGGGCTTAGGCTTAAGCTCTTTCAGCTTCCTTTTTCTCCCAAATAAGGCTTGCACAATATTTAATAATGTCTCTGCGACGAATGATTCCAATAAAGTGTCCGTTATCATCAGTTATTGGAATGAAATTTTGGTCTGTGGCTAAAGGTATTAAATCTTCCATATTTGCATTAATTGTTATCGGAATATTTTTCACTCTTTGAGGGACATCTTTTAATCTGATTTTTTGGACTTCATCATATTCTTCTTCAGCTTCAAGATCTTCTTTTAATTTCCACAATAGGTCACCCTCGGTTAAGGTACCAGTGTATTTCCCTTCATTATCAACAAGGGGTACTGACGTATACTTATGAAAAGACATTTTTTCAAGCGCTTGACGTATAGTGGATTCAGGGTTCAAAAACTTCACTTCACTTTTCGGTAGTAAGTAAAAGCTAATATTCATCTGAACTCTTCCTTTCAAAAACAATAATTCCTGTTAGCCAGTCACTTTTTGAACAACCTCTTCTAGTATAGTATAAATTGAATGATTTTCATAACCGTAACTGTATGAATGTCGTTAACATATATAGATGCGTCTATTCTTTTCTTACACGTTAAGAAAGTATAAAAGTTTGCGGCATGGATGTAATGTCTAGCTTCAGCGCCTAGGTGCTCGAGGTCGCTTCGATTCTTCCACAAACACAAAAAGCGTGTTATGTTACAGAATCTCCAGCGCTTGTCGCACCTGGTCAAGGCGCTTCCGCTTTTCTTATTTTCTCAAGTCGTTTTATAATCCCTTTCCGCCAGCTGCTTGCAAGCGGTTTCAATTGGATGAGGCGTTCAAGTGCTGTTTCATTATCAGGGTCATGATATACAATATGATTCATAGTAGAAATTGAGAATTTTGAAGGATGCTCATAGGTTTTTATAAGCGGATCACCTGGCGTTACCCAGCCCTCTTTTTCAACACGTAAATAAAAGCCAGAATACCCTGTATCCTGTACATACTGAGCTAGCTTTGGTTCATTCCATTTAATTCCGAGCTTAAAGCAAGGTCTCCTAGGCTGTGAAACTTCAACGATTGCTTCGCCTAATTGAAATCGATCACCAATATAAATGTCCGTTTCCGTTATTCCCTCGAGAGTTAGGTTTTCACCGAATGCACCGTCCATCATTTGCTGTTGTAGTATAGATTCCCAATAAGGATAATGCTCAGATGAGTACACACAAATCGCTTTATCAGGTCCTCCGTGGTTTTTAAGGTCAGCTTGTTCGTCTCCATCAAAATTGACCTTTGACAGATAGACTTTTTCCGAAACGTTATATTTATAAATGCCTGACTTAACAGGATTGCGTGTTTCCCCGATTATTTTTGGTTTGCCAACAAGTATAGAACGTACTTTAATGGATTGTGCCGTCATGAATTCTCCTCTCCTTTTTGACACTCCTATTATACCAGATTGTGGAAGGCTATTGTGGGTAAATTCATCAATAACTGAGAATCGGTAAAAAGACGTATAAGGTTTCGAATAATATGTATCTTTGGTATGATAATAGTGATTCATTTTGAAGAACGATTTTGATATATTGGGTGTGGACTATGAATAATCGCCAGTTGTTAATTGCAGATTTAGAAAAGAGCTTTCGTAAAGTATTCCGTATGTTCCGTCGTGAACTAAACGATTTATTTCAGGATCAAATAACATCAATGGAATTTACGTATCTAAAGTTTATAATGGAGAAAAAACAAGTCATGACTTCGATGCTTTCTCAAGAATTTAACGTTTCGACAAGTCATATTACCGCTGTGACTGATCGACTAGTACAACGTGAGCTTGTTACACGGAAAAGAGCTGAGGACGACCGTCGGGTAATCAATCTTTGTATTACGGAAAAAGGCGGAACCTTAGTTCAGATGTTAGAAAAAAGAAAGCATACGTATATGAAAAATAAATTTCAAAATCTTTCTGATGAGGAAATTGAAAAGCTACTTCAATTATTCTCTAAAATTACGTAACTAAAATAGTGCTATCAGGAACGCTTCTGATGGTGCTATTTTTTTTCTTGAGAATAAAGGAATATTCCATCTTATTGTGAATATAGTTTTTATCCGGGCAAAAAGACGTGTTGTCAAAGAAATGTGGTAGCTCAATACAAAAAAATCACATCCCATAGATTAAAGGCCAACATTCTAATTAGATGGGTATCAGAGGGGGTAACAATGAAGAAGTTTCCTGAACTTCATTCAGAAAGGTTAGTTTTAAGAGAAATTAATCAAGGGGATTTAGAGGGAATTTTCGCAATTTTCTCTGATCCAGAGGTGCTTACTTATTATGGTATGGACCCTATCCAATCAAAAGAGGAAGTGAACGATTTAATACAAAAATATCGGGTTGGGTTCGAACATGGTACCGTTTACAGGTGGGCAATCGTCAGAAAAGAAGACAATCAATTTCTAGGGACTTGCGGCTACCATAATTGGCACCATCGTTATTATCGTGCAGAAATTGGTTATGAGCTTTCTCCTGCTTATTGGGGAATGGGATATATGCAGGAGGCGGCTAGTAAAATAATCGAATACGGACATTCTGAACTCGGTATTCATCGTATAGGTGCCTTAATTTCGCCGTTTAATAAAAGCTCGATTCGCTTGGTTGAAAGGCTAGGGTTTAGTAAGGAAGGGGTATTAAAGGATTATGCCTATAGTGGGGAAAGTTATCACGATCTGACCATGTACGCAAAAATTCATTCATGATATTGTATGAGGACAATCTAGCATTAAAAGTAGCAATACTAGGAAAAGATATAAGAACCACAGTACATTGTACTGTGGTTCTTTGGTCATTGTACGAGCTTGGTGTAAACGACTAGGCGATCTGCACGTTCTGTTGTTTCGGGATTATACTCACCAGTACATGTAATTAAGTTAAGTGTACTCGCATATGTGAAACCGAAAATATCCAAAAGTGGCGCGTCTAGGCGTGGGAAAATCTTCTTTTTATAGACTTCAAAGGTTAATGTCTTACCTTTTTTTCCCTTAACGTGAATTTTATCACCTTTTTCTAATTTATGAAGGTTATAAAAGACCGCGGGACTTGTTAAGTCATCTACATGGCCAGCAATTACGGCATTACCTGGGTCTCCTGGTTTGGTGCCAGGCTCATACCAAGCGACATTATCTGTATTATCGGGAACCCCCATACGACCATCCGGTAGCTTACCAACATGTTCGATGTCTGCTTTTACATCAATTGCTGGTATATCGATCGTTACAGGATTAATACCTTTCCGGTTATCCTTAATGATTTCAATATCTTCTGTAGATAGCTTTTCAGCTGACTCTGCTGACTCTTTTGATTCATTTGATTTAGTTTTATTATCAGCTGCTTCTTCATCCGTTTTTTCTTCTGCATTGGAGGATGGCTTCATCTGATTGTCTTCAGCACCTGGTGACTGAGACATGCATCCTGTCAAAAGTAAAATGAGGATAGCAAAGCTTGTTAAGAAAGAAAATCGTTTCATTTATTTTCACCCTTTAGGAGAAAAATAGAGAAGGGGAAGCCCTTCTCTCAATTGGAATTTTTGTTGCATGGATGTAGTCTAAGCTCCAGCGCCCAACCCCTTGATCGTTCGGGGCTAACCAGGGCGCTTGCGCTTTTCTTATTTCTGTTTGCTGAGACGACGAGATACTACAATCGCTGCAGCCATCATTGCAGTTAGTCCTGCTAGAATCATAGCTTCAGTAGACATTCCTTGATCAGCTGTACCGCCCATACCTGTTTTAGGCATTTCATCAGGCATTTCTCCAGCAAACTTATCAGGGAATTGAGCTACAATAGCTCCAGATAATGCTTTAGATGTTCCGAACATATGAGCATATGCTTCACGAATAGTAGGATAAGTTGTTGCATAGTCTTCAGCTACATAAGTGTCAAATGCTTTCACGAGTTGTTCCACATGCATTTGAAGTCCTTCAGCTAATACGTCAGCTGGTACGCGTCCTTCTGTTGCAGTTGAGATGAACTCAGAGAAATTCTTTTTGTATTCGGCAAGAGCATCAAGAGCTGCTTTCTTTGCATCTTCATCTTTTGCACCCGTTGCTTTTACATAATCAACGAAGTTACCAATGTGTGCGGACCACATGTCTTTGAACTTTTGACCAGCTTCTTCACCGTATACTGAACCAATTGCTGCACTTAGGTCTTCAGTGTTAGCAGCTAATGCAGCCGCAGAAGCTTCAAAGTCTTCAGATCCTTCAATACCATTTTGCATTGCCATTGCAGCTAGCCCAGCATGCTCAGAAAGTAGGTAATTTAAGTTTGAGCGTAAATCAGCTGCAGGTGTTACTGCTTTTGTGTTTTCGAATTTTTCAGGGAACTGTTGAACGATCGCACTTGATAGACCTTTACTTACCATGTACATATGATGGATCGCTTCACGTTCATATTTATATGCCTTTTCGAAATCACCTGCAACGTATGCGTTAAAAGCACCGATTAGTTGGTCAACGTGCATTTGTAAACCTTCTGCAAGGGCATCAGCTTCCAGACGCTCATCTGTTGCAGTTGATAGGAAATTAGAGAAATCTTCTTTATACTGTGCTAATTCATCAAGAGCTGCTTTTTTTGCGGCTTCGTCTTCACTAGCAGTTCCTTTTACATAGTCAACGAAGAAGCCAATGTGTGCAGACCACATGTCTTTAAACTTTTGACCTGCTTCATCTCCATAGACAGAAGCGATTGCCGCACTTAAGTCTTCAGTGTTTGCTTGGAGTGCTGCTGCAGATTGTTCGAAGTCAGGAGCGCCATCTACGCCTTTTCTCATTGTTTCAACTGCTAAGTACACGTGCTCACCTAGTAATTTATCAAGTGTTGTTCTCAAATCTACAGCCGGGTTTGTAACCGTTGGCTTGTGCTCGTGTCCTTCGTGTGCAAACGTTGTATTCGCAGCGACAGGGAGTAGTAGTGAAAAGCTGAGTGGTACAGCTACTAAAGTCTTTTTAATATTCATTCCTAAAATCTCTCCTTTATTTTTTATTTCACTAGGCTAACGAGAGAAGTTGAGAGTTTGGATCACTTTTTTTAGACATTTTTTTAAACATTTTTTAAAAGAACTTCCAAAACCCTACAGCGTGGGCTCTGAAGGCTATAATCTTTTTGGTTTTATTTTCAACTTTTGAGATAAAACGATATCATTCGACTTCGATTCCAAACTGAACCCACTCCTTCTCAAAGACACAAAAAACCTGAATGGAGAGGGTTTCTCTCTCATTCAGGTTCTTAATGCAAATGATGCTCAGTTGCGTCAGGTCTTGGCATCGGCCACGTTTATAATTTCGAAGCTAAAATAATATCTCCTTGAGGTTGTTCACTAGTTGGTGTCGGTTCGAGTGTGACTGCAATTGTATCCCAATCGTGTTCACCTTTATAATCTATCGGGAAGGATACAGCCCCTTCACCATTTTCGTTAGGTAGGAATGTACCTGCTCGAAACTTTGAACCGGATTTATCGATCAACCAAACTTGATAGGCTTCTGAACCAGTTAATTGGTTTAGATCGCTCGCTTGGACAACGAGGGCCATGCCACTCTCTTTTTGGATCATCGCTGCCTGTGCGGTTCCACTAAATCCTTCCGTAGCTGCTAATTCCACCCGGTTTACTACTTCATCTGTACCTTCTTCTTCTACCGTATCGATTGCCCCTTCATTAGGGCCTTCATCATTTAAGTAGAAATAGGCATTTGCAGAAAGCGAGAGTAACAGGGATGCGGCCAGGAGTGATTGAATCAATCCTTTATTTCTACGCATTGTACCAATTGAGCGAACATTACTTTCATTCGGCTTGCTTACTTCACTTGTCTGTAAATATTCAGGTGTTTGCTCATTTATTTCATTGTCGATTGGCTGAGCAAAAACGGAAGAAAGAATACGATTCTTCATTCCATCATTTGGTTCAATCGGTTCTGAAGAGAGAGGTAGGTCTTCTGTTAACATTTGCAATTCTTCGAGCTCTACTTGACATTCATTGCAACTAGCCAGGTGCTCTTTAAATTTAGTTTTGTCTATTTCATTCAGGCAATCATTGAAATAATCAAGTAACAAGTCACACGTATTATGCTCATTCATAACCTCTATCCCTCCCTTGCTCAGCGCTGGCTAAATCCTTTTTAAGATGCTTAAGAGCAAGACGAATTCGTCCCTTTACTGTGCCCAGCGGTATTTTTAATGTATCTGCGATTTTTTGCTGTGATAATCCTTTAAAATAAAATAGTTCAACCATTTGCTGTTGTTCTAAAGCCAATTGACTTATAGCAGATCGTATTTCTTTCCCTTTCTCTTTCCATTCCACCATTTCTTCAACAGAAGGTTCCTCGTTTTTAAGGGCATCACGGTCTTCTAATTCATACATGTTTTCATTCTTTTTACGAAGATAATCAATGCCTGTATTTCGAGTTACTGTCAAAATCCAGGATGAAAACTTTCCTTTGGATTCATCGTATATCCCAGGTTTTGTCCAGAGTTTGATAAATACTTCCTGAACGATTTCCTCAGATAGTTCTCTCCTGCGGGTGACCCGGAATGAGAATGAAAAGAGCAATTTCTCATAACGTTCGTATAGGAGCTCTAATGCGTGTTTATCTTGCTTTTGAATACGTTCATAGAGCTCGAGATCTCGTTCACTCATCCGATTCTCCTTTTGTTTACTTATTTACACCTGGCTAATGCTTGGTGTTAACCAAGTTTCCTAACCCAAGCATAAACTAGTTTTTGAATGTTTAAAAGTGAACTTATCTAGCTTACGTTTAAAATAGGGTTTCGGATCACAAAAATAGGGAAATTTCTTCCTAGAGGAGTGACTTTTTTGAGATAGACAGAGAGGAGTGAAGAATTGAAGGCTTGGCAAACACAGATTATCAAAACTGAAAGAGGAACATTTGAGGTATTTACAAAAGGGCATGGGAACCCGCTTTGTGTAACCCATCTCTATTCGGATTTCAATTGCTCGGGTGACCATTTTGCAGATACATTTACAGTAAGACATAAAGTAATACTCGTGAACCTAAAGGGCGCAGGTCAATCGGATCAGCCTCAAAGTGAAGACGAGTACAGTATGGAAGAAACGGTTAAAGATCTTGAGGCGATACGTGATTCAATGGATATAGAACGGTGGGCTTTTGCAGGCCATTCAACCGGGGGGATGCTCGGATTGCTTTATGGAATTCGGTATCCTGAATCCATTAGTCAATTAATAGTTGTCGGAAGTGCAGCCTCTGGAAATTATGCCGATGAATCGGATTGTATTTATCACCAAGACCATCCTAAATTCAATGATATGCAAGATGTGATAAACAAATTGAAGTTACCTTGTTTACATCCTGATGAAAGAAAGTTGTTATCTCGACAACGAACTAGATTATCCCTCTATCGACCTGAGCGTTATGAACGATATTTTTCAGCAAAGATTTTTAAAAAAATTGCGGTTGAACGTTTGGATTATTTTGCAGAAAAAGAGTTTCCACTGTTCGATTATCGAGTTCAATTAAGAGAACTTAAAGTTCCGACACTGATCATTTGTGGAGAGCATGATGTGCAATGTCCCATTCGCTGTTCGTATGAAATGAATCGATTAATCCCCACCTCTACATTCTTGTGTTTTCAAGAGAGCAATCATTATCCCTTTCTCGAGGAAAAAGAACGATTTCAATTTGCAATTCACTCATTTTTACTTTAAGTGCACGTTCAAAAGGAGGATAAAAAGAGCCGAGAAGTTCGAGGCGCGAAAAGTCTTGAGGACCGGAACGACGAGCGGTACTTGCATAAATACTACGAGTTGTACCGAGGAAGCTTACTTCCATGGACACGCATGTAGACGCAGGTACATATGGAACTTCGACTAACTACTTCACGTCCTGTGAAAACGTCGAAGTCAGCACGTCCTGTGCAAGTCCGAAGAGACCGAGCAACGAAGAAATTCGAAAGCTATTTTTACCGGACTTTTTGAACAACCTCTTTAAGTGCACGTTCTTTCTAAAAAGGAACGTTATGTGAACGAAGTAGAATCCGAACAGTACAGGTGGTAAGATGGATTCGTACAATTAAACGAAAGGATCTGACCATCTTATGCCAAAACCATTACTTTTAATTGCAACTATTATAATGACAATCTTACTAGTTCCGGTTGTATCATATGCACATTCTACATTAGAGGGTTCGACACCAGCTAGTGGAGAAACCGTTAACTATTCGGTTGATGTTCTTACACTTAAATTTAATACTCCTATTAAAGATGGAAGTACCGTTACGCTTACATCTGATAAAGGTGAGGATATAGAAGTTGGTTCAGTTAGTATTCAGGAGAATAACATGCTCGTACAGCTTTCTGAAACGCTACCATCTGGTGTATATACCGTTCATTATGAAATTGTCGGTGGAGACACCCATATTGTAGATGGAGATTATACCTTCACCGTCAAAGCGAATTCAGCCGAACAGAAAAATGGTGAAGAGAATGAACCAAAACCGGAAGCAGAGGAGCCTTCTTCTGAGCAGTCGACTGAAGACGATACGAACGAGAAAAATGCTGCAGAAAAAAGCTCAAATGCGCAGAATGTACCATCTGAACAACCCGAGGAAGATGGAGGCCTCTCTGGATCGATGATTGCTATTGCAACAGTTCTTATTGCCATAGGACTTGGTTTCATTTGGTGGGTGATGCGGAAGAAGGGTTCTGAATGATCATTTTCTTTAAAGGGATTCTTTATCTCGCATTCTCCTTTTTGCTTGGGGGATTAATACTTGAATCGATTCCGAAGCATAGGAAACCAAATGTGAAGGTTCCTAAAGAACTTCTACTTTGGTCAATCGTACTGATCCCTATTTTGATTTTTGTCCTCCTTTTACAGATTATCCAGTACCTATCACAAAGCATTGGCTATTGGGAAACATTTACCTCTGTATTGTTTAACTTTGATGTTGGAAAAGCATGGCTTGCAAGTATTTTAATAGCAGTCGTCCTGTATCTCTTAGTTCGACGAAACGAGTTGCAGGAAACAACATTTTACGCAAGATTAGGGGCATTTCTGACAGTTGTATTAATTAGCTCCTATTCCTTTTCAAGTCATGCTGCATCTCTGTATCCGTTGCTTGGATTTTTCGCACACTTTCTCCATGTAGTCGCTGTTTCAGCATGGATCGGCGTTCTTTTTTATGTCGCCTGGTTTTCGAATAAACGCTCAGAGTGGATTCCGTTTCTAAACTGGTATACTCCGTTTTCAATTGGTGCGGTTCTGCTGTTATCAGGCGGCGGTTTGCTCTTGACCGAAATAGTAGCGCCTCAATACATCGACGCATGGGTGCTCAGTTATGGACAAGCCCTTTTGATGAAACATTTGCTATTAATTCCAGTCCTGCTCTATGCGGTCTTACACGGATTCTTTTTGAAAAGATCATTGCTGAAAAAGGGAGAAGCCAACGTTAAACGTTCTCTGCAAGGCGAAGCGATTATCATTCTTGTTGTCTTCGGTGTTACGGGCTTTTTATCACAACAGACTCCTCCTCATGAGGTTTGGAGGACATTGTTGCAGAACTCTCCATCTCCATTTTTCTTAAAATGGTTTGACGGCTCGATTGATGAAAAATCCATCATTTCCTTTGTTGCAACATCTGAAACCTATATGTGGGCTGCCGGTGCATTGGTTATGTTACTGTTTACAGCTTACACAGTAATTAAACGGTGGCCAGGTTGGATAGGTGCACTACTCGGAGTCGCAGCATCCGCTCTAGCATATGCTGCATTAATGTCCGGTGTTGTATAGAATCTACAGCTTTAGTCGTAGAAAAGAATTAAACTTCTTAGACGAAAGTATTAGAGTAGAACCCTCCTTTTTCCGGAGGGTTTTTTCGTTCGTATAGGTTATGATGAAGCTAAAAGAGGTAGGTTCTCTGGGAGGGTGCTTCCGCTTTTCTTGTGGTAATCTGGAATTAGATTATAAATGATAGTTTTTTGAGCGATTGATGAGGGTGGTGTAGGTTTTGTCGAGGGTGAATACATTGAAAATCATTGCCGAAACATTGAATCAATCCAATGATTTACGCGAAGTGCTTCAATCAGTGCTTGAAAAGCTTTTAGAAATCACAGGGCTTTCCACAGGCTGGATCTTTTTAATAGATGAGGAGCCTATTTATTCTTTCGTTGCAGATGTGAACTTGCCTCCTGCTTTGTCGTGGGGTGATAAACAGCCGATGTGTAAAGGAAGCTGCTGGTGTTTGGAGAAGATTTGGGATGGACGCCTCCAAAAAGCAGTAAACATAATCAATTGCAAACGAATCGAGGATGCAATCGAACACGATTGGGGTGACACGCAGGCTATTACTCATCATGCAACAGTGCCCCTTATTGCAGGTGGTGAAAAATTCGGTGTCTTAAACATCGCTGCACCACATAAAAATGAATTTACGGAAGATGAATTGGATCTCCTGCAGTCGGTTGCGTTTCAAATTGGGACTGCTATTAAAAGGACCCGACTTTACGAGGCCCAACAACAACGTGCCGAACAGTATACGAAACTAGACGAGATCAGCCGAATGATTTGGAAGATGAACGATCTTCACCTTTTGCCCGAATATGCAGTCGAAAAGATTAGTCATGTCTTTGAACTTAATTCGCTCGCCTTTTTAATAAAAGAAGAGAATGTCCTTGCTTTGCGTTCAATCTCTCATAATGGAACCGCTCAGAATGTTCATAAGCGGTATCGAGTGGATGAATACAGTGCCCCTGAAGAAATTCTCCAATGCTCTTCATTCCGTGAAGATGTTGGACAATATGGTCTATCTCTGGATGATTCATTTATTATTCCTTTATCGATCGGTGAGGAATGGATAGGGTGTTTGATCGGCAATCATTCATCATCGCCGTGGAACAGTATTCATCCGGATGTGATCAAAGCACTTGGCGACCACTTATCGCTTGTGGTCGAAAATGCTCGATTGTACGAAAGAGGCAGGGAGCTCGCTCTGATCGAGGAAAGAAACCGATTAGCCCGAGACCTACATGATTCTGTTAACCAAAAGTTATTTTCGATCAGTTTAACTGCAAGAGGGCTGAAGGAACATGTGAAGCGACTACCAGATAACGATGTATTAATCGAGTCACTTGATGAAATGCAATCTCTTTCTCAAGAAGTCGTTGGGGAGATGAGAGCTATGATCTGGCAGCTTAGGCCTGTTGGGTTAGAAGAAGGGGTAGTCGTCTCGTTGAAAAAATACGGGGAGTCTCTCGGTTTGAAAATTTCAGAACAGATTGAAGGTGTCGGAAATCTACCTCGCCTTGTAGAAGAAACAATGTGGCGTGTCGGACAGGAAGCATTGAACAATGTCCACAAACATGCAAGAACAGATAGTGCCAGCATTAGTTTAAGACGAATGTCCGATCGAGTACAGCTTTCAATCAAGGATGAGGGGCGCGGATTTGTGACCTATTCAAATGGTACTCCTGAATGGTCATTCGGCTTATCAAGCATGAAAGAGAGGACAGAAATCATGGGTGGTTCGCTTGTAATTGATAGTCAAGCGGATGTTGGAACAACAATTATGGTTATCTTTCCAAATAGGTTATTCAAAAAGTAACCGAATGAAATAGGAAGCAGGTGATTGTATGGAAATTAAGGTATTGTTAGTAGATGACCATCTCATGGTACGAAAAGGGCTTCGTTTCTTTCTTGGTACGCAGGATGAGATTGAATTGATTGGGGAAGCCAGCAATGGGGAAGAAGCAATTGAAAAGGTTCATACCCTTCAGCCGGACGTTGTGCTAATGGATTTGACGATGCCCGTTATGGACGGCATTGAGGCGACAAAGCAAATTAAAAACCAATCTCCTGAAGTGAAAATTATCGTACTTACTAGCTTTTCGGATCAAGATCATGTAGTGCCTGCTTTACAGGCAGGTGCGGATGGTTATCAATTGAAAGATATTGAGCCTGATGAGCTTGTAAAATCGATCAAAGCTGTGTACAGCGGAGAAACCCAGTTACATCCTGCAGCTACGACCCAATTGTTAAACCATGTTTCAACAGGTACGAACGGGACAGATTCAGAGCGCGATTTCAATGAGTTAACTCCTAGAGAGAAAGATGTCCTACGCCAAATCACCCTCGGTAAAAACAATAAAGAGATCTCATCGGAACTTTTTATAACTGAAAAAACAGTAAAAACACACGTAAGCAATCTATTAAGTAAACTTGAGCTTCATGATCGAACACAGGCAGCTATCCTCGCGATGAGAAATAAATGGTTCGATTGAGAAAAGGGTCATGATCATTCTTTACATTTAACTTTCATATGGTAAAATGGCTTCAAAAAGCAGGTGAATTGAATGGATGAGAAACTTCGCGAACAGTTCGACGGTCTTCTTACAAAATATACAGAATTGCTGCTTGGTGAATCGGATGATGAATTGAAAGAGAAGGTTCAAACTTGGGCTCTGTATACATATATGTCAAAATCAATGCCACCACTTGTGAAGCACTGGAATGAGCAGTACCCAGATGCCAAAGATGGTATAAAAGAACTCATTAACGAGATTAAAGAGCGGAATGAGCAACACCGTAAAGATCAGCAATGAATTAAGAAGAAAGCGCCCGTTCAGGTGATAAAGAAAAATTGGCTCAGCCAAGCCTTGGCGCCGGCTGAGCCTTAGCTACGCTTATACTATAGAAAGTATTTTTATACTTTCTTAACGTGTAAAGAAAACTTGGCAAGATTTCGCCTTACCAAGTTTCTGTATAATTTTGATAGATATCTACTTTTCGCGATTTGATAGCTCGGATAAACGTTCATTAGCTTCGTCCTCGTCAAATGAACTGTACCACCGATGGTTTTCTCGGTCGAGTATCCGGAAGTGTTTGCTAACGACATTCTGCTGAAGACGATAACCATCTCTACCACTTTCCACCACACTTTTCCTCCCATCGTTCGATCCCTGGGTCGTTCAATACCTTGGTGAGCAAAAATTTCTACGAGCTCAACAGGATCTCCTCCAACCGCACTATGAAGAATTTCACCTTCACGAAAAAGAAAACAACTGACACATCGAAATAAATGCAAACACAAGAAGTTTTCAGGTGATCGTTTCAACCGTATATAAGAGGTCTCAATGTCAACTTTTAAAGCAAGTTCCGGGTGTTGTTCACTTTTCTGAAATTGGAAAAAAATATTTTTTAAAAAACGTAAAAAATTTGTCGAAAAAGTGATAAAATGTCCTAGAACGTTTAACCAAAAGAGATTACGTTCACATAGATTGTAAGAGCCTTTTGTATGCGGTTTCAGTATAGGGGGATTAGGATGGAAAAGATATTAAAAAATTTCTTTCTTTTCATGGGTAAAAATAAAGCGGCGACTAAGATGGCTAAAAAGTATGGTCTTCGCTTTGGTGCAGGGCGGTTTGTTGCGGGAGCCTCATTGCAAAGTTCGATTGATGTAATTAGAAAGCTTAATGCTGAGGATCTATATGTAACGATCGATCATCTTGGTGAATTTGTTGATAATGAACAGGAAGCTAAAGAGATGACAGATCATTGCATTGAGGCAGTGAAAGGAATTGCAGAGAATAACCTGAATTCTCAGCTTTCGCTTAAATTGACTTCATTGGGGCTCGATATTAGTAGAGAGCTTGTGTTGTCGAATATGAAACGACTTCTAGCTGCGGCGGAAGAATACGATGTTTTCATTACCATCGATATGGAGGATGAAGCTCGTTGTCAGGCAACGATTGATATTCTCAAAGAGTTGAGATCTGAGTATGAAAACATAGGAACTGTATTACAGGCTTATTTATATCGAACAGTAGCAGATATACAGGATCTAGATTCATATAATCCGAACCTTCGACTGGTGAAGGGTGCCTATAAAGAATCACCTTCTGTTGCTTTTCCAGAAAAGAAAGATGTCGATGAGAACTTCAAAAAGATTATTAAAATGCATTTATTAAATGGGAATTATACAGCTGTAGCTACCCATGACGACAACATTATTTCATACACAAAAGAACTTGTGAAAGAACATAATATTCCGAACGATCAATTCGAATTTCAAATGTTATTCGGAATTCGTGTGGAACGTCAACGCCAGCTTCGGGATGAAGGCTATAAGATGAGAGTGTATGTTCCATACGGTAATGATTGGTATGGTTACTTTATGCGCCGTCTTGCCGAGCGTCCAGCTAATGTTGCCTTTGTTCTAAAAGGCGTGTTTGGAAAATAAATAGAGCAAGCAACCGTCACATTTCTTATTAAAATTGAAATATTGAAAGGACCAAAGCGGCTTAAAGCCAGCTTTGGTCCTTTTTCATCCGGAAATTAGTTTTTTCATCCGGAAATTATCTGATTACAAAGAGATTCGTACTGTTATAAAGAACATCGATGATCCGGACTTGTTACAAAAAAGATCGTTCGCACATCCGATTTTCAAGGAAATGCAGTTAGCACAATGGATTGAGTTTATTGGCTACCATGAAAGAAGGCACATTAAACAAATCGAGGAAATCCTTTCAAAAGGGGATTAAGCAGCGATAACATCAAAATAAAAGACGAAATGGTATAAATTTTCTGAAATTTGTGTTGCGAAATTGGAATCTTTTTTTTATAGTAGAGGTAGGAAGTTTAATTTTTCGCTCTAAAAATGAATGAGTATTCATTCAGACAAGGGAGGTACATTATGACCTATCAGATTCGAAAAGCAGCGGTGATCGGGTCAGGAGTTATGGGATCGGGAATTGCTGCACATTTAGCGAACATCGGGATCCCTAGTATATTGCTCGACATAGTTCCAAAAGAACTTAATGAAGAAGAGAAAAATAGGGGGCTGACTCTTGAGGATGCAAAAGTAAGGAATCGTGTTGCTGCTTCCTCGAAACAAAAGCTCTTAAAGCAGAAACCTGCACCACTCAGTTCCAAAGACCATATCGAGATGATTGAGGTCGGAAATCTTGAGGACGATCTTCAAAGGCTTAGTGAGGTCGATTGGATCATCGAGGTGGTTGTTGAAAATTTAAATGTAAAGAAGGTTGTTTTCGAACAAGTCGATCATTACCGGAAAGAGGGAACGATCATAAGCTCCAATACATCCGGAATATCGATTAATGCAATGGCAGAAGGACGAAGTGAAGATTTTAAGGCGCATTTCCTTGGGACCCACTTTTTTAATCCGCCACGGTATTTAAAGCTGTTGGAGATAATTCCAACTCAACATACGAAACCAGAAGTTTTACAGTTTATGAATGTGTTTGGAGAAGGAGTGCTTGGAAAAGGCGTTGTCGAGGCAAAAGATACGCCGAACTTTATCGCAAACCGGATTGGGACGTACGGTCTGCTTGTAACCGTTCAAGAGATGTTGAAAAACAACTATTCCGTAGGAGAGGTTGATTCACTCACAGGACCTGCGATTGGGCGGCCGAAAAGTGCGACGTTCCGAACGCTTGATGTCGTTGGACTCGATACATTTATACATGTTGCAAATAATGTACATGAACAAGTATCCGGCCATGAAAAGGATGTGTTTGATGTACCTGACTTTATGTTGAAAATGCAAGAAAATGGCTGGATCGGAAGCAAGTCTGGTCAAGGGTTTTATCTGAAAAAGAAATCAAATGGGAAAAGTGAAATCCTTGAACTGAACCCAGAAACCTTAGACTATGAACCTCGTAAAAAGTTAAAAACATCATCTACAGAAATGAGCAAACAGGCAAAATCGGTTCAAGATAAAATAAAAACACTTGTTTATGCTGATGACCGAGCAGGAGAGCTCATATGGTCGATTTTAAAACCTGTTCTCCTATATTCAGCCGAGAAGGCGTATGGGATTGCCGATGATATTAAAGCGATTGATGAAGCGATGAAATGGGGGTTTGGCTGGGAAATAGGTCCTTTTGAAACGTGGGATGCAATCGGGTTGGAAAAATCAGTTGAACGGATGAAGACAGAAAGAGAAACTGTCCCTCAGTGGATCCATGACATGCTGGATTCAGGTAATAAGCAATTTTACAAACAATCCGGAACATCTCTGCAATACTATCATCACGGAGATTATGTGTCGGCGCAAGAAAGTGAGAAGATCATTCACTTGCATCGTTTAAAAGGTGAGGACCGAGTAATTAAAAAGAATTCAGGAGCTAGTTTAATTGATGTAGGTGATGATATCGCGCTACTTGAATTCCACTCTCAGAACAATGCAATCGGTCCAGATATTATTCAGATGATTCAATATTCGATTGATGAGGTTGAAAATAATTACAAAGGACTCGTTATCGCAAACCAAAGTAAGAATTTCTGTGTTGGAGCGAACCTGATGCTGATCATGATGGAAGCACAGGACGACAATTTCTTTGAGATCGACTTCATGGTCCGTCAATTCCAAGAAACGATGGCGAAAATTCGATATAGTGCAAAGCCAGTAGTCGTTGCACCGTTCAATATGACACTCGGCGGTGGGGCAGAAGTTTCCTTACCTGCTGCGGGATTACAGGCTTCCTTTGAAACGTATATGGGACTTGTGGAAGTCGGTGTTGGAATTATTCCAGGCGGTGGTGGCAATAAAGAGCTTTATACAAGACTGCTCGAGCAAACACCTAAAAATGCTAAAGTTGATCTACAAAAAATTGCGATTCAAACGTTTGAAATGATTGCGATGGCAAAGGTTTCAACCTCAGCTCATGAGGCAAAAGAAAACGGGTTTTTACGAGCACAAGATGGAATAAGTGTAAATGCCGATCATCTGATTTATGATGCCAAACAGCAAGTTCTATCGATATATAACAGGGGGTATCGTCCTCCGCAACGCAAAAAGATTCCGGTCGCCGGAGAACCAGGATACGCTACATTGGTCCTTGGTGCACAAACGTTGAAATTCGGAAATGCAATCTCAGATCATGATCTGAAAATTGCTAAAAAGCTTGCGCACGTCATTGCAGGTGGAAAGGTTCCAGAAGGCACACTTGTTGATGAACAATATTTGTTAGACCTTGAGCGTGAAGCCTTCCTAAGCTTGGCAGGTGAACCACTCAGCCAACAACGAATGCAGTATATGCTTGCAAAAGGAAAACCACTTCGCAACTAAGGAGGGAAGAAGATGCAGGACGCAGTTATCGTTGCAGGTGCAAGAACACCTGTCGGAAAAGCAAAGAAAGGTACATTCGCAAATGTACGTCCAGATGATCTAGGCGCACTTACAGTAAAAGAAACATTAAAACGAGCTGGTGGATATGATGGGCCAATTGATGACCTCATAATCGGATGTTCCATTCCCGAAGCAGAGCAAGGAATGAACATGGCCCGAATGATTGGCGGACTCGCTGGACTGCCAGATAATGTGCCGGCAATTACGATTAACCGGTATTGTTCATCAGGACTTCAAAGTATTGCTTATGGGGCTGAAAAAATTATGCTCGGCCATGCGAATTCAATACTTGCAGGTGGAGCAGAAACGATGAGTTTAATCCCAATGCCAGGCCATGTTGTGAAACCGAATCCAACCTTGCTTGATTCGCGACCAGAATACTACATGGGTATGGGCTATACAGCAGAAGAAGTAGCAAACCGCTTCGGGATTACAAGAGAAGATCAAGATGCCTTCGCTGTACGCAGTCACCAAAAAGCGGCAAAAGCAATTGCTGAAGGAAATTTTAAGGACGAAATTGTTCCGGTTGATGTTCCGCTCAGGTGGGTGGATGAAAAGAATAAGCTTCAAGAAAAATTGGTTACACTTACCACAGATGAAGGCGTTCGAGCCGAAACGTCTGTTGAGGTACTCGGCAAGTTACGCCCGGCCTTTTCACCAAAAGGGACTGTCACGGCAGGGAACTCCTCGCAAATGAGTGACGGGGCAGCGACAGTTCTTGTGATGAATCGGGAAAAGGCGGAAGCGGAAGGACTTAAGCCACTCTTGAAATTTCATTCATTTGCGGTTGCTGGAGTGGCACCAGAAATTATGGGTGTCGGACCAGTTGAAGCAATTCCGAAAGCATTGAAGCTTGCGGGTATTGAGCTATCTGATGTCGGATTGTTCGAACTAAATGAAGCTTTTGCTTCTCAATCGCTTCAGGTTATCCGTCAATTAGGTCTTGATGAAGAAAGGGTCAACGTGAACGGAGGTGCGATTGCATTAGGTCATCCATTAGGCTGTACTGGAGCAAAACTGACATTAACGTTATTGCACGAAATGAAGCGTCGAAATGAGCAGTTCGGAGTTGTCACGATGTGCATTGGAGGCGGGATGGGTGCCGCTGGTGTATTTGAGTTAGTCCATTAATAGAAAAGCGAAAGCGTCCATCTTACGATAAGCGTCGAATTTCTTCGTCAGTCTTGTTTCACCGGTCCTCATTTAGTGAACCTAAACTCCGGTCCTCAAAACTGCACTTCCTTGAACTTCTCGCTTCTCGTAACCTGACATTATTCATCGGAGTAGTGCGAAAAGCGCTGGAGATTCTGGAGCACAACACGCTTTTTGTGTTTGAGGAAGAATCGAAGCGACGATCTGCGCACCTAGGCGCAGGAGCTAGACATTATTTTCTAAAAACGCAGGAATTAGACATTACAATTATTTTATGGATAAAGGGAGGTCATCGATCATGTCAAGCAGTGTTGATAAAGCAGCAAAAGGCGGAAGTTTTCTGCTAGAGGAAGTGGATGCACAACATATTTTTACACCTGAAGACTTTTCAGAAGAGCAACTTTTAATGGGCAAAACGACCGAAGATTTTGTAGTGAAAGATGTTGTTCCGAAGCTGGAAAAAATTGAACAACATCAATTCGATCTTTCAAGGGATTTGCTAACAAAAGCCGGGGCGCTTGGTTTGCTTGGGGCAGATGTGCCAGAGGAATACGGCGGACTTGCTCTTGATAAAATCAGTTCAGCGTTGATTACTGAAAAATTTGCTCGAGCTCGATCGTTTTCACTCAGTTACGGAGCACATGTCGGAATTGGATCACTGCCGATTGTTTTATTTGGAAATGAAGATCAGAAACAGCGTTATTTACCCGATCTGTCTGTCGGAAAGCGTATTGCGGCTTATGCACTAACAGAACCAGGTTCTGGATCCGATGCACTTGGTGCAAAAACGGTAGCAAAATTGAACGATGCTGGAACCCATTATATTTTAAACGGTGAAAAACAATGGATCACGAACTCAGCGTTTGCTGATGTTTTCATCGTCTATACAAAAATCGATGGCGAACAGTTCACTGCTTTTATTGTAGAACGTGATTTCACAGGTGTTTCTACTGGACCAGAGGAAAAGAAGATGGGAATCAAGGGGTCTTCAACTCGTACCTTAATTCTGGAGGATGTTAAAGTACCGAAAGAAAATTTACTTGGTGAAGCCGGTCGCGGTCATGTAATTGCTTTCAACATATTGAATATCGGTCGTTATAAGCTTGCTGTTGGTTGTGTAGGGGCAGCCAAACGTGCGCTTGAAGTCTCGATCAAATATGCAAATGAACGACAGCAATTTAAACAGCCAATTGCAAAGTTCACGCTCATCCAAGAAAAGCTAGCTTCGATGGCAGCAGCAGCGTATGCATCAGAAAGTTCTGTCTATCGAACTGTTGGCATGTATGAAGAGCGGCTAGGTGATTTATCTGCGGAAGATCAAAAGGATGGTTCGTTACTCGCGAAAGGAATTGCGGAATATGCAATTGAATGTTCATTAAATAAGGTTTTTGCGTCTGAAGCACTTGACTATATCGTCGATGAAGCAGTACAAATTCATGGAGGATATGGTTTCATGTCTGAATATGAAGTTGAAAACATGTATCGTGATTCGCGCATTAACCGAATTTTTGAAGGGACGAATGAGATTAATAGACTGCTCGTTCCAGGAACTTTATTACGTAAGGCGATGAAAGGTGAACTTCCGTTACTTCAAAAGGCGACGGAGCTTCAAAATGAATTAATGATGCTCATGCCTGAGGAAGTTGACAATGAACCGCTTGCCCAAGAAAAGCAATTTGTAAAAAATGCGAAAAAGATCTTTTTGATGATTGCTGGAATTGGTGCACAAAAGTATGGTCCGAAGCTTGAACACGAGCAAGAAATTCTCTCGAATGTTGCAGATATTGTCAGTGAAGCATATGCAATGGAATCGGTTGTGTTACGTACGGAAAAGGCGATGCAAAAGCAAGGATCCGAAAGAGCAGCCCAAAAGATTTTATTAACCGAAGTCTATTGTCAGGAGGCTTTCGAGCGTATTGAGTCACATGCGAAGGAATCTGTTGTTGCAATGGAGGAAGGTGACCAATTACGAATGATGCTTTCCGCACTCAAAAAGCTGACTCGCTACACCCCGATGAACGTGATTAAGAAGAAACGTGAAATTGCTGTAAAACTGTTGGAAGAAGGAAAATACGTCGTTTAATATACGCTTTATTCCCTGAAAAACGAAACTCTCTCTCTGGATGGGGCTGATCCATTTTTATGGGTCAGCCCTGATCTATTGGACCTAAAACAGCGCAAAAAAAATTGATTTACATTTTTCTAGCACGTTAAGAAAGTATAAAAGTTTGCGGCATAGATGTAATGTCCAGCTTCAGCGACAACCACTTGGATCACTTCAGTCCTCCTGCGGCGGCAACAGCCTCCTCGTCGGTCTTCCAGTGACCTTCGTGGCTAAGCAGGGCGCTTGCGCTTTTCTTACCTGGTTTATCAGCCAAATCCAGAATTTAAACCTCAACTAGTCTAGCAAAAGCTCTTTGTACCATCGACAAAAAATTACTGTTTTTTCGACCCGTTTGTCGTTTGTCCCGATCATTATTATGGTAAAATGGAATAGAAGCTCATCAGTATATACAGAATATGTTCAGTAAGGAGTGTCGGTTATTGTCCTTGACGGTATATGAGTATCCTAGCTGTTCCACATGCAAGAAGGCAAAGAAGTGGTTGGATGCAAACGATGTGTCCTATAAAGCTGTACATATCGTTGAAGAGACGCCATCAAAAGATGAACTTTCTTCACTTCATCAACAAAGTGACTTAGAACTTAAGAAATTTTTTAACACGAGCGGGAAAAAGTATCGTGAGCTTGGTGTGAAAGAGAAAATGAAAACAGCAACAGTAGAAGAGTTGCTCGATCTGCTTGCATCAGACGGCATGTTAATTAAACGACCGATTGTTACAGATGGGAAAAAGGTAACAGTAGGTTTTAAAGAGGACATGTTTGAACAAACTTGGAAGTAGACCTGATTGCAGGGAAGCACTGTTTTGTAATATTATAACGGTTAGAGGTATGAAACTATAGTTGAAATTTTGGAGGGATTAAATATGAAACATCCAAAGGAATTGCGTTATTCAGAAGAACATGAGTGGGTAAAAGTTGAAGGAAACAAGGCGTACATCGGAATTACAGACTTTGCACAGGACGAGCTTGGTGATATCGTTTTCGTAGAGCTTCCTGAACCAGGCGATGAGATTGAAGCAGATGAGCCGTTTGGTAGTGTTGAGTCTGTCAAAACAGTATCTGAACTTTATGCACCATTAAGTGGTAAAGTAGTTGAAATTAATGAAGACCTTGAAGACAATCCTGAGTATGTGAATGAATCTCCATACGACAAAGCATGGATGGTCGTTGTCGAATTATCAGATGAAGCCGAATTGGAGAAGCTAATGAACTCTGATGATTACGAAAAAATGGTAAGTGAGGACTAATTTTAAGAACTAAATAGTTAAATTAGGCTAAGGATTGACTTCTCAGGGTAGCATATTCTTCATATAAACATAAGTGTATCGGTTGAATTAGACCTACATAAATGTTCTTTTGGAGATGCCTGTTTACTGAGAGGGTCAATCCTTTTTTTACACGTTGTATAGATGTACATTAAAAATGCATTTTTTTCAGGTGGGATTCGAATGGATGACAGCGTTGAAAAAGTACTAATCGTGGAAGGAAAGACGGATCGTAAAAAGATACAAGAGTTACTCAAAGAACCAGTTGATATTATATGTACAAATGGAACGATCGGTTTTGACAAAATGGAAGCATTGATCGACTCACTTGAGCAAAAAGATGTTTATATCCTTGTTGATGAAGATGATGCTGGTCAAAAGCTTAGAAAAATCTTTAAACGTGAACTACCGAACGCACACCACTTGTACACGCATCGAATGTATAAAGAAGTTGCGGAAACTCCATTGATGTATCTCGCAAAAATTCTCATGAACGCACATTTCAATATTGATCAGAGTTCTTTATTAGGCGGTGGTCCAAAATGAAATTCTTGTATCCTTTCATCGTATTTCTTATTCTCGCAGGGTGTATGGCGGAAGACCAAAAGAACAATACTTTAGAACCTAGTGTGCCAACAGATGGTGAAGCCACACAACAGAATAAGGGACAGGTGCTTGTTAAAAAGCTGAATGTACCATGGCAAATAAATAGGGTGCAGTCCGGAGAATTTTATCTTCCTGAACGAAGTGGAAGTATTGTGCATATAAAGGATGGATCAACCGAACGAGAAACTCTTCAACTAAATAGAGAGATTGTTGCAGAAACGGTGGGCGGATTGCTTGGACTTTTAGTAGTTGAAAACACAAACCCAGTGGAGGCCTATGTGTACCATACCTACGCAGGTAACAATGACCTTGACCTTCTTAATCGTGTTGTAAAAGTGGAAAAAGAGGGTACAGTTTGGCGGGAAACCGACGTCATTATAGAAAACATTCCAGGCGGTCAAATTCATAATGGCGGGCGAATCAAAATAAGTCCCGACAACCATCTCTACATAACGACGGGCGATTCAGGTAATGAATCTCTTGCTCAGGATCTAAATAGTCTTGCCGGGAAAATCTTACGAGTTAATCTGGACGGAAGTATTCCTGAGAATAACCCATTTGAAGATTCTCCAATTTACTCTTATGGCCATCGAAACCCTCAAGGGGTTACCTGGACAGCAGGGGGACAAATGTATAGTGCTGAGCATGGATCGAGCAATCGTGATGAAATTAATAAAATTGTTCCTGGTGGAAATTATGGGTGGCCGATCATTCGTGGGGATGAGGAGAAAGAAGGTATGATTTCACCACTTTTTCATTCAGGAGATCAAACGTGGGCGCCTTCTGGTATGGATGCACATGGATCTAAATTATACGTCGCTTGCCTCGGGGGCCAGCAGATTCGAGTATTCGATCTAGATAGCGAAACTGATCAGAAGTGGGCGAGTGGCTTTGGTCGAATGAGAGACATAAAAATTATCGATGATACGCTTTATGCGATAACCAATAATCGAGATGGAAGAGGGAACCCAATTGAGGAGGATGACCGCCTTTTAAAATTTTCCTTGTCCGATTCCGAGCGTTGAACAACTTTTACATTTAAAGGGGATTAGTTTGTTGTGCTAAAAGAAATCAGTCAGAGTGAAATTTCGGTATTAGAGGCGTCACAAATAGGGAGTTATGTGTTATTTATTTACACCCCTCTGTGCGGAACCTGTAAGTTAGCTAACCAAATGCTACATGTTGCAGATGAGGCGTTAAGTGATAGAAGCCCGAATGAAATATATGAGTGTAACATTAACATATATCCAAGGTTTGCGGAGAAATGGAAAATTGAAAGTGTACCTTGTTTACTGTTTATTAAAAATGGAAAGGTCCAGGAAAGGCTTTATTCTTTCCAATCAGTGGATCGGATTTACCAGAAACTGCAACTTTTAATAAGGTGACTGTTAGTTAGTATCGTTATACCTATAAAAAACAAGAAAAAACATGGCTAATTTTCCCTTGTTTATGTCAAAATTGCAAATCTAGGATAAGTCTGAAAACATTTTATGGAATAGTGAAGAATCGTAGAAGGCGTTTTCGAAGCGATGGAGAAAAGGAATTTAAAACATTTAAAATTAAAACTATAGTTATCAGAAAATTAAATGAAATCTGTCATAATAAGAAAATATTACAAATGTTAAAGTGCTTGTAACATTGTTATCAAATTGTATCCTCCAAACATTGCAAACAATGGTATAACTGTATTACGGGATTATTTTTCCGGGTACGAAAAGGAATACGATTGAAAAAAGCAAACTGAACTCCTCAAGCATAAAGTTTGATACTTGAACGTAGCGAGGTGGATATAAAATGACATCAATGAACTTAAACTTACTTGTTAAACCCAAATATAATAAAACAATAACCATAGAAGATAAAGTAAAGAAAATAGCTCAGGGTGATGAGTTTCTTCGTAATGAGCTTTTAGAAGACTATCAGCCATTCATAAAAAAGGTTACATCTAAAGTATGTAACCAGTATATTGATCATTCTAGAGACGAATACAGCATTGGACTTTCTGCTTTTAACGAAGCTATTAATCAGTATCAAGAGGGACAAGGCAGCCGATTTCTGACCTTTGCAGATATGGTTATTCGCCGACGGGTAATTGACTACATTCGTAAAGAAGCACGCCAGAATCGATATATTTTTCTTGAGCCCGAAGAGACTGATGAAGAAGGAAGACTTGAAGATAGCTATGCAGAGCAAAAAGCTGCAATTGAACATTTCGATCATCAGCAGCAAATTGAAACGCGTGTTTATGAGATTGAGGAATTTCAAGAACTGTTAAAGGATTACGGAATTACATTTAAAGTGCTTAGCAAGAACTGTCCTAAGCATATTGACGCCCGTGAAAATGCAAAACAAATCGCCAAGTTGCTTGCCGAGGACAAGCAGCTTGCATCCTATCTATCCGAAAAGAAGCAATTACCGATAAAAGATTTATTAAATATGGTTTCATGCAGTCGTAAAACAATTGAACGTAATCGAAAGTATATAATAGCGATTGCATTAATTTATCTTGGAGGGTATACTTCGCTGAAGTCCTACATTGAACCCTCTTAAATATCGGAAAGAAAGGAGGCGACAATGAGTGAAACGCGGAGTAATTATGGAAGTATCAAAGCGTAAAGCTATCATTCTTACAAAGAATGGAGGCTTCGAGCGTATCCGACTGCGAAATGGAGAGCGTCCTGAAATTGGTCAGGAATATATTTATCCATTGGAGCAATCACTGTCACGGTCATACATGCCATTTAAACGGATGGTTGTTCCATCTTTTTCAGTTGCGTTAACACTGCTGATTATTTTCGTATTGGTTGCAGGTGCATTTCCATTTAGCTCAAACAAAGCTTCTGCTGCAGCATACGTTAGCTTTGATATTAATCCAAGCATCGAAGTTGCGGTTGATGACAATATGAATATTATTAAAGTCCGTGCATTGAATAAAGATGCCGAGGAACTATTAACGAATTCTGATTATCAAGACACGTCCTTATTGTATTTTTCTCAATCATTATTTGAAATATTAGAAAAAAATGGTTATCTTGACTCATATCATGATCTTTTGATCACAACGTCCTTAGATGATCAATCGTTACCTACGGAAGTTGAACAGTTATTGGAAGAATCGATTAACACGATAAAGCAAAACTCTAAATTACAGGGTACAAGTGTCGTTGTTTCAGTAATGACAACAACATTAGCAACGCGTGAAAAAGCGAACAAGCATGGTGTTTCTATCGGGAAATACCTTGTTTATCAAGATGCAGTGAAGAATGGCAATGCCTTATCACTTGATCAGGCAAGTAGTCTCTCTTACACAGAGTTGAGGCATATTGTAGCGAAGGATCCTCAGGAGGAGTCTGAGCAAACGGAAGCTACGATGAAGCCCTCTGTTAAACCTGAACATGTAAACCGTACAAATAACGATGTCGAAATGGCGAATCCAGAAGCTCCAAAATCCTCCAATCCAGCAACAGACGAGGTGAAAAAGGTTAATCAAGAAGTGATTAAGCCTGAACCAGTCGATGCAGCGCAAGGAAAGAAGGATAAGGAAAAGAAAGAGAAGACATCGATGAAGATGGAACGAAAAAACGATCATACTCAAGATAAAAAGCATGATGATAAGTTGCATAAAAAGCTCGAGCTTTACTTGCCTGAATGGAATGGGGAGCATCATCCACCTGGCCAGCTGAAGAAGCTCGAGCGCTTGCAATTAAACAATAAAAATTCCGGCGATGATAAGGACCAGCCGAAAAAGCACCCATTGAAACATGAGCATCCTAAGAATAAGCATGGGAAGTAAGTCATGGCAATTGTCATGGCCTTTTTGGCATGTAAAAATGTAAAAGGCTTTAGTCTTTAAAACACTCATTGTAAGTCGGAAAATGGTGAATGCTGCAAAGCTTTGGAATCCTACAGAAAACTGTCGAAGGGTTTTTAGAGGATTTACCGCTCTAGCCAACGAAAGGTATTGGTGGAAAGCGAGGGGAAAAGATGAGCATTTATCATTTGATCGAAATGTACTCAGACCACTACAATCGGCGTGGACAACTATCGCCTTTTTTTCGGATTAAAGACCTTTATGTGTCTATAAATGATACTCAGGAAACGGTTACGCTTCACCTTTGTAAAAGTTCTTGTGAGGTCGTTCAAGACAAGGATATACATGATGATATCATTCAAATCTTCGGGAGCTATGGTGCAATTCAGATCCTTCTAAATGGAGAGGTATTGCTTTCCCAACTGGTAAAAGACAAGAAAGTAAAAGTGATGGGCTCTTATCGAACACTTTTAAAATTAGAAGCCATCTTTTATCTACTCAGAGCTACAAAACCCCCACTTCAAGCGCAAGGGTAAGCTCATAATGAGATGAGGGGTCCATCTTAATGTTGCCTAGATGTAATGTCTAGCTCCAGCGCCCAGGTACTCGAGGTCGCTTCAATTCTTCCACAAACACAAAAAGCGTGTTCTGTTACAGAATCTCCAGCGCTGGTCGCACCTGAACAGGGCGCTTCCGCTTTTCGGACTAGCTTCAGCACCCAGGTGCTCGAGGTCGCTTCGATTCTTCCACAAACACAAAAAGCGTGTTATGTTACAGAATCTCCAGCGCTGGTCACACCTGAACAGGGCGCTTCCGCTTTTCGGACTAGCTTCAGCACCCAGGTGCTCGAGGTCGCTTCGATTCTTCCACAAACACAAAAAAGCGTGTTATGTTACAGAATCTCCAGCGCTGGTCACACCTGAACGGGCGCTTACGCTTTTCTTATCGCGAGCTGTTTTGAAATTCCGGATAGAATGTCCTGAAAGCGATTGCGATCTGTATACGTTTCAATGATGTTATGTTTTCTATCAAGCAAGATGGTCGTAGGAACGGATTGACAACCAAACTGATCATAAACGGTTGTTCCTTCATCAATTAAGACGGGTACTGATAGAGAAAGGTTTTTGATAAATTTGTCTCTCTGTTCTGTGGTACCTTCTCGACCAGTAACATTTACTGTCAAGATGACGAAATCATCACTTGAAATCGAACGATGAAATTGCTCGATTAATGGAATTTCACGTATACAGTCCGGGCACCAAGCGACCCAAAGGTGTATAAGGACTGGTTTTTCTTTATAGTCAGTAAGACAGATACTCTCATCCGTTCTATACTTCTTTAAGCAAAAGGAAGGAGTTTGCTCCATATTTCTTCGCCCCTTACATCAATTTCTTCTAAAATCCCTTTCTAAAACAACGTAACATAGGAAAGTGAAAATTTCATCTCGATGAATTTTAATTGTTGACACGGTATTTTTACCCATGCTACAATTCTCACATGCTTGAAAAACAAACAAATTGAATAAACTAGATCTTATCTAGAGAGGTGGAGGGACTGGCCCTTTGAAGCCCGGCAACCGTCAAACCATTATATGGTTTGAAAAGGTGCCAAATCCTGCAAAGCGGATGCTTTGGGAGATGAGATGAAAGGCTTTATATACTTAAACCTTTCTGCTCATTTTTTAGAGCGGGAAGGTTTTTTTGCATCATGACAATGAACATAGGAGGGTTGAGATAAATGATCACACTACAAAATATAAATAAGATTTTCCAAACAAAAGATGGGGTTGTAAACGCAGTTAATGGGGTCGACCTTAATATTGAAAAGGGAGAAATCTTTGGGATAATCGGATACAGTGGAGCGGGGAAAAGTACATTGATTCGTATGTTGAACATGTTGGAGCGACCGACTGAGGGCTCAGTTAATATTAACGGAAATCAGCTTACAAAGTTGAACGGAAGAAAACTACGGGAAGCGCGACAAAATATTGGGATGATCTTTCAGCATTTTAATCTGCTTTGGTCTCGAACTGTACGGGAAAACATTTCCTTTCCACTCGAAATATCAGGTTTCGAAAAAGAAGAACGTGAACAACGAGTAAGTGAACTTATTCAACTCGTAGGGCTTGAAGGCAGAGGTGATTCATACCCGGCTCAATTAAGTGGTGGGCAGAAGCAGCGTGTCGGTATTGCAAGGGCATTAGCGAATAAACCAGATATCCTTCTATGCGATGAAGCTACATCTGCACTCGATCCGAAGACAACCGATTCAATCCTTAGCTTACTTGTAGACATTAATCAGAAGTTAGGATTAACGATCGTCCTTATCACACATGAAATGCATGTCATCCGTAAAATCTGTCACCGGGTTGCAGTTATGGAGGATGGAAGAATCGTTGAACAGGGTCCGGTGTTAGAAGTCTTTAAGACGCCGAAGCAACGGATAACGAAAGAATTTGTCAAACAGGTAACTGAACCTGAGGAAACTGACGAAACAATTCAGCATTTGGTCAATGGAAGTGACACAAATACAGTTGTCAAACTTACCTTTGTTGGTGGTTCGACTGAACGTCCACTAATCACTGAGTTGATTCGATCATTTAATGTTAGTGTAAATATTTTGCAAGGAAAGATTTCACAAACCCGGGATGGCGCCTACGGAACACTGTTTATCCAATTTGAAGGTGACCCAGGTGAGCTTGAACGTGCGATTCAATTTATAACTGAACAGGATGTAGAAGTTGAGGTGATTAATAATGCTAACAAATCTATTTCCTAATGTTGATTGGGCTGACATGTGGGAGGCGACAGTCGAGACGCTTTATATGACCGTCATATCAGTAGGTGCAACCTTTTTGTTAGGAATCATTTTAGGTTTGTTGTTGTTTTTAACAGAGAAAGGGAACTTGTGGCAAAACAATCCGGTTAATAAAGTAGTAGCAGCGTTCGTCAATATTTTTCGATCGGTTCCCTTTATTATTTTAATCATCTTGCTTATCCCATTTACAACTTTGCTACTCAATACTATGCTTGGGGCGAATGCAGCGTTACCAGCTTTAATCATTGGTGCAGCACCATTCTATGCAAGGATGGTCGAGATTGCACTTCGAGAAATTGACAAAGGAGTAATTGAGGCAGCTAAATCAATGGGTGCAACCGACAATCAAATCATTTTTAAAGTGTTATTACCTGAATCCTTACCAGCCTTAGTATCAGGAATCACGGTTACGGCTATTGCACTTATTTCGTATACAGCAATGGCAGGTGTGGTTGGGGCTGGTGGTCTTGGAACTCTCGCTTATTTGGATGGATTCCAGCGTAACCAGAACGATGTTACCTTTGTAGCAACCGTCATTATTTTAATTATTGTTTTTATCATTCAATGGATTGGCGATTTTTTTACACATATTACAGACAAAAGATAAAACGGAGGGACTTATATTATGAAAAAATTACTTTTAACATTATCAATTGGTTTAGGAATTTCAGTGTTAGCAGCATGCAGTAATGGGGATGACAAAGATACGTTGGTTGTGGGTGCGTCAAACGTCCCGCATGCAGAAATTCTTGAGGAAGCAAAACCGATCCTTGAGGAAAAAGGCATTGAATTAGAAATTGAAACATTCCAGGATTATGTACTACCGAATAAGGCTTTGGCAAATGAAGAAATTGATGCAAACTATTTTCAGCATATCCCGTACATGAAGTCGCAAATGGAAGAAAACGAAAAATATGATTTTGTAAACGCAGGTGGAATTCATATCGAGCCAATCGGAGTATACTCCAAAGAATATGACAGTCTTGAAGAACTTCCAGAAGGTGCAGAAGTAATTATGAGTAACTCTGTTGCAGATCATGGCCGTATGCTCAGTATGTTAGAAAGTAATGGTGTGATTAAGCTTAAGGAAGGCATTGAAAAGACGGAAGCTACAGTTGACGATATTGTTGAGAATCCGAAAAACTTGAAATTCCGTACAGATGTAGAAGCAGGTCTACTTCCTAAAGTTTATAAAAATGGAGAAGGGGACGCTGTTTTGATAAATACAAACTATGCGATCGACGCTGGACTTGATCCGAAGAAAGATGCGATTGCGTTAGAAGGCACTGATTCTCCATATGTAAATATTATTGCAGTAAATAAAGGGGACGAGGACAAAAAGAATATCAAAACATTAGTTGAGGTCCTCAAATCTAAGGAAATTCAAACGTTTATTGAAAAAGAGTATGAAGGTGCAGTTGTTCCTGTAACTGAATAATTTTCAGAAGAGTACTGTGATTTTAGTCGCGGTACTCTTTTTTTTACGTTTAGAAAGTATAAGTGTTCTAAGGCTCAGCCCACACCAAAAGTTTGCCATTGCTAAGTATTCTAATCAGCCTAACTACGAATTTATCAGCTGAAAACTTATTTTATTAGCCGCGTTGTTTCGGAAAAGTATTTAGGATACTTTTGGCGGAAGAATCCATACTAACAGTGATATTGACTTTTAAGGAGTGGAGTTTACTGGTGAAACAAAACGACAAACAAAATCAAGAACCCGGCACACCAACAGAAGCTGCTTTAATGGACTTTAAACATGGAATGGGTGTCTTTACAGAAAAGATGCCAGACCTAGCCCGTAAATATAATGCGTTTTCAGAAGCCTGCTTTAAGGAAGGTAAGTTGTCTAAAAAGGAAAAACAATTAATTGCACTAGGTATAAGCATTTTTTCACAAGATGAGTATTGCATTATTTACCATACAAAAGGATGCTTAGATCAAGGTTGCTCTGAAAAAGAAATTCTTGAAGCGATTGGTGTATGTGCAGCCTTTGGTGGAGGCGCTGCGATGAGCCAGTCGGTGACGCTTGTGCAAGAAGCGATTACAGATCTAAGCCAGGAAAACGACAAGCTCCATTAATTGGACAAGCTAGGATTCCGGATGAATATGGTGGATATATATAGTAGAGTTTCCTAACATGACTCCAGAGTGTCTAAAGGAGACAGAAGGATCATTATACCTTCATATCACATTTGGAGTTTAACCTGATAATTGGTAGGGTATATATTAATGATAATGATTGAAAAAACCCGAAAGGATTGATTTATTATCCATCATATTGACACGAACCATACAGGTGAAATGGAGAAAGCTATGCACCAGTCACATGGGATCGGTTACGCAGAGTATGAGCGCAGCCTAGAAAAGCGTTTAAAGATTGAACAAAAACGTGAGCGAGACTACAGACAAAGTCAACAGGTGCTTCACCAATTAACGGGTAAAGTCAATAAGTCATAATGTATAACGTCATAATGAGTATATAAATTAAAAATTGAGCGGGGATTGGCCCAATTCGGGTCAATCCCCTTATTTTTTACATGTTAAGAAAGTATAAGGGCAACTAAGGGACAGCCTGCGCATTGCTAAGTTTTCCTTATTTTGGAAAATATAAAAAATAATTATGGCAATTGACTAAAAACCTTAAACAGATGGCTTGCCATAATCCATTTACTTATCCAGAAGATTCTGAATAATAAACGAGGTTTCTATCAATAAGAGAGTTTCATTCTCAATTAGCTAACGATTCTTCCTTGAAAAACCGTATTTGTTATTGAGAATTATTTTAATTTGTTATAAAATTAGAATGATAATAAATTAAAGAAAATCGATTATTTCATTTTTCCGTCGTTTTTCGTTACAATGGAGAATGGAATCGAAATAAGAAGACGAAAATGGAGGGTTAAATTCATGTCTGCACCAAATTTAAAGATCGAAAACCTACACGTTTCCATTGAAGGAAAAGAAATTATAAAAGGTCTTAACCTTGAAATAAACGGTGGTGAAATCCATGCAGTTATGGGGCCGAACGGAACGGGGAAATCTACTCTAGCTTCTGCCTTAATGGGTCATCCGAAGTATGAAATTACTGAAGGAACTGTCACTTTTGATGGAGAGGATCTTCTAGAGATGGAAGTAGATGATCGTGCGAAAGCCGGACTATTTCTTGCAATGCAATACCCAAGTGAGATCAGCGGAGTAACAAATGCCGATTTCCTACGTTCTTCCATTAATGCTCGACGTGAAGAGGGAAAAGAAATTTCATTAATGAAGTTTATCCGTAAAATGGATTCAAAAATGGAACTTCTTGATATGGATGAGTCCTTTTCTCAACGTTACCTTAACGAAGGGTTCTCAGGCGGAGAGAAAAAACGTAACGAAATCTTACAGTTGTTAATGATTGAGCCCAAAATTGCAATCCTTGATGAAATTGACTCTGGTCTTGATATCGATGCATTGAAGGTCGTTTCTAAAGGGATCAATGAAATTCGCTCTCCTGAGTTCGGCGGCTTGATTATTACACACTACCAGCGTCTATTGAACTACATTACACCAGATAAGGTACATGTAATGATGCAAGGTCGTATTGTAAAATCTGGTGGACCTGAGCTTGCACAGCGCCTTGAAGCAGAAGGTTATGATTGGATTAAAGAAGAGCTCGGAATTGAAGACGAAACAGTAGAACAAGCGTAGGCATTGAAGGAGGATAATTATGTCAGTGGAAACGAACGAAACGAAGATTGACTTCGATCAAACCTATATAAGTGAATTTTCGAAAAAACGCCAAGAGCCTGAATGGCTTACAAAGCTTCGTCTTCGTGGATTGGAACTGGCCGAAAGCCTACCGATGCCGAAGCCAGAAAAAACGAAGATTGATAACTGGAATTTCACAAATTTCAAGCATGATGTTCAAGCAGATGCATTTAGTAAGGTAGAGGATCTTCCTGAACATATTCTGAACTTAGTTGGGAAAGAAGATCGTACGGATAACTTTATCGTACAACGTAACTCGACTACTGCGTTCACACAGTTATCAAAAGAATTGCAGGATAAAGGTGTTATTTTTACAGATATCGCAACAGCAGTTCAAGAGCATAGTGATCTTGTTGAAACGTATTTTATGAACAAAATGGTTTCACCTGATGAACACCGCTTAACTGCTTTACATGCAGCTTTATTCAATGGTGGCGTTTTCGTGTATGTCCCAAAAAACGTTGAAATTGAAGTTCCTCTTCAGTCTGTTTTCTGGCAAGAAGATCAGGAAGCTGCTCTTTTTAACCATGTGATCGTTGTAGCGGAATCCAATAGTTCTGTAACGTATGTGGAAAATTATTTATCCCACGGTACTGAGAAGCAATCTGTAGCGAACATTGTTGCAGAAGTTTATGCAGGACCTAATGCACGTGTGCAATTCGGGGCGGTTGACAACCTGGCTAATGGGGTTACAACATATGTGAACCGTCGTGGCCATGCTGAACGTGATGCAAAGATTGAATGGGCGCTCGGTCAGATGAACGATGGCAACACAATTTCTGAAAATACAACGAATTTAGTTGGCGATGGTTCAGTCGGTGATACGAAAACGGTTTCTGTTGGTCGCGGTGATCAAAAGCAAAACTTTGTTATCCGTGTGAACCAATGGGGTAAAGAGTCTGATGCACAACTTATGGCTCATGCAGTTATGAAAGATAGTGCAAGCTCCATCTTTAACGGAATTGCCAAGATTGAGCATGGCGCTACTAAAGCGAATAGTGAGCAAACGGAACGCGTACTGATGCTTAGTGAAAAGGCACGTGGGGATGCTAACCCGATTCTCTTAATCGATGAAGATGATGTAACAGCAGGTCACGCTGCTTCTGTTGGACGTATAGATCCAGTGCAGATGTTCTACTTAATGAGCCGCGGAATTTCCCGTAAAGAAGCAGAACGTTTGGTTATTCACGGATTCCTTGCACCTGTTGTAAACCAGCTTCCAATTGAGGGAGTTAAGAAAATGTTGACCGACGTGATCGAAAGGAAAGTTACGCAATGATCACAAAGGAAATTCGAGAACAGTTTCCTATACTCGGCCAAGAGGTAAACGGCAAACCGCTCACTTATTTAGACAGTGCCGCAACGTCTCAAAAACCGATTTCAGTTATCGAGACGCTGGCTCACTATTATAAAAATGATAACTCGAATGTTCACCGTGGCGTCCATACTCTTGGAACCCGGGCAACAGATGGATATGAGGGCTCTCGTGAAAAGGTTCGCCGATTCATAAACGCCTCTTCAACAGAGGAAGTCATTTTCGTTCGTGGTACAACGACTGCGATTAATACAGTAGCGTCAAGCTATGGACGTGCAAACATTGGAGAAGGTGATGAAATCGTCATCACTCCGATGGAGCACCATAGTAATATTATACCGTGGCAACAGCTCGCTAAAGAAACAGGAGCAACGTTGAAATACATCCCTCTACAAGCGGATGGAACGATTAGCTTGAGCGATGTTGAAAATACGATTACCGCGCATACTAAGATTGTATCGGTCATGTATGTTTCGAACGTACTTGGAACCATTAACCCAATTAAAGACATCACGGAAATTGCTCATAGAAATGATGCGGTAATGATGGTTGATGGGGCGCAAGCAGCTCCGCACATGAAGGTGGATGTCCAAGAATTAGATTGTGATTTCTTTGCCTTCTCTGCTCATAAAATGTGTGGGCCTACAGGCATTGGGGTACTGTATGGTAAGAAACAACTTCTAGACAAAATGGAACCCGTTGAATTCGGCGGTGAAATGATCGATTTTGTTGGCCTATACGACTCGACATGGAAAGAACTTCCGTGGAAATTTGAAGGTGGAACGCCAATCATCGCTGGAGCAATCGGTCTTGGAGCCGCTATCGACTTCTTAGAGCAGATTGGCCTTGATGAAATTGAAAAGATTGAGCATGAGCTTGTAGAGTATGCAATGGAACGAATGTCTACAATTGAGGGCTTAACTATTTTCGGGCCTAGAAACAGAGCTGGTCTTGTGACGTTTAATTTGGATGATGTCCATCCACATGATGTTGCAACTGTATTAGATACAGAAGGAATTGCGGTCCGTGCAGGTCATCACTGTGCACAACCATTGATGAAATGGTTAGACGTAACTGCAACTGCACGCGCAAGCTTTTACTTGTACAATACGAAAGATGATGTAGATGCATTGATTGAAGGACTAAAGACTACAAAGGAGTATTTCGGTCATGTCTTCTAATTTAGATCAACTGTACCGTCAAGTCATTATGGATCATTATAAGAACCCCCGTAACAAAGGGGTCATTGAAGACGGTTCATTAACTGTAAATCTGAATAACCCGACGTGTGGAGATCGAATTCAAATTTCGATGGACGTAGAAGATGGAAAAATCAAAGATGCTAAGTTTGATGGAGAAGGCTGTTCGATTAGTCTTGCCTCTGCATCGATGATGACACAATCCATTATAGACCTCCCTGTGGATGAGGCCCTACGTTTATCAAAGGTTTTTTCGGATATGATGCAAGGGAAAGAGTATGATGATGGTGACCTGGATCTTGGTGATCTTGAATCTTTACAGGGAGTATCCAAGTTTCCAGCACGGATCAAATGTGCCACACTCGCATGGAAGGCCCTTGAAAAAGGGGTTTACGAGAAAGATGGCGAACAACAATAGTTCTGTGGTTGTCATATTGCAGCATTCGGCTTACAATAGAACTATACAGAAAAAATGATACAGACTGATTCGGCCCTGGATGTACTGTGTATCCTTTAAGGAGGGATTAAACCATGGCAAAGAAAATGCCAGAAATCGGTGAATATAAATATGGCTTTAAAGACAAAGACGTCTCCATTTTCCGATCTAAGCGTGGCTTAACGAAGGAAATTGTTGAAGAAATTTCTCGTATGAAGAGTGAACCTCAATGGATGCTTGATTTCCGTTTGAAGTCACTTGAGTATTTCTACAATATGCCGATGCCACAATGGGGCGGCAACCTAAGAGACTTAAATTTTGATGATATCACGTACTATGTAAAACCATCTGAAAAGTCCGAGAAATCTTGGGATGAAGTACCTGAAGAAATCAAGCGTACGTTTGATAAGCTTGGTATTCCAGAAGCAGAACAAAAGTATTTAGCTGGTGTCTCTGCTCAATATGAATCTGAGGTTGTTTATCATAATATGAAAGAAGACCTCGAAGATTTAGGGATCGTTTTTAAAGATACAGATACAGCTCTTAAAGAAAACGAAGACATTTTCAGAGAACATTTCGGTAAAATTATACCGCCGACAGATAATAAATTCGCAGCACTGAACTCTGCTGTTTGGTCTGGTGGATCGTTCATCTATATTCCTAAGGGAGTTAAATGTGATACGCCGCTTCAAGCGTACTTCCGTATTAACTCTGAAAATATGGGTCAATTCGAACGTACACTGATCATCGCAGACGAAGATTCTTCTGTACACTATGTAGAAGGTTGTACAGCGCCGGTTTACACAACAAACTCACTTCACAGTGCAGTCGTTGAAATTGCGATCAAGAAAAACGCATACTGTCGTTATACAACGATCCAGAACTGGGCAAACAACGTTTACAACCTCGTTACTAAGCGTGCGGTTGCAGAAGAAAATGCGACAATGGAATGGATCGACGGTAATATCGGATCCAAGCTTACGATGAAGTATCCCGCTGTCATTTTAAAAGGTGAAGGCGCTCGTGGTATGACACTTTCAATCGCAATTGCTGGTAAAGGTCAGCACCAGGATGCAGGGGCGAAGATGATTCATCTTGCACCAAACACGTCTTCAACAATTGTTTCGAAGTCGATTTCTAAAGGCGGAGGTAAAGTTACTTACCGCGGAATCGTTCACTTCGGTCGTAAAGCAAGTGGAGCACGTGCAAACGTTGAGTGTGATACGTTGATTATGGATAATGAATCCACTTCTGATACGATTCCATTCAACGAAATCTTGAACGAAAATATTTCACTTGAGCACGAAGCTAAGGTTTCTAAGGTTTCTGAGGAACAATTATTCTACCTCATGAGCCGAGGAATCTCTGAAGAAGAAGCAACTGAAATGATCGTAATGGGCTTCATTGAACCATTTACGAAAGAGTTACCAATGGAATATGCAGTTGAAATGAACCGCTTGATCAAGTTCGAAATGGAAGGTTCCATCGGATAACACCCAATAAACCTTGGTATAATAACGATTATACCAAGGTTTATTTTTTATGAACTGAACTTGATCGGATCAAAATACACACTCGGATTGTATTTGAGACCATGAACGTGTTTGTTATACATGCTATAATAAAAAGGCAATAGAATAGGATTTCTCAAGGGTGGTCGGCACACTCCCAGCAGAAAGGGGGTGATGCTGTATGACGGTATTTGAAGCGTTGATGTTCGCATGCGCGTTTACAACTTTAATCGTTGTAGTACTGTCGTTTAACCATAAAAAATAATCCACCCTTGAGTTAGAGGCTCAGGTGGATTATTCCGCTCTGACGCTGATCCCCCTTTGAGGGAACCTGCTATTGTATGACCGTTGGTGTTACCAGCACCGACGGTCTTTTTTATTGTATTCAAACTTTCTAGTTTTATTATACCCGATATATCTCAAAAAGGAAACAACTGTACTCATTGATAAATAGGTAAACTGTTTTGAAAACAGGATTCTATAAAACCTTTATATATTAACGTTTTTACACAACTTGAAAAGCGTTTGATAGTGCTTTTTAATTAAGTTCGAAATGGAAGGTTCCACCGGATAAAGATTAATTTGGATAGAGAACGCGCTCTCGTTATGGGGGCATTTCAATTGCTTTTAATCGGAACAGCACTGGAGCTCACCATTTTATTGTTTGAAAGTATCACTGGTGTCTTGGCAGATACATACAGTCTTTGGTTTAGCAGGTAATTTTGCTGTTGCTTTAGGCTGTTATTGGCTTTTGACCATATTGATGGCAATTAGTTTTCCACTGCTCGACACGTGGGTCAATCAGAACATAGATCGTAACGTTCGTGCCACTGTGCTTTCGTTCTTAAGTCAAGCGGACGCGCTCGGTCAAGGTGCTGGTGGACCTGTTGTAGGTGCTGTAGGAACTCGCTATACGTTGCGTGCTGCTATGGTTCTCTCAGGGGTTTTGGTTAGTACCAGCGGCAATCGTGTACAGGAAGATTACAAAACATAAGGATAGCAAGACGTTCCATACAGTCGAAAAAGAATTTGTTTGAATGGTTAGCAGCACGGTCTATGTTCCACGTTCGAACGAACCGTTAGTTTTTCTTTGTTAAAGTAAATACGATTAGGAAAAAGCGGATTTTGGTCCGCTTTTTCATTTTTATCATAGAACCGTGGTCCATAATTTGATGAATAATTCCTGTATCCTATTACTTGAATTTTTTTCGGATACAACTCAAAATAATATACATAACATTAGATTATCGAATCGAAAGGAATCGATCTTTCATGATAGAAATCGGGCTAACAGGTTGGGGTGATCACGATACGCTTTATCCAGCAGATATCAGACCTTCTGAAAAGCTTCAAACGTATAGTAGTTTCTTTCCTACAGTAGAAATTGATTCTTCCTTTTATGCTGTTCAGCCAGTTAAGAACTATGAGAAGTGGGTACGGGAGACACCAGGTCGATTTTCGTTTGTTGTAAAGGCGTATCAAGGGATGACAGGACACTCTAGGGGAGAGATTCCTTTTTCAAGTGAGGAAGAGATGTTTCGTCTTTATAAAGAGTCGATAAAACCACTCCAAGACGCTAAGAAGCTCAAAATGATCCTTTTTCAATATCCACCATGGTTTGATTGCAAACGTGAAAATGTAGAGCACTTAAGAAAAACCCGTGAACGAATGATGGATTTTCCGGTTGCACTAGAATTCCGCCATCAATCATGGTTTCACCCAGACTTTCGGGAAAAAACACTGAGTTTTATGGAGAAGGAGAATTGGATACACAGCATATGTGATGAACCCCAGGCAGGCTCAGGTTCAGTACCAACTGTCTTAGTTCCAACACATCCGGATCAGACACTTATCCGTTTCCATGGTCGAAATACACACGGTTGGCAAAAGAAAGGCAACCCAAATTGGCGAGATGTCAGGTATTTATATAGGTACTCGCACGATGAACTAGTGGAGTGGAAGGAAAAACTACAGCAACTCAATCAGCCTGGGCACGAGGTTACTGTGTTGTTTAACAATAATTCGGGTGGAGATGCAGCAGATAATGCACGCCAGATGGTTGAACTCCTTGGAATCGAATACGAAGGGCTTGCACCAAGGCAGCTAGACTTATTTTAATAAAAGGAGACGATGTTATGGGCTCGATTTGTAAGCTTAATCTATATCATACAAATGATTTACATAGTAATCTCGATCAATGGCCTAAAATCATCGCTTACTTAAAAGATCAACGGCATAAGCATGAAGCAAATGACGAGCCGTGGATCTGTTTTGATATCGGGGACCATGTTGACCGTTTCCATCCTGTTACAGAAGGCACGGAAGGACGAGGAAATGTAGAGCTAATGAATGAAGCGGGATTTCTAAATGCAACAATCGGAAACAATGAAGGGATCACGTTTTCAATGGAGGAGCTTAACCGACTTTATGAGGATGCAAACTTTCAAGTGCTTCTGGCCAATTTAGAACTTCCAAATGGCGAGTTACCACAGTGGGCTAAACCGTACGAAGTTCATACACTTCCAAACGGTTTAAAGATTGGCGTTATCGGTGTGACAGCTCCTTTTACGACTTATTATGAGTTGCTCGGTTGGCGCGTGCTTGATCCATTTGTGGTACTTCGAAAGTGGGCAGATTATTTACGTAATGATGTCGATATCTTGATTCTTCTTTCACACCTTGGACTTGAAGCGGATAAACAGATTGCTACTGAACTGGGTCAATTCGATATCATATTAGGCGCCCATACACATCACGTCCTACTGAACGGTCTCCATCAAGGTAAAACGACGATTGGGCAGGCAGGAAAATTCGGATTTAATGTTGGGAAAATGGAGATTGACTGGGATGTTAATCAAAAGAAAATTCTTAATGTCACTGCAGAATGTATGGATGTACAATCCTATGAACGAGATGAAAGATGTGAGATGAAGCTTCTTGAATTAAATGAACGAGCAGACCAAATGTTACAAGAAAAAGTGACGGTACTCACTCAACCGCTCGAATTAGATTGGTTTAATCCCTCTCCATTTTCTACTCTGTTATCAAAAGCAACACGGGAATGGTGTAATGCAGAAATCGGGATGATCAATTCTGGGTTACTATTAGATCGATTACCAGAAGGTCCTGTTTCAAAAGCAGACCTTCACCGCATATGCCCGCATCCAATCAATCCGTGCAAGCTTTTTTTAAAGGGTGAGTATCTAAAGGAAATGATTCAGCATGCACTAACGAATGAGATGGAACAACTTCAAATCAAAGGCCTTGGATTTCGAGGCAAAGTGATGGGGACAATGATTTTTGACGGTGTAGATGTCCAAGGACAAACGCTTTCCGATAATGAATACCATGTTCAGAAAATAGTAATAAACGGTGAGCACCTGGACCCCGATCGGATCTATTCAATTGGAACGGTTGATATGTTCACCTTTGGACGCTTGCTACCCTCAGTAGCATATGCTAAAGAAAAGGCCTACTACCTTCCAGAAACACTCAGGGACGTGCTAGGCTGGAAGTTAAAAAGCATGAATAACTAGGTGGATTGCCAACACTCTTTCTCCAAATTGTCATACTGATAATAGAGGATGTTCAAAAAGTAACCGTGCTACCAGGAAATTTCTATAGTGTCACGAATTTTTTGAATACACACTAATGGGGACAAGGAGAGGAAAGATATGATCTCGATTACTCCAATTGAGATAGAGGGTCACTTATTTACTGCAGTCACAATTGCGCTTCCGAAGACCAATTTCATGTCAATTAGTAATGATAAGGGATATATAATGTGTGGTGCTCTGGACGTAGCACTCTTAAATGAAAAGTTAAAAGATCGGAAAATTATCGCAGGTAGAGCGGTTGGTGTAAGGACTCTGGACCAATTGTTAGACGCTCCGCTTGAATCGGTCACATATGAAGCAGAAACATTAGGTATTACAAAAGGAACGGTTGGCCGAGAAGCATTACTTAAGATGGCAACACACATACTTTAAGAAAAAATTAGCGATACAACCCCCTCAAGTTGCATACACATAGCAATAGACAGGGGGTATATTTATGTGGAAAATACGGAGACGTCCCCGAAACGGTCCACTTCCTTTTAAATATGCGTTTGTAATTTCAGCAATAATTTTTATCGTATTAACATTTATGGGTCTGCTATATGTAAATAAAGGACTCGAGCCGATTATTATGAGCATAGCGGAAACGAAAAGCAGGCAAATTGCAACACGAGCAATCAATGATGCGATTTCTAAAAAAATTGTAGAAGAGATGGATGTAGAGGAATTATATATTGTACATGAAGGAGCAGACGGTGTATATAGTTTTAATGGAGAAGTGTATAACCGAATTGTATCGGAAGCTACGATACGAGTCCAAAAGTATTTAGACTATGTTGAAGCAGGAAAGCTAGATGAACTAGATACTGCAATGAATGATATCCAAATTGAATACGAGCGGGTCGGTGATACGGAAGGAATAGTCTTTGATATTCCGTTAGGAGCTGCCACCAAAAATGCCCTTTTTGAAAACTTAGGACCTCGTATACCGGTGAGATTTGAAATCATTGGATCTGTTGAATCTGAAATTCGAGCAGATAAAGTGGAATTGGGGATTAACAATACGTATTTAGAACTTTACATTGATTTTAAAGTAATTGCCAATGTAGTTATTCCTTTTTCAAGTGAGAATACAGTCATCGAAAACTCTGTTAGAATTGGAGATTTATTTATAGAAGGTGATGTACCGTATTATTACAGCCCAGGTGCTCGAGAAGGTGCACAACCAGTAATACCGGTAAAACCGGAGAAGGAACGAGAAGGAGATAATAACGAAGGAAATCGACCACCTAGATAAACGTTAGAGTACCTTATTTATAGGTTTGTATTTATATAGCCTTCCTGTTATAATAATACCTGTCCGAAAAATTAAATAAACCTTGTCATCCGATGAGGTAGAGGCGCATTTATCAAAAGTATCTGGTGTAAGAATGACATCTATGACCATCAGCGAAAGGGATATTTGCCGAAGCAATAAGCATTCGTCGAAGTGCTTGTTGTTGGGGCTGCATCTAACAGGTGTAGTACTGTCACTATTCGGTAAGAATGAATAGTGGTGAACTACGTGATCCGATGGGGGATAACCGTTACGTATATAAAGGTAACGATAGGTTATTTTCTATCTATCGTTACCTTTTTTGTTATCTGATAAACTACGAATTTCTGCGTTAGTTGAACTTCATTAACAATATAAGTCGTTGATTATTATACACACTAGGAGGTTTACTTACTTAATGGAGAACACGATTTATTCTTTAATTCCACCTTTATTGGCGCTGTTGATGGTTGCGCTAACGAGGAGAGTATTATTGTCTTTAGGTGCTGGTATTATTGCAGGTGCCTTAATGCTGAATGATTTTAACGTAGGAAATACCGCAATACATGTTTGGGAAATCCTACGCGGCTTGTTTGTAACACAATCTGATGCAGGAACATGGGAATTAAATAAGTGGACAATATTTATTCTTTTGTTCTTACTACTTTTAGGGATTATGACTTCTCTGATTGCGATTGCAGGTGGAAGTCGTGCTTTTGGGGAATGGGCGAGTAAAAAAGTTAAGTCACGTGTCGGGGCACAACTTTTAACGATATTTTTAGGACTAATTATTTTTATTGATGATTACTTTAATTCCCTTGCAGTCGGTAATGTCAGTCGTCCTTTGACAGACCGCCACCGTATTTCGCGCGCAAAGCTTGCTTATTATATTGATTCGACAGCAGCACCTGTGTGTGTCATCTCACCAGTTTCTAGTTGGGGAGCTTATATCATCGGATTGATTGGTACTATATTAGCAACTCATGAAGTGACGAACATTGGAGCACTTGAAGCATTTATGAAAATTATTCCAATGAATATTTATGCATTATCTGCATTGCTTTTAGTGTTTGCAACAGCAATTCTTAACATTAATCTGTTCTCAATGAAAACACATGAAGAGCGTGCGATTAATGAAGGTCTGGTCGTAGACCCAGCTAGCAAGTCTGTCCCTGGACAACAAATGGATTTGCCTGAGAGTGATAAAGGAACAGTCGGCGACCTGATATGGCCGATCATTGCATTAATTATTGGCACAGTTGGAGCGATGCTATACACAGGTGCTCAAGCAACTAAGGGAGACGTGACGCTTCTAGCGATGTTTGAAAATACAGATGTCGCAAAATCACTTGTTTGGGGAGCGTTAATTGGTCTAGCAGTTACTCTTATTTTTTTCTTAACGAAAGGGCTACCTGGTAAGCACTTAAGACTTGGAATCTGGAAAGGACTCCAATCAATGCTTCCGGCGATATATATTTTAGTTTTCGCCTGGGTTATTGTCGAAATTATTGATGAAATCGGTACAGGTAAATATTTAGCAGGTATAGTCGATGGTAATATTAACATTGCCTTTCTACCTGTATTACTTTTCATTATTTCTGGCATTATGGCATTTGCGACAGGAACATCATGGGGAACCTTTGGTGTCATGATGCCGATTGCTGGAGAAATTGCAGCTGCAACTGATATCACCTATTTGCTTCCAGTACTTGCTGCTGTACTAGCGGGATCTGTGTTTGGAGACCATTGTTCACCAATTTCTGATACCACGATCTTATCATCAACTGGTGCAGGGAGTAATCATATTGATCATGTTATGACACAGCTTCCTTATGCGCTGTTAGCAGCATTGATTAGTGCTGCTGGGTTCCTTGTACTCGGATTTACACAGAGTATATTAATCACACTACTTGTCTCAATCGTACTCTTAGTTATCGTTTCACTTGCTCTGAAAAATGTAGGTTCCGTAAATGTAGAAGCATCAACGGAAACCAGTTCAAACAAATAAAGAAAACTTGGCAAAGCCAAGCCTTGGCATAGGCTGAGCTTTAGTTGCGCTTATACTTGGGACGTAAGTAAACTTTTCCTCAACGTCGCTTATACTTCTTGTTGAAAAGTTATACTTTCCTAACGTATAATAAAATCAAGTTCATAAACATGTACTTCAAGGATTGGCACATTGCTGCCAGTCCTTTTATCTTGAAGGCAAGTAGAAAGTATAAAAATTTGCGCATGGATGCGATGTCTAGCTCCAGCGCCCAGGTGCTCGAGGTCGCTTCAATTCTTCCACAAACACAAAGAGCGTGTTATGTTGCAGAATCTCCAGCGCTTGTTGCACCTGAACAGGGCGCTTCCGCTTTTCTTTATACTTAGGGATTTCCTACTAAATTGCTAGGTGTTAAACGTAGTCACATATAACTAAAATTTTAAAGAATACTTTGACATGGTCAAGCGTAATAGATATACTAATAAGCGAAATAGTCAGAAAAGACTAAAGGTTTAAAAACTTTTAGTGTACTAACATTAGGAATGGGGGAACTTTAATGGAGAATCGTGCACAATGGGGGACAAGAGCAGGATTTGTATTAGCTGCTGTCGGTTCTGCAGTAGGTTTAGGCAACATATGGAGGTTTCCATACGTAGCCTATGAAAATGGTGGGGGAGCCTTTTTCTTACCGTACTTATTTGCACTGCTTACTGCCGGAATTCCAATCTTAATTATGGAATTCACCTTAGGTCATAAATACCGGGGATCTGCACCACTATCCTTCTTTAGAATGAATAAGAAGATGGAGTGGGTCGGATGGTGGCAAGTTGCAGTAGCATTCGTCATTGCTACTTATTATTCCGTTATTATTGGTTGGGCCTTATCGTATACGATCTTTTCCTTTTCAAAAGAGTGGGGAGAAGATACAGGCGGATTTTTAATGGGAGAGTATTTAAATATTGCCGCTACACCTGGTGAATTTGGTAGTATTGTTCCAGGCGTCTTTATTCCATTAGTTATTGCATGGGTTATTACACTAGGTATTTTATTTAAAGGTGTTAAAAAAGGAATCGAGAAAGCAAATAAAATCTTTATCCCAACACTTGTGGTGATGTTTATCATTATTGTCATTCGTGCCATCACACTTGAAGGTGCAACAGTAGGGTTAGAAGCTTTCTTTCAGCCGAACTGGGATTCGATCTGGGACGGAAAAGTATGGGTAGCTGCCTATGGACATATTTTCTTTAGTTTATCAATCGGATTTGCCATTATGATTACTTATTCGAGTTATTTACCAAAGAAATCCGATATTACCAACAATGCGTTTATTACAGGTTTCGCCAACTCAGGATTTGAGTTATTAGCAGGAATCGGGGTTTTTGCTGCGTTAGGATTTATGGCAACTCAGGCTAACTTACCGGTATCTGAAGTAGCGGATGCAGGCGTGGGCTTAGCTTTCGCGGTATTCCCACAAATTATAAATGAAATACCAGTCTTTGGAGAAGTGTTTGGTGTCTTATTCTTCCTATCATTAGTTTTCGCAGGGTTTACATCATTAATTTCAATATGTGAAGTGTTTGTTGCAGGTATTCAAGAGAAGTTTAATATTTCTCGAAATAAGGCTGTTCTATTTGGTGGTGGTGCCGCTTCAATCATTTCAATCGTTTACTCTACACAAGGCGGATTGTTCTTCCTAGATGTTGCAGACTATTTTATTAATCAGTTTGGAATTGCATTGGCTGGATTAATCGAAGTTGTCTTAATTGCATGGGTATTTAAACAGCTTAACCCATTACAGGAACATGCAAATGGTGTCTCTGATATTCGAACTGGATTATGGTGGAAGATCTGTCTATCTGTTATTACTCCGGTCGTTCTAGGTTATATGATGTTCGATCTGTTGAAACAAAACTTCCTACAGCAATTTGATACAGAATCCGGGAACTATGGAAGCTACACAGATTCATTTATCCTTTTCCCAGGCGCTTTCATTGCTGTTGCGGTTATCGTTGTAGGTGTTCTTCTTTCTCTTAAAAAATGGAGCAAATCAACAGAAGAGAAAAAGGAGGTAGGATAACATGTCTGGTGGCGCTATTACAATGATGGTGATCGGGATGGTAATCCTTTGGGGTGGCCTTATCGCCAGTGTCGTGAATGCTGTTAAAGTAGAGAAGGCAAAGAAATAATTAAAAAAAGGGATTGACTCGATTAATGAGTTAACCCCTTTTTCTTTTTGAATCGAATTTCCCTGTTATTTACGGTTTTTAATTCGTTCAAGCCTTTCCCACGCTCTCAAATATGGATAAGGATCAAACGACCACTCACTGAATCCATTATCACGGTACATCCCATAGTGAAGGTGTGGTGGAAACTTACCTTGGGTTCCTGGTGGTCCATAACCAGAACTCCCAACATAACCAATCACTTGTCCAGGCTTTACAACGGAACCTTTACCTATTCCTTTTTCAAATCCTTTTAGATGGGCGTAATAGTGATAAACGTTATTTAAGTCACGGATACCAACACGCCATCCTCCGAATCGATTCCAACCAGCAACTTCTACGACCCCGTATGTTGTAGCCCGAACAGGAACTCCATAATCAGCAAAGATATCTGTCCCCTCATGAATTCTTAATCCACCAAATCCACGTCGGTCTCCCCAGGTGTTTCGATAGCTGTAATTTGCGTTTAATGGAACGGGGAAAGCCCTTTCATTGAGGCTTAACGTTTGGTATTCTTTATAGACTTTTGCCATCCCCAAAATAATATCTACGGTCTTATCACGTTGATAATATTCCCACAATCCAATTTTAAGGTTTTCTTCATCAAACCCGTATGATTGCAAATAATGAGCAAACGTATAAAGAACATCCTCATCGTTTTCCCGTTCAGCTTTTCCATCTCCATTCCCATCTAGACCTATTCCTTCAAATAATGCAATTGTAGCTGGATTTGTATCATTTAGATTAGGGTTTAATGGACCAACCCATTGCCGTGGAGAGTAATATATACCGACCAAACCTTTTTCCTCAGGTAAATCCTTCTGAGTTTTACGGATTGAACGTTCATATTGATCAACAGCAGCTAAATAATACCAAGGTACGGAGGTAATTGCCTCTATTTTATGGTAGAGAGCAAACCTGTCGACGTCTTCTTTTTGGTACTTTGATTTTGCAGAAACATCAGTTGTTAACATTATAGATCCCATTATGATAAACATTAAAAACACAACGAAATATCTCATACAGGGAGTTCATTCCTTTCCTGTATCTTTTCATAATGTTAGTTTGTATTGAACAGAACAAAACATTTATCTCAAATGTTGGAAATGAACGTTAGAGAGCAGTTGAGATGGAACTTTAAATAACATTATGATACAGTATAGAAGTATTAGATTGGTGCATCAGAGTAAGTATGAACTCAATGCCGAATCTTAAATCAAATCCAACATTGGAGTGAATAAGATGGCAAAAAAAGAAGAACATCTTCGAAAGCCAGACTGGCTAAAAATTAAATTAAATACGAATGAAAACTATACAGGTCTAAAAAAGATGATGCGCGAGAAAAACCTACATACCGTTTGTGAAGAAGCAAGATGTCCGAACATTCATGAATGCTGGGCTGTTCGAAAGACGGCTACCTTTATGATCCTTGGGGACGTCTGCACTCGTGCCTGCCGGTTCTGTGCTGTTAAGACGGGACTTCCAAACGAGCTAGACTTAAATGAGCCTGAACGTGTGGCTGATTCAGTCGAGTTGATGGGTCTTAAGCACGCGGTCATCACTGCGGTTGCACGAGATGATTTAAAGGATGGCGGTTCAGGCGTATACGCAGAAACTGTACGAGCTGTCCGACGTAAAAGTCCGTTTTGTACAGTCGAGGTTCTGCCATCAGATATGATGGGGAGATATGAAAATTTAAAAACATTGATGGACGCAAAACCAGATATATTAAATCATAATATAGAAACCGTCAAACGTCTTACTCCAAGAATTCGTGCTAGAGCAACCTATGAGCGATCACTTGAATTCTTGCGTCGTGCAAAAGAAATGCAACCGGAAATTCCTACAAAATCAAGCATTATGATTGGTCTTGGTGAGACGAAGGAAGAAATTATCGAAACAATGGACGACCTTCGTGCGAACAATGTAGACATTATGACAATCGGACAATACTTGCAACCGACGAAAAAACACCTGAAAGTGATAAAATACTATCACCCAGATGAATTCGCTGAATTGAAAGAAATTGCATTATCAAAAGGATTTAGTCATTGTGAATCTGGGCCTCTTGTCCGTTCTTCTTATCATGCGGATGAGCAGGTTAACGCAGCATCTAAAAGACAGCAAGAAGCAAATTAATATAATATAATATAAAACGGGGTGAAGCGCTTCACCCCGTTTTTATATGTTTACTTAGCTTGGTCATTATTCTTGTTATCGTTCATTTCACCGTCATGAACACCATTTTCATCTTCGCCTTCACTCATTCGTTTCCCTTGAGGAGATTTTTTCATTTCTTTAATTAAAGCATTAAGACTGCTTTCTACATTTTCAGTGTTATCATCTAAATTTTTATAACGCTCAATAGATTCAAATAATGTTGTGTCATCGGAAACATACACATGATAATATCTTGGTACAACGGATATAGCAGACCTTTTAACTTTATCTGCCATTTGATTGCGATTTTCAGCATCTGTATCATAAACAATTAGAACTTCTTCTGATGTAACCAAAGTGGCAGCATCATTGACTTCTTCCATTTGCATCACTAAACGTGAAATGATCGTGGACAACTGTTTTTTATCAATTTTAGGTGAATCTCCAAATATACGACTTCCATTACCAAGTGGAGATTGAATACGTGTGTATCCGTAATCATCCATTCTTTCCGCTTGTCCCTCACCTCGTGTTCCAGCTTGGTTTTCCAACTCATTGGTCTTTGTCGGATTGACGCCATTTCCGTTTGCACCCTCATACTCATCATTTGTCATTCCACAGCCAGTAAGTCCTAATATACTGAACAGAAATACGGTCATGAATAATTCTTTCATTCATTTCACCTCCTGAGTATAGATTTTGCTGGAACCTGCAAGGTTATACAAAATGAACAAGAGGCATCTTATAGCAAATCGTGATAAAATAAAGAAGTGAAACGGAGTGATGGAATTGATTAACATTCAGGGAAATCTTTACGAAATCATTGAAGACTATAGAGAAGGCTGGAATGAAGAAGAATTTAAATCTAGATACAGTGAAATTTTACATAAATACGATTATATTGTTGGCGATTGGGGTTATAATCAGCTTCGACTAAGAGGCTTTTTTGATGATAGCCATGACAAAGCATCTTTTGATACGAAGTATAGTACAGTGCCTGAATACATTTTGGAGTACTGTAATTTTGGTTGCGCCTATTTTATTATAAAAAAAGTAAAAACGAAGAAAAGCAAAGAAAAATAAAGAAAACTTGGCTAACGCCAAGCCTTAGCGCAGGCGATCGCCTTAGTTGCGCTTATACTATAGAAAGTATTTTTTATACTTTCTTAACGTGTAAAGAAAGAGCCGACCCATAGGGTCAGGCTCTTAGTACTAGCGGCCATAAGGGGGTTCATCATTTTGGTTCGGGTCATCATGTGTAGGATGTGCACCTGGATATTGTCTTGGAGTTCCTTGATGAAGCGACTTGTTCTCATAGTTGAATGCACTATAGGTTCGTTGGTCTTCATCAAATGGGGTTGTTTTTCCAATCGAGGAAACAACTGGTGACCCATACGGACCTTCAGGTAAATCTTCGGGCAGTACAAATCGATGCATTGTTTCTACATTCGAGAAATCGGAATATTGTTCTGCTTCCTTATGATAACCTTTTTTTCTTGCCAAACGGTACCACTCCCCTCGGGCATTTTGTTTAAATAAAGATGTCGTTGGAGTACTATGATTATACGTTTATCGGAAAGAAGGTATGACTTTTTTCCCCACTTTTATCTTGCCCTTGGAAAGTGATAATTAAGTGGTTTGATGTGTTTACAATTTTTTCTCGGATTGTGTTATATTAGGGTTATTATAAGTTGTATTTATCTTTTTTGTTTCGATACAAGGTTTCGTATTGGTTTTTATCTGGCTTGACAATACATTATTTATACAACATAATGAATGATAGTCATTCATAATGAGGATGGAGTGTTTAAGATATGGTAAGTAATTCTGATGGGAAATATAATAAAATCTTATCAGCGTCGATTGACGTCATTTCTGAAAAAGGACTTGATAAAACTTCCATTTCAGATATTGTTAAAAAAGCGGGGGTTGCGCAAGGTACTTTTTATTTATATTTTTCATCAAAAAATGCATTAATACCAGCTATTGCGGATAGCCTTCTCACCACTACATTGGAAGGTATTAAAGGGAGAATCCAAGGGAAAGAAAGTTTTTGGGATAAAATGGAAATCGTAATTGAAGAAACATTTACTATTACAGATTCGTACAAAGACATTATCGTCCTTTGCTATTCGGGTCTTGCGATTGATTATTCAATGGAAAAATGGGAGTCGATCTATCAACCTTATTATAATTGGCTTGAGGATAATATAAATAAAGCCATAAAAGATAATGAAATAATCAATGACATTAATGTGAGATCAACTTCAAGGATCATTATAAATCTGGTTGAAAATGCTGCAGAACGATTTTATATTAGTCAAGAGCAAAACGAATCTCTCATAGAATTTAAGGCAGAAATATTCGCCTTTCTAAAGAGATCGCTGTTAAGGACATAAAAATTGTATGGGGACAACACATGTAAAATAAAAACCACCCGTTATCACGGATGGTTTTTATTTTAAGAAAGCACTTCCTCTTCAAGAAATTCACACAATTCTTGAGCGTCTTCCTCATTAATATTATAAGCATGTTCGAGATATCCTGGTTCTTCAAGATCGTCGCTTCCGATTATAGCGAATCTTCCACTTTGGATGTCTAAGACGAGACACTTACCGAAATGCCGATCTGTTTTGATAACAACTAAATCGAACCTCTGATTCTCACCCATAAAGCTTACAAAACGTGTTTTTGTTTGTTCTGTGTCATCGTATAAATAAAATCGTTCTGACATTTAATGTCCCTCCTATTCCATTACTAAATTTGGCTTATGTTCTAAGTGATGTTGAGCCTTTATTGATCGAATCGTTTTTGTCTTAGCACGCATGACGATAGAGTCTGTTTCAACATGATCTCCTGAAAGGAAGCGGACGCCTTCTAAAAGTTCCCCAGTTGAGACACCAGTTGCCGCAAAGATTGCATCATCACCGCGTACGAGGTCATCAAGTGTAAGTAACTGAGTAGGGTCTTCTAATCCCATACGAATACAACGTTCTCTTTCTTCATCATTATCTGGTACAAGCTTAGCCTGCATTTCCCCGCCAAGGCATTTGATCGCAGCGGCTGAAATAACACCTTCTGGTGCACCACCTGTTCCAACAAACAAATCGATTCCCGTGTGTGGAAGAGCAGCTGCGATCGCAGCACTGACATCTCCATCACCAAACAGTTTAACACGAGCTCCCTTTTGTCGAATCCGTTCGACTAACTCTTCATGTCTCGGTCTCTCCTGAATAATTACCGTCAAATCGTGCAATCGTTTGTTGTTAGCCTCTGCGACAATATCCATTGTTTTTTCAATCGGGTCGTTTATACTAATCTTGCCTGCCGCCGCTTTTCCTACCACTAGCTTTTCCATATACATGTCAGGGGCATGTAAAAGAGTCCCTCGGTCTGCAATTGCGATGACTGCCATTGCATTAGGGTGTCCTTTTGCGACGATGTTCGTGCCTTCCAATGGATCCACAGCAATATCAACTTCTGGCCCATAACCAGTGCCAACTTCTTCCCCAATGTAAAGCATTGGAGCTTCGTCAAGTTCACCTTCGCCAATGACAACGGTTCCCTTTAAGTTTACAGAATCAAACATAGCACGCATAGCTGTTGTTGCTGCATGATCTGCCTCATTTTTTAGGCCGCGCCCCATCCATTGTGCCGATGCCAAGGCAGCTGATTCAGTTACTCGAACAATTTCTAGTGCTAACTCTCTATCCATTTTTCTCCCCCTATGTTTTTAATTGCTTTGTTTTTTTAAAAAAATTAGCGCTTTTCCTAAATAAGATGAATAATTCATCGATTAACAATAAGCCGTATAACACATAGCTTTCTATATGATAACAATAATTTGTCGAATAGAAAAATATTATCCGAATGAAAGGATTTCCAATTTTTTATGATAAACTAAAAGTGTACGGAATTGGTGCATGCAAAGGTAGGTGATTGGTTTGTTTACTGAATCGAAAAATCGAATGTTGCAATGGAAGTACCTATTTTCGTCGAATCGAAAGCTAGTGAGTGGACGTAATTAGTATCACTGAACGATACATAAGCGAGATCCAGAAGTATATCACGGCACATCTACACATTCCGGGAAATGAGTTTGAAGGTGATTATTTTCAAGCCGGGTATATGGTGTTGGAACTCAATTCAGAAACCCCGATTCAGTCATTACAAGATACATATCAGAAAGCACTTGCAATGGCGAAAAAGAGTCGCCAAACAAATTATAATCAAATGGTTCACGAAATTAGCGAAATCATCCGTACCGAAAATATCTCACTCCTTTCACAACCGATCATCAATGTAGAGGACCAAACGATCAGCGCAATGGAAGTTCTGACAAGAGGCCCGACTAATAGCCCGTACGAACACCCTTTACATTTGTTTAGTATGGCAAGGCAGACCAACCTTCTATATCCGTTAGAATTGATTGTCATCAAAAAAGCGCTTAACCAAATGGGAGAAACCGATATAACTTTTATTAACACATCACCACAAACGGTCGCCCATAATGATTTTCCTTCTGACATGGATTATATATTTAGCCAATTATCCGTCATTGGATCCTTCGCAATTAGTACTTGAAATAACGGAGTGGGAGTCTGTTCATCAATTCCCTCAGTTAAAAGAAAACTTGAAGAAGTTGCGACGAAAAGGCATACGTATTGCTTTAGATGATACGAGAGCAGGCTATGCAAGTCTAAATTCGATTTCTTTCGTCCTGCCTGATATTATTAAGGTAGATCGCTCATTGATTTCAGATATAAATGGGAATAAACTTAAGGAATCGATGCTGCAGGGATTACTACATATTGCGAAGGAAGCGAATGCATTAGTTGTTGCGGAGGGAATTGAAACCGCGGAAGAGGCATCTGTAATGGAACGGAATGGTGTCCATATGGTTCAAGGTTTCTTTTACGCCCGCCCTAGTTTAATTCCAGTTTCAGTGTTCTAAAGACATCATTAAAGTTAGGTGAATAGTATGTATTTTGTTGACCGAAAGAAAATTGAGGAATTAATTAGTTATCTGGAGACCAATTTACAAATTTTAAAAAATGAACCGTTCGGTGAAAATGCCAAAGAATCTCTCGCACTTGAGCGTCTGGCACATATGATTATAGAAACAATGATTGACACAGGAAATAAAATGATCGATGGATTTATTATGAGAGATCCGGGAAGCTATGAAGACATAATTGATATTCTTGAAGACGAAAAGGTTATCAAGGTAGAAGAAGCGATGGGGTTAAAAAGAGTAATTTCGCTACGTAAAGAACTTGTGCAAAATTATACGAACCTAAATCACAAGCATATAAAATTAGTTTTGAGTGATCATATAAATGAGTTGAACGCATTCCCAGATCGGATTCGTCGGTATTTAACCGAGGAGCTAGGTCCTGTTTCAGCATTTCTACCGAAAAACGATTAAAAGAAAGCTGCCCATTAGGTGGCTTTTTCTCATTTTACATATCTAATGGATCGTGTAAATTATGATGATTTACTGAGTTCTCTTTTGAAGACGTGAATAAGAAAAGGAAGTGTAAGCAATGAAATATGAAGGCTACCTAATCGATTTGGATGGGACGATGTATCGAGGTAAAGAGAGGATTGAAGAGGCTGTTATCTTTGTAAAGGCATTGGAATCCGAAAACATTCCATACCTGTTTGTGACGAACAACTCTTCAAGTACGAGGGAACAAACAGCAAAAAGGCTACAGAAATTTGATGTTCCTGCCACTCCTGACCAAGTATTTACTTCAAGCATGGCAACTGCAGAATATATTGTGCAGCAAAAGCCAAGGTCGAGTGTGTATATGATTGGAGAAGTTGGATTACAGGAAAGCTTGGAGCAAAAAGGCTTGAAGTTGGTAGAGGAAGAAAATCCAGACTATGTTGTGATGGGCATTGATAGAGGTCTGACATACGACAAGCTTTCAAAAGCATGCCTGGCTGTAAGAGGGGGAGCGATTTTCCTTTCTACAAATAAAGATGTTACTTTTCCCACTGATCGTGGATTCGTCCCAGGAAACGGAGCTCTTACCTCAGTTGTTTCTACTTCAACCGGAGTGGATCCCATATTCATTGGTAAGCCTGAGCCAATCATTATGGAACTGGCAATGCAAAAGTTAGGTGTTGCTAAGGAAAAAACTCTAATGATCGGGGATAACTACGATACAGATATTCTAGCGGGTTTAAATGCAGGGTTGGATACATTGCTTGTGCATACAGGTGTGACTTTGGAAAGCGATCTAGTACGTGTTCAGAGGATGCCGACCCATACAATTCAGTCTCTAAATCAATGGAACATTTTGGGGTAAGCGATGTAAATTACTCCTGAACAATACCTCCACAAATTATACTGCAAAAAAGAAAGGCTCCAGCGCCCTGTGTAGCCCAAGAAGGTCAGTTGAAGCGTGGCAGAACACTGAATTACTCCATGTTTATTCCCACGCTGGGCCGAACTTGTTTGGGCCGCCCCTCCTATCTGGCCTTCTAGTGACCTTGTGGCTGCCCCGGGACGCTTGCGCATTTCTATTCGGAATTTGCTTCACTGTGCGCCAGACGACTGGAGGCTGCTGCTGCAATTGCCCCTACGATATCATCGAGGAAAGTATGACACTCTCCGGTTGATTTATCATTTAATTTTTTTAAAATTCCTGGCTTTAATTTATCGATATAGCCATAGTTTGTAAATCCAATTGACCCGTAAATGTTAATGATCGAGAGGGCGATAATTTCATCCACCCCATACAGTCCTTCATCTTTACGTAATATATCCAGTAGAGGTTCTTCAAGATTTCCCTTTTCAGCCAGTACATCTAATTGAATTCCAGTTAAGATTGCATTTTGGACCTCGCGTTTTGCCAACACTCGATCAACATTGTGAAGACAAACCTCCATATCGAGTTCAGGGTGGTAAGGTTTTTGTAGAAAATATACGAGTTCTGCAATATCATTTTCTGTCACACCGCGCTCACTCAACCAATGACGGGCTTTTTGTTCAACGACGTGTTGATCACTTGGCTTTGGTTCTGGTTCATTCATGGAATGCTCCCCTATCTTTAGTATGATTTTGTGCTGGTTTCCTCAAGGACGTGGTATCTTTGATGCTTTCATATGGTGTGAAGTGCTAAGTCGATGTCTGGTAAACATAGATGAATCTAAGCTAAGGCTTGGCGTAACCAGGTTACCTTTAACAAAATGTATAAGTTCTAGGACATGGCAACATCCTTTTTACGCGTTAAGTTCTCTTAGTATATGGTATTTAGGTTATGTTATGAACAAAAAACAAAATTGCGCATATTTGATAAACACTCCTAATGTCTGTGTCATAAACTACTGTTAAAAGGGAGGGGAGGGAGCGCTTTTGTTAGAGCGTGAAATCTATCATTATTATCAATTGTATGTAGATAAACGACTTCGTATTGGGGAATACGAAGGGTTTCGAGCCCATGACAACTACTATATCGTTGTACCTTTACTTAACAGAGATCTTCAAACACTTCAGGATATGCAATATATGGTCAGCTATCTTAATGAACGTGGGGTAAAGGACATTCCGAAATGGATTCCTAACCAAAAAGGGAAATGGATCTCTCGTGTCGAAGGAAATGATATATTCTTGTTGCAATTGCCGAAGTTCGATAGAGAAAAAAGAGGAAGTATTGGCCATCAATTAGCGAGTTTTCATCGAGCCGGTGAACGGATTCCAATCTCTAATCAGGAAAGCTTGCGATATAACGAGTGGGTTCCATTATGGACAGCACGACTTGATCAACTGAAGGAACGATATGAGGAATTAAGGAGAAATGGGTTACAGAGCGAATTTGACTATTTGTTTGTTGACTCATTTCCTTATTATGAAGGGCTAGCCGAGAATGCCATTCAATACATTGTGGATTATGAATGGGATCGGAAAGGGAAAGAAGAGGGTAGTTATACAATAACCCATGAAAGGTTTCACTCAGAATCTTGGGTTCCGATTATAAAAGAGGATCAAATTTATGCGAAAATTCCATTGTTTTGGGTGATTGATCATCCTGTCAGAGATGTGTCTGAATATATTCGTCATATGGTGACACAAGAGGCATCAGGGGGACAGATCTCTGAATTTTTGAGTGATTATACCGAAACGAAACCATTAACCAGAGGAAGCTGGCGGCTTCTATATGGACGCCTGTTGTATCCATCCTCTTATTTTGACACGATCGAGGCTCATTCAACATCCAATCGTTCACATATGAAAACGGATTTAACGAATCGATTAAAATCTTTGTTATCATTGGAAGAAAATCATGAATCGTTTATGAAAAACTTTTTTTCCATAAGCGGAGTACCAGTAGAACACGTCAGTATTGAGCCTGTTGGTTGGCTAACGAAAACTTGAACAGAGATCACTTTTGAAAAAGAAAACAATTATTAATCAAGTGTGTAAGAGAGGTGTCTGGTTCTTTGGTGTGAATCAGTCACCTGTTATACATATTAGTACAGGAGGAAGTAAACATGGACAATCCCTATGTATTTATTACGAGAAAAATTCCAAATGAAATTCTTACCGAGCTAAAAGAACTGGCCGAGGTTTCCATGTGGGAGTATGACGATAAGCCTGTATCGAGAGAGCGTCTTCTGGAAGAGGCGCAGAAAGCTACAGCATTACTAACAATGTTATCAGACCCAGTAGATAAAGCGTTAATGGACCATGCACCTAAGCTAAAAGTGATTGCGAATCTTGCAGTCGGTTATGACAATATCGATATTGAGGCAGCAACGAATGCGGAAATAGTAATCTGCAATACACCAGATGTGTTGACAGATACAACAGCAGACCTTGCTTTTGGATTGTTAATGGCAACTGCACGGAAAATTACAGAGGCTGAACGCTTTATTCGAGATGGCAAATGGGTAAATTGGAGTCCGTTCCTTTTAGCTGGGTATGACATTCACCACAAAACAATCGGAATCGTTGGAATGGGTAGAATCGGTGAAACGGTAGCGAGAAGAGCAACTGGATTTGAAATGAACATTCAATACTACAATCGCTCACGTAAAAAAACTGCTGAAGAGAGTTTAGGGGCTTCTTATGTAAGTTTTGATGACCTTCTTCGAACTTCGGACTTTGTCGTCAACTTAACACCCTTGACAGCAGAAACGAAGGGATTATTTAATTACGAAGCTTTTCAAAAAATGAAAAAGGATGCAATTTTTATTAATGTAGGAAGGGGAGGTTCTGTTGTTGAGAAGGATTTAGTTGCAGCACTTGAAAACAAAGAAATTGTTGCAGCAGGTTTAGATGTATTTACCGAGGAACCGATCTCCGCTTCAGACCCATTGCTGAGTCACCCAAATACAGTTTGTCTACCACATATAGGGAGCTCCAGCATTGAAACTCGGATGGAAATGTGTCGCTTGGCCGTACGAAATATTGTTAAGGTAGTAAAAGGTGAGGAACCTGAAACTCCGGTTAATAAAAGAGCATTTCGTTAAATTCTAACGTTACTTTCAGGGCGGAAGGGGTGTAATCAACAGTTCGTAACAGAACTTTTTTGAGTTCACCGCTTTTTAGGTTAGTGGCTCAAGCGCTTACTAAGAAGAAAAAAGAGCTCTTCACCATACTGAGTGGGAGGTAACATTCCGCGGCAAAATCCACTTTATCGCGGCAAATCACCCGGGTTCCAGTGCAAACGACCTTTTCACTGCTATTTTCTGGTGAAGAACCGGGAAAAAATAATCTTAAACGGTGTTAAGGACGTTTTTAGTTTTCTTAACGTGCAAAAAAGGCAATCGCTACGAAAGCGTAGCAATTGCCTTGCTATTTCTATTTATATATATTTAGAATACTTGTTCTAGTTCGGTTACACCAGGTACTTCTTCCAGTAGAGCACGTTCAATACCTGCTTTAAGTGTGATTGTTGAACTGGGGCAGCTACCGCATGCTCCCATTAATCGAACTTTCACGATCCCGTCTTCGATGTCTACGAGCTCAACGTCGCCACCGTCCCGAAGCAGGAATGGACGTAATTTATCAAGAACCTCTTCTACTTGTCCGCGCATTTCCATTCTATCTACCCCTTTCTTACTTCCTATTATAATCATTTTAATCGAAAAATGCTATTGTTAAAAGCTGAAAAAGCGGATGTATTTTTACACATTAAGAAAGGTACAACAAAATAGTTATCCTTATGAACCATGGTGCTTATACATCCAAAGTATCCCTGATTTTAATAATCGCGGGACCCTTCCAGTCAACGCTGTGCTGCCCATTAATCCAAAGCCATGCTTTTTCCCAAGTGATCCGAGTACACCTTTCAACTTAATTTTCGGCAGTTCATTTAACGGTGCATCTTTCCATAGCTTTAACAGGACTTCAACAATTTGATCACCTTGACCTTCAGCTAACTGTGCGCTTGGTGCATGGGGCAAGCTTGCACAATCTCCAACTATAAAAACGTGCTCGTCATTCGGTAAATGGTGATGAGGAGAAAGGACGACTCTTCCGGAATCATCTTTTTCTACATCCAATTCACGAATGATTCGACTTGGTTGAATTCCGGCCGTCCACACGATGGCATCGCATGTAACTGCTTCATCGTTATTGTACAGTGTATTAGGCTCAACCTTCGTAATGTTCGACTTGTTGACGACAACGACACCGTGTTCAATGAACCAGTTTTGGACATAATTGCTTAGTCTTTTTGGGAAGGCAGAAAGAATTGTTTCACCACGATCGAATAGTTTAATCGTTAGGTCAGGACGGCTTTCACGCAGTTCACTTGCTAGTTCTACTCCACTTAAACCTCCACCAACAACACCTACCACGCCTTGAGGCGGTAGGTTGTTCAATACTTGATACGTTTCCCGTGATTTATCAATTGTTTGGATGCTCAATGTATGCTCGGGTGCACCAGGTACTCCGTGATATTTATCTTCACAACCAAGTCCTACGATCAGATCATCGTATTCAATGAAATCCTTATTATCAAAATGGATCTGTTTTCTTTCTAAATCAATGCTGGCTATTTCACCATATTTTACAATGACCCTCGAGTCTTCTGGAAAACTCACCCGGATATGTTGATCTGAAATCGTTCCAGCAGCAAGAGCATAATATTCTGTTTTTAAACAATGGTAAGGAAGACGATCAACAAGTGTAATTTGAACATCCGACGGTAAATCCGAAGAATCAAGCAAACCATTAATAATCTTCATTCCACCATAACCTGCACCTAAGATGACGAGTTTTTTCATTCTGTCATTTCCCCTTTTTTCTTGAAATCCTTTTATGCTAAAATCCAATAATGACATGAAACGATTGATGAGAACATCTTTCGAATCTCCTTCTGTTGAAGTAGACAAAACATAATGGAAATGGCTGTTACATATGACTGCTCCACGTTCTATATGAACCTCTTTCTCAAGTTCTCCTCTTAGTATTGCGCGATTTAGAATCTCAATCCAACATCTTGTTAAAGGGCTTTCCATTTTTAAAAATGTGGCCCATAAATCACGGGTGAATTCAGAATCCAGATCGTAGTATGCCAATAAATGCCTTACAATACTTTCTAATTGCTTATTCATTGGTTGTGATAGTATATACCCCTTATTGATAAGGATAGAAAGGGAATGTAATCGTTCTTCCGCAATATGGTGCATGAGTGCTTCTTTAGTTGGAAAGTAATTGAAGAATGTCCCTTTTGCAATGCGAGCTTTAGTTGTAATTTCCTTTACACTCGTGTTTGCATACCCTTTTTCATAAAATAATTCTAACGCAGCTTTTACAATTCGTTCTTCAGTAATAGTCCGTTTTTGCTCACGGGTCAAATACCGCATCTCCTTTGGTGACCGTGGTCATTTTTAGTATATCGAAAATGTGACAAATCTACAACAATCGTTATAAAGGAACATTGTAAATTCGATTCTTGATTTAAATCAAGTCCGAATATCCCCTAAACAGAGGATGTAGCAAAAACGATTTGTTGTAAACATTCGACAACAAAAAGTGCAACAGGTTGACGGGTAAGGATTTGAGGTTGTAGGATAGGATTGGAAAGAAGGTGGTTGAACATGAGACCGATCATCGAATTTTGTGTGAGTAATCTTGCAAATGGTTCCCAACGTGCAAGAGAAATACTTGACAGGGATCCGAATTTAGATGTAATTGAATATGGTTGTCTGGGGAACTGTGGTCTATGTTTTCGATCGCCTTACGCATTGGTAAACGGTGAACACGTATCCGCAGAAACGCCAGACGAACTTGTCGATAACATATATGAGTATTTAGAGGAAAACCCGATGTTTTAAGAACAAAACAAATTCGATATTTGTATATTCTGTATGTCTACCACAGTTGATGAAACTGTGGTTTTTTTGCACGTTGCGTGCCCAGCAAGCCGTTAATTGCTCGTTGGTGAAAGTCCAATCTGAGTAAGTGCCAAGACGCTCAGTAGCTGACAGACAGCTGGTGGAGAAATCCTAAGGTTGAAGCTCTGTGACAAAGCGTTTCCTAATGAAATGCGAGCGAATCAACAGACCGTAACATCAAGTGAATCCTGCCGCCTCGTCAATTACACCCCTCAAAAGAGGACAAATGGAAGTCGAGCCTAGAGCGTGGAGGCGAAGACCATGGACGGTGTGAAGAACTTGGAGACAACACTTAAGAATCCATCGGGGTATAGGGAGCGGTATGTTGAGAAAGTAGATAACGGAACTGGGGATATCCTCCTCATCACTTTCATGGGAAAGTAAAGCAGAAGCCTATAAGTGATCAACGAAATGGCGGATGGATGAGAGGGAGTCGGAGGGGGTCATAGTACCAATGATGACAACGACAACACAACGTTGTCTAGGGAAGGACGGCACAATGCCAATACCCTACTTTGTTCACATGTTAGAAGGAGGTAAGAGTCAGTGAATGCCAAGAAAATGGCTAACGACACCAACAAAGTAAAAGCTCAAGAACTCTGGAAAACATTATACCTTGGTGCCAAGGAAAGTCCAACTCGCAGGTTTCATGCGTTATATGACAAAATCTATCGTCCTGATATTCTATGGGAAGCATGGGAACGAGTAAAGCGAAAGAAAGGCAGTGGCGGTGTAGACGGGCAGACGGTTGAGAAAATCGTAATGGAATACGGAGAGAAGACATTCATGAATGAACTCTACTTGGAGCTAAAAGAGAAGATCTTTAACCCCAGCCCTGTCTTAAGAACCTACATTCCGAAAGATAATGGAAAGAAACGCCCACTAGGAATTCCAACGATTAAAGACCGAGTCGCCCAAATGGCAACAAAAATGGTGATCGAACCCATTTTTGAAGCTGACTTTCAAGAGTGCTCATTTGGATTCCGACCGAAACGCAATGCCAAACAAGCCATGGCAAAGATAAAGAAAGCGAGTAAGAAGTGTTTTTGGGTAGTCGACGTCGATATCCAAGGGTACTTTGACAACATCAACCAAGAGAAGTTGATGAAACTTGTCGAACAACGAATCAATGACCGTAGAGTCTTGAAGTTGATTCGTAAATGGCTAAAATCAGGCATTATGGAAGAAGGAAAAGTAAGGAATCCGATCACCGGTACTCCCCAGGGTGGATTATGCGAAGCTTTGCATAATCCACCTTATGCAAAGTACAATATTATGCAAAGTAATCAACTAAAACCCTAAGTTTATGGGATATTAATCCGATTTACTTTGCATAATATCTAATTTTATTTCAATTCAGCAAGCCATGAAAGTAGTTCTTTATCCTTGCTCCAGTCAGGAATGTTATTGTCAATGATATCTGGATAGACATTTTCAATTGCTTTCCTTTTCATTTCAGTATCTGCCCTAGCGTAAACTTCGGTTGTTTTTATATCAACATGCCCTAAAAAATCACGAATGTATATTAGATTTACACCAGCTTGGAGTAAGTGCATTGCCTTACTATGACGAAACATATGTGGAGATACATGTTCAGGGATTGATCGTGATAAAGGTTTTGCCATGGTTACATATTTATTCAATATATAGGCAATTCCCTCTTTTGTCAGCTTGTTGTGTTGGTTATTAACAAACAAAGGATATTGATTTTTCCACTGTTTAGATAAATCATTCTCTATTAAATAGCTTTGTAGTAAAGCAACTGTGTTCTTCATTAAAGGAACTCTTCTAACTTTATTTCCTTTACCAGTTAATACGATTACCTCAGGAGATTCAAGGAAGACATCGCAAATCTTGATATCAATTAGCTCCTGAACTCTGGCTCCTGTATCATAAAGCACGCTTAACAGCGTTAAGTCTCGTCTTCCTTTTGCAGAATATTTGTTAGGTTGTTGGAGTATCAACTTAACTGCTTCAGGAGAAAGGTGGCCTACTACTGGTTTCTCGGATTTTTTGACGGGAATAGAAATCACTTTTTGAAAATGGTAGATACCGGAAGGTTCTTCCCCTTGGACAAACCGAAAAAATGAATGGATTGAGGCTAATCTCTGGTTTCTGGTTGAGATACTGCATTTCCTCTCAGATTCCAGCCAGTTCAGGAAATCAGTAATTAATTCAGCTGAGAGTGTATCCATACTGATGTGTTCTATTGAAATACCTCTGACATCTTGAGAGTACTTCAAAAGAAGTTTGAACGTGTCACGGTAAGCAAGTATTGTATTCTTACTTGCATTTTTTCGTCCTGATAAATAGTTTGTAAAAAAATCAGTAAGATATTTAGCAAAATTAGTTGGATTCATAGGTGTCACCAGCTAATTCAGGAATCAAATCTGAATATATTGTCTCAAGTTTCAATGTGATTTCCGGAAATACATCAGCTGTTAGCCTAAGGTAGTAAGCTGTTTCGGCAAACGAATCATGACCTAGATAGACTCTGAGTATTGGAAGATAGACCATAAGGTCTTTTCCTTGGATAGACCATTTTTTTAGACAATGAACCGCAAACGAATGGCGGAAATCATGTATACGTGGACCAAAACCCCTACCTCCGTGTGAAATACCAGCGTTCCATAAGAATTTACGGAAATTCTTGTAAATATTCCCGAGTGTCATAGGTCTGTTTTCACTCATTGGAAAGTAGAAGTTTTCTCCACTAGAATGAAGATGTACCTGTTTTGAAAATTCACGACAACGTTCCGTGATTTCATCTGTCATCGCTACCAATCTACTATTATCTTTCTTTGAATTGTTAATAGTCAGAATACCGCTAGCTAAGTCAACATCCTCTACTTTGAGTAGACGTGCTTCAGATATTCTTAAGCCACAAGAATATATTATTCTGAAAAGGACAGGCATAATTAAATGACGGTATGGACTTTGAGAACTATATTTGCATTTATCCGTTTCATGAAAGAATCTCTTCAGTTCATCCCCTGTATATATATGAGGTACATAAGGTTCTCCAGATTTGAAATAACTCTTTGGAAGGATATAAGTGTCTACTCCAATGTTATCCAAGAATCTCCCGAACTGTCGGATTAGTGAAGCACGTGAGCATAAATTTTCCTGTTTTTCATAGGATTTTTTCGTACACCAGTCCATAACTATATCTTTCGATAGGTGTTTCGATGAACTGTATTTTCCCATTGTGAAGGTATCAAATCGCTTTAAATGTTTTGCTTCTGTAAGGTACTTATAGCCAAGCGACTGTTTTAGTTCTATAAATTCTTGGATATATAACTTAAATGGTCCATAGTAGTGATATTTATTCATAAACAGTATCCTCCTGTAAATCCAGAGGACATTCTTTCAGTTTTTCAATATCTACTTTCAAATAAACAGCTGTTGATTCCGTATTAACATGGCCAAGAATTTCTGATATAGCAGGGAGTGGTGTATCTTTTTCAAGTAGCATACTTGCCAAAGTGTGACGAAGGGAGTGCATTCCAACCTTTTTCTTACCCTTTGGAATATGTGCCATTTTCATATATTTAGCTATAATTTGGTGCAAATGATCTTCCTCAGAAAACGGAAGAAAGGGTGCAAGATGTCTAATAAAGACATATGAACTATCAACCTTCGGTCGTCCATATCTTAAATAATCGATTACAGCCCACCCAACATCCTGTGTTAAAGGCAGGGATAAGATGGTTCTAGTTTTTGATTGGACAAAAACCAGTTGTTTGTCCTCCCAACGGAAGTTCTCCAAGGTAAGTTTCTTGATATCACTACAGCGTAGGCCAAGGCGTGAAACTAAGAATATAATGGCATAATCTCGTTTCCCTGTAGGATTACCTCTGTCGATTGCGGCGATTAGCTTTTTAAAATTTTCTTCCGACCAGACAGAAGGAATTCTCGTCTGCTTTCTGGCCTGTATCATAGGGACCTTCAAAGAATAATCGTTGTCAGTAAGACCATTCAAATATAAAAATTTAAATAGTGCTCGAAGAGAACACAATATTTGTTCCACTGTTTTGTAGCTATATCCAGCTAGGGTTTTAATATAGTTGTTGATTACAGCAAGGTTAATCTCACTACAAGATCCTAAGGACTGGGAGTCAACAAAGTCTAAGAATTTTGCAGCTTGTTTAGAATAGTGACCGATGGTCACAACAGAATAATCCCTGTCTATACAGTAACGTTTGAAATTATTAATAACCTCAATAAAGTATGGATTATGAAGTATTTCTTTGTGCTTATAATATCTACGCAAAATTGTCCCATGTAGTTGAAAATCTCCCAACATTCGAATGACCCTTAGGTTCTGTACTTCGCTTTGGGTAAGTGTCCCATCAAAATCTTTTTCAAGGATATTGAAACACGTTTCAATAAAGTTGATTCCAAGGCGTTCCGTATAATAAAGTTCACCACAAGTATCCGCAAACTCAAGAAGCATCTTCCACCGTCTTTTATAGAAATTCATGCTTCCTTTGGTATATCCCAATCTTAGAAGTTCCTGTTCAAGATCAATCATTAGTTCCTTTAAAACTTTCTTTTGCATTACTATTTCTCCTAACCTTAAAAATTTGAAAACCAAGTTTTCTAATTTTAAGGTTGAGATATTATGCAAAGTAAAACAATTAAAACTTTAACAAATATAAGGAATTGTATGAGTTACTTAGCATAATAACTTTCTTTGCATAAGGTGGAGTGATTTCTCCCCTTCTAGCCAACATCTATTTAAACACGATGGATAAGCTGTGGGAAAAGAAATTCAAACACCTTGGTGAACTGGTTCGATATGCGGATGACTTTGTCGTGATGTGCAAAACGAAGAAACAAGCACTAGAAAGCATACAGGTGATTCGGTCGATCATGGGAAGACTCGACCTTTCGATTAATCGAGATAAATCAAGACTGGTTAACATCTGGAATGACACAGATGGGTTTGATTTTCTAGGCTTTCACAATCGAAAGTTTCCAAGACGTAAAAAAGGTGGAAAGACGTTCTATGTGATGTGGCACATACCCAAAAAGGGCGCAATGAAGAAAATGCGTGCAAAGATTAAAGCCTATCTTGAACCAAGAAAGAGGTTATACATGGATATTCAAGAAGTGGTGAAAGGGCTGAATAAGAAATTACACGGATTTAAGAACTACTATCTCCTTTCATCGTTTTCTAAGAGATGGCTAAATCGAATTGATTGGTATGTGATAGAGCGACTTAACCTGTTCAACAACAAGAAAAGGAACAAACGCAAGAAACATGGAAATGTCAATGAGGTAAGAAAAGAAATGGGTCCTATTCTGGTTAAACTAGCGAGTTAGATACCGTAAAGTCAAAGGAAGAAGAACATCGGAAAGCCGTATGAGGGAGAACCTCACGTACGGTTTGATGAGGAGGAGCTGAAAGTAAAAGAGAAAGCCAAGACTACTTAGCTTTCTCTTTGAAATCAGTTTCTTACTCTACAAGAAAGTATAAAATTTTGCTGCATAGATGTAATGTCCAGCTCCAACGCCCAGGTACTCGAGGTCGCTTCGATTCTTCCGCAAACACAAAAAGCGTGTTGTGCTGCAGAATCTCCAGCGCTTGCACTCGCAAGCATAAGCGCAACTTAGGCAATCGCCTTCGCTATGCTTGGCGCTGACCTAGTTTTCTTTATCATACCTGAACAGGGCGTTTACGCTTTTCTTAATTGAACATAACCAAAGCAATCAAGCTTTCGATACGATTTACAAGATTATGGATACATTTCAGTTGGAGAAGGAAACCTAACACTTAAAGAGGTTGTTCAAAAAGTCCGGGGAAATGCTAACGAAGAAAGCTTCCCCGGTGCAAGGCAGCAATGAGGTCTTCAAGTTAGTAGCCTTCCTCGAGATTTTCACGCCTCGGGCTCACAGGATGTGAGTCAGTTCAACGTTGTCACAGGAAGTGACGATTTTAGTTGAACTTCAGAAATTTCGGCTCTTTTTGTCCTCCTTTTGAACACGCACTTAAATGCTTTTAAAATGGCAGGATGAAAAAAGAATCCTAAATTTGGATAAGATTGCTTTTATAAAAGTAGAAAAATGTCTTGAGTTTTTATGGAATTCTGTTACATTTAGTAATGGTGAAACGTTAGATGTCAGACAACCGTACCTCGACATATAAAGAAAGCGTTTTCGTTATTTAAATTAAAACTTTTAGGGGAGTGAACACATATGCAATATTTGTGGGGGATTGCAGGAATTTTCACAATTCTACTTATTGCGTTTCTAATTTCGAACAACAAGAAGGGAATTAATTTACCAACGATTCTAGGTGGACTGGCTATTCAGATTGGTTTTGCTTTTCTCGTTTTAAAATGGGATGCAGGTCAAGCAGGAATAGCGTGGCTTTCTAGTCGTGTTCAGAACATTGTTAACTATGCCAATGAAGGAATTAAGTTCTTATTCGGGGGACTTGTTGCTGAAGATAGTGGACTTGGCTTCATTTTTGCTTTCCAAGTATTGACGATCATTATCTTTTTCTCATCTTTAATCGCAGTTCTATATTACCTCGGAATTATGCAGTGGATCATTCGAATTATTGGTGGGGCTATTTCGAAATTGCTAGGAACGAGTAAAGCGGAATCACTTTCTGCAACTGCAAACATTTTTGTTGGACAAACAGAGGCACCACTTGTAATTCGACCTTACCTTCCTAAAATGACAAACTCGGAACTCTTTGCAGTCATGGTTGGAGGACTTGCTTCAGTAGCTGGTTCTGTATTGATTGGTTACAGCTTGCTTGGTGTACCACTTGAATATTTATTAGCAGCAAGCTTTATGGCAGCACCAGCAGGATTAATTATGGCAAAAATTATTATCCCAGAAACAGAAGAATCTGAGACAGCAGGACAAATTAAAATGGAAAAAGACACAGATACCGTCAACGTGATCGATGCTGCGGCTCGTGGTGCATCGGATGGGTTGAAGCTTGCACTAAACGTAGGTGCGATGTTACTCGCGTTTATCGCACTAATCGCGATGCTAAACGGACTGTTAAGCTGGATCGGTGACTGGTTTGGCTTCGAGTCGCTAACACTTGAATTAATCCTTGGTTATGTATTTGCACCGCTTGCATTTATCATCGGTGTACCGTGGGATGAAGCTGTTCGAGCCGGTAACTTTATCGGGCAAAAGCTCGTACTGAATGAATTCGTAGCATTCTCTTCATTTGGACCGGAAATTCCTGAGCTAAAAGATAAGACAGTTGCAGTTGTCAGCTTTGCCCTTTGTGGATTTGCGAACCTCTCCTCTTTAGCAATTTTACTCGGTGGTCTTGGTGGAATCGCTCCTAATCGACGCGGGGATATTGCTCGCTTAGGTGTAAAAGCCATTATTGCTGGATCCCTTGCAAACATGTTAAGTGCAGCAATTGCAGGTATGCTCATCTAATAAAGGTTTTAGTAGAAGGTGGCTTTCAAGTCACCTTCTTTTTTATACTATAGAAAGTATAAAAAATACTTTCTATAGTATAAGCGCACTACGGCGATCACCTGCTCTAAGGCTTGGCGCAAGCCAAGTTTTATTGAACATTTTGTCACAGTATGAGTGTTTCCATTGTCAGGAAACGGAAAGGTGATTATACTAAGAAAATATAGAAGAAAAAGGTAAGGGGGTAAAACATGTCTTCATTTCGAACTACATGGCCCTATGAACGGATAATGAAGGACATTTATATTCAACAATGTCCGTATTGTGATGGAGAAAATATATTGACTTCTTTAAAAGAAGAAGATTTAGATAATGCAAAAGAAGGCATCAAAACATATTTAATTATGCCTTGTTGTCATTCGAAAATGACCATATTAAAAGCAGATGAGGATTATTTTTGGACGACGGAACAATTGCGGTGAATGGAGGAGAGTTGAGTAATGAAGCAAATTAACTTTACGAAAATGCATGGACTCGGAAATACCTATATCTATGTAAATCTTTTTCGAGAAACGATAGATGAGAAAACTCTTCCATCACTTGCTATTGACGTGTCAAACCCTCATACAGGGATTGGGTCAGATGGGCTCATACTAATTGGTCCATCTGAAAAGGCAGACGTGAAAATGCGTATTTTTAATAATGATGGTTCCGAGGCGAAAAATTGTGGAAACGGGATTCGTTGTGTGGCTAAATATGCTTACGAACATCGGATAGTGAACAAGACTACCTTTGCTGTCGAAACGCTAGGAGGAAATGTCCAAGCCACTGTTTTTCCTGAAAATGATGATGTAAAGATGGTCACAGTGAACATGGGGGAACCCCGCTTAAAAAGGTCTGATTTACCGATGTCAGGGGATCCGGATGCACGTATTATAAACGAAGAACTCGATATCGATCTACCGGAAACCATGAACCAATGCTGGAAAATGACCGGTGTATCGATGGGGAATCCGCATGCTGTTTTTTTTATAGAAGAGATTGATGAAGCCCCAGTGCAAACCTTCGGAACGTTTTTAGAAAAAAACCGAATTTTTCCAGAAGGGGTTAACGTTGAATTCGTCGAAGTAATTAACCGGAAAGAAATGCATTTTCGAGTTTGGGAACGTGGCTCGGGAATCACGCAAGCATGCGGAACAGGTGCATGTGCCGCTGTTGTTGCCGCTGTCCTTAATGAAAAAGCGGATCAAGAACAAGAAATCACCGTGCATTTATTGGGTGGTGACTTGCAAATTAAGTGGGCAGAGCAAGGTGACGTTTTGATGACTGGCCCTGCTGTCACCATTTGTGAAGGACATTACTATTATAACTATTAGTTAGGGTTTAAGTATTCAATAAAAAGCAACTTGTACGATATAAAAAAAAGAAACTGACTAAATGATCAGTCGTTGATATGGGAAGTACTCAACGATTACTCGTCAGTGCTCCAGGAGTGGACGATGATTAAGACATCGAATAGGGAACTGTTCAAAAAATATAATGAACAAATTGAAAGTTTGCGCAGTGAGATGGTTCGTACCGCGAGACTATTAGGGTTGAATCACCCGAAGGTATTGTATTATAGCCAAGAGATTGATCGAAGGCATAATGACCTATTGCGATTAAAACAAAACGTCTGAAGGAAATCGAGAAGGTTGAGCTTCACTTTGTTGCACTGTATACTAAGAGTAAGAGTATGAAAGGAGTGATACACGTGATCACTATCACAGAATCTGCTGCCAATCAAATTAAGGAAATGATGGCTGCTGAAGATGAGAAAAGCGTTTATCTTCGTGTTGGAGTTCAAGGTGGAGGCTGCAGCGGTCTTTCATATGGCATGGGCTTCGATTCCGAAGTACAGGAAAATGATACTAAATTTGACCAGCAGGGGATTGAAATCGTTGTTGACCCTGAAAGCAAGAAAATCCTTGAAGGTGTGGTCATTGACTATAAGCAAAACATGATGGGCGGAGGCTTCACCATCGACAATCCGAATGCGATCGCATCATGCGGTTGTGGCTCATCGTTTAAGACAGCTACAAATGCTGGTACTCCTGAGGAATGTTAAAGTTAATAGCTATTAGGGGTTAAGAAGGACTCATTCCTTAATGGAGTGGGTCTTTTTAGTGTTCTTAAATAGATAGGAGTTGTATTTTTTTAAAAAAATAATTTAATGCAATAACAGTAATGAAAAGTCCATAGTTCCGGTCATACTACTTATTGAAAGGAGTTGATCGCTAACATGGGTGACAAAACAGCACGTGACCGTAAAATTACGAATATCAATTACTTAACGTATGGAATCGTCTTGGGCGTTCCAATCCTCTGTTTAATCATATATATGATTTATATCTCTATGTGACAAAAATTGGAAAGCGATGCACTCGCTTAAGGTGTAATAATAAACCTGAGCGGATACTTAAGCTTTTTTCTCCACTCAGGTTATTAAAATGTTTTTAAAACAAGCTTGTACTGTGTTTTGGTTGAACTTTTGCGTTTGGATCGATGTATGACTTTGCATTGTTAATGGCTGTTGGTGCTTCACCGAATCCTGTAGCAATTAGCTTAACTTTGCCCTCATACGTACAAATGTCTCCTGCTGCGTAGATACCCGGGATGTTCGTTTCCATTCGTGAATTGACTATGATTGAATTTTTCTGGATGTCGATACCCCACTCTTTTATTGGACCGAGTGATGAAATAAATCCGTAGTTGACGATTACAGAATCACATTCAATTACTTCTTCTTCTGTTTCACCTTTACCTTGCTGCAGTACAACCTTATTAACTCCTTCATGATCACCAATCAGTTCTTTAATTTGATAAGGTGTCTTAATGCTAACTTTAGAACCCATTAATTGTTCGACACTGTGTTCGTGAGCACGAAACTTTTCTCTCCGATGTGTTAACGTTACTTCTTGTGCAAGGGGCTCTAGCATGTTTGCCCAGTCTACGGCAGAATCTCCTCCGCCACAAATCACTACCTTTTGACCGGCAAATGCGTTGATGTCATTTACAAAGTAATGAAGGTTATTTCCTTCAAAATCTTTGGCATTATCATGTTCTAATCGACGTGGTTGAAATGCTCCTACTCCAGCGGTAATGATGACAGCTTTCGAATAATGCACTTCTTTATCCGTCGTTAGTTTAAAAACATTGTCTTCCTGTTTGTCGACCTTTTGAACGGATTGCTCCAAGGCGACCGTCGGATGAAACTGAAACGCTTGTTCTTTTAAATTGTCAACCAGATCCTGTGCGAGTACCTTTGGAAATCCTGCTACATCATATATGTATTTTTCAGGATATAGAGCCGCTAATTGGCCACCCAATTGAGGCATACTTTCGATAATTTTCACCTTAAGCTGCCTCATGCCTCCATAAAATGCGGTGAACAACCCAGTTGGGCCACCGCCGATGATTGTTACGTCGTAGACATCGTGTTGCTCGGACATATGTATTACACCCCCAGATTACTGTTCCCTTTATTATAATCTTAATAAGGAATGAAGAAAAGGGAAAAACTATTCTATGTAAGGTTATTCAAAAAGTTCGGTAAAAATAGCTGTCGAATTTCCTCGTTATTCGGGCTCTCTGGTCCAAAGTAAGAGCATTTGCACCTGCGCCTACAAATTCATCTTCGTAGAAAGCTTTTTTGAACAAACATATCAAGTTTCAACTAAAAAGTTCTCGTGATTGGGTTGAAAAGTATTGAAAAAACGATTATGATTAATTGCGGAACAAAATGTATAATTTGCGATATTTTACGTCTGAGTACGTGAAATACGTAACAAACTTTTCGGAATTATTTGAACATATTTTTTATCCGAATATAACTATTTTATAAAAAAAGGTGGATGGGATCATATGAGCAGACCTCGTATTGTTATTCTAGGTGCTGGGTACGGTGGAATTATGACAGCTACTCGTTTGACGAAAGAATTAGGTTTGAACGAAGCTGAAATTACGCTTGTTAATAAGCATAATTATCACTATCAAACAACATGGCTACATGAGCCAGCGGCAGGTACATTGCATCACGATCATACACGTATGCCGATAAAAGACGTGATTGACTCTAATCGAATTCATTTTGTACAGGACACAGTGCTTTCGATTGATGACGCAACCAAAACAGTAAAGCTTGAAAATGGAGAGCTAAATTATGACTACCTCGTAATTGGTCTTGGTTTTGAATCGGAAACATTTGGTATTCCTGGAGTTAAAGATTATGCGTTCAACATTCGCAGTGTGAATACAGTGCGAAAGATTCGCGAACATATTGAGTATTTATTCGCAAGCTACAACAACGAACCCAATCCTGCTGATAGCATGCTAACGATTGTAGTTGCTGGTGCAGGATTTACAGGGATTGAGTTCATTGGTGAAATGGCTGAACGAATTCCTGAGCTTTGTGCTGAATTTGATGTACCGCGTGAAAAGGTTCGTCTAATCTGTGCAGAAGCTGCTCCTACTGTCCTTCCTGGTTTTGATGAGGAGTTAGTGGAGTATGCAGTTAACTTACTTGAGCAAAAGAGTGTTGAATTCAAGCTCAGCACACCAATCAAGGAAGTGACAGAAGAAGGTGTTATCCTTGAAAACGAGGAAATCAAGGCAGACACAATTGTTTGGACTACAGGAATTCGTGGGAATTCAATTGTTGAAAATTCTGGATTTGAAACAATGAGAGGTCGTGTAAAGGTTGATAAAGACCTACGTGCTCCTGGTAAAGACCATGTCTTCATTGTTGGAGATTGTGCATTAATTATCAATGAAGAAATAAATCGACCATTCCCTCCAACAGCTCAGATTGCGATCCAGCAAGCTTATACAGTTGGACGTAACCTAAAGGCGCTTATTAACGGTGGAAAGACGGAAACGTTTACACCGGAAATCAAAGGTACAGTTGCTTCTCTTGGTAAGGGTGAAGCAATCGGTAAGGTTGGAAACAAGAAATTATACGGTGCAACAGCTGCTGCCATGAAAAAAATCATTGATAACCGTTATCTCTTCTTACTCGGTGGCATTCCTTTAGTTGTAAAGAAGGGTAAACTTAAGCTGTTTTAAATAATGACTATAGATGGATGAATCATAAATTTTATAGATGATCAGTATAGTGACTCATTTTGGGTTGGACTTCTTTGTTAAAATAACATTTGTACGTTCGAAATGTTGGAGAAGATCGACCTTTGAATGGGTCATTTTTTTTTATAAAAAATGTGGTTGCTTATACTTAATTAATAGTCGAATGGAGGAGAAAGTATGGGAAAAAGGCCAAATGTGTGGTTGGCTGTATCTGGAATTGTTGAGGATAATGACCGGTGGCTAGTTGTAAAAAAGAACTATGGTGGATTAAAAGGAAAATGGTCGTTTCCAGCAGGGTTTGTTGAAGAAGGGGAAACCATCGATGAAGCGGTGAAAAGAGAAGTACTTGAGGAAACGGGGATTATTGCTGAGGTCACTGGAGTTGCAGGGATTCGTTCGGGTGTCATTAAGCAATCCATCAGTGATAATATGATAGTTTTTAAATTGAAGGTTGTAGGTGGAGAGCTTCAGGCACAAGAAGAGGAAATCTCCGAAGCTTGTTTTCAGTCGACACAGTCGTTATTAAATGACCCGGACTCTTCCTTAATGATTCCCTACTTTCTTGGAGATTCAGCAAATCAAGAAAGATTTTCAGTACAAGATCTCAATCCTGGCAATCACTTTGGATATTCAAAATATAAAATCTTCAACTTGTATTAAAATTGTTTGAAAAACAGAAAATAAATGAGGAAGAGCTTGTTGTATCCGTTTACATGAACGCACAGGGACTAATATCAGATTTTTCAAACAACTCGAAAACTGATATATTATCTGAAAATTCTATAAAAGAGGTGACTAACATGAATCAAAAGCAAAAACTAGGCAATCCTCGTACAGAAACTTGTCAGTATTGTAAGGGAACAGGATACCATCAGTTACTTCTAGGTGGCTCAGAAACCTGTGATCACTGTGGAGGAAGTGGGCGTAAACACACTTAAGAGAGACGAGGTTATCAGGTCCCTTCACCGTGTGAAGATATAAAAAGGTGAACTCTTTATGAACACTTGAGTTTTGGCGGTTACCCCCTTTCATTAGTCATTGACGCTTATGGTTGAAATAAAGTAAACTAGTCAATGGATAAAAAGGGGTGACCATTATGCCGTTAACTATTCCGACGTTGATCATTTCCATGTTGTTATTTATGGTATTGTTCTTTGGAATCGGCTTTTTGTTAAATATGTTACTGCGTATGACTTGGATTATGGCCATTATATATCCAATCGTTGTAATTACGATCGTTGACGATGTGCAGTTTTTTCAGTATTTTGCAGAACCAGGTGTTACATTTCCTAAACTCGCCGATAGTTTTGTTCTTTTGCATTTTTCAGATATAATCGTGCTTATTTTCGGACTCCTAGGTGCTATTCTCTCTGGAGTAGCTATTAAAATGCTCAGAGTTCGAGGATACCAGATGTTTTGAATTTAATAATGAAAGAGGATTGGCTCATTTTGAGTCAGTCCTCTTTTTACTTTAAGGGTGTCACGTTTTAATAGTCAGTATATTCCGAACCCTCTCGCCTGCCATGAATAATTGTTGGTTATTTTGGAAAGGATTAGGCATGAGAGGAGTGAAGAGATGCAACATTCTAAATCGATGGTCAAACGCTCTCTTATGACTTTCCTATTCGCGATTGCTTTGGTGACAACCATTGGAAAGTTATCTGGAGTTGAAGCTGCGGGAATTATACATTGGACGAATGAGAGACACATCACTATAGAGACGAAAGCATTTGATAGCGTCAAAAAGCAGACAGGCCTTATCTTTAAGTCTTTGTTAAATACAACCACTAAACCTTTGCAACTATCTTCCGAGACAATTTCACAGCCTAAAACATTGGGAGATACAGTAGATTGGGAGCAGTATAAGAAGGTGGAAGTGGTAGCCACTGGCTATACAGCTGGAATTGAGTCAACTGGTAAAACGGAAAGCCACCCTGCTTATGGAATAACAAAGTCTGGTGTTCAGGTTCGAAGGGATTTGTACTCAACGATTGCTGCAGATCCATCTGTTTTTCCAATTGGGAGTATATTGTGGATTCCGGGATACGGGTATGGAGTTGTGGCAGATACTGGGTCAGCTATTAAAAGTCACAAAATCGACCTCTATTATAAAACAGTAGAAGCTGTTTATGAAAAATGGGGGAAACAGAAGCTTGAAGTATATGTAATAAAAATGGGTGATGGCGATTTATCCGAAACCGAGTTAACTGCATTGAACGAGCAAGAATCCATGCAGGTATTCAGAGAGCAAATGTTTCCACCAAAGGATACGTAAGCTACCTGGAACGATTCTATAATATAAAAGAAGATAGAAGATAAAGGTCAGAAAGAAGTGGTTGTTTTAGATACATTTTAGCGGAAACTCCAGACATATCAACCTAATCCATATCTTCACTAAGATAGCATAAAACCCACTCCTAGATTAACCTTTAAGGAGTGGGTCTTTACTTTCGATATCAAATGCTGGGTATTTTTCAGGATGGATAATAGCCGCGACCTTTTGTAATCCAATTAAGAGTCTTGGAGAAGGTCGGCAAAAGAAAGGTTCATCTAGCACATGAACCTGTTTTTCCTGAAGTGCTTTCATTTCTCCCCATCCTGGCCGTTTCCAAACCAGATCAGGCTTTACCTTTTTCGTTTGAACGCCGACCCAGACGAGACATATATGATCTGGATCGCGATTCTTTACTGTTTCCCAGTCCGATTCAACACTAGCTTTATCAACATCCTGGAAACAATTTTCGGCACCAGCAAGGCTACTTATTTCAGTCAGCCAGTTCTTTCCACCAGGTGTGAAAACAGGCTTAGGCCACCATTCCCAATAAAGTTTTGGTCGCTCTGAAATGGTCTTCGAAATGTAGCGGTACTCTTCGATCAACTGTAAAAAATGTTCAGATGCTTTATCCCCGTGTTCTTCTCGGTCAGTCAATCTCCCTAGGGTTTTTAAATTATCAGCAATCTCTTCAAGAGAATTCGGATTAAAAACATAGTATGGAATGTTTCGTTCTTCAAGTCGTTCAACATTTTTCTCCATCCCAGGAACACTAAGAGATGCAAGAACCAGGTCAGGCTTTAAAGCTTCAACATGATCCATATCAATATCAAGGTCTAGTCCTAATCTTGGAAGTGAGTTGATCTCTTTAGGCCAATCCGAATAATTATCCACTCCGACTAGTGAAGAAACCAGACCCAAATAAGCCGTTAATTCTGTATTACTTGGGCAAATTGAAACAATGCGCATTTTCATCCTCCTGCTTCTATTTTCCTAATCCCAATCCAAAAAACAATGTTACGCTTAGTGTAATGCCTAGCAATGCGCCAAAAAATACCTCACTGGGCCGATGTCCAAGCAATTCTTTAAGCTCTAATCGTCTTTCTTCCTCATTTTTCTTAGGCCAATTCTTAATTTCTGTCGTCATCTTTTGGAAATCGCGGACAAGTCTGTTGATTACAATCGCCTGTTCTCCCGCATGCCAGCGAACACCTTTTGCATCATACATGACAATAACGCTAAAAACGACTGTCACTGCAAATAGAGGAGAACCGAGCCCTTCTACAAGTCCAATTGAAGTCGCCAAAGCTGTTACACCACTTGAATGTGAGCTCGGCATTCCTCCTGTGCTGAAAAATCGGCTCCATTCCAGCTTTCTTGTTGATATGAACATGATTGGTATTTTAATAAATTGCGCGAACAATATTGCAAAAATTGAACACAAGAGTGGAAAATTTGTAAGTAATTCGTCCAATGAGTGCAACTTCCTTTCGAGAATCGATTTATTTTAGTGTACCATATTTATAAATACCCAGTTTTGGGTTGATTTAAGCCATGGAGGGGAGATTCATTGTCTGTAAATTACCCACTTGAATATTATCAGTTTTTTGTTCATTTTAATGAAGGGGATTATTATACGTGTCACGACCTTCTTGAAGAGATATGGATGACAGACAAGCAGAATTTATTTTTAAAAGGTTTATTACAAATGTCAGTGGCGATTTACCATTATGAATATGGGAATGTAAAAGGGGCACGAATGATGTTTCGAAAGGCACACGAATATTTAAAGCCTTTTTTACCGAGATATTGGGGGCTAGACCTTTCTCAAACGATTACTTATCTCGAAGCGTGCCTGAATACAATTCCGTTAATAATCGATTCCGTACCATTCGAACGTGTTGATGAACTTCCCAAACTACCAGAATTATTTTTGTATTTGGACGTAGATGTTTAGATAATCGAAATAGTTCGATATAATAGAGAAGGTTTTAAATTAACGGTGAATGGAAAGTGCGTTAAAATTCGTAATGTCTAGGAGAAAATGAGGGGGATTTAGATGTTTACTGTACAAAGTGAATTGAATCTTAATGATAAGCTACATACGCTTTTGGTTGGTATTTTTCAAGATGATAAGAAGCCGACTGGCCTTGTAAAAGAAATCGATGGGAAGCTGAATGGTCAAGTTAAGGAGCTTTTTCTAAGTGGTGATCTTTCTGCAAAGTTAAAGAAGATAACGAAGCTTTACACGTTAGGTAGTCTTGGAGCGAAAAGAATTTATTTCGTTGGACTAGGACTGCGTAAAGATCTTACATACCGAAAAATTCGCGAAGCATTTGGAAAAGCGGCTAAAGAGTTGAAACAAAATAAACATAGTGAAGTAGCGGTTGCGCTTGATTCATTTATATCAGATCAAGTGGAAAAAGGACAAACTGCTCATGCGCTTGCCGAGGCTTTTATTACAGCAACGTATCAGTTTGAAGATTACAAAGAAAAGAAAAATGATAAACGATTTTCATTCGAGTCTGTAAACGTTTTCACGAACACAGAGGTTCAATCGATTGAAGATAGTCTGAATGAAGGGATAGCTTACGCTGCCGGAACAAATGTAGCACGTAATTTAGTGAACACTCCAGGGAATTTACTTACACCAACAGATCTTGCGGATAGTGCAGTATCAATTGCAAAAAAATATGATTTTGAATATGACGTGCTTGAGAAGGAAGATATGAAAGAACTGGGTATGGGTGCATTACTTGCGGTTAGTCAGGGTTCTGTAGAGGATCCGAAACTCATCGTTGTTAAATATAAGGCGAAAGAAAACTGGGATAATGTATTAACGTTTGTCGGAAAAGGCTTAACGTTTGATGCAGGTGGATATTCCTTAAAGCCGGCACCTAACATGCACGAAATGAAGTCTGATATGGGTGGAAGCGCAGCTGTTTTAGGTGCGATGGAAGCAGTGGGACGTTTAAAGCCTGATACGAATATCATGTTTGTTATTCCATCAAGTGAAAACCTAATCAATGGTGCAGCAATGAAACCAGGCGATGTGCTTACTTCAATGAGCGGTAAGACGATTGAAATTACGAATACGGATGCCGAAGGACGCTTGATTCTTGCCGATGCAATTACGTATGCGAAAGAGTTAGGGGCTAGCTATCTTGTAGACCTTGCAACATTAACTGGAGGTGTTGTTGTAGCACTTGGTGATATCGCAACGGGAGTTATGTCCAATGATGAAGAGTTTTTTAACTTGTTCAATGATTGTGCAGAAGAAACCGGTGAATATGTATGGCGACTACCGATGTTCGAGCCGTACACGAAGATTTTGAGAATTAGTGATGTTGCCGATTTTGTAAATTCAGCAGGTAAACTAGCCCACCCAGTTCAAGGTGGCGTATTCCTATCTGAATTTGTTGGTGATACACCATGGGTGCACATTGATATCGCTGGAACAGCTTACAGCAACAAGGCAAATGAACTTGGTCCAAAAGGTGCAACAGGCGTCATGACACGTTCACTTATTAAATTAACAGAGCGATTCGTAGCTAAATCCAACTAATAATGAGAGAGACTGCTTCGAACGGGGATGTATTTGTGTGAATTCTCCGTATACCGAGACAGTCTTTTTTTGTTTTATTGGTAAAAATAACAACTCGAGAATCCGTTGACAGTACGAAGTTTCCATGTTAAATTAATCAATATTTTACTACGTTAGTAATTTATCAGACTAAAGCAAAAGTTGTTTTTTCACAAGGGGGATATTCTTCATGAATGCGGTTATCATTGCGGTTCTAGTTATGCTTATTTTAAGTTTATTGAGAATTCAGGTTGTTCTCGCCTTAGCAATAGGGGCTCTAGTTGGCGGGTTAAGCGGTGGGTTAGGTTTCGATCAAACGATAACCGCTTTTACAGATGGATTGGGGAGCAGTGCTACTATTGCTTTAAGCTATGCACTACTTGGTGCATTTGCCCTAGGATTGTCTAGAACGGGTTTACCTGATCTACTTGTGTCCGGTGCTCTTAAAATTACTGGGAAAAAAGGTGATTCGAAAAAGAAGGCTCTATCTAAAGCCTTATTACTTTTTATCATCATTACAATATCGGTTTTTTCACAGAATTTAATTCCGATTCATATTGCATTTATTCCAATCTTAGTTCCACCGTTGCTTTTAATTTTTAATGAATTAATGATCGACCGTAGAGCTCTTGCATCTGCAATCACGTTTGGACTTACTGCTCCTTACATTTTGCTTCCTGTTGGATTTGGATTGATTTTTCATCAGATTTTGCAAGAGGAAATGGCGAAAAGTGGGTTAACGATTGATCTAGCAATGATTCCAAAGGCGATGATTTTACCTGTCGCTGGTATGGTGCTTGGTCTTCTTTTTGCTTTGTTTGTATCTTACCGGAAGTCTCGTCGTTATGAGAATGAAGAGATTGCAGATGAAAGGATGAATACGGGTCCATCGCACACAAAACAGTCAGTGGTTATTGCGGTTGTATCGATTGTGGCAACAGTCACCGTGCAGCTCATAACGGAATCTATGATTATGGGTGCTTTAACCGGTATGGTCCTTTTGTTTTTGAGTGGCTCTTTTTCGGTAAAAGAATCCGATGTCATTTTTACGGATGGTATGAAAATGATGGCCTTTATCGGATTTGTTATGATTACAGCAGCGGGGTTTGCTGAGGTGATGCGTGCGACTGGGGATGTTGAAGTGCTTGTCGAACAGACGTCTGGCTTGTTTGCCGGGAACCAGATTGTGGCAGCACTCATGATGCTGTTGGTGGGGCTAATAGTAACAATGGGAATCGGTTCTTCGTTTGCGACAATTCCGATTATCGCAACCATATTCGTCCCGCTTGCCCAGGAACTCGGATTTAGTACACTAGCAACGGTCGCGATTGTTGGGACGGCTGCTGCACTCGGTGACGCTGGGTCACCTGCGTCAGATAGTACACTAGGGCCCACAGCAGGCCTGAATGCGGATGGGCAGCACAATCACATCTGGGATACATGTGTACCGACTTTCCTACATTACAATATTCCGCTGATTCTTTTTGGATGGATCGCAGCGATAATATTATAATTGATCTTAAAACCCCATTGATGAAGGTGATCTTTCACTTCGTCAACGGGGTTTTTATCACACGTTAAGAAAGTATAAAAATACTTTCTATAGTATAAGCGCAACTAAGACGATCACCTGCGCTAAGGCTTGGCGCTAGCCAAGTTTTCTTTATATAATAATTATTGTTGCTGTTTATCATCAATATACTTAAGGTCGGGAATCATCTTCCGCATATGGGTTTTGATTTCAGTGTACATGTTTTGCTTGTCCGGTAAATTTATAAGCGGTTGAATCGTAAAGTTACGATCTACCCACGTCGGTAAAAACGATGGACTTTTTAATGTGACCTTTTCATTTTCACCTTTTACATGTTTTTCGATTTCAATCTGGACTATCCCCCCGATATCTTTATAATCCCCACGTTGACCAGACAAAAAGTTTCCAAGTGAATAAGCAACAAAGGTCCGACTGCCATCAGGTTGTTCAATCCATGCAGGTGGTTGGAGTACGTGTGGGTGATGGCCAATAATAATATCCGCCCCTGCCATTGCAACTTCATTGGCTACAAATTTTTGTTCATCATTTGGTATCCGGATGTACTCAGCACCAAAGTGCAGGCTGACAACGACGACATCTGATTTTGATTTGGCTTTTTCAATATCCGATTTAATGATATCAAGATCAATTAAGTTGACGAGGTAGGGCTTTCCTTCAGGCACCGGGATTCCATTCGTACCATATGTATAGCTGAGAAATGAAAAGACAATTTCATTTTTTTCAATCATTCGGAGTCTTGCCTTATCCTCTGGGGAACGGTAGGCACCTGTGTACATCATATCGATCGTTTCCCAATGTTCAAGGGCGTTTTGGATAGCCTTTTCACCGCGATCCAGGGTATGGTTGTTTGCGATGGTAACGATGTCAACACCAGCATCCTTCAATGCATCACCGACTTCAAACGGACTGTTGAAGGAAGGGTAGGTGGAAACACCAATCTCAGTGCCGCCAATCATCGTTTCTTGGTTGGCCATTGTAATATCAGCTGTTTTAAGATAGGGTTTAACCTTTTCGAACATCGGTCTAAAATCATATTGACCATTGCCTACTGAAGCTTTATTGTAAACCGTGTCATGGACTAAAATATCACCGATCGCCATCAGTTCTACACTAGTTGTTTTTTCGATAACAGGCGGTGGCTCGACTGGTGGAGTTTCAGGGGTTTCTTCTTGAGTCTCAGTCTCGGTTTGAGTTGATGGTCGGGCTTCAGTATTCGATTTATTTTCAAAAAATCCAAAGCTCAAAAACACCATTAAAAAAAGAATGAATGATACAATAGATAATGAGATAATTGTGACCTTTTTCATATTTAGTCCCCCTTGATTTACATTGTAAACCAAAAACCAAAATAAAATAGCAGGTAAATTTGTCGATTATCGTCGAATGGAACAAAAGAGGTGAGAATTTTGATACAAATTGGGCTAGGAGAATATTCGCATTGGGTATTTTCACAAATTAATGTTAATTTAATTGAGGAAAGTCATTGGAGAAACGTATATATAAGCTTTGAATTAGAAAAGGGCTCTATTCCTGAGGGATTATCAGATCCGTCGATTTTAGTTGTAATTGACGAAGATACAGTAATGGATATAGTGCTTCAGAACGAGGGCTGTGATTGCGAGTACAAATTGACTGATCTTGAAAAAGAACAGCTTACTAAATTATTAACGGAAAAGAAATTGCTCAACCCGACCAACTAGCTTTTATTAAGTGTCCCTTTTTGGGTTAGCAATAAAGAAAACTTGGCTAGCGCCAAGTTTTCTTTACAATGGTCACCCCCTACTTTGTTTCTGTTATAAACAAGCCAATTTCTTCACTAATTTCTTCAGGTATTTCTTCTGGTAATAAATGTCCTGCCTGTTCATAAATTTTCAACTGAGCGTTTGGTAAGTCCTTAACGAGTCTCTCCCCGACTGGTAACGGAATAATTCGATCATGCCTTCCCCATAGAAGCAAGACCGGATGACGAACTTCGCTTAGTTCCTCGGGTAACATATCCCCTTCACGATGCCGTAGTACACGAATTAACGCATAGAACATTTCTTTATCATCAAATGGTTTTCGATAGCCTTCAATGAGTTGATCGTCAATTATTTTCGGATTATGCACGACTGTTAAAAGGTTTTCTCGTACACCTTTCTTACCAATATATCTCTTTAAAATAAGGACGAAAAAAGGGAGATAAGAACAACGGACAAGTGTCGGATTTGGACGCTTTAAATACCCAGAACATCCGAGCAGGATGAACTTCTTTATACGATCAGGTGCCAATCTGCCAGCATGTAAAGCAATTTGCCCCCCCATTGAATGCCCAATAAGGATTGCGTTCTGAATCTGTAAGGCATTCATTAAATCAACAACCAATTGTCCATAATTTTTTAACGAGTAAAAAAATTTCCGTGATTTTTCACTTTGACCGAACCCCGGTAAATCGATTGCAACAATATGATACCGTTCACGTAAGAGCGGAATGAGTCGTCGAAAGCTGAAGCATGAACTCAAAAAGCCGTGAATCATTAACAGGCTTGGGGCATCATTTCTGATCTCACCATATTCTTCATAATAGACCTCAACATGCTGTACTTGAATCCTTTTTGATGGATTGACCTGTAATAGAGGTGAGGTTGTTGTTAATTCCATTCTTTAACACCCCATTTTTTGAAATAGATTGTTTTTATATTAGTTTTCCCATTCGATAAATCCTCATGTAGCCAATAATTGAAAAAAGGGCGCATTTCAACAGATATCCTCCTTCCGTTTTGCAGTGTTGGTACATATTTTATTATGAAGAACGATAAGGAGGTTTAGGGGAATGCCTCAATATTACGATAACGAAGAATTCGATTTCGAATCTAATGCGGAAACGTCTGATGCCGATCGACCATATGGCTGTTATCCAGATTATAAGCCGTGCCCTCCACCGCCGCCACCGCGGCCGCCTGGAGGTCAGCTTGCAGGAGCTCAGACTGCTCCAGCAGGTAATTTACTGTATTGTTTGCCTGTGGGTGGAAATGGTCAAGTAGCAGGAGTTCAATCACCGACGGCAGTTGCCGGTGCCCAAAGTCCATATAACATTTCACCATATGGAGGAGCTGGGGGAGCACCATTTTATCCACCTTATCCCATGTATGGCGGATACGGTGGTGGCGGTGGCTGGGTATGGGCAGTAGTTGTCATATTATTCATCCTACTGCTGATAAGCGGCGCATACTTCTGGTTTTGCCGTTACCGATAAACGGAGCTGTTACAAAAAGTGAAAAGAGCTTGATGTTGTTTCAAGCTCTTTTCACTAAACATAAGAAGTCATATACACTTGTGTTTATATGAAGGTTTTTAGTAACGAAAGGATTTGTAATCTGCTGCATTAAGCTTGGTGTTAACCATGTTTCTTTAGCCCTTTAGAAATTGGTACAAGCGCACAGATTAACGAACGAGTGTGAAACCCTAAATATGGGTAAACTGTTACATATCTATGTATTAATGGAGGTCCGGCATGCATTCTAGACATACAGTTATTTATATATGCGAAGAGTACCCAAGTGGAAATTGTTATTACTATAAAAGAGAGCTTATTACACATGATTCATGGCTCAATATAGACTCTATCGCTTGGTCCGCTCCTAGACCGATCTCCAAACGCACTTTTATCGAAAGAAAAAGAGCCGGTTATCGAACAGAACACCGGAAAATCCATCGACCACCGGCAAAAATATATCCTTTTCCCCCTGTTCGGAATGGTTATCCCGCTTTCCGTGCAACAAAATGGTAAGTAGATCCTCAGACTAATTGTTTTGAAAAACAGCTAACGTGGTATAAATCAAATAGTTGCAATTTATGGAAAGGAGCTACTGAGATTTATGGAAAAGTTTCGTATTGCAAGAGACACCCTAGGGGAAGTAAAGGTGCCAGAAAAAGCGTATTACGGAGCACAAACCCAACGTGCAGTGGAAAACTTTCCGATCAGCGGAATGCGTTTACCACGCTCTTTTATACGTGCACAGGCCATTATTAAGCGATCAGCGGCCATTGCAAATCGGGATACCAATCAATTAGAGGAAAAGAAGGCGAATGCGATCATAAAAGCATCCGAAGAAGTGATGAGTGGTCGTTTTGATAATGAATTCGTAGTCGACGCCTATCAGGCTGGTGCAGGAACTTCGCAAAATATGAACGCTAACGAAGTCATAGCATCTCGTGCATGTGAAATACTTGATGGTAAGCGTGGAGACTGGTCCATCATACATCCGAACGATCACGTAAACATGGCTCAATCTACAAATGATACGATTCATGTTGCCATTAATATCGCCATAGCCGAAGAGTTACAGCGAATATTTTATCCAGCAATAGAGAAAACAATTAAAGCATTAGAAAAAAAGGCTGAAGACTTTCATCCCTTTATAAAATCAGGGAGAACACACCTTCAGGATGCTGTACCAATGCGACTAGGCCAAGCTTTTGCTGGATATGCTCAGAGCTTGCGAAATGGGTATGACAGCGTTAAACAAGCCGAACCATTGGTGTATGAAATCGGTTTAGGTGGAAATGCCGTTGGTACCGGGATCAATGCACATGTGGAATATAGCGATAGGGCGATAATCGCGGTTGAAGAAACTACAGGTCTGCCATTTGAAAAACCAAAAAATCGGTTTAGTTTTATGCAAAATACCGGAGCAGCCATTCGTATAAGTCATGCTTTGAAAGAAGTGGCGATTCATCTCATTAAAATTTCAAGCGACTTACGTTTGTTGAGCTCAGGTCCACGAACGGGTATTGCAGAGCTTACATTACCAGCGGTTCAACCAGGGTCCTCGATTATGCCCGGAAAAGTGAATCCAGTCATTCCAGAAAACTTATATATGATTTGTTCTCAAGTTATTGGAAATGATTCCTGTGTGTCAACAGCTGGAATCGGAAGTCAACTTGAGATCAATCCGATGATGCCGATTATTGGTTACAACGTCTTACAATCAGTTACGATTCTCTCTAACGGGATGGATACCTTTACAGAGCGCTGTGTAAGGGGTATCCAAGCGAATGAGGAGCGAATGAATGAACTAATGGAAAAAAGCTTAGCACTGGCAACAGCACTAAATCCTAAGATCGGATATGAAAGGGCAGCTGAAATCGCCAAAGAGAGTTACAATAGTGGAAAAACAGTCAGAGAGCTAGTTCTTGAAAAAGGAATCGTAACCAAGGAAGAGGCTGATGAACTTCTTGATCCAGAGAAGCTGGTGTAGTGGTAAAAAGGGGAAGAGGCTAAGCTAAGTAGGCGATTATTCACTTTGATATCAAATATTTGTAATAGTATAAAGCAAGGGCCTTTAGGTCATCCCTTTAGGGACTAAGGTAATCGTCTGCTCTAAAGCTTTGCGATTGTACATATTAGAGACATTTCTGGAGCGATATAGCGTTAAAAGTAGCAATGACTGATATTCAAGGGTGTAAGAAAATCATATTTAATGAAAAACCAGCAGATTTAACAGCTGTTCTCAAAAGAATTCATCCGGAAAAATTGGAATTCGTCCGAAATGAGGATAATTCGTCTGGAAAACCTGGAATTCATCCGAACCGAGAATAATTCATCCGGAAACCATGGAATTCGTCCGAAATGAGATTAATTTCCGGAAGAACTACAGTACTTTAGCCTTTTTCTATCTCGTTTGTTCAGTCCGTAAATTCGCTACATATCCAGCCTCCTTCCCACATATTTCGAATCTTTTCACACTACCTCAGATGGTAATTTATCAAAACTTTCCACATCGACGGCATAATTTGGCAGTTGTTATCGAAACCTATATAGTAAATCGGAAATTTATGTGAACGTGTGTCGAAATTTATACGAATGCCCCTAGAATATCAAACGGGCAACCGTTATAATAAGGGGTATCAATTTTTTAAAAAATGTGGCTGGTTATATATATTCAGTCCTTTTACTATAGGAGGAAAGTCTTATGTGTGGATTTATCGGTTATATGACTGATTCGAAAAATCCGGTCGAACAACAAGAGGCTGAACAACTCAGAGAAATGACAAACTTAATCACACATAGAGGGCCTGACGATGAGGGTCATTATTATGATGAGTATGTACGGTTCGGTTTTCGCAGATTAAGCATTATCGATTTAGAAGGTGGCCATCAACCACTATCATTTGAAAATGAACGATATTGGATCATTTTTAATGGTGAAATCTATAACTATGTTGAACTTCGTGAAGGCCTTATTGAAAGTGGTTATGAATTTGAAACGCACTCGGATACGGAAGTCATTCTTGCAAGCTATGCACAAAAAGGTGTCGATGCCGTCCAGGATTTCCGTGGGATGTTCGGTTTTTTAATATGGGATAAGGAAGAAAAACAGCTTTTTGGAGCAAGAGATCCATTTGGAATTAAGCCATTCTTTTATCTGGAGGAAGATGGTGTTCTTTATTGTGGCTCGGAAAAGAAAAGCATTTTACGTACACGTGATGAGGATACGGTTGATCCTGAAGCACTTCATCATTATTTATCGTATCAATTTGTTCCTGAGCCAAAAACGATGTCTGAGGGGATTTGTAAGTTATCACCTGGCCATTATTTCGTGAAACGTCCTGGTGAGGAAATGTCGATTAAACCTTACTGGCAACCAACGTTTACTACAAAGTCAGCACCTATGGACCGTATCGTTGAAGAAATTCGTGATGTGATGAGAAACTCTGTAGAAGTACATATGCGCAGTGATGTACCTGTTGGCAGCTTTCTTTCAGGGGGGATTGACTCGAGTGCGATTGTGGCACTAGCAAGGGAGTTCAATCCAGCGATCAAAACGTTTACAGTCGGTTTTGAACGTGAAGGGTTTAGTGAAATCGATGTTGCTGTTTCTACAGCTGCAGCACTAAATGTCGAGAACATTCATTACATCGTTCAGCCTGAAGAATTCATTAACGAGTTGCCTAAAATCATCTGGCATATGGATGATCCTGTCGCGGACCCGGCAGCTATTCCACTCTATTTTGTCGCTCGTGAAGCTAGAAAGCATGTTAAGGTGGTTCTTTCAGGTGAAGGAGCAGATGAGTTATTCGGTGGATACACAATTTACAATGAGCCAAACTCACTCAGAGGGTACCAAACGTTGCCTTTAGGACTCCGAAAATGGTTAAAGCAGTTATCCACTATGATGCCAGAGGGAATGAAAGGAAAGAGCTTTATTGATCGGGGCAGCATGACGATGGAAGAGCGTTATATCGGAAATGCAAAAATGTTTACAGAGGGTGAGAAATCTAACCTTTTAACTGATTATCAGCCAGAATGGAATTATATGAATGTAACGAAGCCACTTTATGAGACCGCAGCAAACTATGAGGATGTCCACAAAATGCAGTATGTCGACATGCATACATGGTTACGCGGTGATATCCTGGTCAAAGCTGATAAAATGACGATGGCAAACTCGTTAGAGCTTCGCGTGCCTTTCCTTGATAAAGAAGTTTTCCGTGTCGCTTCACAAATTTCATCTTCAAGTACGGTTACAAACGGGACAACGAAGTATGCATTAAGGGAAGCGATGAAGGGCATTGTTCCTGACTCGGTGCTACACCGCCGTAAGCTTGGGTTTCCCGTTCCAATTCGACATTGGTTAAAGAAGGAAATGTACGATTGGGCAAAAACATTGATTCAACAAAGCCCAACAGACCGTTATTTAAATAAAGGCGTTGTTCTACAAATGCTTGAGGACCACCGAACTGGCAAACAGGATTATAGCCGTAAAATTTGGACAGTCCTTGTGTTCATGATCTGGCATCAAATTTATGTAGAGCATGTGTATGATTTCCAGCAATCTTTTCGTCAAACTGAAGCAGTTGAAAAAGAAGCAGTAACGAACTGAAAGTCTGAAGAAAACAGTAAGTGATGATGTCTAATAATCGGTTTTAATAATAGGGAAGAAGTCACGTTTTTAAGTCGATCGACACCAAAGTTAGAAGGTCTTAAGTTGGACTTCAGCCCCTTTTGTATAAAGAAGATTTGTGTGTTATACTGTTAAAGTTAAAAAATATTAGGAGTTGTTACTTGTATGAAATACGAAGTTGGAAGCACAGTTGAGGGGAAGGTTACCGGGATCAAGCCGTTCGGTGCGTTTGTTGCCTTGGATGACCAGCATCAAGGACTTGTTCATATTTCTGAGGTTTCTCACGATTACGTGAAAGATATAAATGATCACTTATCTGTGGGAGCTACAGTTGAGGTTAAAATTATGAACATCGAAGAAAATAGCGGAAAGATTTCTCTATCGATCCGTAAGACACAAGCTGCCCCTGAACCAAAACAACAACCAGCACCGCGTCCTCGTCGTAAGCGTCCAGCTCAAAACGATAACGCGCAAGGATTCAATACACTTGAAGAAAAGCTTAAGCTTTGGTTGAAAGAATCCAATGAGCGTCAAGCTCAGATCAATAAACGTTTAAAGAAATAATACGTTTTTTATGTAAAAAAGCAGCCAATTGGCTGCTTTTTTTGTTACAACACAAAAAGCGTGTTATGCACCTAAACAGGGCGCTTCCGCTTTCTTTTCTAGGTCATATCGGTACGGGGTTCGCGTTCTACCTCTTCAGATGGTTTGAAGAGTAGGGTTAAGCAATAAAGACCGCTAAGACCAATTAATCCATATACAATCCTAGAAAGTGCAGCTTCCTGTCCACCGAAAATTGCTGCTACTAAATCAAATTGGAAAAAACCAATAAGTCCCCAGTTAATGGCACCGATTATTGTTAATGCTAAAGCTGTACGTTGTAATCCGCTCATCGTAAATGCCTCCTTAATTATATAAAGAATCTACTTCCTTCTTATTTTGGAAAATTATCCTTAGAATTATTCATCAATCATTAAAAAATGGAATGAGACTTGCATGAACATATAATACCTATCATTTTTGCTCATTAACGTGGTAAAAACAGATTGCTTTACTTTGATTAATTAAATTGGAGATAATATAGGTAATTCGTTTGTAAGGAGGTACATTTAATATGGATTCATTTGAGTTTCGTAATCCAACAAAATTGATTTTCGGTGAAGGTAAAATAGATTCTTTAGCGACGGAGGTACCACAATACGGAAAAAATGTGTTAGTGGTTTACGGCGGTGGAAGCATTAAAAAAAATGGAATATATGATCAAGTGATGGGACAATTGAATAAAATCGGTGCGACGGTTATAGAACTATCAGGAGTTGAACCAAACCCAAGATTAACAACCGTTAAACGCGGGGTCGAACATGTTAAAAAGAATAATGTCGAGTTCTTGCTTGCTGTCGGTGGTGGAAGTGTAATCGACTGCACAAAAGCGATTGCCGCAGGAGCTAAATATGATGGCGATCCTTGGGATTTAATTACCAAGAAAGCTGAAGTCGAAGAGGCCCTGCCATTTGGAACGGTTTTAACATTGGCTGCTACCGGTTCTGAAATGAATTCAGGTTCAGTCATCACCAATTGGGAAACGAAAGAAAAATATGGATGGGGAAGCCCGCTGAATTTCCCTAAATTTTCAATCTTAGATCCAAAAAACACCTACTCGGTTCCAAAGGATCAAACTGTTTATGGAGCAGTGGATATGATGTCACACGTACTTGAATCCTATTTCCACCCAGCTACAAATACACCGGTACAAGAGCGTATGAGTGAAGGTATTCTTTCTACTATTATTAAAACAACACCTAAAGTAATTGATGATCTTGAAAATTATGAGCATCGTGAAACCCTGCTTTACAGTGGAACGATGGCATTAAATGGAGTATTACAAATGGGAGCACGTGGAGACTGGGCGGCACACAATATCGAGCATGCCGTTTCAGCGGTTTACGATATTCCTCATGCCGGAGGACTCGCAATTCTTTTTCCGAACTGGATGAAATACAATATTGATTCTGCAGAGAGAAAACTGAAACAGCTAGCTGTAAGAGTCTTTGAGGTAGATCCTTCAGGCAAATCAGACCGTGACCTAGCATTGGAAGGAATTGAACAACTTCGTACGTTCTGGGCTTCTCTTGGCGCACCAACTCGTCTTGCGGATTATGATATCGATGACTCGAAACTGGACCTCATTGCGGACCGCGCAATGGCACGTGGTGAGTTCGGAAACTTCCGTACATTGCAAAAAGAGGATGTACTCAAAATATTGCGTATGTCCCTCTGATCAAGCAATAAAATATGAATACAGCAGCTCATAGATTTTTCGGGAAACGATGGGATTGTAGCCAATTTTCTAAAAAGAATGGAGGGGTTTTGTTTGGAGCTTTCAGGATTTAGAAGTATGTGGGCTAACCTATGGAGGATGCATTATCAAGCAAAAGATCTAATGACGTTTTCGTTCATTAATAATGGGGAAGCCGGTGGGAATTCGAAATCAACGGAACAAACGGTAAATGATCAAAAAGATCCCAAACCTTCGTATGAAAAACGCCAACTGATTGGATTAATCCTTGGGCCACTATTATTCGCTATTACGATGTTGTTTTTCAAGCCTGAAGGATTGTCAGATGAAGCGTTAGCGATTCTTGCAAGTACGATTTGGATTGCTACTTGGTGGATTACTGAGGCGATTCCAATCCCTGCAACCTCTTTACTTCCACTTATTTTGTTTCCGCTTACAGGAGGATTAACGGGTGACTTAACAGCCTCGGCATACGGTGACAACACGATTTTCTTATTTATGGGTGGGTTTCTCATCGCCTTAACGATGCAAAAATGGAATTTGCATAAACGGATCGCCCTTTTTATTATTGCTGCGATTGGGACAAGTACAGAACGAATCATTCTCGGTTTCATGGTTGCGACCGGATTCCTTTCTATGTGGATTTCCAACACGGCAACAGCAATGATGATGGTTCCAATCGGGATGGCTGTCATTTATCAAGCTTCTGAACAATTGAAGAAGGAAGGCAAAGAAAAGTTTGATGTTGAGAACTTTAATTTCGGAAAAGCGATTATGCTTGGAATTGCCTACAGTGCATCTATCGGAGGCCTCGCGACGTTAATTGGTACACCACCGAACACGATTTTCGCAGCCGTCGTTAAGAAAACCTATGATATTACAATCTCATTTGCTGGCTGGATGATGTTCGGCGTTCCAATCGCCATCATTCTTTTAACGCTTACGTGGTTTTATCTTGTAAAAGTAGCATTTCCAATGAAAATACGAGAACTGCCTGGTGGAAAAGCCGTGATCAAGAATGAACAAAAAACATTAGGTGCAATGTCACCAGAAGAAAAGATCATCTTAACGGTGTTCACCTTGACCGCACTCGCATGGATTTCACGATCCTTTATTCTTGTAAATCTAAACGAAAACATAAACGATACGATTATTGCGATGACAGCTGCTATTATTTTGTTTTTAATCCCTTCTGTCAGTAAAAAGGGAGAATTTTTACTTGATTGGGAAACAGCTAAAGGCTTACCATGGGGGATTCTGTTACTCTTTGGTGCAGGGCTTGCCATTGCCTCAGGGTTCCAGGAGTCAGGACTAGACGAATGGATCGGCTCACAACTGACGATTCTAGAAGGCATCAACTTCTTTTTAATCCTTATAATTGTTGTTACACTTGTTATTTTCTTGACGGAAATTACGTCGAACACAGCAACAGCGACCATGATGTATCCGATTATGGCTTCACTAGCTGCAGCGCTTTCTGTTCATCCATATAGCTTAATGATTGGAGCCGGCGTTGCTGCAAGCTGTGCGTTCATGCTTCCAGTAGCGACACCCCCGAACGCTGTTGTATTCGGATCAGGTTATTTACGGATTCCAGATATGGCACGTGCAGGGTTTTGGTTGAATTTAATTTCAATAGTGATCGTGACATTGGCGATCTATTTCTACCTCCCTGCTGTTTGGGGTATCGACCTTACAAGTTTTCCAGATAAATTCAAGTAATGTTTCAGTGACGAAAGACGAAAGGTGGATCACACTTTTTGTCTTTCCTTTTTAACACGTTAAGAAAGTATAAAAGTTTGCGGCATGGATGTAATGTCCAGCTTCAGCGCCCAACCACTTGGATCACTTCAGTCCTCCTGCGGCGGCAACAGCCTCCTCGTCGGTCTTCCAGTGACCTTCGTGGCTAAGCAGGGCGCTTGCGCTTTTCTTAGAAGTTTGGAAGGAGTGACAGCAATGGACCCTGAACAAGATCAAACACGCTATACACCATCACATTCGGAATTTTGGCGGGTTTCAATAGCATTTATGTTCGCTTCACTCCTGATTTTTTCAACCCTATATGCCTTTCAGCCACTATTACCGGTATTTGTAAAAGAATTTCATGTATCTGTAACAGCATCGAGCTTGCTCGTTTCGTCCTCTGTTGTAACGATGATCATTGGGCTTTTTGTACTTGGATTTTTAGCAGATCGTTATGGAAGATTAACAATTATGCGGGTCTCCCTAGTATTGACCGTACTTCCATTGATGGTTATCCCGCTGATGAATTCGTTTGAATGGATTATCGTTCTGCGTCTGATCCAGGGATTTTTTATCGCGGGAATACCGGCAGCGGCAATGGGATACCTAGGAGAGGAAATAGAAGCCAAACACCTCGGAGTGGCAATGACCTTATACATTTCAAGTAATGCGCTAGGCGGAATGGGAGGACGTGTGGTGTCGGGCTACTTAACCGACCTGTGGAGCTGGCAAACGACCTTTTTTGCTTTATCTGGTTTTGGTGTTCTTGCTACACTTCTTTTTATAGTTTTACTACCGAAAGAACGTTTTTTTCGAAAGGAATCCCAATCCATCCGAACAGACCTCCGAGGAATGTTTGTTCATTTTAAAAGTAAAACCATGCTCTCACTGTTTTTGATGGGTCTCTTATTGCAAGTCGTCTTTACTGCAATATGGACGTACCTACCCTTCTATCTACATGAGGATCCGTTCAATTGGCCGCTGAAATGGATCTCCTTTACGTATTTTGCTTATGGCCTTGGTGTGATTGGCCCGCCACTTGCTGGAAAAATATCAAATCAATTTGGTTTGCCAGTTGTGATGTTAGGCGGATTGATGATATTGGCAATTGGCACATGGTTAACGGTCCTGCCACTAATTCCATTTGTTTTGTTGGGGCTCGCGATGATCTGTTCAGGATTCTTTGTCGCCCATTCGATGGCAGCCGCACTCGTCAGTAAAGCAGCAACCCATCATAGGAGCGGTGCATCGAGCTTTTATTTAATCAATTATTATGTCGGCGTCGCAATCGGAAGTACAGCAGTCGGAAAGCTGTGGGATCACTATTCCTGGATCGGCGTCATCAGCACAAGCTTCATCTTTCTTCTGGTCGTCTTTTTCCTTCCTGTTTTTAAAAAGTTGTGAAGCAGATTCCTGGTGATACTATTTGTACTGAAGAAAAATTAATTTGCGATGTATTCGCTTACATAAAATAAGTCGCTTGATTTCGATATTTTATTTCGATAAAGTGGGGAGAGAATAGGCTATGAGATGGAGGAATACGATGTCTTCACTAACTTTTGATTATACAAAAGCACTTTCGTTTGTCGGTCAGCATGAGATTGATCAGCTGAAAGATCAGATTGAAACGGCTCACCATGCGTTACATAACGGGACAGGAGCGGGGAGCGAATACATTGGCTGGGTCGACCTACCTGAAAATTACGACCGAGAAGAATTCGAACGTATTCAAAAATCAGCAACAAAGATCCAATCCGATTCTGATGTATTACTAGTAATTGGGATTGGTGGTTCCTATCTGGGGGCTCGCGCTGCATTAGAAATGCTTAACCACTCGTTTTATAATATGCTTGAGAAAAACGATCGCGAAACGCCACAGGTTATTTTTGTCGGTCACCATATGAGCTCCACTTATATTCAAGAGTTATTTGATGTTTTAGAGAATAAGGATGTCTCGATCAATGTTATTTCTAAATCAGGAACAACAACAGAACCAGCAATCGCCTTCCGGATTTTCCGTGCATTTTTAGAAGAAAAATACGGTAAAAGCGAGGCAAGGAAACGCATTTATGCAACGACCGATCGTGAGAAAGGCGCACTCAAAACACTCGCCAATGAAGAAGGCTACGAGACCTTTGTTATCCCAGATGATGTTGGTGGACGATATTCGGTGTTGACCGCAGTAGGCTTACTGCCAATCGCAACAACTAGAGTCAACATTGAAGAAATGATGAAGGGTGCAGCAGATGCTCGAAAACGATATAGCTCAGCGAACCTTTCTGAAAACGAAGCTTATCAGTATGCGGCTATGCGAAATGTTCTTTATAACAAAGGTAAAACCATAGAGTTAATGGTCAACTACGAACCAGCACTTCACTATGTCGCCGAGTGGTGGAAACAGCTTTACGGTGAAAGTGAAGGGAAAGACAACAAAGGAATCTTCCCTGCGTCAGCTGATTTTTCAAGCGACCTTCATTCACTTGGTCAGTATGTCCAGGAAGGACGACGTGACCTATTTGAAACGATCCTGAATGTAGAAAAGCCAAGAAAAGAAGTTACGATTAAGGAAGATGAAGGGAACTTGGATAAATTAAACTTTTTATCAGGGAAAACGATGGATTTCGTAAATAAAAAGGCATCTGAAGGAACGTTACTCGCCCATAGTGATGGTGGAGTGCCCAATCTCATCATTAACATTCCAGAGTTAAACGCTTATCACTTTGGCTACATGGTTTATTTCTTTGAAAAAGCCTGCGCCATTAGTGGCTATATTCTCGGCGTAAATCCATTCAATCAACCCGGTGTTGAAGCGTACAAGAAAAATATGTTCGCTCTGCTTGGGAAACCAGGTTTTGAAGAACTGGGCGAAACACTTAAAAAACGCCTATAAGAAGGAAACACTTCACGAGTATAACGTCAAATGGATCCATGCATAAGAAAAGCGCAAACGCCCTGGTTAGCCCCGAAGGTCACTGGAAGGCCAATGAGGAGGCTGTCGCCGCCGCAGGAGGACTGAAGTGATCAAGGGGTTGGGCGCTGGAGCTAGACATTATCTATGCATCCGATTTTTATACTTTCTTAACTTGTAAAGAAAACTTGGCTAGCGCCAAGCCTTAGCGCTGGTGATCGCCTTACTTGAACTTATACTATAGAAAGTATTTTTATACTTTCTTAACGTGGAGCAAAAATCCCCCGATTTACTGATTTCGGGGGATTTTTGCTCCTTCTAAAGTTATTAGTGTTCGAGATTTCTCTTTTTTTCATGAAAATCGTGGGAAGTGGACACGCTATGACTAAGTATGTATGAAAGGAGAAACGCCATGAAAGAAATCGTATCGAAACTAGAGGGAGAAGAGTATGAACTAAATGAACTCGAATACACTTTAAAGCCACTTGGATATGATATTGGCGGTGGTTGGGAGTATGATCACGGTTCCTTTGATTATAAGTTAGATGACGATGAAGGCTATATGTATTTGCGTGTTCCTTTTAAAGCGATAAAAGGTGAGTTAGAACGGCCTGGGTGTATAGTTGAGATCCAATCTCCATATTTACTGCACCACGTATACCAGATTGGGCTTGATGACAATGTTACAGCCGGAAATACAAGCGCAACATTGAACCAATTCTCAGAACCGCAAGATGCGGACGGATCCATTGATGAGAAATGGGTAGAAGCTGGTGAAAAGCTAGTTCGTGAACTGGAAGATCAGCTTTTAGCTTAATCAAGGTACTCGAAAAGTGTATTTCCAATAATATTTGATGCTTGAATGATCGTATCTGCACCAGCACGTTTGGCATTTTCATAATGAGTTGGAGTTAGGATTTCAACAATAACCTGAACAAGGGGTGAACACCCTTTTAGAGCGACTAATGTTAAAATCGAGTCCATATCTGATCGTTCCTCGCTCAGCTCGGAATTTGCAGTAATGATCACGTAACGTGCAGAACGTACGTTAGCTTTTGCGAGTGTTGCATCTTCATAAGGCTTTCCATTAATAAAATGGATCGCACCATTATGAAGAGGGTTTGTGTTCAATGTTCGATCAACTAAGACGATATCTAGCTCAGGCTGCTCACTTTGAAATTGATTAATCAATACTTTTGATCGTTCATTCCACCCAATCACAACAACGTGACCCTCATCCGTATAATTCACATTTCCTTCAACGAGGCGGGATTGGCGTTGTATTGTATAGCTGGCAACCTGTGAGAACAAGTATGTAATAAAAGTTGTGCCTATAAAAACCATCAAGATCGTAAGAACTTTCCCCGGCACGGTTTTTGGAACAAAGTCACCATATCCAATAGTCGCAATCGTAACAACAGCCCAATAAATCCCATCTAACACATTAGTGATGTTATTAGGCTCAAGAACATGAATGATTGTACCAAACAAAAATAGCACCGTAAGGACAATGATGAACAATCTTATAAGTGCTGGAAGTCGTAAATAGTATAAAGAAAGGGTCTTCATAATTGGATCACCTTTTTAAATAAGTTATGTCATCCTTACAGTATAACCAGATCTTATCTGTTAGAAACGTTGGAAAGGAGGGGAGATAATGCGACGAAAACCGTTTGGTGTATACATTGTCAATTTATTTATGGGAATTATCGAAGCACTCATATTACTGAGAATAATTTTAAAATTATTTGGGGCTAATCCCTACACCCCGTTCGTCCAATGGATCTACAACTTCACGATGCCATTGCTCTCTCCATTTCGAAACATCTTTCCATCTCCAATCTTTATGGACCGTTATGAATTGGAGTTAACCAGTATCTTTGCCCTGATCGTTTATGGAATCCTATCGTACTTCCTTGTCCAATTTTTTCTGATGTTAAATTCCGGAAATGATCCGAAAAGGTAGCGAAGTTGGTTTCTGGCTTCTCCTTCAAAAAAAGTTCCCTGCACTATTTATAAGTACAGGGATTCCTGTTCAAGGTAATTATTTTGTTTAGAGTAATTCTTGAGCTTGAAGTAATACTTTCTCCCCGTTCATGGTTCCATAGTATAATGAATTAATAATGTCCACCGTCTGTAAAAGTTATAAGTTTAGAAGTAGTACCAGCAGCTTTTTAGTATTAAGCAAGGTGATCCGGTTAATAAGCTTGTAAGAATTCGATATGCAAATGAGGAACCTTTACAATATGAGACTGCTTATTTACTATGGTCAAGAACACCTCATGGAACAACTTGAGTTGATCGGGCAAACTTTGTAATTGAGAGAAACTATACTTAACTTAATGTTCTTTTCAAAAAGGAGCTATGTAAATGATTCAATTACTAGTGAATGCAGATGATTTCGGGTTTTCAAGAGGGGTAAACTACGGCATTGTCGATGCTCATCGGTTCGGGATCGTTAATTCAACAACAATGCTCGTTAACATGCCAGGTACTGAACAGGCGGTTGAACTAGCAAAGCAATACAAAACGCTTAGAGTGGGGATTCATTTAACCTTGACTTGTGGAATAGCTGTTTCAAAAAATGTTCCCACCTTAACGACTGAGGATGGATCCTTTAAAATGAGGAAACATCTACAAGAGGATTTGACGGAAAAGTTAACTGATATAGAGAAAGAATGGGAGGCACAAATTCAGCGATTTTATCAAATGGGACTAACGCCAACACATTTTGACAGTCACCATCATGTTCATGCACAACCAGAACTTCTTCCAGTCGTACGAAACTTATCAAAAAGATTTGAACTACCGGTTCGAAACGTATTTGGAGATCAAGAACTAGACATCAATAGACTTACAGATGTTTTCTTATCGGATTTTTATAACGAAAATGTCGGCCCATACTATTTTGATAAATTGGAAGAAAAAATGGAAGACGGGGTTTCAGTTGAAGTTATGTGCCACCCAGCTTATGTGGATTACTTTCTAAATAAAAACTCATCCTATTCTGAGAAAAGGATCGATGAGTTGAATGTTCTTACCACCACAAAATTACCAAAGGGCTTTCAATTGGTTTAAGCTTGGCAATGATCGTTAATATAAACTTGTCAAAACAAATGAGCATATGCTATACTTTTTTCTGTTAACAAAGCTTTTTGGAATGGGGCATTAGCTCAGCTTGGGAGAGCGCTTCGCTGGCAGCGAAGAGGTCAGCGGTTCGAGCCCGCTATGCTCCACCATACATATAATATCGCAACCTTTTCAACGTCTTTATTACGTGAAGTAAAACGTAATAAGGCGTTTTTTATTTTCCTTTTTTAGAGACTACGTCTTAATTGATTATTGAAAGGGTAACCTAAAGCTGTTTTGATCTGTTCAAAAGAAGTGAAAGGTTTTCGTGGTATGGGGGAAAACGTTTGTGGTTAAATTATCTAATTTTATTAATTGCGTTTTTGTATTCTAGACACTTACATGGAACCTTTCCAACAGGCTATGCATATGATAAAACGATGCATAGTCTTTTATGATGCAGAATACAAGATTTTCTAGATGTGGACAAGTATCAAGAATTTTGTCCACTATTTAAATTTTTATAGGAACTCGGTCATTCAGTTAATGAAATGAGAAAGGTTGTGTATAGAATGGCTAAAATTTATTTGGATCCAGGACATGGTGGAAGTGATCCGGGAGCAACGGGCAATGGGTTACAAGAAAAAGATGTGAATCTAAAAGTCGGTCTAAAGCTAAGAGACATTCTTCTAAGTGAGTACAAAAACGTAGAGGTACGAATGAGCAGAACTACAGATACGTTCGTTTCCCTAGATGAACGTACAAATGACGCCAATGCGTGGGGTGCCGACTATCTTACCTCAATCCATGTTAATGCAGGTGGGGGCGAAGGTTTTGAGAGCTATATTTACAATGGGTCCTATTCTGGAAAGGCTGAAACTGACCGCTTAAGAAGTATCATTCATGATGCAATTCTTGAAGAAACAGGCTTCCGGAACCGTGGGGAAAAAGAAGCAAACTTTCACATGTTAAGGGAGTCAGCCATGAAAGCTGTCTTAACGGAAAATGGTTTTATTGATAATTCAGGTGATGCAGCAAAGCTCAAGATGGACACATTTTTAGATAAGATCGCACGTGGACATGCTGTTGGATTTGAAAGAGCTTTTAATTTGGAAAAAAAGCCTGTAATCTCACCCGATGATCTTCACCGCGTGATTGTAGATGGCAGACAAGTTGGCGCCTATGGAAATGATCAGAATGTGCTTGATGCGGTAGAAAGACATCTGAATACTTCGAATCGAATCGTCATTGAAAAGGTGTAGTGTTAATAAAACGATATTAATGGACAAGCTATTAATTAGTCTAGAAAAATGAAGAACAAATGAAGTGTAGAGCTATGCAAAAGTTAAACGCAGAGCCTACACTTTGATTTTTTTCCATCTTTCATTAATTTATAGTCTTATCGAGCATTTGCTGAAGAATTTGTGCCTCAAATGGCGAACTTTCATTAGCTGAAAATATCCTATTGATCATACATTGACAGACTTTTTATGCTTATACCAAGTATCCCATGTACGCTTCGTTTCGATAATATACAGGTAATGAAACGATAGGATGTGTATAAGATGACGAAAATTTATTTAGATCCAGGGCATGGTGGAAATGACCCGGGAGCAGTTGGTAACGGTTTGCGGGAAAAAGACTTGACACTAGAAATCGGTTTAAAAGTAAGGGACATCCTCTTACGTAATTATGAAAACGTTGAGGTCCGTATGAGTCGTACGGCAGATACAACCCTGTCACTTGACCAACGAACTAATGATGCAAATACTTGGGGAGCTGATTTTCTGATCTCGATCCACATTAATGCAGGGGGGGAAAAGGTTTCGAAAGCTACATTTACAATGGCTCTTATTCTGGGAAATCAGAAACCGAACGTCTAAGAACAATTGTTCATGATGCCATTATTGAAGAAACAAGGTTCATTCATCGTGGAAAAAAAGAAGCCAACTTTCATATGGTTCGAGAATCGAAAATGAAAGCAGTATTGACGGAAAATGGTTTTATTGATAATGCTACTGATGTTGCAAAACTAAAGCAGGATGCATTTCTTGATAAAGTTGCGCAAGGTCATGTGAATGGAATGGTTAAAGCACTCAAGTTGGAAAAGAAACGTAACTTCTCTGCGAGTGGTACCCATCGAATCGTTGTCGATGGGACACAAGTGGGTGCTTATGAAAATGATCAAAATGTAATGGATGCGGTAGAAAGACATCTTACTTCATCAAATCAAATTCTCGTTGAAAAACTTTGATTTCCAACATAATTAACACTTCCTTTACGTATTCATTATCTTTCCTTAACCTTTGCAACATGGTATCAAGTTACTATGATTAGTAGAAATGAAGTTTGCTAATATTTTAAGGGAGTGTTTTTTGTGAAAGTAGATTTGCATTGTCATACGAACATTTCAGATGGCTCGTTTACATTTGACGAGATTTTGAGACAAGCAAAACAGCAGGAAGTGACGCACTTGGCAATTACGAATCATGATACGACAAAGGGCTTGGAAGGGATGGTTGCTGAAGGGGTCAAGCACGGTATTGAAATTATTCCAGGTATTGAAGTTTCGGCTTTTGATTTTGAGCGGAATCGACGAGTACATATCTTAGGTTATTTCATCGAACCAGGGCACACAGCACTTACTGAACTTTGCACACCGCTTTTAGAAAAACGTCATCAAGCCTCGTATGAAATGGTCGGCAAATTGAATGAAGCAGGTTATGAGATTGATTGGGATCGCGTCGTGCAATTGGCTGAAGGCGGTACAGGTGTTTATAAACAACACATCATGCAAGTTTTAATTGAAAAAGGTTACACAAAAACCATTTATGGTCGATTATATAAAAAGTTATTCTCTCGTGGCGGAGTCGATCAAGAAGAACCGGGTATTGCTTTCGTTCCGCTTGAGTATGTCGATGCCAAATCTGCTATTCGAGCCATTCGTGAAGCTGGGGGAATTCCCGTTTTGGCACATCCAGGACAATATAAGAGCTTTGAAGCCGTGCCTGAGTTAGTGGATGCAGGCCTAGAAGGCATTGAAATCTGGCATCCACTACATGGTCGAGAGGAAGAGGCACGGGCGATTAATTACGCGATGGAATTTCACTTGGTTATGACAGGCGGCTCTGACTTCCATGGTGATTACGGTGAGGATGATAGCATTGTACTTGGCTGTAAGGATCCAGGAATCGATAGTGTGGATGCTCTAAAAAAGAGAAAAACAAGCCTTCTCCAAAAAGAGGTCTAACGAATGAAGCATTTAAACCATTCCCAAATAGATTTAGAGCTTTCAGAGGAACCTGTTTTTCACGGAAGCAGTCACATTATCAATAGTTATGCTGGAGCATGGACATCGATTGGTCCGAACAACAAGATCCTAGAATATGAAAAATCCCTGATCAAATGATGATCGGGGATTTTTTAACGTCCGTGAGAAAATCAATTGTTCCACGGCAAAATGATGATCTTTTTACAATTTCTTAACCGTCAGTTTATAAAGCTTGTTTACACTTAAAAGTAAATAACTGTCGAAATTTGCTCAGTGTGGATTATCGTAAAGACCTTACCAAAATGGGGGGACCAATATGTCTGAGGTCACTATGCTCGTTGACCAGATTCTTTTACACATTAATAAAGGTAAATTTGCAGCGAATCAAAAGTTACCATCTGAACACGAACTCGCTGATCAGTTTAGAGTGCCACGTATGATTGTCCGAAAAGCGTATGAACGACTTCAGGAGCTTGGCTATATCTATTCCATGCAAGGAAAAGGCAGTTTTGTGAAAGACAGAAAGAAACAAATCCCACTTGTCTTTTCGAAGGATGTCAGCTTTAGCGAAAAAATGAGAGAGCTATATAGTGATTATTATTCGGAAAATGTCGGTTGTGAGCCAATACCCTATCATACTGAAATCTATCCATCTCTCAGTACAGATAAAGATGAGCAGGTATATAAGATTCGTAGACTTCGATTCCTTGGAAAACTCCCGATTGCCTTGCATACATCCTACATTTCAGAATCGTTATTTCAGGATATTGGTGAATTAGGGAACACGATCACATCGATGTTTGAGTACTACAGAAGCAAGGGATATACGGATGTTTATTCAGAAAAAAGTATTTTAAGCGTCATTTTCCCTACGGAGTTTGAGCGAGAGATTTTACAATGCTCAAGCCTTGTTCCTCTCTTATTACTCGAATCGCGCTGTTTGGATCGAGAGACTGGAACGGTTCTTGAGGTCTCAAAAATACGGTATCGTAGTGACTGTTTTACCTATATAATCTAATCCTTTACATAACCACAACGCTTTTTACAAACTCTTAACTTTCATGAACTTGGCAACAAGGTAAATTGATAGCAACGGGTCATCAATCTTACATGGAGGCTTGAGGATGAAACGAAAAACAAGAACAAGAATTCTGATCAATGGGTCCAGTAATCTTTCGGAACAATTAGCAACGCAAATCACAGACCGATACGAGGTTCAAATGATAGAAGAACCAAACAACGGATTGGTAATGGTGAAAATGGAGGAAAACGCGAAGAAAAGCCTGTTTTATTTAGGAGAAGTATTCGTAACAGAATGCAAAGTCCAGATTAACGGACAGTTAGGCATCGGTATTTTAAAAGGTGATAAGCCAGAGCTAAGCTATTATCTAGCCGTTATTGATGCAGCGTATCAGGCAGAGCTTGATGAAGTAAAAGGCTGGATACCGCTTTTGCTTGCGGAGGAAGAAAACATAGCGGTAGAACGGAAAGAATTTGACAACAAAGTTCTCCAAACGAAAGTAAACTTCGAAAATATGGATGTTGAGTGAAGGGAGTGTCAACTATGCAATTGGATTTAGTTCATGATGTACAGTCTGCATACCGGATGCTCATCGATTCGATGTCTAGACCGGGTATGATTTCGAATTTAAGCGAGGAAGCACGAAAAGTCGATTTCCAAACCGAATGCAGCAATTCACTGATCGTGATAGCCCTGACATTGCTGGATACAGAAGTCACATTTAAAGTCATTTCGGAGCACGAAGCTGAAGTGACGCAGTTCATTAATCAACTCACTTATGCAAAATCAACGACAGCAGATCAAGCGGATTATATTTTTATTTTACAAGACGCAACTGATGAACAATTACAAAAGACCATTCAGATGGCGAAACATGGGGATCTCGTGAATCCGCAAGAATCCGCGACATTAATCATTGAAGTCGATGAGGTGACCGCTGGAAGAGAACTAATGCTGAGGGGACCGGGAATTAGGACAGAGGAGTACGTTCACATTAGTGCAACTGGAGATTGGATCGACTTGCGTGCTGAAAAAAATGGGGATTTTCCTTTAGGCATTGATCTGCTGTTTATCGATCTAAATCATAATTTATTGGCTATACCGAGAACGACTCAAGTAATGAAGCAGGTGATCAAATAATGGGATACGTTGCAGTGAAAGGCGGAACTCACGCCATTGAAGAGTCAATTCGACGGTTAAAATATGAACGTACGAAAAAGAAGTCGATTCTTCATGTCAAGAACATTGAAGCAGGTATGCGAGGCTTGATTGATCAAACGATGTCAGAAAGCAGCCTGTTCAGCGAAAAACTTGCCTCCATAGCAATTAAGCAGGCAGAAGGAAATCCAGAAGAAGCGGTTTTCTTACTTCGAGCTTATCGCTCAACCTTACCGAGAAAGCATTATTCCAACAAGGTTGTTTCCGAAGATATGAGGGTAGAACGGAGGATTTCAGCAAGCTTCAAAGATATTCCCGGAGGACAAATTTTAGGAGCGACAACCGATTATACCCATCGTTTACTGGACTTCAATTTAGCTACGGAAACAGATGAAGACCTGTTAAGCTGGGTTTCTGATTTCGAAAAGGAAGAAACTACCGATTCGGATGATACGGACCTAACAAAGCTTACCAAGGTGATCGATTATTTACGAAATGAAGGCTTGGTGCAAGAATGTGAGCGAAATGATCAGGAACCGGATGACGTAACAAGAAAAAGCCTGGAGTTTCCATCAAGCCGCAGTGAAAGGCTACAAATTTTAAGTCGAGGACAGACGGGGGCTGTTACGTCATTAGCCTATGCGGTCATTCGTGGATATGGATCCCTTCATCCAACAGTCGGTGAATTACGTGTTGGCGATTTGCCCATTTATATAAATAATCCGATTGATCCAACCGACGATGATGATAGCTATTTTATTGGTGAGATCAAAGTAACCGAAGCTGAAATGCTCATGCCGGTCACAGTCGAAAAGGAACATGGAAAAAAGGAAATAGAGTTTGAGATAGGGTACGGTGTCTGCTACGGGCAAAACGAAACAAAGGCGATATCGATGGGAATTCTAGATAACTGCCTTGAAAATAAAAATCCGGATTATCCAAGCCATAACGAAGAATTCGTGCTCTTTCATATTGACTCTGTCGAATCAACGGGATTCATCTCTCATTTGAAAATGCCACACTATGTGACCTTCCAATCGAAGCTCGATAGTGTTCGCAAAACAAAAAAGAAACATAGTGAGTTAAATCAGGAAAAGCAAGAGGTGAGAGTATGATGACCACAGCGACAGCCTATAATTTTGCTTTTTTCGATGAAGGATCGAAAAGAGAAATAAGAAGAGCGACACTAAAAGCCATTTCGATTCCAGGGTATCAGGTACCATTTGCTTCAAGGGAAATGCCGATCGCGCGCGGATGGGGCACGGGTGGATTGCAATTAACACTTTCTCTCGTCGGAAAAAACGACACGATGAAAGTGATTGATCAGGGAGCGGATGAATCGGTCAACGCAGTTAACATTAAGAAGTTGATTGAAAATACTACCGGAATCGGTAAGACAGATGAGACTTCAGAAGCAACAATCATTCAATCACGACACCGTATTCCAGAGGTCCCTTTGACGAAAGGTCAGATTCTTGTATTACAAGTTCCTCTACCAGAGCCACTCAGGGCTTTTGAGGCAAGTGAACTCGAAACGAAAAAACTGCATGCGGAAAAAGAATACAGCGGAGCTTGGTTGATGCTTTTTGAGCAGATCATGAAATACGGGAATATGGCAACTGATGCGGACCACCCCGTCATGGTGGAAAACAGATATGTAATGGCACCGAGTCCGATCCCGCGCTTCGATAATCCGAAAATGAATCATTCTGATGCACTCATTTTACTAGGAGCGGGACGGGAGAAGAAGGTGTACGCTGTGCCGCCATATACGAGAGTCGTCTCACTCGCGTTTCAAGATCATCCATTTGAGCCTGAATCGTTCGAAGGTGAGAGTTGTAAGGTGTGCGGAGCGAATTCCGTATTTATGGACGAGCTTGTTGAGGAAGAATCCGGTGAAACCTATTACCAATGCAATGATACGAGCTATTGCATTGAAAGGTTGAATCAAGCTCAGGAGGAGGGTGCGTTATGAATGAATTCGACAGTCCAATTTTATCCGTACGCCATTTAAATAAACAGTTTGGTAATGGATGTGAGAGCTGCCGCACCCAGAATCCTGAACAAATGCTGAAAAATTATTGCCCGGTATGCGGAACGGTATATGCATGTAAAGATGTATCCTTTGATGTGTATCCAGGAGAAGTCCTTGGCATTGTCGGGGAAAGTGGAAGCGGAAAATCGACTTTAATGAAATGTTTATATTTTGATCAAGAAGTAACGAGTGGAGTGGCTTATATTCACACGTATAAAGATGGAAAGAAGAACTTGTTCGAGGAGTCGGGCCAGTACAAGCGCTATATTCGTAATCATTTGATGGGGAAGGTGTATCAGAACCCCATTCTGGGCCTTAAAATGGATTTTTCCTCAATCGGTAACATTGCTGAAAAGCTGATTTCTGCTGGGGAGCGCCATGTCGGAACGATGGAAGCGAGGGGCATTGAATTACTGGATCACGTGTGTATACCCATTCATCGCAGTAAAGAAGCACCGAAAAACTTCTCGGGGGGTATGCAACAGCGAGTTCAGATAGCGAAAGCACTTTCGAATAAGCCACCTCTACTGCTTTTAGATGAGGTAACGACGGGGTTAGACTTGTCTGTTCAGGCAAGTGTGCTGGATCTTATCAAAAACCTGCAACGAGAATTGGAGATTAGTATTGTACTCGTTTCCCACGATCTTGGAGTAATACGAATGCTTGCTGATCGGACACTCGTCATGCTTGAAGGAAGAGTGATTGAACAAGGGTTGACGGACCAGATTTTAGAAGATCCGCAGCACCAATATACACAACAGCTTGTGCATTCACTGCTATAAAGAAAACTTGGCTAGCGCCAAGTTATAGGTGTTGGATGAATATCGTATTGGAGGAATAGTCGTGTATCTGTTAACGAACGGACGTATTATAACCGAAAAAGCGATTCTTGATGGATTTGATTTACTGATCGTCGACGAAAAGATTGAACGAATTGCCCCTAAAGGCGAGATTGAATTGGATGCAACAATCAATATCATCGATGCAGAGGGTGGATATGTAACTCCAGGCATAATCGATATCCATTCTGATTACATCGAGCATATGGCAGCACCAAGACCGACTTCGCTCATGAATTTCAATTTAAGTTTAAGAGAAACAGAGAAAGAGCTTATCACGCATGGTATTACGACGATGTTTCATTCCCTATCTATTTTAAAAACAAACGAGTATGCGTACAAGCCTATTCGGGAACCGGAGAATGTCAGGAAGTTCGTCGAGTTGATCGAAAAGTCTCACTATACGCCTCATTTGGTACGTCACCGATTTCATGCTCGATATGAAATTGACAACCTTGGGGAAATCGAAATGTTGAAAACGTTGATCATGGAACAAAAAGTACATTTGGTTTCATTCATGGATCATACACCAGGACAAGGGCAATATCGCCACTTAGAAATTTATCGAGATACAGTAAGAGGCTATAACAACAACTATAGTGATGACGAAATTGAGAAGATTATCAACCATCACAGGACGAAGGAAAAGTTGACGATTGAAGCCATTCAAGAGATTGCTAGTCTAGCGAAAGCAAATAACATTGCCATTGCCTCTCACGATGACGACTCGATCGAAAAGCTGGATTTGGTCCAGAGCTTCGGGACAGGTATCAGTGAATTTCCAATCACTTTGGAAATTGCAAAGAAGGCAAAAGAAAAAGGGCTATACACGATTGCTGGTGCACCAAATGTACTGCTTGGCGGATCACATAGCGGGAACTTATCGGCAACAGAAGCCATCCAAAAGGAAAGCATTGATATCTTGTGCAGTGATTACTATCCAGCTGCCATGCTCCACGCCATTTTTAAGCTTCATAACGAACATGGTATGAGCTTGTTAGAAATGTTTAAGCTCGTTACGATCAATCCAGCGCGTGCAGTCAAAATGGATGATGAAATTGGATCGATACAAGAAGGGAAGAAAGCGGACCTCCTCATTATCGAAGCAATCAATGAAGATTTTCCAGTCATTACAACGGTGTTTGTCGATGGAGAACTTATTCAACAAACGAATTACCGAATAACGAAACCAGCTAGAAAATTTGTGAATTCATGAGGGTGATCGAATGGAAAACATATTGAGCATAGAGGGGTTGTCTAAGTCTTTTACGTTACACAACCTTGGAAAACACATACACGCTATCCGCGATATTAATCTCTATCTAAGGGAAGGCGAATTTGTAGGGATAACTGGGAAAAGCGGTAGTGGAAAGTCTACGGTTTTAAAATGTATTTATCGTACTTACTGCTCGCAGGAGGGAAGTATTTGGTACAACTCTATCCGATTTGGAAAGATCAATTTATCCGAGGTATCCGAACGAGAAATGATCTCACTGAGAAAACATGAAATCGGCTACGTTTCACAGTTTCTAGATGTAATGCCCCGAACAACGGCAAGAGAGCTTGTTGCCCAGTCAATTATGGAAATGGGTACGGATGCTCAGACAGCGGATTTACAAACAGAGAATATTTTGCAGCATTTCGAGCTCGACCGAGAATTATGGGACAGCTACCCCACTACTTTTTCGGGAGGTGAAAAACTACGACTAAATATTGCACGTGCAATGGTGAAACGACCAAGACTATTACTTCTAGATGAACCGACAGCAAGTCTTGACCATGCCTCTAAGCTAAAAGTAAAAGAACTACTCGAACAGCTGATCAAGGGAGGGACAACGATGCTTGGGATTTTCCATGACCTTGAATTCATGCAGGATCTTTGTGATCGAGAGTATAGCATTGAGAATGGAAATTTCACGATAACTCATTAGTCACCCTTTCTTTTTGGAAAGACAACTCATTTACTATAGGAGGATTTTATAAATGAAAAAAGCATTGATCGTGTTGATGTCTCTCTTTTTAGTAGTTGTAATGGCAGCATGTTCATCTGGTAAAGCTTCAGAAAGTGAAGATAATACGCTAACTGTTGCATGGCTTCCAAATGAGTCGGGTGCAGATGTAAAAGCAGCACGTGAAGCAGTAGGTGCAATGATCGAGAAAGCGACAGGAAAGAAAGTTGAACACAAGACGACTACGGATTACATTATCGCAATCGAGTCAATCGCAAACGGTAGTGCAGATATTGCGTTTTTAGGCGCACAAGGCTATATCGAAGCACACAATAAAAATGAAAAGGTACTACCGCTCGTTGTTCCAAGTGGGGAGTCTGGGACAATAGAAGATGCGGTTTATCATAGCTGGATTGCTGTTAAGCAAGGAAACGAAGCCCAATACAAAGACGGCGATAAATTCTCTATTGAAAACATTGCTGGAAAATCATTTTCTTTCGTATCCACAAGCTCAACATCTGGATTTAAAGTACCATCAGCGGGAATCGTTTCTCATTTCAGTAAAGAAGATAAGTACAAAGATTTAAAGGCAGAAGATCTACTTAAAGGTGGTAAATTCTTTGATAAAGTTCTTTTCGGTAACTCTCATCAAGGGTCAGCAGTAAACTTGCTGTCTGGGAAGGCTGAAGTTGCGGCATTTTGTGATACGTGTGTAGCGAATTACGTGGAATTATCAGATGGAGAACATAATAAAGCAGGAGCAGTCTACAAAGTGAAAGAGGACGCGGCTCAACCATTCGATAAAGTGATTGGTGAAAAGTTCGTGCTTGTCTCTGACACACCAGTCTTAAATGCTCCATTCACAGTCAATACAGAAAACGTAAGTGACAAAGACCGCAAAGCGCTCGTGGAAGCTTTCACATCGGATGAAGTTGCAAACAATGAAGATATTTTCGTCCCAGAGGATTCAAAGAAACCAGCCTTATTCACGAGTACAGGTAAAGAACGTTTCGTAAAAGTAGAGGATTCTTGGTTCGATCCAATCAGAGAATTATCAAAATAATCATAAGTAAGGGTGTTTACCATGAAAACGCTACTTGAAGTGAAGAACGTATCTAAGCAATATGGTACCGATACTGTAGCGTTATCAGATGTGAATTTCTCTGTAAAAGAAGGAGAGTTTGTTTCTGTCATCGGTCCTTCAGGAGCAGGAAAATCTACTCTCCTTCGTTGCATCAATAGAATGATTGAAGCAAGCAATGGGGAGATCATCTTTGATAACGTAAACGTACAAGGATTAAGGAAGAAGGAATTAAGAAGATTACGAACCAAAATCGGGATGATTTTCCAACACTATAATCTAGTAATGAGAATGAGTGTAATTGAAAACGTCCTGCACGGTCTCCTTGGTTACAAATCGACATTCTCAGGTGTTCTCGGTTTATATAGTGAAGAAGAAAAGAAGAAGGCATTACAAGTTCTAACGATACTCGGATTACAAGAACAAGTGTACAAACGATGTGACCAATTAAGCGGTGGGCAAAAGCAGCGAGTCGGGATTGCGAGAGCGTTGATCCAAAATCCGAAGATGTTGTTATGTGATGAACCGATTGCTTCATTAGATCCGAATGCCTCTAAGATTATCATGGATTATTTGAAAAAGATCTCTTCGTCAATGGGCATCACGGTGCTCGTTAATTTGCACCAAGTCGATGTGGCATTAAAGTATTCGGATCGAATTATTGGAGTGAGCAAAGGGAAGATCGTTTACGATGGCTCACCGAAAAAAATTTCGGAAGAGGAAATCAATACGATCTATGGTTCTGAAGCTGGTGAACTAATGATTGAAGTAGGAGGAAAATAAATGAAGACGGATTTTTTTGCGAAAAAAAGACGCCAATCGTTACTCATCCTATTTGTGCTGGTTTTAGTTTGCTACGGCTCTATAATTCTAACCGATTACGATGTTGCCAAAGGGTTTACATCTTTTCCAATGGCGATTGATTGGGGACTGTCTAACTTTTATCCCACTGAGGCATCATTGGCTAAGCTTCCAGAAATACTCGCAGAACTACTACAAACGGTGCTAGTCTCGATCGCTGCAGCTACAGTTGCTGCAGTCTGTGCTATGTTATTTGCGATCTTTGGTTCAAGTATAACGAAGGTGAACAATTTTATGAGCACGATCAGTAGAGGAATTGCTACGTTATTTCGGAACATCGACGTTGCAGCATGGGCGATGATCTTACTCTTTTCATTCGGTCAGAGTGCATTAACAGGATATTTTGCACTGTTCTTTGTTTCGTTTGGATTTTTGACACGCGCCTTTATCGAAACGATTGATGAAGTGGGCAGTGGCTCGGTTGAAGCGTTAACAGCAACTGGTGCAAGCTACTTTACCGTCGTTTTCCAATCCGTGATACCTTCAAGTTTGCCACAAATGATCAGCTGGGTGCTGTTTATGGTTGAGACGAACATACGAAGTGCAACATTAGTCGGAATCTTAACAGGGACAGGGATCGGATTTCTGTTTGATTTGTATTATAAAAGCTTGAACTACAATGTGGCTAGTTTAATAGTGATTACGATTGTCGGGGCCATCTTACTCATCGAATATATTTCAAACTATGTTAGAAGGGTGATTCTATAGTGAATCTTGAAGAATCAACAAAAATCGTTACCACCAATACTCCGAAAAAGTTTCTGACAGCTGGTACGAACAGGATCAAATTAAGGCCCTTAACTAAGGCATCTATTGTTGTACGGGTTACGCTCATGTCCTTACTCCTGTTAACTCTTTACGGTTTTCTAACGTTTAATTATGCTGGCGTAGGCTTATTCGAGGGCATCTGGACAATGCTTGGAAATTTTAAAACGATGTTTGTAAATACACACTTTAAACATTTTACATTTGGAACCGCCCTTTATCAGGTTTTGATTACCTTGGGACTAGCACTCTTAACAACGTTATTCGGGGCAATCATTGCATTGTTCTTAGCCTTGTTTGCAGCGAAAAACTTAGGCAGTTCCTACGTGTCGAATGCGATAAAAGGGTTTGTGGCTTTTATTAGAGCGGTGCCAACTGTACTTTGGGTGTTGATCTTTGCAGTTTCTGCAGGACTCGGAAGTGTCGCGGCTATTGTGGGCATGACCTTTCATTCGGTCGGTTACTTAATAAAAGCTTACTCTGAATCGTTTGAAGAACTGGATGATGGCGTGATCGAAGCGTTAAGAGGAAGTGGTGCTAACTGGTGGCAGGTCGTTTTCCAAGCGGTCCTCCCATCCTCCATGACATACCTCATTTCTTGGACATTCTTACGATTCGAAATTAATTTCGGAGTAGCAATCGCGATGGGAGCAGCAGCCGGAGCGGGTGGAATCGGCTATGAAATGTTCATGGCAAGTGGTTTTTATCTCGACCTTAAAGAAGTTGGCGCAATCACCTACTTCATTTTAACCTTCGCAATCCTATTAGAAATATTCGCCACAAAAATCAAAGGAAGATTGAAAGTGAGAATGTAGTTCTTTGGAGTGGCAATGACATGTGTACAAATTCTTTATAGATCTAGTTAGTTCCTCTCTCTAGTCTTAATGTCATTGTTTCCATTAGTATGCAGGGCTTTGCAAAAGAATAAGACAAAGCCCTGCACAAAGAAATTTACACAATTTGATAAGATGGTGTCACCTTATCGAAGTGGGGGTTCTCTCCATTCACCATCAGTCCCATCCCCCAATCAAAATGTTCCTTGCTTGTAGGGAAATCTGAGGCTTCTCGATACTGAAAAAGTAAGTTTCTTCTATTGCGAGTACTTTGGTTTACGTTGGAACCGTGAATAGTCAAATAATTGAAAAACAACACATCACCTGCTTCAGCTGGACACGGTGTTCCTATTGAAATAGGGTAATCCTTTTGGTCCAAATAATGTCTCCCTACATGTGGAAGAGCACCCTCTTTGTGTGATTCAGGGACGACACGTAGACATCCATTTTCCTCATTACTATCGTCTAAATGGACGCTGGCTGCTAACATGGTATGGTTTTCGTGCGGAAAGTAAGGGTAATCTTGGTGCATCGGGAAAGCAGCACCGTTCTCTGGAGGCTTCACGAGCATTTTCGAATGATGAAGCTGCACATTTGGTCCAATTATTTGTTTCAATACAGCTCTCATGTTCGGATGGGACAAAGCATTTAGGAATACAGAATCATGATAATGAACATTATGAAATCCTTTTAATACAAGTTTCTTCAATTTTTCTTTAGGTAAATAATCACCATCCCAAGTAGCATTATGATCCATCTTTGCTTTTGCTGCACGTTGAATGATGTTTTCAATCCCAGTACGCATATCATCCACTTCTTGACTATTAAATACTCCTTTAACCAATAAATACCCTTGGTCTTTGTAAAAATCTACGTCTTTTGAATTAATCATTTTTTAAAACCTCCTCATAGGTTTATAAATTTGATATCATCTACTCTTTCATTATAATAAAGTTAACCTTGACCTGTATTTGAATAGCAACGCCATGTTTTTGTCAGATTACGCCATATCAAGATTTTGAAACTTAATGAAAGGTAGGGGAATATTGGTGTATTGTGTAAAAGAAAGCGTTGGACGATTAAATCAGCATACTGTTCTGGTTGGTCACGATGTATCCTTTCGAATCAACTACTGGGGAGTCGATTCAAATTTGACGTCTAACCCAGTCCATCGGCATTCTTCTTTTGAAATCTGTTATGTATTGAGTGGAGAAGGGACTTACTTAGATAATGGAAATATTTATTCTCTTTATCCAGGGACATTATTCTGCTCACGCCCTGGTATCACCCATCAAATTCAGAGCGAACAAGGGCTATTTTTATTTTTTGTTTGTTTTGAGGTTGATGAGGGGAAGTCCTCAAGAGAGTATGTGGAAAACTATCTTTCTATGGCTAAGCAAGAGTCAATCATTGTATATAATGGAGAAACTTCTTCTACCGTCTCATTATGGAAATCACTTCTTGTACCGCTACAAAAGCGATGGGCCGTAGCTTCCCACGAATTACCCAACATTGCACATGCCTTGCTTGTATCTTTTCTAAATATGTTCATGGATAACGAGGGAGAATTTAAAACGAACACGTCACCTCCTCATTTTATCTTGCAACAGGCAAAAACATTTATTCGAGATAATTTGGAAAAAAAATTATCGTTAGAAATGATTGCACAGTACCTTAATGTTTCAACACGTCACCTATCTCGTTTATTCTCCGATGGGATAAATGAAAGCTTTATTTCATTTATCCGAAAAGAGAGGGTTAAGCAAGCTACTTACCTATTAAAAACAACGCACCATTCAATCAAAGAGATTGCAGATATGACTGGATTTGGTAGTGTCCATTATTTCACAAGGGTTTTCCATAAAGAAACTGGACATCCACCAGGTCGTTTTCGGAAAGAGTATCATTAAGATGGTTTTTGATAGAGTTTAACTTTCCTCGAAGCCTCTCACATGTGATCAAAGATGTTGTTTATTTTATGAGTAAAGAAAGTATAAAAGTTTGCGGCATGGATGTAATGTCCAGCTTCAACGCCCAGGTACTCGAGGTCGCTTCGATTCTTCCACAAACACAAAAAGCGTGTTGGCTGCAGAATCTCCAGCGCTTGTCGTACCTGAACAGGGCGTTTATGCTTTTCTTAAATCTGTCGTATTTCTCCTTTGTAGCACGTTTCATAATAAGAAAATGGTTATGAAGTACTATTGATGCAATATTCAAACTGTTGAAATAGTAAATTTAAAATGTTAAATTTGAAAAAACATTATGCAACCGTTTTCATTAATGATCAAAAAATACATAACAATTGGAGGATTGATTAGAAGGAAAGGAAGATTGTATACGCAAAGGTTAATAAATTCATTACGTTATCAGCTTTGAGCAAGGAAAATATTCATGTTCCAAATGAAGTCAGTATCGTTAGTTTCAACAATTCTCTGATGTCTCGATTTTCAACACCCCCATTAACATCCATTGATACACAAACCTATCAACTAGGATTTGAAGCAACGAAATGCTTAATGGAGTTGATTAATGAACCAAACCAATTTAAGCGAAGTGTGGTTATTCCGACCATTATTGTAGAACGAGAATCCTATACGCGGCGAGAGCAAAAAGTAGAGTAAAATTTTGAATACAAAAAGGTGATATCTACATGAAGGTATTAGTATGGAATGAAAATCGTCATGAACAAACAAATAAAGTTGTAGCAGATATTTATCCTGAGGGTATTCATGGGGCAATTGCATCCTTCTTGCAAGATGATGAAGTAACGGTGAAAACAACTACCTTAGACGAAAAAGAACATGGTCTGAAACAAGAGCTGTTAGATGAAACGGATGTTCTTGTATGGTGGGGACATCAAGCGCATGATGAGGTTGATGATGTGATTGTTGACCGCGTGAAAAAGCGTGTATTGGATGGTATGGGGTTAGTAATCTTACATTCTGCCCACTTTTCAAAAATCTTTAAGAGTTTAATGGGAACAACCTGTGATCTCAAATGGCGTGAAGCAAGCGAGAAAGAGCGTCTTTGGGTCGTTGATCCGAGTCACCCTATTGTTGATGGAGTTGGGGAGTATATTGAATTGGAAAAAGAAGAAATGTACGGGGAACACTTTGATGTTCCGACTCCAGACGAGTTGATTTTCATAAGTTGGTTTGAAGGTGGCGAAGTGTTTCGGAGTGGTTTGACATACCGTCGTGGGAAAGGGAAGATTTTCTACTTTCGTCCAGGTCATGAAACGTACCCGACTTACTATAACCCAGAAGTACAAAAGGTTATTAAAAACGGGGTAAGATGGGCGAAAGTGACGGATAATCAAACTCCGACATACGGAAATGCAAAAGCATTAGAAACGATTTCTGAAAAACAGTAAAGATAGTGAGACAATAATTGTATGTTCAAAAAGGAGAATTAAATGATGTCAAAACTACGAGTAGGCGTTATTGGCTGTGGCAGTATTGCGAAACACAGACATTTAATAGAATACAATGATCATCCAGACGTAGAGATTGTTGCGGTATGCGATATCGTTGAAGAAAGAGTACAAGAAGTAGCAGGAATCTATGGCACAAAGTCATATACAAGCTATGAAGAACTATTGGCAACAGAAAACATTGATGCGGTCAGCGTTTGCCTACCAAACTACTTACATGCACCGGTCTCGATCAGTGCGTTGAATGCAGGATGTCATGTATTATGTGAAAAGCCAATGGCAACCTCAATAGAAGAAGCGGAAGCAATGATCGAAGCTGCCGAAACGAATACTAGGAAGCTAATGATTGGACATAATCAACGTTTTGTCCCTTCACATAAGAAAGCAAAAGCTCTAATCCAAAGCGGAGAAATCGGGAAAATCTATAGTTTTCGAACAACGTTTGGCCATGGCGGACCAGAAGCGTGGAGTGCTGATGGTGAGAAAAGTTGGTTTTTCAAAAAAGAAGAAGCCTTTATTGGCGCCATGGGTGATTTAGGCGTACATAAAGCAGATCTATTGCGCTACTTATTAGGTGAGGAATTTGTTGAGATTGCAAGTTTTGTAGAAACAAGTGCAAAGGAAAAGAGCACCGTTGATGATAATTCGGTATCTATTTTGAAAACCGAAAGTGGTGTAATAGGGACGTTAGCTGCGAGTTGGGCATATACCGCGGCGGAGGATAATTCAACAATCCTTTTCGCAGAGCATGCGATCTTACGCTTAGAGGATGACCCAGTCCATTCGCTCGTGGTGCAATACAAGAACGGGGAAGTTGTGAAATACGAGCTTGGAAAAATTCAATCGAATGATGAAGGAAACCAGACGAGCAGTCATGTTATTGAGCATTTTGTGGAATCGATTAAGAGTGACAAGGAGCCATTAATTAACGGATATGAAGGCATGAAATCGTTAGAAGTTATCTTAGCTGCGTTGAGATCTCAAGAAACGAAAACAATCACCCAGATTGGACAATCTTAAAGGCGAAGCTTAGGGCATAATCGGTGATAGGGATATTGTCGATTATAAGAGCAGTGAAACAGAGTAAGTATACGATTCTAGCATTAGAGGAATTAATAGGAGGCTATAACTATGAAACTTGGTGTATTTACCGTTTTGTTTTCCGATAAATCATTGGAAGACATGCTGGATCATGTGAAGAAGTCAGGGTTACAGGCAGTAGAAATCGGTACAGGCGGATATCCTGGCAATGCACATTGTAACGTCGATGAGCTGTTAGCAAACGAGAATAAACGAAAGGAATTTCTCGAAAAAGTATATTCTCGTGGGTTAACGATTAGCGCATTCAGTTGCCATGGAAATCCAATTTCTCCGGATAAACAGATGGCAAAAGAGACGGATGACACTTTTATGAAAACCGTCCAGTTAGCAGAATTGTTAAAAGTGCCAGTAGTGAATACGTTTTCTGGGACACCTGGAGATAGTGAGGATGCCAAATACCCAAACTGGCCTGTCACTCCTTGGCCAAATGAATATTCAGATGTGTTGAAGTGGCAATGGGAAGAAAAGTTGATTCCTTACTGGAAAGAACGCGGACAGTTCGCTCAAGACCATGGTGTGAAAATCGGGTTGGAACTCCACGCTGGGTTTCTTGTCCATACCCCCTATACCATGCTTAAATTAAGAGAAGCAACCAATGATGCAGTTGGTGCGAATCTGGACCCGAGTCATTTGTGGTGGCAAGGGATTGATGCCGTTGCAGCAATCAAAATTCTTGGGAAAGAGAATGCGATTCACCATTTTCATGCGAAAGACATCTATATCGATCAAGACAACGTCAATATGTACGGTCTAACTGATATGCAACCCTATTCCAACGTACAGACGCGTGCATGGAGCTTCCGTTCAGTGGGTTACGGACACAGCAATTATGAGTGGGCAAGTATTGTCAGTGCATTAAGGACATACGGTTACGATCATGTGATCAGTATTGAACACGAAGATCCGATCATGTCGGTTGACGAAGGCTTCAACCGTGCAGTGAAAAATTTAAAAGAAGTTAATATCGAAGAAGCGCCTGCAGATATGTGGTGGGCATAAACAACATGGAAGAATCGGGTGACTCAAAAGGTACCTGCTTTACCTGTGTTGGGTTAGCATCTTAAAATTTAGTCGTAATGTTTCAAGTTTATGAGCAAAATCCGGATTATATCGGCTACAAACAAAAGGTTAATATCTGTAAATTCAGGAATTCAGCCGTACTAAGGAGGGCTTAATCTGCACAAAGACTTGGAATTTTCCAAGATTTCTTTACGTTGATTGATTTAGGGGGCAAGTCATGCGAGAGACTTCAAGCTTCATTGGGGGCATATACGCGATAAGTGAATGGGTTACAACGTTTTCAATTTAAGTGTCCATTACCATATGCACATTCCTACATTGCTGAAAAATACTTTTTTTGTGACTGCAGGAAACCCATTATTGTTTATTACCATCTTGATAACCAACTTCTTTTTGTTGTATTTAAGCACTGTAGAGTTTTGGTTCTTGCTCCCATTTTTCACTGGATCATTAATTGCATTTTTCTCCTTTTCAGCTTTCTATCGATTCATTCTTAAAGTTGAAGGGAAGAATAGTAGCAGGTGATAGGTCGAAATATTCATTTGAAGGTCTTTCCAGCAACCGGAAAGGCTTTTTCACTTTTTTTCATAGATGAAAGGTCTAGCTCAGTACCGAGCACTTCGGATCACTTCAATCCCATACAGCGGCAGGCAGACTCCTCATTAGCCTTCGAGGCTACTCGGGAGGCTTTTGCTTTTCTTTAGGAATTGACATTTAAAATTAATCAGTTTATCTCAACTTTTTCACTCATCATTTTCTATCAATAAAGTCGAGAGTACCCCATCCTCAAGGAATGAAAAGACAATGCCCAATGAGTAGGGTGGGGGTGAATCGACTTCGACCAGAGTTCGTGTATACCATCCTTACATCCGACTTCCACTGTTCTCGATTCTGTGATACAATTGAGGGGGACAAATGTTCTTATCCGAAAAGGAGGTGAATCATATGGCAATACAATGTCCCACAGTGGCATACACCACGCAACAAATCTGGATCAAGCCAAGGCATCGGTTGTATCGCTACTTTCAAGCGTCCTGCCAAAACGCCAAGAACATGCATAATGTGGTACATTTTTTTATCCGCCAAGTGTATACCGGCCTAACAAGTGAAAAAGCGTTGCATCCACTCCAAACAGAAGTACTGGAAACCATTCATCGAAATTTGAACAAGATGAATAACCAACAACGGAAGGCCTATCAGGGAAGACTTGCAAAAGAAAAGACAAAACCTGTTGATCAGCAGAAAAAGGTAACCTGTCATCTGTTTCAAGCTCCTACTAGGGAACGCCCCTATGTCCATTATAACTTCTTAAATAGCCTATTTCTTATCATTAAACAGCCGGATTATCTTGCTTTGCCCACTCAAAGCAGCCAATGGGTCATGAAAACGGTGTTTCAAAACTGGAAAAGTTTTTATGCCAGTTTGAAAGACTACAAACTTCATCCTGAAAAGTACAAGGCGAGACCACGCATTCCCAACTACTGTCGTTCTTNCAATGGGTCATGAAAACGGTGTTTCAAAACTGGAAAAGTTTTTATGCCAGTTTGAAAGACTACAAACTTCATCCTGAAAAGTACAAGGCGAGACCACGCATTCCCAACTACTGTCGTTCTTTAGAAAAAGAAGTCCTTTTTACCAACCAAGATTGTGTCATTAAAGCGTCCAAATACTTAAAGTTCCCGAAAACCAAAGACCGATTGAATATCGGAAAGCTGGGTGTATCTGGAAAACGGATGCAGGTTCGGGTGATCCCGAAATATGGTCGGTATGTTGTGGAACTCGTGTTCAGAAGAGAAGAAGTGAACTAGTCCAAGCCATCCCCAACTGGTAACATCATGGCCCTTGACCTGGGGATCACCAATCTCGTTTCCGGGGTGACTAATACAGGTGCAACCCCATTCCTCATAAAGGGGAATCGGATCAAATCGATCAACCACTATTACAATAAGCGAGTAGCTCATTACAGAGCCATTCTTCGCCATGGAAAAGCCCCGAAAGAAGGAGCCCATACCTCAAGACGATTGGAACGCTTACACCAAATCCGATACCGAAAACTCAAAGATTTGTTTCATAAAGCGAGCCATACGATTGTGAATCTTGCCTTAAACGAAAAGGTAGACACCATCATCATTGGCCAAAATAAAGATTGGAAACAGGAAGTAAACATGGGAAAACGTCAAAATCAAGCCTTTGTCAGTATTCCCCATTCCTTGCTCATCACCCTGATCACCTACACAGCTCAACAGTATGGGGTTAACGTCATCACAACGGAAGAGTCGTACACGTCGAAAGCCAGTTTTTTAGATGATGATCCTATTCCTGTTTGGGATGAAGGGAAGCCTCCACCTGTATTTTCAGGAAGACGGGTGAAGCGGGGGTTGTATCGAGCATCTACGGGTGTACACGTGAATGCAGACCTCAACGGAGCAGCCAATATTTTAAAAAAGGCGATTCTCCAGTTTTTCAGAGAGCGAGCCGCTTCCCTCCGGTTGGTGAATGTGTGGCAACCCACTGTCTTCTAAAAAAGAAGTGCCAAAGGCAAGACCAATGGCATAGAGGGGCTGGGCGTAACAAGGTCGCCAATGTGTCAGCTCCACTAACGTTAAGAGTCCCTTTAGGTCGATACGTTAGAAACCCCCATTTCAAGGAAGCCCTATGGTAGAGTAAGTGGCGGGAGTATTCATATGATATTAGATGGATTGTAACGGCTGTTTTGTTCATCAATTTCTTTAAGACCTCCATAGAATTCCATGTAAATGGAGCAAAATGCCAAAATATCGAATCCGTTTGTGCTATCTTTCTTATTAATTGGATTTTTCATCTGGATCGCCGAAAACATCTCTACTTTCCTTGGAGCTTGGCAATACCCGAACCAGAGTAGTAGTTGGGAATTAGTACACCTTGGGAAAATCAGCTCATGGTTTCTTCTCTTATTGTCAGCTTCATCATCGTAGCCCAGTTAAAACATGTGAAAGAGCATTTAGGTAAAAAAGAACACCATAAATCGAGTGTAAGCTAGATTAGATGCGAGTGGGATGAAACGTGATGAATTGCTACCCCTATACTAACTGAATGTCGTGTTTATCCAATAGATCCTTTAATGCAGGTCTTTCATTTTCGTCTCGTCCAACAACGTGAGTAGCTGTTATTAATGCATTCAAGACAGCCTCTTCGGTAGCTTCACCAGCAGCTCTAAATGCCAAATCGATATCCTCTTCATGAATCGTCGGAATCGATAAACATTGGGAAGGATTTTCATGAGGTATTTTGATTGCTGTTGAAAAACCGATAGCGATTTCCCCGCTTCCAGTTGTAATGATGGAGCCTGTCCGTGATAAGCCCGTTACGGTCCGTTTTATGATCCGGTTGAGCTGCCTCTCTGAAAGGGGAAGGTCTGTTCCAACGATCATCATAATCGATCCCTTATCTTTTTCCTCGCAAGACTGTAGGAGAGCTTCTTTCAGCTCTTTACCAACAGCCTTCCCATTTACACTCAGGTCGCTCAAGATACCGAAGTTAGCTAGCACTAATACGCCCATCGTATATGTTCCATGTTCCATCTTCATCATTCGAGAAGCGGTACCGATTCCACCCTTCAACGAGTAACAGAGCATTCCAGTACCAGCTCCGACCGTACCCTCCAAAAATTCAGATGCTGCATTTTCGATTGCTTTGAAAACATTCTCTTTCGTTATGAATCTAGCACGAACATCATTAAGAAACATATCGTTGCATTCGCCGATAATCGGGTTCACGGTACCGGTCGTCCGTCCAATTTGAGGGTTTTGCTCTAACATGTATTCGATCAATGCATCCGCAGCTGTTCCGATACTTAATGTATTGGTTAGGATCATTGGCGTTTCGAGTGTCCCTAACTCATTCAGTTGAACAAGCCCCATCGTTTTCCCAAAACCATTGATGACGTGGCTGGATGCAATTAGTTTTTCTTTAAAAAGATTCCCTTGATGCGGCAGGATAGCGGTTACACCCGTTTGTCTCTCCTTGTCACTAAGCGTTACGTGCCCAACGGTAACGCCTTCTACATCTGTGATAGAGTTATACTCTCCCCGTTCCAAACGTCCTATATGTACCCCGTAATCTCGTATTCGTTTTTGATTGAACATAGAAAACCACCTCTTTTTCATTCCTTTTATAAAAATCTAACATTCTTTTTAGCTAGAAATCTACTGTCCATGTTATAATACGATCACTAATTACAGAAATGAGGGGGCGTGAATAATGACTGATCTGCTATCATTTATTGTACTATCTTTTTTACTTGTCATCTTGCCGGGTCCTGATTATGTGATCCTGACGAATAATACGTTAAAGAATGGAATGGCTTCAGGGTTGAAGACGGTCTTAGGAACCTGCTCTGCTCTAGCTATACACACCTTTATTGCGATCATTGGGTTGTCAGCGATCATTGTAAATTCTGCTTATTTATTCACGGTTTTTAAATATATAGGTGCAGCTTATTTGATTTATTTAGGAGCGATGTCTTTGCTTTCACTTCGTAATAATAAAGGATCAATGACAAAAACTTCGACTAAGAGGGAGACGAAAGCATCAAGCTTTAGGCTAGGATTTTTCACAAATTTATTTAACCCGAAAGTAGCAGTGTTTTTCCTAACATTTCTACCCCAGTTTGTAGACAATAGCCAAAATACGTTCATTCCGTTTACGATTTTAGGAATGATCTACATCCTGCTTACATTTCTATATTTTTTGGTATATATCCTTTTTATTAATAAGATTAATCAATTCATGCAAAAAGAATCTACTCAAAAAGCAATACAAGGTATTTCAGGTGTAGTTCTAATGGCTTTTGGAATCAAGTTAGCTCTGGAAAAAGCACATCACTAAATTGTAATTTAGCGACATAATGAACGATGTGGTCCTATAAGACCATGTCGTTTTTTTATGTTAAGAAAGTATAAAATTTTACTGCATAGATGTAATGTCCAGCTCCAACGCCCAGGTACGCAGATCGTCGCTTCGATTCTTCCACAAACATAAAAAGCGTGTTGTGCTGCAGAATCATACCTGAACAGGGCGTTTACGCTTTTCTTTTGTTTCAATCATTGGAAAAATTCGATATAATTAATGTGAAATATTTCACATGTGAAGCGCGTATTATATCATATAGCTTTATTGCAGCATGATGTTATCATATGGGGATTTCTACCAATAAATGAAATGAGATGATTACATGAAAAAGAAAGTAGTTATAGCTGGTGGAACAGGTTTTATCGGTAAATACTTAAAGAAAAAGTTTGATGATTTAGGATATCAAGTAAAAATAATTTCAAGACAGCCCTCTCACACTACGTGGAATGACATCGCAGGAATTGTAGACGCGATGGAAGATTCCGAAATCTTAATCAATCTTGCAGGGAAGTCAGTAGATTGTCGATACAATGCTAAAAATAAGGAAGTCATCCTAAAGTCAAGGACAGAGACAACCAGAATACTAGGAAACGCACTCGAAGAATGTAAGAATCCGCCCCCATTATGGATCAATTCTAGTACCGCTACGATTTATAGACATGCTGAAGATCGACCAATGACAGAGGAAAGTGGTGAAATTGGAACGGGATTCTCGGTCAACGTAGCAAAAAAATGGGAGGAATCATTTTTTGCATTCCAATTACCTAAGACAAGGCAAGTCGCGTTAAGAATTGCGATTGTATTAGGCGAAAATGGCGGGGTGATAGAACCCTTCAAAAACTTAGTTAAATTTGGACTAGGTGGTGTTCAAGGACCTGGAAATCAAAAGTTTAGTTGGATTCATATAGAGGATCTGTTTAATATCATTCTTTTTCTTAAAGAGAAGGACGAGTTGAGTGGAGTATTCAACTGTTCATCCCCTGACCCTGTAACAAATCGAGAGCTAATGGATCAAATGCGTCAAGTAATGGATAGGAAATTCGGATTGTCATCCCCTAAATGGATGCTTGAACTTGGGACATTCTTAATTCGAACAGAAACTGAATTGATTTTGAAAAGTCGCTGGGTTATTCCTGAGAGGTTAGTAAGCGAAGGATATACATTTAAATTTAATAAGCTTGAAAAGGCACTCCATCAAATAATGAAGAATCGAAATTAATATCGAAGTCAACCCAGTTTCGAAGTGACTATAGAACTTTGTTATAATAGGATCGATGATTACTATAATGGCGAGGTTAAAAAATGAATAAAACAAGAATTGGCATTGATGCTGGAGGTACACTTGTTAAAGTTGCTTATCAAGAAGAAGATCAAATCAAATATCAGACATTTCCTTCCCGAAAAATGGACGAGGTTGTTTCCTGGATTTACGATAGCTTTGCTAATCATAAAATATGTGTAACTGGCGGGAAAAATCAAGTACTTGCGAACAAGCTGAATTTTCCAGTTGAAACCATGGTCGAATTTGATGCAACAAGTCGGGGTGTAGGGTTCCTTGCTAGGCAATATACACTCTCTTTGGGTAACGATTTTATCCTAGCAAACGTTGGAACGGGAACGTCTATTCATTATGTGATGGATGGAGAACAGCAGCGAATCGGCGGAACAGGTGTTGGTGGTGGAACCTTATTAGGCTTATCCTATTTGTTAACTGGCAAAATAGATTTTAATGAGATTGTTCAAGGTTCGAATGATGGTAACAGAGAAAATGTAGACTTAAAAGTGAAAGAGATTTTTGAAGGAGTGGCTCCTCCGATTTCCGGTGATCTTACAGCAAGTAATTTCGGAAAAATAGGCAGCTTGATACAAGAAAAACCTTCAACATCTGACATGCTCGCGTCAATAATTGGTCTTATTGGAGAAACTGTTGTCACAATCTGTTGTCAGGCGGCACATCGCTATCATACAAATTCCATCGTTTATATCGGTTCAACGTTCCGTTCTAATCCATTATTAAAAAATATCATAGAGGAATACACGATATTGAGAGAAAAAAGGCCATTCTTTTTGGAGGATGGTGAGTTTAGTGGTGCTATAGGTGCGTTGTTAACACTTAATTAAACTTATAAAAGAAAAAACACCCCTCGTTGGTGTTTTTTCTTTATGTCGTAAAGTATAAAGTTTTGATACAAAGATGTAATGTCAGCTTTAGCGCTTGCACCACAGGCATAAGTACAACTTAGGCAACCGCCTTCGCAAAGCTTGGCGTTTACCTAGTTTTCTTTATCGGTCCTGAGGAGGGCACTTGCGCTTTTCTTCCAAGCTAAATAGTCATAAAATTCATATGATTAAAAATATATTGACACTTCTTGATAAATTATATTATAGTCTTAATATAAAATTCCTTATTGCGGTAATTAATTCCGTTATGTGGAAAATAGGAACCGATAATTTCTTGAGGGATCAATTAGAAGGACCATATTACAAAGCTAGATTAAGACTATTGATCTTTTAAATGTCGTAATTCCAGCCATGGCTACAGTTGAAACTTACATCCTAGGGTTTTAATATTTTTTAAACGGAAAGGGGGTTAGATGTACGTGAATAGGGGATTTTCTTAATCCGCTTACATAGTCAATAAGCTAAAGCAGAATATGGGTTCAAGGTATTACGGTAGTTCTGTTCATTGTTTTTACACGTTAAGAAAGTATAAAAATACTTTCTATAGTATAAGCGCAACTAAAGTTCAGCCGGCGCCAAAGGCTTGGCTTTACCAAGTTTTCTTTACACGTTAAGAAAGTATAAAAATACTTTCTATAGTATAAGCGCAACTAAGGTTCAGCCGGCGCCAAAGGCTTGGCTTTACCAAGTTTTCTTTACACGTTAAGAAAGTATAAAAATACTTTCTATAGTATAAGCGCAACTAAGGCTCAGCCGGCGCCAAAGGCTTGGCTTTGCCAAGTTTTCTTTATTTTTTTACCGCAAAACAAATGGAGGTGTTTTGATTGAATACGTTACCTGAACAGCAAACGGAGTTACCAGAACAGCAACCTAAGTTACTGGAAAAAGGTATTAATCCGTTTGTACTCATGTTTATTGTGATTGTAATTGCAACTGTTTTAACCTATATTTTACCCGCAGGAGAATATGAAAGAGTCGAAAAGGAGGGGCGAACTGTCGTCGATCCTACTACTTTTGAATTTGTAGAATCATCGCCAGTAGGGCTACTAGAAATGTTTAATAGTATTCACTTGGGAATGATCGAGGGTGCACCGATAATATTGTTCGTTTTTATGTTTGGCGGTGCCCTTGGTATTATGCAGGCAACAGGAGCACTAGATTCTTTTATAAAATTTGTATCTATAAGATTTGGTAGAAAAGAAAAGTTGTTTATTCCTCTGATGGTATTCATTTTTGCATCATTAGGAACACTTATTGGATCTGCCGAAGATTCATTGGTCTATATCGTAATCATTGTTCCAATGACTATAGCATTGGGTTTTGATGCCCTTACTGGTTTTGCAATTGTCATGCTTGGAACATTGGCTACTGGATTTGCTACTGGTATTACGAATCCTTTTAATGTTGGGGTTGCCCAAAGTATTGCAGAGCTTCCTATCTATTCAGGGATGGGATTACGTATCGCTATTTTTGCTGTATATTTCATTGTAACAGTACTCTATATTTACTTCCATGCAATGAAGGTTAAGAAAAACCCTGAATTGGGCGAATATGGCAAGTATGGCCGTCAAACAAAAACGACACCTGACAAAAACTTTAAGATAAGTATAAGGCACCGTATTGCTTTATTTGTTTTACTATTAAGTTTCATAGTATTGATATATGGAGTCATCAAATTTGGTTGGTATATAAGTGAAATTGGAGGCTTGTTTTTATTTAGTGGGATCATCATGGGCATAATTGGAGGATTGTCAGCAAACAAGATCGCCAATGGTTTTATTTCAGGGGCTCGTGATATGGTTCAAGGTGCATTAATCATAGGTGTTGCATATGCAATTGTAGTCATTGTTACAAATGGAGGTTTACTAGATACCATTTTATATTATAGTGCTAGCTTAGTGGAGCAGTTTCCTCCTGCAATAAATGCAATCGGAATGTTCATTATACAATTATTCCTTAACTTTATAGTACCTTCAGGCAGTGGACAAGCCGGATTAACGTTGCCCATTATGACTCCATTAGCAGATTTGATAGGTGTCACAAGGCAAACTGCAGTGTTAGCCTTCCAACTAGGAGATGGAATATCTAATATGGTATTCCCTACTTCCGGTGTACTGTTGGCAGGATTAGCTTTAGCAGGTATCTCGTATACAAAATGGATAAAATGGGTTCTTCCCTTTTTGTTGATTCAGGTTACTGTTGCGGTTATCTTTTTAATCATTGCTCAAAGCATTCAATATGGCCCTTTTTAGAAAACAGGAAGAACTGGACTGTGAATCCGCATTAAAAACTACCGAATAATAAACAAGGAGGCTTTTATAATGAAGGCAGTACAAGATTTGGTAAAAGATGAGGTCGTTACATGGAGGCGTCATCTTCACGAAAATCCTGAACTCTCCTATCAGGAATATGAAACGTCTGAATACATTTATAATCTATTGAAAACCTTTTCAGGATTAGAAGTTACAAGACCAACAGAAACAAGTGTTTTGGCGGTGCTCAAAGGATCAAAAAACTCTACAAACAAACAATATACGATCGCTTTTCGTGCAGATATCGATGCACTTCCAATTGAAGAAAAAGCTGATGTTGAATTTAAATCAAAAAATCCAGGTGTTATGCATGCATGTGGTCATGATGCACACGCTGCAATGTTATTAGGTGCTGCAAAGACTCTTTCTCAAAAACAAGAAGACATTAGCGGAGAAATTCGATTTATCTTTCAACATGCTGAAGAGGTGACACCAGGAGGAGCTCAGGAATTAGTTAAAAAAGGGGTTATTGATGGGGTGGATTATGCGTTTGCACTTCATGTTACTCCATATGAACAAGCAGGGACAATGTGTATTAAGGAAGGAGTGTTATGCGCTGCTGCTGATGATTTTGAAATTAAAATAATTGGTCAAGGTGGTCACGCTTCAACTCCTGAATTAGCGATTGATCCGCTTATTATTGGTGCAGAAATCGCCACTAATATTCAACAAATCGTTTCAAGAAAAATATCAGCTCTTCATGCACCGGTTGTTTCGGTTACTAAATTTAATAGCGGAAATGCACTGAACGTTATTCCTGAGCATGCAGATCTTGGTGGAACAATCCGTTCCTTGGACCCAGATAGCCGTGTTAAATCTAGAGAGTACCTGCAACAGATTGTAAAAGGTATTACTGAAGCGCATGGGGCAAATTATGAGATAAAATGGGACCTTGGTTATCCAGCTGTAGTCAATCATATAGATGCAGTAAACCTATCAAGAACGGTCGTAGAAGAAGTTTGTGGAAAAGACAATTTGATTGACGTCAAGGACCCGCTATTTGGAACAGAAGACTTTTCCTCTTTTTCTGAAGTAGTCCCTGCTTCCATGCAGTTTATTGGGGTTCATAACGATGATTTCGGAAAGGCTTTCCCTTTACATCATCCTAAATTTAAAATCGACGAAAAAGCATTACAGTACGGGGTAGATTACTTTGTGAGGATTGCGGAAAAAATATGTGTTTGAAATGAATGTGAAAGGAGCTAGCCTTAGAATCCAGGCTAGCTCCTTTACATTAATAAACGAATATTCTAGCGGATTGTTTGTAACAGGAGCGTTCTTTACTTTATGAACGCTGTTTTATTGTCTATCTGATGTTACTCTTATTAAAACTCAAATTTTACAGGTCTTAAAAATAAATCTTCCAATGTTTCTTTTGCATTTTTATTCTCAAATATTATCTTGTATATAGCATTACAAATTGGAAGTTCAACGTCGTACTGTATGGATAATTCTCTTAACGCCTTAACTGTTGAAACACCTTCTGCTAATTTTCCAAACCTTTCTCCCTCAACAATTGCTTGTCCGAATTTTCTATTATGACTATGTAACGAGAACAATGTTGCTTCATAATCTCCTAGATGACTTAATCCATATATGGTGATATCGTTTCCTCCCATTGCTCTGACTAGACGAGAAATTTCCCTTGTCCCTCGTGCCATCAGTGAACCTTTCAAACTGCTATAATTCAATCCATCCAACATTCCTGCTGCTAGACCCATAACATTTTTTGTAGCAGCTCCAAGTTCATTTCCAATTAGGTCCTGCCCATAATAAAACCTGATCAAATCACTATTGAACTCTTGAACAATTTTTTTCGTTGTTTCAATATCTTCAGAACCTATGACCATACAATTTGGTATATCATTTACAAAATCTTGTACATGTCCTGGACCTACCCATACTGCTAGATTTATATTTTTTCCGACCTCTTCACCAAATACTTGAGAAAGTCTTTTTCCACTAGTAGCTTCTAATCCTTTCATGCATAAAATGAATGTTTTACCTTTTATTTCATTTAATGAGCTTAATTGAGTTGCAAATGAACGTAATTGTTGAGCACTTATGGAAATGATTATAATTTCAGCAAATGATACTGCTTTTTCTAATGAATTACTTAATTCTATATCTTCTGGTATTGAAAGATAATCATTTTTTCTCGTTTCTTTTAATCCTATGTAATTTCTAGAGGTTTCTCTCCCCCATAACATCACATCATGTCCGACTTTATTAACATACCAAGCTATAAACGTTCCCCAACGTCCACATCCTAAAACTGAAACCTTCATCATTTCACCTTCATCTTTTGTTTTATAAATCGCTACTCAAAACTCAGCTATGATACCCCAATTTTGCAGAAATCTTTTTACCAGTTTCCACGACTTTTTCAATCAGGAATTCAAGCCGGCTGTCCGTAAGGTTAAAATTGACGAAACCGATACTTACAGCACCCTCTACTTTCCCGAAATGGCTTAGGATCGGTACAGCAACAGAAGACGTCCCTTCCGTTCTCTCAGCGTGACTAATTCCATAGCCCATTGTCTTCGTTTCCTTCAACGTTTTCCAAAGCCCTGGCCTATCCTGCTCAGGCAGAAGTTCTCCAATAATTTCTTCCGCTTGTTTGTCAGGCATATAAGCGAGCATCACTTTGTTAGCGGCTCCTATATGCATTGGAATACGCATACCCAGTTGATCATAAACTCGAATTGAATTTTTGTCTGAGTCGATTCGTTCGATGATGAGTGACTCAGTCCCTATAGGCTTGCTGAGATAGACGTTTTCCTCTACTTCGTGTATAAGCCTTTCTAGTTCTGGCCGTATTTTGCTTACATAATCCATCGTGTCATAGACTTGTAGACCATACTCAAGCCAAATATTTCCGATTCCATATAACTTTGTTCGCTCGTCCTGCTGGATCATTTCATGTCGGATCATTGCTTTCAACAGGCGATGCATGGAACTTACAGGGAGTTCGCATTTTTTTGATAGTTCGGTAATAGATAGCCAGCTTTCCGTTGAATTGGATGCCAGCACTTTGACAACATTCATTGCCCGATCGATTGATTGCAATGAAGACACCCCCCTAATATCTTCATTATACTCTTTCTGATTTTTGAAGTAAAAAATACACTAAATTCTAATTATTTAAAAGATATTGACATCTTATAAGAAATTATCTACAGTCTTATATATAAATTCCTTTAAACGGAATCATTTTCCGTAATACGGAAAGGTTGATGATAATGACATATTGTTCATCTATGTTCAAAGCTTTGGAACATGTGATTGTAAAGCATCCAAACGAAGCATTCATTAGTCAGGAGAACATTAGTAAGGAATGGGAGATATTTAATTACGTAAAAGAACCAGACTTCAATGAATCGCTAAAGGAATATGCGGATTTTATTTCTATAATAGAAAAACATGTACCGAACATCGATTATCTGCCAGCTTCCCCTGAAGTCGGTATGGATTCGCTTTATGCACATGACCCTGTCAAGTTCACAAAAGAGGGAGCGATTCTTTTAAAGTCTGGTAAAAGAAAAAGGCAGCCAGAAGCAAAAGTGTATAAAGAGTTTCTAGAGGAAAAGAACATTCCGATCATAGGTGAATTGAATGGGAGTGCGGTTGCGGATGGGGGGGATATCATTTGGCTTGACGAGAGGACACTTGTTGTTGGTCGTGGTTACCGTACAAATGATGAAGCGATTCGTCAATTAGAGGAAATGACGGCTCGTTTGGTCGATGAATTTATCGTTGTCCATCTTCCACATGATCAAGGTGAGGATGAGTGTCTACATCTTATGTCAATGATCAGTATGGTGGATCAAAATCTTGCTGTCGTCTACTCGCGGCTGTTACCCGTCTTTTTCAGGCAGCTCTTAATTGACCGTGGTATCCAGCTTATCGAAGTGCCGGATGTTGAATACGATACCCTTGGTTGTAATGTACTCGCCTTGGCTCCGCGTGTCTGTTTGATCGCTTCCGGAAACCCTACCACAAAACAGCGGCTACTTGATGCGGGTGCCGCGGTCTATGAGTATAAAGGATACGAAATCAGCTATAAAGGTACCGGTGGGCCGACTTGCCTGACAAGCCCAGTAGTACGTAAATAAAAAATATTGGAGGAATGAGCTATGTATAAGAACGTTATTGTTAAGACACCTGGGGAAAGTTACATGAATGGATTGACAACATCTGATCTTGGATCGCCAGATTATGAGAAATTACTAGAACAGCACAATGCTTACTTGGAAGCCTTAAAAAAGTGCGGTGTTTCTATAACGCTTTTGCCGGCAAGTGAGGAATTTCCAGACTCAACTTTTGTAGAAGATACTGCGGTTCTAACACCAGAATTCGCTGTTATTTCAAACCCAGGGGCTGCATCCCGGAACAAGGAAAAGAAAGAAATCAAATCCGTCCTAAATCGATTCTATGATAAGTTTCATTACATAAAGTCGCCTGGGACATTAGATGGTGGAGATGTCCTTCAAGTAGATGATCATTTCTATATCGGTATTTCCGATCGTACGAATGAGGAAGGTGCACGCCAATTAAAGGGTATCGTAGAGTCAGAAGGCTATAAGGGGACAATCGTTCCCCTACAAAAATTCTTCCACCTAAAAACGGGCATCTCCTATCTTGGAAATAACGTGATCGTAACTGCTGGCGAATTCATTGACCATTCGGATTTTCAACAGTATAAAAAAATTACTGTTGCACCTGAAGAAGAATACTCAGCGAACTGCATTCGGGTCAATAATTATGTCATTATCCCTAAAGGATACAAGGACACGATTCACCAGATAAATGAAGCTGGATATGAAACCATTGAGCTTGAAATGTCGGAATTTCAGAAACATGACGGCGGTTTAAGCTGCCTATCCTTGCGGTTCTAAGATTTTTCACACGTTAAGAAAGTATAAATACTTTCTATAGTATAAGTTCAACTACGGCTCTGACTTCGCCTAAAGGCTCGGCAGTCGCCGAGTTTTCTTTATAAATCGATTTTACATGGTACAGGAAGGTAGGGTGGAATTTATGCTGGAAGAGGTTCAACAACAGGAACAGTTGGATCAGGGTCAAAAGCACAACCAGTTAAATCGCTCCATGAAGAGCCGTCATTTGTTTATGCTTTCGCTCGGTGGCGTTATTGGAACAGGGCTTTTTCTAAATGCGGGCTACACAATCAACCAAGCCGGAGCTGGAGGAGCCTTACTTGCCTACTTATTCGGTGGGTTGATTTTGTACATGGTCATGGTCTGTCTAGGAGAACTAGCAGTGTATATGCCCGTGACCGGATCATTCCAGACGTATGCTTCACGTTTTATCAGTCCATCGGTAGGCTTTTCCCTCGGCTGGATGTATTTTGTGGGTTCAGCCGCAACAGCAGGTGTGGAGTTTACGGCAGCCGGTATCTTAATGCAACATTGGCTTCCGGATATTCCAGTCTGGATTTGGTGTTCCGTTTTCATTGCTTTTCTTTTTTTATTGAACGCATTAACCACCCGTGGCTTTGCTGAAGCCGAATACTGGTTTGCAGGCATTAAAGTTATCGCAGTCATTGCATTTCTCATTATTGGTTTTGCAGCGATATTTGGGTTCATTTCATTAGAGGATCGACCGACACCTTTTTTAGAAAATTTAGCACCTTCGGGATTATTCCCTGCTGGAATTGCGATTGTATTCATTACCATGATGAATGTCATTTTCTCTTATCAGGGTTCAGAACTACTCGGAATTGCTGCCGGGGAAAGTGAAGATCCAGAACAAAATATCCCGCGTGCCATCCGAAATGTGCTGATACGGATTATCGTATTCTACATTGCCTCAATCGTAGTGTTGTCGGCGATCTTTCCTTCATCCGAAATCGGCCTTCTTGAAAGTCCATTCGTGACGATGATGGAAATTGCAGGTGTTCCTTTTGCAGCAGACATCATGAATTTTGTCATTTTGACTGCCGTTCTTTCCGTTGGTAATTCTTGTATTTACGCATCAACACGCCTGCTCTGGTCGATGGCTCATGAGGGAATGGCACCGAAGATATTTGGTCGTCTTTCCAAACGAAAAGTTCCGTTCACCGCTTTGGTTTTCACCATGTTCTTCTCGCTCTTGTCTTTATTGACAAGCTTTATGGAAGCAGATACTGTGTTCGTTCTACTCATGTCCATAGCGGGCATAGCTGTCACTATTTCCTGGATGGGTATTGCTTTATCGCAGCTCATGTTCCGCCGGAAATATTTAAAAGAAGGCGGAAAATTGGAGGATCTGAAATTTAAAGTCAGGCTTTATCCTTTTGTGCCATTGTTCTGTCTCGCTTTTTGTTCGTTCATTCTCATATTCTTGGCGTTTGATCCGACCCAGCGCATCGGACTATATTACGGAGTAGGTTTTTTCATTTTCTGTATGCTGTTATATCGGTTCAAATTTTCGAAATAAGAAAGATAGGTCATAAAAAGCTAATCAAATTCAATCGTATAGCTGGACATCACGTCTATACTTAAAAGGAGGAGTTTTCATGAGCCAATATTCATGGGGTACACCCGATTCACTTCGCAACCTGTTATGCGAGCTCGTCAGCTGGGAAAGCCAAACATTCACAAAAGGGGAGCAGGAATTCGCTTTAAAAGTCCAAGCGAAGTTGATGGAACTGGATTATTTCAAAAATAACCCTGATCATATTGCGCTTCATGAGGTAGATATTGGTCGGAATTTTGTATCAGCCTTGTACAAACATCCTGAAGTAAATGAAACAATTGTTTTGATCAGTCATTTTGATACAGTACAAACAGAAGAATATGGCGATCTTGAGCCGCTTGCTTTCCACCCGGAAGAACTTACAAAAAAACTTTATGAGCGTAGAGAAGATCTGCCGGAGGATGCCCGTAAAGACCTTGAATCGGGTAAATACCTGTTCGGTCGGGGGACGATGGATATGAAGATGGGACTTGCACTTCATATGGCCATGATTGAAAAGGCAAGTATTGAACAATGGCCAGTCAACCTGCTTTTGATTACGGTTCCCGATGAGGAAGTCAATTCAGCAGGCATGCGATCCGCAGTCAAAGAACTCGTACAGTTACGAGAAAAACTTGGAATCACATATAAACTGTTTTTGAACAGTGAACCAACATTCACCCAAGAACCGGGAGATACAAAGGATTATATTTATACTGGAACGATCGGAAAAATAATGCCAACTGCGCTTTTCTATGGTAAAGAAACTCACGCTGGGGAACCGATGAAAGGAATTACAGCGAACTACATTGCTTCTTTCCTTACTCAACGTATGGAATGGAATTCTCTGTTCCGTGAATCTGATCTGGGTGAAAGTACACCATTACCAGTATCTCTACAGCAAAAGGACTTGAAAACACAATATTCGACACAGACACCCTATCGTGCAGTAGCCCTGTATAATGTCTTCCTCCTAAAACGTACCGCTGCTGAAGTAATGGATCTATTCAAGCAGGTTGCACAGGAGGCTATGGCACAATGCAACTCTTTTTACAAAGCTATATGTGAAAATGAAAAAGTTGAAGGTGTCGGTACTGTTCGTACACTGAGGTATGAAGAACTTCTCCGATACGCAAAGAAAAAGTTTGGTAGCACATACATTGAGCAATTAAAGAATGAAACGTTTGAAAATACGAGTTGGGATGACCGTGAAAAATCTATACACCTCGTTGATAAACTGATGACTCAATGTTATGAACTTGCGCCGGCCACTGTATTGTTCTTTACACCGCCATATTATCCAGCGGTCAATACGTCCCGGGATCCTCTTGTAATCAATTCTGTAAAACTAATGAAGGAAGTCGCCGGTAGCTTTAATATCGAGGTGAATCAAATTCACTATTTGAATGGCATCTGTGACCTTAGTTATGTAAATTATTCGGATGAAGGGGATGGCTGGACTACCTTTGAAAGTAACACACCGGTATGGGGTAACACTTACAGTATTCCATTTACTGATATGTTGCAGCTCAAAGCTCCTGTTTTTAATGTCGGTCCCTTCGGTAAGGATGCTCATCAGCGTACGGAACGTCTCCATATCGATAGCGCTTTTGTTCAAATGCCCGTTATGCTTGAAAGTTTAATTAGAAACATGTTTTCTGAAACAACGAGAGAAAGCCAACTCCATAAAATGAACATGTGCACTTGATAAAGAGAAACGAAGCATACCTGAACGGAATAATTATTCAAAAAAACACCCTCGTCGGTGTTTTTTCTTAGGCTATCTTAACAAACTAGTAAGGGTCAGCGCTTTTTGAATTTAGGAGTGAAGAAAGTATAAAATTTTGCTGCATAGATGCAATGTCTAGCTTCAGCGCCTAGGTGCTCGAGGTCGCTTCGATTCTTCCACAAACACAAAAAGCGTGTTATGTTACAGAATCTCCAGCGCTTGTCGCAACTGGTCAATGCGCTTCCGCTTTTCTTAAGAGTTGAGAAGGTGAAAATAGCTTTGTAGTAGAAGTACTCTGAAAGGGTTATTGGAAGGGGCACAATTCAATGNACTGGTCAATGCGCTTCCGCTTTTCTTAAGAGTTGAGAAGGTGAAAATAGCTTTGTAGTAGAAGTACTCTGAAAGGGTTATTGGAAGGGGCACAATTCAATGAATGGAAAGAATGAACTTTTAGAAGCATATAAGCAAACGACTTATCAAGTAGCTGGCCATGGAAAAAGAGACATTCAAGTACTGAAAGAGGTATTGAACGAAGTTGATGGGCAGCAAGAAAGTGATCTATATGGAACTGGTAAAATTATAGAAGACTTTCAAGATAAAATAGCAGCGTACTTGGGGAAAGAAGCAACTGTATTTTTCCCTAGTGGAACAATGGCCCAGCAAATCGCCTTAAGAATATGGTGTGATAAAAAAGGACTACAAAAAGTCGCCTACCATCCATTATGTCATTTAGAGATTCATGAAGAAGATGGTTTGAAAGAATTACATCATATAGAGCCTGTTTTATTAGCAGATAAAAACACGGTGATTCAATACGAAGATGTTAGGAACATGAAAGAGGAGATTGCCTGTTTATTACTTGAATTGCCGCAACGTGAAATCGGAGGGCAATTACCGGAGTACGAAACGCTTGAATCGATCTCGGAATATTGCCGTGAGAAAGGGATCAAGTTACATCTAGACGGTGCTAGGCTTTTTGAAATTTTACCGTATTATAAAAAGTCAGCTGCTGAAGTTTGCAGTCTTTTTGATAGTGTATATGTATCTTTTTACAAAGGGATTGGAGGTCTTGCCGGAGCCATCCTTGCAGGAGATGAAGACTTTGTTAAGGAATCTAAACTGTGGAAAAGACGCCACGGTGGTGATCTTATCAGCCTTTACCCGTATATAATAAGTGCTGATTATTATTTCGATCAGAGAGTACATAAAATGCAAAAGTATCATGAGAAAGCTGTGGAACTAGCCGGATTATTCAATCAATGTGATGCTGTCTCAACAAAGCCTTTGGAGCCAGTTTCCAATATGTTTCACGTACATGTTGATGTAGCGAAAGAAAAGCTTGAATCGATTTTAATAGGAATGTATCAGGCACTAGGTATCGGTTTAACCGGTAATATTAAAGAAATAAAGGACAACGTATGCTGTTTTGAAATAAGCATCGGCGATCAATATGAGACAATACAAAAAGAAGACGTAAGAAATGTATTTCAAATGCTTGATGAGAAAATGATGGAACTAAAAAATACGGTAGAGCCTAATACTCATTCTTGATTGTTTGAATTTGTTCTTCTAAATAAAAAGGAAAATAAGTGGTTACCACATAGTACAGCCAATCTGGTTGTACTATTTTAAGTATGTTTAAAAACCAAGGGAGATTTCAATACTGAAAGAGAAAGGATTTCGTTAATTGTTTTACCCGGCAATGTTTAAAGGTTTATAAAACGTGAAAGAAGCTTTATTAAGGGCAGGCTTTATTTTGTGAAACTGCCTAGTTATGAATAAAAGGAGAAGATACTTTTATGTCGATGAACGAACAAGTCCCTCATGATAAAAGCCTTGATAACAGCCTAGCCTTGATGCGGGAAGGGTATCTATTCATTAAGAACAGAACGGATAAATATCAGTCGGATTTATTCGAAGCGCGATTAATGGGGCAGAAGGTCATTTGTATGAGCGGGGAAGAAGCGGCGAAGATTTTCTACGATTCGGAGAGATTTAAGCGTAAGGGTGCCGCACCAAAGCGGGTGCAAAAAACATTGTTTGGCGTTGGTGGAGTCCAGACGATGGATGGTGATGCACATATTCACCGAAAGCTTCTCTTTATGTCGCTAATGACGCCGGAGCATGAAAAGCGACTAGCCGAGTTGACAATGGAGCAGTGGAAAGCCTCTATTAGCAAATGGGAAACTTCTAAAAAAGTTGTACTGTTTGAAGAAGCAAAAGTGGTGTTATGCCGGGTTGTTTGCCAATGGGCTGGAGTACCGTTGAAGGAATCCGAAATCAAAGAGCGTGCTGACGACTTCAGTGAAATGGTTGATGCTTTTGGGGCAGTAGGACCACGATACTGGAAGGGAAGAAGAGCAAGAACAAGAGTCGAAGAATGGATCCGGGGAGTCATCGAAGATACCCGAGCCGGTAAACTGCAAGCGGAGGAAGGATCTGCACTTTACAGCATGGCTTTTCACAAAGAGTTGGATGGAAGTCAATTGGATACCCAAATGGTAGCAGTAGAGCTGATCAATATTTTACGACCAGTTGTTGCGATTTCAACGTTCATCACCTTTGCCGCTTTAGCATTGCATGAGCACCCAGAGTGTAAAGAGAAGCTTCAGTCAGGTGATCGTAATTATTCTGAAATGTTCGCCCAAGAGGTTCGGCGTTATTATCCATTTGGTCCATTTGTAGGTGCCAGGGTACGTAAGGATTTTATTTGGAAGCAATGCAAATTTAAAGAGGGGATGCTCGTATTGCTTGATATGTACGGAACGAATCATGATTCCCGACTATGGGGGAGTCCGAATGAATTTCGTCCGGAGAGGTTTAAGGAATGGGAAGGTAGCCTGTTTGATTTCATTCCACAGGGTGGGGGAGATCCTGCCAAGGGACATCGGTGTCCAGGTGAAGGTATTACAGTCGAAGTCATGAAAGTGAGTTTGGATTTCCTTGTCAACAAGATTGAGTTTAAAGTTCCAAAACAAGATTTAAGCTATAGTCTCGTAAAAATGCCGACACTGCCTGAAAGCGGATTTGTAATGAGTGATGTAAAGCGAAAATACAGCTCACAGGAGTGGACATACTAGACGCGCTGCTTCGTCGATAGAAGATGGGGCTGTCTAGAAAGCCAATTTCCACTGACCTTCTAGATGCCCCCTCAATATTGTTAGTATTTAATGAATTTTAATAATACAACTCTAAAAATACGATCGCAACTCGGCAAATACGGGCGCAACTCAAAAATTACGATTGTAACTCGGCAAATACGGGCGCAACTCGAAAAATACGATCGTAACTCGGCAAATACGATCGAACTCAGAAAATACAATTTAAATCTCGGAGTCTCAATATCAAACAGGATGATTTTTTTACGCTAAGTCGATTGTAAAACATATTTCCTTTCATGTCGTGTATGTGACACTTTTTCTAGTTACTTTTTATTTTAGAGGTTGTTCAAAAAGTCCGGTTAAGATAGTTGTCGAATTTCTACGTTATTTGGTCTCTCCAGTTCTCACGTATTACAGTTTTTTAACTATGATTAAATGATAGGGAGTGTTATCTTTTTTTTGAATTTACAAATCGAATAACCTTTAAATAATACAATCCTCCACTTGATCCATCCATTCCTGTACATACCTTAAGAGGGGCTGTAAACTACTTTCTTCAAACGGTAAATTTAAATTGGCTTTCTCAATCAATTCATGAAACGGAAGCTTTCCTCCGTTTCGACACATATCCAAATAACTTTTCCATGCTTGTTTTGGATTTTTCTGATGTTTTATCCATAGCTGAACAGCACAAAAATGTGCCAAGTCATAGTCCATGAAATAAAACGGTGTTGTGAACAATTGGTTGATTTCGTAAAAACCTGTCCCCTTTTCTAAAAAATCATTTCCATCATAATCACGTTCGGGAAGGTATTCGATCTCCAATTTCCTCCACTTGGATTTCCGGTCCTCAATGGTTGCAGTTGGTTGATCATACAGGTAATGCTCGAATTCATCCACAGCACTAGCCAAAGGCATATACATGAAGGCTGTCGTCAAGTGAGAATACTGATATCTTTTGGTCTCTTCCCCAAAGAAAAGCTCCATCCAAGGCCATACAAAACGCTCCATCGTAAATGAGAACAATTCAGCTGAATCGTAAGGGAGGATATATTCAGGGATGTTCCAATGCCTCGACATATAGAATTGAAAGGCATGACCGGCTTCATGTGTGAAAACTCGTATATCATTGGCTATTCCGTGAAAGTTGGCGAACAGGTACGGAGATTTATTGTCTCCTATATATGTAGCATAGTTTCCTCCCATTTTATTGGGTCGGGTGTGTAGGTCCATCAAATCCGTCGAAACCATTTCATCATAAAAAGCTTTTGTCTCAGGTGATAGTTCAGCAAACATTCTTCTAAAATTGATAAGAATGTCTTGAATGGAGCCTTTAGGAGATGGTAATCCATCCGCGAATAGATAACCTTCATCATAGTATTTTAATTTTTCAACACCTATTCTATGTTGTTGATTGTTCCGAAGCTGAGATACAAACGGCACCCCATATTTTTTTACTTGATTTCGGTATTTTGTCAGGTCCATCGGTCTATGTCCGGTTCGGTTCATTCTTTGGTAACCCAAGTCTATAAAGGAGGAGTGTCCTAACATTTTTGCAATGGTATTTCTTGTTGTAACGAGTTCATCAAGGATTCTGTCAAATTGTGATTCTTTTTCGATAAAAAACTGATTTTTCGCTTCATGGGCTATTTTTCGTGTGATTCGATCTGAAGAGTTAAGGTAAGGCGCTAATTCTGATAATTTCATCTTTTCATTAGAGAATGTAATTGTGGCATTTCCGAGTAACGTTTCGTACTCCCATATGAGTTGGTTTTCTTTTTGGATATCAACGATAATTTCACTGGAGTATGTATTTTGTTTTAATTCCGCAAGACGAAACAACTGCTTACCCCAACGGTCTTCGAGTTGACTTCTAAATTTTGCTCTGAGAATAGAATGATAATATGTTCCTACCAACTTTAAATAACGAGACTCCATTTTGTTAAAAGCAGCAAACTCCTTTAGATAGAACTCGTTATTCATTTCTCGAAAGTGTTGGAGTCTTACATAATTGTAGGCAGTTTCAAAGACAAATCGGTGATCATTCAATTTTTTGAACCAATCACATTGTTCTTCATAAGTAGATGCGTTCTCAAATTGATTTAATAGTTTAGAAAATTCATCCTCATACGTAACAATGTCAATACGAACAAACTTCTTATTTTTCACTTCCATACGATATATCCACTCCCCTAATGTAATTACTATCTATTATAGTATAAATTACTTTATAAGGTAATTATAGTTATATTTTAAAGTAATTTTTTGTCGTGATCTTAACAGGGGCAGAACCTGATATTGCAGCGCAAAACTTATTAAATTCTGTGCAATTGGATAATTTCGATCTATTCCTATACCCAATAGAAATAAAACTTCATGAACAAAAAAAGTAGTAGTAAAAAGCCGGGTACATATTGTAAAATACTAACAAACCATATGTTTGTTTCATACACACAGTGATAGATGATTACTATGTAAATGAATATTCCGATTGGGTAAATGCAGTTGTGATAACAAAGGAAAACCAAATTGTTCTTGTTGAACAATATCGTTACGCAGGAAAAGATTTAGTGAGGAGAAAAGATGAAAAATATATTAGTTATTATTTGGGGCATGCTTTTATTCTTTTTGGGTGCTTGTTCAAATGAACTACAAGGGAAAGAAGCTCCTATGCCGAGTGTTACTTCGTTTAATGTTCAAAAGCAATCAGATATCGAAGTTCCCCATGTTGCAGAGACAATTTGTTGGAATAATTGTGCAGTTGATAAAAAAGATCCTTATTCAATTCAACCGAAAGAATCAGTTAAGTTAGATAATGATAATCCAATCTCTATTTCATTTGAAGGTATGGAACCAAAACCATCTACAATAAATCTTATAAATGAAACGACAGGTGACCATATCCAAGTTGATTCTGAGTGGATAACCCTAAATCCCCCGGACAAAGGCGAATACGTATATCGGATTCATCTCTTCTGGAACAGCGATAAAGGAGCTCCTTTAGGTGAGTTAATGTATGTTTTTTCAGTTCGTTGACATAAAACAACCACCCGCGAAGGTGGAGGTTTAATAAAGTATTGTCGAATTACTGCTCTTGTAAGCTGGTTACAGAAACACTTTGTTTACCATTGGGGTTGTTAAGGGAATGGACTGTAGCTGTTCCATTTTGTTGATCCACGTGTTCAATGTAAATACCTTCCCCATTATAGGTTACATTCGCCATAGTTGATGAAGAAGCAATTTCTTGTGCCCGTTGTGCGTCCATTGTTGTAGCCACCTCCTTTGGTTTGTAACACTTATAATATTTGTTGTAAATTACTTAGATATACTTGTTGAAATTTGAATGTTTAAAGTAAAGATAAAATCCATTCTTTTAGGTCAACCATTCGTAAATGTGATGGACTAGAATCGGTGCCGGTGACGATCATCGGAATGAGTGAGTCTTGTTCATGTAATCCCCCATGGCTAGCCCCTCCAACATGGGTTGGTGAGCCTTCTCCGATAAATTCATACCCTGGTTTGGCACTTGCAATAAGATAATCACCATCATGAGAGTTTAAACAACTATGGAGACGGGCTAGTGCATCTGGGTATTCTCCATACTCAATGGTTCGTTCGGTTAAGGTCAAATCTAATAAGTCTGTATCCCCTTTAATGAACCATGTTTGTTCATAATCATCGGTATAATCTCCGTCTGGATGGAATCTTAACTCTCCTTTTTGAACGCCTGACCTCACTTCGATATGATCTTTATTTTTCCATGCAATCACATCAACTCGGTCGTCTTTTTCTAAAAGCGGAACAAGATTTTCGACAGGTACGTTATTTGGGTCTAACGAATATATAAACGCCATACGCTCATTAACTCCAAGCACAATCTGATCATCCGACGTTACTCCATTCTTCAACTTCATGATTTTAAAGTCGTCGAAAATGCCCCTTAAATCCACTAATGCTCGCTGCTTGTCCGAATCAATCCAAGCTTGCCCATTATCACCTAAGATGATCCACGTATACTTTTCTACGGCTTCTTCCCACGAGTCAAAAGAATCGAATACGTTTTGTAATTGTTGATCTACTTTTTCAATCCCTTTTGCATACATACGTCCATGTTTATGAATCCATTTATCCAAATCAGGCAAGTATACAATTGTAAAAGGAGGAAGCTTGTCTTTTTTGATAAGGTGATTCAATTCCTGTACAGAAGCTTTATTATTAAAGCCAAACCTTTTCCAGAAGTGTTTATTTTGAGTAGAAGGTATGAATTTAGAAAATCTCCCATAAGAAAATTCAGATGAAGCTCTTGCTGCGCGGTTTTCATCTAATTGTGCCATCCACTTCATTAGTTTTGGAAACGAATAATAGTGGTCCGTATTTCCTTTGAAAACGAGAGCGTTGATTGATGCTGATGTTTGGTCATTATTCTCCAGTTCCTCATGAATGGTTGTTACATCTTGACTAATATGTTTGTTATTTAAATTGAAAAATAGATCTTCTAATGATTGATGAATCCCAAGCTTTCGAAGTTCCTTAAAGGAAGTTCCATAGTTGATAAGCCGATTTTCTTTTTTGTTGAACCATACTAATCCGGGAAGTCGATGCTGATCCGGATGGGTTCCGGTTAGTAAGGTCGTATCTACAGTTACAGACATGGTCGGAAATGGACTCACAATAGTGGGAAAGTATTGTCCATTTTCCTTTAGAAATTGAAAGACAGGTGCTTGATTATTTTCAAGAGCCTTTTGCAAAGTTACATCCATTAACGTATCAACAATAATCATAATTACGGGCTTTGGGTGAAACTCTTTCTCTGATGAGGTTTCCATTCAGTCCATCCTTTTTGTTTTATGTATGTAAGCGTTTTGTCTTCATAGTATTTAGTCTTCCAAAATAAGTGGATTTAATAAGTCGAAGTGGGTGATTGTCTTTGGATTTGAAAATATTAACCTTTAATATTCATCATGGAAAAGGAATGGATAAAAAGCTGGATTTAAAACGAATTAGTCAAATCATTGACGAGTCAAATGCAGATATCATTGGCCTGAACGAGGTGGATAAGCAATTTTCCAAAAGAAGTGAATATATGGATCAAGCAGAATGGATTGCAAATAAACTAAAGATGGATTACGTATTTGGACCGGCCATTACGATGGAGGGAAAGCGGAAAGATGACATCCGTCAATATGGAAGTACCATTCTGACTCGATTTCCGATTTTGGACTCAGAGAACCACCCATTTGACTTTTTGCCCAGTATTATTGAGGATCGGTCTTTACTAGAAGTGACGTTAGAAATCGATAAACAAGAAGTAGCAGTATATGTCACTCATTTAAGTTTGGCACCATTTCTACATGGAAAACAAACCGAATTTATTCTAAAGCAAGTAAACAAACAAAAGACTCCATCTATCATTATGGGGGATTGGAACATGAAACCCTATTCAAGCAGTTGGCGTTTAATCACCAAGCAATTGAAGGATACATGGGTTGAACATCAAACAAAAGGGGATTGTGGGTACACATATCCATCTAATCGACCACGAATGAAATTAGATTATATTTTTACAAACAAAGAATTTGAAGTAATAAACTCAAAAGTCCTTATCCATGAAAAAGAGGCATCTGATCATTTGCCCCTTTTGACAACATTAAAATTGAAGTAAGAAAAGCGGAAGCGCCCTGTTCAGGTGTGACAAGCGCTGGAGATTCTGCAACATAACACGCTTTATGTGTTTGTGGAAGAATCGAAGCGACCTCGAACACCTGGGCGCTGAAGCTAGACATCGCATCAATGTATTTATACTTAAAGACAATGGAAAAAACAGACGTCAAACAACAAGAAATCATGAGAATCCAATTTGGATACTTAAGCAATACTGACCCGTACCTCAATTATTATTTGAGGAAATACGGTATTGTCCTTTCGAAGTATGGAATGAAATGAGGTCATCCGTAATTTGAACATCCGCTACTTCCTCTAATGAAATATCATACGTTCCATAAGGAAGTGCGGCGCTTTTTTCATTTTCTACAATGATTCCATCTCCCCGCAGTTGTAAAATGGTCGGGGCAAGGTAGTCATCTCTATCCGGCTGCTGTTCTTTAATGACTGCATCTTCCAAGGTTAATATGGTTTCATCGTTATTGCCGAGTTCTTGTTTCGATATGGTAAGCTCTTGATTTGTCCAGCGACCCAGTGCATCTAAGATCGGTATCGAATTCAAATCGCTCATCCCTTTCTTCTTTTTTTGGCCAACCTTTAAACGTAATCATTTTTTCTGTGTAAATAAGGCATCGCATCTCGGGTTTTATTCGACTTTGTTGCCTCGCATTCGCTTTTCAAACTCCTTCATGTCGTCATTTGGCTTTGATTGTGAAAGGTGAAAAGGATTCTTATCTTGTTTAAATTCCTTTGTCGAGTCTACTTTAATACCCATTTGCTGACCTTGTGTTGCAGTTGGGTCATTTATAATGCTTTCTCGTTTATCGTCAAAATGCGGGGTTGTTTCACGATAATTCTGATAATCATCTTTTGGCATGTCATCATCTCCTTAGTCTTAGAATAACTTTCATGATCATGAACTATTCCTGCGATTAAAATTGGTTGCACTAGGTAGATTTTTCACGAGCTTTCAGAAATGCTAAAACATCATTTAAGCGTTGATTGTTTTGTTCCTTCTCTGTTCTAACCACTCTAAATAAATCTCCTTTTTCTTTAATTCGCTTCAGGATGACCTCCATTGTGAAATCACTTGGTTTAAACCCTTCTTCAACCTCCTGCCATGTGACAGGTGTAGAAACAGACGCCTCTTTCGTAGCTCGAACTGAGTAAGGGGCAGCCATTGTTCTTCCCTTCCACAATTGAAGATAATCAAAATATAATTTCTTGCCTCTCCTTTTTTTCACTCGGTCCAGAGTGATTTTATCGGGAAGCTTTTCAAGCATATACTCGGCGACAAATTGATTAATCATCCTCGTTTCTTCAAATGAAAAATTCGGTTGTATAGGGACATAAACCTGTAATCCGGTTTTTCCAGATGTCTTAGGAATACTTTGTAAACCCATTCCATCTAAAACAGCTTTTAATTCAAGTGCAGTTTCTAGAACGAGATCAAACTCATCGGTTGAAGGATCTAAATCAAAAACGAGTTCGGTCGGGAAATCCTGGTGCGTGTATTGATCAAATGGCACGTGTAGTTCCAACGCTTGTAAATTCGCCAACCAAATTAAAGTCGCTTGATCATTCAGTAAAATTCGTTCTTTTCCTTTATAAAAGGTGCTCGAAATCCAGTCAGGCGCCCCTGTCGGTAACGACCTCTTTTCAACCTTTGAATGGTTTAAACCCCTGGGATATAACCAGTACATTAACATTCTGTCTTTTGTATAAGGCAATAAATAATCGGACACCTTTAGCAGATAGTGCACATAATCAAGCTTTGTAACACGAGAGTCAATCCATAACAGTTTTTCAGGATTCGTAATGGAGATATCTGTTCCATTGACATTCATTTGAATTACCTCTGTTTTATAAAAGTAGCTTTTCATATTGTGGAGCAGGATTGACCAAACTATTCCAGAGGTGAAAAACGATGGAACCAATTATACCCATGGAACCAAAAATTTCTTCTGCTATTCCGACAACAAATGATTGGATTGCCCAAGTTAAATGGGACGGGGTTCATGTATTAACCTATTATGACGGTAATGAAACTCGTCTATTTAATCGGAAAAAGCGGGAGAGAACGTTGCATTATCCTGAGCTTACGGACGTTGGATCCTTTTGTTCTGCAAAATCAGTCATATTAGACGGCGAAATTATTGCCTTAGGAGATGATGGCAAACCTAACTTTCACTGGGTAATGAGAAGAGACGGAATTCGAAACCTCGATCGGGTAGCTTCTGTACAAAAGCAGGTTCCAATTACATACATGATTTACGATGTGGTCTATTACAACGGTGAATGGATCACCAATCAACCTTTTCAAGATCGAATCGATTTGTTATCCGAAATTATTGTTCCAAATAAAGATGTGCAGCTTGTTACTTCCCAAGATGACGGTGAAGTCTTGTTCGAAGCCATTAAAAAGAATGGAATGGAAGGCATCGTTATGAAGAATGTGAATAGTCGTTACTACATCGGTGGAAAAAAAGAGGTATGGCTTAAAATAAAGAATACACGTGATTTAATTGCGGTGATCGGAGGGTTTACGCTAAAGGGTGGAGTCGTCAATGCTATTTTGCTTGGATTATACGATAAAAATGGAGCCTTTACATACATTGGGCACACAGGGACGGGGAAGCTTACAGCCGGTGATTGGCGGGGACTAACAGACCGATTACTGCCGCTCAAAGTTAAGAAAAGAACGTTTGTCAACAAAGTTGAACGTCATAATAATGCGAATTGGGTGACACCAACCATTACAGTTAAGATTCATTTTGCAGAATGGACAGAAGGTTGTATGTTGCGCCAGCCCAGTATACAAGCATTTGTTGATGTTCCTGCAACTGAATGTGTTCTAAATGAAGAGGTGAAGTAGGTGAAAATTAACAAGTATTATTAGGTAGGGGTAAGTGGAAACGAAAGATCAATAACACTTTATAAAAAAGAGGAATAAAGCCCGGCTAATCGTCGCGGTTTTTTTGTTTTTAGAGCAGGAACTTAACAATAGGATCAAAAATTGTAAAAAATTCTTGACAAAGATACGAACCGCCAGTTATTATATAACCAATGGTTAGTAACCAGTGGTTATGGAAATTAACTAACCAATAAAGAGGTTATAAAAAGATGGTAAAAAAACGGGAAATACGAGCAGAGGAAACAAAAAAATCTATTCTTTTAGCTGCTGGAAAACTATTTTCAGAACAAGGATATGATATTGTTTCAATGCGCGAAATTGCGAAGGAAGCTAAGTGTTCCCATACAACCATTTATATTTATTTTACAAACAAGGAAGCATTACTCCATCAGCTTTCCATGCCACCTTTATTGGAATTAAAAGAAGAAATGGAAAATACAATTCATGAAAAATCCCTTTCACCTGAGAAGAAGTTAAAAAGCGTAAGTCATGAATTTATTCGATTCTGCCTGCTGAATCGTACGATGTATAAAGTTTTTTTCAATGCGAAAGCAAGCAGAGTGGATGAGACGAATCCAGAACTTGACCTCAACAAACTCCGGATCGAGTTGTTCAATTTGCTTTCCCGAGTGCTTCAAGAATGTTTGCCAATTCAATCAAGTGATGACAGGCTGCTGGGGTATAGCCGCATTTACTTTTTTACCATTCATGGAATTGTTGGAACGTATCACAATTCGGAAGAATCGGTTCAAACTATAATGAAGAGACTCGGATCCACCTTTGATGATGCAATTGAGGTACTCTTATTTGGTTTTAAAGAAAAAATTCAGATAGGGAGTGAAGGGAAATGAAAACAAAACAGATTTCAGAGCATATTTGGAGTTTGAGGACTTGGATGGTTATTCCGATTCATGTTTGGGTTGTAGTTGAGGAAGATGGAGTAACGTTGGTTGATGCAGGAATTTCCTTAATGGGGAAGGGCATTTTGAATTTTATAGAAAACCTACAAGCCGGTCCTTTGAAAAGAATTGTATTAACTCACGGTCACTCAGATCACGTGGGGGCAATCAACACCATTTTAAAGGAAAACTCTGTACCGGTATTTGCTCATTCGATCGAATTTCCGTATATGGAAGGGGAACTCGCGTATCCCGGTAGGAAAAAGCCTGCTCAATCGATTGAAAAAAATGTTGCACAGCCATTGAATGTGGACGCAAATGATAGCTTACTACCTATTGGTGGATTGACTCCATATCTTACTCCTGGTCATTCACCTGGTCATGTCGTTTATTATCATACAAAAGATCAAGTATTGTTAGCAGGTGATCTGTTCACCTCGAAAAACGGGAAACTTCATAGACCTATACCTATGTTTACATCGAATATGGGTGAAGCAGTAAAGAGTAGCGAAATTGTTCGCCAAGTAAAACCAAAGCGGCTCGAAGTGTGTCACGGAAATCCAGTTATTAATCCTGCAGACCATCTTGATACGTACATTAGAAAAACCGCTGAAGCATATTCGATACCTGAACAAAATGTGTTTAAGGGATAATCCGTTGTTGCTGAGTTTAGTAATAAATTATATTATCAATTTCTGATTAAAGTTGCAAAAAAATCAGAAAACGGAACACTAGGGGTCAATGTATGACTTGATAAACGATCATCCATCGAGTATATTTAAATTATCTATAAAAATGAGTTCAAAAAGTAGACAAATCAGAAACAAGAAGTTCAAGGCACGACAGTTTTGAGGACCGGAGTGTATTTATTAATACATGAGGACCGGAAAAACCGAGTAACGAAGAAATTCGCCGTTTATCATATGGATACTTTTTGAATATCCTTTATAAGTAAAGGAAGATGCATTTATGTTACTGGGTGTTCTTAACTAACGCAAATTTGATACAGAGAAATGGGGAAAGACATGAGTTCGAAAAAATGTCTTTCCAACCAACGGGATAAGTATGCCCTTTTGACCATTCTCTGGTTGCATGTTAAGAACACACACGTATACATGATTCCTCTTTTCATATTCGTTTCGATACTTATTATCGATCGGATTGAGGAGACGAATTATTTGTATCTCTTTCGCCTACTACTGCCATGCCGCAGGTGACGATGTGTTCACCTGTGGTTTTTTATGTTCAAAAAACTAGATGAACAAATTAGGAGGAATTTAAATTGAATCGTACAACGGGAACGATGTTGGAATTTAATATGATAAAAGAACAATTAAGTCACTATGCTTTATCCAATCTGGCAAAGTCATTAATTGAACAGCTTTACCCTTATTCACAAAAACGTGCGGTGGAACAACGGATACAGGAAACGTCTGAAGCGAAATCGATTATCAAAAGAACCAGTGTACCAATACACGGATTAAGCGGAACGGAATCGTTATTGGAGCAATTCAATAAGGGGATTGTGCTTACCCCGAATCAACTAGAGGCAGTTCTGGATTTAATTGAGGGGGGAGGCCGAATCAAACGGTTTATGAAGAAGAACGCTTCATTAGGACCAACTGTCAGTAGCTATGCCGACTCCATTTTTGATCTGGAGGAATTAGGTACAACACTCCGGGAATCCATTCGTAATGGACAAATTCAGGATCATGCAAGCAAGACCTTATCTAAAATTCGTAAACAAGTTTCCACCATTGAAAGCCGAATTAAAGAAAGTGTTTACCAAATTGTCCGCTCGTCATCAAAGAGTAAGTATTTGCAAGAACCGATTGTCAGCCAACGTGACGGTCGATACGTTATTCCAGTCAAAAAAGAATACAGAAAGCAAATCGGAGGGCAGGTCATCGATACTTCTGCCAGTGGATCTACCATTTATATGGAACCTAAAGTGGTGCAAAAAGACCAACAAAAATTAGCAGAGCTGCGATCAGATGAGTATCTTGAAGAACAACACATTCTGTCCATTCTAACAGGGCATGTTGAAGCATGTGAACAAGAATTGAGAATCAACATCGAGACGATGGCCCATTATGACTTCGTCTTCGCAAAGGCTAAATACAGTGAATCAATATCAGGTAACCCCGTGAACATTGTAGATTCACCTTTGTTAAAACTGAACGATGCTCGACATCCGTTACTAAAGAGTGAGGCAAAACCGCTGAATATAGAACTTGGAACTGCCTTTCGAACACTTGTCATCACGGGACCGAATACAGGCGGGAAAACAGTAACGCTGAAAACGGCTGGGCTTTTGACAGTAATGGCATTGTCAGGTTTACATGTACCCGCCTCTACAACGAGTGAGATTGGGGTTTTTACGAAAATTCTAACTGACATTGGAGATGGTCAAAGCATTCAACAATCATTAAGTACATTCTCATCAAGAATGAAGAATGTGATTGAAATATTGAAACAGTCCAATCAACAAACACTCGTATTGTTGGATGAGCTAGGCGCAGGAACGGATCCGGCTGAAGGAATGGGGCTTGCGACTGCCATACTTGAACAGTTGAACGAGATGGGTGCGAGAACAATTGCGACGACCCATTATAACGATATTAAAACATTCGCCACTGAACATCCGGATTTTGAAAATGCCCATATGGAGTTCGACCTTGAAACATTGATGCCTGTTTACGAGTTAACCATAGGGAAACCTGGACATAGCCAAGCATTTCATATCGCTCGAAAATTAGGTCTTCATCCAAGGATTCTTGAAAAAGCCCACATGAGAACTTATGGAGAAGAAGTCAGATATGAAAGTAAACCTGAGCAAGATTTACAGATTTTCTCCGGAAAAGAAAAAATGGTCCAAAGAAAGAGGACAACGGAATCGAAATATAAAAAAGGTGATAGTGTCTTCATTCCTTCAATGGATAAGAAAGCAATCGTTTATGAAGGAGAAAATGAAAAAGGGGAAATAATCGTATTCATGAAAGGTGACTTCATCAACATCAATTATAAAAGAGTACGACTTGAATTAACCGCAGATGAATTATATACAGAAGGTTACGATTACGATATCCTCTTTGAAACTGTAGAAAATCGGAAGAAAAAGCGGCTCATGGACAAAAGGCATATTGAGGGATTGACGATCGACTACAACAACGAATCAACAGATGAAAATTAGAAAACGTTGAGTGAGAAGGAGCTGCCTATGAAGAATCATTCGGTCAGCTCCTTTTTTATAATGCATCGAAAAGAATCAAATCTAAATAACAGAAGTTGTTTTCTAATCAATCAAGCTTGAAACGGGAAAACTGATTCAAAAGAAAAGGAGTAGGTGTTGAAATGAAACGATTCGTTGTGTTCATGTTCCTAATAACAACTTACTGCAAAAATGAAGAATGTGACCGTTCAAGTCCGTCCTTTTAATTCTATCACCGATCAGATAGGTCCAAGTGTATTAACGAACAATATCAAATACTGTAAGTGAATTTCGGTTTATGAAAGTATTGTTTTTGTAAATTCCTTAAAATCAACTAAATGGTCATCAAGTATTTTTTGTAAAATCACTAAATTGATTTCTTGGTAATCATGAACAGCAATATTTCGGAACCCAACCATTGCTTTCATTTTATTGGAAAGGGAGAGGGTGATGACCCCTTCTGACTCCAATAGTGAAAAAGCATCCCGACTCGTTTGAGGCAGCCCTAATTTTTTCTCTGCTACAATATGCATTGCCAAATCAATACTTGCCTCACAGGCTCTTTGTAGGTTTAACACAATTGAATCTTGCTTTGTGATATTCTCTAAATGATTTGGATTATTTTCATATTCCTCTGAGATTCTTTTAATACACCTTTCAATAATACTAACTTTATTCAATACCACATCACTCATGAATGGACCCACTTTCATCTATTTTTTTTAAAATCTCTGCTCGCTCTTCGTTCAACCGAGTATACATCTTAAAGGTTTTCATTTCATAATTTGCTTTCTTTTGCTCATCCGTACAATATATTATATTCCCAGTATGAAGGATTTGGGCTTGAAACACAGTACTTGCCTGGTTTAGGTCAATTAGGTCTACATCACGATTCAATTCTGTCGCTAACTCCTGAGCGATCATAAAAACTTCATATTTATCAAATTTGGTATTGTCATTCAGAAAGGCAATATCAATATCACTTTCGCTGTGCGTATTTCGCTTAACGGTTGAACCAAATAATAGAATCAAAAAAGGAGATAATTTTTCCACTAGTACATCTACAATAATTTTTTCTATATTTTCATTCAACGTAAAAACCCTCCCTATTTTCCTTCTATTATAACATGTAAGATTGTTAACCTTTCTAATGAATGGGTGATAATTGATGGACAATCTTTTCCGGGGTAATCGATTTCGCTATACAGCGATCCAGTCAATTTATGATTTAAAAATTTCCGTTACTGGAATAAGACAAACAACAATTTATGAGCATCGTTCTATTTTGGTATACAACCAACGGACGTCTTCTTATAGTAATCATGGTGACCATGTTTGTTTAGGAAACAAATAGTTAGCTTTGCACCTTATTATTATTGGGAAATTATAAATAAGGGGCTGGCAGAAAAGTATAGAATTCTATCATTATCATAAAACAATTGGGGAGGTCTATAAAAAAAGTCCTCGTATTATTTAGAAATAAAAGGAACTAAACCAATTTTGGAGAAGATTAACAGTATGATATATAATCACTAGGATGAGGAAGTGTAACCTATGAAACTAAACCATCTCAATCTAACGGTCACGGACGTTAATGAGGCTCGGGAGTTTTTAGAGAAATATTTCGACCTTCAAACCAAGCACACACGCGGCGATTTATTCGATGACAACGGGTTAGTACTTACCTTAATGAAAGGGATTCAGGTCAGTTACCCTAAGACCTTTCATATCGGCTTTCTGCAAGAGAGTGAAGAGCGGGTGAACGAAATCAATCAACGCTTGAAGAATGATGGATTTGATGTGGAGCCGCCGAAAAGAGCTCATGGTTGGACATTCTATGTTAAAGCCCCCGGTGGATTTAACGTCGAGATTCTTTGTTGAATCAGCCACACCCTTTAAGAAAGTAATCTAGTTTATACGAGCAGAAAAACGATATCACAATACCTAGGTTAGCTTTATTGATAATAATAAACATAAAATCTAGAAGAAATTACAATTCGCTTTTTAAGCTAAAATTTGAGAATCCCAATGTCCTGAAAAAATAATGCATAATGGTTAATGAAGAAAAGCTTACTCTGTTTATGTTGGTGCTTTTAGAGACAAGGATGGAACAAATACTATGTATGGTCTGGCCCCGCAAATGGTTAACGCTGAAATAAAACAAGGAGAATCCCAAAGGTTTAGAAATTTCCCCATCCATGTAAAGGCGAATAAATTAAAAATCGTTATACCATGGGAGGATGAACCAATCGAACTAAAGGATGGTAGAAAAGCACCTGGAAGAAAATATATGGAGACGGTCTTATTTACAAACTAAAATAAACAAAGACTTTTTCTTTCATTAAACAGTGCCTATGATTTTTACAGGTGCTTTTTTTATAATCTTAATCGTTAATTTCTTGAAACCTCTCCCTGTCGAAAACGTACTCTTTAATGAGCGTCAAAGGGTACGAAATAAAATCAAAAACAGGGAGGGAACATTTTTGAAACGTCCAATGTATAAGAGATTACTAGTTTTAGGGTTAGCGCTTTCTTTAAGTCTTCCGGCCACTGCATTTGCAAATGAACCATCGCCTCAGTCAAATTCAACGGATCTACATTTCAACCAACAGGAAAGGATTTTGAATTCTCCCAATCTATTAATTAGAGAAAGTCTATACGAACCATCTAGATTTGTCCAACAAGATCGGAACGCCGAAAAAGGTCCTGTTATAAAATCAAAAAAACAACAAGATCGTTTCGAACAAAATGCTTATGAATTTGTAACAGACCTACATACGGGTAACTACAAACAGGCTTTAAAATCAACTTCCCGTGCATTGAAAAAATCGATTTCGGAACAATGGCTTGAAATCTACTGGACGACACTTTTACAGCAATTTCAAGCTCAGTTCGGTGCTTTTTACGGTTTCGGAAAGGTAGAAATGGAGGAAATAAACCGAGTTCACACCAATGTGAAGATTGAACTGCAATTCGAAAGAGCAACCATTCCTTTTATTGTTCGAATGGAACGTTCAGGGAAAGTAGATGACTTTTTACTCAATCAATCAACAGGCCCATTTGCTAGCGAACCGGAATACAGCAATCCGGAGGCTTTTACAGAAAAAGAGGTTGTCATAGGTAAAGGGGATTTCGCATTACCTGGAACGCTGTCAATTCCTAGAGGGAAGGGACCATTCCCAGTTGTCGTTCTCGTTCATGGATCTGGAGCAAGTAATGAGGATGAGGCAGTTTTTGCCTTTAAACCATTCCGTGATCTGACGCATGGTCTTGTTTCAAAGGGGATTGCTGTCTTGCGCTATAATAAACGGACGTATGAGCATTCTGTAAAAATAACCGCTGATCCGAACCATACTGTCGATAAAGAAACAACAGACGATGCCCTTTTGGCAACCCGTTTACTAGAAAAAGAGAAACGTATTGATGATGAGCAAATCTATGTTCTTGGTCACAGTCAAGGCGGGATGATGGTACCACAAATGATCAATCAAGATAAGAGGCAAAACACAGGTGCCATCATAATGGGAGGACCTGCAAGAACCATCCAAGATGTTGTCCTCGATCAATTTGACTACCTGCTTTCAACTGGGCAAATACTGCCGCAGGTGTATGAATTTTATACAACACAATATGAAATGTTAAATGATCCGGATTTTTCTGGAGAAAACCCTCCTGAAGGTTTTCAGCTAGGGCAAGCGATGTTTTGGGATTCGATCAATGATATTCGGGCTGCAGAAATGGCAAAAGACCAGTCGGAACCGCTACTAATCATCCAAGGCGAACGGGATTACCAAGTGTTATCAGATGTTGAAATCCCGATATGGAAAGAAGAGCTTTCTCACCGTCATAATGTAGAATATAAGCTTTACCCAAAACTAAACCATTTCTTCACAGAAGGCAAAGGGGAAATGAGCACACCACAAGAATACATGACCCCAGCCAATATTCCGGAGTATGTCATTAATGATATTGCTGAATGGGTGAAGTCTGATCCGAAAGGTGAATAACCACTTACAATTGTAATTAAGTAGTTTAGTTTTGGGGTGCAAAATTGTAACATTTGCCCCCTAATTGAACTATTATATGATATTGCACATCAACTGCATGAAAAACTGTATTGAGATCTGTTCGGTGAAAGTAGATTTGGAAAAGTGGTATATAAAGTCGAAATAATTCAATTTTATAATGTTGATGAAGATGAATACTTTGGAACGAATAATACTGATGTTTTGCTGAATTTCATTAAAGAATTTGAATTTCAACAAGTAGTCGATAGTGTCTTATGGTGTACATATAACATTAGAGTGTAATAAGGGTGGTTGGTAAACTTAAATGAGATTAATTGATGGTGAATATACGATAAACATTAATGGAATTAATCATTGGATAAAAATTGATGGTGGTAAAAACAAAACAATTCCTTTAATACTACTTCATGGAGGTCCAGGGGGAAATCATTACACGTTTGAACGAACAACAGGACCACTACTAGCTAGTAGGAGAACGGTTATTTATTATGAACAGCGTGGTTGTGGTAGAAGCGAAAAGTCTCGTTCTGTTGATGAATATACAATTTATCACTTGATTGAGGACTTTAGAGAGTTAAAGAAATGGATAGGGACAGAAAAGGTAGATTTACTCGGATATTCTTTCGGTGGTGAACTTGCTCTGGAGATCGCCTACGCTCTTAAAGGTGAAATTAATAATATTGTGCTTTCTGCTCCCAGTTTGATGACATCAGACGTACAAAAGATGGTCCAAATAACGGGAATCTTATCGGTAGCTAATAAAGAACTTTATAGTAAACTCATACAAATTCCTATGGAGACTTTAACAATTGCTGAAGCTTATAATAAGTTTTGGAATCTTATTGATATAGATACAGTAGATTCATTATTATTCGAAAACCGGGATATTGCTAAAAGGAATCGAAAATTGTGGGAAGAGAGTAATTTAATTAACACAGGTCATATGATGACTGCCCTTATAACATATCCAATCAACCCTCCACTAATCAATCGTCTTAACGAAATCCAGAATCGTTCATTAATTCTTACAGGTATTTTTGACCGAAATACTGGCTTAAGTATATCGAAAATAATACATAGAGAATTATCAGAAAGTCAGTGGGTATTATTTAATGAAAGTGCTCATTTTCCTGATTTAGAAGAAACAAATAAATTCGTCAGTTTTGTTATTAACTTCTTAGATTCTTAACTACGATATATTTTATAAAAGGGGATTATAAAATAATGAGACGATTGCTTAGCCCATTTTTTGTTATTTCAATATTACTTTTACTTGTATAAGACCCTCTTTTTTATCCAATTGATTCATTTCCATCACTTTGTAAACCATATATTCTAAGTAATCTACTTAATTCCTTTTATTTATTTGTATCACCTCATTCAATAGGAAAAACTAAAAAAAGCTAGTAAGAATAGTTCTGCATCTCCGGCTCATAAGGTAACATAAGGGGAGTGGGGGTGTATAGATGAGAACTGTTCTTTTTTTGTTCTTTCTTCTCGTTCCAATTGTTGTACTCGTTTTTATACATAAGAAGTACAAAGGCGATGAAGAAGGCAACCTTTTTATAAAATTGATTGGATATTATCTGCTCGGGGTATTTTCATTTTCGATTAATGATTTTAAAGTGCCTATTGGTTTTATCGTATTTTTATTATTTTTCAAGCCGATAAAAAATCAAACCATAAAAGAAATGGCAGCCTGTCTCGGACTAGTCGTTTTTGCTTTACATTTATTTTTGACTCCGATTCAAAATGCTTTATTCGATTGGCCGCGAGAGGTTACGGTTAATAGTGATAATCTGTATTCTTTCCATTTTCGGGACAATTGGGAGGATGTACAATGGGATTTTGGTATAGATAAAGATGCGAGAATGCAAGAGTTCGAGGTTGAATATGCTCAAAATGGTCAGATTCGTCAAATGAACTTCAACCTAGTCGCCAGTGAAGGTTCAGGGTATATACAATACCGTTTTACTTATGATCCAGATGAACAAGCCTTTAATATCCGACGTCAACGGTTTAATGATCCAAGGTTACATTATGATAAGTTGCTGTCGGTTACACATTTCTTTTCAAAACTAGACGAATTCGATTTTGAGGAAAGCGCAAGCGCCCTGCTTAGCCACGAAGGTCACTGGAAGACCGACGAGGAGGCTGTTGCCGCCGCAGGAGGCCTGAAGTGATCCAAGTGGTTGGGCGCTGGAGCTGGACATTACATCCATGCCGCAAACTTTTATACTTTCTTTACTAAGAACAAAATGAAACCAAAGAATAAATATCCTTTGTATTCCTTTAGAAGTGAAGGAACTCCAACATCCTTTGCTATATTGGATAGTAAAAAGTTCATTGTTAACAATGAAGAAATTACAAAGGTCAAAAACTATGAGCTGCCAATTGACGGCTATATGATTACCACCTGTGGTGAACATGAAAAATCGGAGCCAATAAGGATTGGTTGTAAGGATAGGGCATATTATTTCTTCGATGCAAGTTACGGAAGGAAAAAGGAAGGGCAATTTACTCATAAAGAAGCTATAGCTGTTTTACGAGGAAATGAAACGGTAAACAAGTGGTTGTACGATCACATGGGATCTAATGTAACGAAAGAAGATAATGGTAAGTACTATTTGAAAAGGTTGGGGCAATGGGATAAAGTTTCTGAGGAAACATATTTTACAAAGGTCGAAACGATACATCGTGAACATACGCTAAAGAATCAAAAGTGGCATATCACTTTTCAATCTATTTATGGCGAATCCCCTTATAAAATTGAAGGTATAGTAGATGCAAATACTGGAGAAATCCTGTCTGTTAAAGCGGTAGAATAAATCGAAAAAGCAGAAGCTTCCTTTCATTTTATGAAAAAAGGAGCTTCTGCTTGTATTTATAGGGAAACCATTTCTCCATCATCGGGTACCAATATTGAAGTCGAAAGGTCTTTTTCAGAAATAAAATCCCGTAATTCTTTCCTTGTTAACAAGCAATGGTTGACGGCTTCCATATGGGAAACAATAACCGTTGCATCGTCGCTTTCGGTGTAAGTACGATTGATATCTTCCTTTGTCATCGTAATGGGATCGCCTTGAAGGAACTGGGCAGCACCTCCGTTGACAATGATGACATTAGGCTGATGAGTGTCAATCGCATTTTTCACATCCTCACACCAAATGGTATCTCCGGCCACATAAAGTGTTTTTTCATCTGGATGTTGAAACACAACACCAGAAACCGCCCCCATTAATTCTTTCATTTTACCTGTTCCGTGTTGGCCGTTAGTTTTGTACAGACAGATGCCCTGAAAGTGTGTCGTGGCGCTCAAGGCATCGACATTCTCAAACCCTTCACGTCTGATTACTTCAGCATCTTCCTCAGACTGTGCAAACACTTTAATGTGTTTTGGTAAAACCTCTTTCGCGACAGAATCAAAATGGTCGGGATGTAAGTGCGTTACAATAACTGCATCTGCTTGTATAATTTCTTCAACAGCGATCGGTAACTCTACGGTCGGAATACGTTTATCTTGATTCAAAGTGTTTTGGACCGGTGGGTACGTTCCCTTTTCAGCTAGAAACGGATCGATTAAAAAGGTCGTTCCCGCATAGTTTAAAGAGATGGTTGCATTTCGGATTTGTTTAATATTCACGTTCAATTCCTCCTTCTTTAACGTTCTACTTTTATAGAGTAATATTAATGTATATAACTGTACATAGAACAAATCAAGAATAAGTACATATTGACTTGAAATATGAAAGAGGTTGGTCAGTGATGCTTGATCATACGGATAAGGAAATTCTTAAGGAATTATTGGAAAACAGCAGGATCTCTATGAAACAGTTAGGAGAGAAGGTACATTTGACAGGGCAGGCAGCTGCAAATCGCGTATTAAAATTGGAAGAAGAGGGTGTTATCGAAAACTATACTGTTACGCTAAATCAAGCAAAAATAGGCTATCCTGTCCACACGTTCATCAATATCTATACGAAAAGCACCAAGCATGATCCGTACTTATCCTTCCTCGATAAACATCAAGCATATGTAAAAAATAACTACAAAATCAGCGGGGATGGCTGTTACCTCCTCGAATGCCGGTTCCCTGACAATTCAGAGTTGGATGAGTTTTTGACAGAACTGAACCACTATACGAATTACAAACTATCGATTGTCATTAATAAGAGGAACGGATTAACAACGTGATAGAGCATTCAAAACGACCTGATTGAAAATGCTGTCACATTACGAGAAAGATTCAGTCCCGGGACGGAGTACGATTCAACGTTTTTACAATAACATTTAGCTAACAACAGATAAAGGAGATTAGCCATGTTATCAGAAATAAAAGGAAAATTGGATGAGAAATTGGAAGAAACTTTAGAAAGCGAAAAACTGCCTGGTTTATCGGTTTGTATTACCGATCAAAACTTCAACCATTGGGAACAGGTATACGGAGTACAACTAGCTTCAACCAAAAACCCGCTGCAAACCCAACATTGCTTTCGAGCTGGAAGTACAACGAAAACGATGATTGCGGTCATCCTTATGCAATTAAGAGAAGAGGGGAAGCTTTCATTGGATCAGACGATTGAATCCTTGCTGCCAGAGTTGGTCCCGAATGGTGAGGGGATTTCAATCAGGCAATTGATGAATCATAGAAGCGGATTCGAGGATTATTTATGGGTTCAGGATAATGGCAGACCGATGATAAGCAAATTTAAAACCCATCCCAATGATCGATTCACCCCCGAACAATTAGTTGAAAAAGGTACAAATGCTCCTGTTCATTTTCAACCTGGGGCAGGCTATTATTATAGCAATACGAATTATATTATTCTCGGAATATTGATTGAGGAATTAACAGGGGACTCGATTCAAGATGTATTAAAGGAGAGAATCATCACACCCCTCCAACTGAGCCAAACGTATTTTCCTACTGACAATGAAATCAAAGTACCATATGCTGTAGGGCATTCAAAACTTGATGATAATTTACAGGTGACAGAACATATTGAGTCCGAAATTGAAAACTTAAATGTATCTTTGGCGTGGAGTGCAGGCGCTTTAATTTCCACACCTATGGATTTGAACTTATTCTTGGCTGGACTGTTTTCGAATAAATTATTATCTGAGGAATCTTTAAAAGAAATGATACAGTTTCAGCCTACAAATGATGAAGGTTTAAGCTATGGCCTAGGACTTTACAGGTTCGAGTTTAATAATGCTGTTGCTTATGGACATCCAGGTGGAATTCCAGGGTACGAAACCGTGATGTTACATGTTCCTAAGGATCGGATTTACATATCGATCATGATTAATCAAATGCCATCAAACGCATTGAAAATTGCTGAGAAAGTTTATAATCATTATTCTGAATCATAGCTTTGAAGATCGAGTCTATCAATGTATTTGAACGAATTACCAACATAGAGGTGTCATGAAAGCAATGAAGGACAAAAATGAAAAACGGTATGAAGTCGACTTATATACGCCTATTCAACATTATTTTGCGGGCGAAGGATATGAGGTCTATGGCGAAGTCAACCATTGCGATATGATTGCAGTGAAGGACGACGAACTAATCATTATTGAGTTAAAACTTCAGTTAAGTGTTGACCTTCTCATTCAGGCAACTAAAAGACAGCGCCTATCCGAACTTGTTTATATCGCAATTCCCCAACCGAAATACAGTCTTCGTTCTAAGAAATGGAAAGATATTATTCATTTAATTAGAAGACTGGAGTTAGGTCTGATAGTGGTGTCATTTCAAAAGAACAACACCTCGATGGATATAAAGATACATCCAGCACCCTTTGATCGAGTCAAAAGCATGAAACGCAGCAAGAAAAAGCGGGAAAACCTTCTGACAGAAATGAAGGGAAGGCATGGGGATTATAATGTGGGTGGAAGTAATCAAACGAAAATTATGACCGCTTACAAGGAAAATTGTATCCACATCGCGTGCTGCCTTGAACGCTTCGGGTTATTATCTCCTAAAGACCTTCGTCAAATGGGGACAGGGGAAAAGACATTGTCGATCTTGAACAAAAATTATTACGGGTGGTTTGATCGAATACGGAGAGGAACATACTCCCTTAGTGAAGCAGGTATAAGTGAGTTAAAGGAATATCCTGAACTTGTAACGTATTACGCTAATTTAAATGATTTATCTAAAAAAGTTTAGTCCATTCACCCTGAACTATTCATTTAAGTAAGTAGATTTATATCATTAATCAAGGCACTAATCCTTAATGAAGGATTAGTGCCTTCTTCGGTATATACAGGTCAGATTGTGGAAGAATACCATCAAAATAGCTTACATCATTAATTTTTTTGTCACTCATGTTTAGAGGATACAATGCATTATTAATTTATTGTTAAGTATGTAAAATAAGCAACCTTCCTTATGTTAAGTTTTCATAAATTTTCATTTGGTTAATTGTAAAATGAAGTGCAACACATATAAATAGAAAAACCATAGTGAGACCGTGTATCATTAATGTCGACGAAAACAATTAACTCACGGAGGTCACACTATGGCTCAAACTCATTCTAGCACAAAGGCTCGCTCCTTTAAACATCTTAGCGATTCCGA
>NZ_JANHJQ010000013.1 GCF_024609785.1 Pseudalkalibacillus decolorationis
CCTCGTTTTTCGGAGGTCTCCAGGGAGGGGTCATTTCTCCGCTACTCGCCAACATCTACTTGGATGAATTTGATTGGGGGATGAAAGCGTCTGGATTCCCAGTCGTTCGCTATGCGGATGATGCCATTATATTTTGTAAGACTAAAACGCAGGCAGAAAAAGCGCACCAAGTAGCGAAAACCATCTTAGAAGACCGACTCCACCTAACGATGCATCCTGAAAAGACGAAAGTGGTTCACTTTAAGGAAGGATTCAGTTTCCTTGGGTTCAACGAATCAACAAGTACAAGGAAAAGGTTCGCAAACTTACTAGAAGACAACAGGGAAAAAGCCTAGAGGAAGTCATAGTCAGACTTAATAAGTCAATTCGGGGTTTTGCGAACTACTTCAAGATAGGGGACGTCAAAACAGTCTTTGACCGATTAGATAAATGGATTCGCATGCGGTTACGTGCGTTTATACGAAGAAGAAGGTCAACACTATCCAACCAGCTTATTCCGAACAAAAGGTTGGAACAAGCCGGTCTGGTTTCCTTGGTTGAACTACTCACCTAGTGTTCTTAATCCGGTAGTGAAATTCAAGCAATCCGGTGACGGATGAAGAGAACTCACTCCCGGAAATGGGGAACTGACACAGTGAAAGCCGGATGCGGGAAAACCGCACGTCCGGTTTGACGAGGGGTCCGAGGGTGAAAGCCCTCGTCCTACTCTACTTTATGCTTGAATTTCATCCAGTTCTTTATGTTTTCTCACCATTTTTTAATGTAAGGAAAGTATAATGAATTTATAGTTTCAGTTGAACTAATTAATTTGTATAACTTTATAAATAAGGTCGAAGAAAAAAATTAGGTGGGGAAACGATGGACAATCAGAAAATTTTAATCGTGGAAGATGAAGAGAAGATTGCCCGTGTCATAAAGTTGGAGCTGGAATTCGAGGGCTATGAGGTGGATACAGCTGAAACAGGATTAATTGGACTTGAAAAGTTCCGGAATGAAAAGTGGGATTTGGTCTTACTAGATGTAATGCTACCCGAATTGAATGGGCTAGAGGTGTTAAGACGAATTCGCACTAATGACCAAAATACACCGATCATTTTATTAACTGCGAGAGATTCGGTTCCGGATAAAGTAGCGGGGCTTGATCATGGTGCCAACGATTATATTACAAAACCTTTTCAAATTGAAGAATTGCTAGCCAGGGTAAGAGCTAGTTTACGTCTAAATAAAGGGTCTAACCAATCTGAGGAAGTCGGACAGGAATTACGGATTGGGAATCTAACAGTAAATGAAAAAACGAGAGATGTTATACGAGGAAAAGAAAAGATCGAGTTAACACCTAGAGAATTCGATTTGCTCGTGTATCTGCTTCAGAACAAACAGCAAGTATTGAACAGGGATCAGTTATTATCGGCTGTTTGGGGATTTGATTACTATGGGGATACGAATGTGGTTGATGTTTATATCCGTTATTTGCGGAAAAAAATCGATAATAACGGAGACTCGACTTTGATCCATACGATCAGAGGAGTCGGGTATGTTATGAAGGAGCAATAAGATGAACCTCCGTAATAAAATTCATCTGTTTTCAACGATCTTTCTGTTCATTATTTTACTGTTGATAAACGGATCAATCTATTACTTGTTCTACAAAGTGACGACAGAAGGCGAATTGGATCGGGTAACAAACCAAACGGAAACAATTGCTGCTGCACTGAATAGAGCAGGAAATGAAATCCAACCAAATAAGTTGCTTCCTGCATTTATTCCTAATAACGGGATGATTCGGATTGTTTATGAAGATTCGAAAGCAATTTTGACGCAAACCAAATTAAATGATCTTCGGAATAGTCCAGCCAACTATCAGTCTACCCAAACTGCTGAAGTCCGAGAATACAATGGGTCATCCTATGCAGTTGCAACCATTCCTATCATTTGGACGAATGGTGAGATCGTTTCACTGGAAGTCACAGAAAGTATGGCTGGTGTGCAGGCTAATTTAGAGGTTCTGCGAATGATTTTGCTGTTGGCAACTTTGCTTGCGATCATACCTGCATTTCTTTCTGCCAGAGTGTTAAGTAGGCTAATTTTAAGACCAATTGAAGCATTGATCAGCACGATGGAAGAAATCCAAAGAAAAAAAACATTCAAGCATATTGAATTGGATCACACATCGAACGATGAGCTATATAAAATGGGAACAACTTTCAATAGCATGGTCGATATTTTGCAAACGAACTCGGAAAAACAACAAAGCTTCGTCTCAAATGCCTCTCACGAATTAAGGACACCACTTACGATTATTGAGAGTTACGCGAGCTTACTGAAGAGGTGGGGTACGAAAAAGCCAGAGGTGTTTGACGAATCAGTTGAGGCGATTCATTCCGAATCGATCCGGATGAGGAATTTAACCGAACAGTTACTTCTCCTTGCTCGTAGTGAAAATGAATGGGATATTGATTGGAAAACGTTGGATCTCATTTCTCTCTGTAAAGAAGCTGGGAAAACATTTCAACAAGCCTATCAACGAGAAGTAAATGTTATTAATGAGCAATCCAACGTTTTGGTCACGGGCGATGAACAAAAACTTAAACAAGTACTATTCATTCTTTTAGATAATGCCAAGAAATTTAGTGAACGTGAGATTGATATTATTGTTTCTTATGAACATGAGCAACCGTCACTCACGATAAAAGATTACGGGATCGGAATTCCTAAAGAGGATGTCGAGATGGTTTTCGAGCGTTTCTTCAGGGTTGATAAAGCAAGAAGTAGGAAGACGGGAGGAACGGGCCTCGGCCTTTCCATCGCAAAAGAAATCATTGCCGCGCATGAAGGGACAATTGCACTGGAAAGTGAAGAAGGATCAGGAACGAGTGTCACGATTCGATTGAAGGAAGGTAAGTAATTTCACAAAAAAGCGAATTCGTAAGAAAGGAGGGCTTATTCATGAAACGCAATAGTTTGATCATATTTGGAGTAGCTTTATTTGTAGTAGGCATTATTATTGGGGCACAAGAAATTCTAGCAAGTAAAAATGATCAACCATTATCGAAAAAAGACCTGAAAGAATTTATTACGAGTAAATATTCTGGCCAAATCAAAGAAATCACAGCTAAAAATGAAGAGAAATATGAAGTTCTCCTTGATCGTGAGAGTGGATCATACAAAATCGTAGTGAATGCAGAGAAACGCAGCATTGAAAGTTTAAAAGCGATTAAGATTAATAAAAAATGGATAGATGAAGAAAAAGCGAAGGAAATTGCTCTAAAAGAAGTAAAAGGAGAGGTGGATAATGTAAAGCTTGCAAATAAGGAAAATCCACCTGCTTATAAAATAAGCGTCAAAACGGATTCTGGGGTAACAATTGTATCTATTCATGCAGAATCTGGAGAAATCGTTGACAAATCAGAACAGCCACAGCCTAAGGAACCAAAGAAAACGTTGATATCAGAAGAAGAGGCTAAACAAAAAGCATTGGTTAAGGTCAACAAAGGGGAGGTCGATGATATTGAGATCATCACTATCAACGGAATACCGGTTTATGAGATTGAGCTTGAAATCAATGACGATTTAGAGGCTACTGTACTCGTCGATGGATTTACAGGCGAGACGACGATAACCTATGAAGACTAACGATTTTATTGCATTAGTTGCTTTTCAGTATGAAATTCTCATCGTATTCTAATGTTCTTTTCCTTTTGTTCTAATCTGTGGGGGATAAGATGTAAGTGTCAAACAAATACGAGGAGGAATCGAACATGAAAAAGAAAATCGTAACCCTTACATTAGTTGGGGCCATTGTATTAGGTGGAGTTGGAATGGGCGTTCAAGCAATGGATGGTAGTTCAAAAGGGAAAAAAATGATTTCAGTTTCTGAGGCAGAGAAAATCGCATTGAAGGAAGTCGATGGTAAAGTGGATGAAGTTGAGTTAGAACCGGACAAAGCCAAAGCCTATTATGAAGTCGATATCGATGCGAAGGATGAAGATAAGAATGTTCATGTCGATGCCTATTCAGGTGAGGTGCTAGCGGTCCAAACAGACGATGAGGATGATGACGATCGTGATGAAGCAAATCCAATAAACAAAGACAACCTGATTTCTAAAGAAGAGGCCAAGAAGATTGCCTTGAAAGAAGCAGCGGGGAAAGTAACGGAAATTGAACTGGATGAGGATGATAATGAATACCGTTATGAAATTGAAATAAGAATGTCCGATGGCGGAGAAGCAGATGTAGATGTTTCCGCAGTTGATGGAAAGGTACTTGAAGTGGATATCGATCGTGATGATGATTAAATAAAGAGAGAAGAGGCGGACCCAAAGATGTCGGGTCCGCCTCTCTTTTTTTTTGCACGTTAAAAGTATAAAAATACTTTTCCATTGATTTTAATATAAAACTTTTGTACTAAAAAACTATCACTAGCATTCTATATAGCTAGTTCTCAACTACTGTTTTTCCTAATTTCACCCAAAAAGTACAATGTTTGTGATTTACTAGTATTATCTACGTGGTGTATATATTATACATCATCGTTTAAAAACATTTACTAAGGAGGATACTTGTGATTAGCAAAAAAATCAGAAAAAAGCTTCTACCATTTGCTGTTATCGCTTCATTGGTCATTAGTGGTACAGTCGCTAGTACACCAAAAGTTGAAGCGAAGCCGGATAAGAAACACAATGCCGAAATCAAAAATATTATCTTTATGGTCGGAGATGGGATGGGACCTTCTTACACCACGATGTACCGCTACATAAAAGACGATCAATCTACTAAAATGATGGAACCTACTGCATTCGATCCCTATCTAGTAGGTACACAAGCTACTTATTCATGGGACCCTTATTTTGATGGTGGAGAAGATGATGTCAAAGAAAACATCCCGGATTCTGCAGCTACGGCGACCGCTATGGCAGCTGGTATTAAAACGTATAATGGCGCGATTTCTGTAGACCTGGAACAAGAAGATGTAAAAACAGTTCTTGAAGTAGCAAAAAAGCAAGATAAGTCGACTGGACTCGTTGCCACTTCACAAATCAATCATGCCACTCCAGCGGCTTTCGGGGCACATGATGAATCAAGAAGTAACTATAATGATATTGCGGATGATTATTACGATGGATTAATTGAAGGTGAGCATAAAGTAGATGTCCTTCTTGGGGGCGGGACCGATTACTTTATTCGGGAAGATCGCAACCTAGCAAAAGAATTCCAAGAAGATGGGTATAGCTATGTAACGACTAAAGAGGAAATGCTCAATGCTGATAAGGATCAACTTCTAGGTCTGTTCGCACCAAAAGGAATGGATAAAGCGATCGACCGAGATGAAAAGACTCCTTCTTTAAGTGAAATGACGAATACAGCACTTGAAAAACTGAGTAAAGACAAAGATGGATTCTTCCTCATGGTGGAAGGAAGCCAAATCGATTGGGCTGGCCATGATAATGATGTTGTAGGAGCTATGAGTGAGATGGAAGACTTTGAAAAGGCGTTCCTGCAAGCGATCGAATTTGCGAAAAAGGACAAACACACGCTTGTCATTGCAACTGCCGACCATTCCACAGGCGGGATTTCTATCGGACGAGGATCTGATTATGTGTTCAACCCTGATGTGATCAAAGCCGCAGAACGGACTCCTGATTACATGGCTGCTGAAATTGCAGAAGGAGCAGATGTTGAGGAGGTCTTAAACGAATACTCCGGACTGGATTTGAAACAAGAGGAAGTGGCCGCTGTGAAAAAGGCTGCACACCCAGATGCTGATGGGAACATTAATATTACAGAAGTAGACAATGCGATTGAACACATTTACAATGTCCGCTCAGGAACAGGCTGGACAACCAGTGCCCATACAGGTGTCGATGTGAATGTCTACGCGTATGGTCCACAAAGTGACGAATTCAGTGGTTTGAATGAAAACAGTGAAACTGGGCAGAAACTATTTGAAGTACTAAAAGCAGTACAACCTCATAAAAAGCACTAAGATTACACAGTTGCCCCGTTGTCTAACCGGCAACGGGGCAACTGTGTCTTTAGTAAATGATTGGACAACCAGGGGGAAGAATAACATGAAGCGTTTTTGGTTACTTTTTATAGCTACAATGATCTTGTTGACTGGTTGTATGAATGATGAACAAAAGACGGACTCATCTAATGAACAACCCGAAGAAAAAGCAAAAGTAGAAGAGAAAGATGAGGCGGAACGAGTTAGGAAGAAACAAGATACATTCATCGAAAGCCCACAAGCCCCAGATGACCGGAAACTAACCGAGGTTGGAAAAACATATCGCGATCAAGATGGTGTTATAAAACTATTAGCGATCTATTCCGAAGATAAACAGATTTCAGTCGGACCGATGGAGGTCACAGTGAAAGAGGCGAAGCTATTGAATTACTCCCCCTCTCATGATTTGGTTGATTACTTTCATGGCTACACGCATCAAGAAACAAATTTCAATTATGTGAAGCTAAGAGTTGTCGTGGAAAACACTTCAGATGAAAGCCTGAATTTCGCACCCGTCTCCCATTTGATAACAAATACAGGAGAACAGAAAAGCTTTGAAGATGACTTTTATTTGGAGAAACTGAATGGGGCTTATGAGCCGGGCGAGAAAAGATTCGGACAACTCGGATTCATATTAGAAAACATAAAAGCAGAGAACCTATCTTTCATCGAAATAAAAACAAGTGATGTATTCAAAAACAAGGAATCCATTCACAAAGGTGAAAAATATACCATCAAGATGAAAAAAACCGCTATGAATTCACAATAGTTGAATTAGTGATATGAAAAAAAGCTATCGTCAGACACTAGGTCTTTCGATAAGCTTTTTCCTCACTCATGCATTAATTTTTATGTCTTACTTACTCTCCATCCATTTTGGTTTTCCGAAGCCTTTAAATTCTTCATCAATAATCTTTTCAAATTCATCTGATTTGACGACAGCTTTGAGGTCTTTTGCAAGTTGAGTATCCTTATTTTCTGTTGTGACAGCGACGACATTGCGGTATTGATCATCCATATTTTCAAGTGCTAGTGCGCTGAGTAAATCCATTTTTGCAGCCAATGCGTAGTTACCAGGGACTGCAGCCAAATCTGCACTTTCGACAGAACGTGGTAACTGACCGGCTTCAATCGGTTGGAATTTCAGGTTTTTCTTATTTTCAGTGATGTCTTTTTCAGAAATGGTAATCGGATTTGCATTTTCATCCACTGTAATAAAGCCTTCATCTTCAAGTATATTAAAAGCACGAGCAGCATTCGTCGGGTCATTCGGAATAGCGATTGTTGCTCCATCTTTTACATCGGACAAGGACTTATATGTGTTTGAATAAATCCCCATCGGCGCTGTCGGTACAGCAATCAAACCTGTTAATTTCATATCATTTTGTTTCGAAAACGTTTCAAGGTAAATCGTATGTTGAAAAAGATTTGCTTGAATATCCCCTTTGCTCAACGCCTTATTCGGTTGCACATAGTCACTAAATGTAACAACCTCCACCTTGTATCCTTTATCTTCAAGTCCCGGCTTAATGGCTTTATTAACCATATCGGTATAAGGGCCTGCTGTAGCACCTATTTTGATATCTTTTGTATCTGTCGTACTTGCTTCTTTGCCGCCACATGCAGCTAAAGCCGTAACAGCTACTAATACAATAAATCCTAACAACCATCTTTTCATGAATACTCTCCCTCTCTTTTTAACTGTATTTTTTACAAAAACGGCGATCACCTGCTGAGGCTTGGTGCAAGCCAAGTTGAAAGTATAAAAATTTGCTGCATAGATGTGATGTCTAGCTCCAGCGCCTAGGTACTCGAGGTCGCTTCGATTTCTGGTATCACGCTAGAAATCGCGTGCTTGACCAGAAATCTCCAGCGCTTGTCGTACCTGACCAAGGCGCTTCCGCTTTTCTTACCTTTTATCTACAACTTTGGTGATTAGATCACCAAAAATTTGAATCAATTGAACAATGACGATCAGAATTACGACTGTTGCAATCATAATTGTGTTGTCATAGCGATAATAACCAAAGCGGATGGCTAAATCTCCAATTCCACCGCCACCGACAACACCGGCCATCGCCGAGAATCCGACAAGACTGATGAGCGTCAATGTGATACCTGAGACAATCCCGGACCTAGCTTCAAGCAATAACACATCTTTAATGAGCATCCATGGGGTTGCGCCAGCTGCTATCGCTGCTTCAATCACACCTTTATCAATTTCTCGAAAAGCAGACTCGACGATACGGGCAAAAAACGGGATGGCCGCAACGGAAAGGGAAACACTCGCAGCAGCTGGTCCAATCGTTGTATGGACAAGAAATTCAGTTAACGGGATTAAAGCGACTAGTAAAATGATAAATGGGACCGACCTTACCATATTGACTACAAAACCCGCTGTATTTTTAACCCAACGATTTTCCAAAAACAAGCCTTTGTCAGTGACGTATAAAAGGATCCCGATAGGAAGGCCGATTACAATTGCTACCACCAGGGAGATCGCAATCATATACATCGTTTCAAAGAAGGCTTGATTGATATCCGGAATAAGTTCGATAAGATGATTGAAATCAAACCCCATCACGTAACACCTCCACCTGTGCAGATCGATTTTCTATGAATTGCAGAGCTTTATTCGTTTCTTCGCTTTCTCCCATCAGTTCCATAACGAAAATGCCAAGTGGTGCCTCTTGTATATATTCAATCGAACCGTGGAGGAAGTTGCCTTTTACCTCAAATTGCTTAAGCATATCGGAAACGATACCCTCACCAGCAACGTCCCCTTTAAACATCACCTTTACAATCGTTCCTTGACACTTGTTTAAAATGGCGTCTGGCAGTTCAAAGGAAACGACACTCTTGATAAACTCCTTCGTCAGTTCCGTTTGTGGGTCGGCAAACGTGTCATACACAGTCCCTTCTTCAATGACTTTACCTTCCTGCATGATCGCCATTCGGTTACAAATCTCTTTAACAACTTTCATTTCATGAGTAATCAAAACGATTGTAATATTGAGCTCTTTATTGATTCTTTTCAAAAGATCCAAAATTGACTTTGTCGTGGTCGGATCTAGGGCTGAAGTGGCTTCATCACATAAGAGCACCGTCGGGTTGTTGGTAAGGGCACGAGCAATGCCTACCCGTTGTTTCTGGCCACCACTTAGTTGTGCAGGATAAACATCGCGTTTGTCTGTTAGACCAACCATTTCGAGCAATTCCTCGACACGAGCTTTGATTAAGTTGGCGGGTGTTTTAGCTGCTTTTAAGGAAAAGGCAATGTTTTCATAAACCGTTTTTTGGCTGATTAAATAAAAATGTTGAAAAATCATCCCGATCCTTAACCGCGCTAACCGCAACTTTTCGCCCTTTAAAGAGGTGAGATCGATGCCGTCTACGGTAATAGTTCCAGATGTAGGTCGCTCCAACAGATTGATACATCGAAGTAGCGAACTTTTTCCGGCGCCAGAATAACCGACGATTCCGTAGATTTCTCCTTCATGAACCGTCAACGAAACATCATCGACACCTTTTACGGAACCACTTTTCGTTTTATAAATTTTTGATAAATTGTGAATTTTAATCATAGTATGCCCCCCTTTTTCATCCCGAAGTTAGAAACGATCACTCTTTTCTTTCTATGAAAAAATGCCTCTTTCACTTGAAAGAAGCATCGAAACATATCTATTTCTCAGCTTATCTCTCAGAATGAAAACATTCTGCAGGAATTGGCACCTTCCCGAATTGGGGGTTGCCGGACGTCATAGGGCCTAGTCCCTCAGTCTCTCTGGATAAGTTCGGTTATTTAATTAAATTACATACTACTAAGCTATGTTTATCCTGTCAATTACTTTATATAGCGGTGCTTTTATATGAAGCGCTTCCATTGTTGTGAAATCAACTTGAAAGCATAATATAAATTATTTTGATTAACTTGACCAACATAAGCCTTCAGAGCTTTCCACATAGAGTCCTATATAAGAACCTAAACGGCGGATAATCAGTAGGGGAGGATGCTCCCTAGTAGTTAATCTATGGTTTTATCAGTTTATCATCTGGCTGATCCGGAGCATTATCATAAAATTGCTGGAACAAATAGGTAAGGTAAGAGTTTAGTTCAAATCGATCTTGATCAACGAAATTAGCCAACGTTAATTTACTTTCCCTCGACACTATTAATCTACCTCCTTCATTTCTTCCTTAACTTAATGATTACCAAACTATTACTCTTTTATACGTACAAATTAAGCGGATCACTATAGTTAAGAAGATGAGCCCTTTATTACGAGTCCTCATTTTTCTAGCACGTTAAGAAAGTATAAAAATACTTTCTATAGTATAAGCGTAGCTAAGGCGATCGCCAGCGCCAAAGGCTTAGCTGAGCCAAGTTTTCTTTAATTTTAAAAATAAGACGAACGAAATACAAAAAACTTTAAAAAATGTTCGTCATTTTCAAAGGTTGATAAATCAATTATGTAAGCGGTATCAATAAAAAGAAGGGGGAAATGTTCGTTTTCTACCCCTTGATATGTCGTTCATTACAATTTATAATTCATGAATATTATCTAATTATTAAATATTCTGTTTTTAAATAAGAAGCGAATGAGGGTGTTTACGTGGAAAGAGTTTATAATTTTTCAGCAGGTCCTTCTATGCTACCGTTGCTAGTGTTAGAAAAGGCTCAAAAAGAGTTAGTCAATTACGCAGATACGGGAATGTCTGTTATGGAGTTAAGCCATCGTTCGGGATTATTTACAGAGATCATCACCAAAGCCGAGCAGCTGCTAAGAGAGCTAATGGATATTCCGAAAAATTACAAGGTGCTGTTTGTGCAAGGGGGAGCGTCGCAGCAGTTTGCTATGGTGCCGATGAACCTACTTACCAAAAGTCGAAAAGCGGACTACGTAAACACCGGCTCCTGGTCGAAGAAAGCGATCAAGGAAGCGAAAAAATATGGAGATATTCGCGTAATCGCTTCATCAGAGGATGCAAACTTCAGCTATATACCGGCTGTGGACAGCAGCATGATTGATCCAGAGGCGGATTATGTTCATATCACAACAAATAACACAATAGAAGGAACAGCCTTTTCCGAAATTCCGGACACAGGCGGAGTGCCGCTTGTAGCGGATATGTCTTCCAATATTTTATCGGAGGAAATCGATGTCTCGAAATTTGGTCTGATTTATGCCGGAGCACAAAAAAACATCGGGCCTGCAGGGTTGACCGTTGTTATTATTCGAGAAGACTTAATCGGGCAAGCACCGGAAAGCTTCCCGACAATGCTTGCATACAAGACACACAGCGACAGCGGTTCCTTGTATAATACTCCACCAACGTATGGAATCTATATGGCTAAGCTTGTCTTTGAATGGTTGAAGGAGCTTGGTGGCCTGAAGGAAATGGAGAGAATCAACCGCGAAAAAGCACAGATGTTGTACGATTTCCTTGAGGTATCCACCATATTTAAATCTCCTGTGCGAAAGGACAGCCGTTCAATTATGAATATTCCTTTTGTATCCCCGTCCTCTGAATTGGACGCTGCGTTTTTGAAAAAAGCAAAATCCGTGGGGCTCGAAACATTAAAAGGCCACCGTTCTGTCGGCGGCATGCGCGCAAGCCTCTATAATGCGATGCCAGTAGAAGGTGTCCAGTCATTGATTGCTTGTTTGAAAGAATTTGAAAATAAACTTAAGATAAAAGGGGAGACCGAAACAAATGTACGCAATTAAAACGTTAAATAATATTGCTGAACGTGGCTTAAGTGAATTCAACAACGAAAATTACGTAATCGATACAGACAGTGAGGACCTTGGAGCGATCGTTCTTCGGAGCTTCAATATGCATGACATGAAATTCGACAAAAATATTAAAGCAATCGCAAGGGCAGGCGCGGGTGTCAATAATATTCCAGTCAGCGATTGCACAAAACGTGGAATTGTTGTGTTCAATACACCAGGTGCCAATGCGAATGCGGTTAAAGAGCTTGTACTGACGACATTAATGGCTTCTTCTCGTAACTTGTTTGATGGAGTTGCCTGGACAAAGACGTTGGAAGGACAGGGAGAACAAATTCCAAAGCTTGTAGAAGCCGGAAAAAAGCAGTTTCTCGGTAAAGAAATTAAAGGGAAAACACTAGGAGTAATCGGTTTGGGGGCGATTGGTGCCTTAGTAGCAAATGATGCGCTCGACTTGGATATGGATGTGATGGGGTTCGACCCGTTCATCTCTGTGGATACAGCTTGGACCCTGTCCCGCAACGTACAGCGTGCCATGACGATTGAACAGCTCTTTGCCAACTGTGATTACATTACTATACACGTTCCGTTAACCGAACAGACAAGAGGTATGATCAACGAAGAAACCTTAAGCATCATGAAAAATGGCGTTCATATTTTGAATTTCTCTCGTGGTGAGCTTGTGAATGAAAAAGACATGTCTGTCGCACTTGAAGGCGGAAAAGTCGGTAAGTATATTACAGACTTTCCGAATGAAACGGTGTTGAAAATGAAAAATGTCGTTCCAATTCCTCATCTTGGAGCTTCGACGAAAGAATCAGAGGAAAACTGTGCGATCATGGCTGCCCGGCAGGTAAAGGATTTTCTTGAAACAGGAAACATCAAAAATTCAGTTAATTTCCCAAATGCCTCCCTTCCTTTTACAGGAAAACGCCGTGTGACTGCTTACCATGAAAACGTTCCAAACATGGTTGGCCAGATCACATCTGCACTATCAAACTACAACTTGAACATTGCCGATATGGTCAACAGAAGCCGAGACAATTACGCATACACGATGATCGACATTGACAATAAAGTAAACGGCGATGTCATTCCTTACTTAGAAGAAGAAATCAACCAAATCGAAGGCATCGTTACTGTCCGCATTATTTAAACACAAACAAACTGTTAACGTGAAAAATAAAAGCCGCATTACTCCGTCGAAGTGATTCATGCGGCTTCCTTTTATGCAGTTTATGCTTCGGCATGGCTCTTGAATACCTATACATTGCTTACTTCAGGACGATGACGATTTGTACATAAGCATCATCATCCTTGATTACACCATGTGCACCTGTTTGTTTTATTTTTCCCGAAATATAGTACTAGATGATTTGAATAATATCCTGGTCTCTGCTTTCCACCCCTTCGCTAAAAGTGATCTTTGTTTTAAAACGGTACGATATTTCTTTTGTCGTAATTGGGACTGTAGACGATAGTTTATACGTCAGTGATTTTTTATATAATTCTCCTGAGTGGATAAGTTTTGATGTTAATAGGGTTACTGTATCAATTACTTTTTCAATACCTGTAGCTTGATCAATCATGACCAAATCACTGTCAATTCGTTTAATTTGTTGTTCGATGGTACCGCCTTTGATTAAGAAATATCCGACAATATGTTCACCAGGCCTATACGTTTCCTTAGGCAGAATAAGATCTATTTGTGCCGATCCAATTCCTAAAAGGGACATGCATTTCCTCAGTATCAATGAACAACCTCCTAAATCATTATTTTGTTAGATTTGTATATTTTGCGTCAATACGTTTTTCGATTCTTTCAATCTGTGCCTTATCTTTAAGGAGCTCTTCTTTGTTTTCTTTGATTAACTCAGAAAAGGATACTTTTACTTTTTTCATTGTGCCATCAAAACCTTTCTTTAATTTTTTTTGATATAACGTATAACATCAAGTAAATGCTGATTGTTTTCCATTTCTTCACTAAAAAAACCTTTACCAATTTTCGGTAAAGGTTTTTTATACAAATAAAGACCTCTACCAATCAGTAAAGGTCTTGCTAACAACATTATGTTGCCAACAAAGCCGAGAGTGTACAACTCCGTAATGACGACTTTGTTATAAAAGCTACTCCCCTTTAGGAGAACTATTTACTATTTGAGTCAATAATAAATTATCTTTATGGACTTGTCAATTAAGGGGTATTCATTTTTTCATGAGTAAAGAAAGTATAAAAGTTTGCGGCATGGATGTAATGTCCAGCTTCAGCGCCCAACCACTTGGATCACTTCAGGCCTCCTGCGGCGGCAACAGCCTCCTCGTCGGTCTTCCAGTGACCTTCGTGGCTAAGCAGGGCGCTTGCGCTTTTCTTAATATTAAGCATTATTCTATATATCTTCTTTGGTCTCCCACGTAACTTTTGCTGCTTTTTATATAAAACCTGTGCTGTACCCGCTTCTTCAAATTTATTTAAAATTCGATTGGAGCTTCGCGTCGAGATACCTAAATAAGCAGCTAAATCATCAGCAGAAAATTCATTCGTGTTCTTTTTTAACATTGCCGCCAGTATTTTTTGGATCTTGAGCGAGGCGACACCCGTTTGCTCACTCACCTTCTCGATTTCGGGATTCAAGCTGTTTGAGACGGTCAAACAATTGCCCTCACCTAAAGGACCGATAATTTGTTCACCTTCCGTAATTATAAATGAAGCTTGTTCCTCACGGCTGTCTGACAATTGGTTGGCAATCAATGCATTCGTCCGGGCTTCATCAATTGAATTGCCAATACCCCAACCTATGTTGATTGTAAACGGCAGTTCTTGTTTTAGAAATTCGTAAAGTGGGCAGCCGATGAAGTTTTGAGTGAGGATCGAAGAAAGCCCATTTGCTTTAGCAATGGGATGAATTCGATCACTCCAAAAAGAAATAGCGATCAAACTCCTTGTCATTTCTTCCTTCTTGTAGTATTCTTTTATAGAACGTATGTTCGTTTTATGAGGGAGGGGCAGAAATGGCGAAAGGGCAATCTCCGAGCTTTGTACTCACACTTGAACTGGAACGGAACCCACTGTTATTTTCCATCCTTGAAAAGGAACTGGAAGGTTGCCGTGTCATCTATAATACGGTACTCGGAATCTATCTCAAGCGAGAACACCAATACAAACGTGAAAAAGTGTATAAACGATGTATACGTCAATTAAAAGGAATCCATCAGAAGCTTCGTTTGGATGAGGATAATCCTACGCTAAAAGAAGAAAAGAAGAACCTCTACCTTCAGCTGAACCAGCTTCGCGAAAAGTACCAACTCACGGAATATGCCGCCCATCAATGGATCAAACCCATCCGTCAGCACTTTGGCAATCAAGTCAATGCCGCAGTGGCTCAAAAAATCGCCTCACGTGTATGGCTCGCTTTTCGTCAGAAACTATTCGGAAAAGCAACCAAGGTCAGGTTCATTCGAAAAGGAGAGATGGTGAGTCTAGAAGGGAAGACGAACACGACAGGCTGGCGGTATGTAGATCGTCACCTCGTCTACAAAGATCTATCAACGTCTTTACGAATCCAACCCAACGACGGGTATGCCTCCACCATTCTGTCTCAACTTGAAAATCAAACCTCCTTCTCCTACACCAAAACCAAAGAAGGCAAACCCACTGTATTTGTCGAACCGTATCGTGTGAAATATGTACGTGTAGTTAAAAAGGGAATCCGTGGAAACGTCCGTTATTTTGCCGATCTCGTCATTGGTGGGTATCCACCGATCAAAACCAAAACACTCGGAAAGGGGCCGGTCGGGTTGGATATTGGAACCTCAACCCTGGCCGTTTCCTCCCTCGCTAAAGTCGGTCTATGGAATTTAGCGGATCAGGTTCAACGCCTCTCTCGTGACATTCGTCTTCTTCAACGCAAGATGGACCGATCGAAAAGGGCGGTCAACCCAGAGAACTACCACGAGGATTGTACGATCAAGAAAGGGAAGAAAACCTGGATCTATTCCAAACGCTATCAACTCCTACGTACTCGGTTACAAGAATGTTATCGAAAGCAAAGGGTGGTCCGAAAACAGTCCCACAACCACTTGTCCAACCTCTTATTAAGCTTCGGTGATTGCTTCTACATCGAGACGATGAATTTTAAAGCACTCCAAAAACGGAAAAAAGACACGGAAGTTTCGGAGAAGACCGGGAAAATGAAACGGAAGAAGCGATTCGGAAAAAGTATCGGTCATCGAGCACCTGCTATGTTGGTTCAGCTAATAGAGCAAAAAGTCAAACGACTTGAGGGGACGTTTGTTCATGTCCAAACCCAATCCTTCAAAGCCAGTCAATACTGTCATCAGCGTCGATCGTATATGAAAAAGCCATTAGCTCAACGATGGCATCCTTTCGAGGATGGCTCCCGCGTTCAACGGGATTTGTATTCCGCTTTTCTGTTGATGAATGCCAATCAAACGGGCACACGACCGGTTCAAAAACGATGCCAGGAAACATACCCCCTCTTTAAACGGAACCATGATGAGACCGTAAATCATATTCTTACAGAAAATAAGATGATTTTGAATTCAGGAATTGTCCTCCATCCATAAAGAATTAAAGAATAAGCGGTGTGATCCCACCGAGCTCGTGAGAGCAGAAGAAGCAGTCGTGAATGGCAGCAGAGGTTGCTTGGACTGCGAATGTTCGGATAGAAGTAGGTTCAGTGTCTAAGTCCCTAAATGCCGAGCATCCTGTAAGGGATGAACTGTGGCTGCCGGTTTAGAAGAAGGCCTGTGTATTCGAACCCCACGGCTTTAGTCGTGGGAGGATTCAGAAGCTGGAAAAGTGATTGCTTCCACAGCCATTGAACTTCTAAACAACCCTGAAGTTCATTGAACAAGCGAAAGCAGAGCTTAACAACAAACGGGCAGGCAAAGACTATATTTGTCCAATTCCCGAAGATGTGAAGCCCTCATCCATAAGATAATAATGAACAAATTTACTTCATTATTCAAAAAACAAGAGAAAGCTGGCCATTATTGGGCAGCTTTTCCCTTTTCATCCTTCTAATTAATATTAAAAATTCAGTTTTATTAAATTTTCCAGTTGACGTATTGTATAAAATATTCTTATAATTATTTTAGGACAATAACCTAAATAAGACCTGAATGTAAAGTGTTAACATTTCAAGTTTACGAAGTAAATAAACGATGAAGTTTGAAAATCCCTTTCTCATTGTAAGCGTATTCATTTCATGCATTAACGTTATGTATAAACGCTTTATGTATTTGGTTATTTCATCCATTTTAAAAAGGAGGATTAATATGATCGAAACAAAGAACAGCGACACATTCATTGATGAAGTGAAAGACCAGGTGGTTGAGTGGAGACGATTTCTCCACCAAAACCCTGAATTATCTTTTGAGGAAGAAAAAACCTCTCAATTTGTATTTGACACCCTTCAATCCTTTGGTGGTCTTGAAGTATCGCAGCCGACAAAAACAAGTGTGATGGCAAGGTTAATCGGCAAACAACCGGGAAAAGTACTTGCGATGAGGGCCGATATGGATGCACTTCCGATCAACGAAGAAAATGATTTTGACTTTATTTCTCAAAATCGAGGGGTCATGCATGGCTGTGGCCATGACGGTCATACGGCAATGCTCCTTGGTGCAGCTAAGGTATTGTCGCAATTAAAAGAACAAATTCAAGGTGAGGTTCGTTTCATCTTTCAACATGCTGAAGAAGTACCACCTGGTGGAGCACGGGAAATGGTCGCTGCAGGTGTGATGGACGGGGTAGATGAAGTAATCGGTATTCACTTAATGTCCTTCCTTCCAATTGGAAAAATCGGTCTACTGTCCGGTCCAGCTACAGCAAACTCTGACACTTTCGACATTACGATTTTCGGAAAAGGCGGGCACTCTTCCCAACCCGAGGCGGCTGTTGATCCGATTGCGATCGGCTCCCAAGTCGTAAACAACTTGCAACACATTGTGGCGAGGAATTTCGATCCGCAGGAGAAACTGGTCGTCTCCGTCACTAAGTTTCATGGAGGAACCGCAAATAATGTCATACCGGATACCGTTAAGCTCGGTGGAACCGTCCGCAACTTCAGTCAGGAAGTCCGTGAAGAAGTCCCACGTTTAATGGAAAAAATTGTAAAAGGAGTGACAGAAGCGCATGGGGCTTCCTGCCAGCTTGATTATCAATTTGGATACAGTTCTATTGTTAACAATCATGAATTAACAAAGAAAGTAGAAGGAATGGTACAAGAGAAATTTGGAAATGATTATGTCGAGCATCTTCCGCCAGCAATGGGAAGTGAGGATTTTTCGGCTTTCTCACAAAAGGCCCCAGGCTGCTTCATTTTGGTTGGAGCTAGAAACGAAGAGAAAGGAATTGTGCACCCACACCATCACCCGCGTTTTACCGTTGATGAAGACGCGCTCGCGATTGGCGTAAAGATTTTTGTGAATGCACCTTTTGAATTATTAGGTTAAGAAAGGGATACAGTTCGAAAATGTAGACATTTGCAAGGCGGAACACGGATGAAGAATTAACTTTTATCGAAAACAGAGACGGTTAGAAAAGGATTGTATTGTTCACCAACGTCTTTTATTAAAAAAGTAGTTAACTAAAGGGGAGTGTTAAAATGTTTCAAGATCCTGTGGTAGCGACGATGATCATTATGGCATTAATCGCCCTAGGCGAAGTTGTTTCGATAGCTACTAGAGCAAGGGTACCGATGTTGCTCATCGCATTAATCGGATATCTTTTATTAATTTGGGCAGGCGTTATGCCGGAAAATCTAATTGCGGATTCAACGTTCGTTACTGTTGGTGCGGTATTAGGAACTGCCCCGATTGTGGTGCATATGGGTACGTTAATTCCGCTCAAACTCATTAAGAGTCAATGGAAAGCCATCGCCATTGCTCTAACGGGAATCATTTTTGGAGCCGGACTCGTCCTGCTTATTGTGACAACGGTTTTCGATTATAAAACAGCTGTTGCGGGAGCCGGCCCGTTAACTGGCGGGTTGATTGCGTTTCTTGTCACTTCAGAAGAATTGAAAAAATTAGGCTTAACCAGCTTGATCACGATTCCTGTTTTAGTTCTTGCGCTTCAGAGTTTGTTTGGTATGCCTCTTGCGGCAAACCTTCTCCGACGACATGCCTTGAAGCTCCGTCAATCGATGGACTCTGGAGAGTTTGTTGCCGCTTCTTTAGAGGATGCTGCACATGGACATTCGGATAAAGCCAAAGCGGAAACAAGAAGCTGGATTCCGAAAAAATATCAGAGCAACCTTATTCTGTTGTTCCTACTTTTTATCGGTGGGGCAATCGCTGTCGTTTTAGGTAAGCTTACGGGTGTTCCTTATAGCTTGTGGGCTTTAGTGATCGGGATATTAGGGAGATTTGTCGGTTTTTATCAAGACAGGGTCATGGAACGTGCCAATGCCTTTACTGTCGGAATGGCCGGATTAATCTTTTTAGTCATCGCCTTCATGAATGAAATCACGTTCAAAATGTTTATTGGGTATCTTCCTGAAGTTTTCCTTATTATCATTATCGGAATTATAGGAATTGTATTTGGTGGTTTTCTCGGCTCGAAGCTGTTCAAATGGGATCCTCTAAAGGGTATTCCTGTCGCCCTTACGGCTACTTTCGGTTTCCCCGGGGATTATTTAATTAGTGAAGAGGTCAGCCGAAGTGTCGGGAGGAATAAAGAGGAAGAAGAGACGATATTTAATGAAATATTGTCACCGATGTTGATCGGCGGATTTACAACAGTGACGACAGGTTCGGTTGTGATCGCGACGATTTTATTACAAACGCTATAAAATATATTTATTTACTATGGGGAGTGACTCTTATGTTTGAGTCACTCCCTTATGGTAGTTTCAGGAGACGATTTAGATTAAAAAACGGAATGACTGGACTTCCTTTGTTCCTGGTGTATAAAATAATAAGTGAAACTATCTAAGGAACAGGTGAACGTTATGTTTAAGATCGGAGTAGTCGGTCCAGAACGATCTGTTGAACGGATTTTGAGTATGGCTAAAGAATTTGAACAGGGGATGGAATTCATCCCTTTCCCCTATAAAGACCCAAAAGAGACAAAACGAATAATCTTAGAATGTAATGATCAAATTGATTCCTGGCTTCTTTCCGGCCCGATCCCGTATGAGATTGCCAAAGATACATTGGGCTCGGATGAAAACCTAGAGCATATTTGGCTTACCGAATCCAGCCTGTATAAATGTTTCCTGGATATGATCTATTCCAAAGGGAAGTTATTAGAACGGGTGAGTATTGATATACCTTCGTCAACGAATACAGTAGAAGAGGCTTTACAGCAGTTAGAAACAGCGCCGCGGGAACTTTACTTGAGGACGTTTGATGTCGATATTGACCCTAAGGAACTCTTTCAATTTCATTTCGATTTATGGGAAAATGGAAAGACGGAAGGAGTTTTCACTTGTTTTCCATCTGTCTTCGAGGATCTGAAAAAAGCTGAAGTTCCAACGTATTGGATATCGCCAAGCCGAATGGAAATTCTCCAATCGCTTCGAATATTTGACGAAAAGGTCAGGACGTCTTACTTTAAAGATACACAAATCGGTGTCGAAATTATCGAAATTGAACATTTTGATAAGTTTATAGAAAAAGCAAAGTCCTCATACCATTTGCAGTATTTAGAACTTAAGCTGAAAGAAACATTGCTTCAGCTCTGTGAAAAGTTAGACGGCTCTCTCTCGGAGAAAGGGAATGGACGGTATGTGATTTTCAGTTCTAGAGGAGTAATTGAACAAGAGATTCGGATGTTGCAAGAAACAGTCCGCTACTTGTCCGTTGAAGCAGAGACAACTGTTGCAGTAGGAATTGGATTTGGAAAGACGGTCCTTTTAGCAGAAACGAATGCTCGTCGAGCGATTCAACAATCGAAAGAGAAGGATCAACGCGGAATTGTGATCGTCCAGGAAGATGGTACGATTGTAGAGTCAGTAGGGCAGGAGAAGGAATTAACCTATGCCTACCGTACGGAAGATAAAGAGGTTATGGAAAAGATCAAAAAAGGCAATGTTGGCATAAAGACGTATAATAAAATCGATGCTTTAACCCGTAGAATGGGCTGGAGTGATTTTACGACAAAGGATTTGGCGACACATTTGAATATGACGGAACGCCATACACGCCGTATTTTAACTGAATTGTGCGCGGCTGATTTAGCGGAGCGTATTGGAGAGGAAGCCCATTCTTCCCGGGGAAGACCAAGTACAATTTATCGATTGAAATAAGCATCCATCATTTGGGTGCTTTTTTTATTGCACGTTAAGAAAGTATAAAAATACTTTCTATAGTATAAGGGCAACTAAGGCTCAGCCTGCGCCAAAGGCTCGGCATTGCCAAGTTTTCTTTAAAATTTTTAAAAAAAGGAATTGTAAAAAGCGGTTTTATCCCATAAAATGATAATGAAGACATTGTCCCTAAAAGGACCTAAATATAATAAAAAGATATCATCGTAAGGAAAGATTTTACGTTTTCTACAGGAAACGAATGACGTCCTTTAGTTATTATACATTGTAGGAAGGGGGATGCATATGGTACAAGGATTAATGAGTTTAAGTAAGGGAACAGCATCGAAGAAACAGACGTTTCAGGAATCTTTAAAGGAATGGGTAGAGCATTTTCGGACTTATGCCAAGGATGGCCAATGCGCCAACTATATTCCTGCTTTAGGAAAAACGGACCCGTCGCAATTAGGTATTTTTATGATAGGTCCTGATGGAACGACTATTAAATCAGGAGATTGGAATGTTTCTTTTACCTTGCAAAGTATATCAAAAGTCATTAGTTTTTTAGCCGTCTCTTCAGCATGTGGGATTCCTCAAGTATTGGAACGGGTAGATGTGGAACCGACAGGCGATGCCTTTAATTCCATTATTCGGTTGGAAATGCATAAGCCGGGAAGACCATTTAATCCGTTAATTAATGCCGGGGCGATTACCGTTGCTTCCATCCTTCCAGGGGAATCACCGCAGGATAAATTTGAATACCTTAGCACCTTCATAGAAAAAGTGGTGGGGAGACGCCTTGCAATCAATCAGGAAGTGTACGAATCCGAATGGGGAACCGCACATCGAAATCGAGCTTTAGCTCATTATTTAAAAGAGACAGGTTTTCTAGAATGTGAAGTAGAGGAAGTCTTAGAGGTTTACTTCAAGCAATGTTCTTTAAAAGTCAATACGGAGGATATTGCCTTAATCGGATTAATGCTTGCCAATAATGGTTACCATCCGATCCGCAAAGAACAAATCATTTCTAAAGAGGTTTCGAAGTTGACTAAAGCCCTAATGTTAACTTGTGGAATGTACAATTCATCTGGTAAATTCGCAGCTTTTGTTGGCGTCCCTGCCAAGAGTGGGGTATCTGGAGGGATTATGGCATCTGTTCCTCTCCGTGCTAAATCCCTTGATATCCCTTTTCCTGATGGTTGCGGAATTGGTATATATGGACCTGCTATCGACGAGTATGGAAATAGCGCAGCAGGAGTTAAGTTGTTAAAGCATATAGCGAGAGAATGGGATTTAAATATTTTCTAAAAGGTCCACAGAAAGTCCACCTTTTGGTCCAATTCCGGAACTTCCCAAATGCTCGTTCCTTGGGGAGGCATACATTCAATTATACCGACTGGTTTCATCGTATCGTTTTACTCAATCGATGTAAGCCAGTCGGTTTGCTCTTTTTTATATCCGATTTTTTGGGGATTTTATAAGGTATTATTGTTCACACCTTCTAGCAGGTTATACGTACTCTCAGGAAGTTCGAACAGATTACTGGTTCGATGAAACATGAATAAAGATGCCTTTTTATTTTGAACACAGATCGTATAATTGGGCCTTGGCATATCTTAAGAAACGTGTTCGGTTGTTTGAAGTCTTCAACCTTTGCTAATTAAGTTTTTTCTCGATCTCATCCTGAACAGATCGGATAACTTCAGGTAGTACAAATAAATATTCGATAAGTCCTTCTAATAATTTCATTAATAACACGGCTGTTTCATCATCAATTTCCCGTTCTAATTCCAGCATCTCATAAAAAGGACTGTCCGGATGTACAAGGTGGCTAAGGGATTGAATAGGCGTAGTTAAATCAATATGTTTCGGCAATTGATCGAATTGCTGGGAAAGAGACTTATCTTTAATTGTCTCCCCAAGGTAATTTTTTAAAACACTTTCGAGTACTCGCTTTGACATTACTGCAGTAGCCGAATTATCTTTTGACTGACTAACATTTAAGGCAGAGCGATATGACCTGATAAGATCTCTGGGCATATTTTTATTTTGCTCAATCTGATCCAAACGATTTCTTGAAGCCGAAGGATCATAAATATAAACTTCTGCTTCTTGTTCTTGGTTTTTTTGATCGGAATAATCATTAATCATGATTACAAATACTGATGGTTTTTTACATTCAGAACAGTGCCCCTCTGCGAATACTCCTGTTTTTCTAACCTGGTAAAAGTTTGCTTTTAACGTAAATTCTCCTGATTTACCGCATTTAGGACACTTGCTTTTAATCGTTTTTGCCACTTTTAAATAACCATACTGATTGTAAGATAAAATCGACCCTGGCAATATTTTTCTCATTTTGGACCTCCTGAAAAATTTAAGCCATACTATGTACCTAAAAATAATTTTTTAAAATAACAACTGTAATACATTTGAAACTATTACTCTCTTGGTACCACAACATCTGATATCAGAACCAGTTTAAGAGAATATTATGCTACCCTTTAGTCATTCCTAAAAGGTTACTCATTACTTTTTCTATATGTCGATAATGATTTCCTTTTTAAATTCGAAGAAGTCGATAATATTTTTACGAATAGACACTAATTTAAAAATCCACCTTTTATTACAAAAAGTGACCTATTAATGGAAGATCATTCTACAATAATTTGAATAAACACTTTATCGTATTCAAAGACACAAAACTCTTCTCTAATGTTTAATTTTGTCGCTTGTCCATTTATTTATAAGATTCCAAGTATTATAATAATTAGAACACTTTGAAGGAGGTAAATTAGATGGCAGGGACATATTTCAATTATATTAATGGCAACTGGGTATCTTCGGTAACTGGAGAACTTTATTCAAGTATTAACCCGGCTAATACAGAAGAAATTCTTGGGTTTTTTCAAGCCTCGAATAAGGAGGATGTTGAATCAGCTATTTCTGCCGGCGAAAATGCTTTTTCGGCATGGTCGGGAACTGCAGCACCAAAGCGCGGGGAGGTATTGTTCCGTTTAATCCAGCTTTTGGAGGAACAAGGAGAAGAATTGGCGGCTTTGATTACGAAAGAAGTTGGAAAGACGTATCATGATGCACGAGGAGAAGTACGGAAAACGATAGAAGCCATGAAACAATTCAGTGGTGAAGCTACACGGTTGACCGGTGAAACTGTACCGTCTCATGACAGTGAAATTTTTGCATATACAGTAAGGGAACCTTTGGGTGTAGTTGGCGTGATTGCGCCTTATAACTTCCCGCTCGGAATTGGCATTTGGAAAATAGCACCAGCAATCGTCGCGGGAAATACGGTTGTCTTCAAGCCTGCAAGCAATACCTCGTTAATCAGTGTGAAAATTATTGAATTATTCGAGCAGGCCGGTGTACCAGCAGGTGTGATAAGCATGGTAACGGGTTCAGGGAGTGTCATTGGTAAGGCGATTGGAAATCATCCAAAGATAAAAGCGGTATCTTTTACAGGATCGACGGATGTAGGAGTTGCTTTAGGGAAATCAGTGACGAATCGAGGGGGAAGGATGCAGGCAGAAATGGGAGGGAAAAACCCGTCCATTATTCTAGAAGATGCGGATATCGATGAAGTAATCGAAAATTTGGTTATAAGCGGATTTTTGGACAATGGCCAGCGCTGTACGGGAACCAGTCGCCTTATTGTACCAAAGTCCATTGCCAAAAAGGTGACTGAAAAACTGGTTGCACGAGCGGAGTCGCTCGTGGTTGGAGATGGCTTTGAGGATAACGTAGATAATGGTCCGGTTATCGATGAGCACCAGCTGAATACGTATTTGCATTATGTTGAAGTTTCCATTAAGGAAGGTGCAACATTAGAGTTCGGTGGCAAGCGATTAGTCGATAATGGCAGGGATAGAGGCTATTTTGTTGCACCAACGGTATTTAGTAATGTGACGAAGCACCATACCATATTCAGCGAAGAGATTTTTGCTCCGGTGATTGCTGTCATTGAAGTAGATTCATATGAAGAGGCTTTGGAAGTCGCTAATGACAGTGAGTTTGGTTTATCTTCCAGCATTTATACAAACGATCTGAAGAAAGCCATGCATTTTGTACGGAATATTCAATCTGGTGTGACACATGTTAATATACCCTCTAACTATTTTGAAAATCAATATCCTTTTGGTGGGAAAAAAGCTTCCAGTTTGGGACCGCGTGAACAAGGATCAACTGCAATGGATTTTTGGACGGATTATAAAACGGTTTATATCAAAGCCTAAAGGGGACCTTATTTATGAAAAAAGTGGGTGTTATTGGTTGTGGATTGATGGGAAACGGAATCGCAAAGAATCTATTAAAAAATAACTATGAAGTATATGTCTATGATATTAATCAAAAAGCTGTGGAGAATTTGGTAAAGGAAGGATCCATTGCTTCGGATCGAACAGAAGTGATGGCTGCGAAGGTGGATGTTATGATTCTATCCCTGCCTTCGCCTGAATTGATAAAGAAAATTGTGGTGGATGAGGAAACCGGAATCATACATTCAATGAAAAATGAGGCCTTTATTTTGGATATGAGTACAAATGATGTTCATGTGACAAGGGAATTGCATGATAAAGCCCAGACAAATGGTATTGAATTTTTTGATTGTCCGTTAAGCGGTGGACCTGATGGTGCAGAAAAAGGGACATTATCAATTATGGTAGGGGGCAATGAGGAAGCGTTCCCTTCTATTTTGCCTATTCTTCAAGCGGTAGGCGAGCACATCAAATATGTTGGTACAAGTGGTGCCGGACAAACGGTGAAGCTTTGTCACAATATGGTTGTTGGCGGGATAATCACCTTGTTAAGTGAAGCGTTTCTGACCGGTGAGAAAGCCGGTGTATCGAAAGAAAAGCTTGCCTCGATTTTACAAAAGGGATCGGCACATACACGTGTAATGGATGTTTTTGGTGGAAATATAGTGGATCAAACCTTTGAAAATATCAAGTTTTCACTAGCTAATATGAAAAAGGACATTCACTTATATCGAAAATTGGCTGAGGAGCATCAAATATCTACTTTTTCGAGTCAGTCTGTCCACCAGCTCTTTCATTTGGCCCATTACCAAGGGAAAGGTAACCTCGATTCATCAGCAATCTATGAAGTATTTGCCGAATTGGAAGATGTGGTGGTAAGGCAATAATACAAGAACATTTTTCTATGTTGCTTTTTAAGCGTATCAAATATTTCGAAAAATCCAAAATTTTCTATGGTTTTGTCTGAATATTTATAATAATATAAGTCTTAAGATTATAAAAAGGAGTGTCGAAAAGTGGAACAGTTATATCGTAAATTGGATGCTGTCTATGATGAGATGGTAGAAATACGTCGCTATCTTCATCAATATCCTGAGCTCTCTTTTAAGGAAGAAAAAACGGCAGCATATATCGCTGAATATCATACGAAATTAGGTCACGAGGTTCGCACCAATGTCGGAGGAAATGGTGTTTTAGCTTATTTGAAAGGTGAAAAGCCTGGGCCGACAGTTGCTTTACGTGCAGATTTCGATGCACTTCCGATTCAGGAGCAAACCGACGTCCCATTTAAATCAGCCAATGATGGCGTCATGCATGCCTGTGGTCATGATGGCCATACAGCAACTTTATTAGGACTAGCAAAAGTGTTGAACGGAATGAAATCTGATATAGAAGGGACGATTGTTTTCCTTCATCAGCATGCTGAAGAGCTGCCACCGGGTGGTGCTGTTTCGATGATTGAGGATGGCTGTCTGGACGATGTTGATGTCATATTCGGCACCCATTTACAAGCACAAATGCCGCTAGGTGAAATTGGCTACCGAACCGGTGCACTTCAAGCCGCACCAGACCGTTTTGATATTAAAATTCAAGGTGAAGGCGGACATGGAGCATATCCACAAGATACGAAAGACAGCATTGTCATCGGTGGACAGCTCATCAGCAATTTACAGCAAATTGTCAGCAGAAGAATTGACCCACTGGACTTAGCTGTTGTATCGGTTTGTAATTTTGAAGCCAAAAATCCTTACAATGTTATTGCGGATACCGCCGAATTAACAGGAACGGTTCGTACTTTTAAAGAAGAGACACGCAGTTTCATAGAAAAAGAAATTGAAAGAATCGTACAAGGGACTTGCCAAATGTCTGGTGCCGGTTATGAATATACGTATATGCGCGGCTATCCAACTTTGGTGAATCACAAGGAAGAAACAGAATTTGTCGCGGAGATTGCAAAAGGTGTACCAGGTATTGAATCGGTTAATGAGACACCACAGATCATGGGTGGAGAAGACTTTTCTTATTACTTGCAGCACGTAAAAGGAACATTTTTCTTTACCGGTGCGAAAAATCCTGAATGGGAAAAAACATATCCGCATCATCATCCGAAATTTGATATCGATGAGCGTGCATTGTTACATGCTGCGAAAGTTCTTGGGAAGGCTTCATTACAATATATGAAAGAACATGCAAATTCATCGTTTAATGTAGTTGGTTAGTATGCTTTTAAGGAGCCCTTTTCACAGGGCTCCTGTTTTAAACGAAGGGGGCAGAGAAGAATGGCTGTACAAGCACTTAATATGTGGAAAGACTGGCGACTGCACGTACTTGTATTTGCAATTGTCATCGTAACTGAATTTATTGGTATACATGAAATACAAGTAGGTCCCGGCGTTATTTTGTTATTGCCAATGCTTTATGCTGTCATAATCGGGATTGGATTATTTTTCACACCACTCGTAAAGGAAAAGCAATCCATCAATGCAGAGCCGCTTGTCTTTATTTCAGTGACATTGCTTATTGCGAAATTTGGTGTACAAGCAGGTCCGGCTTTACCACAATTAATTGAAGCAGGTTGGGCCTTGGTGTTTCAGGAAATAGGGAATTTAGGTACTATATTCTTAGCACTTCCGGTTGCAGTATATCTGGGGCTGAAACGTGAAAGTATTGGAATGACGCACTCCATAGGGAGAGAGCCGAACTTGGCATTAATTACGGATAAATATGGTTTATCTTCTCCGGAGGGTCGTGGTGTCATGGCCATCTATATATTTGGTACCGTATTCGGCTCCATTTTCATGGGACTTGCTTCAGGATTTTTGGCCACCATCACACCAATTCATCCGTATGCTTTTGCAATGGCGACAGGGATAGGAAGTGGAAGTATGACGGCTGCATCTTTAGGACCGCTTGTTGCTGCCTTTCCGGATAAGGCTGAGACAATAACAGCATTTTCTGGAGCGAGTAATCTCCTAACATCAGTAACAGGATTATACGCAAGTATTTTAATAGGATTGCCAGTAACGGAAAAACTTTATCAAGTGATGACAAGGAAAAAAGATCAAGATTCTGAAAAGAGCTCGAGGGTGGTGTCGTAACAATGCTGAAAAGTGTTAAAGAATGGGTTTTGCTTTTTATCATTATTGGCTTCATGGTACTTATAGGAAATTGGATTGGATATAGTGTTATGCCGTTTGATGCACTTCCCGGTATCATCACATTGACTCTGATCAGTTTAGCAGGCTTGATTATTCATCAGCTGGTTCCTTATAAAAAAATCCCAAGTATTGCCTATATCGGTATTCTTGCGTTCATCCTTACGATTCCAGGTGTTCCTGGTTCCGAGCAAATTGTTGCCTGGACTACTGATGTTAATCTTTTAGCGATCGCGACACCGATTCTAGCTTACGCGGGAATTTCAATCGGTCGGTCATGGGATTTATTTACGAAACTGGGCTGGAAAACGATTATTGTTGGAATGTGTGTATTACTTGGTTCGTATTTAGGATCTGCGGTCGTTGCGGATATTATATTGAGGATGCAAGGGATTATTTAGATTCTTAGGATTCTTATTAACTTATGAAAACAACCTATTTGCAGTTTAAATCTCAAATAATTATTGACAAGACATGCTCTATGACGGTATTCTATAATTAATAAAATAATAATCATTCTCCTAAAGGGGAGTAGCTTTTACAGCAAAGTCGTCATTCCAGAGTTTTAAAACTCTCGGCTTTGTTGGCAACTATTACGTTGTTAGCAAGACCTTTACCGAAACGGGTAGAGGTCTTTATTTATGGCCTTACCAAAATAAAATGGTAAAGGCCATTTTTGTTTTTCAGAGGGATTGCAAGATACTGCTTCAAGCTTAAAAATAAGCTTTTACAGAACTTGATCGACGAGTATTTAAGCAATCTTGATTTTGATAGGAAAAGGTAAGATTGTTATAAAAAATAGATGGGAGAGATTACATGGAATTACTTAGCGCTGAATTTTTTACTGCACTTTTATCTATCGTTGTCATTGACTTGGTTCTTGCGGGGGATAATGCGATCCTGATTGGACTTGCGGCAAGAAACCTACCAAAAACACAACAGAAAAAAGTTATCTTATGGGGAACTCTAGGAGCAATTATCATAAGGGTAGCGGCTACATTAGCGGTTGTTTGGCTGCTTAATATACCTGGATTGCTGTTAGTAGGAGGTTTATTATTAGTTGTTATAGCGTATAAACTTCTTATCGATGACAAGGATCATGATGTAAAAGCGGCAGGTAATTTCTGGGCTGCTATTCGAACTGTTATTATTGCTGACGCTCTTATGGGGTTAGACAATGTATTAGCGATTGCAGGGGCTTCCCATGGTAATTTTCTATTAGTCATTTTGGGATTGTTAATTTCTGTTCCAGTGGTTATGTTTGGAAGCACACTCATTTTGAAATGGGTGGATCGATTCCCTGCCATCATTACAATCGGATCTGCTGTTTTAGCATGGACGGCTGCTAAAATGATTGTCTCAGAGCCATTTTTAAAAAGCTTTTTTGAAAATGGATTCATCAAATATGGCTTTGAATTAATTGTAGTTTTGGCGGTTCTTTTAATAGGTCGTATGAAAAAAGGAAAGGCTGAAAAAGAAGCAAATCAAGAGCATGAACAAGATGTTTTACGAAAAGTAGAATAATAAAAAAAGCTTCAAAACTATATCCCGAATAATGGACAATTTAAAAAAGTCCATTATTCGGGATTTTTTGGGTTTATCTCAAAGAAGTAGAACCGTTGAAGAATTACGAAAGAAAGTATATGTGAATATAATACTTCATCCCGATACCAATGGGGATTAAAAAAGATGACCCCGGAACAATACCGAGGCCACCTATTAGCTGTTTAGGTTTAAAACGGTTTAACGAAGTCCAAGATGCTTATACAAAATTTAATAGAACTATAGCACCGTATTGCCCGAGAGAATTTAGCTTTTGGGTTTTTCTATGTTAAAAATAGTAATAATCGTTCATATATTTAAATTAAACAAATAGTATTTACCTAAAGATTTATATATAAAAGTTGTATTCATGCAATAAATATTATAGTAAGATGGTACTACAGTAAATAAATAGAAGGAGATGTAACATGAGGAAATTGTTATTACTATTCGCTTTTTTTCTAATATTTTCAATTTCTGATATTGCAGAAGCTCACTCCGGTAGAACAGACAGCCGTGGAGGGCATAATTGTTCAGCAAAATCACAAGCAAAAGGCCTATGTACAGGATATCATTACCATAATGGTGGTGGGGATACCTCTTCAGGAGGAACACTAGGAACAACGACAACACAATCATCAGACAAAGATTGCAGTGATTTCTCAAGTTATGAGGAAGTCGTTAATTACTGGAATTCAAAAGGATATTCAAAGACTAATGACCCTGAACGTTTAGACGGCTTTGGAAACAAAGTAGATGATGGAATACCATGTGAACCTCCAAATGGTTATGACACATCACAGATAAACGGGAGCCCTGAACAAATTGCTGAACAAAATGCAGCAAAAGATAAAGCACAGGGCAAGGAAGATGGTTATGCGAAAGGCCTTCAGGATGGATATATGGAAAAGGAGAAGAACTCAACTCCCTCAAAGGGTTCTGAAGCCTATAAAAAGGGATATGGAACCAACTACATAAAAGGTTATGAAGAAGGACATGAAAAAATTGAAGCTGAAAAAAAACAAGCTGTTGAAGAAGGCTATGCTATAGGCAAAGAGACAGATGAACTAAAGGTACCATCAAAATACAATGAGAACAACATTTTAAAATCAGCCTTCGAATCAGGTTTTAAACGTGCAATAAATGAAAAAGTTAAGGCAAAAAAAGAAGAGTATAAGGCGATGGGGTATAAAAATGGAAAAGATGATGTAAAGGATGCATTAAAAGATGTAGAAGAAGATTATTTAAAAGCATATCAAGAGGGTTATGAAAAGGGACAAAAAGAATTAAAGCAATCGTATTTTGACAAAGGGTACCAAGCTGCGTTTACCATTCTTAAATATAAGAAACCGAACTTCAATAAGGAAAATTACATTAATTGGTATAAAGAAGGATTTGAATCTAATAAAGAAGTAATCAAGATACAGGAAATGGCATACAACATGGGATTATCCGGAAAGGAACTAGAGATACCTGAAAAGTATATTGCTTCAGAAGAAATTTTTAATCATCATTATGACTTAGGTGCAAAAGTGTACGAAGAAAAGGAACGTGAAGAAACTGTTCAAACAACTGTTGGGTTTGGTGTGCTTCTAGCTGGTTGGCTTGGACGCAGGTTTTATGTAGCTAAAAAAATGGTTATTTAGGGGGGATATAGATGGGTATTTATCAAAATGTTTGTTATAAAGTTGAGGATGCATTTGTAAAGCTATTAACTAAAAAGGAAGATACGACAGTTATTAAGGAAAAAGTAGCTACTTACCGGACAGCACAAAAAGAAAAAAGGGATCTTAAAAAAGTAGAAACCCAAGAAAGGGAAGCACAGCTCCAAAAGAAGCGTGAAGAAAAGAAAAATGAGGAAAGAAAAGAAGTCTTATCGGTCCTTTCTAAAGTAGTCGATATAAATAAGCTAAGTTATACAGAGTATGAATTCAATGAATTGAAACGAAACAAACACTTTTTTGAAAAGGTTATAAAAAATGTATTTGAAGCTGAAGAATTCGGGCTAACATTTGTACATTGTGAGTTTGATAAATCAAGTAGGAAAGAAATAAAGGGGTACCTGATTGCAACCAATAAGAGGGTTTGGTTTATAGCAGACCATATTGATTTCCAGCAAAAGTATCGTTATCAGACGATCAAAGATGTTAGTTGGTTTAAGGACGGGATATTAGAGAGACGTTTAAAAATACAATATGGTGTGAAGAAATTAGAATTCGACGAAATCTTTGATTCGGAACAATTGCGCCGATTTGGAGATCAAGTTATTAGTTTTACAGACAAATATTAATAAACTAAAACACTTTAAGGCCTCATCTAAAACTAATAAGGCTTTTTTACTAACAACTTACAAGTGTAGAGGTTAGGCTAATTTAATTATCAGAAAATTGTTGACATTGGGTTGTTTTTTTATTAATGTGATAACAAAGAGTTGTGAATACGTATTCATAGGAGTAATGCAGTCATGGTTTCGTCAAAAGATGTAGCAAAGCGTGCTGGTGTGTCCCAGTCTACGGTATCCAGAGTGATGAACGATCCATTAAAAGTGAGTAAAATTGCCCGTGAAAGTGTTCTCCATGCGATGGAAGAGTTGAATTATCGTCCGAACTCGGTTGCGCGTTCCTTGGTGAACAAGAAAACGAAGTCAATCGCGTTGATATCAGGACCACTTCATAATCCGTTCTTTGTAGAGACGACGACCTCAATAGTGAACTCTGCAAAGCAGCATGGGTATCACACGAATGTTCACTTTGAAAACTTTGGAGATAACATGTCGCTCTATAAAGATGTGCTAAGCCATCAATTTGATGGGTTGATTTTATCGTCGATCTTTTATAAGGATCCGATTTATGAAGAGCTTAAAAAGCTGGATGTTCATTTTGTAATGTTCAACCGAAAGCACCAAAGTGGTGGGCATTATGTGGAGATTGATAATATCGCTGCTGGTAGGCTTGCGGCAGAGCATCTCCTCAAATTGGGTCATCGGGATATTGCCTGGATTGGTGGAGATCTTAAAACATCCACTTTTCATGGTAGGCACAAAGGGTATCTTGATGCAGTAACTGAACAAGGAATACAGATACCCGAACATTTTATTCAGGTGAACGATACGACACGTGTTGAAGTTCATCGGGCGATAGAATCAATGCTTGCTCGTAAACAGCGACCGACTGCGATTTTTGCTGCAACGGATTCGATTGCGATCTTTATTCTCGATTATTTGCATGAGAAAGGATATTCAGTCCCAGATGATATCAGTCTGATTGGGATGGATAACATTGAGTGGAGTTCCCATCACAGCTTTCAACTGACCACGGTTGGGCATGATGGACCAAAAAACCTTGGCCAGCTTGCGATTGAACATTTGATGGACTTAATGAATTCGGAGAAAAAAGAGGAAGAGATCAACATTACAGTTGAACCGAAAGTGTTTGTTCGAAAAACAACGAAGGAGCTTTAAAGGCTCTCTCTTTTTTCAGATTATTTGAATACGTATTCAAGTGTGTGGAGGAGAAATCATATGGTAAAAGGCTTATTCATTGAAGGTATGGAAGTTACACCTACGAATACGTATGCAGTGATTCAACCGCATACAGAAGAGGTAGTCGCCCAGGTGGCGGATGCTACAGAAAGTGAGATGCAACAGGCGGTTGACAGTGCTTATAAAGCTTTCGGTGAAATGAAAGCGCTCTCCTCGGCAGACCGAGCTGGGATTTTGAATCGGGTTGCGGATTTACTGGAGGAAGTGAAGGAAGACTTCGCAAGGACAATCGCTCTTGAAGCGTGTAAACCGATCACTGCTGCAAGAGGTGAAGTCGATCGGTCTGTACAAACGTTACGGTTTTCTGCTGACGAAGCCAAGCACATCGGTGGGGAATACATTCCACTTGATGCAGCAAAAGGCGGTGAAGGACGTGATGCGTACACGATCCATGAACCGATTGGTATTGTTGGAGCGATCACGCCATTCAACTTTCCGCTCAATCTAGTCGTTCACAAGGTCGGTCCGGCACTTGCCGCAGGGAACACAATCATCGTGAAGCCAGCGGAACAAACACCGTTATCGAGTTTGAAATTAGCAGAGCTTTTTATAAAAGCAGGGTTACCGGATGGGGCTTTCAACGTAATCCCTGGAGATGGACCGAAGCTTGGGAGGGTGTTGCTTGACGATTCACGCGTTCAAAAGATTTCATTCACGGGCAGCCCACAAGTTGGAAAGCTAATCAAAAGCCAGGCAGGACTGAAGCGGGTGACACTCGAGCTTGGAAGCAACTCAGCACTTTATGTCGATGAGTCATCGAAAGATTCACTTGAGGATATTGCTTCAAAAGCAGTCACCGGGGCATTTGTTTATAACGGGCAGGTTTGTATTAGTACCCAGCGGATTTACGTACATGAATCAGTATTCGAGGATTTCAAACAATCGCTTGTTTCAAAAACGAAAAAAGTACCGTTCGGTGATCCGCTTGATGACGACACGATGGTGACAAGCTTGATCAACAAGAAATCGCAGCAACGGATCCTTAAATGGATCAACGAAGCCGTCGAAAGCGGAGCAACACTTTTAACAGGTGGGGAAGCAAAGGCAAATGGCATTCTCCTAACCGTTTTAACCGACATTAGATCGACGGACAAAGTGTCCTGTCAGGAAGTTTTCGGCCCAGTTGTAATCTTACAACCGGTAAAGGACGATGAGGAGGCGCTTAACTTGATGAACGACAGTGATTTCGGTCTCAACGCAGGGGTTTTCACAAACAATCTACAACAGGCACTCGCGATGGCACATGGACTTGATGTTGGACAGGTGCTTGTCAATGACATTCCGACAACACGTTTTGATCATATGCCATATGGCGGTGTGAAATCTTCCGGTTATGGTCATGAAGGCGTCAAGTACGCTATCAGAGAAATGACCCGGCTCAAGATGATCAGCTTAAACTACCGCTTTTAAAAGAGGTGATGAATATGAAAGCGATACCACTACAGGATCGTGCAGCGAAACATCCAAGAGAACTATTACTCTACTATCCATATTTATTTTCAGAATGGACGGTTGAATATAAGCCTTTTATCGGACGAAAGAAAACCGATCGCAGGTTTCTGATGACGAATCTCGTAAAAGGGGAGACGACGTTTCTTGATCAACGTCTTGAAATGGAAGACGCTGAGATTGATCCAGAAATCATTCTCTCTACGAAATGGACGAATGATCATGCGGCAGAGGAAGGACAGGAATTTTTACGACGGCATTATGTGCACAAAGTCCGGTCCTGGAGTGTTCCGGGTATCAAACGAGTTGATTCGTATCAGGTGTTTTTACCTTACGAGATTTACTTGGAGGAGGTGAAGAAGAAGCCTCAGCTTGTACTCTATGAATCAATTTCACGTTCGACTGATAAGGTAGACCGTTATCCTGAAATAAAAAATTTCTTACAAAGAAGGGGAGTTTGTTCATGACATTTCTATATATAATGGCCACTCTTATTCTAGGGACATGGGGAGTTATGGCGCTTATTATCTTCAAAACAAGAATACTAGATGAAGATCAGGAGTAAAGGGGTGTAGAGAATGGAAAATGCAATTGTAACGTATTCATGGATATTTATGTCGATCTTTTTGATAGCGATGGTCTGGTTCGGCTATCTTGGAATGAAGAAAACGAAGAACTCAGATGATTTCGCAACAGCACGTTCGAGTTACGGACCGTTCACGATTGCGCTCGTTATTGGGGCAGGGATCTCGAGTGGTTCCACCTTTATGGGGATGCCGGGTCTCGCTTACAGTCTTGGGACACCGAGCCTCTGGTACCCGCTCTTGTATCCGATCGCAACTGTTTTCGGAATGCTATTCGTCGCAAAAGCGATCAAGCATTACGGCGATGAATTCGGAACACGGACGATCCCTGAGTTTTTAGGTGACCGTTTTAACAGTGAATTTTTACGAATTGTTCTTACGGTCATTTCGATTCTATTAATCTTTTATGTCGTATCCCAGTTTGTTGCGGCTGCGACGATGTTCCAAACGATGATGGGAATTAGTTATGAAACTGGCTTATTCATTACAGGAATCGTCCTGGCTGTTTATGTATTCATGGGTGGTTCGCACTCGGACATCATGACAGATGCCGTTCAAGGGTTCTTGATGGTGATAACCGCCATTGCTGTCTTAATTTGTTTCGTCTTTAGTGTTGGGGTTGATGGAAACTTTGGAGATATGGTTCAGATTATTAAGGATCGGAACCCTGCTGGTGCATTTGATCAGCTTCTTCTACCAGGTGACAAAACGTACGGCGCATTCTGGCTGATTGCCTTGCTGTTTGTTGCCCACTTACCATTCAGTGTTTTGCCACACTTAGGAAACAAGTTCATGGCCGTTCGTTCGAACAAGGATATGAAAAAACTGATTATGTGGTGTACGATCATCGCGACGATTTTACCACTTATGGCACTTGGTGGAATGCTTGGAATCGCAGTTGTCGACCCAGGTGCAAATATCTCACCTGACCAGGTTATTCCGATTCTGTTCAGTCAAATCTTCCCACCGATTGTTGCAGCGTTTTTTGCGGTAGCGGTATTATCAGCAGTTATGTCAACATCAGATGGATTGATCGTATCATTGACACAGTTGCTTGCAAATGACTTGTATCGTAAAACAATCGTGCCGCGAATCAACATTTCAAAAGAGAAGGCGGAGCGAAACGAGCTCTTAATCAGCCGTTACTCAACGTTTGTCGTTATTGCTGCAGGTATCCTGTTCGCGTGGTCACCACCGAAGTTCTTAGCGGTGTTCATGTGGATCGGAATCGGTGGAATCGTTTCTGCTACAGCGGGTCCATTAATTGTCGGTGGGCTATGGAAGCGCGCAACGAAAAAAGGCGCTATCATTTCACTGCTTGCCGGAACGTTAACATATTGGTTCGTGTACCTGCCATTCGGACTTAATTTTACAAACCCGTTCGGAGCAGCAGGTCTTGGGGTATTGATAGGCATGACGACGATGTTTGTGTATACGAAAGTAGCGACTCCTGTCGTACCGAAGCAAAAAGATCGAGAGTTAACCGGTTGAACGAACAGATAGATTAAATAGGAGGAGAGAGATACCATGCATTCATTCGTTTCACCCTTAAAACTAGTTACTGGAGAAGGATCCGTCCAGAAGGTTGCTGAGGTTGTCCATTCCTTTCATGCGAAAAAAGTGATGATTTTTGCCGATCCAGTTGTTGTGGAAGTAGGCCTTTCCAAGGGGGTTGAAGAGGTATTACAGCAAGAAGGTGTCGAGTACTCACTTTATACAGAAATCAAACCGGAGCCGCCACTTGAAGTCGGTGATAGAGCGGTTGCTGCAGTACGTGAATTTAGGGCCGACCTCGTGATCGGAATGGGGGGCGGTAGCTGTCTCGATATTACGAAAGCCGCATCGGTTTTAGCGAAAAATGAAGGCTCAGTTGCAGAGTATTTGAATTTGACTGGGACAAAAACGTTAGCGGATCGTGGACTTCCGAAAATACTGATTCCGACAACAGCAGGTACAGGGGCAGAAGTAACCGACATTGCCGTGTTTTCATTAGAAGACACAAAGGATGTCATCACGCATGAATACTTGCTTGCGGATGTGGCGATTGTCGATCCGGAGCTTACGTATACTCTCCCTTCACGGGTTACCGCAGCTAGTGGAGTCGATGCACTGACGCATGCAGTCGAAGCTTACGTCTCAGTCAACGCGACAGACTTGACGGATACCCTGGCGCTTGAGGCGATTCGTAAAATTACAAGGAACCTACGTACAGCAGTGTGGCACGGATCGAATAAAGAGGCTCGTAGGGAAATGGCATGGGGTAGTGTGATTGCTGGACTTAGCTTTTACAATGCGGGTGTTGCAGGTGTCCATGCGCTCGCTTACCCGCTCGGCGGATTGTTTAAAATCCCGCATGGGGAGGCAAACGCTGTGTTACTACCTTATGTATTTGATCACATTTGGCCGTCGTGCTTACCGAAGATGGTGACGCTCGCTCATGAGTTTGGATTACCGACAGAAGGAAGAAGTGACAGAGAGCTAGCAATATCGGTTGTAGTAGGACTTCAGGATCTCGTCAAGGATGTTGGCCTTCCAAGCACGATCAAGGAATACGGAATCAAGGAAAGTGATCTGGATCAACTCGCTGCAAATGGCATTGAACAGAAGCGTATCCTCGCGAGAAGTCCAAAAACCTTTACACTCGAATCAACACGAGCAGTGTATGAAGCTGCTTATAATGGAAGACTTCAATTAGGACAATGAAATAGATTAAGAGGGGTGGCCTGATTTAAGGGTCACCCTTTGTTTTGAACTAGTATGAATCTACCAGGATCATTTTCTTAATGTTTTAAAAAAGGAGGATATTCATTTCTATTATCGAACTTTTTGATTAATCAGAAAGTTTGACGCGTTAAAGGAATGGTTTGTTGGATTTCAATAAATCCATTCGGGTTTTTTATACAAGGGGAGGTGGAATCAAAAAATTGCCGGTTAGCAATACGAAGTAAATCAGTATTCATTCAATTTTAAACAAAACAAAATCGTTTAATTGGAGGGGAATACATGAACGATCCGAAATTATTAAAAATTTTAGGAAAAAAGGATGTTCTAGCACTTGCCTTTGGAGCGATGATTGGCTGGGGGTGGGTAGTAACAACTGGTTTATGGATAACAGGTGCAGGTTCATTGGGGGCTATTCTTGCTTTTGCAATCGGTGGTTTATTAGTTATACTTGTCGGGCTTACATATGCGGAGTTGGCTTCAGCCCTTCCACTTGCTGGAGGGGAGCATGCCTATAGTTACAAGGCAATGGGAAGGGGTGCCTCATTTATAACAACCTGGGCGATTATTCTTGGTTATGTATCTGTGGTAGCCTTTGAGGCAGTTGCCCTTCCGACTGTTTTTGAATATTTAATTCCGAATTATAGTCAGGGCTATTTATATACGATTGCGGGCTGGGATGTTACGCTAACCTGGGCCGGTGTTGGGATATTGGGCTCTATCCTCATTACTTGGATTAATTATCGTGGAATCAAGCTTACTACCTCGATTACGTTTATTCTTACCCTCTTAATCATTATTGCAGGTGTTTTGTTGATCACTGGTAGTACGATTTCAGGCAATGCTCAAAATATGCAACCATTATTTGAAAAAGGAATTGCTGGACTGTTAACAGTGGTCATTATGACTCCATTTATGTTTGTAGGATTCGATGTCATTCCACAGGCATCTGAAGAAATTAATTTACCACAAAAAAGAATTGGCCAATTACTGATATTATCCGTCGTTTTTGCTGTCGTTTGGTATATTGCCGTTGTTTTTGGTGTGTCACGAATAATGACCCCAGATGAAATGAGTAGATCAGGTCTTGTAACGGCTGATGCAATGGCGAAGGCTTTTGGAGGTAGTCGTCTGATGGCGAATATACTTCTTCTAGGTGGTATTGGAGGAATTTTGACGAGCTGGATTGGCTTTTATGTGGGAGGAAGTCGCGCAATCTATGCACTTGCTAAAGCAGGAATGTTGCCAAAAGCATTAGGGGAGTTACATCCTAAGTATAATACGCCCCATAAAGCGATTCTGTTGATTGGTGTATTCTCTACGATTGCACCGTTACTCGGTCGACCTGCCCTAGTATGGTTAGTTGATTCTGGTGGACTTGGATTAGTTGTATCATGGTTAATGGTAGCGATTTCCTTTATTATCTTACGTAAAAAGGATCCACACATGGTACGTCCTTTTCGTCTTCGAGGTGGTACGAAACTGGGATGGGCTGCAGTTATCATGGCGTTGGGAATAACTGTGCTTTATATGCCAGGGATGCCATCAGCACTTGTTTGGCCTTATGAGTGGGTAATCGTTTTTGTATGGGTCGCTCTAGGTATTGTCCTTTATAAAGTGTCGGCCTCTAAGTATGGTAAAGAGTATTCAGACCAACATATGAAGGCAGAAATTGCAAGAGTAATAAAATATGAAGATAATAAAGATGTAGAATTAAAATATAAAGATATTTAAAGATTGTACTTATTTGAAATAGCTAAAATGAGAAATCAAGCTAAATTGCTCGATTTCTTGCTTACATAGGAGTGAGAGTAATGAAAACATATAAAATTGGTGTGATACCTGGTGATGGGATCGGACCTGAAATTATGCCAGGGGCACTTGAGGTGTTGGATGCACTTGCTGAAACACATGGTGGTTTTCAGTTCGAATATAGCCACTATCCGTGGAGTTGTGAATATTATCTAGATCATGGAAAAATGATGCCTGAAGATGGAATTGAACTATTATCACAGCACGATGCTGTTTTCTTAGGTGCTGTTGGAAATCCGAATCTTGTCCCTGATCATATTTCATTATGGGGTCTTCTAATCAAAATCCGCAGGGAGTTTGAACAGGTCATCAATGTAAGACCTGCCAAGCAACTGAAAGGAATCCAGTCTCCGCTTCGTGATCCCAAAGATTTTGATTTTATCATTGTCAGAGAGAACAGTGAAGGGGAGTACAGTGAGGTCGGGGGTACCATTCACCGCGATGAAGATGAAATCGCAATACAAAACGCAGTGTTCACTCGAAAAGCGACAGAACGGGCGATGCGATTTGCCTTTGAACTAGCTCTAAATAGAAATAAAAAAGTAACGAGTGCGACAAAATCAAACGGAATCGTTCACTCGATGCCGTTTTGGGATAAGACATTTAATACATTAGCGGAAGAATATCCGGAACTCCAGACAGAATCGAATCATATCGATGCGCTGTCCGCGTTTTTCGTAACAAAACCTGAATCCTTTGATGTCATCGTCGCGAGTAACTTGTTCGGGGATATTCTCAGCGATCTCGGAGCGGCGGTTATGGGTAGTATCGGTGTCGCACCGGCAGGAAACATTAATTTAAACGGAAAGTATCCTTCTATGTTTGAACCGGTTCACGGCTCCGCTCCAGACATAGTAGGCAAGGGTATTGCTAATCCAATCGGGCAAATCTGGACAGGAAAAATGATGCTCGAGCATCTAGGGGAAGTTGATGCAGCTGAAAAATTGATGCAGGTGATCGAAGAGGTTCTTGCAAGAGGATTTAAAACACAAGACTTAAAAGGAGAATCGACAACCACAGAAGTAACCAATGAAATCATACGACGGATTTACAAATAAAAAAATATCAAGACCGGGGAGAGTCAGGTTTTTTTGACTCTTCTTTTTTGTGGTTTTTTATGATTTTTTCAACGAAAAAGAATGATTAAATAAAATAAAGTTTATAGAAAATTTCGAAATGTTATTGACTAAATATTTTAAAAACTTTAATCTATACTTATATTAGATGCGGAACATTGTTCCGTATTATGGAACAAAGGTGGTTTTTATATGGATGTTATAACATTAGGGGAATCTATGGTCTTATTTGAACCTAATGAAAATGGCTTACTACAATACACAGAAAATTTCAAGAAAAGAGTAGGTGGTGCCGAATCTAATGTAGCCATAGGGCTAAGTAAACTAGGGCATTCTGTATCTTGGATTAGTAGATTAGGTGATGACCCTTTTGGGCGTTATTTGTATTCTTTTATTCGTGGGGAGGGTGTTCATGTAGGGCAAGTGAAGTTCGATTCTTATTCCTCTACGGGTGTTTACTTCAAACAAACTGGAGGTTTTAATCAAACATCTATTTATTATTATCGGAAACACTCTGCAGCTAGCCTTTTGAAGCCTAGCGACATCAGTGAGAAAGAGATAGCAATGTCAAAGTTTCTTCATATTACAGGGATTACCCCTGCATTAAGCAAGAGTTGTCATGAAACAATCTTATATGCTACACAATTGGCCAAAAAACACAATGTAAAGATTATATTTGATCCTAACATTCGTCAGAAGTTGTGGGGAAATATAGATTTCAAGCCAATTTTAAAAGAGTTAATAAAAATGTCAAACTATTTTCTCCCGGGAGCTGATGAATTAAACTTACTGTTTCCAAATAGAGATATTGAGGATATTATCACTGAAATATTAGACTTTGGAGTTGAAGCTATCGTTGTGAAAAATGGATCAGCGGGAGCGACATACTATACAAACTATGAGGGTATAGTTGTAAGCGGTTACCCAAATGAACATGTGAAAGATCCAGTTGGTGCAGGCGATGGTTTTGCCACTGGCTTTATTTCTGGGCTACTAGACGGACTTACCTTATTTGATTCTGTGAAAAGAGGAAATTTGATCGGATCAATGGTGACAATGGTCCATGGTGATTGTGAGGGACTACCATTTAGAGAAGAAATTATAGGTTTTGATAAAAATAAGAGTGATGTACAAAGGTAGGGGTGAATCAATGTTTACGATAGAAAGGTTAAAGAAAGATAAAATTGTTGTGATTTTTAGAAAGGTACCGTATGAAGAATTGTTACGCAAAGTTGACCTGCTTATGGAACAGGGTTTAAATATTATGGAAATTACATTAGATAGTCAATCAGCTTTCAATTCGATCTTAGAATTAAAAAAGAGGTACGGTAAAGATCTTTTTCTTGGAGCAGGAACGGTTATGAAAGCTGAAGATGTAGTAAAAGTTAAAGATTTGGGTGCTGAATTTATAATTTCCCCGCATGTTGATGTGGAGGTTATAAAAGCTACAAAAGAGCATGGGTTATATAGTATCCCTGGTGCTTTTACGCCAACAGAAATATCTACAGCCCATGAAAATGGCGCTGATTTAATAAAAATATTCCCAGCATCCACGTTGGGGCCAGAGTATATTGAAAACTTAAAAGGTCCTTTTTCAAATACCTCTTTTATGGCTACAGGGGGAATTAACGAGGATAATGCCAATGAATTCCTCGATAAAGGGGCCACGGCATTAGGGATCGGCTCTTCACTTACATCTTTATCAGATAACAAATTAGTAGAATTCATAAACCGTGTGAAGGCACTTTCTGAATAAAAAATTATGAAGGAGGCTTACAAATGGAAAAAGAACAAATCGTTTATCTTTCGGTGTTTTTCGGTTTTCTTATTGCAATGGTTGGTGTAGGTGTCTTGGTAAGTAGAAAAGTTAAAAGCGGAGAAGATTTCTTAATGGGCGGTCGGGGCTTGTCAACACCATTGTTAATTGGAACCACCTTAGCGACATTAGTTGGAACCGGATCAAGTATGGGAGCAGTAGGATTTGGGTTTGGTAATGGTTGGGCTGGAGCACTTTATGGGATTGGAGGTTCAGTCGGGATAATCCTTTTACTCATTTTGTTTGCAGATGTGAGAAAATATAATTTTATGACCTTTTCTGAAGAACTTAGTTTCTATTACGGTGCTAATAAATTGGTTAAGGGTTTAACTTCTATCATTCTATATATCGCATGTATTGGATGGCTAGGAGCTCATATTTTAGGAGGAAGTTTATACTTAACTTGGATTACAGGTATTGATCCTATTTTGTCAAAGATTATTGTTGCGCTAGGTTTTGCTGTATATACCTTAATTGGGGGATACCTTGCTGTTGTATACACAGATGTTATCCAAGGAGTGATATTATTTTTAGGTTTTGTATTACTAACAGTACTCTCTGTAGTAACGATTGGTGGATTTGATGAAATAAGTAAACAAGTCACTCCGGAAATGGGTTCATTCCTGGGCTTGGAGAAGTTAGGATTTATCCCAGCTCTATCTTTGGCTGTAGTAATAGCTGTTGGAGTATTAGCTACTCCTTCTTATAGACATCGCATTTACTCTAGTAAGGATGTAAATACGATCAAAAAGGGTTTTTGGTTTACCGGAATATTATTTGCGGTCTTCTCTCTATTCCCAGCAATTGCAGGTATGTCAGCCTATATATTAAACCCTGAACTTGAATCAGGATATGCATTCCCTTATTTGGCAACCGAAGTTTTTCCATTGTGGTTAGGAGCCATTATTTTGATAGCGGGGCTCAGTGCTACAATGTCTTCTGGAAGCTCAGATTTTATTGCAGCAGTAGCCATTTTATTGCGTGATATCTATCAGTTGGTCACTGGCAGTGTACCCAAAAAGGACAAAACAGTACTGTTGTCCAGGTATTCATTAGTTGTAACCTTATTATTAGCAATGTTTTTCACCTTATTTACAAACAACATCATAACCTATATATCGAATTTTATTTCAACAGTTATGTCAGGATTATTTGTGGCAGCTTTATTAGGAAAGTTTTGGGGGCGTACCAATTGGCAAGGGGGGATTGCCAGTTTAATTGGAGGCTCAGCTACATCTTTTGTCATCTTACAAAACGAAAGTCTGCTAACTTTTTGGGGAAATCCTATTATTCCATCTGTTATAGTTGCGTTACTAGCCAATGTTATTGTTAGTTTATTAACTCCTGCTCAAAAGATTTCGAAGGAAGAAGCCCTTCGAATATTAGAAGAGGAAAGATCCTTTGTTGATGAAGGAACGACCACCCAAAATGAGAAAACAATTGCACAATAGGAGGATTTAAATGGATCAGACACCCTATATTGTTATTGATGAGAAAATTTTATTAGAAAATATCAGAAAAATGGCTCAATTAGCAAAAAAACAAAATGTAAAGCTAAGACCACATATTAAAACTCATAAAACACCTTATATTGCTAAGCTTCAAATAGCAGAAGGAGCTGTTGGGATTACAGTTGCTAAGATATCGGAAGCAAAGGTTATGGCTAGTTTTGGTATTGATGATATTTTTATCGCTTACCCTATTGTTAGTTCTTCGAAAGCAAAAGAAGTTTGTGAATTGAACGATAAGCTTACTAATTTGATAGTCTGTGTGGATAGTATACAAGGAGCAAAGGTCTTAAGTGAGTGTGCTAAAGCCTATCAACAAAGTCTACTAGTCCGTTTGGAAGTAGATACAGGACTTGAACGGACGGGTGTCGATTATGAAGAGGCTGTCAATTTAGCTAAACAAGTTGCTGAAATGGATAACCTTACCTTACAAGGAATTTTCACGTTTAAAGGTGCAGTTTATAAGGGGGAGGCTACCCTGGATACAGACTTAGCAGGTAATGAAGAAGGAGAATTAATGGTTAAACTTGCAAATGAGTTAAGGAAAAGTGGTCATAACATTGAGGATATTAGTGTAGGTTCTACTCCTACCGCAGCCTCAGTATCAGCTGTGGATGGGGTTACAGAGATTAGGCCAGGAACGTATGCATTTAATGATGTTATGCAAGTCAGATTTGGCGTTTGTAGAATGGAAGATTGTGCAGCGCATGTAGTAAGTACCGTTGTAAGTACACCTTCTCAACATCGTGCTGTTATAGATGGGGGAAGTAAAACATTTGCTACAGATGTACAACCTAATTGTTCACCGTTGAATATTAAAGGATTTGGCTCAATTGTCGATTATCCAGACAATGAATTCGTTCGAATGAATGAAGAGCATGGGGTTATCAGTACGGTATGTTCTGAAATGAAAATTGGCCAGCAGCTTAAGATTATTCCAAATCATATATGTAGCACGATTAATCTACACAACTTTGTATATTTGAAAAAAGATAATGATGAATACGAAAAGTTAACAATTGAAGCAAGAGGAATGATCCAGTAGGAGGTATTCAAATGCTTGATACTATTATTAAGAGTGGAAAGATCATAGATGGGACTGGGAATCCTTGGTTTTATGGGGATCTTGGAATTAAGGCAGGCAAAATTGTTAGCATAGGAAATGTAACAGAAGAAGCAGTAGAGATATTGGACGTAACTGGAAATATGGTTTCTCCGGGTTTCATTGATGGTCACTGCCATTCAGATCTAATGATCCTTGATTATCCAGAAAGTGAAATCAAACTACAGCAAGGCGTGACTACAGAGGTTGTTGGAAATTGCGGCCTCGCTCCAGTACCTGTCAATCCGTTATATAAAAACGAGCTACAAAATTATGTTGAGCCTGTTCTCGGAAAAGCGAATAAGGATTGGAGATTAAACACGATAAATGAATACTTTAATGAACTTCAGAACAATTTGCTTTCAGAGAATGTTGCGTCTTATGTTGCTCACGGCTCTGTAAGGATTGCGGTAATGGGTTTTGATAAACGTCCGCCAACCAAGGAAGAATTGGATGAGATGAAATATATCCTAGAAGAAGGAATGAGGGCTGGAGCAATTGGTCTTTCGATCGGTCTTCTTTATTCTCCAGGCAGTTATTCGACAAAGGAGGAAATTGCAGAGCTCTCTACTGTTGTTAATAAGTATAACGGGCTGCTTTCTACTCATATAAGAGGAGAAGGAAACAACTTAATACGTTCCGTTAAAGAAGTATTATGGATTGCTGAAAAAAGTAATGTTACTCTCCATATCAGCCATTTAAAGGCTGCTGGAAAAAGAAATTTTGGAAAAGTAATAGAAGCTATGAATCTAATAGATAACGCGAGAAATAGAGGAATGGATGTCACTTGTGATGTGTATCCATATTCAGCGGGTTCAACAATGCTCACTACTCTATTACCTCCCTGGTCACTAGAAGGTGGTTTATCATCTGTATTGAAACGAATAAAAGATTATAGTGAAAGAAGTAAAATTAAGCAGGAACTCATTCAAGAACAAGAAGATTGGGATAATCTTGTGGTTTCGACTGGATGGGATAACGTCATTATTTCATCCGTTCAGTCGCAAAGCCTAAAACGATATGAGGGAGTCTCCATTCTTGATATAAGTAAAGAAAGTGGAAAGGATCCTATAGATCAAGCTTTAGATCTACTAATAGAAGAAGATGGGAATATAGGGATCGTCTTTTTTCACATGGCAGAAAATGATGTTCAACAAGTCATGAAATATTCATATTCGTTAATAGCTTCTGATAGTTTAACTTGCTATACCGGTAAGCCACATCCTAGGTTGTATGGAACATTTCCAAGGGTGTTCTCAAAATACGTGAAACAAGAAAAGATCATTTCACTTGAAGATGCTGTTAGAAAAATGACTTCATTCCCGGCCAAGAGATTTGGGCTAGGTAATAGAGGCCAATTAGTACAGGGCTATGCTGCAGATATTGTAGTCTTTAATTTCGATAATATTGAGGATAAAGCGACCTATGAGGATCCTTCAAAGTACCCTGAAGGAATTCAATACGTATTAGTTAATGGGAAACTTACAATGAAAAATAGGCAACATACGTTACAAAAATGTGGTTGCTTTCTTTCAAACAAAACGAAAATGATTAATCATATGGGGTGATCAAATGGTAAATGTAGAAGAAAGATTAAAAGAGGTAGGGATTACGATTCCTAACCCACCAAAACCTGCTGCAGTTTACGTTCCGGCAAAAACGGTAGGTAATCTTGTTTATACATCAGGTCAAGACTGCCGAGATAACGGCAAGTTACTATATGAAGGAAAAGTTGGCAGCGATCTAACTATCGAACAAGGGTATGAGGCGGCTAGACAAACTATGATAAACTGTTTAGCTGTATTAAAGGGAGAAATTGGGAATTTAAATAGAGTTAAACAAGTAGTCAAGCTGTTAGCTTTCGTTAACTCTGCACCTGGTTTTGTAGAACAACCTTATGTCATTAATGGGGCTTCTGAATTGTTAGAAGAAGTCTTTGGAGAAAGAGGGAAGCATGCTCGTTCCGCTATTTCTTCAAACGAATTACCGTTTAATACACCTGTTGAAATCGAAATGATTGTGGAAATAGAGTAAACCAAAAAGAGAGCTGATTCAGCTCTCTTTTATATATCCTAATCTTTCTGAGATCTGATAAGCAGTAGAAAGGAGATAGGACTTATAGTGACCGTTTTCTATACTACTTTTAATCCTATTGATAGGTCCAGAAAGACTAAATCCTGCAATAATGTTTCCAGAGTAGTCGTAAATTGGGGCAGCAATACAATAAATGCCATCTTCATGCTCTTCCTGATCTAAAGCATACCCATTTTGACGAATCAATTGTATTTCTTGAATGAATGCTTCTTTAGAGGTAATGGTGTTTTCAGTAAATTTAGGTAGTCCAACTTGGTCTACGATGTCGATTATTTTATGATCAGGTAATCCTGAAATCAATACCTTTCCTACTCCAGTACAATGAAGCATCGCTCTCTTACCAATTTGAGAATACATCCGAATGGTTCGGTTACTCTCCACCTTGTCAATATACGCAACCTCATTACCATCTCTAATACAAAGGTGAACAACTTCATTTGTAATTTGTGACAAATCCTCTATATATGGTCTAGCCAGCACTCTTATATCTAAGTTTTCGATGATTTTCGATGATATCTGGGCTAATTTCATGCCTAAGTAATATCTTTCATTTTCCTCATTTTGATAAACAAAATTTCTTGTTATTAAACTATTTAATAACCTATGAATGGTGCTTTTAGGTAAGTTCAATGTCTTGGAGAGGTTAATTACTCCTAACCCATTGGGATGGTTACCTAAAACTTCAATTATAGAAAGTGCTCGATCAACAGATTGAACAGCCATTTTTTCAATCCTTTCTCAAAGGTACTACTACATTAAATTATTCGTCAACTTTCTTTCGAATACGAGCAATTTATATGAAACTTAATTGCCTTTTAATATTTAATAGCCCTAATATTATTCATTATAACAACTTAGTGCATTTTTTGGATGTATGATATAGAAGGAAATAAAAATTCCTTGTAAAATAAAGAAAACTTGGCAAAGCCAAGCCTTTGGCGCCGGCTGAGCCTTAGTTGCGCTTATACTATAGAAAGTATTTTTATACTTTCTTAACGTGTCAAAAACCCGGATACTAATGTTTAGGACCCAGCTGATTTTCTCGTATCAAAAGTAAGCGAAAATGCATATCAGTGTAACTTCCCTACGCTGGTTTGAACCAGATCAGGCCCCGAGGGTCAAGAAACTTCCTCATGTTTCTCTCTCAGCCCAACTCATTGGACACCCCTAGTTAGGAGCTATTAGTTTATATCATATACTTTAACTTACTCAACTTTTATTCCAATAGGGAAATATTACCGATTTTAAGTAGGCTCAACGATTGAGTCTACTTATTTAAGTGCGAAGTTTGAGTTAATAATTATAACATTTTCTTTACCTACCTACGCCTCTTTTGACTGTAATTCGTCTTTCAATTCGTTCCTAAACCTCAAATTTTCACTTATTATTTGCAATAAGAAATTTATTGAAAATTCATTTTAATTGTTTTATAATAAAGCTATGAATTAATTATAGATACGATGTTTCTATTATAGATACAATAAGAAACGAGTTTTTAAAAAGTTTTGATGGATTTTCAACCTAGAAATAAACAAAATTATTTATGAAAGCGGTTTAATTTATTTAACCCATTATGAAATGAAAGACAGGAATTAAGTTGTGGAGGTGATGTGCTTTTCGAATGAAGGAAATTTTTAAGGATAGCTATATGTTGGAAGGTTTTTAAAAAAGAAGGAGGACTTCTATGAAGAATTCAAACAATGAGACCAAAAAGCATCCAACGGCTTTCGAACCGCTTACCCTTCTAATTATTGTCGCACTGGGCATTGTCGGAGCGATTATTGGTCTTCAATTAATTACTAGCTTAGGTATATCTGCGAATACCTCTATCATTGGAGCGCTATTTGCAATGATTATTGCCAGAATTCCTATTCGTATGTTTATCAAATTCAGATCTGTACACCGTCAAAATATTGTGCAGACAGCCATTTCGGCAGCTACCTTTGGGGCAGCAAACAGCCTGCTTCTACCAATCGGAATACCTTTTGTTATGGGGATGCCTGAGTTAATCATCCCGATGTTTATTGGTGTTACATGTGCGATGTTCATCGATGCAATTCTTCTTTATAAATTTTTTGATACGAAAGTTTTTCCAGCAAAAGAAGCTTGGCCTCCTGGTATTGCAACTGCGGAAGCTATAAAAGCGGGTGATGAAGGCGGAAATAGAGCAAAATTACTCGGCGTTGGAATTGGAATCGGAATACTTGGAGCTATCCTGAAAATCCCAATGTCTGCTTTTGGTGTCGCTTTTATCGGAAATATATGGGCATTAACAATGTTCGGTATTGGTTTGCTCTTAAGAGGCTACTCAACTCCTTTACTTGGAATAGATTTAAATGAACACTACATTCCGCACGGGTTTATGATCGGTGCAGGACTCGTTGCCCTTATTCAAGTTGTCTTTATTATCGTAAAGAAAAAGAAGAATATTATCCAAAATCATCCATCTGATGATCAATTATTTACACGTTCAGAAAAAGACCTTTCACAAGGCTTTGGTTATGGATTCATAGCTTATACCGCTATCGCTCTTTTACTAGCTTTATTAGGTGGAATTATCACAGATATGTCTTTTGGAATGTTAATTGGATTTATGCTTTTCGCTGCCTTTGCAGCTTTTGTTCACGAATTAATTGTTGGAATAGCCGCGATGCATTCCGGTTGGTTTCCTGCCTTTGCCGTAGCACTCATAACGTTGATCATTGGGATGTTAATCGGTTTTCCGACTACAGCTTTGGCGATTTTAGTTGGCTTTAGTGCTTCAACAGGTGTTGCCTTTGCAGATATGGGATACGATTTAAAGACTGGTTACATGCTTCGCGGGAATGGAGAAGACCCGAAATTCGAAAAAAACGGAAGAAGACAACAGCTTTATGCAGGTCTAATTGCATTTGGAGTTGCAGCAATTGTTGTTCTATTATCTTATAATAACTACTTTATGCAAGATCTCGTGCCACCTGTAGATCGTGTATATGCAGCAACAATTGAAGCTGGTGTTTCAACCGAAGTCGCCAAACAATTAGTCCTTTGGGCAATACCTGGTGCCTTGCTGCAGCTAATTGGCGGACCGAAGAGACAAATGGGAGTCCTCTTTTCCACTGGTTTATTGATCTTTTATCCGATAGCCGGATGGACTGTATTGGCTGGGATCCTAATCAGATCTATTGTGTTAAAAGTAAAAGGAAAAGAAGCAGAAATACCAATGTCTATTTTAGCCGCAGGATTTATTGCTGGAGATGCGCTGTATAACTTCTTCAACTCTATAATAAAAGCAAGCAAATAATGGGGACTGCAATATCCCCTATTCATTTTTTGTATATTGGTTCAAGGAGGTCTTCATCATGTTTCAAAAAAGACGTGAAAATCTACTCTCTCTTATGAAGGAAAGAGAAATGGACGCCGTTGTATTCGTTCCTGGTTCAAACCTGTATTATTTTACAGGCTTGAAATTAAAACAAAGCGAACGATTAACTCTTGCCATTTTAGCAAGAGACGGCAAGCTGACATTTTTAGCACCGCAAGTCGAATTAAGCAAAGTTGAAACGGTTGCAAATAAGTCAACCTTTTGGTACACGGATGAGGAGGGTCCGGCAAACGCGATTAGTCAATTAAAAGAACATGCCGGCTCTTTAGGTATTGTAGGTGTTGAGTTTGGTTACATGCGCGTTATGGAACAGAAAGCAGCTGAAGCAATTGGTTACGAGAATTTAGTTGATTTAAGTCATTGTATTAATGAATTGCGCATGCAAAAAGAGGCAAATGAAATTGAATTAATGAAAAAGGCTGTTCAAATTGTTGAAGAAAGCCTTGAGGCTACTTTAGATTATATAAAGCCAGGGGCAGTTGAAATTGAAATCGCCGCACAGCTTGAATATGAAATGAGACGGCGCGGGTCGGAAGGAACACCGTTTGGAACAATTGTTGCTTCCGGATATCGCGGTGCACTCCCGCATGGCCGTGCTGCTGATAAAAAAATCGAATCGGGAGATCTAATCGTTCTTGATTTCGGCTCCATCTATAAAGGCTATGTAGCGGATATTACAAGAACTGTAGCTGTAGGCGAAATTTCTGATGAATTAAAAAAAGTATACGAGATCGTCAAGAAAGCAAATGAAACGGCCATAGAAGCTGTTAAACCCGGTGTGACAGCACATGATATTGATGAAACGGCTAGAAGTATTATTCGTGAAGCGGGTTTCGGACAATACTTCACACATCGACTTGGACATGGACTTGGGTTAAGCGCACATGAGGACCCTTATATGATGCAACAAAATAACCTTGTTCTGAAATCGGGTATGGCATTTACAATTGAACCTGGCATTTATTTGAAGGATAAAGGCGGCGTTCGTATCGAAGATAACATTATTGTCACGGAAGAGGGCCATTTAAATTTAATGTCTTATACGAAAGATTTAATCGTCTTATAAGAAAGGAGGTTCCGATGACTGTTACCGAAATAAATATTGAAAAAATCCGTAAAGATATGCCGCTTCATGAAAAATACGCTTATCTTAACACTGCTGCCGCTTCCGCTATGCCGCAGCCAGTAGTGGATGTTATAACAGATTACTTGCAAAAACAAGCAAGCATTGGTCCTTACTTGCCTGCTTTCCGTAAAGAAACATATGCCAAAGTCGAATTGATTCGTGAAAAAGCAGCAGCATTTATCGGAGCGACAAAAGAGGAAGTGGCCTTCGTTCCAAATGGTTCAATGCCTATAAACTATGTGTCGGGCGGTTTGCATTGGCATAAAGGCGATGAGGTGATCGTTCCTGATACGGAAATGTTAAGCAACTATGTGCCATGGCTTGCTTTGGAGAAAAAAGGCGTTAAATTGAATGTTTTAAAAACAGGTACGGATTGTGTTATCGATGTAAAGGAACTTGAAAAGTTAATCACTCCTAACACCCGGCTCATCACATTCGCTTATATGCCAAATGCTTCAGGAGCATTTCAGCCTGCAAAAGAAATTTGCCGTCTTGCTAAAAAACATAACGTCCTGACAGTAGTTAATGCAAATCAAACACTTGGATTAGTCCCAATGAATGTAAATGATCTAGATTGTGATTTCTTAATTAGTTGCGGCCGCAAATGGCTTAGAGGACCTGAAGGCTCAGGTATCATTTATGTTCGCCAAGAATTGATCAAAGATGTAACTCCAATCATGATCGGTTGGGGAGGTGCGGATTGGGATTTTAAGAAAAATGAATATTCTTTCCCTTCTACAGCAAAACGTTTTGAGCCAGGGTGCCTTGTAATTCCAAGTATTTTAGGATTAGGTGCAGCGATCGATTATGCGAACGAAATAGGAATTGAAAGCATTTATAATCGTGTAAAAGAATTAACTGTATATATGGTTGAACACCTCAAAATGGTTCCCGGTGTTACGATTTACGGGCCTGAAAACATTGAAAACCGCATATCAATCACACCTTTTAATGTCGAAGGATTGTCGCCTGATCACATAACAGAATATTTAGAAGAACACGGCATCATTATTGAAGCTGGCACATTTATGGCAAATACGATTATGGAACGATATAAGATAAACAAAATGGCTCGTTTTTCACCGCATTACTTTAATACTGAAGACGAAATTGATCGGGCTGTTGCTTTAATCAAAGAATTAGGAGAAAACGGGGATGCAGGTAAATAAAGCCTTGATCATTCCAAAAACATGTTGATTTTAGAGCTATTTCCAAAAGGAATGGGTCTAAAATCAACATGTCATGGTTTACAAAAAACAGATTCCTGATTTATTCCTTATAGTAACGATAGCTGTATTGGTCAAAATAACGTTGAATTTTTTCCGATGCATGTTGTAGTATTTTTAATGTTTCTGGAACTTTTTCCTCAGGCATACGGTATTCCGGTCCTGCTATTGTTAGTGAAGCAATAATTTCCTCCTTACTATTAAACAGCGGTACTCCTAGTCCGAATACAGAGTGCGAGTATTCCCCAATGGAAAAGCACCATCCTTGTTTTCGAATCTTCTCTAAATCTAACCACATGTCTTCAGGATCTGAAATCGTTATAGGAGTAAATTTCTGAATTCCTTTATTGATAATTTCAATCTGCTTTTCCTCTGGAAGGTAGGCCATGATCGTTTTACAAGATGCACCGACGTAAAGAGGAGTTCTTGTTCCCATAGTAACCGTAAACTTAATGGTTTGGGAACTTTCTGCAATTTCTACCGTTACACCTTCTGCCCCGTCAAGCCATGTTAAAAATACAGACTCTTCGATTTCCTCTGAAAGACTTTTCATAATTGGAAAAACGAAATCGGAAAGATTCATTTTTTCTTTTACGATTTGACCGTATTCTAAAAAGCGAAGTCCCAATTCATATTTTTTTGTATCTGGATTTTGAATCAAAAATCCATGACTTTCAAATGTAGACAATATTCTATAAATAATAGAATGACTAATATTCATTTCTTTTGCCAACTCACGTACACCCCATGAAGGGTTTCGTTTATTGAAATATTTGAGAACCTCTAATGAATTATCTAACGTTTTTAATGCCATGTTGCACCTCCTTTGTCTCTATATTAGAACCATTTTGTGTTTATTATAGATTGAAATAGAAAGCTTTTCAATATAATTCAACCGAAAATGAAGTACTCTGAATGGAAAAGGAACCATCGCTTGTTTGGATCTAAAGAGTAAAGAGGATGACCTAAAAGGACTCTTCAAAGTTAAAGTGTTTTAACCCAAGTAAAGCCCTTATGAACCAACGTTTCATAAGGGCTTTATATTTATATTTAGGGGTCATCCTCTATCTTGTACTGAACAAGATGAAGGACGGCTTTCTCTCGATAGTTTCTATTCTGATTTTCTATTTTTCCGTTCGAAAGTCAGATCTTGCACCTCAAACGTTTCTGAATGAACCATAACACCGAATGTTTCCTTAGCTTGTTCAAGAGTGATGTATCCGTTCTTTGCATCTTTCGCTACTTTTTCCGCTGGTCGATCGTATGGATTACCATATCCGCCTCCTGTTGCGGTGACGAGTTGAACGACATCGCCCTTGTTTAGCGGATACCTCGCTGTAATGCCAAACGGACCGTCTGTTTCTCCATTTGCCTTTTTAATGAAAACATAGTTTGGAGATCCGCTTTCTCCGTCTTTCATTCCCCACGGTGCGAATTTGTGACGGCCAAAGATCACCGACAGCTTTTGATTGTCACTTAATGCTTGATAAGAGCGAATAACACCTGATCCACCAATATATTCTCCGGCTCCAGCTCCGTCACAGCGGAAGTTGTATTCATCGACCATTACGCCATATCTTGTCTCGGCCACTTCAATCGGAACGTTATAGGTTTCACCAGGCCCCATACAAAACTGGCCTCGTGCTCCATCCATACCTTGTCCTGCTCCCCAGCCGCCTACAGATGGTTCGACAATTAAAAAGGGATCTTTCGAATCTTGATGATTTCCTGTTAAGACGACTGAGCAAACAGACATCAAATGACCTGCAGTCAATCTATCAGGTGTAACAGGTGCGAGCGCTTCCCAAATAGCTTCTGCTCCGCAAATCCGCCCTTCAAAATTCATCGAAACAGGTGCTGGGCGTTCAGCCGAAACAATCGATCTCTCGTCTGTAATAATTTTTAATGGGGCAAAAAAGCCATCGTTTACATTTTGAGTGGGCCTAATGACCCCTAAATACATGACACGTACACTTGCAAGTAAACCATAGTATGAACAATTGACAGGTGTCGACACTTGAGGGTGGGTGCCTCTGAAATCACAAATAAACGCATCATCTGTAATTGTTACCTTCACTTGAACCTTATACGGCCCGCCTGCATTATCTTCAATATAGGTTTCAGCAGTAAAGGATCCTATTGGCAATTTAGTCAATTCTTTTCGCGCCAGCTGTTCTCCTTGATCTAATAAATGTTCGATCGAAGCCTCAACTAAATCTTTCCCGTATTTGTCGCATAATTCAATAAACCTTTTCGCACCTGTCTTTAATGCGGCTACTTGAGCCCACATATCGCCGAGTGACAAGTCAGGAAAGCGAACATTTGACTCAATTATATCGACAACTGCCTGATTGACGTTGCCTTCATGAAATAGTTTAACACCCGGAAGCTGTAATCCTTCCTGATAAATTTCGGTAGAATCTGTTGTAAACGAACCGGCATCTTTTCCTCCTACTTCCGTCCAATGCCCTTTATTCGCCGAAAAGGCAACCAACTCACCCTTATGAAAGATCGGCATTACCAAACCGACATCTGATAAATGCGATCCGCCGCCGACATACGGATCATTAATAATGATAATATCTCCGTCTTTTAAATCCTTGCCATCATTATATCTTTCCAAGACAGATTCAACCATCGGACTTAACATTCCAATAAAGCTCGCAACACCGTTCCCTTGACTGATCAATTTTCCTTTTGCATTTGTTAAGCCGCATGCGTAATCGAGCACTTCATAAATAATCGGGCTCATCGATGTGCGGGCAAGCGCATAAAACATCTCATCTCCAATGGACATTAACGAATCTTTAATAATTTCGATTGTAAATGGATTTATTTCACTTTTTGTTTGCGATAGCATTTTTATTTCACTCCTGTATGAACAATTAGATTACCATAATCGTCAACTATGAGAGATTGTCCTGGATAAAGAACGGTAGAAGATGAGCGTTCTTCGACAATCGCTGGGCCTTCCACTTTCATGCCTGGCTCTAGAAAATCTCGTGAATAAATGCCTGTTTCCATCCAGCCTTCTTCCTCGTAGTAAACGTTACGTTTTTCTTTTAAAGCAGCATCCAATGATCTACCAGTCGCTGTTAATTTTTGCAGCACCGGCTTGTCTACTTTTCCGAAGGCTGTTACATGTAAATTCACAATTTCCGTTGGTGTATCAGGAAGTTTAAACGTATAATTTTGCTCATGAAGGTGATGGAATCGCTCAATGATTTCTGTTAGCGTTTCCCTTGTCCAAGCACCAGTTGGAACGGGAACCTTGACCGTGTGCTCCTGCCCTAAATATCGCATATCAGCCAAGTGGCTAAACATGATGCGATTTTCTTCGACTCCCTCTTCTTTAAATTGGGATACGGCCTGTGAATCCAGTTTTTCCCACTCCCCGTTTAATGATGTTAAATCCACTTCTTTCAGGCGCTTAATATGCGTTTGGATAAAGTCATGTCGTAAATCGGTCATCAACATTCCCCATGCAGAAAATACGGAAGAAGCAACAGGTACAATGACCTTTTTAACCCCTAATTCTTTCGCAAGTGCAGGCGCATGCATCGCCCCGCCGCCGCCAAATGCAACCAATGAAAATTCGCTTGGATCATATCCTTTGCGAACAGAAATTAACTTTAACGCATTCAACATATTCGAATTTGCAATTCGAATGATACCTAAAGCGGCTTCTTCTTCTGTCGTGTCATAAGGCTTCGCTATTTTTTCATCAACCGCCGCTTTTACCTTTTCTAAATCTACCTCATAATCAAAATTTTCTTTTGAAAGGCGGCCGGTGACGAGATTTGCATCGGTTGTAGTGGGTTCTGTTCCGCCCTTACCGTAAGCGACTGGACCTGGTGTAGACCCTGCAGACTGCGGTCCTACCTTCAATGAACCGCTCTCATCAATCCAAGCAATCGAGCCGCCGCCGTTCCCGATTTCGATAATGTCTACGACCGGAACTTTAATCGGGTAACCAGACGTTCTTTCCGATTTTTCAATATAGTAATCTGTTGTGATTTTCACTTTACCGTTGCTGATTAAGGAACATTTAGCTGTTGTTCCACCGATGTCAAATGCTATAATATTTTCTTCCCCTAAAATCTCACCTAAAACAGCAGATCCATAAATCCCGGCAACCGGTCCGGATTCGACCATATTTATCGGTGTTTGTTTTGCCTGTTCAAAGGTTGTCGTCCCGCCGTTAGACTGCATAATATAATTGTTGCCGTTCACGCTATGTTCGTGCAATTTAATAGAAAGATTGTCAATATAAGAAGCGGCAATCGGTTTAACATACGAATTAAAAACCGTTGTACTTGATCTTTCGTATTCCCGCCATTCTTTTGTTACCTCGTGTGAAGCTGTAACCGCAACTTCCGGCCACAACTGTTGAATGAGCTCAACCGTTTTCTGTTCATGAATAGGATTGACGTAAGAATGTAGGTACGATACAGCAATCGCTTCTACCTTTTCCTTTTTAAAGAAGGAAAGAGCTTCTTTAATTTGCTCTTCGTTTAATGAGGTCATTACTTCCCCTTTGTAATTCAATCGTTCTTCCACTTCAAAGCGTAAGTAACGCTCGACAAACGGAGTTGGTTTTTGATAGCGGAAATTATAAAGGTCCGGTCTGTTTCCTCTCGCGATTTCTAGGAGATCTCTCGTTCCTTTTGTAGTAATTAAGCCTGTCTTTACTCCTTTACGTTCAGTAAGAGCATTGATTACAACCGTTGAACCATGAATAAACGTTTCAATTGACTTTGGATCAATGCCGCTTTGGTCAATAACATTGATTACACCTTTTTCAAAATGAGGCGGAGTCGTATGAGCTTTAGCAAAACCGAATTCTCCTTTATCATTAACATAAACTAAGTCAGTGAATGTCCCGCCAATATCTGTAGCAATCCTCATGTTAATCCCCTTTCTACATTCGCTTGTCATCATTTTGTAAAACAACAAGAATAATATTTCGTCTCTATAATAGATACACTGGTTCTTAAATTGATAATTTAATTATAAACACTAAACACAGAATTTTCAATATGTATAATTTTATGATTACTTTCATATAATTAAATTCCGAATCAAATGATAGAAATGATGGTAAGGTGAATAACCGACAAACTTGAAGCAGAAGTTTAATAGATTTTTTATAACACTCCAAAAGTTTGCTATGGGGTGTTTTTATACGTGTAATCAGGTGGAAGGAACAGGAATAAAGAATCAAATTAGTTTTCCATATATATGGTTAATTGGGATTATTGACTAGTAATCTATTTGTTATAAACTATTATTGTATACATAAAAGGAGGAGTAAGAAATGAAATTGAAAAAGATCAGTGCAGTTTTATTCGCTTTTGTCTGTATGTTTATGTTTCCGTTTTTATCAGTGAATGCGGGAGGTTGGGATTATTTAGGGGGAGAAAGTTTTTACGAGGATAGTCATGTGCATTCCTCTACTGGCGGAGATTATAGGGTTTGTCGGGATAGTTCTGGTCCATCTCGGGCGATAGAAGTTGAATTATGGGAGTACGATCCGGAAAGTTATAATGATTATGTTGGACAAAGATATCTGTCACCAGGGGAATGTGGAGTTTTCCGTAGTATTGGTGGCTTTGTTGATGGTGGAAATGAAGCGGAGTTTTTTGCGAAAAACAGATCTAGTTCTTTGATCTATGCTACTTTTTGGGATTAATTGACTAACTGATTGCAAAATCTGACTGTGAAACTGAATAGATTAATAATGGTAGTCAATTTCCACATGAACCGTATTCGACGCGAGTTTTACGGATGAAAAGAGAACAGGGATTCAGAATTTAGAGGAGCAGGAGACTTTTATCCTCTTTTAACCAAATAAAAAATGGCCTCAGAAATCAAAATTCTGGGGCTGTTTGTATGTTCTACACTTTTTGATTTACCCCATAAAGGTACATTCCTAATAGTTTTGTAGAATCTTCAACTGTCACTGGTCCTTGCATTTTCATAAGACTTGATACATTTTTTAATTCTCTTAAAAGCTTCTATGAATCATGATATTTTCTTTAAGTGGAGCAACTTGAAGTGATACGACTTCCGATGGATTATACTTGTCATCAGCTAGAAAGATTTAACCTGATCTAGTGATAAACCCAACTCCTTTAAAGATAGGATTTGTTGCAACCGTGAAATCTCAGATTCATTATATAGCCTCTGTCCGGAATCAGAATGACCAAGATTTGATCATAATACGTAAGGTTCGAACTGTTAATCCTGTTAACTTTGCAAGTTCTCCAACCTTCCACTGTCTTTTCATAATCATCCTCTTTTTGCGCTAGCCATTTTCCGGTAACTTCAATATAAAACGTTACGTTGCGTCATGTTCAAGTCTAAAATTGAAAATTTGGTGGTATATTGTCCATCTCCGTTCTTTTGGAAGATTACCATTTTACATATGTTCATTTTTGCAAACTTTGAATATACAAATATTGCACATTGGAAACACTTACATCAGCCTTGTTAAGGCGTTATAATAGGTTTATAAGATGATCATCAAAAAGTTAACCGTACAATTATGCAAAAATATACTGGATAGATAGTTCTATAGATTAGGGGGATCCCGATGGTATTGGATAAGAGGCGTGCACACTTATTATCCATAATTCAACAATCTAGTACTCCGGTTCCAACAAAGGATTTAGTCGAAAAGATGCGAGTGTCCCAGCGCACCATCTATTACGATATAGATCAGATTAATAGTTGGTTGGTAGATCAGCAAATGGAACCAATCGAAAGCATCCATGGCAAAGGCGTATTTTTATCTAATAAGTCTAGTGCCAAGGTTGCCGTTCACAATACAGAAGGATTTGATGATTGGCAGTATCAATTATCGAGACATGAGCGTGAACTGCTCATTAAGGCGAAGATTTTACTAGAGGAACAAGAAGCATCTATGAGCAGTTTTATGGAAATTACGAGTATGAGTCGAGGTACCGTTGCGAAAGCCCTAAAGGCTATCAAGATAGAATTTAAGCAACACGGTCTAGACTTATATTATAAAAAAGGAAGCGGCTATAACCTGAGTGGCCCTGAGGAAGCGAAGAGAAGGGTGCTTTCAGACGTTTTGTCCACGGCTTTTTCACATAAAGAATGGCTGAACGTCCGGAATGAAATTCATAGAATGATTCAACCCGAAGCAGAGGTCTCATCACCTGACACTGATCAAAGAGACTCTGTAAAAAGCCTTCTTTACGAAGCAGAAAAAGAATTAGGATTGACGCTTACCGATGAGATGGTGGAGATCCTTTCCCTGCAAATCTTAATTATTATGAAGCGAATCCATTTACAGAAAGTCGTACATGTGGACACCGAAGAGAAGGAAGTCCTTCAACAGACCGAAGCCTATCAAGCGTCCCTGCTTATTACGAAAAAGCTTAAGGATTTGTGGGGGATTGATTTTCCAGATAATGAGGTTTGCTTCATTACGATGAACCTTCTCGGATCAAAGGTACAGCATGATGATTTCAGCCGATATACAGAACGGGAACTGACAGGGCTACAACAAGTCGTTCAACGGATGATTTCGGACTTCCAAACGTACTCCTGTGTCATATTTGACGATCGGAAGGGGCTTGAGGAGAACCTTATTTCTCATATTAAGCCGACGTATTATCGTCTGAAATATGGCGTGCGAATTGCAAATGAATTATCTGAACGTATCCAAGAAAATTATCAGGATATCTATCATTTAACGAAACGTGTCATGTTGCACTTGGAATACTATGTAGGTCAGCCGATTCCCGATGAAGAAATCGCTTATATCACATTGCACTTTGGGGGCTGGCTCACGAAAGAAAAGAAACAAGTGGAAACGAAATTCAAAGCGATCATCGTCTGTGAAAATGGAATCGGTACTTCCAACATGCTGAGAACACAATTGGAAAACTTGATTGCAGGGCTGGATGTCGTTGCCACGCTTTCAATGAGGGAGTTTCGTACAACAGACTATGACGCAGATGTAATTTTTTCAACGAATTTCATCAAACCGAAAAGTATTCCAGTCATCCATGTTCCAGCGATTTTATCGAATATAGAAAAAGAGCATGTCATGCAAAGGATGAATGAACTATTCCATACAGATAATCGATCCAAAAGCTTCACAGATCATATGCTAGATGTCATTGAAAGGCATGCTACCGTACATGAAAAAGACGACCTGAAGAGAGACTTGGTTCAGTTATTAGAAACAAAGTCACCGAGAACAAAGGAGCTAAGGAAGCCAATGCTCAATGAATTATTAACGGAAAAAACCATTCAGTTTAAAGACAAGGTAGCCAATTGGGAGGAAGCGATTCATGTCGCTGCTCAACCATTAATCGATCAAGATTCGATTCGTTCGAATTACGTTGAGGCGATGATTGAAAATGTAAAAGAGCTAGGCCCTTACATTGTGATCGCCCCACGAATTGCGATCCCACATGCTCGTCCAGAAACAGGTGTGGAACGGTTAGGGATGAGCTTATTGCGATTAAAGGAGCCTGTTTATTTCTCTGAACAAGAAAAGCACAGGGCGCAGTTGATTATCGTATTAGCTGCAATAGATAACCAAACGCATCTTAAAGCACTAGCACAGCTTACAGAGGTCTTATCAAATGAAGAGAACATTGACCGTCTGATCGCAGCCAATGATAGCGATCGTGTAATCGAATTGATCAATCAAAACGTAAAAGCTTAAAAATTAGAGGAGGAAATGGAAATGAAAAAAGTATTAGTTGTGTGTGGAAATGGTTTAGGGAGCAGCATGATCGTGGAGATGAATGTGAACGCTGCATTAAAAGAAATGGGTAAAGAAGCTGATGTATCTCATACGGATCTTACAACAGCTAAAACAGAACAAGCTGATTTATTTCTAGGATCAGAGGACATTGTAGGAAGTTTAGAAGATGGAAAGAAAAATATAGTCAAGCTTAAGAACTTAATGGATAAGAATGAGCTTCGTGAAGCACTAGAAAACAATTTGTAGAGGTTGTTTAAAAAGTCCGGAGGCTAATTTAAATTTGAAACGAAAGGGGCGTTACACATGGTTGATTTAATAATGAAGGATATTTTAGGTACGCCTGCTATTCTTGTTGGATTATTCGCATTTATAGGACTTATTGTGCAACGCAAAAATTCTGGGGATGTTGTATCAGGTACTCTTAAGACTGTAATGGGCTTTGTGATCCTTGGCGCAGGTGCAGCGGTACTTGTACAATCGTTAGACAAGTTCAGTAGTATGTTCAATGAAGCCTTTACTGTAGATGGCGTCATACCGAACAATGAAGCGATCGTTGCGTTAGCCCAAGAAAACTTTGGTACAGAAACAGCGATGATTATGTTGTTCGGTATGATTGTGAACATTATTTTAGCGCGTTTTACACCTTTCAAATATATCTTTTTAACAGGGCATCACACGATGTTCATGGCATGTCTGGTTGCTGTTATCTTAACAACTGGAGGAATGTCCGGTGTATCTATGGTCATAATCGGTTCTATTATTCTTGGTTCTTTAATGGTCCTTTCTCCAGCTATGCTACAACCATTCACTCGAAAAGTTACTGGTTCTGACGATTTTGCTATCGGTCACTTTGGGTCGATTGGTTATTTTGTATCGGCTATGGTTGGGAAGGCAGTTGGTAAGGGTTCGAAATCGACTGAAGAAATTAAAGTCCCTAAATCACTTGGATTTCTTCGCGATACATCCGTTTCAGTATCCTTAACGATGGTCATTCTCTTCTTCGTCGTTGCAGGTTTTGCAGGTCCTGGATTCGTTGAGGCAGAACTAAGCGGAGGGCAAAACTTCCTTGTGTTTGCCTTTATGCAAGGTCTTACTTTTGCGGCCGGTGTGTATATCATTCTTGCTGGGGTTCGAATGCTCCTTGGAGAGATTGTTCCTGCCTTTAAAGGGATTGCTGATAAAATCGTACCGAACGCTAAACCAGCGCTTGATTGTCCAGCTATTTTCCCGTTTGCGAGTAATGCCGTCATTATCGGATTCCTCTGTAGCTTTATTGCTGGACTTGTGAGCATGCTGTTCCTACCACTATTAGGTTTAAGTGTTATCGTTCCTGGATTGGTACCTCACTTCTTCACAGGTGCAACAGCCGGTGTATTCGGAAATGCAACTGGTGGACGTAGAGGAGCAGTTATAGGTTCGATGGCTAATGGAGTAATGATCAGCTTCTTACCAGCATTACTACTCCCAGTACTTGGATCCCTTGGTTTCAATGGGACAACGTTCGGAGATGCAGACTTTGGTGTTGTCGGGATTGTTCTGGGAAACCTTATCCGTCTAATTGAATCGAATATCCTTGTCGTCTTTGTAATATTTGGTTTACTAGCAATTCTGTTCTTGATAGGCTGGAAAACAAAGGCTAATGAGAATAGAAATAATAATGAAGCAGCATAAATGGCAATAACATATTCGTACGCTTAAAGGTAGTGCGATTTATATGAAGAGGGCAGTCACATAAGTGTCTGCCCTCCTCTCTAGTTGCATTTTTTTACACGTTAAGAAAGTATAAAAAATACTTTCTATAGTATAAGCGCAACTAAAGCGATCGCCTGCGCTAAGGCTTAGCGCTAGCCAAGTTTTCTTTATTTTTTCAATAACAAATACATAAAGTAAGGTGCACCTATCATTGCGACCATGATTCCTGCAGGAATACCAGTAGGCTCAAGTATATTACGTCCGATTGTATCTGCAAGCAATAACAACCATCCGCCGATCAGAATTGCAACAGGAATGAACATTTGATTTCTAGGCCCTACGATCGCTTTTGCAATATGCGGTGCCATGAGACCAATGAAGGCAATACCTCCAGTGACTGAAACGGCAGATGCTGCAAGTGCGACAGCGGCTAAAAGCATTACGATACGTTCCTTTTCAATTGATACGCCTACTCCGATCGCCACAGGTTCGTTCAGCCCAAGAATATTCAATCGATTCGCCTTATATAAGGTAAATGGGATTAGTATAGCAAGCCATGGAAGGAGTGCCCATATAAAAGGCCAATCCGTACCCCAGATGTTTCCGGCTAACCATTTTGCGATGAAATCCACTTTTACTCGTTCGGCTGAGGATATTAAGACGATCATGATCCCTGACAGTGCCATCGAAAATCCGACACCAATGAGGACTAACTTCACTGGTTGGAGCCCTGAGCTTTTATTATAAGAAAACACATAAATCAGGAATGTGGTTAATATGGCACCGATAAATGCGACAAGTGGAAGCATGTAAACAAAAGAACCTGCATCTATTGGGAAAAACAGAAAGAAAACGGTAATCGCAACACCTGCTCCAGAGTTGATCCCGATGATCCCTGGATCTGCTAAATCATTTCGTGTGATCCCTTGTAAAATCGCACCAGATACAGCAAGTGCCATGCCAGCTAACACAGTGATCAAAATTCGGGGCAAGCGAATCTCAAATAGGACAAAGTTTTCTTTAAACGTCCCTTGACCGAGAAGGGTAGGAAAGAGCCTGTCATAAGTAAGTGAGGCATATCCCATTCCTGTGCCAATAACGAATGTAATCGCAATGAGTGCAAGAAGAACAATAATCGTGATGCGTTGCTTTCGAATTACTGCAGGATTAATCATGAGAAAGCCTTACCTCCTTTTCGAACAATGAATAGGAAGAAAGGAAGACCCAACATCGAAACAATGGCCGCAACAGGTGTTTCATACGGTGCATTGATTGTACGGCTAAGTGTGTCTGCTAGCAGCATGAAGGATGCCCCTAAAACTGCAGACATCGGCAAAATCGCGCGGTAATCTGTTCCGACTATCCCTCGAACGATATGCGGAACCATCAAACCGATGAAGGCCATATTGCCGACAAGGGCAACGGATGCACCAGCGAGCAGGATGATGACAACAAAAAGAACGGCTTTGATTTGTGTGATCTTTTGTCCTAATCCAACTGCAACTTCTTCGTTCAAACTAAGTATCGTTAGCTGTCTTGAAAGGACTAGAGAAATCAATATGCCGATCGAAATAAATGGTATAAGGACTTGAAGTTGATTCCATGTCGTTCCGATAATGCCTCCAGCAGTCCACATCGATACATCTTTTGAAATTTTAAAATAAATACCAATACCTTCTGCAATCGCATAAAGAAAGGCAGAAACTGCAGCCCCTGCTAATACAATACGAAAAGGGGAGAAGCCGCCTCTTCTCATTGTACCCATTCCAAATACCATAATTGCTCCTACCGCCGCTCCAATAAAACAAGCAATCATAATACCGAAGTAATTCGCAGCAGGTATAAACGCTATGGTAACGGCAAGTGCCGCATTAGCACCAGCAGTTAGCCCAAGTAAGCCTGGGTCAGCAAGCGGGTTTCTTGTAATCCCTTGCATGATCGCACCGGAAACCGAAAGTGCCGCTCCAACAAAAATGGCTCCAATTTCTCGTGGTAAGCGAATTTCACGGATCATCAATGTCGTATCGGTTAACGTCTGTGATGTCAGTGCGAGCAAAACGTCCTTCGTACTCGTATCGGCTGCCCCTAATACCATTGCAACGATGAAAGATCCGACGAACACAAATACGCTCAGGACCAGCTTTAAGATGAATGAAATTGTTTTTGGTTGTTGAGTCATGAGAATCGCAACTTTCTTATAATGAAATATTAGAAAAGGATGACTCAGTCACGGAGTCAGGCTCTAACACAACATTTTGCAACTCCTTGCCTATATGTTGTGTCACATGGGAGAGCCAGACACCTATGAGTCACCCTCTGCAACATATTACTTGCCAAGAAATGCTTCTTTAAAGAAATCCAGCTGATACTCTAATGTGATCGGATCGTTGAAATAGAATTCCTTCGCATTCACTTCAAATACTCGGTCATTTTTAACGGCTGGAATGTTCTTATACGTTTCAGTTTCTTGGAATGAATTATCTGTGCCTGGGTTTTTACTGAAAATGATATAGTCTCCTGCATATTCAGATAGAACTTCGGGTGATAGGGCATAATAGCCTTGTTCGAGTGCTGCTTCTTTCACTTTTTCAGGCATTTTCAATTTCATTTCTTGATACAAAATTTCAGTTCCACGTCCCCAGTTGTCACCGAAGACGTAAAGTTGCTTTTCAAAGTTTTCGATTACAGAAACGGTTGCATCTTCACCAATTTTAGCTTTAATGTCTTCTCCAGCTGCTTTGGCACGTTTTTTGAAATCTTCGACCCAACTTTTTGCTTCTTCTTCTTTATTTAGTAGTTTTCCTATTTCGATGTGCTGGGTTAAATAATCGACTTTTCCGTATGTAAACGTAACAGTCGGAGCAATTTCCTTCAATTTATCAACGTTTTTAATATTCGATAATCCAATGATTAAATCTGGATCCAGTTCAATGATTTTTTCTAAGTTCTCATCTGTAACTTCTTCAACATCTTTCAATTCTTCTTCAAAATTTGGATTCATTTTAGACCAGGAATCTACACCAACAAGATTGACGTCTAAAGACATTACATTTCCAGCGAAAGTCGAAAGGACGATAACACGTTTAGGATCAGCAGGAACTTCCACCGGTCCATTTTCAGATTGGTATGTAATCGTATTTGATTTGTTTTCTTCATTACCTTTTGAATTGTTGCTTCCTTCTTCTGATGAACCACTGCTACAAGCACTAATAAGTAGAACCAACAAGAGTGCGAATGGGATCAATCGTTTTTTCATATTTGTTTTCTCCTTTTAGTAAGTTGTATGTGAAACACATCGGCTTATTTGTTCGGGGGTCTCGACCGATTTCAGCATCAATTTGAAAGACATCTTTTAGAACGTCGTGCGTAATAACCTCTTCATAGTCGCCTGCTTTCACGATTTGTCCGTCCTTTAGAGCGATGATATAGTCAGCAAAACGGGCAGCTTGGTTTAAATCATGAAGAACCATGATGATCGTACGTTCTTCTTGGACATTCAGGTCTTGTAATAGTTCCAAAACCTCTAGTTGATGAGCCATATCCAAATAGGTGGTAGGTTCATCAAGGAAGATGATCTCCGTTTCCTGTGCAAGCGCCATTGCAATCCAAACACGTTGGCGTTGGCCGCCTGATAAGGAATCTACTGGACGGTACTTGTAATCTATCGTTCCAGTAACTTCAAGAGCCCAATCAATCACCTCGTAATCTTTTTTCGTTAAACGTCCGAATCCTTTCTGATAGGGGAAACGGCCGTAGGATACGAGTTCACCAACCGTTAATCCACTTGCACTTTCCGGTGTTTGGGGAAGGATCGCCATTTTCTTAGCGAGCAGCTTCGTATTTTCTGTAGTGATATTTCCTCCATCTAAAATAACCGATCCGGATTGATGTGAAATGATACGAGTAATAGCTTTCAATAAGGTGGATTTACCGCAACCATTCGGACCGATAATTGTGGTGATTTTTTTATCGGGAATTTCTACGCTGAGATCTTTGACAATTAAACGTTCACCATAGCCGATATTCAAGTCTTCCGTAAATAGGCGAACCATATATTTAACCCCCATTAATTGAAAATATGTATCATTGATAATGATTATCAGTATCGATAACAATATTAACTATAAGGTTATATATTTCTAATGTCAACCTTTTTTAGGGGGTACGAAAGTATAAAGTTTTGCTGCATAGAAGCAATGTCTAGCTGAAGCGCCCAGGTACTCGAGGTCGCTTCGATTTCTGACATCACGATGGAAAACGCGTTCTTGTCCAGAAATCTCCAGCGCTTTTCGTACCTAAACAGGGCGCTTCCGCTTTTCTTGAAAGGTAAGAAAGTATAAAATTTTGTAGGCATAGAAGTGATGTCTAGCTCCAGCGCCCAGCCACTTGAATCACTTCAGTCCTCCTGCGGCGGCAACAGCCTCCTCGTCGGTCTTCCAGTGGCCTTCGTTGCTAAACAGGGCGCTTGCGCTTTTCATGTTGGAAAAACTATTGAACAATTGTATGAGAAAGTGTATATTTAATTGAGAATGATAATCAATTACATTTGGTTATAAGGGGTGAACGGAAATGGATAAGCATGAGGTTTATGATGTAACTGTGATTGGAGGGGGGCCTGCGGGACTTTACTCAACTTTTTATAGTGGACTCAGAGAAATGAAAACTAAAGTTATTGAGTATCAATCACAATTAGGTGGTAAAATACATGTGTATCCCGAGAAAATGATTTGGGACGTTGGTGGGCTGACGCCTATTACGGGAGAAAAATTAATCCAACAGCTCGTGGCTCAGGGACTAACATTTGATCCAACCGTAGTTTTAAATGAAAAAATAGACTCGATGACACGCAATGAAGAAGGTGTTTTCGTATTACATGCTGCATCCGGGCAAAAACATCTTTCAAAAACAGTTATCGTTGCTGTTGGTGGTGGAATCTTGAACCCTCAAAAACTAGAAATAGAAGGTGCAGAACGATTTGAGGTATCTAACCTAAATTATACAGTGAAGTCTTTAAAACGGTTTAAAGACAAAACGGTGATCATTTCAGGTGGTGGGAATTCAGCGATAGATTGGGCTAATGAGTTAGAAGCCGTCGCCAAAAAAGTGTATTTAACCTATAGAAAAGATGCTTTAACAGGACATGAATCACAAGCAACGCAACTAATGAACAGTTCTATTGATTGTTTCTTTAATTCTTCGATTACTAAACTAGTAGCTGATGTGAATCATGAAGTCATTGAACGTGTTGAACTTACTAATAATAAATCAGGTGAGGCTTCATATTTATTAGTTGATGAAGTGATTATTAATCATGGGTATGAGCGTGATACGACATTACTCGAAAATAGTGGAATTGAAGTTGAAATTGCAGATCATTATTTTATTGCAGGTAGTGCTAACAGTGAATCATCAGTAGAAGGCCTTTATGCTGCTGGAGATATTCTAAAGCACGATGGGAAATTGAATCTGATAGCTGGCGCTTTTCAGGACGCAGCTAATGCTGTGAACAAAGCAAAAAAATATATTCAGCCCAACGCGAATCAAGTCGCTATGGTGTCATCACATAATGAAGTCTTTAAAAAGCGTAATAGAAAACTAGTTGAAAGCATGATGAAGTATCCGTATGGTATTTAAATAGATGAGAAAACAGTCACTTTCCTTTATATAAGGAGAGTGACTGTTTTGCGATTATAAAAAAGAAGTTAAGGATCAGCTTTTGAATAAGAAAAGCAGTTCATTTGAATACCATTACGTGAAGAGTGAAATAGATAAGGGTCAAGATTTTTCGAAAATATACCTACCTACTCTACTGCAGAACTCGGGGAGAATGGATACCACTACATTATTAACATATTAAGTATAGTATATCGGTAATATTCATCCAAAGAATTGGCTTACAGAACGAAAACTATTGCACCGGGGTGAGAGTTTTACCACCGCGGTTCCTTGTCTACTTGCGGCGATACTTCCCCTTAGACTTCGATACTTTTTCTCTTCTTAATTTGTTGATTACATCAAAATTGAACCAAAAAAACAAAGAAGCTAAGGAAGAGAGGGTAATAATTATTCCTCCAGTTGTTTTTGAAGCAGATGTTTGTCCGGTGATAATTATTAACGACATTAATAGGAAAACTATCGTCATTAAACTTAGCAAACCATAAATAAAGTACTTTCCTGGATAAGAAATATTGTATTTACTCATCCATTTTAAAAGTAAATAAACCATTAAGATATGTACTACAAATACTATGAATGCAACGCCAAGTTTGTCCTTATTCTGAAACAATTCCATTGTATCAGAAAAAAAGACTACCAAGAAAAAAAGGGAAAGGTATTGTATTATTTTTATAATTATTAATTTGAACGCCTGCATTATTTCATTCCTCCTGACTTAAAATATGTAGGCATTTTTTTTCGCCTCAACTTCTTCAAAGTGTTCAATTAGGTACTTAATAATAGCGTCTATATTATCAGCATGAAACGCGGTGTGATTCAGGTCCAAGTCGATAATCTTCAGTGGAAAAATGTAAATCGAGTGTGTGGATCATATTAAACATGTTTTTGATCCAATGTTTTTTCTTATACTCTGTCATTTTCCTATAAAGTTCCTTATAAGTGGCGCTAGTAATAAGAAAATATGGGTATTGTTTTGGTTTTATTTTTTCTTTTATTACTATCTTTTGCTCATCTGTTAGATGTTCTTGTTTTAAAATCGAAATGCCAAGATCGCTAGCCTCAGTATAATATCCAATTTTATTGATCATAACCTCAATTTCATCATCAGAAAGCTCATCGTTTAAATCTAAAATAATGACCTCGTACCGGAATTTAGGGTTGATAATGATTGGATTGTCATCCTCATTTAACTGTTCAGGAGAAATAGACTTCCTCTCCTTTTTTGGTAAATCTAATTCAGGGTATTTGTCTTTTAATGCTTGTTTATTTTTTACCAGAAAATAATATTGATGGATGTATTTTATACAAAAGATCGGGTAAAGGATTAAGAAACACTCGCCTCCTAAAAGAATTAGAGCACCTGTGTAATTACCATAAATTACTGGAAGTACAAATTGCACAGAATAGAATAGTAGAACAGGAGAAATAGCAAATAATATAGTCCAATTCTTTCTCGAACCATCATTAGGTAATTTCACCTTGCCATTGACATATAAAAGATGAAAGGATTGTATATAAATAATGCTAAGAACAAATAGAAAGAATGCACTATAAAAGAAGGTAAATGTGCGAAGCCCCATAATATAGTACAAAACTTCTTGTATAACAAGGAACATAATAAAGGATGTAAAGAGACCCCAAGTACCAAAAAATAAATAAAAGGACATTTCAAAACGGTATGGAGCAATTATATACAATAATGCCCAGACATTAATGATAACCCCTAGGACTAATCCAAACGGTAATGCAAACGTTAACTGAGAGGGAATAAGCAAACAATAAAGACCGAACAAATCGGTGAAAATTAGAACAAATAAAATGACCTTTTTTCGGATTTCACTTGGATGTTCATCAATTGATAGATATTTATCATAAATTTCTTTATTCAACAAAAGCCCCTGCCTTTTTAAAAATCTCACTAGCTTTGCATTGATTTAATCTGAATTGGTATCAATATTACTCAATTTTTTCTACTTAAAAAATTATTTCAATCAAAGATTATTGTCGGTTAAATCCAAGATCTATTTTATTTTAAGGATGTACTGTACATAAAATTGAGACCTGTATTAGAATACAAGTCTCACCTTTTAAAATATAATTGTTTCTCTACACCGATACACCCACTTTTATAAAAACATACTGGAGTGTATCGTCGCCTGTTATGATATGAAAGAAGGGTGTTACCTGGTTTAGATTTTGTTTTTCGATATACTCTAACAACATGTAGTAAGCTACTTCCGTATTCTTTTCAAATTGATCATATAAACAGATTGAAATCATATCTTCAATAGAGTAGTAGCTATGAAAATACATATCTTTATTTAGTTTTATGCTGTCTTCTTTTATTGACATGAAAAAATCGGCATCTACGACTTCATCCATCGGTACATTGTTCATTGAATAGAATAACGGCCCTTTGATCGTTGCTTTTTGTTGTACCAATTCATTCAGAAAGCGTTTTATAACATCATCAATATCGTTGTAATGGAAACGATACTTTTTTGAAACAACATTTGTAAAACGGATAGAGTCATTTGGATTGATCATCTTACCCCTCCTTTACGATTGGAGAGTAAATATCAATGATCCCATCCCCGTACACGTCTAAATAAATGTTGTAGAATGGCTCTTCTAATTCCAACTTAAATGCTTCGGCACTGGCTCGAAGCAATTCGTTAGACTCTTCAATGTCATCGTCTAAGTCGGCATGTCTTAGCGTTAAACCATCATCAAATTTCCATTCTTCGTAAAAACGATATTTGTCGTTTTTATCAATTTGTAAAGGTACATTTACTGGTAAATAGAAGGTGTAATCAGCTTCATTAGCCGTTTTATCAAAATTGGAGATTTTGAAAATCAATGGGCCTGTACAGTAAAGCCCATTCTTAATAATTGCATTTCTAAATTCCCTTGCTGTATAGAACCATTCATCTGTTTTACACCTAGATGTTGTACTGATCACATTGTGAAAAGCGATTGGAGCCCTCTTTATTTTCATCTCTTTCTTCCCCCAGCCCTTTTTTTCCTAGTATCCTTCTTATTCATCTTTGTTTGTTTTGTTTGCTTGTTGCCCGAATGAGAATTCCCTGAATCTTTTAAGCGGTTTGGCATTGGGACATGAAACGATTCAAACCTGAATTTACAATATGTAAGTAGAAAAAACTCCGGCCATGCGAAAGCAATTGCGTATTGGAGAGAAACACAAAGGAAAAGAAAGAAAAACAACTCAATCATAGTTCCAAAATTATTTGGTGTATTGGAAAGCGTTCTTACAATCGCTCCTCCTAGCATTGTAGCACCGAATATGATGGGCAGACTAACATGTGCTTTTGATTGTTTAAAATTGTACAATCCTCTGCCGTCTTTACGTAACTCACCTTTTTGAACTCTTTTAATTCCTCTAATTGTTGATATAATCAAGTAGATAAGTCCACCTAATGCTAAGAATATTGCTGTAGTTGTCATAAAATTTGGTGCATCTCTATCTTCACAAAGTAGGAAATAAACTGGGTAGATATCAACTGATAATTTCAGTGAAAAAATACTTAACAAAACGCATTGTAATTTTTGGTATTTATAATAATTTTTTTCAGAGGTAAAAAAAACTGCAACAATAAATTGAATGACTAAAAAGGCAATCAGGACTTTAACAATAATTGGCCAGATGGGATTATTCACATAAATGCTGTAACCAGATCCAAAATTAACTACTGCAGTCATTATCCCACTGATTATGAATGCTGCCCAAAAAAATACAGGAATTCTGTCTGGACTTAACCGATCTATTGAAACTATGTCTATCTTATAAAAATCCTCTTCACTACATTGCTTTAACATACTAACTTCCTCCACTACCAAAATATACTATCGAGCTTATCCCCAACACTTTCGATGCAATCCCCTAGTTCATCCACAGCTTTGTTGGCTAATTTTTTCGTATGGTCAACAATACTTTCTGGTGGATCACCAAATTTCACGTTGACTGCAGCATAGACTCCTGCCCCTACAATAGCACCTACGACTGTACCTGCAGGCGGTAAGAAGAAGGAACCTGCTGCTGCACCTGCGCCCATGGCTGCTGCGCCCGCACCTACATCAACTGTCGTATCAACTAGAAATTCCTTGGTTTGTTTTCCACTAAAACTTAATTCACCTATGTTTTCATCATAGAAACTACTCCTTGCGTTATCATATACATCAAGTCCAATTCCTAGTATACCAGCACCTTTACCGAATTTGGTCAACTTGGAAGCATCTGTCCAACCTTTAAAGCTTTCCCATACCTTCATTTCGCCTTTAAAGGTGTCTTTGGCTACCTTCATAGCTGGTTCATCTAGGCGCTTGATGTAGCCCCCCATATCGTCGAAGTTACTGTTAATAAATTTATTACTACTGGATTTAATTCTTTTTGATTTTCTTTGATCGTATAGTAGTACACCGTCATTGACTAGCCCTGTAACATATTGACGGCTCCACTTCCCTGTTCCACCCATATGTTTTTTAAGTAGTTTACGATATTTTTCGTAATCATGTAAATTATTTATTTCCCCGCCTTTGATTTTTATAAATATCTTTCCATCTTTCTTAAATAATTTAAAGCTCAGGTCACCTGTTTTTAACAGTTTACCAGAATTCGCTATAGCCCCAGAAAAGCTTATCGTTGTATTCCTAAGTAAGGTGACTAGACCGTATTCTTCAATCATTTCCTCTAACGTATCCGGTTTAAGGGCTTCTCCCACTTCTGTTAGTTCTTTTTTACTTAGGTAAATCCCGTTTCCTGTCCAGCCTTGAATTTTTCCAGTGAAACTTTTCGCTTCCTGCAAATCATTAGCAGGGGATTCCAGGGTAGATGTACTATTTCCATCCACACTTCTTAAGTCGTTGGTCGTTTTTTGATTGTGTTGCTTAGAATTACTTATAGATGTATCAAATTGTGTCGTATTAATCGGGATAACGGAGACTAAATCATTTACTGTATTCAATTGACCATTAATGTTTTCTACGATGTCATGAGTAAGTTGTTCTACATTAGTAATCCCGTTTCTGACATCTTGTTCAATAAAGTCTTCCCGAACGAGCCCATCATTTGATTCATAACGCTCAACGATTCCTTTAATATCATTCAACTGCTGGATATAGTTTTCTAGAAAGTCCTTAATTAACAAAAGAGCAGGGGTTTGAACAACCATAAAGTGTTCTCGAATTGCATTTCCACCCTCACCCTTTAAAGCGTCTTCTAAATCGGTCACTTTTTTTATCGCTTTTAAAATGTTGATAAGCTGTTCTTTCTCTTCTTCTTTTTTTCTTATTATAAGATCAATCCCACTAGAGACTTCGGATACTTTCAATACTTTCATAGTCCGGACTCCTTATATATATTTACACCGCATTTTCTTTTAATACCTTATCGAACTGGACCCTTCTTAATGTCGTTAGCAATGTTCTCCTCACACTGGATAAAGGAGCTAACACTTGACCATGCATCACTCTCTGCTTTTATTAGAAGAGTTTTGTATTGATTAATTGTTTCATAGTATGTAGCTTCAATTTCTTCTATCTTTTGTATGAAATCTAGTTTAGATTCGTTGAATTCTAGATTCGGCTTCACGGTATCTAACTCGTTAGTTCTTGATTTGAGGTCATTGAAGACCGGTTCTACTGTACTTTGTTCAATTTTAATTTCTGGCATTTAGACAACCCCTGTCATTCACTTTAAAATTGACTGATTCTGTAGTTCTTAGATGTGATGCTATTGGAATAACCGCTGTTCGCACTCTCTAGCTGGGCTATTTTCCCCTCAATCTCTGACAAAATGTCCTCAACTTGTTGGGTAATAATCGCCATATATGATTGCTCTATATTCGTACGTACGTTTAAAAACTCAGTTGCATGTTTCCCGGCCCAAGTAGATGGAGAAAGTTCGGGGTCAGAAATAAGCTTTTTATGTGCGGAAAGATCCCCATGTTCATTTGTTATGTAATCTCTTGCTTGTCTTAACCGCTGCAATTTTTCCTGGTTTGCTTGCATATTATTTTGAAGAACGGAAATGTCACTTCTCAAATTCGCAATTAATCGTTCATTTTCCAACAATTTGTTCACCTCACTTTGGTGATTTAGTACCTATCTAATTGTACACATTTGGTTCGAGTAAATAAACCATAAAAAGGAAAAAAGATGTCTGTTTGGGTGAATATCATGGATATTGCAGTATAATGAACTTATTACAAGGTTAAGTTTGTTTATTTCTACCAGAATAGAGGTGGTGGTATATGAGAAATCGATTACTTAAGAGATTGTCCTATCTGTATTCTGGTGAATTAGCAGCGATCATAGTCTTTATTTTTACCAGCTATGTTGCATAGAGAAGAAGTTGAAGAAGGCAAGCTTAAGAAAAGATTTTGAGAGATTAAAAAGATAGTCGGGGAATAATAATTAATGAACCTAGAACTTAATGAAACAGGCCGGACCAAAATGTTTTAGAATAACATTCAAGGGTATATATAATTGGGGATAAACTAATAACAAATTATTCTACTCACAAAGAAAGGAATTATTAAATATGCGTAATGAACTTAAACACTATATTAATGGGGAATGGGTCGAATCTACTGGTACTGAAACGATGGAAGTTATTAATCCTGCAACTGAAGAAGTTATAGGTCACATTAGCTTGGGAACAAAAGAAGACTTGGATCTTGCAGTACAAGCAGCACGCGAAGCTTTCCCATCCTTCTCCCAAACATCAAAAGAATACCGTATTGATTTGTTAGAAAAGATTGCGGATGAATATGAGAAACGTAAAGATGATCTCATTGAAGTGATTACAGAGGAACTTGGCTCTCCGCTTTCCATTTCTGAAAAGGTTCACTATATGATGGGTTATACTCATTTTAAGCAAGCAGCCAAAGAACTAAGAGACTTTTCTTTCATAGAGAAACGCGGCAATTCGACAATAATAAAGGAAACAATTGGTGTCAGTGGACTGATTACACCTTGGAATTTCCCGACTAATCAGACTTCCACCAAAATTGCAGGCGCGTTTGCCGCAGGTAGCCCAGTTGTTTTAAAACCAGCGGAAATCACTCCGTATGCGGCGATTATCCTTGCTGAAATTTTCGAAGCGGCTGGCCTTCCTAAAGGTGCATTCAACCTTGTCAATGGTACTGGTGATGTGATTGGAAATGGCATCAGTTCACACCCAGACATTGATTTTGTTTCCTTTACGGGTTCAGGTGCTGTTGGACAAAAGGTCATGGAGAATGCAGCTAAAACAATTAAGAAAGTAGCACTTGAACTTGGTGGTAAGTCACCACTTATTGTTCTAGAAGATGCCGACATCAAAAAAGCGGCGAAAATTGCTGCTTCACATATCGCCTTGAATACAGGGCAAGTTTGTACAGCTGCCACACGTATCCTAGTACCTAACTCTATCAAGGAGCAATTTGAGGAAGCTGTTAAAGCAGTCTTGCCAAATTTCCCTGTTGGCGATCCACAAAAAGAAACATTTATCGGTCCCCTAGTTGCAAAAAAACAATGGGATAGGGTTCAGGAGTACATTGAAAAGGGTATTGAGGAAGGCGCAACATTACTCACCGGCGGTACAGGTAAGCCAGAAGGACTTGATAAAGGTTATTTTGTCAAACCAACCGTTTTCACCGATGTTAAAAATGACATGATCATCGCACAAGAAGAAATCTTTGGTCCTGTCATGTCTATTATCACATATGACACCGTTGATGAAGCGATTGAGATTGCCAACGATACCGTGTATGGTTTAGCGGGTTATGTGGTCGGTGAAGATCCTGAGACTTTGCAAAAGGTTGCATCAAGCATTCGCGCTGGTCAGATTACAGTGAACAAGGCTAAACCGGACTTTTCTGCACCATTTGGTGGCTTCAAGCAATCCGGAATCGGCAGAGAGTGGGGTAACTTTGGGATTGAGGAATATCTCGAACCCAAAGCCATTATGGGTATGCCTTCATAAAACAATTAAATTAAAGATGGTTAGACCGAGTAGATTGTCTACTCGGTCTTTTGGTGTGCCTAGCGGTTGCAGTCAACAGTCTAGTTGGTTCAAATCCGTGGAATGCGGTGTATTTAAAATCGCTCCGATAATCTATAGTTGCATATTAATTAAAAGAGAAGCATGAAACCACATTTGAATTAAAAGGTGGAAAGAGCTGTCCGAAAAGTTATGTAAAGAGTCTAGGATATAGAAAAATGTTTTATGATCATACAACTGTAGATGGAAATAAAGCAGAATAATAAGTCGAAAAAGGAAAGAGGACTATAGTCACCCTCCTACCGATTTTTCATGTCGTAATTGTGGTGTTAAATCGTGATGTTTTTTTAACTCGATATGTGTGATTTATTAGTGGGATATGGCTAAAAGGGGAAATCGGAAGTCATAAGAGTTATGCAATTAAAGCAAGCGTGTAGGATAAGTTGTCCCTTGATCGCATCCCGGACGATTTAATTAATTTATCATAATTCATTCCTTTTAACAGGAAACCATTTGCGCCATAAGCTAATCAAGATCAATAACAATTTGCAAACCTTCCTTCATGAGCGTCTGATCTTCAGCGATAAATATTGAATGCGCTTTCATGAATTCTCTCTCCGTAGATGTTACTCGCAAAGCCTTGTTTATACATCTCTGTTTTTCTTGTTCCTAATGAATTATTTTATGGTAATATGGTGCTAAGTTTTCTGTCTTATGGATAAAAATCCAGATAAGGTTCAAGAAGAAGAAAAAATCTTACAAGCAATGAAACAATCAGATGAACTACTCTATTCCAATAGCCCCTTCTGTGTTTAATAGCGGTATCCCATCTCTTCTGTTAAAAGATGTGATGAATCTATCTAGCAAGTAGCGATATACCATAAGTGATAGAAAGGAGAAGCACTAATGAAAAGTAAATCATTAACAGTACCAAAAGGAATGCAAGAAAAGTACAAGGAAATCACACAAATAATTAAGGTGTTTTGTTCGGAAAACTTAAATGAAGAATATGAATTGTTGTGTTGTCAGCTGACTGCCGCATTAAGCCGTAAACGCCCCTCTCCTCTTACGAAAGGGAGAGCAAACACTTGGGCATGTGGCATTGTACATTCAGTAGGCACGGTGAATTTCCTATTTGATTCTTCTCAAAAGCTTTCAATGAAGGCAAAAGATTTATCTGGAAAGTTTGGAGTGAGCACTAGCACGAGTAGTACAAAATCAAAGCATATAAGGGATATTATGAAAATGGGTATGTTTGACCCGGATTGGACGTTACCAAGTAAACTAGAGAACAACCCAATGATATGGATGGTTTCAGTAAATGGGTTTGTAATGGATGTCCGAGGTGCGCCAAAGGAAATTCAGGAAGAAGCATTCAGAAAAGGATTGATCCCATATCTACCAGAATAGAGGGCAACGTTAACTGACATTTTTTCGAGATTAGCTTAGGATTTGTAATTCTGAACAAAAAGATGATAGTACAGAGACCAAAATGACCAATGGCTGACGCCTATTGAGTTATTCTTGGTCTTTTTTTCGTTCTATATTTCTAAAAACATTTCGTTTACCGGAATATAACAATATCTTTACACATAAACGTAGAACAAGCTGTCTTCAATTTTACATTCATTCATAAACTGAAGAATTGCTAGCTGGTCGGATGCACAAAAAAATAGATCGGTTTCTTTAAAGTTGTTTCCTTTATAAAATCATTTGAATTTGAGGGGGATGTTTTGTGAAAAGGTTTCTGTCCGTTTTTGGCTCAATCATCGTTGTTTTTAGTTTGGTATTAATTACGGCATGTTCTTCAGACAGTTCTTCAGGGGATGGTGACGATCTAGGAAGTATCACGTTCTATTCACCTGAAACTCCTGATATGACGAAGGAAATTGCCGAGGCTTTTGAAAAGGCTTATGACGCTAACGTGAATGTACAATACGCGGGAACGAATGTATTGGTAAACCGGATGATCGCTGAAAAAGGTAACCCGAACGGTGACGTTTGGTACGGAGGGGGAGGTCTTTTACCTTTTGAAGCGGCTGCAGATAAAGGAATCATCATGCCATACACACCTGAAACAGCTAAGGACTGGGAAGTAACTGAAAATGGCATTAAGAAGAGGGATGAAGATTGGAAATGGACAGGTGCAGAAATCTTCGTCCTCGGTTTTGTATACAACACGGATCTTGTAAGCGAGGAGGAAGCACCGAAAACATGGGAAGACTTACTAGATCCGAAATGGAAAGGTAAAATCCAGTTCTCGAATCCAGCAGCATCTGGTACTGCAACCCTAATGGTACTAAGCCAGATGATGGTAAGAGGTGAAGATGAGGGTTGGGACTATTTTAAAAAGTTATACGAACAAGCAAATGCAACTCCAGATTCAGGTGGTGCTCCAACAAAAGCTGTAGCCATGGGTGAGGCCCATATCGGAATTGGCTTTGATTTTATGGCCTATGAACAGAAGGCTAAAGGAGAAGCGATTGACTTTGTCGTACCAGAGAAAACAGCTGTCTTGGTAAACCCTGTTTCACTCGTTAAAGATGGTCCTAACCCTGAAGGTGGAAAGAAGCTGATCGATTTCCTTTTATCGAAAGAAGGGCAAGAAATCTTGGCGAATTGGTACCACATCCCAATCAATCCAGAGGTTGAATCGAAGACTCCACTGACTTTGGAAAAGGTCAAGCCACATGCGATCGATCTAGATATTAAATGGGTTGTCGACAACTACGACAGAATACGAAACGAGTGGAAGGAAACGTTCCAATAGGGATAGGGGGATTTCCAAGTGGGTTCTGTTACGGTAAAAAACTTGATCAAGCAATATGATGGTGTGATGGCATTGAATAATGTGAACCTTGAGATCCAGGAGGGTGAGTTCTTCGCCCTCTTAGGCCCTTCAGGTTGCGGAAAGACAACGACGATGAGGTGTATCGCTGGATTTGAGAAACCGACGAACGGTGAAATCTTCATAGGGAAACAAAAGGTCAACGATATTCCTGCGAACAAACGGAACTGCGGGATGGTATTTCAAAGTTATGCCCTGTTCCCCCATTTGGATGTTTTCCAAAATGTCGCCTACAGTCTCAATATTAAAGAACTTGAAAAACGCGGGCCCGGAACGAAGATCAAAACGTATGCAAGAATGATTAATAAGAAGCTAGCGAAATCTCCGCCGGAAATTGAAAAAAAGGTGATGGAAATCCTCGAGTATGTGGAGTTAGCTCCGTATCGAAATCGTCTTACGAGTGAATTATCCGGTGGGCAGCAACAACGTGTAGCCCTTGCAAGAGCGCTTGCGATGGAACCGGCTGTTTTATTAATGGACGAACCCTTATCAAACCTGGATAAAAAATTACGGAATTCGATGAGAGCGACAATACGGAAAATTCAATTGGACCTTGGGATTACAACCATTTTTGTTACCCATGATCAGGAAGAAGCGATGAGTATGGCAGACCGGGTCGCGGTTATGAAGGACGGGGATGTTATCCAACTTGGAACACCAACCGAGTTATATAGTAATCCGAAATCGGCATTTATTGCGGACTTTGTTGGTTCCTCGAACATCTTTAAAGGTTCTGTGATTGGTCAAGATGGGGAGCGATCCATTGTCCAGTTAGATGGATTCCAAATTCGTTCGACTTCAATTCCGAAAAATAAAGAAGTGGAAGTTGTGATTCGCCCTGAAAACATTGAGATTGCATTAGGTGAAGAACATCCTGGTGATGATATTTTAGAAGGTAAAGTGCTGATGTCGACTTATCTTGGATCTATTGTCAGATATGATGTCGAGATCGGTCCCTACATTGTTATGGTTGATACAACCTATCAATCTGGTAAGAGTGTGTACCCACCAGGAGCGAATGTTAAATTAACGGTCGACCCTGAGAAGGTGTTCTTACTATGAAAATGCTTAAACGTTTTGATGGGCATAGTCTCATTAAGGCTTTAATCGTCCTATTTTTCATTGTTTTCCTTGTCGTCCCTTTGTTTTCCATCCTCATTGTCAGTATTACCGGCGTCCCGATCAATGTATTTGGTTCATTGGTTGATCCGGAAACGTTTAAGAGTACGATCGATGCTTTTAAAAATAGTTCCCTTGAATTTTATAAAAGTATTGCGAGCAAGTCAGGGTATTTGTCGGCTCTCATGAACAGTTTGGAATTGTCCTTACTTGTTTCGGTCGTTGTCGTCGTTATGTGTTTGCCGATTGCGTATGGCATTGCGAGAACGAAGATGCCTTTCAAAAAAACACTGACCGCCCTATGTACGATTCCGTTGATCGTCCCGACATTCATTGCGGCGAATGCGTTTATCGTCATGTTTGGTCGTTCGGGGTGGGTCACCTATATTTATGAGTCATTAAGGGGAAATGGGCTTTTAATCAATCCATCGTCGATGATCGGAATTGCGATGGTGCAAGTCTTCTTCTTTTTCCCATATGCGCTATGGCCAATGGTTGCTGCATTCAAACTTTCTGATATCACCTTAGAAGAAGGATCGCAAAATCTTGGGGCGAAGAATTGGTTTACCTTCGCATTTGTAACGATGCCTTTGGCGCTGCCCGGATTAATTTCGAGTGCGTTGCTGATTTTCACCGTGAGCTTCTCGGATTTCGGGACTCCGATCATTTTAGCTCCGAAAGATTTGAACTTGATTGTCGTTGAGGCCTATCGAGAAATCGCTGGCTTCTTTAACTGGGCAGGAGCAGCTATTTTAACGGTGATCATGGTTGTCGTAGCAGCATTCTTTTTCTGTCTCCAGCATCTTTTTACAAAAGGAAAATCTTATGGAACGGTTTCGGGAAAACCTAAGAAGCAGAAAATCATTAAGAATAAGTGGTTAACTCGAACCATCGCTGGATACACTTGTTTGGTCGTATTAGTCCTATTATTGGCGATGATTTCAGTACTGCTTCAATCGTTTGCAACTACATGGGGTGTCGGTGTACTTCCCGATGGATATACAATGGCAAATTATCAAGCTGTCTTTAGCTCCTCGTTTGAAAATGTGACAAACAGCTTGATCCTTGCGAGCGGTGCGCTTGTCTTAAGTGTTGTGATTGCCACCTTCGTCTCGTATTTTGTGGTCAGACAAAATGCATCAAAGCTCGATTTTATGACGACGGTTCCCTTGGTCGTTCCAGGTATTGCCCTCGGGATTGCGCTGATCCAAACGTTTAACACAGCACCATTGCAATTGACAGGTACAGCTACAATCCTAATTATCGCATATACGATAAGGCGACTCCCATATATGGTCCGCTCTACAGTTGGGACGATGCGCTCGATCAAGCAGGATATTGAGGAGGCTGCTGTTAATTTAGGAGCTTCCCGCTTAACGGCTGCGATAACAGTTGTCGGTCCATTGATGATTCCTGGGATTGCAGCGGGTTCGATCCTTGTTTTTATCACGGTGATTAAAGAGACGAGTGTATCCATTCTGATGGCTCCTGCTGAGTGGGCACCTATGAGTCTTGCCATTTTCCAAAACATCCTTAGGGGTGAATATTATACAGCAGCGGCGATGTCGATCATTCTCGTCGTTCTCGTTCTGGTCCTTCAAGCGATTGCTACTAAACTCTCAAAAGGGGATGCTTAGGTAGGTGAGGATCTATTCGTAAAGGGGTTTATTTTCGATTTAGACAAATATGAATATGAGCACTCGGAATTAGGGCTATTAACCTTTTAAAAATCATTGGGTTGCTCTATACGATCAATATTAGGTTTTACACAATCCTTACAAAGGCTGAAAACAAGCTTAATGTTCGTTCGTGATAATAGGTGAGGGTATGAAAGTTAATTTGATAGGAGGAAACACTAAATATGAAAAAGATGTTTCGTACGGCAATTTTATCTATTGCCTTAGTAGGTTTAAGTACTAGTTTCGTAAGTCAGGCAGAGGCTGCTGGTGGGGAGGGTCCAAAATTGAATGACAATAAAATCTTGAACGTTTCGCACAGAGGTGCTTCAGGCTATGCCCCGGAACACACGATTGCTTCTTATGAGCTTGGAGAAGAAATGAAAGGCGATTATATTGAAGTAGACTTGCAAATGACCAAGGATGGCGAGCTAATTGCCATGCATGATGAAACGCTTGATCGAACAACGAATGGCACTGGCTTGGTAAAGGATTATACTCTTGCAGAGATCAAACAACTAGATGCAGGATCTTGGTTCAATGAAAAGTATCCAGAAAAGGCTAAGCCAGAGTATGCTGGATTGAAGGTTCCAACGCTAGAAGAAGTGATACAGCATTTTGGTAAAGATGAAAGATATTACATTGAAACGAAATCACCTGATGTCTATCCGGGAATGGAAGAAGAACTGTTAGAGATCCTTGAAGAATATAATTTGCTTGGACCGAATGCCCCATCTAGTAAAGTCTTGATTCAATCGTTTAGCCCAGAAAGCTTAAAGAAAGTGCATCAATTGAACCCGGACGTCCCATTGGTTCAGCTTATTTCTTATAAAAAACCAGCAACGATTACAGATGAGCAAATAAACGAGTATAAAAAATATGCGGTAGGACTTGGAATGAGCTATACAAAGATTGACCAAGACTATGTTCAAAAAGTACGGAGTCATGGGTTATTAATTCATCCGTATACAGTGAATGAAAAGGAAGATATGCAAAGATTACTAGAATGGGGCGTTACAGGAATGTTTACGAATTACCCTGATCGTCTTAGAGAGGTCATTAAAAGTCATAACTGAGCATTGTTGAATTTAAAGGCCTAATGTCAGAAAGTGTGACTGATATCGGGTCTTTTTTTATTGGGAAAAACGAGTTTAAAAAACCCACTAAATCCATCCCTTTTTACTTAGTATTTCCCAAGATGGATTTAGAAGGATAATCCTCCTTTTTTACGAATTATTTACAATGACTTAATATTAAAGGGAGGAATAGCATGAATTTCAAAAAGTTAGTTGCATTGTCACTCGCTGCTTCTGTCACGTTTTTTCCATTGGTAGGTGAGGCTTCGTCCAAGGATCAACTGGTGGCACCTAAGAAGGTGTCAGTAGAAAATGTTTCGGTCGAGAAAGGAAGTTATGAAAAAGGGGAAGTCATTGTAAAGTTTAAGGAGAAGGCAAGTAAGTCAGCTAAAGGTGATGCAATAAAAAATCTTAACGCTAAAATCGCTCCTGACGAAGATGGTGTGAAATCTTCTTTTAAAGTATTAAAGGTTAAAAATGTGGAAGCGGTTGTAAGCGCTTTAAATAAGAATCCAAATGTAGAATATGCTGAACCGAATTACACTTTTAAAGCAACTTGGACACCAAATGATACGTATTACAGAGGTTATCAATACGGTCCGCAAAATACGTCTACAAACTATGCATGGGATATAATAAGAGGTAGCAGTAGTCAAGAAATTGCTGTTCTTGACACTGGTGTGGATTATAACCATCCAGATCTAAATGGTAAAACGATAAGGGGTTACGATTTTGTGGATAATGATTACTATCCAATGGATCTGAATGGTCATGGTACCCACGTAGCTGGAACTACGGCTGCCGAAACAAACAATTCAACTGGGATTGCAGGAATGGCTCCAAACACTAGTATTCTAGCAGTACGAGTTCTAGATGCAAACGGAAGCGGATCCTTGGCTGATATTGCGGACGGAATTCGGTATGCGGCTGATACTGGTGCAGAGGTTATTAACCTATCACTTGGATGTAATTGTGATACTGCAACACTAGAGAATGCGGTTAACTATGCTTGGAACAGTGGATCTGTCGTAATCGCTGCTGCAGGAAACGATGGAGTAAGTACGACATTCGAACCGGCTTCTTATTCTAATGTAATTGCGGTTGCTGCAGTAGACAGTAATGATCGCCTCGCTTCATTTTCTAACTATGGCTCGTGGGTTGATGTAGCAGCACCTGGAGTAGATATCGCTTCTACCGTGCCTAATAATGGATATTCGTATATGTCCGGAACATCGATGGCATCCCCTCATGTTGCAGGACTTGCTGGTCTTTTGGCCGGACAAGGACGAAGTAATTATCAAATTCGTCAAGCAATAGAACAAACAGCTGATAATACTAGTGGTACCGGATACTATTTCGAACATGGAAGAATCAATTCATATGACGCTGTAAGATATTAGAAAACAATACAATATAAAAGGACGATCAGAGGATGGCTCAATTTGAATTGAGCCATCCTCTTCTTCATGCTTTTAAAATGGTATATCTCTGTATTTCGTACAAAGAAAATGGCCTAAAAAGGTAGTTTCCCGTGTAAAAGTGTAACCACCAGATTAATGAAGACCCTTATTGTAGATGATTTTTATTAAATTCCATGCTTGTCCCATTATATAAGTCTAGTAATCTAGTCGATGTGCCGTTTCCAAATTTGCTGTAATCAATATACTATTAGTACTCCGATAAAAAGGAGGTGTTAATGAGGTGGGAAATAGACGACGGAACGCAGTAGAACAAACAGCAAAGAATGACTCCGCGGCAGCAGCGGCAGCGGCGGCAGCAGGAGACTCAGCAGCAGCGGCGGCAGCGACAGCAGCAGGAGACTCAGCAGCAGCGGCGGCAGCGACAGCAGCAGGAGACTCAGCAGCAGCGGCGGCAGCGGCAGCAGCAGGAGACTCAGCAGCAGCGGCAGCGGCAGCAGCAGGGGATTCCGCAGCAGCGGCGGCAGCGGCAGCAGCAGGAGACTCAGCAGCAGCGGCGGCAGCGGCAGCAGCAGGAGACTCAGCAGCAGCGGCGGCAGCGGCAGCAGCAGGGGATTCCGCAGCAGCGGCGGCAGCGGCAGCAGCTGAAAGAAAGCGGAATCGTGGAGGAAATGAAGCACAAGCACTACAAGTTAGGAGACTCACTCCACCGAGACCACTCTATTGATATTCAAATAGTAGATTTCATTAAATGACTGTAACAGTGTGAAGACAGATTATCTTTTATGTGTACAAGTAATGTACTTTAGTGGATTTTACAAAATTGTACAAGCAATATTGTGTTTTGAAAATATTATTTATAGTACAAGCTTTAAAGGAGGTGAATATTATGGGTTACAAAAGGAATAACAATAATGTAGGTGGAGCAAGAGATAGGGACGATGAAGAAACAACAGCAGCGGCAGCAGCAGCAACTGGTAATGGTAGAGCGAAGGCTGTAGCGAAAGCAGGCGACGCAAAATCGAAAGCTGAAGCTGGTCAAGATAAAGATGACAACGCTACTGAAGGTGCATCCGATGAAGATTGCTAACTAATAATCGAAGATACTAGTATCCCACAATACTAGTATCTTTTTTGAGTTTTACTGTAAACTAATACATAGGAATTCGAGTAAAATTTCGGTTGAGGTGTCCAATGAATTTAAATGTATTTATACCCCAGATTGAAAACCTGCCTTACAAACAAAAATATCTGAAATCAGATCTTCTAACTGCTTCCTTTTTAATAGAGAAAAAGGAAAACATTGAAATCTATTATGCAGCACACAACGAATACGTTAACCGGAAGGCGCGAATCTTGATTGTTGGCATCACACCTGGATGGTTTCAGATGGAGCGTTCAATTCGGCTCACTAGAAAGCTGTTACTACAACACACTGCCAAGGAAGAGTTGATAAAAGAGGTGAAGAGGGAGTGCCGCTTTGCCGGTAGCATGCGTAAGAACTTGATCGAGATGCTTGATGTGCTGAATCTGAGTATGTATTTCGACATCGATTCTTCCGCAGATTTATTTAATAAAAAGGATACACTCTTACATACAGTTTCGCTCATTAAGTTTCCTGTATTTGTTAAGGGGAAGAATTATACGGGTCATACACCGCAAATCACGAACAGCGAATTATTTATGAAGTATGTTCATCAGACGTATGAAACTGATATAAATCCACTTGATGCACCGCTCATAATACCTTTAGGAAAAGCAGTAGAACAGGTGTTGCAACGGTTTGTAAAGTGTGGGTGGATCCAGGAACAGCAATGTCTGTTTGGTTTCCCGCATCCTTCTGGAGCAAACGGTCACCGGCTTAAACAACTTAACCATCATAAAGCTGAACTTATCAAAAAGGTACAAAACTACAACTTGCGCTATAAAAGTAAATGAATGTCGAAATAAGCAAGCGAAATATTACCCGGGGAATCGAATCGTGAGGATTTTTGTCTGAAATACGCTTACCGTTACAATGATTATCCCGTTCATTTGTATTTTAGTTTCAAAACCCTTAAACTAGTAGAAACGTAAGTAAAAAGGCCTAAATGGTTAAAGGGTCTTTGTCCATGTAAGGACTAAATTATTATTTTCACTTTATTTTCCCAAGAACGCTTTTCAACTGTTGTGAAAAAATCTACAATGAATAAAGGATGGAAGATATGAAGCTTCTGTCTTAAAAAAGGACTAATACTAATGGAAATAGAAAAACAATCGATACAATCTGAGATTGCTAGTTTTATAGGGAAAATGCTTCGAGATAATTTTGGTAAAGGCCCAGGATCGGTATATGTTTCTATTGCTGATCCATTCGTGACAATCTATGTGAAGGGTTTCTTGTCTCCAATGGAGCGGGTTTTAATGGGAAATCAGAAAAAGCAGGTCGAGAAAACACGAGACCTCTTAATGGAATCCCTCGGTAATGAGATGAAGGCATACATGAAATCTGCTACAGACATCGACATTGAGGAGTTTTACTATGATTGGTCACTTGAGGATCAATCGGGTATATTTATGGGAGTGGGACCATTAAAAACTGAGTTTCCTAGTTATATGGGGCAAAACTTGGTTCATGATGAAATCGCTCATATGAGTAAACTAGCTGAAAAATCACCTGATGTTGTAGAATCTTTTTTAATAAATTCGAGGACGCTTATAATTAGGCGAGATGAAATTCTCGTTCAGATTGAAAAGGAGTTTATTTCATCTGGGTATGAGGAAATTCTTAGACTTACAAAGCGATCATTGGAGAAGCGCTTGTTAAGTGAAAGTCGTTTAGAATCGATTTTAAATGTGGAAATAGCAGATGTCTTTATTGACTGGGACTTTGATTCAGACAAAAGCTACGTTGTTTTGATTCTAAACCCAAATAAATAGTGTAGGTGAAATGAGCTGAACAATAGAGTCAGACATAAGCCGAGAAGGATAACCATTCCTTTTCGGCTTTTTTTATTGCCTTAGAAGCAATAAATGGCTGTTAAGTACAAAAGAAAAATGAGTGAAAGAAACAGGAGGAATAACCATGGCTAAATATCTGGTTGATCATAAAAATAAGAGAATTCATCGTAGTGCGTATGTGGGAGATAAATGTAAGCTTCCACATGTGCCGTTGCATATGAGGGAAGGTGAAAATACAGATCAGAATTTTAATAACTATAAAGAAAAGGGTTACAAGAATTGTGTGTATTGCTTTTATGGGCCGACATTTGATGGAATAGAATTCTGATTCAGGTGAAAGTTGGCTGGTTCTATTTGTAAGCGTATCGTTTAATTTCTCAGTCTGTTCTTTAATTGGTAAAATGAAAGCAAGAGTAGACGGGAAATGGGGGATTAGATGCATGATGAAAATCTCTGTTAGACCTTTAGTTGAATACGTGTACCGTAGTGGTAGCATTGATAATCGTTTTCGGACATCTAGCACGCTAACGGATGGTACGAAGGCACATCAAAAGATTCAGAAGACGTATAATGAGGCAGACCAAAAAGAAGTCTTTCTTAAGACTGAAATTGAATGTAAGCAAATGACGTTTGTGGTTGAAGGAAGGTGCGACGGGCTTTTAGCTTTGGAGAATGAGTTAATGATCGATGAAATTAAGTCAACCCGTGGTGATTTGGATGAAATCACTGCGGACACTTATCCTGTTCACTGGGCACAGGCGAAATTTTATGCGTACATGTATGCCAGAGAGCACGAGATGAATAAGATGGCTGTTCAACTTACATATGTACAGGTCGATTCGGATGAAAAGAAGTCGTTCCAGCAGCAGTGTTCGTTCGATGAATTGGATCAGTTTGTACAAAGTGTGTTAGAAGTGTTTGAGCCTTATGCCCGTTTGTTGAAGAATCATCGGGAAAAGAGAGATCAGAGTATAGCTGTATTAAAATTTCCGTTTGAAAACTATCGGGAAGGACAGCGTAAATTTGCAGGTGCGGTTTATAAAACGATTGCGGATGAGGCAGGCCTTTTTGCGAATGCGCCAACCGGGACAGGAAAGACGATTTCAACTATTTTCCCCACTGTAAAAGCGATTGGTGAAGGGTTGGTTCAGCGTTTCTTTTACTTGACGGCGAAAACGATTACCCGAAAGGCGGCAGAAGAAACGCTGGGTTTTATGAAGGGGAAAGGGTTGCATTTAAGTTCTGTAACGATCACGGCTAAGGATAAGATTTGCTTTAAGGAGAAGACGATCTGCCAGAAGGATTATTGCGAGTTTGCGGATGGGTATTATGACCGCGTCAACGATGGGATTCTGGATGTATTAGAAAATGAAACGTTGATGGATCGGAGAACGATTGAGGCATATGCGATGAAACACAAGCTTTGTCCGTTTGAGTTTTCGCTTGATTTGGCTTATACAGCAGATGCGGTGATTGGGGATTACAATTATATCTTTGATCCGCGTGTGTCGTTGAAGCGTTTTGCGGAGGAGCAGAAAAAGCAGACGGTGTTGCTTATAGATGAGGCGCATAATCTCGTCGATCGCGCGAGGGGGATGTTTTCAGCTGAGCTTTATAAGTCTGTATTTTTACAGGTGAAACGTGTGTTTAAAGGTAGGAATGAAGGCGTTGTTGCGAAAGCGAAAGCGGTTAATGACTATCTTTTGAAAGTGAAGAAGGCGTGCGGTGTGCAGGAATCGATGGTGCTGGATGAGTTCCCTGAGGAGTTTGTCGAAGAGCTTCGAGGATTTATTGAGGCAGCGGAGAAAGAGTTGGTTTTGCAAAAGGATGGCGATGAACAAGAGTTGTTGTTGGAGGCTTATTTTACGGCACAGGCCTTTGTTCGGATAGTAGATTTATTTGATGAAAGGTTTGTAACGTATGTAGAGTATGTGAAAAGTGAGGTTCGGGTGAAGCTGTTTTGTCTCGATCCTTCTCATTTATTGCGAAAAATGGGTAAAGGCTACCGTTCGAAAATTTATTTTTCGGCCACACTTTCCCCGCTGTCGTATTTTAAAGATATGCTTGGGGCTGATGCTGAAGGTGATTATACGTTCTCGATTCCATCGCCGTTTGCGAGTGAGAATGCAGAGGTGTTTATTCAGCCGTTGTCGACAAGGTATCGGGATCGTGAGCACTCGGTTAACGCGATTGTGAAGACGTTTTGGGATTTGCTTGAAAAGAGACCAGGGAATTACTTGTTCTTCTTTCCGTCATACGCCTATATGAGGCTGGTCCATGAGCAATTTGTTGAGGAGTCTGACCAGGATCGAGGTGCGGAAGTAGCTGTAGATGTTTTATTACAGGATGGTGAGATGAGTGAGGTTGAACGGGAAGAGTTCCTTGCTGAATTTAGAGAAGAGAACGAGAAGTCACTTGCTGCGTTTGCAGTGATGGGTGGGATTTTCTCAGAAGGAATAGATTTAAAGGGTGACCGTTTGAACGGTGTGGTTGTTGTTGGCGTTGGGCTGCCACAGCTAAGCTTTGAACGGAATATTATTAAGGACTACTTTAATGCGGAAGCGAAAAATGGGTACGATTATGCATATGTATACCCTGGAATGAACAAAGTATTGCAAGCGGGTGGGCGTCTGATTCGAACAGAGCAAGACCGCGGGACGATTGTTCTTGTCGATGACCGCTTTCTCACACCAAAGTACCAGAAATTGCTTCCTGCTGAGTGGTGTGACTATCGTATAATCTAGTTATTTAGGGGCAGGGCACTCTTCGATATAGGTACCTGGTTCCCGATTACCTTCCAAACTTCGCATTAAATCAACGTTTGTTTTCGGTATCTAAATCCCTAGTAGTGCGTGTTCAAAAAGTAGACGAATCAGAAACAAGAAGTTCAAGGCATGACAGTTTTGAGGACCGGAGCGTATGGTGTTAATACGTGAGGACCGGAAAAACCGAGTAACGTAGAAATTCGCCGTTTATCATTTGGATACTTTTTGAACAACCTCTAGTAAAACATTTTAATAAAACTAGTAAAATAGATTTACATTTACTAGTTTCGGGGGTAATATAGAACTACGATATTGAGGGGGCTTTGAAATCACATCTGTATGTGGGCACTTGGATGTGGTGGAGCTAGTAGTGCAACCGACCGCTTTCTAAATGATCGTATTAGGAAGGGGTATTTTTAATGAAAAAAATAATGAACACCGGTAAAAAGAAACTAGTCGGAATCTTGATCGCTGGAACTTTAGTCCTAGGAACTTTTGGTGGAACAACGTATGCTGCGTTTGGTGACAATTTAGAGGAATACATAAGTCATGGGATAGAAAGTCTTATGTCTTTTATTTTCCCTGAGATTAAAGAAAAAACAGAGGCAAAAGAAGATGAAGTTACCGGGAAAATTACTACAGAGATGAGGTCTGCTGGCGATTACATTTACGAGCAACTTGTGGTTTATAAAGATGAACTAATTGAAAGAAATGAAACAGAGTTAGATAAATACTACAACACTGTATCTGAGAAAATAAAAACTGCTAATAAGACAATTGTCAAAGATAATAAAGCGGAGATTACTGCTGAAGCAGATGCACAGTTAGCAAAGTCTAAACAAGACATTGAGAAAAAGATGAATGCTGAATTAGAAAAAGTTGAAGATGATATAATAGATCGACTAAATGAGGATGAAAAAGAAGACAAGGATAAAGACAAAGATAAAGAAAAATAATATATTAGTGCTAAGTTATTAACCTTTTATTAAGATTTAAGATATAGTGAAGGAGCGGGTCTAAGTGCCCGCTCCTTTTGGTGAATGATCATTACGATTTTGTCTCCGTTAAGTTCTTGGCTGCTTCGTAAAGGATCTGTACGCCATTTGCCAAATGATGTGCATCTGACCATTCCTCCGGACAATGGCTAAGCCCGTCTTTACTTGGGACGAAGATCATGCCTACATCTGTCACATCGGATAAGATCATGGCGTCGTGACCTGCACCGCTATTGATGGAACAGTACGGGATTTCCAATTCACTACTCGTTTGCTTCAAAAGGGAGCGAATGCTTTTATTCAATGCTTTCGGCTGTATATATAAATGCTGTTCAACGGATGTTTGAATAGTATCTTCACTATATGATTGAATCAATTCTTTCGTTTTCCTGATAACGTTACATACATTTTCTTCTTTACCGGACCTGATGTCCACGGTGAATACGGTTTTATCCGGGATGACATTTGCTCCGTTTGGAAATACATTCAAGCGACCGATCGTTATTACCGTGCCTTCTCCTTCATCGATCGCAAGGTCCGGCAATTGTGTAATAATCTTTGCTGCGGTGACTAAAGCATCAGATCGGCGATCCATCGGGGTTGTGCCTGCATGTCCTGCACGCCCTTCTACAGTTACTTCCAATTGAGTTAAACCGACAATGCCTTCTACTACGCCAATCGGGCTACTTTTCTCTTCAAGAATCGGTCCTTGTTCAATATGCAATTCTAAAAATGCTTTCATTGTTTTTGGATCTCTCTTCTTTGGAAGGGACGTATCCAGACCGATTTTTGACATTGCTTCTTCCGTAGAGATGCCGTCTTTGTCTTTTAGACTTTTAAAATCTTCCTCGCTAAGCGATCCGATAATGCCTCGTGACCCCATCAGTCCGCCTTTAAATCTCGTACCTTCTTCTTCTATAAGTGCAACGATTTCCAATGGATACTTTGGTGTTAAATTATTCTTGGAAAAGAGGGCTGCTACTTCCAGACCTACGACAACCCCCGCAGTACCGTCATAAGCCCCTCCATTAGGTACAGAATCAAAGTGTGAGCCGATGAGAACGCTTGGCGCATCATTTAAAATGCCTTCAAGCTTGCCAAAGATATTGCCAAAACCATCTTCTCGAACATTTAAACCATATTCCTTCATCGTTTCTTTTATATAATTCCGGGCTTGTAAATCCTCATTGCTATAGGTAAGCCGAGTGACGCCTTTATGAGGTGTTGATGTAAATTTACTTAACTCGTTAATATGCCTTTCAATCCGAACTTGTGTCTCTTTCACAATATCCCTCCGTTTTTACAAAAATCCCACGAATATTCCTGCTAATATAACCGATACGATCGTGACACTTATGAAACCGCCGACAAGCATAGGTGGCAGCATATGGCTCGTTAGTACTTCCTTTTCTTTTTCATCTTCTGTTAACGCTTTGATCACTTCCGCTGTGATGATATAGTCCGCGGGAAACCCGTACAAAGCAGTCAACGATACGGCGAACGCCATCTCTTTGCTGACTTTCAAAATCTTACCCATTATGAACGAGAATAAATACATACCGATGACTCCTAAAACAATACAGCCAATCAAGGGATACAAGATCTCGAGCATCATACTTGGGTTTGCCTGTTTTAAACCGTCAAAAATGTAGAGCATAAGAGCCATTAAAGCAAATCCGAATCCGTTAGCTCTTTGCAAAGCATGCTTTTCCAGGAAACCAGCACTTGTTGCAATGACCCCGAACACTAAGCAGAGAACAAACGGGCTAATGGTTACGACCGGCGCCAGCAAAACAGAAACAAGGTACGCAAGGTAAGCAACGAATGCAAGTCTGAACAATTTAAAGAAATCCGTGTTGTATCTGTCGGGCATTTTCTTGAATAGCTTAAGTTCAGTCTTTCCTTTTGCTGCTGTAGCATCAGATTCAGATTCTTTTATTGATAGTTGTCCATTGCGATATTGCTTAAGAAGCCGTTTCCCCTCTTTTTTTAACACAAAAGATGTTAAAGGATATCCCGCGAACCCTTGCATGACGTATATGACGATCGCAAACACGGATAAAGATAAGAGGCCCGCTTCCTTTGCACCTTCTGACATGATTAATGCAGAAACTAGTCCCCCTACTAAAGGTGGAATGGCAACGACGACTGTTTTAAAGTCGAAAAGGAACGTTCCGATTCCAAATAGTATGGCAATAATCCCTAATATACCTGAAAGAGCAATTAATATCGTCTTCCATTGCTTCATCAATTCCTGTATTGAAAGCAATGTCCCCATGTTTGTAATTAATAAGTAAATCAGCATTGTCGCAACGACAGGAGGCACACCTGCAAGTGCTACGATATCTTGCGGGAAGAAAGTCCAATAGCCGAGCAGAAACAGCGTTGCACAAATAAAAACGGACGGTACCATGGCTTTTGTTCGAACAGCCACTGCGTCTCCAATAAATAAAATAAGAATAAGGATAACTAAGGCTAGCATCTGCGACAAATGTATCACTTCCTTCTAAATAACTATAATATTTTAGAATAATAACACTGAATTGCGTTAATTTAAAGATAATTTCGTTTTTTGGGAAAAATTACAGTAGTAAAAGGTGGACTCTCAAATTTGATTGCCTAAACAACATTTGAGAGTCCACCGTATCTTTTACTTGAATTAGTATCTGCCAATTAGATGATTAATTAGATTAAGAACTTATATTTTGTTTCTGATCTTGATCGGAAAATAGCTTAATAATTGGCTTTCCAGAGCGTTCTTTATATATACGTTCGATGTAATCCTGTGTGATTGCACGAATCTCTTTGTGTAAAAACACAAGGGGGATAATGTTACATAAGACAACGAAGGCAAGCAGTAGATCAAGGAACTGCCAGACGAACTGTAAGCCGCCGATCGCGCCAACGTAAATTGCAATAATGTACACAACTCTCATAAATTTTGAAGCCTTAAGCCCAAAGAGGTACTCCGTTTGTTTTTCACCAAAAAAGATGAGAACTCCGACAGTCGTAATAACGAAGAACAATAGGAACACGGCGACAAACATTCCACCAAACGTTTCACCCATAACACTTCCGAATGCGATGCTTATCATGTTCGAGGCATCCGCTGCATCTACTTTCGTCCAAGAACCAGTGACAAGAACCGCTAGCCCTGAAACTGTACATATGACGATTGTATCAACGAAAACGCTGAAGATTCCCCAAAGTGCTTGTCGGGATGGGTGATCTGTTTGTGCAGCGGCGTGTGTAATCGGTCCTGTTCCAATTCCAGCTTCGTTGGAGTAAAGTCCACGTGCAACTCCCCAACGAATCGCTTGAGCTATACCTGCTCCAGCGAAGCCTCCAGCTGCTGAAATTGGCGTGAATGCACTAGAGAAAATGAGTGCAAATACACTGGGTAATTCTCCTACATTTGCAAAAATGACAACAAGTGCACCGAGAACATATGTAACGACCATAAAAGGGACAATTTTATCAGTAACATTGGCGATCCGTTTAATTCCGCCAAATATAACCAGTCCAACGAGTACACACATGATGATTCCGGTGATTTCAGTTGGCCATCCAAATGCACCTTCGACCTGTGTTGTAATTGAATTCGATTGCACCATTAAGCTTGGAATAATTTCGATCATAAGGAAAAAGGCGAATGCAGCGGCCACTTTGTCCCAACCGAGTGCTTTTCTAATGTAGTATTGCGGTCCGCCAACCCATGTTCCGTCTTTACTCTTTTCACGATATTTAACGCCAAGTACGATTTCGGAATACTTTGTGGCCATTCCGATTAGAGCTACCGCCCACATCCAAAACAGAGCACCGGGGCCACCGAGAGCAATAGCGACGGGAACTCCTACGATATTCGTAGCACCGGCAGTTGAGGCGAGTGCTGAGGTAAAGGCTTGGAACGGGGTGATTGTCCCGGTGTGTTTGCCTTTTTTAAAAACTTGTCCAATCGTTTGTGCGAGTACATGACCGAAGAAACGGAATTGAAAGAATCCTAGTCGGATCGTTAAGAAAATTCCACCTGCGATTAATAATATAGCTAGGACATAAGTCCACAGAAAGTTTGATGTGTTCGCAATCCATTCTTGAATGATTTCCACAATACAGCTACCTCCCATTTGTATACGAATTTATCTAAATAGTTCGATTTTTAACTATACCCTTTTTTTTATGTTTTCAAAAGAGAAAGTGTTTTTTGGTAGTAAAATAGGAAAATTGTTGGAAGTTTCAAAAAGGCATCGTGTAAATGACCATTTTGTTGTAAAATAGGGGTATACATAATTCTGGGGTTTAACACTTGGAATTAAGGGAATTAATAAATAGGCAAAGGGAAGCTCGGAAAAGTTTGAGACAATGATTCTTAAATGATAGGAGAGTTTGACCGTTATGACTATTACAGACGTTCATATCCAGAACTTGCGAGAAAAAGGGATTGATGTCCAGAAAGTGATTGTCAAATCGCTTAGGCTTGCAAAAAACTATTCAGACAAGATGAAAGAAAATGGAAAGAATTCAGAAAAATAAATAGAGGCACTAGTTTGTCCTTTACGTTCTAGCGTTTGGCAGGTTCGCCGGCGCTTATTTGCTTTGCGGAGAGGAAAGGACTAAAAAAACTAAAGTAAGACTAATAAATTGAACTTCTGAAACACGGTCGCAATTCAGAAAGTATGGTCATGGGTCATAGCTCAGAAAAATACACTCTGGCTGAAAACTCTTTACGTTGACCGATAATACTTGATCTTGGCTTATAAATGAACAAAGCGGAGCACGGTCCGCTTTGAATTGTGCATTATTTATTCAATTCGTTTCAATTTTTCAGAAATGTCCCGAACTTCTTTAGAATTTGATTTAAGTGCAATCCTATCTAGTTGTTTTTTCCCGGTTTCATATGGTTTGATTAATGCATAGAGTGCACGGATTGAAGGAAGTTTAAGTTCTTTTTCTTTTGCCAGATTCAATGCTCCGCCAAGAAGATGCTCAACCTCGAGAGGCAGTCCTTTTTGTTTATCCCGGTGCATGGATGATGTAGCATCGTTTGGAAAGCGGTGGATTTGGACAACCGCATTTTCAATATGCTCTTCGGTTAAACGAATATCATATGCGTTGGCGAGTTCTTTCATTTCATTTAAAACTTCTTGAGCTAATTCGAACGTTGCTTCAGTATCACGGATTTCCCCAATTAAAAGATCGCTGGCAGTAGTTACACCCGAAAATGCGTTAATAAATGTGTATTTGAGCCAGAGTTTGAGTAAGACATCATCGCTTACTAAGCTATTCATGTTCGCTTTTTCAAAGGTATGATGAAGCTGTTCACAAAATTCTACCTGGGAAGAATGGAGGGGGCCGAACGTTAAATCGTGCTGTTCACTTGAGTGGACGACATGTCCCCGCTCATTTAAGGTAGAAATGATGTGGGACAATCCACCTAAGACAGCCTCTTCGCCAAGCTTATCCCGTAATGCATCAATATGCGTAATTCCGTTCAATATTGGTAAAACCTTCGCACCTTTTCGGACGAGTGTTTGTAACGTGGAAAAAAGGTCATCATTCAGATGATAGCTTTTAACAGCGAGAAAAACGAGATCTGCCCGATCAATCTCATCTGCAGTCTTAACAAGTATCGGTTGGCTAATTTTGTAGTCACCCTGTGTACTTTGCACGAGGAGCCCGTTTTCTTTAAGCTGCTCAGCGCGTTGATTTCGGACGAGAAACTGTACATCTAAACCTGCCTCATGCCATCTTGCCCCAAAATAAGCTCCAAGGGCGCCTGCACCAACTATTATTATTTTCATATATTCCACCATCCTTATCCTTTAATAAAATGAAAATTTGGCTAATCACAGATTTCATGTAAAAAGATCTGTATGAAGAAAATTCGATAGGAAATGTGAGATTCCTTCGTTTTTTCAGTGTTAAAGTGTTGATTTCGGACAATCTACTAATGAAAACCTATCTCGATACCTATTCAAGACCGGGATGGTGGTGTAGGATTATAGGAGCGATAAAGATCGTGAACATGGAAATGTATAAGGAGAAAAAATCATGACAATGAATTGGGAATATATATCTTCAACAAAACCATTTATACAACGGGGGTGGGATAAGGCTGGGTTTACGGAACCTACTTCGATTCAAATAAAGTCTGTTCCGCTTATTGTAGAGGGAAAGGACGTCATCGCAGAGTCACCGACTGGTACGGGTAAGACGCTCGCCTACTTACTGCCGATTTTAGAAAGGATTGATCCTGAGAAAAAAGATCCACAGGCATTAATTCTAGCATCGTCACGTGAATTAGTGATGCAAATTTTTGAAGAAATACAGAAGTGGTCAGAGGGAAGCGGGATTAAAGGTGCGTCGTTGATCGGTGGTGCGAACGTGAAGCGACAGCTTGATAAGTTAAAGAAGCAGCATCCGCAGGTAGTCGTTGGGACGCCAGGGCGGGTTGAAGAACTGGTCAAAATGAAAAAGTTGAAAATGCATGAGGTACAAACGGTTGTGTTAGATGAGGTCGACCAATTGCTAGTGCCAGAGCACCTCGGAACAGTCAAATCAATTATCAAATCAACATTGAATGACCGGCAGCTCTTGCTATTTTCTGCAACGTTATCGGATAAAGCTGTCGATGTGGGCAAGGAGTTAACAACGAATCCTGAAGTGATCAAAGTTCAGCGTAATGCACAGCAAAACGCAAATGTGGAGCATTTTTACATTGTAAGTGAGCAAAGAGATAAGATTAAGGTGTTAGAGAAGATTGCAAGAATGGCTGGTGTAACCGCACTAGCTTTTGGAAAGGACATTGGCGAGCTACAGGTTATTGCGGAAAAAATCTCATATAAGCAGGTACCTGTCGGCGTTTTGCATAGTGAGATGAGAAAAGATGAGCGGCAGAAGGCATTAAAGCAATTTCGTGATGGGAAATCCAATTTGCTTCTTGCAACCGATGTTGCTGCAAGAGGTCTAGATATTGAAGGGTTAAGTCATGTCGTTCATATCGATGTTCCTGAAGAGGCAAAGCAATACCTTCATCGTTCAGGAAGAACAGGACGAGCAGGAGCAAGTGGAACAGTCATTTCAATCGTCAACGAACGTGATGAAAGAAATTTGAAAAAGCTCGGACGCGAAATAGGTATAGAGCTTGAACCAAAAACCTTGTATGGCGGGGAAATTGTGGATGCGAGACCTGCTCGTGACCAGTCAATTAAGAACAAACCAAAGGGTCAAGTCCCGAAGAAAAAAACGAAGCGCTAAAGGAAGTTTAGTAAGGGAGAAACGAGGTCACTTCGTTACACCAATTTAAATAATAAGCTGCAACGAATGAATTCATTCGTTGCAGCTTGTTTCATTTTATTTAGAAGGAAAGAGATGCATAGATGTAATGTCTTGCTCCAGGGCCCAACTCCTTGGATCACTTCAGTGAGATTGACGCTACGTTAACATATCTACTAAAACCATTCATATGATTTGGGGTGACGTAATGATTATGATCCAACATTTGTCGAAAAAAACGAATGTTACTACGGGAACTCTAAGGTATTATAAAAAAAGCGAAGAGGTTGGAAGCATTGGAAGAAACAATGCTTCCTTTTTATAAGATCGTCAGGTGGCAGAAGCACCAGGGCTGGCACCAGTGCATTAGGCTTCATTTTCTGCTAGAAACAAAGCTGTTTTTAGGTCCTTTTTACTATGCGTGGCCGAAATATCGGATTCCGTGGCCGATATAATTCAATCCGTGATCGAAATATCATGATCCGTGACCGATATATGATGATCCATGTTGTCAAAGCTTAAATTTTCACGCAGAAAATGAGTGCTATCCCTCGATTTATTCATCACAATACTTCAAGACATAGGTCCGAGCTAAGTATCAGTCTGTTTTAAGGCTTAACCATGCCAAGTATCACTTTACCACAATCCATCATTCTACAATTTTTAAATTAGGTGCTTGTGCTTTTCTTAGTTAGAAAGAATATCTTGAACACGGCCGACTTGTCCATCTTCGAGTCGGACTTTTATACCGTGTGGATGAAAGCTGGATTTTGTTAGAATATCTTTAACGGTACCCTTCGTTTTCGTTCCAGTTCGCTGGTCCTTCTTTAATACGATGTTCACTTCGATTCCAGGCTTGATGTCTTTTCGATTTTGACCATTCATTGTGGATCCTTTCCTTTCTATATACCACGCTCAGTTAATCAAACGTTGATTGAATTTTATAGATCTCCATCCATAGTATACACTTTTCCCCTACTTAAAGAGAACTTAAAGAGAACAATGCTTCGAGTGCGTTTAATATTTACTACTATCACAACTTTGCACCTATTTTTATATTCGAGACAGAAAAACAATAGCCCAACTCGGTAAATACTTCTGCACCTTAAAATTAAGGAAGAATTAAGGTTGGCTGAAAATAGACTTAAGATGCGCTCGTTATAATGAATTTGCAATGATACAGGAGGCGAGCAAAATGAGTAATTATTTAATTGAAACGAATGGACTTATAAAATCATTTGGCAACTTTAAAGCAGTGAACGGAATTGACCTTAAAGTCCCTAAAGGAGAAATTTACGGATTCTTAGGACCGAATGGCGCAGGCAAATCTACGACAATCCGCATGCTACTCGGCTTAATAAAACCAACCCAAGGAATGGTGCAGCTTTTTGGGAGACCATTGAAATCAAATCGACTCGATATTCTTAAAAAGGTTGGATCGATGGTTGAGTCGCCATCGTACTACGGACATCTCTCCGCTTATGAAAACCTAAACATCACTCGAAAAATTTTAGAGCTTCCAAAAAGTGAAGTGGACCGAGTCCTTCAAGTTGTCAGACTAACCGAGGTGAAGGATAAACTCGTGAAAAAGTTTTCACTCGGGATGAAGCAACGTTTAGGAATTGCACAAGCACTTTTAGGAAACCCGGAACTACTCTTACTAGATGAACCGACGAATGGTCTTGATCCTTCCGGAATCCATGAAATTCGTGATTTGATCAAACGTCTACCATTCGAAACAGGGATGACCGTGCTTGTATCAAGTCATATCCTCAGTGAAGTCGAATTAATCGCTGACCAGGTCGGTGTTATACAAAAAGGGGAAATGATCTTTCAAGGAACCCTTCAAGACCTTCGTGTAAAAGGCTCATCGACATTAATAATTGATGCAAATCCTATGGAAAGAGCTCTTGTACACATTGAGCAAATGGGATACACCGTACAAGTTCGTGATGGAAGACTATATATCCCTGAACAAACAGTCGATCCAGCTGAAATGAATAAAAAGCTTGTGATGAACAACATTTCTGTAAGGCACCTGAGTGAGCATCGTGACACACTTGAAGAAATCTTCTTATCTATAACGAGGGAGGATTTGAAACGATGAAACTGGTACAGCTCATCGGCACAGAATTAAGTAAACAGAAGCGAAGTTTTTTATGGCTTTTTCTATTTATCATCCCTTTAGGAACGACAGGTGCGATGCTACTCGATATGGTGATACGTTACGATGATTATTTGTTCCCTAATGCACAGGAAAACGGAATATCGTCTTGGGAAATGCTAATCAATGAAAATCACGGAGTCCTTTCTTGGGGGCTTTTTCTACCGGTATTTGTTGCCGTCATCAGTGCATTCATCCATCAAAATGAATCAAAAGTCGATAATTGGAAGAACCTTCTTAGTCTTCCGGTTACAAGAGGATCCGTACTTCTATCAAAATATTTGATCATATTGGTTTTCGGATGGTTGTTGGTTTTATTTAATGCACTAGGTCTTATTCTGGTCGGAAAATTAACTGGGTTTCCAGAGTCGGTCAGCTTTGAACTGTTCGGTCGTTACGTTTTGTTTCAGTTTATTAGCTTATTAGCGATAGCAGCGATTCAAAACCTGTTGAATGTGATTATGAAAAATCCGATATTCCCTGTGGTGGTTGCGTTTGTTGGAATGATTGTGTCCGGTATTCTCATGTATCAACATCAACAGATAGGTAAGTTTTTCCCCTTTCTTTACCCATATATCGCAGGGGATTTAGGGAAGTTCGGTTTTAATCCTGACATCGCAATTAGTGGTGGTCTTATTTACGGTGCAATTGTATTCATGGTCGGACTTTTTGTATTTAATAAAAAGGATATTGTATAAGGAGGAAGGAACATGATTAAAGCATTACACATTGAATTTTTAAAAATCAAACGATCGAAACTACTCATTCTTGCTACCTTTCTTCCTTTGTTTGCGGCTTTACAAGGGGGACTGTTTGCAGTAGATATGAAAGGTAAGGAGGAGGACTTGTGGCATTTTGTTTACCTCGGTGCCATGACTCAGTTTTCCTGGTTCATTTTTCCCCTATTAATAACGATTATATTGTCCATTATTGCTAGAATCGAACATCATCATGATGGCTGGAAACAGTTGTTTTCCTTACCGGTTGAACGGGAAAATGTTTATTTTTCAAAGCTCTTAATCGGTTTCGCATTAATCATTTATAGTGTCATCGTGTATACAGTAGGGTTGATTATAGCTGGTATTAGCGTGGGGGCCGATTCATCGATACCTTATGATATGATAGTACAAAGACCATTTTTGGTAATTGTTGCATCCTTGCCGATTATCGCGATTCAATTTTATGTAAGCATGCGCTTTTCCCATGTAGGGGTACCACTTATGGTAGGTATAGGTCTTGCGTTACCATCGATGTTAATTGCGAATTCGGCTAAGTACTGGATCTATTATCCGTGGACGTATCCGATTACCTCTGCACTTACAGATACTTTTGGTCCCTTGGGAAAAGCAGAAATCATGTATACGGTTTGTGGCCTATCGTTCGTAGTAATCACAGCAATCGGTCTAATCCAGTTTCGAACAAAGGATATTATTTAATAAACCACACGTTCAAAAAGCCGAAGAATTTGTATACTTGTAACTTCCTCTAAAAGAATAGGTGAGTACATGTTTAATATGGAAGGCATTACGGATAAAAAAATACTTCTAGTCGATGATGAAGAAGATATTGTAAACATGCTAGAAACAGTTTTATATAAAGAAGGGTTTCGCACGATTTATAAAGCGATGGAAGGTCTTGACGCCGTTCAACTGTGTAAGGAAAAGAACCCAGACCTAATCGTATTGGATATTATGCTTCCCGATATCGATGGACTTGAGGTTTGCAGGCGCATCCGGGAATTCAGCTATGCACCGATTATCTTTTTATCGGTAAAAACGGATGATGTCGACAAGTTGCTTGGGCTTGGAATTGGCGGGGATGACTACGTGACAAAGCCTTTCAGCCCTAAGGAAGTTGCATTTCGGATAAAAGCGCAATTTCGTCGTACTCAATACTTGGGAAATAGGATTACAACGAAGCCGTCTATACCAACACCACCAAAGGTGGGTCCGATTGAAATAGATCCTAATAAAGGTGAAGTTACGTTGGACGGAAAGCTTGTGACATTAACGGCAAAGGAGTATCAGCTGCTTCTTTACATGGCTGAGAATACTAATCGAATTTTGAGTAAACAGAGAATTTGTGAGCAAGTGTGGGGCGAGGATTATCTAGGTTATGACAACACGATCATGGTCCACATCCGTCATTTGCGAGAAAAGTTAGAGGCTGATCCGGGCAAACCTATTTTTATTAAGACGATAAAAGGACTTGGATACAAGCTGACGACAAGGGGTGAGTAGCATGAAGTGGAGACTAACGAGAAGGTTTTTGACCGCGATCATCATCACGATCATCATCTCCTTCGTCTGCTTTATGCTACTTGTTTTTTATTTGTTTTATATGAGTAAAACGGAGAACTCTGAGGTTCTGTTAAGTGTAGATGCACCAAGTATTACGATTGAGTTTGGTGAGAACATCCAGTTCCGTGATGGTGAGGTTTTTATTGAAGAAAGTAAGCTCGCTGAACTGAAAGACTACAATAGCTGGATTCAGGTGCTTGATGAGAATGGAAATGCGATTTACGGCCGTTATCAGCCTGAAGAAGCACCTGCTCATTACACACCTGGAAAGCTAATATTTTACCATAAATACACAGGGGCAATTGATGGATATACAATCTTTGTAGGTATTGCTGACAGAGGAGAACGAGAGTTCAGTTATGTCATGGGTTTTCCTGAACAAAATGTCGCAAAAGCCAGCTACCTTTTCAGTCCAGATACGTTTCTAAGCGACTTGAACAAGCTATTTTTCGGTATGTTACTCGTAATCCTTGTGTTTGCGCTATTAATCGGGTATTTTTCCAGTTCTAAACTTGTTAGCCCGATTTTAAAAGTGATTAACGCGATTCAAAATTTAGCAAAAGGATATTACTTGAACCGTTATGCAGATAAAGGGATTTTCCGTGATGTACATATGAGTCTGAACGAACTTGGTGAAACGTTGCAATCTAACGAATTGGAACGGAAAAAGATTGATAGAATGCGTGAGGAATGGATAGCGAATATTACCCATGACTTGAGAACACCGCTATCTTCAATTAAAGGGTATTCCGAAATTATATTGGATCCTGATTATGAGTTAAGTACAGAAGAACGAGAAAAATACGTGAAAATCATTTTAAAGAAATCGAACTACATGGAGAACTTGACGGAAGATCTTAAGCTGACGTACCAGTTGAAAAATGAACTTGTAACGTTGGAAGTGCAGCCAGTAAATGTTGTTGAGGTCGTCCGGGAAACTGTTATTGATATTTTAAACCATCCTGAACACGAACTATCGCAAATTGATTTTCAGCCAACAGAGAAAAGTATTGTGTTAAACATCGATCGGAAGCTGTTACAACGTGCGATTTCGAATTTAATCTATAATGCCATTGTTCATAATCCGAAAGGGACCGAGGTTCATGTGTATATGAAAGATGGACCAGTGATTGAGATAGAGGATCATGGGCGAGGGATTCCCAAACCTGAGGTGGACCGACTTTTCGATCGTTACTATCGTGGAACGAATACTGGTGAAGCTCATAAAGGAACGGGACTCGGGATGGCAATTGCAAAACAGATCATCGAAGCCCACGGCGGAACAATTGAAGTTGAAAGTACGCTTTATAAGGGAACGTTGATCCGGATTGATCTTACAGAAATGAAGAAAGTTCATTGCGGTAAAATGGTTTAAAAGAAGAAGGTAGGTCTGTTTTTTTTCCGCTTGTTATATACACACTTATAATTTAAAAGAGGATTGGCCCGGGATCATGCTTATATTTGCATGATCTCGGGCTTTTACACGTTAAGAAAGTATAAAAATACTTTCTATAAAGGTCGCTAAAAGATGCGTCATTGAACAAGCCTTACGAACTACTACGCCTCAAGTCTTAGAGAAAGTTAAAGCGGAGGCTCCTTATAGGAGAACGGGTTTGAAGGTACGATAGATACATGAAGTAAAAGGAGGGAAAGAAGCAATGAAAAAGTTTGGATTAATCGTTCTTGGTGGGATTGCTGCCATCGTGTTACTTGCAAATCTCGGTCCAATGATCGGACTCGCAATCAGCCTAGCGATTCTCTATTTTTCCATTAAGCAATATATGAAGACGGATTCGACTGGCGCTAAAGTCGGTTGGGCGATCGTAGGGTTGGTGGCATTGGCTATAACTGCTACGAACGTTCCGGCAGTTCTTGGAATTGCAGCATTGTACATTCTTTACGTCGTGTACAAAAACTGGAACAAGAAAGATGAAGTGGTAAAAGAAGACAACGATCCATTTACGAATTTTGAACGTCAATGGGCAGACCTTAATCGATAATTAAAGGAGAGATTAATAATGGCAAATTTATTCAAACGTTTAAAAAACTCGCTTGAGGCGGATTTTCACGAAATGCTTGATTCTAAAGAACAAAAAAACCCGATTGCATTATTAAACCAATATTTACGGGAATGTGAGCAAGAAGTTGAGAGGGTTCGAAAGCTTGTCGAACGTCAATACTTGTTAAAAGAGGAGTTCACGCGAGAGCACAATCAAGCATACGAACTTGCAGCGAAGCGTAAGCGTCAAGCGGAAATCGCTTCGAATGCTGGAGAGATTGAGCTTCATCAATTTGCGATTCAGGAACAGAACCAATATGAGGAACGAACTGACCGCTTAAAAGAATCTCGTGATCAAGCCATTCAACAGCTGGACGAACTTGAGCAAAAATACGAGGAAATGAAGCATAAGCTCAAGGATATGCACATCAAGCGAATGGAGTTGATGGGAAGGGAAAACATGACTCGTGCCCACCATAAAATGAACACCGTGCTTGATTCTACGAAGTATTCAAACAAGCCATTCTCCCGTTTTGAGGAAATGGAGAATTACCTAGATCGCCTCGAGCATCAAGTGAATACGGGTTATCATCGCCACACGATTGATGCTCGAATTACCCAGATTGAAAAAGCGTCTTCGAAAAAAGAAGAGGAAAGTTCAGCTACAACAGTATAATCAATATCTGGTATGATAATAAGGCGTAGTTCTCTACGCCTTTTCCATATATAAAATGCGCGTTTTCTAAACAACATTGTAAAATAAAGAGAGAGGAGGGTCCTTATGTTCAACAAATCAAGAACAGATGTCATCAGCTGGTTTCTTGTAATCGGTGTGCTCCTTTTATTATTGGAGATGTCGTTTCACGGCGGGGGCCCCATCTTCTTTTTTGTCATCACAATTGGCTTTATTTATATCGGTCGGAAACGCTACCATCGTACGTTTGGAAAATTGTTTTTCTGGGGTGGGACGGTCGGGTTTATTTTCACAATTTTAAATACGATTGCCTTTCGATTTCTCATATTTGCAGTTCTGATTTATGTCATTATTCTTTTTGCAAAATCGAAACAACAGCCTTCGCATATTACACCAGATTTTTCAAAGAAAGATTCGGATCTCGTAGGGGAAACGGTCTATCGTAGAAAACCTATCTTGCAAAACATGATTTTCGGTCGTCAAGCTACGCCTGAAGCTGCTTACGAATGGGATGATCTTAATATTCAATGCGGAATCGGTGATACGGTAATCGATTTAAGTAACACGGTTTTGCCTAAAGGTGAATCGGTCATTCTCGTCCGCAGTTTTATCGGCAATGTAAGGATTCTCGTCCCATATGAGGTCGAGGTAAGCGTTAGCCATTCGGTACTTGCCGGTTCAAGTGAGATCTTCGATAAGAAGGAAGAAAAGATTTTGAATCAAAGCCTTTTATACCGGACCGATGGATACGAAGAGGCAACTCATAAAATGAAAATCATCACCTCCATGACGGTCGGGGACCTTGGGGTGAAGCGGATATGAGCATCGTACAACGACAAATCATATTCGGTCTTTCCGTTTCGTTCACTGTCCTGATCCAGTTCTCGGCTGTCTTTTTTTACACATATCCATTAGGTGAGTGGTCGCAGCTATGGCAACGGGAGGTATTCGATCTTCCGTTTATTCTCGTTGTACCGGTCTTGAGTGTTATGGCTGGCCTTGTCTTTGGCATATCTTCAGGCTTTTATTGGCGGAAAAATTTCGATCAACTGGTGGGCGGGCTGAATCAACTTCATAGGGGTCGAACTCTCAATCCTGTGGAAAATGGAGTGATGAAAACACAAGAGCTCGAACAGATCTGGAACCAGCTTGAAAAAGTACAGCATCATATCGCAGAGCAAACGAAGCTCTCACAAAAGCTTGCCAATCAGAAGGCTGAGGATCAGGAAAAGCAGATTCAGAAAATCATTTCACAGGAGCGAAATCGGCTGGCGCGTGAGTTGCATGATTCAGTAAGTCAGCAGCTTTTTGCCGCGTCGATGCTTATGTCGGCGGTGAACGAAGCAAGTGATGAGGAATCTGACAATAAACGAAAGCAACTACAGCTTGTCGAGGAAATGATTCACCAGTCCCAGCTGGAAATGAGAGCATTGCTATTGCATCTCCGCCCTGTTGCGTTAAAAGGAAAGTCCCTGAAGGAAGGGGTCGAGGAGCTGCTTAAGGAACTAGTTCATAAGGTTCCGATTGAAATTGAATGGAAGGTCGAGGAACTGAAACTTGAAAAAGGCATCGAAGACCATCTGTTTCGTATTTTACAGGAGTCAGTATCGAATACGTTAAGACATGCAAAAGCTAATTCGTTAAACGTATTATGTATTCAACGCGATGATATCGTCCGATTACGAGTAGAAGATGATGGTGTTGGTTTTAAAATAGACGAGGCAAAAACGGGATCATACGGATTACAAAATATGCATGAACGGGCCGTTGAGCTTGGCGGCACGATGAAAATTGTCAGTGTTCCAAATAAAGGGACACGTCTTGAAGTTACGATACCAGTGATTCGAGAGGAGGAAGCAGGTGATGATTAGAGTCGTATTTGCGGATGATCACGAAATGGTACGGATTGGCGTTTCTTCATACCTTTCCAATCAGCCGGATATTGAGGTAGTTGGTGAGGCGAGTGACGGTGGCGAAGCAGTGGATATGGTACTTGAACTGCGGCCGGATGTCATTCTAATGGATCTTGTAATGAAGGAAATGGATGGTATTGAAGCAACGAAACAAATTACATCTGAATGGCCAGAAGCAAAAATAATTATTGTGACAAGTTTTCTCGATGACGAAAAGGTCTATCCAGCGTTGGAAAGCGGTGCGACGAGCTATATGCTGAAGACGTCGAAAGCGAGTGAAATTGCCAAAGCTGTGCGGGCGACTTTTGACGGCCAAACCGTATTAGAGCCTGAAGTAACTGGTAAAATGATGACGAAAATGCGACAAGGGAATAAGCGTCCAGCACATGAAGAACTAACGGGGCGCGAACTTGAAATCCTCATGCTGATTACAGAAGGAAAGACGAACCAAGAGATTGCTGATGAATTGATCATAGCATTGAAAACTGTGAAAACGCATGTAAGCAATATTCTCGATAAGTTGGACGTTCAAGACCGCACCCAAGCTGTCATCTATGCTTTTAAAAATTCGCTTGTAAAATGATCAGGTCGAAAGGTGATTTTACAATAAAGGGATTTTTCCAATGCAAATCTGTTTGACAAATCCTAAAATCATGATACGATAGCAACGAAAAATAAAATTTAATAGACGATCCACTAGGGGGGCCTTTATAAGGCTGAGATTAAAGTTCGACTTTAAGACCCTTAGAACCTGAACTGGCTCATACCAGCGTAGGGAAGTGGTGATTTGCAGGCTACATAAATTACCAACGTGCCTATAAATGACAACCACTTTCCTTACGAAACAAGGAAAGTGGTTTTTTTAATACCTTTGAAAATAGAACTTTTCATACAAAAGTATTATTAGCGGAGGGGGGAGGGTTTTACTGAGGCGGTGATAATTCGAGTTTGACTAGTTTGAGGGTTTGTTTTGACTACTTGAGTACTTTTCTGACTAATTAATTGCAACCTTTGATAAATTGAGTGCTGGTTACAACAATATGCCCTCATTTACTTGTTAAAGCTACATTTCAGAAAAAAATTCTTGGAATATAACCCGAATTCGACATTTTTCAGCCAAGTTTTTGATTTATGAGCCGAATTCGACATTTATCAGCCGAAATCAGAGTTTATCAGCCAAGATTTCGATTTATCAGCCAAACTCGGAATATATCAGCCAAGAATCTGATTTATCAGCTAAACTCAGAATATATCAGCCAAGTTTCCGATTTATCAGCCAAACCTCAGATTCACCTTCAGTACTACAATCTTTTGGCGGTATCCGAAAGTAATCATCGAACAGAGTGGATCGTATTTTACAAAAAGGGAGAGGGTCAAATGTTATTTTCACAGCAAATTAGAAAAGAAGCGGATCGGATCTGGGAGGCGAGCTTTGAACATCCTTTCGTTAAAGGAATTGGAGACGGAACACTTCCACTCGAAAAATTCCGCTATTACGTACTTCAAGATTCATATTATTTATCCCATTTTGCAAGAGTTCAAGCCCTTGGCGCGGTAAAGGCGACGGACCTAAAAACGACGGCGAGTATGGCGGCCCATGCACAAGGGACATCTGAAGCCGAACTATCACTGCATGAGAATTTTTCAAAAATGCTTGGTATTACGGACGATGAGAAAGCTAACTTCAAACCTGCTCCAACTGCATATGCATACACGTCTCATATGTATCGTTCTGCACATAATGGGCATCTTGGGGACATTATCGCAGCGATTTTACCATGTTACTGGCTCTATTATGAAATTGGTGAACGTCTCAAGGCTTCAAAACCTGAGGAGCCGATTTACCAGGAATGGATTGCGGCATACGGTGGGGAATGGTTCCGTGAACTAGTTGAGGAGCAAATTAATCGCCTAGATGAAATTGCTGCAAAAGTAACAGAGGAAGATCGTGAACGAATGAAGCAACACTTCATTATCAGCAGTCAGTATGAGCTTAGTTTTTGGGAGATGGCATATACACTCGAGTCATGGCAGTTTAGCCTAACAACCACAAAAGCATAACGTACTTTTTTACGAAAATCAGCTCGGCTCAACGGGAGGGGAAATTAACCATGTCTAGAGGATTAAAATTAACAGATGTTTTGGTAACCATCGTTATTTCAATCGTTTTTGGAATCGTATATAAGTTATGGGGACCACTTTATTATTTAGTAAAACCGTTTGGGATTCAGCTCGATCAGCTCATTTATGGAATGTGGTTTATCGCAGCAATCGTAGCATTTCTTATTATTCGTAAGCCAGGCGTGGCATTACTTGCAGAAATCGCAGCTTCATCTGGAGAATTTTTATTAGGATCTGAATTTGGACTTGAAGTGCTCCTATACGGGGTCGTTCAAGGATTATTTGCCGAAATTGTCTTTATGGCAGCGAGATACAAACGTTTTGATGTTGCCATCGTATCGTTTGCGGCACTCAGTTCTGGAGTCGGTTCACTCATTTTTGATTATTACAAAGGATACATTGGCGATCTCGCCGTTTGGAACCTTAGCCTGATGGTCGGATTCCGTCTTATTGGCTCGATCTTGATTGCCGGTGTCGGTGGATATTATCTTGTAAAAGCGCTTGAGGCAACTGGTGTAACAAACTTAGTTAGGCCAACGACAAAGCAAGATTATGATGCACTTGATCAGTAATGAGGTGATCCAATGACGAATAGGCACATTGCAGCTAGTGTGACAAACTTGAGGCTTAAGTTCCCTGATGATCCACAGTTGAGGTTTAAAGATTTGTCGATCTCATTTGAAAAAGGTGAAAAGGTGCTTCTGCTAGGGCCTTCAGGGTGCGGGAAGTCGACGTTTCTTCAAGTTCTATCCGGGTTGATTCCAAGTTCCATTGAAGTTCCGGTTAAGACGGAGGATATACAGTTGCCACAGTCTTGGGGATATGTTTTTCAGGATCCCGACACGCAATTTTGTATGCCCTATGTTGACGAGGAGATTGCTTTTGTTTTGGAAAACCTGTGTGTACCCCGACAAGAGATGCCTACTCGAATTAAAGCCCTTTTAGCTGAGGTCGGCTTAACGTTTGATGATCTTCATACGAACATTCAGACGTTATCAGGTGGCATGAAACAGCGGCTTGCAATCGCGTCGGTGCTTGCGCTTGAACCGGATGTCCTATTTTTAGATGAACCGACGGCAATGCTCGATCCAGAAGGCTCGAAGTCGATTTGGGATACGGTGAAAAATGTGAGCGATGAGAAGACACTGCTTATCGTTGAGCATAAACTCGAACATGTTCTGGACCTCGTTGAACGAATTGTTTTGTTCAATCAGAATGGTGAAATAATCGCAGACGGGGAGAAGGGATACATTCTTACGCACTATAAGAGTACGCTGAAGGAACACGGTGTCTGGTACCCTGGCGTATGGGAGGATTATCTTCGTTCGCGAACGAAACCCTTGATGAATGATCCCCGCGCTGAAATCGTGTTTGATTTGCAAGGTTTTCAAGGATTACGAAAGAAGGACCCCGCAATCACGGTACCATCCGCGACTATTACTACGGGTGAATGGATCACGATAACAGGAGCGAATGGGGCAGGAAAATCGACCCTTTTGCTGTCACTCATGCAATTTTTAAAAACAAAGGGGACATACACGCTTTTCGGCAATTCAGTAAAAAAGACGAGGAATGTAACGGAGTATTTGACGTTTGTGTTCCAGAATCCTGAGTTTCAGTTTGTCACAAATACGGTCTATGATGAGGTCGCTTATGCGTTGAGGATTGAACAAATGGATGAGCAGTTTATTGAGGAAAAAGTCAATGAACGCTTGGAATGCTTTGGGTTAAATGGATTACGCAAACATCATCCTTATCAATTGTCAATCGGTCAAAAGCGGAGATTAAGTGTCGCGGCGTCTATCATTAAAAACCCGCCGGTGCTTTTGCTCGATGAACCGACGTTTGGGCAGGATTCGCGGAATACATTCGCGTTGCTTGAGATGCTTGAGGAATACCGTGTAAATGGGACAACGATTTTAATGGTGACCCATGATGAAGAGATCGTGAAGCATTTTGCGACCCGTGTTTGGAAAATTGATGACGGTCAACTAACGAGCGATTATTTTAACGTAGAAAAAGAATTGGTCAACGCTTAGGGGTGGCAGAAATGAACCTTGATTTAACGATTAAAAAAACGTGGTTATACAAAATTAACCCGAGTTTGAAGCTTCTGGTAATGGTGCTATTGTTTATCGGTGTTTTGTTTGTGCATCAGTTGAACATGATCGTGTATGGCACTCTTTCCGCCTTATTGTTGCTTATTCTTTTCTCCGGACATCCGCCGAAACGTCTTGCCCTTTTATCGATTCCATTTATCATTGTCTTCGTATCTACAGCATCATCAATGATTTTGTTTGGAAAAGGGGACACGACCTGGTTTAAATGGGGGCTTATTCATATTACAGAAGAAAGCTTTTATAGGGGGATTCACCTTGGGTTTCGTGCACTTGTATTTGCGACACTCGGGTTAACGTTCTCTTTAACGACACGGCCGGTTTATTTATTTTATTCGCTTATGCAGCAGGTGAAATTGAATCCGAAATACGCCTATAGCTTCATGGCAGGCTTTCGGTTGATTCCGATTATGATTGAGGAATTTCAAACGATCCGTAACGCTATGGTCGTCCGAGGTGTTCAGCAGCAAAAGGGAATCCGGAGTTTTTATTTTAAGCTGAAGTCGTATTCGATTCCGTTATTATCTCAAAGTATCCGGAGGGCACATCGTATTGCGGTTGCGATGGAAGCGAAGCGTTTTTCAGAAGTGAAAAAGCGTACATTCTACTATAAAATCGGATTTTCAGGGTATGATGTGGTGTTTATCGTAAGCTGGGTTTTTCTTATCGGGGCTGCCTACTATCTATCACTCAATGTACCAATCTTACCAACAGGGGACGTACGTTACGAATGATCCGTATTTATAGGACTAGGTAAGTACGTTTCGAGTTGTGCTCGTATTTTCCAAGTTACGCTCGTATTTCTCGAGTTGTACTCGTATTTTCCGAGTTACGCTCGTATTTCTCGAGTTGTGCTTGTATTTTCCAAGTTACGATCGTATTTCTCGAGTTGTGCTCGAATTTTCTCCGAGTCACGATCGTATTTACGCATTTAGCCCTGTATTTTTAAAATTTGACCTGTAAATGTGCCTCATATTTTCGAAAGTTCGGAAAATATCTCTCGAAATAGGACATATTACGCAAATTAAACTGATTTTCAGATATCAAAGGTGGGAATCTTATGGTTTTGCATGTTGTTTCGACAGGAAGGCAATCGATTGAAGAGTTCGTAGGCATTTCGACTCGTATCCATCCGTATGTCGATACAATCCATATTCGTGAAAAACATCGCTCAGCAAAGGAAATCGCCGGCATCATCGATAGGCTAACAATCGAGCAACAAGTCCCTCGTCAGAAAATTATCGTCAATGATCGGGTTGATGTTGCTTTCGCTAAACAAACGAAGGGCGTTCAACTCGCTCACCATAGTCTGGACGTACGAACTGTTCGGTACATGTTCCCAAAACTGGAGATTGGTTGTTCAGTGCACTCACCAGATGAGGCGGTGAACGCGGAAAGAAACGGTGCCAGCTATCTCATATATGGCCACATTTTTGAGACGAACTCAAAGCCAGACCTTACTCCACATGGTATAGTGAATTTAGAAACTGTCTGCGAAACTAGCAAACTTCCGGTCATCGCGATCGGCGGTATCCGACCCGATAATGTAAAAGAAGTCCTCAATGCCGGGGCAAGTGGAATTGCAGTTATGTCAGGCGTGTTTGAGGCAAAGGATCCATTGCGTGCTGTGCAAAATTATTATTCTGCTTTACATTCATAGGAGGTGCCAGAATGCGAAACCACTTTGATTCGATTATTATTGGAGCAGGAGTCATCGGAAGTTCAATCGCCTACAATCTGGCTAAAAAAGGGCGGACCGTACTCGTTCTCGAAAAGAACCGAGTGGCCAGTAAGGCGTCCAGTGCAGCTGCTGGCATGCTCGGTGCCCAAACTGAACTTGAGCAAGACAGTCCGTTGTTCCAATTGGCAAAAGAGAGTAGACGGCTTTTTCCTGATCTAGCTCTTGAATTAAAAAGCCTAACCGGGATTGATGTTGAGCTCCACCACAACGGTATGCTTAAAATCGCACGCTCTGTCGAAGAAGCTTCAGAGTTTCAGAGACTTATTGACCAACAACAAAAGCTTGGTGAAGATGCCTCTTGGATTGACCCAATTGAATTACACCAAAAGGAACCATTCACCAATAAAGGTCTACATGGTGCGATGCACATTCCGAATGACGGAAATCTATCGGCACCCCATCTATCAAATGCATTTGCCGCGGGTGCTCGTGCAACAGGAGCTATTATCAAAGAATATACCGAGGTTACCGAACTCATTGAAGAGGGTAACCGTATCATCGGCGTTGAGACACATGCTGAAACTTACCATGCAAATAACGTCATTGTAGCTGGCGGAGCATGGAGCAATCGACTTTTAAAAGGAGCGGGAATTGAGCTCAAAACGTATCCGGTAAAAGGGGAGTGCTTCTCAGTCGTCACCGAAGAACCTTTAATAACCTCAACGCTTTTTACAAAGGGATGCTATATCGTTCCGAAAACCGGCGGCCGGCTCATTATTGGAGCAACCGAAAAAGCGCATTCCTTTGATCAAAAGGTCACACTCAATGGCCTTTCGAAACTAATGGACCGGGCCACGCAGATTATCCCTGAGCTTGCGGATTCAGAATGGGATAACGCTTGGGCGGGGATACGGCCGCAAACGAATGACGGCTTACCTTATTTAGGAGAACATCCTGATATGAAAGGGCTGTTCGTTGCAACCGGTCATTACCGAAACGGGATTTTACTTTCACCGATTACTGGAAAATTGATGGCCGATCTTGTCGAGGGTATCCCTTTAAAGAGTGATTGGGCCGAAGCCTTTCATCTCAATCGTGATCAGATAGGAGTTGATCAGCTATGAAATTACACATAAACGGAGATATGGTAGAAGTACCTGATACGATCACGACGGTTTCGGGTCTTCTTGAACACTTTGAACTGAATAATAAAGTCGTCATGGTCGAACGAAACGAAGATATTCTAGATAAGGAAACCCTTTCAGAAACTAAGGTTGAAGATGGGGACAAACTTGAGATTGTACAATTTGTAGGAGGCGGATGATATGTTGAAAATCGGAAACTTTGAATTCACTTCAAGACTTTTACTTGGAACAGGAAAATACCCGGATTTTGATACACAAAAGAAAGCAGTAGAAGTATCAGAAACAGACATTTTAACGTTTACTGTACGTCGGATGAATATTTTTGAGCCGAGCCAACCAAACTTTTTAGAGAAACTTGATCTTGAAAAGTACACCCTTTTACCGAACACAGCTGGTGCGAAAACAGCAGAAGAAGCAGTACGATTCGCAAAACTTGCTAAAGCATCTGGACTTTGTGACATGGTCAAAGTGGAAGTCATTGGTTGTCAAAAGACGTTACTGCCAGACCCAGTTGAAACGTTAAAGGCAACAGAAGAACTCTTAAAAGAAGGATTCACTGTGCTTCCATATACGTCTGATGATGTTTTGCTTGCTAGAAGATTGGAAGAGCTTGGCGCCCATGCGATTATGCCTGGTGCATCCCCGATTGGTTCTGGCCAAGGAATCATTAATCCGTTGAACTTGAGCTTTATTATCGAACAATCCAATGTACCGGTAATCGTCGATGCTGGAATTGGTTCTCCAGCAGATGCAGCGATTGCTATGGAGTTAGGAGCAGACGGTGTTTTACTCAATACAGCAGTGTCAGCAGCAAAGGATCCTGTGAAGATGGCCGAAGCAATGAAACTAGCCATTGAGGCTGGACGTCTCGGATTTGAAGCTGGTCGAATTCCGAAAAAGCGCTATGCGACAGCCAGCAGTCCAGTGGAAGGCTTGAGTATCGGTTAATGGACCGCTACTCTAGACAAACGCTTTTCGCTCCAATCGGTAAAGAAGGCCAGCAAAAGCTTAGGGAAAAGCATGTGCTTATGATTGGGGCTGGAGCACTTGGAACGGGAAATGCTGAGGCACTTGTACGGGCAGGGGTTGGAAAACTTACGATTGCAGACCGCGATTATGTCGAGTGGAGCAATCTTCAGCGCCAGCAGCTTTATAGTGAAGAGGATGCAGAAAACCGGATTCCAAAAGCAATCGCGGCTAAAACACGCCTATCACTAATTAATTCACAGGTTGAAATCGAGGCTCATGTGCTCGATATTACCCCACAGGAGATGGAGCAGCTCGTTAACAATGTTGACCTGATCATAGACGCGACCGACAATTTTGATACGAGGCTAATGATTAATGATATTGCGCAAAAGCACAACATTCCTTGGATTTACGGTGCCTGCGTTAGTAGCTATGGGATTAGCTATACGATTGTCCCTGGGGATACACCTTGCTTGAATTGTTTATTAGAGACGGTTCCTCTCGGTGGTGCGACGTGCGATACAGCAGGGATTATCAGTCCAGCCGTTCAAATGGTTGTTGCATATCAGACGGTTGAGGCTCTGAAAATTTTAGTAGAGGACTGGTCGTCACTTCGACGAAAACTCGTTTCCTTTGATCTCTGGGTAAACCAGCAGACGGCGATTGATATTTCAAAAGCGAAAAAGGAAGATTGTCTTTCTTGTGGTAAGAACCCAACATATCCATTTTTGTCGTATGAAAATCAAACGAAGACAGCGATTTTATGTGGACGTGATACAGTACAAATCCGGCCGTCTGTTTCGCAAACGAGAAACCTAGATCAATTAGAAAAGATGCTTTCCGGGCAAAATGGAACGGTTGAAAAAAATCCATATCTGTTGTCGTTCACAACAGGTGAACAAAGGCTGGTGATCTTTAAAGATGGACGCGTGCTTGTACACGGAACAAAGGACATAACTGAAGCAAAGACGCTTTACCATCGTTATTTAGGATAAATGACATTATGATTTTGGAACAGTATTGATTGGGAGGTGCGCGTTATGACCTATAAAGCATTGACAGTAGCGGGATCGGATTCTGGAGGGGGAGCAGGCATTCAAGCCGATTTGAAAACCTTCCAGGAGCTAGATGTGTACGGAATGTCAGCGATCACCGCACTAACAGCTCAAAATACACTCGGTGTTCAAGGCGTTTATCCGACACCAGTCGAAGGAGTTGTCGAACAGCTAAATTCGATTGCGGTTGATTTAGCACCCAACGCACTGAAAACAGGCATGCTATTTAGTGCTGAGATTATTGAAGCAGTTGCTGATCATGTAAAAAAGCATGAGTGGACAAAGCTGATTGTCGATCCGGTAATGATTGCGAAGGGCGGGGCATCGCTTTTGCAAGAGGAGGCAGTGGTAGCTGTCCGAGAGAAGTTATTACCACTTGCCTACATCGTTACCCCGAATATCCCGGAGGCAGAAGCATTGACAGGTCTTACGATTCAGTCGAATGAAGATCGAGAAGAAGCGGCGATGAAGCTTTACGAATTGGGAGCCGAGAACGTTGTCATTAAAGGCGGACATACCGGGGATGCAGAGTTTGCGGTAGATCTTCTTTATGACGGAAATGAATTCTATAGATTCAAAGGCCCACGAATTGAGACGAAGCATACACATGGAACTGGATGTACATTTGCCGCAGCGATTACAGCAGAGGTTGCGAAGGGAAATTCGGTTCAAGAGGCGATCCAAACAGCAAAGGACTTCATTACATCGGCAATCCAACACGAATTGGGGATCGGATCAGGACATGGACCAACGAACCACTGGGCGTATCGGAAGGCAGGCGTTCAGATTTGAAGCTGAACCGAGAAAATTTAAACGTTTATTTTGTGATGGGCTCTGTCAATTGTAAAAAAGATCCGAAAGAAGTACTAAAGGAAGCACTTGACGGAGGTGTTACGCTCTTTCAATTTCGTGAAAAAGGTACTGGCAGTTTACAAGGTGAGGCTAAGATAAAGCTCGCCAAAGAGTTACAGGGAATTTGCCGATCCTATGGGGTGCCTTTTATTGTCAATGATGACATCGAACTCGCCCTAGAAATTGATGCGGATGGTATTCATGTCGGCCAAGAGGATACACCGATTACCGTGGTTCGAGATCGGCTTGGTTCACGAATGATACTGGGTGTTTCTGCACACGATGTGGATGAAGCGAAGATAGCCGTTGAAGCCGGAGTCGATTACCTTGGAGTCGGACCGATGTATGCGACGAAAACAAAAGCAGATACCCGCTCCGTTCAAGGCCCTCAGATCATTCAGATGATTCGCCAGGAGGGGCTAGCGATTCCGATTGTCGGGATTGGTGGAATCGATCGCATGAATGCTACCACAGTTGTTGAAGCTGGGGCAGACGGGGTTGCCGTGATTTCAGCGATAAGCCAAGCGGATAGTCCAAGAGATGCTGTTGAACAGCTGCGAAAAGTGATTTCTTCCTAGTGTATAAATTAATATTGAAATTTAGCCCACTGTTGCTATCTCTAAATGAAGAGTTAAGTATTAGTGGGCTTTATATTCAGATTATTTATACTTCAGATTATAGGTTTGCTTTTAATATTCTGGTTTAATTGGAGCTAGAATCAATTGATGGACTGAAAAGATACAGGAGGGTTGATAGGACTCCGCTCGTGATGAAGCTAATCCAAATCGCTAGTATGGAAACTCCTGAAAACATCACGATAGTGCCAGCCCCAACTCCAATTAAAATACTATAGGCAAAGAAAGCACTCAACGTTTTCTTTCCAAAGATAATCCATAACATCGGGATGATCATTGCACCGTAAAACTGTCCAAAGAAGAAAATTAAATCTAATAAATTGGGTGTCAAAAAAGAACTAATAATAAATAAAGCTAACGAAATTACGCCCGCAACTAGGTAGGAGAGCTGGTATTTACTACGGTCAGTATACTCCTTATTAATACTCATGATATTCTTTACAATCAATATAGTCGTCGCATGTAACTCCGCTCCAACCGTTGTAGATAATGTACTGAAGCAAAATAAAAAGAATAAGATCACCAAAATTAGGGGTTCAATTTTATAGACAAATTCGAATAATAAGGAGTAGGTATTGTCATAACTTTTATCAAAGATCGAAATAAGTAGCATTGAAAAGAGCGCTAGAGGAATTGTCCCCCATATCAAACCGGTCAACCATAAAGAAGCTCGAACCTTGGTAGGTTGAATAATATGAATACGCTGCCAAGTGGCCCGATCAGTAATGACTTGTCCAAATCCAATTAAAATCGCTGTTATCATAAATAGAAAGGCATCATAGTTTTTCCAATACAAAAGATAAGGGTGATAGAGTCGGACCCCGTCGTAAATTGGGTAGATCCCCTCTTGAATAAAGAAATAAGCAGGTATAAAAATAATGGCAGCAAAAATCAGGGAAATTTTGATAGGTTCAATTTTATGGAGGGAATTCATCCCCCCAACCCCGGCATAAACAAAGCAATAAACGAAAAATATAAAAAGCCCAATAGAAGCAGGTATATCTAAAATAAGGTGAAATAAAATTCCAGCCCCCAGTGCTTGAATAAATAGAGAGTCAAAACTTGTTATTAGTAATAATCCCATCATGATTACATAGGATTGACCTGGAAGACGTTCGTACAAGACATCTCCAATCGTCTCATGTTTCCGAAAACGCTTTTTAATTTTAACTGCTACGAAACTAAATAGAATAAAAGCAACAGATCCCATTAAGGAGTAACCAATGCCTCCTAGCAAACCGTATTTAAATAATGTCTCCGGTGATGATAGAATTGTATTGGCAGTAATCCAGCGTGCGAGCAAGGTTAAAACTCCAAATGAGGCACCTAACGATAATCCTCCTGTCACATACCATTTATAAGATTTGCTGATCACATTTAGACATCCTTCATGCGGAATTCGCGAGGAGTCAATCCAGTTTGCTTTTTAAACAATGAACTGAAATAGTGCTGACTATTAAACCCACATGTTTCCGATACTTGTGAAATATTCATCTTCGGAGACTCTTTAAGCATTCGTTTAGCTTTCTCAATACGATATGTGTTCAAATAACTTGCGAAGTTTGTATTTAACTCTTCATTAAATTTACGGCTCAAATAAGCATTGTTTACATGGATGTCATCTGCAATTTGTCCCAACGTTAGCCGATCACCGAAACGTCTGTGAATCGTTTCTAGTGTTTGGTTGACCATATCAGATAAGTTCGCTTGTTGGAGGTAAGGTTGTATGGCTTCGATGAGTTCACTTTCAATCAAAGGTTTCGTAATGTAATCTTCAACGCCCATTCGTAGTGCTTGATGAGCATATTCGAAAGATTGATATGCGGTAACCATAATAACCTTTATTTGGTAATCATTCTTGAATTGTCTGGCTAGCTCTAAACCTGATTTACCAGGCATTTGAATATCAACCAAAGCAAGTTGAATCGCCACATTCTCCACAATATCAAGAGCCCTTGAGGCATCCTTTGCTTGATAAATGGATCCCAAATTAAAATAAGGTTTTAAAAGGTATTCAAGTTGCTCAAGCTCTAATTGTTCATCATCTACTAAAAGGATATTCATGTAGATCCCTCCTATGTGGACTGTTCTTGGATTGGCCATTCCATTCTAACTAATGTACCAGTTGCCTTTTCAATAAGATACAAGTCGACCTCTTCTTCAGGATAGAGTAGAGAAAGCCTTTCTTTTATATTTTCCAAACCTATTCCTTCTCGTCTTTGTTGAGGGATGGCTTCTGCCTTGTCGTATTCCCCCTTATTATTCCAAACCTCAAGAATCAATTCCTTGTCATAAGAACGGATGTTAATAACCAGTTCAGCAGGTCCTTGATATTTTTCAAATCCGTGCTTAAAGCAATTCTCAACAAATGTTTGGATCGCATAGCTAGGAATTAGTTTGTTATTCAGCTCAGGCTCGACAAACTGTTTTATGTGTAATCGATCCCCAAACCGTAGTTTCTGTATATCTAAATAATAGTTCGTATATTGGAGTTCTTGTCTAATCGTGGTTAGGGATTGATCACTAGTGTATTTGTGTTTGAAAAACTTTGATAAGGTTTCAATTGAACTAATTAAATCTTGTTTTCGATCGAGTCGAGCTAGGCTGCCAATGACATTCAAGGTATTAAAAAAGAAATGAGGTTGAATTTGTTGGCTCAGGACTTCGAAACGACTACGCTGTAATTCTTGTTCGAGAGCTAGCTGAGTGGCCTGATTTTTTAAAGAGTCAATTCGCTTTTCAAATATAAATAAAAATAAAAGTGTAAAAGACCCTAGTAAGGGGGCTAATACACATATCATAATATATATAGAAAGGGTCTCTTGGTTAATCATACTATTAGACTCCGTCCTTCAAGTGATCGCTAACTATATTATACATCAATAATATTAGATTGATAACTTCTCAGCGTAATGACATCCAACCAAGTGACCGTCATCAAGTTCTCTTAATTCTGGTTCTATGTTCCTACAATGATCTGTCGCAAATGGGCAACGCGTGTGAAAGCGGCATCCGGATGGAGGATTAATCGGAGAAGGTACGTCTCCAGTTATTTCAATCTCTTTCCGGGCTACATCTAAATCAGGAACCGGAATAGCCGACAGTAACGCCTTGGTATATGGGTGAGAAGGTTTATTAAATAACGAATGCTTATCGGCGATCTCTACAATCTTACCAAGATACATAACCATAATGCGATCTGAGATGTGACGTACAACACTTAAATCGTGTGAAATAAATACATAGGTCATGTTGAATTGTTTCTGAAGCTTCTTAAGCAAGTTCAATACTTGCGCTTGGATTGATACATCAAGCGCGGATACTGCTTCATCACAAATAATCATTTTCGGATTAACAGACAAGGCTCTAGCAATCCCGATACGCTGACGTTGCCCCCCGCTAAACTCGTGTGGTAAACGCTCCAATGAATCTGGAGGTAGGCCAACAAGTGTCATTAGTTCGAGCATCCGGCCCTCGCGGTCCGATTTTGGAAGGACGTCTTGGATTTTCATCGATTCATTTAGCATTTGGCGGATGGTTCTCCTTGGATTAAGGGAGGCAAAAGGGTCCTGGAAAATGACTTGGATATCCCCACGTACATCTTTTAATTCTCGGCGTGACAACTTAGCTAAATCACGTCCTTGAAAATGAATTTCTCCTTCTGTTGGGTCATCCAGTCTAAGGATGGCACGGCCGGTTGTAGACTTGCCACAACCAGATTCTCCGACAATACTTAACGTTGTCCCTTCCTCAACTCCAAAAGAAATGTCATCAACGGCTTTGACATACTGTTTCTTCTGAAAAGGTGATTCTTTTTTCATAGAAAAGTATTGTTTTAGATGTTTTACTTCGAGTAAGGGTTTCGTTGCGGCCTTCATACAGAGCTCATTCCTTTCGTTAATTCCTTTTCCTCCTGATAAAATAGGCAACGAACCTGATACGAGTGGTCGGAGCTCATTTTAAGATCTGGATGGATTTGGTGACAAGAATCCTCGGCGATTGGACAACGGTCGGTAAATTTACATCCTTGGTGTTCTTTGAAAGGGCTAGGGATGCTCCCCTCCATAGCCTGTAGTTCCTCTTGATCTTCATAAAGCTTCGGTAATGATTGGAGGAGCCCTTTCGTGTAAGGGTGCTTTGGATGACGAAATAACTCTTCGGTCGTGGAATATTCTACAATTTCCCCAGCATACATGACAGCTACCCTGTCACACGTTTCAGCTACAACACCAAGGTCGTGAGTAATGAAGATAATGCCCATTTTGAGCTTCTTCTGCAAGTTTTTCATTAATTTTAAAATTTGCGATTGAATCGTTACGTCAAGTGCTGTTGTTGGCTCATCGGCGATCAATACCTCAGGGTTGCAGGCGAGAGCCATCGCGATCATCACACGTTGACGCATTCCGCCACTTAGTTGAAACGGCTCCTGTTTTGCGCGCTTTTCTGGTGAAGGTATCCCAACGAGTTTGAGCATCTCAATACTCTTTTGAAAGGCTTGCTTTCGATTTAATCCCTGGTGTTCACGAATGGTCTCAGCAATTTGTTCCCCAACTGAAATGACAGGATTTAGCGATGTCATCGGCTCTTGAAAAATCATTGAAATTTGGTTGCCACGAATATTCCGCATTTGCTTTTCAGACTTGCCAACCAATTCCTCATTATTTAATCGAACCGATCCTTCTACAATTTTTCCAGGATCCGGGACAAGTTGTAGAACCGATAAAGATGTCATGCTTTTCCCGCAACCGGATTCTCCGACGATTCCGAGCGTTTCTCCTTTATGAAGAGTTAAATCAATGCCATCGACAACTTTTCCAATACCCCTCTTCGTATGGAAATAAGTCTTCAGTTGATTTATTTCAAGAACTTTCTCTTGTGCCATGTGTAATCCCTCCTATTAATTTAAGTCAATTCGACGGTTAAAGAAGCGGTACAAAATATCAACGAACAAGTTAACAATCACGAATACCAGAGATGCGACAAGTATTCCACCTTGAACCATTGGAATATCACGCATTCGAATGGATTCAACAATTAGCCGTCCTAATCCATTGATGGCAAAGACCGATTCAATCAAAACGGTACCACCAAGTAGGGCACCAAATTGGAGTCCAACAACCGTAATTACAGGAATTAATGCATTTCGTAATGCGTGCTTGTATATGACGAGGTACCCTCTAATCCCTTTGGCCCTTGCTGTTCGAATGTAGTCTTGTCTTACAACTTCGAGCATACTCGAGCGAGTCATTCGGGCAACAATTGCCGCCCCACTTGCACCAAGCGTAAACGCTGGTAGAATCATGTGTTTAACACTATCCCATCCGGAAACTGGAAACCATTGTAACTCGACAGAAAAGATGTACATTAAAATCAAGCCAAGCCAAAAACTAGGAAAGGAAATTCCTAAAAGCGCGACAACCATAACGCTCATATCTGAAACCGAGTAGGGACGAACTGCTGAAATAATACCAGCAGTCATTCCAAGAATGATTGTAATTAAAGTACTATAAAAAGCGAGCTCAACTGAAATGGGAAGTCGTGTTGTGATTTCATTAATAACAGGCTGGTGACTTTTAGCAGAAATACCAAGATCCCCTTGAAAAAGTCCTGCTATAGAATCGAAGTACTGTACATAGAGCGGTCGATCTAAACCAAGATTATGTCGAAGGTTTTCAATCGTTTCTTTTGAAGCCCCTTCACCCGCAAGAACTTGAGCTGAATCACCTGGGACCATTTGCATTATTAAAAAGACAACTAAGGTAATTCCGAAAATGACTGGAATCGTTTGAGCCAATCGTTTGGTTATAAAAGCAAGCATAAAATATTCCTCCTCATTATGATTTCATTCTTGGATCTAGTGCATCACGTAGACCATCACCAAACAGGTTACACCCCATGACAAGCAGCGCGATTGTCAACCCAGGGAAAATAGCCATATATGGTGCGCTGAAAATAAAATCTCGCCCATTTGAAAGCATTGCACCCCATTCTGGTGAAGGGGGCTGTGCGCCAAGTCCGAGAAAGGATAACCCTGCAGCGGAAAGAATTGCCGTTGCCAAGCGTAACGTCCCTTGGACAATTAATGGAGACAAAATATTAGGTAAAATATGCAAAAAAATGATTGTCCCATCATTAGCACCAAGGGAGCGGATGGCGTCGACATATTCTAGTTTCCGCACTTCCATCGTTGAACCACGTGCGATTCGAGCAAATAATGGTACGGAAAACACCCCTACAGCTACTGTTACATTGAAGAGGCTCGGGCCTAGGGCACTAATAATAGCAAGAGCTAATAAAATACCGGGAAACGCGAGCATAATATCAAGAACTCGGCTGATGACCGAGTCAATCCATCCACCATAATAACCCGCGGCCATACCCATAATGACACCAAAGATAGCCCCGAATAATACTGCGACAACACCTACCCCCATCGACAAACGCGATCCATATAAGATACGACTTAAAATATCTCTGCCTTTGTCGTCGGTACCCATCCAATGTTCTAAAGATGGCGCTTGAAGTTTATTTGCTAAATCAATAGCAAACGGATCGTAAGGTGCAAGGAATGGGGCAAATAGTGCGATCACTATATAAAATAGAACAATTAATCCCCCAACTAACGCGGCCTTATTCCGAACCATTCTGTTAATAAATGCTTCTATTCTTTCAATTCGTTGTTGCTTCCGAAGCTTATCGAAGGATATTGCTTCTTGCTGCGTCTTCAATTGTGCTTCCATATTGAGTCCTCCTCGTATCAATTTTGGCTATGCTGTGTAACTAAGAATAGAAGAGTTTTTATAGTAAAGTAAATGCTATTATTCTAAATTGTCAAAATATTTTAAAAGTAGGTAAAAATCTTACAAAAAAAAGAAACCATTATCTCTTATAATGCTTGTAAGAGTTACCATAGCAAACACAAATACAAAAGAAAGGGATGATTGATTTATGACAATAGTAAAACGTTTAGTAAGCGGGAAATCATATCTAACTCTTGTAACCATCATAATTACCGTTATGATTCTTCAAGCTTGCTCGACAGGTGGTGGTGAAAAAGAGGCGAATGAAGGTTCACAAGATACTGGGAATGCAGGAGGCACATTGAAAATTGCCATCCAAGCGGATGCAACAAATCTTGATCCACATTTTATTACCAATATTCCTTCTGCCAATATTATTTATCAGAAGGTGTATGAGACACTGGTTGCCTTTAATAAAGATATGGAAATCGTTCCGAAATTAGCGAAAGAGTGGAAACAGATAGACGAAACGACTTGGCAATTTAAACTAAATGAAGGAATTACTTTCCATGATGGAACTCCATTTAACGCGGAGGCTGTAAAGGCCACATTCGACCGTTTACTTGATCCAGCTACAGAATCACCACAGCGAGATAAGTTAAGTATGATCGAAGAAGTGAAAGTAATTGATGATACGACGGTTCAGTTACTTCTTGATGAACCATACGCTCCCCTTCTATCAATTTTGGCGAGCAACGAAGGAAGCATCCTCAGTCCAAAGGTGATTACCGAGGATCCAGAATCGTTGGCCGGCAACCCTGTGGGAACCGGTCCGTTTGTGTTCGAATCTTGGAATTCAGGACAGGATATTACGCTTGTTAAAAACGAAGATTACTGGGGGAAAAAACCGAAAATAGATAAGGTTGTTTTCGAAGTAATTCCTGAAGCGGCTACACGACTTGCCATGATTGAAACTGGAGAAGCACACATTACCGACCAGGTGCCAGTTTCTGAAATTGAGCGGATTAATAAGTCAGATACATTGAACATGTACCGGACTGATGGGTTAGCAGTTGAATACATCGGTTTTAATACTCAGAAGACTCCATTAGATAATGTTGAGCTACGTAAAGCCATTAGCCATGCGATTGAACGAGAGGCAATTATAAAAGGTATATATAATAATGTTGGCACACTAGCTAACTCAGCGATGAGTCCTAAGGTTTTCGGATATAGTGAAAATATTGAGCCCTACGAGTATAACATCAATAAGGCGAAGGATTTAATGAAAGAAGCAGGATTTGAGGACGGCGTTAGTCTAACACTGATCACAAGCGATCGTAAAGAAAGAGTTAGTATGGCGGAGGTTATTAAGTCACAGCTTAAAGGCATTGGGGTAGATATTGAAATCCAAGTGCTTGAGTACGGTGCCTATATCTCGGCTGTAGATAGTGGGGATCACGATATGTTCATCGGTGGATGGGGAAATGCAACAGGTGATGGTGATTATAACCAGTACAACTTGTTCCATTCCGATTCCCATGGATCACCAGGGAATCATTTCTATTACACAAATAAAAAAGTCGACCAAATAATTGAGGCTGCCCGTCGTGAAACAAGCCCAGACAAGCGTAAAGAATTGTATGAGAAAGCGATGCAAATCGAAATGGAAGAAGCGGTTTACATTCCGATTCGGAATTATGAACATTTAGCCGTGTACAATAACAATGTAGATGGATTCTGGTTAAGTCCTGCCAGTTATCTTATGATCAACAATGCTACGGTAAAATAGGAAGAAACAATGGAGGGGAGTTGGTCTTCCCTTCTTATTAAAGGAGGAATGTTTTCGTGCAAAGCTTACTAATTAAGAATGCCCGATTAGAAACAAGTTTTGAGAAACAAGACGGAGTAGTAATTAAAACGAATACCGAATCAAAAGACATCCTTATTAAAGAAGGTATTATTGCGGCTATAAGCGATTCCATTGAATTACAGGATGGGGTCACTATTCTTGAAGCGGATGGCCAGCTATTAATGCCAGCATTCCGCGAAATGCATATCCACATTGATAAAACTTACTTCAGCGGTCCCTGGAAAGCATGTAAACCAATCACTAATGGTATTTTTACTAGAATAGAAGAGGAACAGAAGCTATTACCGAAACAGTTAGCTGTAGCGGAGGAAAGAGCGGATCGAATGGTACAGCATTTATTGGCTCAGGGCCATACCCACATTAGAACCCACTGTAATATCGATCCTACGATTGGTTTGAAAAATTTAGAGGTCACTGTTAACGTCCTTGAACGCTATAAAAATCAATTGACCTATGAAATTGTTGCCTTTCCTCAACATGGATTGCTCCGTAGTCAGGTAGAGGGATTAATGCGTGAAGCAATGCGTTCAGGAGCAACCCTAGTTGGAGGTGTTGATCCCGCAACAGTTGACCGGAATATTGATAAATCGTTAGAAACGATGGTCGATATTGCTGTTGAAGCAGGGGCTGGGATAGACATACATTTACATGATCCCGATTCTCTCGGCGCGTTTACATTTAATAAGCTAGCTGGTTTAACGGAGCAAGCAGGTCTTGAAGGTAGGGTAACGATTAGTCATGCAATTGCGCTAGGTGATTTATCAGGTGAAGATTTAAACGAAACGATTGAGAACCTCAAGTCTGCGCGAATTGATGTTGCCTCAACAATTCCAATTAATCGTCCAACGATTCCTGTTCTTACATTAGATCAGGCTGGTATTCCTGTCTCTGTGGGGCATGATAGTTTAACCGATCATTGGAGTCCTTTTGGAACGGGGAATACAATCGAAAAGCTGAGTATTTTGGCAGAGCGCTTTCGACTTATCGAGGAACAATCGTTAAATCAAGTATGGAAGTTTGCTAGTGGAGGTATTACCCCATTAAATGAGTCTGGAGAACAAGTATGGCCAAAGGTTGGCGATAAGTCTGATATGTTGCTTGTCGATGCCAGTTGCTCGGCGGAAGCCGTGGCCCGCAGAAAGTCGGTTACGCACACTATTCACAAAGGGAAAAAGATTGAAACGAATCTAGATGCGGTTCGAGCATAAATAGGGGGTTTTTTATCAATGGTAGCAACATGGATTCAAAATGTAAAATTGGAAACAGGTAGCTTTACTGATGAAGAGGGATACGGTTATACAAAAACAGGTATTTTTCATTTGAAAGTTGATGATGGGAAGATTGTCGATCAGATCGATGAGCATTCTTCTATACCTGACACTGATAGTAAGAAGCTGGATGCCAAAGGGCTATTAGCGATTCCTACGTTCAAAGAAATGCATAATCACCTAGATAAAACGTATATGAGTTTAGGGTGGAAGGCGTGTAAACCGGTTCGGAGTTTAAAAGAACGTCTACACTATGAGGCCGAGGAGCTTGCAATGCTTGCTCCCACAACAGAACAACGTGCGAAAAAGATGATTGAAACTCTTTTATCTCATGGAAGTACTCATATCCGTACCCATGTGAACATCGATCCTTACATAGGGTTGAGAAACCTTGAAGGGGTTCTTGCAGCATTAGAGGATTATGAGGGGGTTATAACTGCAGATGTAATTGCTTTTCCACAACACGGTTTGCTAAGAGATGAGGTTCCTCAGTTAATGAAGGAAGCCATGCGATCTGGAGCAACGATGGTCGGTGGACTAGATCCCGCAGGTATCGATCAGTCGATTGAAAAGTCTCTATATATGACAATGGACATTGCAACAGAATTCGATGCTGATGTGGATATTCATCTCCATGATGGGGGTCATATGGGATGGTATACGATTGATAAGTGGCTGGATATAAACGGAGATGCGGGTTGGCAAGGACGGAGCGCGATCAGCCATGCGTTTTGTATTGGCGAGGTCTCGGAAGCACGTGCTCGTCAGCTTGCCAATCGTTTAGCTGAACAAAAAGTGGCGATTATGTCCACGATACCTTTAACCAAATCGCTCCCTCCAGTACAATTACTAGACCAGCTTGGCGTTGACATACATTTTGGCTGTGATGGATTTTTTGATTCATGGAGTCCACATGGAACAGGTGATGTGTTGGAAAAAGTGACTAAGTTTAGTGAAATTGCAGGTTTTAAAGATGAACTTCAATTGCGTAAAGCATTGAAGTGGGCTACAAGAGGAATTACTCCATTGAACGATGATGGGGAAAAGCAATGGCCAAAAACAGAAGACCCAGCTGATTTTGTATTTGTAGATGCGGCTTCTTCTGCAGAATTGGTAGCTCGGAAGCCTGATCGAAAAGCAGTCATGGTCAGTGGTAATGTCGTTTATGGAGGCCTATAGGTAGATAGATGGCAACTTCAGCATCTAGTTGCGAGAAAACGTCCCCACTGGCCGTTTGTAGCTATGATGGGTGCTGAACGAGTTCGAATCGGGAACTAGACGGGGTGCCTCATCTGTACAAGGTTCTTTACAGGTAAGGCACCCTTTACTTAATCAATAATATTAGCCTACACGAGAAGTAATCACGGTAACATACTCTCTAATTGACAGGGAATAATTAAACTTCCTGACGGCGGAATAAAGTATATCCAATGATCCATAAACACATGAAAGCGATTATGGAAACACTTAACGAATAAGGAATGGTTAGATTACGCATCCCTTCTGAATTGGGCATTAATGTAAGAGAAGGCAGGGACCAAAAATAGTATTTGCCGTATGCACTATTTGTAATGACAACGCTTGTTATTGAAGCAGCTAAACTAATCCCAACTGGTATGCCAATATTCGAAAATCGTATACTTAATAGCATTTGTAGGGCTAGAATTGGCAAGCATGTCGCCCAGCATATAAGAGAATTAATAGCCATTGCTTTTAAAGGAATGTCTCCTACGTTAACGATGTTTGCAGCGATTATCGTTCCTAGATATAAGATCAACATTGAAATGCCAACCAATAAAATATGAATGATTGTTTTGGCCAAGTAAATGGCTTTAAGGTTTAGTGGCAAGGTAAATAAATGCTTCCAGTTGTTTTCAGAATGTTCGATTCGTGCTAGCCATACAGCCATTACGGCGATTGACAATGGCAAAAGTAACAAGCCATAGAAGGTGACAATCTGCCCTAGTAGCTTTTGCCATGGGACAGCATCGCCTTGTAAAAACACATCCTGATAACGGACAAAGTTATATGCACCAAAGACTACCATAAGTAAGGGTGCCACACACATGAGTAACCATACATACGAACGTTTTAACTTTAGAAACTCCATTTTCAATACATTAATAAAATCCATGGTTATATCAACCTCATTTCTCCTTTATCTATATATCCCGACGTGCGAATTCTCGAAAACCAGCCAACAAACATAGAAGTCCTACCAATAATGATTGAAACATGTACCATGAGATATTGATGTTTTCATTTAATCGAATCGGTAGTACTAAATACGGATAGACCCAGGGAAGCCAACGAGTAAAGGCAGACTGTAGCAAAAAGATAGCAGACACTGTTCCGCAGATCGCAACGGCAAGAGGAATTCCAGGGTTATTAAAGCGAATACTGAGCCAAAACTGGATCATTAGAACTGCGAATGCCCCTATGAGAGCGGCACTCAACGTTTGGAGTAACTGTGTAATAGGAATCTCGCCTGGAAGGTTTAAAATAATTGAACTGATTACCATACCACCGCCAAGGATTATGGAACTGATGATTAAAAAAAGAACGACTAATGCCATTTTTGCGAAATAGACTTCTCCCCGTTTAATAGGGAGAACTAATAGGTATTTCCAGTTATTATCTGAGTTCTCTGTCATAATTAACATACTTGACAGTAATGCAGAGAGAACTGGAAGGATGAGAACGGCCCAAATGACGGAATGTTGTTCAATAAAGACCGTCCACGGAATATCTCCTTCCTTTACAACACTGGAGTAGCGTATACGAAAATTAGCATATTGCAAAAGTAGGATCAGTAAGGGAGCCATGAGTACGGGAAAAACAACCCAATTGTTTTTAAGCTTCATCCATTCTGCTGTTAATACGTGACGAAACAATTATAAAGCCCCCTCTCTTCCAGTTAGATCGAGAAAGATTTCCTCTAGTGTTTGAACCTTTTCAACCAAATGAGAGACTTCAAAACCGTTACTGACTAACTTTGTATTAATGGAATAAACAGGACCATCAAAGTTTTCGACAAACAACATGTCTCCCTTGATTTGTGCATGGACTTGTTGTTGCATAAGGATCTCTTTTGCCTTCGCAGGTTGGTTCACTTTAATCTCCACTAGGGGTTTATTATCACCTTTCAGTTCCTCCAATGTCCCATGAAACTTCAATTTACCCGATTGTATAATACCTACGTGTGAGGCAACCATCTCGATTTCAGCTAAATTATGGCTTGATATTAATACAGTAATACCGAAATCTCTTGGCATACGTTTAATTAATTGACGAATTTCATGAATACCACTTGGATCAAGGCCGTTTGTTGGCTCATCCAGTATTAATAACTCGGGGGAACCAAGTAATGCTAAAGCAATGCCTAACCTTTGTTTCATCCCTAACGAGTATTGCTTTACTTTCTTATCGGACACTTCTGTTAGGCGCACGATCTCAAGAACTTCATCAATTCTCTGTTTTGTAACGCCTAAAATTTCACTGGATATCTTTAAATTCTCGTAGCCTGTTAAATTACGATAGTAGGAAGGTGCTTCAACCAATGCTCCTACTTTTCTTAAAATGTCTAAGCGGTTGTTATTAAAAGATTTGTCAAATAGTTTCACCTCTCCTTTAGTTGGTTTCATAAGACCTAGTAACATTCGAATAGTTGTTGTCTTTCCAGCGCCATTTGGACCCAAAAATCCAAAAATTTGTCCGCGATTAATTTGCAAGTCCACGTTATCAACAGAAGTCTGTTCTCCAAACTGTTTTGTTAGGCCATTTGTAGAAATTAATACTTCGTTCGAACTAGTGATCATACATTACCCCACCTTATATTGTTTCAAAGAGGAAAAAGGAGAATAGTCCCATTTAATACATATATAAGCCTAATGCCCCTTTGAATAAATAATCTATAAATTTAGTATAAGAGTTGGAAATTATTAGTTCCATTGAATAACCTTTCATTTCACTTACAGATTTGTAAGTATTTAAAATGTTCGAGTTATGTGTAAAACGATTAAGACATCTAAGGTGGGATAAATATGTTTAGAATTTTGATTGTAGAAGATGACCCAAAACTTGCTATCTTATTGGAAAACTACATTCAGAAGTATGACTTTGAAACATTTTCAATAAAGGATTTTGGAGCGGTACTTGAAGATTTTAAGCGATTTTCACCCCATTTAGTACTAATGGACATTAACTTGCCAAAATTTGATGGGTACTATTGGTGTGGGCATATCCGAGACATTTCAACGTGTCCTATTTTGTTCATCTCTGCGCGTAATGGGAGGATGGAGCAGGTGATGGCTATGGAAAAAGGTGCTGATGATTTTATAACAAAGCCCTTTGATTATGAAATCATATTAGCAAAGATCAAAAGCCAACTAAGACGAACTTATGGTAGCTACGCAAGTAACCATTACAAAAGTAAACAACTATTTAATGGATTAACTCTAGATGTTGACAGGCTATTGTTATATCTTGGTGCGAGAAAGATTGAGTTGAATCATACAGAAGCGAAGATTTTAGATAAATTGATACGTAAAGCAGAATGCGTGGTAAGTCGTGAGCAACTTCTTGAAAGTATATGGGATGACGAAGTTTTTGTAGATGATAATACTTTAAATGTCTATATGACAAGGGTGAGGAAAAAGCTTTCAAAACTTCATATTCACGACGCACTTATCACGGAACGCGGAAAGGGGTATCGACTTATTTCTAACTGGGAAAGGGAGGGATAAATTCTATTATTAAGTAATTTTAACTTACAAATTACATGAATGTAAGACAAGTGTAAGTTTAATCAATTATTGACTTTCCTTCTTCAAGTTAAAATAAAAGGTATACCGAAGGGGATACATATTTAAAGGGTAAAGTAAATTACATAACCATTACATAACCTTACATTAAAGTAAATTTATAGATTATATGTATAAATGTGGTTGTAAAATGAAAAAGGGTAGTCTATAGTAAAAATTGTTAGGAGCCATGGTTGCTAAAAAATATGAAACTTAGGGAGGAATTAAAATGGAAGATTTGAAAAATGTAGTAGTATCCATTACTGACGAGGAATTGCAAGAGGCTTCAGGTGCTGACGGTTGTGGATGGTCTTGCACAGTCACTGATGACTGCCCTAATAGTGTTTTTGTCTGCTGCTAATTTTGAAAAACAAAATGCATGACCAATTAAGGCAAGGAGGATAATTAATCATCCTTGTCTTAATTGTTTCTACTAAACTTATTTGCTTGGTGCTAGCCAAGTTTTCTTTATAAGGTACGCTTTTCTAATAAAGGAGAGATAGAATGACTGATATTTCATCGACAATCATAAATCCGGGAACTTGGAAACGTGGATTATATCTGCATGAACGGGGTGTAGGATCGAATCCTTCATATGATCATGATATAGATCAAGAGATGATCTGGTATAAGCGTACTGGTTTACCGATCTCGCAAGCAGAATTTCGTTTATTGGGAGACGGATTGAATCAAGAAGAATTCAAATGTATTTTAATGGAGAAAGATAATCCGAGTGTGAATGGTGAAATAAGATGGGGTGAAAAGCTCGAGGAGATATTTAATGGCCAGCATTTATATATGAAGGATGTTCATTTTGAAAATGAGGAATTACATAATCTTGAGTTTCTTGCCTTTGTACAGCCTTTTCTTAAATATGCCAAATTATCGGTAAGCGAAACTTATCAGAAGTGGAATGCCAAACATACTTCATTTCGCATGGAAGAATCCGTTATACAGGAAAGTGTAATGAAGGCGACTTGTGAAGGGCTATTAACTTTATCAATGAGAGTCTTAATATATGAGTTAAACCTTGCACGGATTGAAGGACTTCTAAATGGTGAGACACCAGAATTAAGGTATGAAGACTTTATAGATAATCATATTACGAATTATAAAGATATTTATAGATTACTTTCTAAATATCCAGTATTAGCTCGTTTGATGGTTGAGACAACAGAAAGGTGGAAGAATACAGTTTGTGAATCAGTTGAGCACTTAATCAATGATTTAACTGAGATTCAGAGTACGTTTGGTGAACACTATGTTGAATTAATAGACATTCAAACGGGAAGTGGCGATCTACATCGTGATGGTCGCAGTGTACTTATCATGAGATTCTCAACAGGCGATCGTCTTGTTTATAAGCCAAGATCATTGTCGATTGATTATCATTTTAATCGTTTAATTGAGTGGTTGAACAAGGGAATCACACCAACTTTACATCCTGTACAAGTAATTGACCGTATCGATTATGGTTGGCAGCAATTTACTGATCATAAGGAATGTGAAAGCATAAATCAAGTTCAGGACTTCTACCAACGTTTAGGATCATACATTGCAATTTTCCATATGCTACACGCCACGGATATACATATGGAAAACATGGTTGCTTCAGGTGAGCATCCGCAGTTTATTGATCTAGAATCATTATTTCAAAATTTTCATCCAATAGACGATACAAACCTTACCGCTCTACAGAAAACATCAGAGGAACTGACACAATCGGTATTGCGAACGGCTATTCTACCTGCTTCTCTTTTTAAAACGGGTTCTTTCCGTTCTATTGAAGTAAGTGGAATAGGCGGCCATGCCGGACAAAAACTCCCAAGATCTATATATAAATTCGCGAATAAGAAAACAGATAAAATGCGTATGACAAAAGTAGCAGGTTTTCATAAAGGAGCAAATAATCGTCCGATGTATAAGGGGGAGGAGGTTCCTCCAGAAGACTATGTTGATCATATTTTAGTAGGATTCGAACGAGCTTATATGTTTATAGTGAAAAATAAAGAAGCTCTGTTAAAAGAAGATGGACCTATAATAGCCTTTCAGAATGATAAAGTTCGTTCAATTCTTCGACATACACAATCATATACGACAATGCTTGAAGCATCATTGCATCCAGATAATTTAAAAAATGGTTTAGATCGCGTCCAGTTATTTGATTACCTATGGAGAGTTGTTGAACTCAATCAAAAGTTAGGACATATTATTCCTTCAGAGACTCGTGATTTATTGAAGGGGGATGTTCCATACTTTCATACTCAAGTGAACTCTTTGTCAGTTTGGGACAGTCGTGGAAAAGAAATAGAAGATTTTTATAGTAGCTCAGCTCTTCAACATACCTTGTCGCGAATTCAGAATTTTAATCGTACAGATTGTCAGAAACAAATAAAGTATATCCGTACTTCGATGGCCACAATGTTAAAACGTTGGGATTTTAAAGAATATAGGAGCGAGGTTTCAATGAATGCCCCTGAGAAGTTCTCTACACAAGATGAATTTTTACAAGAGGCAATAACGATCGGAGACAAATTACTGGAGTCTGCATTTTGGGGCGATGGAAAAGATGATGTAAGTTGGATTGGTGTGGGGGCATCTCTCAATAATCGTTGGTTATTCACACCTCTAGATGCTACTTTATACGATGGTGTACTAGGAGTAGCACTATTTTATGCTTATTTGGCTGAACTATCTGGGAAAGATTCGTACAAACGGGTTTCACAATCTGCGGTACGATCCGCATATGATTTTCTAGAAAGATACGATGGGCTGGGGTCGCTCTCTGCTTTTCATGGTTATGCCTCAGTGGCTTATGTTTTCAGTCATTTAGGAGTGCTGTGGAAAGACAGAGACTATTTGGATGAAGCATTGGAGGCACTATATAAATGTGAACGATGGATCCATAAGGATATTATGTACGATTTAATAGGTGGTGTTTCTGGAACTCTATTGGTTTCTTTAAGGCTATATAAAATTACTAAATCTGAGAGGGCTCTTTCTATTGCCGTTAAATGTGGTGAGCACCTTATTCAAAATGCAAGAGCAAAAGAAAGCGGATACGGCTGGGTTTCATCTATGGATAATGTGACTGCCCTAGTAGGCTTATCACATGGTACAGCAGGTATTGCGTGGGCATTAGCTGAGCTATATACCGTCACTGAGGATAATCGATTCCTCGAATATAGTCAACATGCGATTACCTATGAACGTAGTAGATTTATAGCCGAAGAAGGGAATTGGGCGGATCTTCGTTATCGGGAAGAACGTAAGCGTCTCGGTATCACTACTCCAGTTCAATGGTGTCATGGTGCAGCTGGGATTGCATTAGGACGATTAATGACAAAGAAACACTGGGAAGATGGAAAAATGTTAAATGAGATAAACATTGCAGTAGATATTACACTGAGGGAAGGTTTCGGAGGCAGCCACTGCCAATGCCATGGTGATTTTGGAAATTTAGAAGTTCTTATACTGGCATCTGAAAATATGGATGATCCTCGATTAATGGATCGTGCGCAACAAATCGGTACTTCAATTTTGCAGGAGGCAAACGCAAATGGTTGGTTCTGTGGCATCCCTCAAAATGAAGAAACTCCTGGATTAATGCTAGGTTTGGCAGGAGTTGGATATGGACTATTACGACTTGTTGATCCATCTAAAGTACCCCCGGTAGTTGTTTTAGGTGCTCCAGCGGAGGAATTAGTATGAGACGAACAAGTCGTTACCGTGTTCCATTTATTGAACAGATGGAACAATCTGAATGTGGGTTATGTTGTCTAGCCATGATCCTCTCTTATTTTAAGAGTGAATACACATTATGGGAACTACGAAATGATTGGGGAGGGGGACGTGAGGGGATAAACCTTCTTATTATAAAAAAAATTGCAGAATCATTAGAATTGCAGACTTCAGCACAACGTGTCCATCCCAAACATCTGGATGAAATCCAACTCCCTGCGATTTTACACTGGCAGGGGGATCACTTTGTGGTGTTAGAGAGAGTCCGTAACAATAAAATGTTCATATTAGACCCAGCAGCAGGACGTCGGGTCATTTTATTGGAGGAAATGGATAATAACACACCCTTGGTATGTTTATCTATGAAGCCAACTGAAAGCTTACAGCGTCGAAAGGTTAAGAAAGTGTGGAAAGAATACCTCAAGTTTTTGTGGGAAGAACCGCGTCTTGTTGTTTCAATTATTATCTTTTCCTTATTTGTACAACTATTGGCGGTGGCAACCCCGATGCTTGTACAGTTTATTGTTGATAAAGTTATAGTTGCAGAAAACCACAGCTATCTTAAACTCTTATCGATACCAATTATCTTGTTGGTTGTGATCCAATTCGTCTTCTCCCTTCTACGAACTAGAACACTTGTTAAACTACAAAATCGTTTAGATTGGAACCTAATGACAAAGTTCTTTAATCGTTTGCTGAAGTTACCTTTTCATTTTTTTCAATTGCGCACAAGTGGAGATTTAATCCTTCGTGCTAACAGTAACATGATTATTCGAGAAATTCTTTCGACAAGAACAGTCACCATGTTGTTAGATGGTGGATTGGTTTTGAGCTTTCTAGCTTATATGCTCTATAATTCTGTTTACTTAACCCTTTATGTTGTTGGAATAGCAATTATTCAAGTGGTTTTAATGGCTATAAGTAATATCTACATGAGCCGGTTATCACAAGAAGAAATACTACGACAAACAAAAGCTTCGAGCTATTTGGCTGAGGTATTGCGTGGTATTTTGGTCGTTAAATCAGAGGGAGTAGAAACTAGTGCTTATAAGCATTGGTCGAATTTGTTTTTGGAACAAATAAAAGCTTCACGAAAACGAGGTTTCTTTTCATCTTATATCGAGAGCACAATGCAGGCATTACGTGTTGCGGCACCGCTAATGGTCCTTTTAATGGGTACAAAAGAAGTGATGTCTGAAAACATGACACTAGGGGCTATGTTAGGATTTTACACCTTAGCCATTAGTTTTTTTACCCCGCTTACTTCGTTAGTGACAACCTCAAGCCAAATGGTTTTGATGGGGACGTATTTTAGACGCATCCTGGACATTCTTGAAGCTGATCTTGAACAGGAAGATCAAACAGTTATTGAACCCCCTCTTCTAAGGGGAAGGATTGAGCTTAAAAATATTAGTTTTCGTTATAACCGTTATGGTTCTTCAGTAATTAAGAACGTATCAACTGAGATTGAACCTGGTCAATTTGTTGCGATTGTCGGTGCAACTGGGTCGGGAAAAAGTACATTAGCCTCCCTTCTAATAGGACTTTATCAACCAACTAAAGGTCAAGTTTTATTTGATGGTCAAGACATTAGTAACTTGGATAAATCGAAGTTTCGCCAACAAATAGGTGTCGTTACGCAACAAATTCATTTGTTTAATGCATCTATATTCCAAAATATTGCCTTTCATAATTCCAACATCAACGAGGAAGAGGTAATTCGGGCAGCAAAGCTTGCTGAAATCCATGATGATATTTTACAACTACCAATGCAGTATCGGACAATCCTTTCTGAAGAGGGAAGTAATTTTTCTGGTGGACAGCGACAAAGGGTGGCATTAGCTAGATCCCTAGCACATCGACCAGTCATTTTGCTGCTAGATGAAGCTAGTAGTGCATTAGATACGGTTACTGAAGAACGTATCCATAATCATTTACAAGATTTAGAATGTACAAGGATTGTGATCGCTCATAGGTTAAGTACAGTTAAAAATGCTGATAAGATCCTCGTGGTGGACGATGGAGAAATCGTGGAGTCTGGAACACATTCAGAGTTACTGCAATCTGGTCGTATCTATCCAGGATTACATCTGAAGCAATTTGAGGAAAAGAAAATGGAGGTTATCACATGAAAAAATACTTTATTGGCGTAGGGATAGGTATTGTCGTACTTATACTTGGTTTTGGTATTTGGTCATATAACAATCCCCAAGCAGCAATTGCAATGTTTTTTGATATGGGTGGTATTGAAGAAGGGAATTCGATTCCACTTGTAAGTGGGGAAGAAGTGAGTGGCGGGGAAGTTTCTTTGAATCAATATAAAGGTGAAAAGTTTGTCGTCATGATCGGTAAGGTTGACTGTGACGTGTGTAAAAAGTCTTATCAAACAATAGAAAAGCTAGAGAGTGAACACCCTAGTACAAAATTTGTCATGATTGGTCAAGGGAATCAAAAAGAATATGCTCGTGTAAAAGAAGAACATGGTTTCGTATTTCCAATTATCTCAGCCAGTGAGGATATCCAGAAGAAAATGAATTTTAAGACATTCCCTGTATTTTATTTGGTCGATCAGAAGGGCGTAATTACACAACGACTAAACGGTTACAATAAGGAAAAGTTACAAAGTCTTCTTAAAGAAGGAGAGGTAAAAAAATGAAAAAAAGGATCCAAGTAGTTGTTTTACAAGTCATTTCAATTCTTGGATTACTGATTTGTGCATATCTATATCTATCCCACCTTTCTAGTAATTACTTTTGTCCTGTTGGCGACTGCTCAAAAGTGAATGGTAGTAGATATTCTGAGATTGGAAATGTACCAATGTCTATACTCGGATTAATCTTTTATACCTTTTTATTTAGTTCAACCTTTTTATTAGATAAAAAAACGTTTAGTATAATTCCTAAAATGACTTTAGTAGTGGGCTTGCTTTTTTCTGTATATCTAACTTATTTAGAACTTTTCATTATTAATGCTATTTGTTTTTGGTGTGTAGTATCCTTTGGATTGATTATTATTGGTAGTGTAATAGTTTTTAATCCTCGAAAAATCCAAGTGAGTCAAGGTTGAGTGTTTCACAAAACCATTTTAATTGCAGTACAATTAGGAAAAGGGTGACTCTGATGTGCAAAGCGGTTCTTTGCAGTTGAGTCACCCTCTTTGTACATTAACTGTTTAATTTTGTTTTCGATAATCTGGGTTCAAACCTTGCAAGTAACCTTGTATTAGCAAGAGAGAAGATTGCGAGTGCTGTCCAGATAAAGGTAAATGAAACGAGATGGACTTGTGAGAATGGCTCATCGTACAAGAAAATCCCCAGAAACAGCATAATTGTAGGTGCAATATATTGAAGGAAACCGATCATCGATAATGAAATTCGATTCGCTCCTGTCGCAAAGAGCAACAAAGGAATCGCTGTAACAACTCCAGCCCCAAACAGAAGTAGTAACGTATTCATATCGCTAAATTGGAATGCACTTGTTCCGTTCGTTCCTATTATGCTGACGTAGATGAGTGCTACAGGTGTTATCAACATCGTTTCAATCGCTATTCCAGTTAACGCCCCTAATTTGACGAGCTTTTTTAATAATCCATAAAATCCAAAGCTAAGAGCAAGTGAGAACGCTACCCAAGGGAACGAACCAAAGTGGAGGGTCAAGTTCAACACACCGACCATGGCAAGCAAAAACGAAATAAGTTGCCAGAAAGATAATCGTTCTTTTAAAACAATAATCCCGAGCAACACACTTACTAGGGGATTAATATAGTATCCTAGACTTGCTTCAACTACATGATCATTATTGACGGCCCAAATATAGGCAAACCAGTTTAGGCTGATAAATAATGATGCGAAAATAATTCCAATAAGCTTTTTCCGATTTGATGTAATTTCTTTCAGTTCCCGTACAAATTTCTTCATTCTTTTCATCAAAAATAGGATTAAGACCATAAATGCGAATGACCAGATAATGCGGTGTGCTAAAACCTCGCCAGGTGGAACATGGTCAACGAGCTTCCAGTAAAGAGGTAAAAACCCCCAAAGCATATACGCACCTGCCCCTGCGGCTACTCCGGTAACTTGTTCTTTTCTTTGTTCTTCGTTCATGATGTTAGGACCTCATTTCAAAATATAAACAAATAGAATAGAACAAGTTTAGTACCATTTGCATTGAAATACAATTAGATTGCCTATGAAAATAGAAAATGGTTAATTTTACATGGTTCGAGTGTTGTCATTTCTGTCAAATATCAGCTCACGAGACACTTCAGCATGATTGACTACTGGGTACTATAAGGATTTACTTCTTGCCATTTTTTAAAAGTGGTTGGTTCCATGTAAAGGAGCCAACCACTTAAACCATTATCTCTAGTATCTTCATCACTCTTATCCTCTTAATCCTCTATTGGACCTTCAGGATCTTGATCTCTATCTTTTTCATCATCATTATTTAGGGTTTCATTTTCATCGCATCGGGTCCGTTTTCGTCTCCGATTTGATCATTCGTATCATCTGTATCATTCATATTTTCAGTTATTAGCTAGAATTTTGTTGTGCAAATATAGGTTAGACTAAACCTTCTTTACTATATATATCTGGTCGCCGGTTACTGATGTAGTCCAATACTCCTTTGGCCTGATGTGTTTCAGATAAATCGATGGCGGTGACAGAGATTTCTTCATTATTTAATGCTTTAGATAATGTTTTTCCTGTGGGATCTGTTAGCTTGCTTTCTCCAAAGTAAACATAATCATTTTCAAGTCCTACTCTATTTGCAGCTGCAATGAAAATATGATTTTCCATAGCCCGTGCTCTAAGGTAAGTATCTTGATACTGTTGATAGGGAATCATGTTTGAACATAATACGAGAATTATATGAGCCCCTTTTACCGATAGAATTCGAGAGATTTCAGGGAATTCCATATCGTAGGTGATCATCACTCCCATCTTTCCTACAGGTGTATGAAAGATAGGGACTTGATCGCCAGCTTTGAAGTATTTTTTCTCATGATCAAATAAATGAATTTTTCGATAAACGCCTAAAATATTCCCATTATTATCAATAAAAACAGATGAGTTATATATATGGTTTCCATCCTTTTCCGGAAATCCTACAATGACACCCATATTTAAGGCCCTAGCATTTCTTCTTATTTTTGTAATGATCTCCCCATCTAAAGATTCAGCCATTTCTTCAATCCGATCTTCTATAGCAAACCCTGTTAAAAATAACTCTGGAAATAAAATATATTGAGCTTTTTTATTATGAGCAATGGTCATGGACTCTAGAATTCGTTGCAAATTAGTTTCTTTATCGAATAGACTACTTCGTATCTGAGCTAATGCAATTGTTAACTTCACTTTCTATATTTCTCCTTTTCTATATAATTTCATCTTCTTTGAGATGGTGGATTGATCTATGCCTAACGCCTCAGCTGCTTTATAGGTATTCCCATATAAATTTACGGCTTTTAAAATGAGTTCTTTTTCAAGCTGCTTTTTTGCTTTTTTCAACGGCATGAAATCAATCGGATTAAAATGTTCTTTTCTAGTTAGTTTTCCGTGTGGATGAAGAACATGATCTATTTCATCATCTATGTTGGTGACTACTATTCTTTCAATCATATTTTCGAGTTCACGAATGTTTCCTGGCCATTGGTATTCCATTAATTCACGTTTGACACTAATGCTTAATCTTTTCTCTAGTCCATATTTTTTATTGTATTTTGCTAAAAAAAAGTCAATGAGATGTTGGATTTCTTCTTTTCTCTCTCGTAAAGGTGGAATTGTTAATGGAACGACATTTAATCGATAATATAGATCCTCACGAAACAACTTTTTCCTTATTAATTGTTTGATATCATTATTCGTTGCTGCGATGACCCTTACATCGATTTTCTTTGATTTAGTGCTGCCTATCCTTCGAATAGTACCTTCCTGGAGTACACTAAGCAGTTTTGATTGGAGGTTTAATGGAAGTTCAGCGATTTCATCTAAGAAGATTGTTCCTTTGTCAGCCGCTTCAAATAAACCTATCTTCCCCCCTTTAATTCCTCCAGTAAATGTTCCATCTTCATAACCAAATAGTTCTGCCTCAATTAAACTTTCAGGAATAGCTCCACAATTAATAGAAATAAGCCGGTAGTTGGAACGATTGCTTGCTTGATGAATCCTGTTCGCAATAGCACTTTTTCCAACACCAGATTCTCCTAAAAGAAAGACCGTTGAATCTACGTTTGAAATCGTATAAATAATTTTTTGAATTCTTTTCATAGAATCGGAGGTCATAATTAAGTCGCTTTCTAACAAGGTTTCGTTGTTGGAGGAAGAACTTAGTTTCTTTATATCAGATGTATCAAATAATGAAATGACGTAATAGATTTCGTCAAAAGGCTCTATTATATTATTAAATAAATATAGGATAAACTTTCCGTCCAAGGTATATAAAGTCTGAACTTCTTTAATTTGATTAGGAGCAGAAATAAAATGATCTCTCCAAGTCACGTCTTCAAAAACATGGAAACCCTTGTTGAAGATGTCCTTCCATGTACATTCTAAACACGTTGCAACATATCTAATTTGACAATTTTTGTTTAAAAATAAAAAAGTATTCGAAGAATTATTCCTTGTTTCTGGAATAATTGGGGGATTATACATTGCTGATACCACCTTTTACGAGAATTGATGAATAAGAGCATCTTTGATGAAAAAAATCATTTTTTGTAAATGTACTCATTTTTAAACGGGTTTTTCTTTACTTTTTGAAAATATTGATGATTATTTTCATCAATTCTATTCTATCATAAGAGGTAAGTGTAGTCGTATAAAGATTATAAATTATGGCACAATTCTTGCAGATTTAAAACTAAATATAAATTTAGGAGGATTATCTTGTTTAATTTAACTATTGCACAATTTTCACCAGAGATAGGTAATAAGATAGGAAACATGAATAAAATGAAAAATATGATAAAAGAAGCAAAAAAACTGGATTCGCATTTTATTATGTTTCCAGAATTGGCTTTAACGGGTTACTGTACATCAAAAATCGTATTTGAACTCGCAGAGACCATGGAAGGACCTTGTATTAAAGAACTCAGGGAAACTTGTAAAGAAAATAAAATCTACGCTGCAATTTCGTTTATAGAAAAGGGAAATGGAGAAGAGGAAGGCATTTATATCGCTTGTGCACTCATTGATGATGCAGGCGAGATTGTTGGCGTTTATAGAAAAACACATCTATTTGACCAAGAAACAAAAATTTATAGACCAGGAAATGAGCTTTCAATTTTCAATACAAAATTTGGTAAAATAGGTATTATGATTTGTTATGATCTTGAATTTCCAGAAGTGGCAAGAACATTAAGGTTAAAGGGAGCGGATATTATTCTTGTGCCTCTAGCAAATATGAAACCATATGAGAACTACCAATCTATTTATTCGAAAAGTCGAGCAATGGAAAATGAAATTCCAATTGTATTATGCAATCAATCTGAACCACTAGAAGGGATTGATTTTTTTGGACAAAGTATCGTAGTAGATTTATATGGTAATACATTAATGAAAATGGAGAATAAAGAACAGATTGAAACGATTGCTCTGGATATGGATGTTTTGAAGGATAAAAAATTAAATTATGTCCAAAACAGAAGAACAGAACTTTATAACTGAGTAATGATGAACGTACATTTAAGACTAAAAGAAATTGATGGTTAGATATACAAAGGGGGAAAAGAAAAATTGAGTAATAATATAGCTTTAAAACGAACATTAAATTTGTATCATGTGGTCTTATTCGGATTAGCCTATATGACACCGATGATTGTATTTGGGACTTATGGAGTTCTAGCAGAAATTACACATGGGATTGTGCCAACCGCTTATCTTATTGCCCTGATTGCAATGCTTTTTACTGCTTATAGTTATGGAAAAATGGTAAAGGCATTTCCAGCCTCTGGATCAGCATACACGTACACTCGGAAATCTGTAAGTTCTCATTTAGGTTTTTTAGTAGGATGGTCGGTACTGCTAGACTATTTATTTTTACCGATGGTTATTTGGTTAATAGGTGGAGTATATCTAAATGCTGCATTCCCTGGAGTCCCTTCATGGGTTTGGATTGTCGGGTTTATCGCCATTACGACAATCATTAATATAATTGGGATAAAAGTAACTACGAATGTTAACTTTATTATGATGGTATTTCAAATACTTGTTATTGCAATTTTTCTTGTATTATGTATCATAAGCCTCTCCAATGGAATGGGAAGTGGAACGCTTTTTTCTATAGACCCTTTTATAGATCCAACATCTTCTTTTTCTTTTTTATTAGCGGGTTCTGCAATTGCTTGTTATTCTTTCCTCGGTTTTGATGCTGTAACAACCCTGTCCGAGGAGACAATTAAACCTGAGAAGACAATTCCGAAAGCCATATTCTTGATTGCCTTATCTGGTGGCCTCATCTTTATTGTTTCTTCATATTTCTTATTCTTAATACATCCAGATTTTAGTTCTTTTACAAACCCAGATTCAGCTGCCTTTGAAATTGCTCAACAAATTGGTGGGAATTTATTTAGTGCCGTGTTTTTGGCAGGTTTAATTATCGCCCAGTTTTCCTCAGGATTATCAGCCCAAACAAGTGCTGCTCGTTTATTATATGCAATGGGAAGAGACTCTGTTTTACCGAGGAAAATATTTGGCTATATCAGTGAAACCTATAGAACCCCTGTTTTTAATTTACTAATGATCGGGTTTGTAGGTTTATTAGCTCTTGTAACGGATGTCACTACATCTACTTCTTTTATTAATTTTGGAGCATTTGCTACCTTTACCTTTGTAAATATTTCCGTCATCTCTCACTACTATGTAAGAAACAAGAGAAGATCAGGAAAAGATCTATTGCTTTACTTGGTGTTACCGTTCATCGGAGCTGGTCTAGATCTCTTTTTATTCATTAATCTAGACAAGAATGCATTAATATTAGGAGCTGTATGGACAACAATAGGTTTTGTCTACCTACTATTCCTAACTAAAGGATTTAAAAAGCAACCGCCAGAAATCGATATGGACTCCGCAGATGAAGCATCATAATTCTGTATAAGGGGGAGGCGTGACCCTTTATTTACACCAGAAAGTATAAAAGTTTGCGGCATGGATGTAATGTCCAGCTTCAGCGCCCAACCACTTGGATCACTTCAGTCCTCCTGCGGCGGCAACAGCCTCCTCGTCGGTCTTCCAGTGACCTTCGTGGCTAAGCAGGGCACTTGCGCTTTTCTTATGCAACCCTCTGAGGATATAATCTATAAATCAAATGTTACCACCAAATTCACAAACTAGTATTCTCATATTTGNACTTGCGCTTTTCTTATGCAACCCTCTGAGGATATAATCTATAAATCAAATGTTACCACCAAATTCACAAACTAGTATTCTCATATTTGTCTTGCTGTCATTAACATGATGAGACCTAGCCAATGCTTTTTTCATCATGTTAGTGGCAAAAAGAGAATTTTTTAGTCTCAGAATAGTTTCTACACATTTCAATACCCTTAAATAAACATCCTATAAACAACAAATGTCTAGCAGCAAACTTCAATTCATCCTGTTAATTCCTACCTTGTTTTGGATATAAAAAAAGCGTTAAAAACCCTAAACTTCATGAGTGGGCATGATAAGTTTACACCCACTATGACAAAGGATTTTAACGCAAGTATTAATCTATATAATGCGGCCATGTAGGTTCTACTAATTCAAGGAGAGTTAGTGAGTATGTTCAAACATTTCCAATAGATAAGTATTTTGTTTCTAAGTATGGCTCAATCCCTTCAGTACCGCCTTCACGTCCAAGCCCACTTTCTTTTAATCCTCCGAATGGTACATGGGCAGCAGAAGGAGCACCGTCATTCCATCCTACAATACCAAAGTCTAAATGATCATGTAAGTAAGTTCCTGTTCTATAATCATTTGTGAAGAAATAAGCTGCAAGTCCGTATGGAGTACTATTGGCAATTTCTATAGCTTCATCAATCTCTTTAAAACTTATAATCGGAGCTACTGGTCCAAACGTTTCCTCTTGCATGATCATCATATTTAAATTGACATTTTTTAATACGGTAGGATATACAAAGAAATAACCTTGTTCCTTATTAGCATTATATTGATTCCCGACAAGTGCTTCAGCGCCTTTATCGAGGGCATCATGAATTTGTGAAACGATCTTGTCATATCCCTTTTCGTTTATAATAGGACCTATTTGTGTATCTTTTTCTAACCCATTGCCAACTTTTAATTTTTTGACTTTTTCTGTTAACTTTTTAGAGAACTCTTCGACAACATTTTCATGTACAATTATACGATTGGTACACACACAAGTTTGACCAGCATTTCTAAACTTTGAGATAATCGTTTGACTGACAGCAAATTCTAGGTCAGCATCTTCGGCAATAATTAGAGGAGCGTGACCACCTAATTCCATGGTGACATGTTTTACAGTATCAGCACTATTTTTGATTAAGGACTTTCCTACAGGAGTAGAACCGGTAAACGTAATTTTCCGTACATATTCACTATTTGTGAACAAGTCACCAACTTCTTTGCCGTCCCCAATTACATATTGCACGACATCAGTTGGAATTCCGACTTCGTGAGCGAGTTCTATTAATTTGATTGTCGTTAATGGTGTATCTTCTGCAGGTTTCACAATGAATGTGCATCCAGCTGCTAAAGCAGGCGCTGCTTTTCTAGTCATCATAGCTGCTGGAAAATTCCATGGAGTAATAGCAGCGACCAATCCAATCGGTTGTTTACTAATGACAATTCGTTTTGTTTCAGTAGCTGCTGGAATCGTGCGGCCATATATCCGTTTTGCTTCCTCAGCATACCAATCAATATAGCTAGTCGCATAGTCCACCTCACCTAATGATTCTTTTAGTGGCTTGCCGTTTTCTAAAGTCATCAGTTCTGCTATTTGTTCTTTATTTTCTTGTATTATATGAGACCAATTTCTTAATAATCTTGATCGTTCATGCGCGTTAATTTTGGACCACTTCTCAAAACTGTCATGCCCATTTTTTAAAGATTGTTTAATTTCTTCTTCAGAGTTCACTTTTACCTCAGCAATTAATTCACCTGTGGCAGGATTATTCACTTTGAATTGTTTTGGCATTGCCATGCACCTCACTACTACTTTCTTTTGTACGTGTTATATATAAGCAAAAGCCTATAAAACACCAGGTTCCTAATATAATCCATTCCATTGGCCAGATCAGAGAAGAAGGCATACCAGGTAAGTAGAAACTTATAAATACAATACTTAATATGATTGCAAGTGAACCTACAGTTTTCCAATATTTAATTTTATACGGACGCTCCAAATTTGGTTCCGTTTTCCTAAGCTTTAAAAAGGCAAGGGAAACGATCAGATAACCGACTACAATTCCCACCCCTCCAGCGTCTACTATCCAGACTAAAGCTGGTCTTCCCAGAAAGGGTGCGGTAAAAGCAAGGATACCTAGGAAAAGGATTGTATTCGTTGGTGTATTATATTTTGGATGAATATAACCAAACCATTGCGGAATCATATTTCGGATTGCCATCGCATAAAGAATGCGGCTTCCGCCTATAATAAATGCATTCCAACTTGTGACAATTCCTGCTACACCGCCTAGTACAAGAATGGTTCCGAACCATTGACTTCCGAATAAATTTACCATCGCATCAGCGGTAGCTAATTGTGAACTAGCAAGTTGTGACTCTGTTAATCCAGTTGTAACCCCAAACACGATTAATAAATAAAAGATAACAGAAGTAATAATCGATATAATTAAGATACGACCAATAATTTTTGGTGGTGCATTAATTTCGGACGCAACTTGTGGAATGACATCAAAACCAACAAATAAAAATGGGATCATTATTAATACGGACATTGTGCCCCCGATTCCATTTCTAAATAGAGGCTCTATATTGGCTGTATTCCCATTATTAAACGCTCCGAACACTAATAGTAGACCAACCAAAACAATAGCAACGGTAAAAACGGATTGGAAAATCGCTGCTGGTTTAATACCAAAGTAATTTAAAGCCGTTAAAAGGATAGCGCCAACAGATCCTATTAGAGCCCAGGTTAAGTAAACATCCCAGCCGCCTAATGTCCATAAGTATCCTTTATGTTGCACAGGATATATATAATCTAAAACTGTTGGCAATGCGACCGCTTCAAAAGTAATAACGGAAACATAGCCAAATAAAACAGCCCATGCAGTTACAAAAGAAGTTCTCTTACCAAATGCTCGTAATACGAAGACTAGGCCACCGCCCGTTTCAGGTAAGGCTGCTGCTAACTCAGCGTATGTTAGACCAATGAAAATGACTAAAAGTCCACCAATCAGAAAGGCAATTATACTTCCTAAAAACCCTGCCTTGGATATCCACTCACCTGAAAGAACAACCCATCCCCATCCGAGCATTGCACCCATGGCTAAGAATAAGACATCTACTTTAGACATAGATTTGGAAAATTTTTTGTCCATATATTCATCCCTTCCTATCAAACCGAATTTTATTCAAATGCTTTTTCCAATATAGAGAGTCCTTTTGATAATTCTTCTTCGGTGATGACTAATGGTGCCAAGAAGCGAATGACATTACTTTTTAATCCAGCAGAAAGAAGTAATAGCCCATTTTCGTTGGCATATTTTACGATTTCAGCTGTTTTGATTTTATTTGGGACCTTGTTCGTCCGATTTTCTACTATTTCCACTGCTACCATTGCACCTAGGCGGCGGATATCTCCGACGTAATCATGTTTTTCATAAAGTTCTTTTAATTTTGTTTCGATTTTTTGACCAAGGATCTCAGCTTTTTGAACTAAATTCTCTTCTTCTATAACATTGATCACAGCCAATGCAGCAGCACATGCAACTGGACTTCCTGCATATGTTCCACCTAATTCACCTGGATCTGCAACATTTAATATTTCAGATTTACCTACAACACCACTTAAAGGTAAACCGGCTGCTAATGATTTTGAGACAGTGATTAGGTCTGGTGTGACGTCAAAATGATCAATGGCAAATAACTTTCCTGTACGACCAAATCCTGTTTGAATTTCATCTGCCACAAATACAATTCCGTGTTCTTTACAGAAATCACTTACAGCTTGAACAAATTTTTTAGGAGGTATAATAAAACCGCCTTCACCTTGGACGGGTTCCATTATCACACAAGAAACCGTTTCTGGAGCTACTGTAGCAATGAAAAAGTCTTTAAATTCCTCAATCTTTTGATCAATATATGCTTCTTCTGTCATTTCACTTGGCTTGTGATATAAATAAGGAAATGGTGCTTGATAGATTTCAGGAGCGAACGGGCCAAAACCAAATTTATATGGTTTGACTTTACTTGTCATCCCCATCGTTAGATTCGTTCTTCCATGGTACCCCCGGGTAAAAGAAACTACAGCTTGTCGTCCTGTATAACGGCGAGAAACTTTTATCGCATTTTCTACAGCTTCTGCACCTGAATTAAAGAAAATCGCTTGCTTATCAAAATTACCAGGCGTTATTTCGCATAATTTTTCGGCAAGAGCAATGTATCCTTCGTACATCATAACGTTGAATCCAGGATGCAAAAACTTGTCCACTTGTTCTTTTACGGCTGCAGTTACTTTTGGATGACTATGGCCTACATTTAATGTTCCAATCGCACCTGCGAAGTCTATCCATTCATTTTGATCGATATCCGAAATGGTTGCCCCCGATGCCGTATGTGCGATGTTTAAGTTACCATTACTTACACCTTTCGGAACATATTTTTTTCTTTTATCTTGTAATTCTTTAGTAGATAAATAAGATATTGTCATTATTATCCCCCTCTTAATAATTTATGATTTAATTATTTGAATATAGTGATAATCATGACAACTATTTGGTATAATGAAAAGCACCAAAAGGGAAAAAATGAGGGTACCAGAGATAAGAGGGATGATCATGATCTATTTAACTATAGATAAAAATTTGAAAACGAATTCTATATATCAACAAATTTATGAGGCAATAAAGGTGAGTATATTAGAAGGGAGGATGAAACCTGGTGAGAAGTTGCCTTCAAAAAGAATATTAGCAGATCAATTAAAGGTCAGTGTTAATTCGGTTATGAATGCATATGAGCAGTTGCTTGCTGAGGGATATATCTATACGACTGAAAGAAAAGGGTACTATGTTGAAAATATTACCCAGTTTATCCATAAAGGGGACCTATTAAAAAATCAACTACCGAGTGATTTAAAAGAAAGTTTCATGGATAAGGAAGGATGGCTTTCACTTTCTCATATGACCTCAAATATATCGTTATTTCCTTTTAAAAAATGGTTAAAGTGTCAGCAAAAAGCGATAGATATTCACAATAGAGAGCTCTCAGAAATTACTCATCCTCAAGGTCCTTACATCGTGAGAAAAACGATTTGTCACTTGATAGCCTTAACCCGTGGGGTTATTTGTGAGCCCGAGCAAATTATAATTGGGGCAGGTACTATGTCTTTAATACGCCAATTAATGGAGATGCAGAAAAATAATTCAGTAATCGCAATGGAGGATCCTGGATACTTTCGAATGTATTCTTTACTGAAAAATATGCAATTTGACGTTCATCCTGTAAAAATGGATGCAAAAGGCATTGATATAAAAGAAGTTGAATCATCAAAAGCAAATTTTACGTTTGTGACACCATCGCACCAATTTCCGACTGGTAAAATCATGCCGATTTCCAGACGTATTGAACTTTTAAATTGGTCGACCTATTCTAATGATAGGTATATTGTAGAGGATGATTATGATAGTGAATTTAAGTATGAAACAGATAATATTCCCGCATTACAAAGTTTAGATCGAAATCAACGTGTTATATATACTGGTACTTTTTCGAAAACAATGTTTCCTGGCCTACGTATTAGTTACATGGTGTTACCACCAGATATATTAAGAGAATATCGCCGGTATTACTCTGATTTAATGCCGTCTAGTAATTCACTCAATCTATTCACATTGCATTATTTTATAGAAAATGGTGAGTACAATAGACATGTAAAAAGGATGAATCATCATTATGAAATGAAAAGGAAAATTTTAATAAATGAGCTTCAACAACGTTTTAATAATGATATTCATATTGAGGATGTACCAGCGGGGCTTCATATCTTTGCCCATTTTAAAACGAATAAAGATCATGATGAAATTGAAAAAATGGCTAATCAAGCAAAACTTGAAATATATTCAATGAAACGTTTTATGCTAAAACACAAATATAAGGAAAATAATAGCATTGATTTAGTTATTGGCTTTGCAAACATTCAAGAAGAAAAAATAGCTGAAGCGGTTAATAGGCTTTACTATATTATTTCTTAGCAAGGTTCTTAACAAAATGTTATTTTAAATTAAAAATATTTCTACGAAAGATTGGTGGTTACATGGAGAAGCTTGAGATACTGGAGATTGAACTTGATGCTCTAGTAAGAGCATCAAAAGATAACATTGTAATTACGGATGGAGAAGGGATTGTGTTAAGAGCTAGTCCAAATAGCAGTGCCATTTATGGAACTGATTCTTCGTCCTTAATTGGGAAGACCGTTATTGAACTCGAAGCGGAAAATGTACTTTCACCATCTGTAACCATAATGGTATTAAAAGAGCGTAAGGAAGTACAGGTGATGCAGCACACTTCAACCGGACGTTCGGTCATGGCAACAGGGATTCCGGTATACGATGAAGCAGGTGAAATTATACGAGTCATTAGCTTTTCACATGATTTAACAGAACTCCAGCATTTGAAAGAAGACTACGAAGAATTAAGAACAACCATGGAAAGATATCAATCGGAAATACTAGAAATTAGGGAAAAAGACCATGGCCTAGAAAACATGGTTATCAAAAGTAAGTCAATTCAGCGAACTTGGCAGCTTGTACAGCGAGTAGCAAAATCCGACGCTTCAGTTGTCTTTCTGGGAGAATCCGGAGTAGGGAAAAACGTATTTGCTCGAGCCCTCCATAAAGGGAGCCAGAGAGAAAAAGAAACGTTTATCGAAGTAAACTGTGGAGCTATTCCTGAGTCTTTATTTGAATCCGAAATGTTTGGATACGAAGCAGGTTCGTTTACGGGAGCTAACAAAAAAGGGAAGCCAGGACTCATTGAGCTTGCTGACAAAGGGACACTGTTTCTCGATGAAATTGGTGAGCTCCCTCTCCCAGTTCAGGCTAAGTTGTTAAAAGTGCTTCAGGAGAAAGAAGTTACTCGAGTAGGGGGAATAAAATCAAAATCCATTGATTTTCGATTAATTGCTTCGACCAACCAGGACTTGTCAGAAATGGTGAAACAGGGGAAGTTTCGACAAGATCTTTTTTATAGGCTAAACGTGATCTCAATTACGATTCCTCCTTTGAGAGAACGTAAAGAGGATATTACTATGCTGTCGCATTACTATCTACAAAAGTTCAATGAAAAATATGGGATGAGCAAGTTTTTTCATGCAACAACAATAGAGGGGCTAGTGGCTCACGACTGGCCGGGAAATGTACGTGAGCTTCAGAATATGATAGAGCGACTCGTAATTACAGCAGAGACTAACACTATTTATCCTGACTCATTACCCTTTTATATCCAACAAGAACGCTTGCAAAACACGGATAGTTTACTTATTGAGGAGTTGGAAGAGAGGAGTACAACCTTGAGGGAAGCTCTCGAAGAAGTTGAAATCCGTTGGTTAAAGAGAGCTGCCAGACAGTATAGGACGACATACGAAATGGCTGAATACCTTGGGTTGAATCAATCGAATGTTGTTAGGAAACTAAAAAAATATGGAATTAATGCAAAAACGCATTCAAATGCATAACCGCATTATTTATGTTCGTTTTAATGCGTTATTGCATCGGGTCTTTCTGAAAATCCCCCGTTTTCCTTAGTGTTCAATGTTGGCATAGTTCATGCATTATAACTAAGTACATTTTAAAAAATAGGGGGATTATTATGTATCAACCAAAAGACTCTTCGAAATCACCACGTTTTTGCGGTGTACGTACTTTTATGAGATTGGAACAAATTAAGACAACAGATAATGTAGATTTTGTTGTGTTAGGTGTTCCTTTTGATACAGCCGCTTCAAATCGTACCGGACAACGATATGGCCCACATCACATTCGTAATTTTTCAGTACTGCTTCGTCCCTACAATCCGGATATGGATATTAATATTTTTGAATACTGTTCCGGTGTGGACTACGGGGATATTGATGTGATTCCTGGCAATATCCATCGCACATACGATAACATGGTTTCTGAACTTGCGCCTGTTCTCGAGAAAGGAATTACTCCTATTATTATGGGAGGGGACCATTCCATTTCTCTAGGAAATCTTCGTGCTTTCCACAAAAAATATGGTCCAGTTGCACTCGTTCATTTCGATTCTCATGGTGATACTTGGGATAATTATTATGGAGAAAAGTATATGCATGGAACACCGTTTCGTCGTGCAGTAGAAGAAGGGCTTTTGGATGTAGATCATTCTATTCAGGTAGGTATGCGTGGTCCACTTTATAGCCCTGATGATATAGAAGATGCTCGAAAATTAGGTTTTGAAGTAATTCCAATGAAAGAAGTTAGGGAAATTGGATTTTCAGAAGTGATACGACGCATCCACCGCCGTGTTGGTGATCGTCCTGTATTTGTTTCCTATGATATTGACTTTGTTGATCCAGCGTATGCTCCAGGTACGGGTACACCTGAAGTAGGTGGGCCGACAAGTTATGAAGCATTGGAGTATGTAAGAGGCTTAGACGGACTCGATATTGTTGGGTTTGATTTAGTCGAGGTTTTACCAACTTATGACAGTGGTGAAATTACAGCTGTTCTTGCGTCTTCTGTAATGTACGAAATGATTACGTTGACAGCATTGAAGAAAAAACGTCTACAGTCTTTAGTAAATACAGCGTCAAGCTTATCCGACTGATGACAACCGAATTACATCAAATAGTGAGGATGATATAAAACATACTATCATCCTTGTAGATTAATATTTCTGAATATTTAATATCTTGAATCAATTTCATAAATTAACTCCTTAGAGCTTCAAGGGGTTTAAGACACATAAAAAGGAGTACCTCCCTAACAAGTCGAAATGAGTAAGTGACCAAACAAACTCTAAGACTGGAGGAAGACTCCCTATGACTATTATACGACAAGAAAGCCTGTTTGACCTGCATGAATTATATCAATTGGAACCTACCCAACGA
>NZ_JANHJQ010000014.1 GCF_024609785.1 Pseudalkalibacillus decolorationis
AACATAACACGCTTTTTGTGTTTGTGGAAGAATCGAAGCGACCTCGAGCACCTGGGCGCTGAAGCTAGACATTATAGAAAAGCGGAAGCGCCCTGTTCAGGTGTGACTAGCGCTGGAGGTTCTGCAACATAACACGCTTTTTGTGTTTGTGGAAGAATCGAAGCGACCTCGAGCACCTGGGCGCTGAAGCTAGACATTGCATCGATGCAGCAAACTTTTATGTATTATTTATATAAAAAAAGAGACGGATCAACTCATCCGACTCTTACTTTTGTTCTTGGGCTTTTTTCTGTTCTTTTATAACGGCCTTTCGAGAAAGGTTGACGCGACCTTGATTATCAATTTCGGTAACTTTGACTAGAATTTCGTCTCCAAGCTTGACGACATCTTCCACTTTAGGAATACGTTCTTCAGCAAGCTCCGAAATATGAACGAGTCCGTCTTTACCGCTAAATAGCTCAACGAAGGCACCGAACTTTTCGATACGCTTTACTTTACCAAGGTACATTTCACCAACCACTACTTCGCGGACAAGGTCCTCAATCGTTTGCTTTGCCTTTTGATTCATCGATTCATCTGAAGAAGCAATAAAGACCATACCATCTTGTTCAATATCGATTTTAACGCCTGTATCTTCAATAATTTTATTAATCATTTTCCCACTAGGTCCAATAACATCCCGTATTTTATCCGGATTAATCTTCATTGTTAAGATCTTTGGTGCATATTGAGATAGCTCTTTACGCGGTTCAGGAATCGTACTCATCATTGAATCGAGTATTGCCATTCTACCTTCACGAGCTTGGAACATCGCCTCTTGAAGAGTATCTCGATTAATTCCAGAGATTTTAATATCCATTTGTAAAGCTGTAACACCTTTCTTGGTCCCAGCTACCTTGAAGTCCATATCACCAAGATGGTCTTCCATTCCTTGGATATCCGTTAAAACAGTAACTTCTTCTCCATCACTGATCAGTCCCATCGCAATTCCAGCAACTGGTGCTTTCAAAGGAACACCCGCATCCATCATTGCCATCGTACTTGCACAAATACTCGCCTGTGAAGAAGAACCGTTCGATTCGAGTACTTCACTAACAAGTCTTATTGTATATGGAAATTCGTCTTCTGAGGGGACAACGGCTTCAAGTGCTCGTTCACCTAATGCTCCATGTCCAATTTCCCTGCGTCCTGGTCCACGCATAAAGCCGGTTTCACCAACACTGAATGGTGGGAAATTATAATGATGCATAAATCGTTTGGATTCTTCAGTATCAAGTCCATCTAACACTTGAACATCTCCAAGTGCACCAAGTGTACAAATACTTAATGCTTGGGTTTGTCCTCGGGTAAATAATCCAGAACCATGCGCTCTTGGTAATAAACCAATGTCAGAAGATAATGGACGAATTTCATCAATTTTTCTTCCATCTGGTCGCACCTTATCTTTCAATATTAACCGGCGAACCTCTCCTTTTATAAGCGTATGTAAAATTTCCTTGGCTTCTGTTGCTTTTTCTTCATCTTCTTCATATTCAGCAAGAACTTTTTCTGTAACCGCATTTAATGCATCTCGACGAGCATGCTTTTCAATTACTTTTACAGCTTCCTTTATATCATTGATAAACTTACCACGGACTTCTTCCGTTAGATCTGCATCAAGCTGGTGGAGCTTTACTTCCATCTTTTCTTTACCAATTTCAGAAGCAATTTGTTCTTGAAATTCAATCAGCTTCTTAATCTCTTCGTGACCAAAAATAATCGCTTCGAGCATGATTTCTTCTGGTACTTCGTCAGCACCTGATTCTACCATGTTAATTGCGTCTTTCGTACCGGCAACAATGAGGTTAATGTCACTTTCATCTTTCTGTCCCACGGTCGGGTTTATGATAAACTCTCCATTAATTCGTCCCACTGTAACTCCAGCAATTGGTCCTTCAAAAGGAATGTCAGAAACACTAAGAGCTAAAGAAGACCCAAACATTGCTGCCATTTCAGATGAACAATCCTGATCAACACTCATGACGATACTAATTACTTGTACTTCGTTACGGAAACCTTCAGCAAATAACGGTCTTATCGGTCTGTCAATCAGTCGCGAAGTAAGAACTGCTCTTTCACTAGGTCTTCCTTCCCGTTTAATAAAACCGCCTGGAATCTTACCTACTGCATACAGACGTTCTTCGTAGTTTACAGTTAATGGGAAAAAACTTAAATTCTTCGGTTCTTTTGATGCTGTTGCAGTTGATAGTACTGCTGTGTCGCCATAGCGAACCATTACGGATCCATTCGCCTGTTTAGCTAGGTTCCCAACCTCGATGGTTAGCTTTCGTCCAGCCCAATCCAGGGAATACACTTGCTTATTTTGTTCCATTTTGTGAGAACTCCTCTCGAACTTCAAAAATAATCTTATTAGTATTATTATAACCCAAAAGTATGTATTCAAAAAGTGGACGGTACTTTTGAACATTTTCTAAGAGGTAAATAAAGAAAACTTGGCTCAGCCAAGCCTTTGGCGCCGGCTGAGCCTTAGGTGCGCTTATACTATAGAAAGTATTTTTATACTTTCTTAACGTGTAAAAAATCAAACTACAACCACCTTAAGCGTGGTGACCGTCTCAGTTTTACTTTATACTATGGAAAGTATTTTTATACTTTCTAAACGTGCAAAAAAGCGGGGAGAACCCGCTTTTTTGTGACTATCGACGTAAACCAAGCTTGTTGATAAGTGTTCGGTATCGTGTTACGTCTTTTTTTCTTAGGTACGTTAACAAATTACGACGCTTACCAACCATTTTTAGAAGACCACGACGTGAGTGGTGATCTTTCTTATGAGTTCGTAAATGATCGTTTAACTCGTTAATTTGCTCAGTAAGGATAGCAATCTGTACTTCAGGAGACCCAGTGTCATTATCATGAGTCTTATATTCTTCGATCAATCCATTCTTACGTTCTTGTGAAATAGCCATCCTATTCACCTCCTTTTCTTATAATCCCCGGTTCCCTAGCAAACGTCGGTGATTCGCTGTGCCAAGAAACGGTTCTGTACATTTGTACATGTTCAAGAATACATCTTTTTAACTTGAAATGCAACCTATTCCAACTTATCATTATTGGAAATAATGGTTTGCTCTTTCTTTATCTATTGAAATTTGTTGGATTAACTCATCAATAGATGAAAACTTTTTCTCAGCACGTAGCCTCTTACACCACTCGATAGTAACTTCTTTACCGTATATAAACCGATCAAAAGAAAACAGATGGACTTCAATTGATGGAACAGAAGCTTGTTCGCTATAGAAGGTCGGCTTATATCCAACGTTACATACACCCTCACACCACTCATTTTCTACAAACATTCTAACAGCATATACACCGGTTGCAGGGTAAATATATGTATCCGATGGAACCACGTTTGCAGTAGGAAAGCCTATCGTGCTGCCACGTTTATCACCATGAACCACCGATCCGCGAATTTGATAGTTACGGTCCATATAAGTAGGAATCTCACTGACAGACCCTTCTCGAATTAACTTGCGAATTAGGGTTGAACTGACTTTCTCTCCATTTATTGATACCTTATGGATAACCGTATGACCAAATTTCTCTCGTGAATGGAATGGCAGGGTTTCCATTGTCCCTTCTCCTTTTTTACCAAAGGAAAAATCAAATCCAGCTACGACATGCTTGATATTAAATCCAATAATAAATAAATCCACGAAGTTCTGTGGTGTCAATGCAGCAAACTCTTTACTGAAATTCACGATATATAATCGGTCAATTCCAAGCGTTTCAATTATTTTTTCCTTGTCTATAACGGGTGTTATATGAGCCAGTTCTTTGTCACCCTTACCTAGGACAACAGATGGATGAGGGTCAAAGGTCATTACTGCCGATTCATAACCTCGCTCATCTGCAATGTGCTTGGCTGTCTCAATCACATGTTTATGACCAAGATGAATGCCGTCGAAATAACCAATCGCTAGTACAGCTTCACGTTCTTTTCTCAGTTCTTTATTCAAATCGGGGTATTCTATTCGGAATGTCTTCAAACGAACCACCTATTGTTCTATATTTTAATCACCTTCTCAGGTTTGACCCATCCAGGACGTGTCGGATGTGGTTTGTAAATGGCCAAACACTCTCCTTGTTCATTATAAACGGCAGTCCTTGGATTGGAAAGGTATTCAGTCTCTTGAAGAACCGAGCCGTTTAATACAAGCTTTTCTTCTTGAGCAGAAACCGTGACTGATGGGAAAATTTTCAATGCCTTTTCAATTGGTAATAGATGCGATGTCAAAGTGTCATTTTTAACTGCATCCTCTAATTCTTCAAACGAAATGGAGTCTTCTATGTTAAATGGACCTGATTGTACTCGTACTAAAGAAGCCATGTGTGCAGGCAAGCCTAACCTTTTGCCAATATCAACTGCTAGTGTACGTATATATGTTCCTTTACTGCAGGATACTCGAACTTTAAAAGTTACACTACCAGATTCATCCCTCGTAATTTGAGAAAGTAGATGTATAGAGTGTATATGGACTTTTCTAGATGGACGCTCTACAGTTTCACCTGCTCGTGCGTATTCATATAACTTTTTTCCGTTCACTTTGACTGCAGAATACATTGGAGGTACTTGTGTTAAGTCTCCTACAAATTCTTTTAGTACCGCATTTATTTCTGATTTACTCAATTCTCCTACTGGTGTCGTTTCAATAATTTCACCAGTTTGATCTTCTGTGGTGGTCGAGGAGCCCAATGATACAACAGCCTCATATGTTTTGTTGTAGTCACTCATATATTCTGCAACCTTTGTAGCTCGATTGATACATATTGGCAACACTCCAGTAACTGCAGGGTCTAATGTACCTGTATGCCCAACCTTTTTTGTGCCAAGTAACTTTCGCAATCGTGCGACACAATCATGAGAAGTAAGCCCTGAAGGTTTAAGCAAGGGGATTATTCCATCAATTAAAATACGCAAAAATACGTCCTCTCTTCCTGTCATGAAAATTGTTTATATTCGGTGCAGATTAAGGGAAGTTCGACTAGACCCAAAACTTTCTGTACGAACATCGAAGCCGATTTACCTCCTGTTGACCTTTGACTTATTGAACATCCTCTTTATGTAAAACAAAAAGAAAAGGAGCCGACGCTTTAAGAGGAGTCAGACAATCCAAATGCCTCTCTGTAGGTCAACCCCTTTACACTAAACTAATCACGTTGCTTGTTTATATCGGTAAGCAACGTATCAATCCGATTCCCATATTCAATCGAATGGTCAAACTCAAAAAGAATTTCGGGTGTTTTTCGTAAGCGAATTCGCTTTCCGATTTCTGATCGAATAAATCCTGTAGCTTTGGCAAGGCCAGCTAACGTATTCGCTTTTTCTTCATCATTCCCGAATACTGAAATAAAAACAGTGGCTTGTTGTAAATCCCCAGTTACTTCAACTGCGGTAACGGTCACAAATCCAACACGAGGATCCTTTATCTTTTGACCGATGATCTCTCCAAGCTCTTTTTTCATTTGCTCGCCGACTCGATTTGCACGAACATTTGACATCGTATGCACCTCTTTTCGTCTATCTTGACGAAGGTATTTCAAATCAAAGAAGTTCTATTTCGTAACTTGTGAGTTCAAATTCATCAAATCGATCGATAAACTTAATTATTTTTTGTAATTCTTTTTCAATCATTTGTTTATCTTTCGACACAGTTGCAACGCTTATTTCAAACCTTTGCCACAAGTCAAGGTGATCCGTTTCTGCAACAGCAACGTTATAGTTATTCTTTAGCCGTTGGGTCACTTTCTTGACAACAGATCGTTTATCTTTTAAAGAATGAGCATCATAAATATGACACTCACACTTCAAACTCCCAATCATTTCGGTTTAATTTCTTCCATGACGTAGGCTTCGATAATATCGCCTTCTTTAATGTCATTGAACTTGTCAAGAGTTATTCCACATTCGTAACCTGTAGCAACTTCTTTCGCATCATCTTTATATCGTTTAAGTGTATCTACGACACCTTCATAGATGACAATTCCATCTCGAATTAAGCGAACTCCTGCATCTCTTGTAATCTTACCTTCTGTAACATGACAGCCAGCAATTGTTCCAACTTTAGATACTTTAAACGTTGTTCGAACTTCAACTTGGCCGATCACCTTTTCAGCAAATTCTGGATCGAGCATTCCTTTCATTGCAGCTTCAATCTCATCAATTGCATTATAAATAATTCTGTGAAGACGGATATCCACCTTTTCAACATCTGCTGTACGTTTCGCATTGTTATCCGGACGCACATTAAATCCAATGATGATCGCGTTTGAAGCGGATGCAAGGATAATATCTGATTCGGCAATTCCACCGACACCTGTGTGTATAATCTTTACCTTTACGCCTGCTACATCGATTTTGTTAAGAGCACCTGCGAGCGCCTCAACAGAACCTTGCACATCGGCCTTGATAATGACATTAATTTCCTTGATTGCGCCCTCTTTGATTTGTTCAAAGAGATCATCTAAGTTGAGCTTCGAGCTTTCTTTTCGCTGTTGTTCAATTTGTCGTTTAGCTCTCGTTTCACCAATTGAACGTGCTTTCTTTTCGTCCTTAAAGACACGGAATTGGTCACCTGCATGTGGAACATCGTTCAACCCTGTAATCTCAACAGGTGTCGATGGACCCACTTTTTTAACTCTGCGACCAAGATCGTTCACCATTGCGCGGACACGGCCGAATGCATTCCCGACAACAATCGGGTCACCAATTTCAAGTGTACCACCTTGAACAAGCAGGGTCGCGACTGGACCGCGTCCTTTGTCTAATTGTGCTTCAATAACTGTTCCGTTCGCAAAACGATCTGGATTAGATTTATATTCTTCCACTTCTGAAATCAAAAGAATCATCTCAAGTAATCCGTCAATCCCTTCACCGTTAAGTGCAGAGAGCTTGACGAAGATCGTATCTCCCCCCCAGTCTTCAGGGATCAGGCCATGCTCTGTTAATTCTTGCATGACACGGTCAGGGTTTGCACCTTCTTTGTCAATTTTGTTCACGGCCACAATAATTGGTACTTCTGCGGCTTTCGCATGGTTAATGGCTTCAATTGTTTGAGGCATTACTCCATCGTCGGCTGCAACGACGAGGATTGTAATATCCGTAACTTGTGCTCCTCGTGCACGCATGGTAGTGAATGCTGCGTGACCTGGTGTATCAAGGAATGTAATCGGCTTTCCATTTTCTTCAATCTGATAGGCACCAATGTGCTGAGTTATACCACCAGCTTCACCTGCGGTTACCTTCGTGTTTCTGATCGAGTCTAGGAGCGTTGTTTTTCCGTGGTCAACGTGTCCCATAATCGTTACGACAGGTGGTCGGATTGACAACAACGACTCATCTTCAACGATTTCGTTACTTTCAAAGTCTGTTTCATCAATGATGATCTCTTCTTCAACCTCAACACTGTAATCTGCACCGATTAGCTCGATTGTTTCTTTATCAAGTTCCTGGTTAATTGTAGCCATAACGCCTAGACCCATTAATTTCTTAATGATTTCAGAGGATTCTTTGTGCAGCTTTTTGGCTAATTCACCTACTGTCAATGATCCCTCAAATGTAATTTTCTCCGGTGTTTTCGGTTTGATTGCAGTATTATTTGGTTTGAAATCGTTTCCAGGGCGTCGTTTATTCCCTCGATTATTTGAACGGTTGTTTCCACGATTATTATTATTTGCTTGATTATTCTTTTTAAACTTATTGTCCTGCTTCGGTTTATTACCCATCGATTGATTATCACCACTGTTTGATTTGTTTTCATTAGGCCGCTTTGCTTGTTTATTCCCCGTGGACTTATTAGCTGACTGGTTTGTTGGTCTTTGCGGCTTATTGTCTACATTTTTTTTAGTTTGTTCTTGTTTTGACGATTGATACGATTTTTCTAATTTAGCTGCTGTATTATCATCGATCATAGACATGTGGTTGGATACTTCTATATCCATTCCTTTTAATTTTTGAATAATATCTTTACTTTGTACGTTATATTTTTTTGCAAATTCATAGACGCGCATCTTACTCATTTTGTCACCCCCAAGATTATTGATCGACTAGGGTTTTTAATTTTTTGGCAAATCCATTATCGATCACAGCAACGGTTACCCGTTGTTCTTTTCCAATTGCATTTCCTAATTCGTATCGGTTTGGAACGAAATAGTAAGGAACATGATAATAAGTGCATTTATCAATCACTTTTTTTCGAGTGTTTGCGGACGCATCTTCGGCAAGCAAAACGATTTGAGCACGATTATGTCGGATTTCTTTAATGACAAGCTCTTCGCCAGATATACATTTCCCTGCCCGATTGGCAAGGCCCAGCAACGATGTCCAGGGTGATTTCATTCTATTCCCTCGTTTCGCTGACTTGCTTCTTAAGCTCTTCATAAATCGAATCATCAATCTGAGTTGACAATTGATTTTGTAATGATTTCTTCCTATGTGCTAGTTCAAAACACGTTTGTGAATTGCAAATGTATGCGCCCCGACCAGATTTTTTGCCGGAGTGGTCAATCGAAATTTCTCCATCTGGAGTACGGACAATACGAATCAGTTCCTTCTTCGGCTTGTTTTCTTGGCAAGCCACACATTTTCGCATTGGAATTTTCCGTTTCTTCATCGTTTCCCTCTCCTTTTACCCTTCCAGTTCATCCTCGACGATATCCTGGCCTTCATCAGCTGCTTTGTTAGGATTGAATAATCCTTGTTCTATTGCTTCTGATTCGCTCTTGATGTCAATCTTCCAGCCTGTTAATTTTGCGGCTAATCTAGCATTTTGACCTCGTTTACCGATCGCTAACGACAATTGATAATCGGGTACGATCACACGAGTCATTTTTTCTTCTTCTTTAACTTGGACCTCTACAACTTTAGAAGGGCTCAATGCATTTGCAACATATTCAACCGGATCATTTGACCAGCGTACAATGTCAATCTTCTCACCATTAAGCTCGTTTACAATCGTCTGAACGCGTTGACCTCTTGGTCCGACACATGAGCCAACTGGGTCTACCTCAGGGTCTTCTGCATGTACTGAAATTTTCGACCGGTCTCCGGCTTCTCGTGAAATGGATCTAATCTCTACCGTACCATCATAAATTTCCGGCACTTCAAGTTCGAACAGACGTTTTAAAAGTCCTGGGTGTGTTCTAGAAACCATAATTTGCGGACCTTTTGTTGTTTTTTCAACTTTTGTGATAAAGACTTTGATTCGATCATTTGTCTTATAACGTTCTGATTGAATTTGTTCAGTAACTGGTAGCAATGCCTCTACTCTACCAAGATCAACATACATATTCCGATGATCCTGACGTTGGACAATTCCTGTAATAATATCTTCTTCGCGGTCGATAAACTCAGAGAAAATAATTCCGCGTTCTGCTTCACGAACACGTTGTGTCACTACTTGTTTTGCAGTTTGTGCAGCAATTCGCCCAAAGTCCTTCGGAGTAACTTCAAGTTCTACAACATCTCCGACCTCATATTGCGGACTCATTTCTTTAGCCTGATCTAGAGGGATTTCTAAACGACTGTCCTCTACTAATTCAACAACGTTTTTTCGCGCGAATACTTTTACACTACCAGTTCCTTGGTTAAAATCCACACGCACGTTTTGCGCTTGATGAAAGTTACGTTTATATGCTGAAATCAATGCTGCTTCAATTGCCTCAACAATAACGTCTTTACTGATTCCTTTTTCCTTTTCAAGAACGGTTAATGCATCCATTAAATCGCTCACTGGACTCTCCCCCTTATTTTAAAATGATACCGCTAGACGTGCATTCGCAACTTTGTCATAGGGTATCGACATTGATTTAATTCGAGTTTTTACACGTATCTCAATGGTTAAATCGTTCCCATCAAAATTGACTAATGTTCCTTCAAACTCTTTTTGTCCTTCAATCTGTTCATAGGTTTTTATATGAACCAATTTCCCGATTGCCTTACGAATATCCTGCTCTTTTTTCAATGGTCGCTCAACACCTGGTGAAGAAACTTCTAGAAAGTAGGCTTCTTGAATTGGATCGAGTTCATCCAGCTTCCCACCAAGCTGTTCGCTTACCTTTCCACATTCCTCGATGTCAACACCTTCATCGCTGTCAATGTATACTCTTAAAAACCAGTTCTTACCCTCTTTAACGAATTCGACATCAACAAGTTCAAGGTTCATCGATTCTAGTATAGGGATAACAAGCTCTTCTGCTATCTCGGTCACCTTTTTGCTCATGAATGGTCCTCCTTTAATAACCGTAACGTTTTCATGTCTCAATATTTACATTTTCCGCACTGAAAAGATGTCAAACATAATGAAAGAGCGGGTTTGAAACCCACTCTTTCCGAGACGACCTATTCACTAGTATTTCCAAATTTACTATACCATAAACGTTCATCAGCTTGCAACTGATGGGTATTCTGGGACTTTTTAAACTTCCACTCCAAAAGTGCGTGTTCAAAAAGGAGGATAAAAAGAGCCGAGAAGTTCGAGGCGCGAAAAGTCTCGAGGACCGGAACGTATGCTATTAATACGTGAGGACCGAAGAGACCGAGCAACGAAGAAATTCGACAGCTATTTTTACCGGACTTTTTGAACAACCTCTNCGTATGCTATTAATACGTGAGGACCGAAGAGACCGAGCAACGAAGAAATTCGACAGCTATTTTTACCGGACTTTTTGAACAACCTCTAAAAGAGGGATAGTTGATTCGCGTCCGGTAACCCCTCCAAACAACCCTGATCTTCTAAATACTGCAGCACTGTCTTTGAGATCTTACTACGCTGCTGCAAATCTTCTTTTGACAAAAATTCGCCATTTTCTCTCGCTTTGACTATATTGATCGCAGCATTGGTGCCGAGTCCTGGAATCGCGTTAAATGGTGGAATTAACTCATTGTCTTCAACTATAAATTCGGATGCAGAAGAGCGATAGAGGTCTACTTTCTTAAACGCAAAACCTCTTTCACACATTTCAAGGGCGATTTCAAGAACAGTAAGCAAACTCTTTTCTTTAGGTGATGCTTCTAATCCTTTTTGGTTAATTTCATCGATCCGATGTCGAATTGTTGTAAGTCCTTTAACCATTGCGTCGAGATCAAAGTCATCAGCACGTACTGTAAAGTAGGCTGCATAGAACCAGATTGGATGGTGTACTTTGAAATAGGCAATCCTGACAGCCATTAATACGTATGCAGTGGCATGGGCTTTCGGAAACATGTATTTGATTTTCAAGCAGGAATCGATATACCAATCCGGTACATCATGTTTCTTCATTTCTTCGATCCACTCTTCCTGGAGTCCTTTACCTTTACGTACGAATTCCATGATTTTGAAGGCAAGAGAAGGTTCGAGTCCTTTATAAATTAAATAAACCATAATGTCATCTCTACAACCAATAACATCCTTTAGCTCACAGGTTCCATTCGCAATTAATTCGTTTGCGTTGTTGAGCCAGACATCCGTTCCGTGTGATAGTCCTGAGATTTGGACAAGTTCAGAAAACGTACTTGGTTTCGTTTCTTCAAGCATCTGTCTTACAAAGCGTGTTCCAAATTCAGGGATTCCAAGCGTACCGGTCTTACACATGATCTGATCTTCAGTAACCCCCAGCGATTCTGTACCGCTGAAGATCTTCATAACTTCTTTATCATCAGTAGGAATTGTCTTCGGATCAATCCCACTTAAATCTTGGAGCATACGAATCACCGTTGGGTCATCATGACCAAGAATGTCGAGCTTCAGTAAATTATCATGAATTGAGTGAAAATCAAAGTGAGTCGTTTTCCATTCAGAATTCTTATCATCTGCAGGAAACTGAACCGGGCAGAAATCGTATATATCCATATAATCTGGGACGACGATAATTCCACCTGGGTGCTGACCTGTCGTCCGTTTAACACCTGTACATCCAGAAACAAGGCGATCAATTTCTGCAGATCGATAGTGTAAATTATGATCCGACGCGTAACCCTTTACATAGCCGTATGCCGTCTTCTCTGCAACAGTACCAATTGTACCTGCCCGATATACATAACCTTCACCAAAAAGTTCTTTCGTATAATTATGGGCTCTTGGTTGGTATTCACCCGAAAAGTTCAAATCGATATCTGGTACTTTATCTCCCTTGAAGCCAAGGAATGTTTCAAATGGAATATCATGTCCATCTTTTGTATATGTCGTACCACATTCTTCACAATTCTTATCAGGTAAATCAAAACCTGAACCTACCGATCCATCGTCGAAGAAGGTGGAATGGTTACAAGAAGGGCAAACATAATGCGGAGGTAATGGGTTTACTTCGGTAATTTCCGTCATCGTTGCGACGAAGGAAGAACCGACGGATCCCCTTGACCCTACGAGATAACCATCTATTAATGATTTTTTTACTAACTTATGTGAAATTAGATAAATAACGGCAAATCCGTGGCCGATGATACTTTTCAGCTCTTTTTCCAGCCGATGCTCCACGATTTCAGGTAAATTGTTTCCATATATACTCCTTGCACGCTCATAGCTCATGTTACGAACTTCGTCGTCTGCTCCCTCGATTTTGGGTGTATACAAATCATCTGGTATTGGTTTTACTTCATCGATTTCTTGAGCAATCCTTTGCGTATTTGCTATGACAACTTCTTTCGCCTTTTCATCACCGAGAAACGAAAAGCATTCCAGCATTTCATTTGTCGTTCTGAAATGAACATCCGGTAGCATTTGTTGACGATTTAAGGGATTGGCATTCCCTTGACTAGCAATCAATATTTGTCGATAAACTTTATCTGTTTCATTCAAATAATGAACATTTCCCGTTGCTACCACTGCTTTATCTTGCTTCTCGGCCAATTTGACTATATTCGACACGATCTCCCGTAATGCAAGCTGATCCTGAACGAGCTCTCGTTCAATTAAGTGGTTATAGTTACTTAAGGGTTGGATTTCAAGATAATCATAAAATTTCGCGATTTCCTCTACCTCTTCAGGAGACTTTTGCATCATTCCTTCAAAAACTTCCCCTTTATCACAACCTGATCCAACAAGTAATCCATTACGGTATTTAGTCAGCCTAGAACGAGGGATCCTAGGTGTACGATAAAAATAATTCATATGAGACTCTGAAACAAGCTTGTAAATATTTTTTAATCCTTCTTGGTTTTTTGCAAGAAGTATGCAGTGAGAAGGGCGAGTTCTTTCGAATCCTGTTTCACCCATATGATCGTTTAATTCGTTATGATTTACAATTCCTTTTTCAACACCGTCTTTGACCATCTTCCATAATAAGAATCCCGTCGCCTCTGCATCATAAATTGCTCTATGGTGCTGTGTCAGTTCGATATCAAACTTTTTACATAATGAGTTAAGGCGATGGTTCTTGAACTCTGGATAAAGAAAACGGCCGTATTCCAGTGTGTCAATGACAGGGTTTTTCGCTTCTCCGATACCAATCTTTCGAAATCCAACGTTTAAGAATCCCATATCAAAACTAGCATTATGGGCAACTAGAATGTCGTCACCAATAAATTGATGAAAGTCTTCTAAAACCTTTTCGATTTCAGGAGCGCTTGAAACCATATCATCGGTAATTCCTGTCAGTTCGATCGTTGTTTGCGATAATGAGTGGTGAGGATTGGCAAACGACTCAAATCGATCTATAATTTCTCCATCTTTTACCTTAACAGCTGCGAGCTCAATTATTTTATTATAAACCGCGCTCAGACCTGTCGTTTCAACGTCAAATACGATATATGTCTCATCCAACAAGGATCGATCTTGATCGTTGTATGCAATGGGTACTCCATCATCAACAAGGTTTGCCTCTAGTCCAAATATCACTTTGATTCCATGCTTCTTCCCTGCTGAATAAGCTTCCGGATAGGATTGTACGACCGCATGATCCGTAATAGCAACAGCTGGATGCCCCCACTTCGCTGCCTGTTCTACTAGTGAAGAGGTTGAGCTGATTGCATCCATTTGGCTCATAGGTGTATGGAGATGAAGTTCAACACGCTTTTCTTCTTCGGTCATTTCATCTTGTCGTAAAGCAGGTTTTAATTCTTCAACATCATTGGCGATCATCACAAGATCCCTTACGAATGTATCATTTTGAATTCCACCGCGTGCTTTCACCCACATTCCTTTTTTAAGAGATTGCAGCTTCGGAATATCCTCTTTATCCCGCGAAAACATTTTTATTAGAATTGAATCTGTGTAATCTGTTATTTTGAACGTTAATAACAAGCGGCCACTACGTAGTTCGCGTGTTTCAGCATCAAATACGTATCCTTGGACCGTAATTTTCCGCTCTTCATCTACGATCGACTGTATTTCAACAGGTTCATCCTTTATGCCATAACCAATCTTAAGACGTTCTTGTGAAACTCCATTTGCGATTTTTTTCTCGGCCTTCTCTTTTTCCATCAATGCTGCTAATACCTTTGATTTATCTTCTTGCGCTCGTTGTTCTACAAACCTTTGAAAATCATCTTCGTTTCTCTCTACTTTTGTATCAAAAGAAAGGGGAGGGAAACCGAATTTAACAAATGCTTGTCCAAGAGCAGGTGCTAATTTCCTCTGGAATAACATGGACTGGGCGTCATTTGTTACCGTAACCGTAACTTTATTGCCCACAAGTTCGGGTAATCGTGCACTGAGCATCTCTCTAACGGGCAGCGAGCTCTCTTTCAATTGTTCCAAGCTACGTCCCCAGTACCCTTGAAATAGTTCACCTGAAAGTTTATTATCAGCACAATGGATCACACTATCCGTTGTAGCGATAGTTTGGAACGCTTCTTGCAGTAAAGTATGAAACAATTGAAACACTGTGTATGGTAGTGGTTGTTTGATATGAATATGAAAAGTCCATTTTTTTTGCTCTTTATTTATTGAAAGCTTTTGAACATACCCTTCCTCAAACCAGTTCTTCTTATCTTCTGGGAAAGCGATTTGTTCTAGTAAAAGCCTCAGCCTCTGTGTACGAATATCTAGATCTTCCATGACCACTTCGGCCCCTTTCCATTACGAACTACATATTTTAAAATGAACTTACCGGATTTCAGTTTGAAGGTTTGATAGAAATTGCTTTAAATCAGAAACAGACACCTCGGCTTTGTTCCCTGTTTGACGGTTCTTTACTTCAACGATTTCTTCGTCAGCCCGTTTTCCAATGATGATCTGAATTGGAATCCCGATAAGGTCCGCATCGGTAAACTTAACACCTGCACGTTCTTTCCTGTCATCGTAAAGGACATCCCAACGATCCGTTTTTAATTGATCATACAATCTCTCTCCAAGAGCGGACTGATCATCCTTTTTAGGATTTACACATATCAAGTGAAGATCGAATGGTGTAAGAGTAGATGGCCATAGAATACCGTTTTCATCATGCATTTGTTCAACCACTGCAGCTAGCGTTCTTGAAACCCCGATTCCATATGATCCCATTATAATCGATGAAGATTTTCCGTTCTTATCCAAAAATTGAGCGTTCATCGATTCACTGTATCGTGTGCCAAGTTTAAATACATGACCAACCTCAATCCCTTTTGCAAAAACAATATTACCCTTGCCATCTGGAGAAGGATCCCCTTCTGTAATAAACCTAAGATCTTCATAAAATTCTACTTGAAAATCACGTTCAGGATTTACATTTATAAAATGCTTGTCTCGTTCATTTGCACCACAAACTCCATTGACAATGAATTGAACGGCATTGTCCGCAATGACTCGGACTTGATCAGGAATCATTATCGGTCCTATAAACCCGACTTCACAACCAAGGATTTCCCTTGTCTGCTCTTCTGTTGCTAATTCAATGACTTGAGAGCTGAGTACATTTTTTACCTTAATATCGTTGATTTCGTGATCACCACGAACGAGGACGAGGACAGGTTGATCATCGGCGATCCAAAGCAGTGATTTAATACATTCACTTGCCGACACATCAAGATATTCCGTAACCTCATTAATCGACTTTATATTCTCAGTTTGTACGATTTCTTTGTTTTGAAGAGCTGTATCCATTTTGGAGTAATTGATTTTTACAGGAGCCATTTCCACATTTGCTGCAAATTCGGAGCCACTTGAGTAAGCAATTGTGTCCTCCCCGATATCAGCAAGAACCATAAATTCGTGGGTGTCCTTTCCTCCCATTGCGCCAGAATCAGCGAGAACCGCGCGAAAGTTCAATCCACAGCGGGAAAACACATTTTTGTATGCGTTAAACATATTGTTATAACTATTGTCCAAGCCTTCTTGATCAGCATCAAATGAATAAGCATCCTTCATAATAAACTCTCTTCCACGTAGAAGTCCAAAACGGGGACGCTTTTCATCTCGATATTTCGTCTGAATTTGATATAATACCATTGGTAATTTCTTGTATGATTTCACTTCATCTCGAACTAGACTAGTAATCAGTTCCTCGTGGGTGGCACCTAATGCAAACGTCCGATCATGGCGATCGTTCATACGCATAAGTTCAGGCCCATATGTATGCCATCTTCCCGATTCTTCCCATAACTCAGATGGTTGCAGTGCAGGCATCAAAACTTCCTGAGATCCTATCCCGTCCATTTCTTCACGAACAATCGTTTCAATTTTGCGAAGGACTCTCTTTCCAAGCGGTAAAAATGAATAGATACCTGACACGTTTTGTCGTATAAATCCAGCTCGCAATAAAAGTTGATGGCTTTTGGCATCAGCATCGGCTGGGACTTCCCGTAATGTTGGACTGTAAAAATGACTTTGTCTCATCTTGACACCTCTTCTTAGAAATTATCTTTAAATAAAGAAAACTTGGCTAGCGCCAAGCCTTAGCGCTGGCGATCGCCTTAGTTGCGCTTATACTATAGAAAGTATTTTTATACTTTCTTAACGTGTAAAAAACGGCAATCGCCTGGCCCAATCGAGGCGATTGCCAACGTACAAATTTACTGAATGAAAAACTTATGGATATCGTTCCAGGTCACCACAATCATCAGTAACATTAATAGCGCAAATCCAATAAAATGGACCATTCCTTCTTTTTGTGGATCGATCGGTTTGCCACGAATCCCTTCAAGTGCTAGGAAGGTCAACCTTCCTCCGTCTAAAGCCGGAAGCGGTAAAAGATTAAAGATCCCAAGGTTGATGCTCAAAAATGCGGCCCACTGGAGAAGCACGAAAGCACCCTCATCAGCTGCTTTATCCGTGTATTGATAGATCCCGACAGGACCTGATAGATTATCAATTGAAATTTGTCCGGTCACTAGTTGTCCAAGCGCTTGAACGATGGCTACGGTTAGTTGACCGCTTTTCTCAATTCCATACTTTAAAGATCCAAGAAACGACACTTCTGTTGGCATATATACACCAACAAATCCCTCAGCTCCACCTTGCTGAGCCTTTCTTTCACCCGGTGTCACCGGAACAGCCATTGTTTCCCCATCACGTTCAATCGAGAACTGTAATTCTTCCTTTGGGTTTTTTTGAATAATCGTCACTAGCTCTTCCCATGTATTTACAGCGTCACCGTCTACCGAAAGAACTTGATCACCTTTTTGTAATCCTGCTTCAGCAGCGGGTCCACCAGGGTCTATTTTCCCAAGCTTTGATTCATTCAGTGGTATTCCTTGGGTTAATGCATAAACAGCTAGAAGAACAAACGCTAACAAGAAATTCATAAACGGACCTGCGAAAATAGCAAGAAAACGGTTTAGCAATGACTTTGAGCCGAATTGTCTATCAAATGGAGCGATTTGTGTCGGTACTCCATCCTGTATACAGTCTGCTTCAGGATGGATTGTATAGGTTTCCGAAAGTTCTTCATCTACATGTGCTCGAATGATAAGCTCTCGTTCTAGATCGGCGTGTTCTACTGTAACAACCTTTGCATTTGGATATTTAGACAGTTGATTTATGATAATTTGTTTAATACGATGACTGTCGTCAAAAGCTAAACCTACTCGTGCTCCAGGCTTTATTTCAATGCCCTCAGGGTCTTCTCCAGCCATCCTTACAAAACCGCCTAATGGCAGCAACCTAACCGTGTATAGTGTTTCTCCTTTTTTGGAAGAGAAGATTTTCGGACCAAAGCCGATTGCAAATTCCCGGCATAGGATCCCTGCCCTCTTTGCAAGCATTAGGTGACCCAATTCGTGAAAAAATACGAGGGCACCAAATATAATAACAATCGCGATAAATGTATTCATTTATTGACCACCTTTATACAAGAAGTGATTGCACATATTCACGTGACATATGATCGACCTGGCGAATTTCATCAAGGGTCGGTTCCTTAATTGATTCGTGCTGCTCTAATGCTTTTTCAATAAATACTTCAATATCAAGAAAACGAATTTGTCCCTTAAGGAAAGCCCCTACTGCTGCCTCATTTGCTGCATTCAGTACAGTCGGGAGTGTACCACCGATTCTTCCTGCGTCAAATGCGAAACGTAAACAAGGAAAGCGTTGTAAGTCCATTTCTTCAAAGTGAAGTTGACCGACCTCTACTAAGTTTAACCTTTTTCCCTTTAACACTTCAAGTCTATCTGGAAGGGTAAGTGCATATTGGATCGGAACTTTCATATCAGGTGTTCCAAGGTGAGCTATTACACTTCCATCAATAAATTCAACCATTGAATGAATGACGCTTTCCCTATGTAAAAGGACGTCAATTTTATCGTAAGGAGTATTGAACAACCAATGTGCTTCGATGACTTCAAGACCTTTATTCATCATAGTTGCTGAATCAATTGTTATTTTCGATCCCATCGACCAATTTGGGTGGTTTAAAGCCTGTTCAACGGTAACACCCTCTAAGTCTTTTCTTGAGTAATCACGAAAGCTCCCACCAGAAGCTGTCACGATCATTTTCGACATTTCCTTGATGTTCTCCCCGTTAAGACATTGATAGATCGCAGAATGTTCACTATCCACCGGTATAATTTCTACGCCGTGCTTTCGAGCATTCTCCATAATGATATGTCCTGCAGTCACCAACGTTTCTTTATTTGCCAGGGCGATCGTCTTTTTCTCTTCTATTGCTGCCATTGTCGGATTCAGACCAATACTTCCCATAACAGCATTAACTAGTATCTGAGAATCAGGATCTACAGCAACTTCCATCAAACCCTCTTCCCCATAGTATACTTGACAAGCCGTATCAATAGTCCCTTTTATTTCTTCAGCAATCTCTCTTGTGGCGACAGACACACGCTTTGGGCGAAATTCATTAATGAACTTGACCCCAAGTGTCGCATTGGTTCCAAAAGAAAGTGAGGTGAGACAAAATTGGTCTGGGTGTGCTCGTATTACTTCGAGTGTTTGAGTACCGATTGAACCAGTAGCCCCTAACACACTAATGTTTTTCATAGTTTCCCCCATTCAACAAGCTGATTAAGACATCAGTTGCAAGATATGTAAGATCGGCAAAACGAATAATATGCTGTCAAACCGATCAAGTATTCCACCGTGACCAGGAAGCAGTGTCCCTGAATCCTTAACTTCATAATGACGTTTAAAGGCAGATTCTACTAGGTCTCCTATTTGACCAAAGATACCAATCACAATTGCAGCAAGAATAGCCAAAGTCACAGTAGAGTAAATCGGGAATATCATTTGATAAATCACAGCTACGAGAATCGCACAGCCCAAACCTCCGAGAGAACCCTCAATCGTCTTATTTGGACTGATTACTGGCCATAGCTTTCGTTTTCCAATTGACTTGCCAATGAAATAAGCTCCAGAATCTGTAGCCCAGACAATTAATAATACAAAAAAGATACTTTCTACTCCATTCTCTAATGCGCGCGTTTCATTTAAATATAAAAAACCAACGCCAATATAAAGCGTTGCCATTAACACAAAACTAGCGTCCTCAAAAGAGAAACGGTTTTTTGTAATAACCGTCCAAGTAAGCAACAAAAGAAAACCAATTATGATCGTTGAGATTTTAATCGAATCACCGGTAAATATCTTTTCATTAAGCACTCCTGGAATGATGAGAATTAATACCATAACAGAGGAGACACTGCCAGCAAAATCCCAGAGTGTTATGCCCTTCATTCTTATAAGCTCACGTAATGCCATAATTGACATGATTCCAATAAGAATATAGAACCATATTCCACCAATAAATACGATTGGAATGAAGACTAATGCCGCTAACAGTCCAGTAATAATACGTTCCTTCATTATTTTCCTCCTAAGGGTTATACCCCTCCAAACCTTCTGCCCCTACGTTGATACTCTAGAATCGCTTCTTCGAGAGTTTCTTTTGAAAAATCAGGCCAGTACACATCTGTAAACCATAATTCCGTATAAGCGAGTTGCCATAACATAAAATTACTTAAACGGATCTCTCCGCTGGTTCGGATCAAGAGCTCAGGATCACCTATATCATTTGTCATCATGTAGGATCCTATTAATTTTTCATTAACATCCTCAGCCCTTATAGTTCCTTTTTCCACATCTTTCGATAATTGACGTACCGCCTCGGTTATTTCATATCGACTACCATAATTCAATGCAAAGTTCAAAACGAGACCACTATTGTGCTTCGTTCTTTCGATCGCTTCATTTACAGCCTTTTGAGTGTAAGCTGGAATTCCTTCCCTTTGCCCAATAGTGCGAACTTGAACGTTTTCTTTAATGAGCTCCGGTAAATAAGTGAGTAAGAACTGCTCAGGTAATTTCATAATAAATTCAACTTCAGGTTTAGGTCTTTTCCAGTTTTCAGTAGAAAAGGCGTATAAGGTTAATGCATGAACACCAAGTTCGTTTGCATGTTTAACAACCTTTCTCACCACTTTCATACCCTCACGATGGCCAGCAATTCTAGGTAGTCCTCGCTTTTTAGCCCATCTTCCGTTTCCATCCATGATGATAGCAATATGATTTGGAACCCGGCTACGATCCAATTCGATACTGTCTTTCGTTTCTTTATTTGATTTTGTTAAGTTTACAAGCTTGTTCAGCATCGTGTATCCTCCAGTTAAGAAAACTTGGTCCCAAAAGGATAACCCTAAAGGCAATCGGTTAAAAATGTACAATTTTACAGAACTATGTATGGTAAAAAAAGGGGTGACTCAAACCAGGGAGTCAACCCTTTTTATAAAGGAGACAGCCCACCGATGAGTCATGTCTCCTTTTCACTTATCTTATTTTAACTTGAATTCTGTTAGACTTCCATGATTTCTTTTTCTTTTGCTGCAGAGATCGAATCAATTTCAGCAACAAATTTGTCTGTTAGCTTTTGGACTTCATCACTATAATGTCTCAAATCATCTTCCGTCATTTCTCCGCCCTTTTCGAGCTTTTTCAAATCGTCATTAGCATCACGACGGACATTCCGAACAGCTACTTTACCTTCTTCCGCATACTTCTTAACAAGCTTAACAAGTTCCTTACGACGTTCTTCTGTTAATGCAGGAATAGCAATACGGATAACATCTCCATCATTGGAAGGTGTTAGACCGAGTTCAGCTTTCTGAATAGCTTTCTCGATGTCACCAATTATTGACTTATCATACGGTTGAATTAAAAGCAAACGAGCTTCAGGTACTGAAATGTTTGCCATTTGATTCAATGGAGTTGCAGCACCATAATAATCTACATTCACGCGATCAAGAAGAGCAGGATTAGCTCGTCCAGCACGTAAGGTTGATAATTCCCTACGAAATGAATCAACTGCTTTATTCATCTTATCATCTGTTTGTTGCATAACTTCTTTTGACATGTTATTTCCCCCTTACTACAGTTCCAATATTTTCTCCTTCGATAACACGCTTGATATTTCCTTCTTCCATGATCGAGAATACGATTAATGGAATGTCATTATCCATACAAAGTGAAGAGGCTGTTGAATCCATAACACCTAAGCCTTCTTTTAGCACTTCGAGATACGAAAGTTTGTTATATTTCGTTGCACTTTCATCCATTTTAGGATCAGCAGAGTAAACGCCATCAACATTGTTTTTCGCCATTAATATGACTTCTGCTTCAATCTCAGCTGCACGGAGAGCCGCTGTAGTATCCGTTGAGAAGTAAGGATTCCCAGTACCGGCTGCGAAAATGACAACACGCTTCTTCTCAAGATGCCTTATCGCTTTACGACGGATATAAGGTTCAGCAACTTGACGCATTTCAATGGAGGTTTGCACCCTTGTTTGAATACCAATATTTTCGAGACTATCTTGAAGAGCTAGTGAGTTCATAACTGTCGCAAGCATCCCCATATAATCAGCGGTAGCTCGGTCCATTCCCATATCACTACCTGCAATACCTCTCCAAATGTTCCCTCCTCCAACGACAACAGCAACCTCAACATCCATTTCAACGATTTCCTTAACTTGAGTTGCGATTGATTGGATTACGCCAGGTTCGATCCCATAGCCCATCGTTCCTGACAATGCTTCTCCGCTTAACTTTAAGACCACTCTGTTGTATTTCGGTGTACTCATCTTTTCCCTCCATCAGCGTTTCCTACATTATATGGGTTTGCTTGAAAAATAGGGAACACATTGCGTGTCCCCTATTTTTCGGTTCTAAGAAGTGCGCTCTATACTGCACATATATACATAGAACGTTATTACTTTTTCACCTGTGACATTACTTCTTCAGCAAAATTGTCATCACGCTTTTCCATACCTTCTCCAACTTCATAGCGGACAAATCCTTTTACAGATCCACCTTTACTGCTTACATATTTACCAACTTTTTGATCTGGATCTTTAACAAACCCTTGATCAACAAGGCAAATTTCTTCGAAGAACTTGTTAAGTCGACCTTCAACCATTTTTTCGACAATCTTTTCTGGCTTGCCTTCATTGAGAGCCTGTTGTGTCAACACTTCACGCTCACGTTCAACTTCTTCATCAGAAACTGAATCACGGTTCACGTAACGGGGGTTAACCGCAGCAATATGCATTGCTACATCTTTTGCAACCTCTTCATCTGTAGTACCACCGATAACAGATAATACACCGATACGTCCGCCCATGTGGAGGTAACCGCCGAATGCATCATTCTCCTCTTTTTGCAAAATCGTGAAGCGACGAAGAGAAATCTTCTCACCAATTTTCGCGATTGCATTGTTAATATATTCTTCTACAGGAACACTTCCGCCAGCCATTGTTTGCTTACTAGCTTCTTCAACAGAAGATGGCTTCCCTTCTAGAAGGTGTAAAGCGATGTCTTTAATTAACTTTTTGAACCCATCGTTCTTTGCAACGAAGTCTGTTTCAGAGTTAACTTCAACAATTACAGCTTCATTTCCATTAATCTCAATATGAGTTAAACCTTCAGCAGCAATTCGGTCAGCCTTTTTTGCTGCCTTAGCAATACCTTTTTCTCGAAGCCAATCTACTGCTTTTTCCATATTACCGTCGTTCTCAGTAAGTGCCTTTTTACAATCCATCATTCCAGCACCCGTTTTTCCACGTAACTCTTTAACCATTTGTGCAGTAACTGCCATGTGTGATTTCCTCCTTTTAAATATGTAATACTAATGCCTCTCTTTAAAAAGGGTGATAAAGGGTCAGTTCCCCTCTATCACCCTTATCGAACAATTATTTATGCTTTTGCTTCTACTTCTTCCTCTTCGGAAGCTTCTTCTTCAGCACCGCTCTGGTTTGCTTCGACAACTGCGTCAGCCATTTTAGAAGTTAGTAGCTTAACAGCACGAATAGCGTCATCGTTACCAGGGATCACTACATCGATCTCATCCGGATCACAGTTTGTATCAACAATTGCAACGATCGGAATGTTGAGTTTACGCGCTTCTGCAATTGCAATACGCTCTTTACGAGGATCGATTACGAAAAGTACGTCAGGTAGGCCTTTCATGTCTTTAATTCCACCTAGGAACTTTTCAAGACGGTCCATTTCCTTTTTAAGAAGAATAACTTCTTTCTTTGGAAGAACATCGAATGTACCATCTTCTTGCATTTTTTCAAGGTCTTTAAGACGCTTGATACGCTTGCGAATAGTGTCGAAGTTGGTCAACGTTCCACCTAACCAACGATGGTTGATGTAATATTGACCCGCACGTGCAGCTTCGTCTTTAACTGATTCTTGAGCCTGCTTTTTCGTACCGACGAAAAGGATCTTTCCTCCATCAGCTGCGATGTCACGCATATAATTATATGCTTCTTCAACCTTCTTTACTGTCTTTTGAAGATCGATGATGTAGATGCCGTTACGCTCTGTGAAGATGTAACGTGCCATCTTTGGGTTCCAACGGCGTGTTTGATGACCGAAGTGCACACCCGCTTCTAACAATTGCTTCATTGAAATAACTGCCATTTCTGGCACCTCCTATGGTTTTTTCCTCCGTCCGCTTCGAATCAAGTGCAACTGTTGCTTAAGGATGCTTAAAATCAAGGATCTTCGACAAAACTGTTACGTCCTGTAACAACGTTGAACTGACTCACATCGTGTGAGCCTAACGTCGAAGTTACTAACATCCTGTTGGCCACAGCACCAACACCGCAATCCACGAACGTGTGAGATGTAATAAACACCGAAAATAACTATACCACAAACTTAAGTATTCTAGCAAGTGCCTATTGCCCATCTTGATAAAATTTTATCAATAGTTCAATCTCACCTTTCCCTTTATTCATAACCTTTGCAATTTCCTCTATGGATTGACCTTTTTCATACATAGATAAGACTTGAGAGGTTAAAGATGGACCAAATTGTTCTCTATCTTCTATAGTTGGTGTCGAGTAGGACTCAAGGTCTTCGTTGACAGCCCCTTTTAGTGCGGAACGATTATCATCTTCCATAATTGTCCCTTCACTATCATCAGCCCATAAATCATTCTCAACTTCCTCGTTTTTTTGGGATTCTCTTTCCGAACGAAGTTGATTGAGAAAATCCTCATTTTCCTCTTTCATTTCAGTCGTATAAGCGAGTAGAACATCTTCCATCTCTACCTTTATTTTTTCGATCTCTTGTTTGTCTGAGGAGTCCAATCTTCTCCATACAATCAAAATTACCATCAATGTAAGTAAATGAAGGATAAAGCTAATTGCAAATAAAAAACCTATCATATTTATTCTCCTATCTTACCTTCCTTAATTCCAAATACAACGTGATTAGAATGTAAAAGTTCAAGAAGCTGCAACAAATTTTATACTTTATTTACTTGGACAAAATCCTTTTATGATCTCTTTTCCACTTAAACCACTTCGTTTAAAGGTATTTGGATAATACATTTTGAAGCTTGAAAAGTGCCTTGGAATGAATTTGTGAGATTCGTGAAGTCGACAATCCAAGAACTTGTCCAATTTCAGTTAAGGTCAGTTCCTCATAATAAAATAAACTGACAACGAGTTGTTCCTTTGCGTTTAAATCTTCTATAATTTCAGTTAAATGTTGATGCAATTCCGTAGTCAACATTATAGATTCAGGTGTTTTCACTTTCTTATCTTCGATTGTGTACCCGATCTTCTCATTCGAATCGTTATCCTTACTCTCCTCATCTATCGATAAAACATTAGCTAAAAAGGTTTCTGACATGATGGTTAAGACATCGACTTCTGCAAAGCCTAATTGACCAGCAACCTCTTCAGCAGAAACGGTTCGCATGTGTTCTTGTTCCATTCGTTCAATTGCCAGCTCAATTTTCTTTGATTTCTCTCTCAATGACCTCGGAAGCCAGTCTTCTCTTCTTAATCCATCGAGAATTGAACCTCTTATTCGGAAGGAAGCATACGTATCAAATTTCAAATCTCGACTCGGATCAAACTTTTTCAGTGCGTCGTATAATCCCATCAAACCGTGGCTTCTCAAATCATCCTTGTTAACGTTTCGTGGTAAACCTCCTGCGATTCGCTGTACATGATATTGCACCAGAGGTAAATGCATCTCTAGTAACGCTTCGCAAGAGTCCTTATCCTGATACCTTGTCCAATTATCCCAATGCACACTTACTTCACTACTAGCACTTTGCATCTAATCCCTCCTCGTATATTAGATCGAATAGCCTCATTAAATCGTTGTTGTTCCCTTGTAAATTGTTCGAACTGTGAGTTTACTAGTAACTGGATCAAATTCAATCGTTCTCCCATTCGTACCACCAATCTCTTCAACGAGAATTGGAATATTTAAAGACTGAAGGGTCTCTTTCACTGCTTCAACATTTCGAGGTCCAACGCGCATCGTATCGCTCTGATTACTAAATTGAAACATTTGAGCACCACCAGCAATTTTTGCATGTAATCGATTACGAGTTGTATTAAAGGTATGATTGAGTTCCGAGACCATTGCTGGAATGGCCGTATCGGCATATTTAGCAAGGTTAAATGATGAACCTTTCGAAATATTGGAGCTCGGAAGCATGATATGAGCTAAACCCGCAACGTGAGAGTGTAAATCGTAGAGAACCACACCAACACACGAGCCGAGGCCAACCGTTCTTAAATGTTGATGTTCCTTTGCTATCTGGTAATCCGCGATGCCAACCTGAACCACTTCAATTGTTTTATTCATTTTATCGGAACCCCAAGCGCTTGAAAGATTGTCTGAAACGACTCTGGATCAGGAAGGAGCAAAAAATGTCCCTCTACACCTGTTTTATTCCGTTGCGAATCTATAAGTTGTGTATCAATAATAATGGCAAAATCACTAACCTGAGACATCTCTATTAATCCATGAGATAGTACTGCTGCAACCATATCCACGGTTAAGAAGGGTACTGAAGGGGCTAACTTAAGACCAGTAAAGTCTGAAAAAGATGATAAATATGAGCCCGCTAAAATGTTACCTGTTTCCTGTAATGCAGAACGAGAAATCTCTAAATCTAAGATCGTTTCCTCTGTAATCGATTGGTCACCTGTCAATTGTTGGGTTAAGTGAACAGCCTCTGTAATTGATAGAATGAAAAACATGTTTCCTGGTGCATCACCTGAAACACGAAGAAATGTAGCTGCGACTACCATTTCAGCCCCGCCGATCAACTCTGTTACCTCATTAAATGGAACAAGTTCCACAGAAGGTACACTCATATCAACTGATTTATGAACCAGCTTTGATAAAGCAGTAGCTGCATTCCCTGCACCAATGTTTCCGATTTCTTTCAAAACATCTTTATGGAAATCAGTAAACTGCTCAGGGGTGATCATTCTTTCGTCTCCTTCATCTTTCGAAGCTCTATAATTTCATCTGGATTGAGTACCTTTTCGAGATTCAATAAAATGAGTAAACGGCGATCAAGCTTTACGACACCATCTAAATATTCAGCGTCAATTCCTCCTACTACCTCTGGTGCAGGTTCTACTGAGTCATCAGGGACATCAATCACATCATTGGCTGCATCCACAATCATTCCTACTTCAAGGTCATTTGCATTGACGATTACAATTCTCGTTTCTTCTGTATGGACTGCTTCTGGTAGCTCAAAGCGACTCCGAAGATCAATTACTGGCGTAACAACTCCGCGTAAATTAATGACACCTTTTACAAAGGAAGGTGTTCGTGGAACACGTGTAATATCTTGGTTTCTTTCGATGGATTTAACCTGGTGAATATCCACTCCATATTCCTCATCCAGAAGTTGAAACACAATTACTTTCATTTCTCTTTTTTTCGTTTTCATTTCAGACACTTTAACTCCTCCTTATATATTCAAATCATCTAATCAAATCATTACAGTCTAAGATAAGGGCGACCTGTCCATTACCTAGGATTGTTGCACCAGATATCGCAAATACATTAGATAAATAATCACCAAGAGGCTTTAACACAATTTCTTGTTGACCAATAAAGGAATCGACCTTAAGCGCGGCCATCTTATCCCCTTTTTTAACAACTACGACCGAAACATACTCATCAGCTAATCGTTCCCCTGGAATGTGCAAGACATTTTGAAGAGAAACAAGAGGAACAACTTTCCCTCTAAAATCAATGACTTGCTGCTGATGTGCTTTCATAATTTCTTCCTTGGTAAGGATCACGCTTTCAACGATGTTTGATAAAGGTAATGCGTATGTTTCTTCACCAGCAGTTACGAGCATGACAGATAGAATCGACATAGTCAGTGGAAGTTGGATCGAGAACTTAGACCCTTGACCAAGGATAGAGGTCACAGTAATTTTTCCACCTAACGATTCTATCTTACTTTTTACAACATCAAGACCTACTCCTCTTCCTGATATATCGGAAACGATTTCAGCTGTGCTAAATCCTGAGGCAAATAATAATTGGTATACATCATGGTCATCCATATCAGCGGCTGTACTAGCATCTACGATTTTGTTATCGACCGCTTTTTGCAGAATTTTTTCTCGGTCAATACCGCCACCGTCATCCTCAATTTCGATGTAGACATGGTTACCGCTGTGATATGCGGCTAGAGTTATCTTACCCTCACACACTTTTTGATTGGCTTCACGTTTTTCAGGAAGCTCAATTCCATGATCCACTGAATTTCTCAACAAATGGACGAGTGGATCTCCGATTTCATCAATAACAGTCCGATCTAACTCAGTTTCTCCGCCTAGTACGATCAGGTTCACCTTTTTACCAAGATCCTTAGCTAAACTCCGAATCATTCTTGGAAACCGATTAAATACTTGATCAATCGGAACCATTCGCATCGTAAGTAACGTATCTTGGAGGTCACTTGACAACCTTGTCATATGTTCAACCGTATCCACCAATCCTGGATGCTTCAACTCACTAGCAATCGTTTCAAGCCTTCCGCGATCAATGACGAGTTCTTCAAAAAGGTTCATCAGTTGATCGAGACGTTGGATGTTTACTCGGATGGTTTTGTTGTTCACTGTTTGCTTGGAGGATGTGCCTTTTTCGTTGTCTTTTGTCTCCGTATTCGTTGATATATTTGATTGTTCTTCTACTGTAGCGGCAGCTTCTACTTTCCCTTCATTAATTGTTTCTATATTTAGTGGACGTGCAACAACCTTATTAACTTCAGAAACCTTTTTGATTCTCGCAATAAGTTCATCCGATTGAAGCTTGGATAAAAGGGTCACTGTAAAATCAAGATCAAACTTCTCTTCCTCGAGCTCGTTAACCGAAGGAGTAGAGTGAATCACCTCTCCAACCTGCTCAATCACTTCAAATACCATATAAACCCGAGCAGCTTTTAAAATACAGTTTGGGTCGAGTGCGATTGTAACCGAATATGGATGAAAGCCCTGCTCCATGGATTCTTGAATTACCGATTTTTGAAATTCATCAAGTTGAATTCCATTATCGCCTGAATCTGCTCTTACTTGATCGGAAACACTTTCTCCGTTTTCAATTAGATCTAATGTTTGAACAGTGTGCGAAACATCTCTTTTTCCATCTCCCCCTTCAATAATGGACTCCACCATAGCTTCCAGATGATCAATAGAATCAAATAACACGTCGATTATATTAGGAGTAACTGAAATTTGGTCTTGTCTGACTGCGTCCAGAACGTTCTCCATTTTGTGGGTAAGATTTGCTAGGTCTTCATATCCCATAGTTGCAGACATCCCTTTTAAGGTATGTGCTGAGCGAAAGATTTCATTAACAATTGATTTCTCATTCGGTTCATTTTCAAGCCGAAGCATATGATCATTGATCGCTTGAAGATGTTCTTTACTTTCCTCGACAAAAACATCTAAATATTGGTTCATATCCATTACAACAACCCCTTAATTCGTATAGCTTCTTATAATGTGTGCGATTTCATTTAAGTGGCAGATCTCATCCACCTTATTGCTTTCGATCACTGATCTTGGCATCCCGAAAACGATTGATGACTCCTCAGACTCAGCAATAACAACCGAGTCAGTATTCGTCTTTAAAGCAATCACTCCTTGCGTTCCATCCGAGCCCATCCCAGTCATAACAACAGCGATGGTCTGATATTCCCTAAGTTCTGACAAACTTTGAAACAGATAATCTACTGATGGTCGATGGCCTCTTTCGGGAGGAAGATGGTTATCGAGTCTAACCTTAAGGTCTGCCCCAACTTTTTCTACAAACATATGGAAGCCTCCAGGTGCGATATATGCTTTTCCTCTTACAAGAATATCTCCATCCTCAGCCTCTTTCACTTCGATAGGAGAAATTCGGTTTAATCGTTCTGCCAGTGATTTTGTAAAAACAGGCGGCATATGTTGAACGATTACTACTGGTGCATCAAGGTCGCCTCGTAGTTGGGCCAACACTTCAACGAGTGCTCGAGGCCCGCCTGTTGACGTTCCAATCGCTACAATTTTATCCTTTTCCACTAATAAATGTTTCACTATGAGGTTGTCTTCTATGTAGGAGAGTTGCTTAGTATAGTCATCTATAATGATTGGATCATTCCGGACCCTAGCACGAGCCGCATGCTTGATTTTGTCAATAAGCTCGGCTTGTACTTTATGCAGATCAAGTGATATTTGTCCAGATGGTTTCGATATAAAATCAATCGCTCCATGCTGCATGGCTTCAATCGTTTGACTCGTTCCTGCCTTCGTTAAGCTGCTAAGCATAATAACTGGAAGAGGCGTGTCTTTCATAATTCCCTTTAATGTTTCAAGACCATTTTTCACTGGCATTTCAACATCGAGTGTCACTACATTGGGCTTACATTGTACGATCCTTTTTAATGCATCTTCACCATTTCGAGCGGTCCCACAGACTTCGATCATGGGGTCGCTCGTCAGCAGATTCGTGATTACTTTTCTCATGAATGCTGAATCATCCACAACAAGGACCTTGATGGTAATCAATTAGAAAACCTGCCTTTTTTGAAAATATTCCTTAAACTTCGATATAAAATTTGTTGTTTTTCGGTCTCTAGGGTCCGCCTCTTTAGTTTCATGCAGGATCAAGCCAGCTATATCATTGACAGCTTTTGCGGCTTTACAATTTGGGTTCAGAAGAGTGTAAGGCTTTTGTTCTTTAACTGCCTTAAGTACTGTCCGATCATCTGGTATGAGTCCCTTTACGGTGACGGTTTTTTGTAAGAACTGATCTGCTGCAACCTTCATCCTACACCCGATGACTTTACCTTCCTTTTCAGATTCCATTCGATTCACCACAATCGACACCTCTAGTTCGGGGCTTTCCTTGTGTACATGCTTTAACATCGCGTACCCGTCTGTAATCGCAGTCGGTTCCGGTGTGATAATTAGAAATACCTCGTCTGCTGATGTGATAAATTGCAAACTATCCTTTGTTGCTCCTGCACCCATATCGAAGAAAATATAAGCATAATCGGATTGCAGTGTCTGTATTTGTTCACAAAAGTGATTAAATTGATTCGCTGATATTTCAACAAAACGATTGAGCTCACTTCCACCTGCAATAAAGTCAATATCTCCAGGGCCCTCCTCAACTATTTCTGAAATAAGAAGAGTCTTTTCGATTAGATCTGCAATTGTATATTGGGATGTACAGCCCATTAAGATATCAAGATTAGCCATTCCGATATCCAAATCAATTACAAGTACCTTTTTATTCTGTTTTGCGAGTGACAATGCAAGGTTTATCGTAAAATTTGATTTCCCCACACCACCTTTCCCACTAACAACTGCCAGTACTTTTGCTTCTAATTGTTTAGTAGCTTCCAATCTCCTTCTTAGCGATTCCGCCTGATCAGACATCTTTGTTACGATCCTCCAACAGAAGAGAAACGATATAAGTTGGATTTGCTTCGATAATATCATCGGGAACGTTTTGTCCCGTTGTTATATAAGCGACATCCAAGCCAGTATTGTCAATAACATTGAAGAGGTCGCCAAATGTATCCGTTTCATCTTTCTTTGTAAAAACAAGCTTATGAATCGGAACCTCCGTAAATTGATTAATAACCTGGAGCATATCTGGAAGCTTTGAAGTGAGAGATAAGACTAAGTAGTTTTCCATTTCTGTATCAAAATGAATGATTTCCTTTAAAGCTTGTACATATTGACAATCCTTAAAGTTTCTACCGGCTGAGTCAACAAATATAATATCGAAGTCAGCAAATTTTTGTTTTGCTCGTTTAAAATCGTCACTGTTGTAGGCGACCTCGATCGGAATATTTAACAGCTCTGCGTAAGTTTTCAATTGGTCAATCGCCGCAATTCTATATGTATCTGTCGTTATCATCGCTGCTTTTTTCTTTTTATTTAGTACTGTATCTGCAGCAATCTTGGCAATCGTCGTCGTTTTTCCGACCCCTGTTGGTCCAATTAAATTCAAATATTTCTTCTCATAATTAAATTCGCCAAACCTGTAGTCTGATAACAATTGTAAAAGGCAATCCTCAAGCCATTTTTCTGTTGACCTTTTTGCTTCGACATCCGATTCTGCTTGGTACCATTTTCGCAGCATTTGGTCAATCAGTTTTCTACGTAATTCTGACTGGAATCCTTGCGTGATAAGCCATTTATTTATACCCTCTATTGGGTGTGGTAATCCCGGTAATGGACCCTGATGATCAGTCTCCCCTTTTACCGTTTTTTCCCTGTTCTGAATTCGATCATTGACAACAGCCGTTTCAATCACATGACTGTTATCTTCTACTGGAGCAGTAGGTCGTTTTTTGTTTGGTTTTATTGTTTCCATTTGCGTATACGGGTCAGGATCATGGGCAGCAATCACTTCTAACGCCGGCTTTGTGAAAAAACCGAAAAATCCTCCTGTGCGAATCTCCTTTGAGTTGAGGATGACCCCATCGTTTCCAAAGTCCTCTCTAATTCGCTTCATCGCTTCAGGCATTGTTAGGGCTATGTATTTTTTTATTTTCATGATGCATTCACCACGCCTATACTTTGGACTTCTAAACTCGGTTCAAGCTCGTTGTACGATAAGACAATAACATCAGGTAGATAGCGCTCAATTAACTGCCGGACATACATGCGAACAGCAGGAGAACATAAAAGTACATTCATTGGATTAACCTCATTTACCCGCTTGATTTCACTTGTAATCGAATCAAAAATAAGTTGAGAATCATTTGGATCCATCGATAAATAATTCCCATGCTCCGTCTGTTGGATCGACTCTGCAATTTTCTTTTCAATTTTCCCCGAGAGTGTGATCACTTTTAATGAGTCTTGATTATCACCGAACTGTTTAGAGATTTGTCTTGATAATGACTGGCGGACGTATTCGGTTAGAAGATCCGTATCCTTTGTCATTTGTCCGTAATCGGCAAGCGTTTCAAATATAATCGGTAAATTTCGAATCGAAATATTTTCTTTAAGTAACTTGGTTAAGACTTTCTGGATTTCTCCAGTCGATAATGGGTCTGGAGTAACATCCTCTACGAGTGCTGTATGCGTTTCTTTCAGGTGCTCAACAAGTTGTTTCACTTCTTGTCTACCAAGTAATTCATGTGCGTGCCTTTTAATGATCTCAGTTAAATGGGTCGATACAACGGATGGCGGGTCAACGACTGTGTACCCTGACAACTCCGCCCTTTCCTTCTGTTTCTCTGGAATCCACAGTGCCGGAAGACCAAATGCAGGCTCAACTGTTTCTATCCCTTCAATTCCTCCATCTTCCACACCAGGTGACATTGCAAGGTAGTGATCAAGTAGAAGCTCCCCTTTAGCAAGCTCATTTCCTTTGATTTTGATACGATATTCATTTGGTTGAAGCTGAATGTTATCCCGAATCCGAACAACCGGAACAACTAATCCGAGTTCAAGAGCTAATTGTCTACGAATCATGACAATACGATCTAGCAGATCTCCGCCTTCGCTTGTATCAGCTAATGGAATCAAGCTGTAGCCGAACTCAAACTCAATTGGATCGACCTGAAGTAAACTGACCACACTTTCGGGGCTTTTAAATTCTTCAGTCTGAATCTCATCCTCTACCACTTCTTCCGATTCGATACGTTTACTTTCAATTCGACCCAACTGATAGCCACCATAAACTAATAGTCCCGCAATTGGCAGTGTGTAGATTTGATAAATGGGTGTAAATACCCCGAGTAAAAAGATAGCACCAGCAGCGATATAAAGCATTTTTGGAAAGGCAAGAAGTTGCTTTGTAATGTCTTGTCCAAGGTTTCCATCAGATGCTGCACGAGTAACAATAATTCCAGTTGCAGTTGAGATAATAAGTGCTGGTATTTGACTTACTAAGCCATCACCGACTGTTAGCAATGTATAGGTAGAAGAAGAATCAGCTAACGACATCCCTTGCTGCACCATACCGATAATAATTCCAAAGATCATATTGATGATAACGATAATAATTCCCGCAATGGCGTCACCCTTTACAAATTTACTCGCTCCATCCATTGCTCCGTAGAAATCTGCCTCCTGTTCAATCTTTTGTCGACGGTCTCGAGCTTCTCGATCAGAAATCAGCCCTGCGTTTAGATCTGCATCAATACTCATCTGTTTACCTGGCATCGCATCGAGTGTAAAACGTGCTGCTACCTCCGAGACCCGCTCTGACCCTTTTGTAATAACAACAAATTGGATTATGACTAGTATGACGAATACGACAAAACCTACTAGTACATTCCCGGCGACAACAAAGGAACCAAACGTATGAACAACGTTTCCAGCATCTCCTTCACTCAAAATAGCTCGTGTAGTGGATACATTCAGACCTAACCGAAATAAGGTCACAAGTAACAGCAATGAAGGGAAGATAGAGAACTGTAAAGGTTCATGAGTATTCATCGCAATTAAAATGATTAATAATGCGAGAGAAATATTTGTGATAATTAAGAAGTCCAGCATCCAAGAAGGAAGCGGAATAATTAACATAGTTATAATTAATAAAACACTTATGAGAACGGCTAAATCTCTTGGCTTCATTGCTGTACTCTCCTTTCCTTCTAATTATGCAAGAAAAGCGCAAGCGCCCTGGGTAGCCACGAAGGTCACTGGAAGGCCACTGAGGAGGCTCGAACCAAACTCTGTTTGGTCCTGCGTGGGAATACACCTGATGTAAATCAGTGTGTTGCCGCCGGAAGGGGACTGAAGTGATCCGAGTGGCTGGGCGCTGGAGCTAGACATTGCCTCTCTGCATCAAAATTCTATACTTTCTTACCTCTTTAGAAAACTTACCTACCAATGGGATACTCCGATAAAAGCTCAAACCAGTTTTTTTAACCGATATACATATGCAAGGACCTCTGCCACCGCCTTAAATAACGATTCAGGTACCATGTCTCCAATCTCTGTTTGATCGTATAAAGAGCGAGCAAGCGGTCGATTCTCTATTGTGAAAATATCGTTGTGTTTAGCAATTTCACGGATTTTTAATGCAATATAATCGACACCTTTAGCAACAACGATTGGGGCATCCATTTTGTCATCATCATATTTTAATGCGATTGCATAATGGGTTGGGTTTGTTATGATGACGTCTGCTTTTGGAACTTCCTGCATCATCCTTTGCATCGCCATTTGTCGTTGTTTTTCCTTAATACGAGACTTAATTAACGGATCCCCCTCCATCTTCTTATACTCGTCCTTTAAATCTTGCTTACTCATACGGATGCTTTTCTCAAAATCGAATTTCTGATACATGTAATCGAGAATAGCCAAGAAAATAAGCAGAACTGATGCGGCAAGACCCATTTGAATTGTTAATTTGCCGATAATCATTAATGCTTGCTCTACTGTCGCGTGTGATAGTAAAATCAATTTTTCTCGATTCATCCATAAAACTAGGAAGGTAACAAATCCTACAAGTGAAATCTTAAGAATCGATTTGATTAACTCGACGATGGCTCTCATTGAATAAATTCGCTTGAAACCTTGCAGTGGATTAATACGTTCTAATTTCATTAGTAAGGGATCCGTTGAAAAAAGGAACCCAATCTGAAGATAATTTGCAGCTACTCCTGAAACCATAGCTACTAATAGAATCGGTGCTACAATCTGTGCTGCTTGTATCGATAAAGATGACATGACTTGTTGAGTGTTTTCGGTTGTGACATCATAGTGAATGAAATCTCGAAAACTTATTATATAGATCTTCAACATAATGTCGAACATATAGGGGCCAATCATCCACAGAAATAAGAAAACTAGTAATAATATAATGGCCGTATTCACATCTCCAGATTTAGCAACTTGACCTTTGGTACGACTCTCTCGTCGTTTTTTCGGTGTTGCTTGTTCTGTTTTTTCCTGTGAAAAATATTGGAGATCAAGCTGTAAATAAGACATCTTTATGGTCCACCAATCAGGTTCATCATTTTTTTCATTACGGAAAGCATATCGACATAAAGACCTTCAACAACCTGAAAAATGATTGATATAGTGAGTAGCAATACGAATAAACTAACAGCGATTTTCAATGGTAATCCTATGATAAAAACATTCACTTGCGGCACAGTTCTGGAAATAATTCCGAGTGCTAAGTCTACAAGGAAGAGACAACCTACAACAGGCATCGCAATTTGAAACGCAATGTAGAACATACGACTAATCGTCTCCACGACCAGATGTGCAACATCACCCTGAATGAGAAACGTCATTTGCCAACCGTCAATTGGTACGAGCTGGTAGCTCTGAAAGATTCCATTAAGTAACATATGATGTGCATCAATAGATAACAAGAACAGAATCGCTAAAATATATAGATACCGCCCAATAAGAGGCGATTGGATCCCCGTCTGAGGGTCAAAGACATTCGCCATCGCAAACCCCATTTGTAGATCGATAAAACCACCTGCTACTTGCAAGGCATAAAGTAAAATCGATGCAATAAACCCGATACTAAGTCCGACCAACAATTCCTTAATAATATAGAAGAGATAATAGCCATCTATTTCAATTGTTGGATCTGGAATCATGACGATTACAAAAAAAGATAGAATAAGCGAAAGCCCAAGTTTATGAATCGTCGGAATGTTTTTATATGAAAAAATTGGGACTGTAGCGAAAAATCCTGTAATCCTTACTAAAATTAATAGAAAAGACGGTATACTGTTAACAAACTCTACCATTTCATCACAAACCTATATATTCGTTCATATTACTGTAGAGTTCATAAGTGAATGTGACCATTTCAGTTAACATCCATGGACCGAAAAAGATAAGCGCAACGAGCACGGCTACAATCTTTGGTATAAATGCAAGTGTTTGTTCTTGTATTTGAGTGGTTGCCTGAAAAACACTGACAAGCAGACCAACCGCAAGAGCAAGAATTAACAGCGGACCACTTACTAGTAACGTTGTGTATACACCCTTTTCTGCTAAAGAAATAATAAATTGCGAATCCATTTGTGCACCTTCTTCTTCGATCTAATAACTTTCAAGAAGTGAACGAACGATTAAATACCATCCATCAACAAGAATAAATAACAGTATTTTAAAAGGTAACGAAATCATAACAGGCGGAAGCATCATCATACCCATCGCCATTAAAACACTGGCTACAATCATGTCAATAACGAGAAACGGTACAAAAATCATGAAGCCCATTTGAAAAGCTGTTTTCATTTCACTAATTGCAAACGCTGGTACAAGTGTCGTCAGGGGAATGTCCTTCACAGATTCGGGACGTTCTTCTCCTGTATATTCCATAAACAATGCCAAATCCTTTTGGCGTGTATGATTTGCCATAAACTCTTTTATCGGAATACTTGCTCGGTCAAACGCTTCTTCCTGCCCAATCTCACCATCAATAAATGGTGTTAATGCTTTATCATTAACCTCAGAGAGAATCGGTCCCATAATAAAGAAAGTTAGAAATAACGCAAGGCCAATTAATACTTGATTTGGTGGCATTTGTTGTGTAGCCAACCCTGTACGGACGAAAGATAAAACAATAATAATACGTGTAAAAGAGGTCATTAAAACAAGAAACGCAGGTGCCAGTGAAAGAACAGTCAGCAGTAAAAGTAATCGTACGGTAGTCGCTACACCATCTGGACTACTGTTTACTATCTCATTACCAATCCCTGGTAGTTCGATCATCTCTTTGCTCCTTTTTCATCGTTTCTTCATAGATTGCCATTCGGCCTTTACTTGCTTCATCTAATCGTTTCTTGAATGTTTCTTGAAAACTACTAGTATTGACCGATTTCACTTTGAAGCGGTTGTTAACCCAATTGAGTAAGCCACTTTTAAAAGGCTTAGAACTACTACTTGTTTCAAACTGGGATAATAAACCTTTTAAATCTTCTTCATTATTGATCTCTTTGATCAACGATACATTCTCACCTACACCTAAGACCAACACGGTTTTCCCCACTTTAACCATTTGAACAGAGCGTTGATGACCGAGCATTGCACCGCCTAGTGTTTGAATCCCTTTCCCTTGTTGAACGACCTGAGTTCGTTTATGTAACAATTTGAGAACAAGAATTAGTAATCCGACGACAAATACAAGTGCAAATAGGACCTTTATGGTAGTTGAGAAAGTGGATGTATCACCCTTACTCTTTGATGGTGGTGTATCCTTCGTTTTCGACTTTAAGGGTACTTGGGTGTCATCTTTATTTTGCTTTATACACTCATTAACCATCTCACAGCCTGCTGTTTGATGGGTGGTAGCGTATCCGTTTTCCGCTAACCCTCCAAGCCCTACAAAAAGGAATAGGAGGATCAGCAATATTTGTTTGAAAATCACAACAAGCATCTGCTTATGCTTCCAGCGTCTTCTTAATCGCTTCAAGAACTCGATCTGCCTGGAAAGGTTTCACGATAAAATCTTTTGCTCCTGCTTGTATGGCATCAATAACCATCGCCTGTTGTCCCATTGCTGAACACATAATGACTTTCGCGTCAGCATTCACAGCTCGAATTTCTTTAAGTGCTGTAATCCCATCCATTTCCGGCATTGTGATATCCATTGTTACGAGGTCTGGCGTATGTTCCTTGTATAGCTCAACTGCTTGAGCTCCATCACTTGCCTCTCCAACAATTTCGTATCCGTTTTTCACTAAAATATCTTTGATCATCATTCTCATAAATGCTGCATCATCTACAATTACTATACGGTTTGCCATGTTTTCTTTCCCCCTGAATTATTGCAATTTTTCTAAACGATCTTTTTGACTAATAATTTCTGTTACTCTGACACCAAAGTTCTCATCAATTACAACAACCTCGCCTTTTGCGATTAGCTTCTGATTAACCAAAATATCCACTGGTTCCCCTGCGAGTTTGTCGAGCTCAATGATCGATCCTTGAGACATTTCGAGAATGTCCTTGACTGACCTCTTCGTTCGCCCAAGTTCAACAGTTACCTGTAACGGAATATCCAGTAACATGTCGAGATTTTTTCGGTTTACAGAAACAGCTTCCGCTTCAGAAAAATCCGAAAAGGCAGCGGGCTGTACATTCACTTCTCTACGATTGGAAGGAGAAGTCAACTCATGAAGCGCTTCCTGATTTCTTACCGTAGGTGCGTTATGGTGGCTATCTAGTTGAATTTGGTCTATTCCCCCTAACGTCTTGGAACTGTAAGTTTCTGAGGCTGTCCCTTTGTTTTCTTCGATAATTGGCTCTTCAGTTCTACCCGGATTCATTAATTCCTCAACAAGTTGTTTAGCGAATTGGATCGGCACAAGCTGCATCAGATTGGAATCGATCAAATCCCCCACTTTGAGATTGAAAGAAACTTTAACAAGAATCTCCTCATCAGGAATGTGTTCTGTGCCTTTGTTTTCTTCAACATGCATCATATCGATTTTAGGTGGAGAAATATCAACTCGTTTATTAAAAACGGTCGACATCGAAGTGGAGGCAGAACCCATCATCTGATTCATGGCTTCCTGTACTGCACTTAGATGTAGTTCTCCTAGTTCACCTTGTGGGTTTCTTCCATCACCACCAAGCATTAGGTCCGCAATTATTTGAGCATCTGAGGTTTTGATAACGAGTAGATTCGAACCGATAAACCCATCTGTATAGCTCACCAAAACAGCTACATGTGGTTGTGGAAACTCGTCGGAGAGTCTATCACGCTTAACAACAGAAACGTCTGGAGTAGTAATTTCGACCTTTTGATTCAGCAATGTAGAAAGAGCAGTTGCAGCACTACCAAAAGAAATGTTTCCAACCTCACCGATCGCATCCCGCTCAATTGCCGTGAGAAGCTCTTCAACCGATTGCTCCTTTTCATCATTTCCTCCATTTAGCAGCGCATCGATCTCTGCCTGGGAAAGCATATTATCACTCATTACCATCTTCCTCCTCATTAAAGTCATCAAGAATTTGTATAGCCATTCGATTCTTCAACTTACCTGGTTGTCCAAGAAATTTTTTCTTCCCCTGGACACTGATTGACAATGGATTTTTTATCTTCTGATCTAGCTCTAACACATCATGGACAGTCATCGATAAAAATTCCTGAATCGAAATTTGGCACTGACCTAGTTCAGCAGAAAGTGGTAATTGTGCCTTTTTTACCCGACTCTCTAATTTCTCTATTTCTTCTGGTAGTCTTGTCTTCTGTTTCTTTTGCATCCAATGGTGTACCGAAAGCTTAGGAATTATTGGTTCAAGAACAACATGAGGCAAACATATATTGATCATTCCACTTGTCTCACCTATAGTCGTCGTTAACGAAATGACAACAACCGTCTCGTTTGGAGACACCATTTGTAAAAATTGTGGGTTCACCTCAAAGTCGACCATATTCGGTTCAATTTCCACGATTGTATTCCACGCTTCACCGAAGCTATCTAATGCTCTTTCAAATAATTGATTCATAATCCGGATTTCAATCTCTGTTAAACGATCAACTTTGTTCATCCCCATACCCTGTCCACCAAGCACCCTGTCAAGCATTGCATATGCAATATTAGGGTTTATTTCGATTAATAATCTCCCTTCAAGCGGGGGTGCTTCGAATAAATTTAGTATTGTCATTTTCGGTATAGAGCGAATAAATTCTTCATACGGGAGCTGATCGACTGAAGCAACTGAAATTTGTACATATGTACGCAACTGAGCCGAAAAAAAGGTGGTCAGTAATCGGGCATAATTTTCATGGATCCGTGTAAGACTTCTTACTTGATCTTTTGAAAAACGTAACGCACGCTTAAAATCATAAACTCTTACCTTTTTCTCGGTTTCTTCTTTTCGAAGTTCATCAGCATCCATTTCACCTGTTGAAATCGCAGATAACAGTGCATCGATCTCATTTTGCGAAAGTACGTCGGCCAAGAGCCACACCTCATTTCTGCATCAAGTTCTAGTCGTCTTTTAGGAAAGCATTTTATTGTACAATTTTCTGAGTCGTGTAGACTCTTACGACTTCCCCATGCTCAAGATAATCATTAATCGTTTTTTGAAGTTCTCCCTCGAGGATCTGTATTCCTTCAGGACCTTGTAACTCCTCCGACTTTGTTCCAGACAGTTCATAAATAATACTGTTTTGAACCTGAAACATTCTTGTTTCCAACTCTTTTTTTGCTTTTTGTGTATCGACCTGTATGCGAAATTGCACTTTGGCGAATCCTTTATCAGCAAGGTTCGTTGTAAGTTCCTTCGTATCAACGGATAGCTCTACTAACTCAGACGCTGAGAGCTTTTCGGATGCTTCAGTTTCAGCTTCATCGGAGGTGAGATTAAAATAAAGGAAAACACCAGCAACTGCAACAATCGAGATAGCTGCAATGATCACAAGCATGGTTGTCACCAATTTACCTTTCATCAATCTTCCTCCTTGAGTGGGGACCCGAGAATCGATATGCTTCGGTAAAAGGCATTGACCGCATTTCTCACATCATCCACTTCTTCTTTGACGACAAATTTCCTACCATTTGTTAATGTGATCGTCGTGTCAGGAAATGCTTGTATCTGCTCGATATAGATTGCATTTAGAGTAAACATTTGACCATTTAATTTGGTGAGTTCAACCATTATTAATGAGAGGGTATAGAAGGGGATAACGTTTTGAAACTCTGATGTAACCCCCTATGGAAAACCCTCATTCACCTCACTTATCTCTTTAAATTAACGAGCTCCTGCAAAATTTCATCAGAGGTTGTTATTATTCTTGTATTTGCCTGGAAACCACGTTGGGCTACAATCATTTCAGTAAATTCCTCCGAAAGGTCAACATTGGACATTTCAAGTGCACCAGCAACCACCCCACCAGCTCCATCCTCCTTAGGAGCTACTAAATCATTTAAAGGATCCACATTACCTGAGTTGGTTGTTTGTTGATATAGATTCGATCCTGCCTTAGCCAATCCACCATTATTCGCAAACTTTGCAATTCCAATTTGTTGTGGGTTGGTATTCAGATTACCATTTCGTATATACGTTACACTTCCATCATTTCCGATACTGAAACTCTCCGCATCTACTGGTATTGTAATCGGTTGTCCTTCAGTATCTAACACTTTTAAACCGTTGGCATTTACCAATGTAGCATTTGTTCCGTCGCCACTATCCAGATAGAAGTTACCCGCTCTTGTAAAATAATTATTCGGTCCATCTTGAACAACAAAGTATCCATCACCTGAAATTGCTAAATCAAGCGGACGTGCGGTTGTTTGCAGACTTCCTTGGGTATGGATGGTATCAATGGATGCAAGTTGCGAACCTAACCCAACTTGTTTCGGGTTAATTCCCCCTTTTCCATTAGCTGGTGCACTTGCCCCGGCAATTTGTTGAGAAACAAGGTCTTGAAATGTTGTCCTTCCCTTTTTAAAACCATACGTATTGACATTGGCTATATTGTTACCAATTACATCGAGTTTCGCTTGAAAGTTCTTCATTCCACTTATTCCTGAGTACATTGAACGTAACATGTTACATTCCCCTTTCAGATTTGAATTACGGTCAGTTGCATCTGTCAGTCAACAACTGTGAGCTTCCTTTCGGTCCAGCTCTAATTAATCAAAATTGCTCCTGTAATGTTTGTGAATATGTGATCTGCTGCTTCGTTTCGATTCATCGCTGTAATGACGGTTTTATTTTGAGCATTTACAACAAGTGCTGCATTATCTACTAGTACAAGAGAATCTTTTATTCCTTTTTCTTTCGCTTCAAGTATCTTGCTATTGATCTGATCCCATGTTGATCGACTAAGGTCAATGTTTCGTTCCTTCAATCTCACTTGTGCATGCTTGGACAATTTAAGCTCCTGTATCTCTGCTTGGAGTAGATTCTTAAAACCACTCGTGGCTGACTGAGCTTTACATTCGTTCCGCCTCGTTTTTGGGGGTATCGCTGACGTGATAGGTGGCTGATATATACGTTGCATCGCATCACCTCATTCCTATTTAACTAACCAGAGATTGAATTTATTTCATACGGCATAACGATTGTGCCGTCTGTTAATTCAACTGATATTTCGCCATTTTCAAAATGGATTTTTGTCACAGTACCCACACCTGTAACTTCTTCAGTCGTACCATCCTCTGTTTCTACCGAACGAGTATAAGAAACTTCCTTATTTATAAGTTCACTATATTGAAGTAATTGTCCATTATTTTGGTGAGACACCCAATTTGTTAATGTTTGATTCATGTTAAACATTTGTTCAAGTGTTGAAAATGATGCCATCTGTGCAATAAATTCTCTATCTTTCATAGGGTTTAAGGGGTCCTGGTTTCCGAGTTGGGCAATTAATAGTTTAAGAAAGTCATCTTTTCCAAGGTTTGTATTACCTGTTTCCTTTAAAGGCTTTGAATCTGGCAAAAACAAGCTTTGATCAATCTTAGTTCCCATGTTGTGATCATACCTCCTCAAGCTCCATTTCCTTCAACCACTGTTCAAAGGATTCATCTTTAGGCTTATCCTTAGTCGATTCCCTACCTTGTTCCTGATGCTGTGAATCTGGTTGGTTTCTTTCCTCGCGATTTTGCTTATCGTTTACCCATTCTGGTGTATGATGTGTAACTTCGATTTTATCGACAGCTATGTTCTGCCCACCTAACGAGTGACGTAATTGATGAAGATTCGATTCAATTAAATCTTTGGCTTGGGCTGTAGACGCTATAATTTTGGCTGCGATTTCCCCGTTACGCTGAAATATTTGTACATCTAGGGTACCTAGTTGTTCAGGAAATAGTTTTATACTTAATTGCGTTTGCCCATTAGGGAGTGTTAGCATTCTTCCTCGGTTGATAATTTTTGTTAATTCCTGTACAAAGGAGCTTGTTGATACTTGTTCTTGTGGAACATGAAGGATATATTGCTGAACTTTGCCCATTATCGTTGTATTCGTAGGGATTACCATATTACCAACAATTTTTGATTCAGGTTTAGGCAGGATGACCGAATGGAGGTTTTGGCCATTATTTGTAATTGATTGTTCAGAAATGGTTTTCGTTATTGTGAACAGAAAACGATTATGGACCATACCTGTTAACCGATTGCCTTTACCATCAATACTTGGCTCCGCCTGATTGACACTTGGTTCTGCTTCCTTTAGCATGCCTTTAAGTTCCAGTGTTGTTATTTGTGGCATACCTTTCCCCTTACCTTCCTTCATCAGAAAACGGAGAAAATCTTGTAACAATTGCTCCTTCTGACCACTGTTCAAATTATTTTGTTCAAAAACAATTTGTGCAGGCTGTTCTTTCATTACCATTCGGGAGTGCTCTAACTTCGGTTGGTAGACCGACTGAACATGCTGGACCTTTACCGGTTGTATTTGGATAGTCTCTGGAAGAAGCTTGACACTATTATTTTCAGTTAATAAATGTTGTAGCTGCTTGACAAGCTCCTCAAAACTCAAGTCTGCTTCTGTTAATTCATTGAATTCTTGGAGGAACTGGGGAAGCCACTCCATTCGTTCCTCATCTATTACGAGCTCCGTCTCACCCACAGTATCGTCAGCAGTTAACACCTCAGTAATTAATGATTGAAAACCTTGAATGGATTGTGTCTTTTGTAATCCATTTGTTTTGCTTACTGGTACTGAATGCACAGACATTGTCGCTATATTATTCACATTTTCACCCCCTTCAGCTACCATGCTTTTCGTTGGTTAGTAGTTTTGTTAATTCAGCTGCATTTTTAGGATCCATTTCTGCAAGAACGGAAGCTTGAATGTCAGAATCTAAATTCGTTATAATTAATGCCGCTTCTCCCAGTTTCATATTTTCGAAGATCGCTGCTGCATCTTTGGGAGCCATTGCAGCGTATACATCAGCGATATTATTGAGAGCAACATTTTGCTGTTTATTTTCTACTGATTTTTCTTTCAACTGGTTTTTCAGAAGTTCAATATCATTTTGTTGTTGTTTAAGTTTTGTATCTTTATCTAACACTGCAGACTCTGCTTCTTCTACCTTTTTTTGCAATAACGTGATCTGCTCTTCCATCGGTTTAACCACTACTTTATTTGTACGGTCTGCTGGGTTATCCTCCCCGATCCAAGAAGAAACAACAGGTATCGAATTCGCATATCCTTTTGCCTTATCGAAAATATTGACACCCATTAAGGAAAAAATAATGACAGACAATGATGCAGTAAACAAGAGCGGTATTACAATGATAAGTAAGATTGATAAAGCTTTATTCGATTTTTTCTCCACACGTACTTCACCTAATTTCTTGATTGGTATACCGGATCACAACCAGCTCGTCCATTAATTGTGCTTCTCGATGCTTTATATGTTCTTGATATCGATAATATTGTTTCTCTTTGAGTTTTTCGTATTTTTTTACATCAATCGTTTTTTCAAGGAGCCTGTTTTTTGCATCTTCCATATTTTCTCTAGCAATCTGTAAATGCTGTTGAATGGTAGTTGCTTCCTTATCTAAATAATCAATATAAATCCCGTAATGCTGAATATTTCGAACTTGTTCACCTATGTAAATTCGCTCAGATTGTTCTTGTTGACACGTTTCCTTTTTCTTCAGTAACTCATAAAGCTTCATTCCAAGCTCCTGGAATTTACCTTGGTGTTCTGTAAATTCTTTTAGGACAATTTCTTTTTGATTATGTTTGAATTCAAGAATCTGCTCCATTCGAAACTGAAATGTCATTAGTACTGCTCCCCTTTACCCAAGAGTTTAATCAATTGATCTCTTGATTCGGTGTAGTGGACTGGATTATTCGTTGACTGCTTTAGGAAGTTCATCAGTTTTGGTTCATAAGCAATCGCTTCATCTACTTTCTTTGAAGTACCGTGCTTATATGCCCCGATGGATATTAAGTCTTCTGATTCTGCATATGCGGCTAACAACTCTCTTGCACGCATGGCTGCTCCAAGGTGTTCAGTATCTACGATATTCGTCATGATCCGGCTCACACTTTTCAAAATATTGATCGATGGAAAATGTCCTTTGTTAGCCAATGCCCGGTCCAAAACGAAATGACCGTCTAATATCCCCCGAGTTGTATCTGCAATCGGTTCATTCATATCATCTCCATCGACAAGTACGGTATAGAAGGCAGTGATACTTCCTAATTCATTTGTCCCTGATCTTTCAAGAAGCTTTGGAAGTAACGCAAATACAGATGGAGTATACCCCTTTGTAGCGGGGGGTTCTCCTACAGCTAATCCGATTTCGCGCTGCGCCATCGCCACTCGTGTTACGGAGTCCATCATCAACATGACACTTTTTCCTTTATCACGAAAATGTTCAGCTAATGTCGTTGCGGTTAACGCACCCTTAATTCTTAACAAGGCAGGTTGATCTGAGGTTGCAGCTACTACTATTGACTTTTTCAAACCTTCCTCGCCAAGGTCATGCTCGATAAATTCTCTAACTTCCCGACCTCTCTCACCGATCAAAGCGATGATGTTTATATCAGCGCTTGACTGTCTTGCAAGCATGCCAAGTAATGTGCTTTTTCCAACACCACTACCTGCAAATATTCCAATCCGTTGCCCTTCTCCTACACTCAGAAAGCTATCGATTGCACGTACTCCACAACTGATCTTTTCTGTGATACGTGGACGCTGCATCGGATTTGGTGGTGACGACTCTGTTAAGCGTGGTGTTAACCCTATTGGCAGGTCTTCTCCATTTAACGGTCGTCCAATCCCGTCAAGCACAGAACCAACTAGGGCATCGCCTGCTTTAACCTGTAACGGCTTACCGGTGGTTTCAACGAGACTACCTGGAGAAATTTCCTGAATCGATGAAATTGGCATTAACAACACATGTTCATCTCGAAATCCAACAACCTCAGCTGCTATCCGTTGTTTATTGGTATCACCCGTATGGATGTAACAAACATCACCAATTGATGTCTTTGGTCCTTTTGATTCGATCATCAACCCGACTACTCGATTTACTTTTCCTAATCGTCGGTAGGAGTCTAGCTTATCGAGGGTATTCAATATCGGTGTTATGTCCACCCTCTTCACCTACCTCTATTACGTCTAGCAATTTTTCTCTAATCTGCGTCAGTTGACTATCAATTGAAGCATCGATCTGACCATACTTCGTTTCAATCAAACATTGTTGTTTTGACATTGTTTCATCTGGGTAAATAATAATATCTATGTTGTAAACGCTTTCCAACTTTTTAACTGTTTTTTGGACATTATTGTACTGATCGGGCGAGACGAATAATTTAACATCTTCTTCCCCTTTAATTTGCTTCAAGGCTTCCGTAACATAGCGCTGGTACATTTCATCCATTTGTAACGAGTCCCCGATGATTTTCTTGGATACTTCAAGGCTAAGCTTTATGAGAGAGGATTCAGCTTCATTCAAGCGTTCATGATATTCAGATTTCGCTTTTGATAGTATCGTTCTTGCCTCTGTAATTGCCTCACTATACTCTGATCTGGATTGTAAGACCCCTTCATCGTAACCTTGACTAAAGCCTTGCTTTCTACCTTCCTCTATGGCTTGAATGGTACGGTGTTCGATTTCTTTTTCCTTTTCTATCAATTCCAGATGTTTGTCATCTGCATGTTGTTTCGCTTGTAACAGAAGATATTCGGCCTGTTTTTCTGCTTGAAATATGATGCTCTCAGCTTCTTTCTTAGCATTCGTTAGATTCATCGAGGTATTGGAATGATCGTTTCTGTCCCCTGAAAGGCGTACATTTCCAGTGATGTGTTGAATACCAATCTGAATCGAATGCGCAGTTTGCTGTTTTGGAAATCGCTTGATAAGTTTAGACAATGATATCGTCTCCCCCACCTCTTGCAATAACTACTTCCCCAGCTTCCTCTAACCGCCTTATAATCGATACGATACGGGTCTGAGCTTCCTCAACATCACGTAATCGGACAGGTCCCATATATTCCATTTCTTCTTTAAAATTCTCAACCATGCGGTTCGACATATTTTGATAAACGATCTCTTTTACCTCTTCACTTGCTGCCTTTAACGATAATAGAAGATCTTCGTTAGGTATTTCACGTATGACACGTTGTATAGAACGGTTATCAAGCGTAACGATGTCCTCAAACACAAACATTCTCTTTTTGATCTCTTCAGCAAGTTCGGGATCTTGAACCTCTAACGCATCAAGAATCGTTCGTTCTGTACTACGATCAACACCATTTAACACTTCGACAACTGCCTCGATGCCACCGGCTTGTGTGAAATCTTGAGTGACAGTGGTTGAAAGTTTTTTCTCTAAGATTTGTTCAACCTCCGTGATGATTTCAGGTGATGTTCGATCCATTATTGCTATTCTTTTTGCGACATCCGCCTGAACTTCCTGGGGTAATTCTGATAATATTTGTGCAGATTGTATTGAATCCAGGTAGGAAAGAATTAACGCAATCGTTTGCGGATGCTCGTTTTGGATAAAATTTAAGATTTGGCCCGGATCCGCTTTACGGGCAAAATCAAATGGTCGTACTTGTAATGTTGAGGTTAAGCGGTTGATTATCGTCATTGCCTCATTGGATCCAAGTGCTTTTTCAAGTACAGTTTTCGCGTAACCAATCCCACCCGATGTAATATACTCCTGTGCTAATGCAATCTGGTGAAACTGCTCTATGATATCTTCTTTCATGGTAGGCTCTACTTTACGAACATTTGATATCTCTAGTGTCAGCCGTTCCATTTCCTCTTCACTCAGGTGCTTATATATTTGTGCAGCAACATCCGGACCCAAAGAGATCAGTAATATAGCAGCCTTCTCTCGACCTGATAGTTCTCGTATACCTCTTACCACTGATATCCCCCCTAGTCCTCTGACAGCCAGGATCTTAATAATTTTGCAAATTCCTCAGGTCGATCCTTTGCCAATCGTTCAAGTTGTATTTTGCGATTCGATTCTTCTGAAAATTGTTGTGTTTGTATATCTGGCACATCAGGAATGTTATATTTAATCGGTTCATCTAATTCTTCTTCACGTGAATTTCTTTTTCTTAACAATAAGAAGACTAGGATAATAATAAGAATGAGGAGGACCCCTCCAGCAATATAAACCCACATTGGTATCGTTTGCTTCGGTTCTGTAAGTTCCACTTTGCCTTTAAAAGGCTGCGACGAGACCACGATTTTCTGTCCGATCTCTTCATCCGTTAGTGGATTATTAGCATCTTTGGAAATAGTAGTTCGTACAACACTGCTCAAAACACGTTCGATATCGTTTAACCTCTCAGGTGGTAGAGAATTTGGTTCTCCCGGACTTGGGGGTTCAACCATAACCTGTATCCCTATATCACGGATATCATAGGGAGACTCAACAATTTCCTTGTGAATTCGATTCACTTCATTATTGATACGCTCCTCAATTCGTTCAAAGTCACCTTTGCCTCCGTCTTCACCTTGATAGGTTGGGATATCTGTCTCCCCCGTACCAGTCACACCACCCGGCGGTGCCCCTGTTCCAGTGTATGTTTCGCGAATCCGTTCCACACTCATTTGGATTCCTTCCATCTTTTCCTGATCTACCGGCTCAACGAGATCTTCTTTTCTTTGTTCTTTCGTAAAATCAATATCTGTCGTTACAGAAACGACTACTTTTTCAGGACCCATGATCGTTCCAAGTACTCTCTGGATATCGCGTTGTAAATCTTTCTCGATGTCTTCTTGGATACTTCTTTGTTGTTCATAGGTAGATAGTGTTGTAGATGTGTCACTTGAAGCTTTCAAATCAAAATAATTAAAATATTGATCCATTATGACGATATTATCGATAGGTAAAGAAGGGACACTTTTTGAGACTAGGTGATACAAGGCTTTCACTTGTTCCTGTTTCAAGTTGTAACCGGGCTTTAAATCCAGTACAACAGAGGCTGATGCTGTATCCTTCGCATCTGTTACCCAAACATTTTCCTTAGGTAAGTTAATCATTACTTCTGAACTCTTAATCCCTTCGATACTATTAATTAAATTCGAAAGCTCAGTTTGCATCGCTGCTCTTTCCAAAACACCGAACTCTTTATCCGTCATTCCAAAACCATTATTTTCTCCAAAGAATGCGTAATCAATTGCACCACTTTTCGGTATACCTTCTGAGGCAAGATCCACCTTCAATCCATCTACCTGATTATCAGGAACATTAATCACGGTGCCATTACTCGCAATTTCATAATTAATACCCTTTGTCTCAAGACTGCTCTTAATTTGACCCGTTTCTTCCGGAGAGAGACCGGAGTATAAAGGAACAAAATTTTGATGTGTGAAAATGAGCGTTACGATTGTGATGAAGGCGAAAAATCCGACAAATGAACCGACGATCCGCATTTTCTGCTTTTTTGATCGATTTTTCCAATACTGCGTAAATTGATTCTTGTAAGACATAATCTTTTCGTTCATTTTATCCCCCGGTTGTCATCCACTAAAAAATTTCTAATGTATGGTCATAAAGTTTCTAAACCTCTCGAATCTATTTATGAAGTCTAAAAGATGTATGTATTAAACCTATAGTTGCATTCTCATAACTTCTTGATAAGCTTCTACAGCTTTGTTTCGAACTTCCACAGCAGTATGTAACATGATGCTTGCTTTTTCAGCAGTGATCATTACGTTATGCAAATTATCAGTTTGACCAGTTATTAGTTTTTCTGTTGCCACATCCGATTTCAACTGTGCTTCATTCACTTGGGTCAGTATGTCCTTAAATGACGTGGTTAGTTCGTTACGCGCTTGACTGGGTGTAACAGCTTTCGTTACAGGGATTGATGAACTATTTTGTATGGGTTCCATAATTGAAATTCAACTCCTATTACCTACCGATTTCTAGTGCTTTCATATACATACCCTTTGCCGCATTCATCACAGTCACGTTCGCTTCATAGGATCGAGTTGAACTCATTAGGTCCACCATTTCCTTTAATGGATCCACATTAGGTAGTTGTACGTATCCCTGATCATCAGCATCTGGATGGTTCGGTTGATAGACAAGCTTGAACGGTTGTTTATCATCGAGGACTTGAGTGGCTTTTACTCCATGCATACTTCCGTTTGCCTTCTGAATAAATGATCTAAACTCATTACCTTTCGGCTCTAGGACTACCATCTTACGTTGGTAGGGTTGCCATTCACCATTAACAAGACGGCCCCTAGTAGTATCAACATTGGCAATATTCGAGGATGCAACATCCATACGTAAGCGCTGTGCAGTCAAGGCTGAGCCTGATATGTGCATTGCGTTAAACAATCCCATTTATCTATCTCCCTCCCTTTACCACCATTTTAATAGAACTCATTTTCCCATTCATCCGTTGAATCAAAGCCTGATAATATAGCTGATTCTCTGCCAACTCACTCATTTCCTTATCCACATCAACATTGTTTCCATTATGTAAATAGGATGTATCCGTTTTCGTACAAATTGCATAAGCTTGATTCCCTGAAGCTTCTGATGAGAACGGAATATGCATTGGGTCTGTTTGAAATGCCCTAATGGAACGGTCTAATTCCCCCCGAAACTCTACCGCCTTCGCTTTATAATTCGGTGTGTCAACATTCGCAATGTTTTGGGCGATCGTTTCATGTTTTAATGTACGGTAATTTAATGCTTGTTCTAGTTGTCGAAAAATGTTAGAGGTTAGCATATCTATCCTCCCTATAGTAAATTTTCCTTAAGTGACAAAGTTTTCTATGTTGCTTTCAAAATTATTTTATAGAAATAACAACTTCCTGTCTATGCATTTTCCAACATTTCGATTTATTTCGATATAAAGCCCTAATTTTTTATGAGTCCTTTGGACTATTGTCGAAATCTATTTCATAAGTACTACATTAATAGCTATATGTGTCGAAATCAGACTATTTATAGTATGAAACTAATAGTAACATTGGGAAAGGTTAAACAGTATTAGAAAAAGAGGAGGGGGAAAATAATGTATCCCGACTGAAATCAATGACTTTGGTCGAGGGGTAAGAAAAGATAAAAACACAAAAAATGACAATTCATGCATAATGCGAATTGTAAAATTTACAATAATTTTACATATTAAATTATACATATCTAACTTAAGAGAATAGAAGCAAAAAATTAAGCTAATTATCCGACTGAAAACTGTTACATAAAACGGAACTTGTATAGAAGCAATATTAATCCAAGAGGGTTGTCGATTACGATTGCTTTAGAATACATATGGTCCTGCTGCACACATAAAAAAAGCCTACTCTATGAAAAAAGTAGACTCTTATACATTAAGGACTATCGTGGCTATTACGTCCTCAGAAACGATTTTAAGCTTTTCATGCGAGAATTCCTTGAATTAAACACAATATGAGAAAGGTTTTGATGCTCCTGAAGAAAAAATAACTTTATCGGCCATATACAACTAATAATTACACTTCATTAAGCTTTATTGATTCAAAACCATTCTAACGCCAAGCTTCATCGCATGAATCATCGCTCCGGTGTTAGCAATTCCTTTTCCAGCAATGTCAAAAGCGGTTCCGTGAGCAGGTGTGTTCAGGACAATAGGCAAGCCCCCATTTATGGTTACTCCTTTATGAAAACCCATTAACTTCATACCTGTTTGAGCTTGATCGTGGTACATGGCTACTAAACAATCAAAAGGATTTGTTTTTTGTCGTAGAAAAATCGTATCAGCTGGATAAGGACCTTCTACATTTATGCCTTTCTCCTGTGCTGCTTGGACTGCCGGATTGATCTCTTCAATTTCTTCCATACCAATCAATCCGCCATCCCCAGCATGAGGATTTAGAGCAGCAACAACAATTTTGGGTTGTGTCAAACCAGCTTTCGTTACAACTTCATTTGCGAACTCAATAACTTCCAATACTCTTTCTTTGTTTATGTACTTCGCCACTTCCTTCAAAGGAATATGAGAAGTAGCACGGGTAACCCAAAGATCCTCCATTACGTTCACTTCACCGAATCCCGATTCATAACCAAACAAAGAGGCAAGCAAGTGGATGTCATCTTCGAATTGGAATCCACCTTTATAAAGAGCATCTTTATTTAAAGGTGCGTAAACCACCCCATCCAATTTGTTGTTTTGAGCTAATTTTGTGGCAAAAGTTAAGGTTTCGCCAGTGGCTTGACCGGATTCAACTGAAAGTTTTCCTAGTTCGATACTTGCAGGATCAGTGTTTGACGTATCAAGTAACCAAACGTCAGCTTTTTCTTGTTTAACCTCTTCTATATTATTTGCCTTTTTGTAGTGTAGAGGTTTCCCAGCAATCAGTGCCCCTTGTTGAAACACTCGTTCATCACCAATAAGTACCCATGTTGCTGACTCACGCACCTCTGCTTCATGAAGAGATTTTACGACTAACTCTGAACCAATTCCTGTTGCTTCTCCATAAAGTAAACCCATTATAGGCTTTCTTTTATAAGTCATTCTTTTTCCTCCTATTCATCAAAAAACTATTATCGGGTAAAATTAGCTCAGTATTTCTATTAAAATAGTAATCGTGAAAAAACTGATGAGCGTGTTAATTATCGTTACACTTGAAACAAATTTAGGATCTGTATTAAATTCGATTGCAAAAGTTGACGCATTCACAGCAGTAGGCATTGCGGTTAATACAATTAATACTTTTCTAAGTAGCGGGTCCATCGGAAACATCAATGTAAGTAAAAATGTTAAAATCGGTGCTAACATTAAACGTATGATCGTCACAAAAGAAATACGTTTCCAATCAAGAGTCGAAATGGTAAGGTCTGCAATTTGCATTCCTAAAATCACCATGACTGTTGGAATAGCTCCATACGCTAATAGCTCAATAATAGCGTAAATATTATCTGGAAATCTTAATGGCACTTCTTTCAGTAAAAGCGCTAAAATAACCGCATATATTGCCGGCAACTTTAACATGTTTATAAATCCCTTTTTTATATCTCCTTTTTTTCTAGCTGCATAATACAAACCTATTGAATTTAAGGCGATGGTTTGCAAAACGAAAAATGAAATTGCAAAATGAAATGCCTTTTCCCCGTAAGCAAATAAAATAATCGGAGACCCGAAGTTTCCTGCATTCATAAATACGGTTGATAGAATAAACGCACTTTCTGTATCCGCGTTGAAATGTTTCATTTTCACGTATAGTTTAATTATTAGAATCGTCACTAATATTAAAAGTGCATCAAAAACGACCATATACAAGTATTGTTGATCAAATTTAGTTTCATATAAAGATTGAAAAACGAGACAAGGAACAAAAATATATACAGCAATCGTTGATATTGACCTTATATCTAAATTCCTTCGTTTTTGAATAAAGAATCCAGACAAAAAGACGAGTAATGCAGGAAAAATAACTTGAATAAAAATATTCATATTCAAATTCCTTCTATCATTTGATATCAGAGGACTAGGATTCTATCATCTTGTTAAAAACTAGTTATCACCGTTCGTACCTAACTAGCAAGAAAATCACTATCCTGTTCCTGCCTCTTTTTCTTCTTTACTACATTAATGATCATTGGCGAGATGACAAATAATACAATCATTGATAATAAAGTTATCGTAATCGGACCTCTAACAAATATACTCGGGTCTCCGTTACTCATAGAAAAGGATTGACGAATAGCCGTCTCCAACATTGGCGTTAGAACAAAAGCCAACACTAACGGCGCGATCGGATAATGATAGCTAATTAAAAGAAAAGCAATTACACCAGCGGCCAACATAAGCCAAACATCAAACATGTTATTCCGTGCGCTATATGCCCCTAAAACACATAGTACAGTTATAATCGGAATTAAAATGGCATTCGGTATACGAATAAAATGTATCAGCAAAGGAATAATCGCCAGCGACGCAAGCAAGCTAATGAGATTCCCGATGTACATTGAGGAGATCAACCCCCAGACAAAATCGGGATTATTTTGAAACATCAACGGCCCAGGTTGTAATCCCCACATGATTAATCCGCCCAATAGTACTGCCGTCGTTCCAGAACCGGGGATTCCCAGTGAGAGCAAGGGTGCAAAAGCACCAACGGCCGTCGAATTATTTCCGGATTCTGCTGCCGCTACACCCTCGATGGCCCCCTTCCCCATTTGACCCTTATTCTTCCCTACTCGTTTCTCCAATATATAGGAAAACATAGACCCCGTCGTTGCACCCGCACCCGGCAAAATACCGACAAAACTTCCAAGCAGACCTGTTCGAATAGACGGAGCGATGATCCTTTTCATTTCGCTCTTATTTAACATGCTTTCTTTTAAAGTAATCTTTTTATTAAATTTTTCCTTATTCAGTTTCTGAGTCATCATTTCAATGATTTGACTGAAGCCAAACATCCCGATAACCAAAGGAATAAACGAAACTCCGCCTAAAAAATTCATTGAACCAAACGTAAATCGTGGTTGTCCCGTGGTTATGTCTACACCGATGGTTGCAATTAAAATCCCGATAAAGGTGGTGATTAATCCTTTTCTTGGATTTTCTCCAAACAGCCAACCAATGGAGCATAAGGCTAATAGTATAACGGCAGCGATTTCCGGCGGGCCAAACGCTAAACCGATTTTAGCCAAAAATGACCCCATAAAGGTTAGAATAATAATGCCGATCGTTCCGCCTATAAAAGAAGACATATTTGATGTAAATAAAGCTTTTCCAGCTAACCCCTTTTTCGTCAGTGGGTACCCATCCAGGGCTGTTGTGATGGCACTAGATTCACCCGGCATATTGACCAAAATTGAACTAAATGACCCTCCGTACATGCTCCCGTAATAAAGACCTGCAAGCATAATGATACCTGTGGTTGGATCCATTTGGAACGTTAAAGGCAAGAGTAAAGCTACACCTGTTACTGAACCCAAACCGGGAAGTCCCCCCACAACAATACCCAGAAGTGCACCGGCAATAGCAGCTAAAACATTTTCAAATGAAAGAGCAACAGTAAAACCTTCAAAAAGAAACTGGAAAACTTCCATACGATCACTTCCTTTCAGTTATATTCCTAAGTAGCCTACAGGGAATGGGACATGAAGAAAAAGTTTAAATACAATGTAAATGACACCAGTTGTGCATATTCCTAGAGTTGCGGATCGATAAATTGTAAATTTCTCCAGAAAAAAGAGCCAAGCTATCATAAACAAACCAAGGGCTGCAATCATTCCAACAATGTTAATAGCAAAAAATAACAAAATAGTGGCTATGATCGGGAATAGGTGTTTTCTTTCAAACCGAACCGACGTATCCGTGTTCTTTATCGCTTCGTATATACATAACAAAGCACATAGTACACCTATGATAACTGGAAGGAAACCACCACCTGGGCCTTTGTTGACCCAAAAACCATACTGAAACCATCCTTGATAAGCACAGTAAGTTCCAATTATAGCAACTATTAAAGGAATAATTCTGCTCATCCTACACCTCCATATCACCTGTTATTTTTAAGCAACAGGGTTTTTGGTAAACTAGAATTATTTAAGGGTTCCGATTTCTCTATGAAGTTCTAAATATTGATCCAGTACATCCTTAAAAAACTTTTCACTTTCTTCAGAACCTTTATAGACGCTATCTAAGTTGAACTTATTAATGTAATCTTCCTGCCAGGCTTTCGATTCACTGACTTTCTTTAAAACGCCCTCCCAATATTTAACCGCTTCCTCAGGCATTTCCGGCGGGCCAACGAATCCGCGGAACATGACAACTTGAACTTCAGGCTGCCCTAATTCCGTGAATGTAGGGACTTGATCAAGCGGTTTTCCTAACCTTTCCTCCGAAGAAGTAGCCAAAGCTTTTACTTTCCCTGCCTTGATCTGGGCCATGATTTCGTTTGGATTCGTAATGACTACATCTACATGCCCTCCTAGCAATGCAGCAGTCGTCTCACCACCACTTTTAAACGTTACATATTTCAATTTCGTTCCATAGTGCTTATTAATTAGATGGAAAAGTAAATGATCTTCATTTCCGATGCCCGATCCACCAACTGTAACCTGATTCGGGTTTTCCTTAGCTGCTTTAACCAAAGCTTCAAAACTATCATATTTGCTATCCGCAGCAACAGCAACTAAGAAGGAATCTAACGCCATGGTAGCAATCGGAGTTAGATCCTCTAACCTAACTTCTGCATCATTTATAATGGTACCAGCCTGTTGACCAGGAGCCCACGTCATGAGTGTATGAGGATCGCCTTGTTTACTATAAGTATAAGTATTACCAATTGCACCGGAACCACCTGGTTTATTGACAACCAAAACATTTTGATCTACTAGGTTTTTATCTTTAATGACTTTTGCCAATACCCGGGCAATCACGTCACTTCCACCACCGGCACTGTAAGGCACAACAATTTCAATATCTCTTTTTGGGGAGAATTCTTTTTTTGAGCTATCGGCACTTTGATTAGAAGCTCCCTTACTTGAACATGCCGCTAGTAAAGAAACAGAAAGAATCGTTACTAATAGGATACTTAGAAATTTTTTCATTAAACTCATGTCCTCCTTTTATAAGCTATCGTACAACTCTTCATTTAAACCACCGTTATGATTTTACAAAAACAGTTTTAATAGAGGTAAAGAATTCGATTGCTGCTTGACCTTGCTCACGGGAATGAGAGCTTGATTGCTTCATACCTCCGAATGGAGCTTGTAGTTCTACGCCTGCACTTTCCGCATTAATCCGAACAAGTCCAGCATCCATTTCTTGGATAAAAGATAGCATTTTATTAATATTTGTTGTAAAGATAGAAGCACTCAGTCCAAACTTAACGTCATTGGCAACGTCTAATGCTTCTTCGACAGTCTCAACTTTAATTAACACCAGTACCGGCCCGAAAATTTCTTCTTGAGCAATGACCATGCTGCTTGTTACATTTTCAAATACTGTCGGCTGTACATAGAAACCATTCTCTAATTCTTCTTCCTCGTGTTTATTTCCACCACATAGAAGAGTTGCCCCTTCTTTCTTTCCTTGTTGAATATAAGAAAGTACATTATTTAACTGATTTTCACTTGCACAAGGTCCCATCCAAGTTTCTTCACGAAGTCCGTCTCCTATCTTTAATTGTTTTACTTTTGAAAGTAATTTTTCTTTGAAAATTTCATACACACTGCTTTGTACAATAACACGGCTTGTTGCTGTACATTTTTGTCCAGTAGAACGAAGCCCGCCACTAATTGTTGCATCTACAGCTAAATCAAGATCGGCATCTTCTGCAACAATTACTGGGTTTTTACCTCCCATTTCCAATTGATACTTTGCTCCACGAGCTAAAGCACCTTGACCAACAACCTTACCTACTTGGTCAGAACCGGTGAATGTGATTCCACTAATGTCTGGATGATTAATAATGCCTTGACCAATCACTGACCCTGGTCCTGTTACCATGTTTACTACACCTGCTGGGAGCCCAGCTTCAGCAAAGCATTTGATTACTTCCGCTGCTGTACTCGCCGTTTCTTGAGCTGGTTTCAACATAACAGTATTTCCAAAAATAAGGGCAGGTGCCATTTTCCAAATCGGAATCGCTACAGGAAAGTTCCAAGGGGTTATAACCCCAACAACACCTAAAGGAACTCGTGTTGTAAACATTAGTGCTTCATTATCTGTTGAGGGAATAACATCGCCAACTTTTCTCATTCCTTCACCAGCATAATACCGTAGGATGGCTACACCACGTGCTGTCTCTCCTTTAGCTTCTGGAAGTGTTTTTCCCATTTCTTTTGTCATTATTTTCGCAATCTTATCAATTCTTTTTTCTAGCTCGTTTGCAACTTTAAATAGATAGTCCCCTCTGGTAGCACCTGATAATTTCCTCCATTGAACTTGTGCTTTCCTTGCAGCAGATGCGGCTTGATTTACATCTTCTTCATTAGATTTTTGCACATAAGCTACAACCTCTTCTTTATTTGCCGGATTCACACTTCCTTGTTTTTCGTTTGCATGAGAAGGTACCCATTCGCCATTAATATAGTTTAAGTACGTTGTTACATTCGATTTAACGTTCGAAACAGTCATGCTTAAATTCATCCTTTCTTCATACTGGTTAGAATTTACAACTTTTTTAATGTTCCGTCGTCATATCACTGATTTACTGGTTGAGCAGAAACAGGAATCCCTAAACCTTCTGCACCGAGCTTTGAAGTAACTGCTTCTGGATAATATCGTTCAATCATTTGTGTACCCAATACTGCTCTATGAACCCTTTCCCTACATAAGTCCATATTAGTAGACTCCAAATGCTTTCCAGACGGATAAACATCTGGATGATTACGCAATCCAAATTTGATGTAAACAGGTGCCAAGACTCTGATTAACTCTGGTATTTCGTAATGTCTAATAAAGCCACCAAATCCATCTGGAACTTCAACATATAAATCAAGCGGAAGATCGGTAGATTGGCGAATAGCTGCCAGCTTCGGAAGTGTTAACGCCGTCGGAACATTATAGGTGTCAGCTCCTAAGTCTTGCATTAACTTAATGGATACAGGATTAGAAGCCATCATTTGCACAGAAACTTTTACAATGAAGTTTTTTGGTAGTATCCCTTGTTTTTTCATTTCTTTTGTTAACAATAACAGTCCCTCATCTGCAACTAATGCTCCTCGTAATCCTAAGCTTGCTCCTCTTTTCAAATCCTCTATCGCATAGACAAGCTGATCCGCACCCTCATGTCGAAGAGCGGTTACTTGCCCAGCTGTTGTGAACGGTTGTGCACTAATATCCCAAGTACCTCTTGGTCCAACAAAAAGGCTTAGCTCCATATTTCTATCATTACAAATTTGACACATTTCTTGAATCTCTTGATCTGTTAACAACATAATTCCGCTTCCTTGTGATACTCGATGAACGGTCACTCCTAAGCGATCAATTTCCTCTATAGTAGCTTGTAAAGCACGAGGTCCTTCTACGCTAGGTATTTCGATTCGATATTGAGCACCGTCTGGAAATCGTTTATGAGAGGTTGGCAAATCATATAAATCACCACTAGGATAGCCTAATGAAGATAGAAAATTTTTCGTTGCTTTCATTTTTCTTTCACTCCCTTATTTCCAAAATTCAATCTATTTAAAAAATATAAAAGTCTTAGCTTTTCTTTTACTATCATCAACATAACTAATAAATAGCTGATCGTATAAAAACATTTCGAACAATGTAGATACCTGATATAATAATGATTGAAACAGAATGGCAAAGAGGGGGATGATAAAACCCTACATTTTTTCATCCCTCCAGTTATTTCACCCAATCTTAAATACACTTTGTCATTTAACAATAACTTTCCTATTCTTTAAGTATTTTGTGATTGCTTGCATGATTATGGATTATTTTGTTTACACATGACTTACATTCTTTATTTCCTTCTTTACTTCTACAAACCCAATTTCGCGATTCAGCTCTACACCAAATCCTGGTGCATCACTAACTTTCAACTTACCGTTTACTGGCATTGGCTCATCTTTAATTAACGGATAGTATTGCGGTACAACGCTAGTCGCATCTGGACTTACCATTAAGTATTCTGTAAACGGGCTGTTTACTTTTGTAGTAACATAGTGGTAACTATAAACACCACTGCCATGCGGAATAACTAGCTTTCCGTAACTTTCTGCTAAATTTCCAATCTTTATAAGCTCGGTTAATCCGCCGCACCAACCAACATCAGGTTGTACAATATCTAAATCGCAAAACTCCATTAACATTCGGAAACCGTAACGAGTTGCTTCATGTTCTCCACCTGTGACCATAATTTTATTGCCAGCACGTTTCTTTAAATCACGATAGCTCCAATAATCATCTGGATTGAAACATTCTTCAACCCATTTAAACCCTAACTCTTCGGATTTATCCATTAGCTTCTTTGCATACGGGAGGTCTAATGCCATCCAACAATCCCACATTAACCAGAAATCATCGCCTACACGGTTGCGCATTTCTTCTGCTTGTTTTAAGTTTTTACGCAATCCTTCTTCTCCATCTGCTTGTCCATAAGTTAGTGTTAGTTTTCCTCCGATAAAGCCCATCTCTTTTGCTAGATCTGGACGAGGACCAGTTGCATAAAATTCAATCTCATCTCTGACTTTACCACCAATCATTGAATAAACCGGCTCTTGACGAAGATGTCCTAATAAATCCCATAAAGCCAAGTCAACTGCTGAAATTGCATTCATAACCAAACCTTTACGCCCATAATACATAGATGCTCGATACATTTGATCCCAAATCTTCTCTACATTTTCTACAGGTTGTCCAACAACAAAGCGATCCAAATGGTTCATAATCAACCAAGCAGCAGGATACCCTCCAGTAGAGATTCCAAAACCAACTACACCATTATCAGCCTCTACTTCTACTACGATTGTTTTTAACGCGTTAATTCCAAAGCTAGTACGAGTAGACTTATATTCAGGATAGATACTCATTGGTGTTGCAATTTGTTGCACAATCCAATGATCCTGATCTTGATCATGATAATCTGCACCGCCTCCTTCTATAACGTAAGCTCGAATTGCAGCAATTTTTCGTCCTATTTTACCCATATTCCCAACTCCTTTAATCAATAGTTAGTTTTACAACTAATATAGTAGAGCGCTTTCAATTTTTACTTATTAAAGGTGATACTTGACCAGCATGTGATGACAATCGACGAGCTAAATCTATAATTTCTTCACGAGCTGCTTCTTTCTTCTCATTCCAACTGTTCTCCATCATCGTAAAACTAACCCCAGCAATAACATTGTCCTCATAATTGATGATAGGAGCTGCTACACAATGAAAACCAAGTGATGCCTCTTGATTTTCGATTGCATAGCCAACGTTTTTGACTTGTTTCAATTGGACGGACAACTCCTTCAAATTCTTTAAAGTGTATGGGGTTTTGGGTTCAAGTTGGTACTCTGGATAGATATCTTCGAGCTTATCATCGTCGTATTGTGACAACTGAACCTTTCCAATCGCTGATGCGTAGGCTGGAAACTTCATCCCTGGATCAGTGATTAGACGAACTCGAGAATCCCCTTCAGCTTTTCCTAGATAGACAACATCCCCCCCTTCGAGAATCCCTAGTTGAATATGTTCATTAATCTTATTTACAGATAAAGCGGCCTCTTTGTAAAAAGATTGTAAGATGTTAAATTGGCGAAAATAGGCGGCACTTAAAGAACCAAGTGCCGGGCCAAGTGAATAGGTGTCTCCTTTTTCCTTCACAATCCAACCCAGAGATTCTAATGTATTTAATAGAGAATACATGGAACTCTTATTGATTTCTAACCGATTACATAAATCACTTAAACGAAGTGACGTAGGTTCTGTAGCAATTAAATTTAAAATCAAATTAGCTCGTTCAATACCAGGAACCCAATACTTTTGACCCATAACATAACTCACCCTCTCTAATAAGTTCATTATAATGAACCTAGTTTATTTTTTGAATGTTTTTATTTTATCACATTATTGCGACTATTCAAATCATTTTTAATTTTTTTTGTGAGATTTTTGATATATTTTTTTAAAAATACCACTTTGACAACGACTTCAGGCTGTCTAAAAAAATCTCGACAGCCTTATTCTTCATTGCTTTCTCAATTGTCTGACCCATCCGTTCCCTTTTGTATATAATGTTATCGAAATTATACTTTGCATATAATCATTCTGCACATTACAACAGTTTGAACCGTTTAAACATGGATATCCCTTCTTGTTCCTCTATAAAATCAAAGGCGATGTCCTTATCTTGTATTCTTCCTAGAAATACACGAACCTGAAAGTGCTCTGGCCTCTTGAGTAACCCTCCTTGCTCCCCCTTAAAAAAAGATGAGAATCTTTTTTTGAAGCGAAGCGCGCGGGATCGGTATGGGAGATGAAGCACCATGCTTGCATGGAAGCGACATCACCCATGACCGAGCCCGCAAAGGGGGACAAGAATGTCGCTAATTTTCCCCACAAAAAAAGAACTGACCCCAAAAGGCCAGTTCCCTTACAAAACGACGAAATTACATCGCCTTAAGCTTCGACAACTCATTTAAAAACTTATCATTCAAAACCTTAATATACGTCCCCTTCATACCCAAGGAACGAGACTCAATAACACCCGCACTCTCAAGCTTACGAAGCGCATTGACAATAACAGAACGAGTAATTCCCACACGATCTGCAATCTTACTAGCAACTAGAAGACCCTCATTACCGTCAAGCTCTTCAAAAATATGCTCAATAGCCTCCAACTCACTATATGACAACGAACTGATCGCCATCTGTACGACCGCCTTATTACGTGCTTCCTCTTCAATCTCCTCAGATTTTTCTCGAAGAACCTCCGTACCAACAACCGTCGCTCCATACTCAGCAAGAATCAAATCATCATCCTCGAACGATTCATTAAGGCGAGAAAGAATCAATGTACCAAGACGCTCACCAGCACCTACGATGGGTACAATCGTTGTAAGGCCCTTATCAAACAAATCCTTATTTTCAACAGGAAATGCTGTATGTTCACTTTGAATATCAAGATTCGAGGAAGTCTCCGTAATATTGAATAGGTTCTTTGTGTAATCCGTTGGAAACTGACGATCCACGAGCATTTGTTTCATACGGTCATTTTCAATTTCTTGTACAAGGGAGAATCCTAAAAGTTTACCGCGACGACTTACTACGAATATGTTCGCTTCAATTGCATCACGTAGTGTTTCTGACATTTCTTTAAAGTTGACCGGCTTTCCACCTGACTCTTGTAATAGTGCATTAATTTTTCTAGTTTTTCCTAATAAGTTCATTCTGAACTCCTCCTAATGATTATAAAATATACTGACTTAAATCTCGATTTTTTGCGATAGATCCTAGTTTTTCATCGACATATTCCGGAGTAATCTTTATCGTTTCCAGGTTTATATCGGGCGCTTCGAATGACAAATCTTCTAACAAGCGTTCGAGGATCGTGTGAAGTCTTCTTGCTCCAATGTTGTCGGTTTCCTCGTTCACTTCCGTTGCAATATTTGCAATTCTATAAATAGCATCGTCAGAAAATTCTATGTTTATACCTTCTGTTTTCAATAATGCCTTATATTGTTTCGTTAACGCATTGTCAGGTTCAATTAGTATTGAAACAAAATCCTCAACAGTAAGACTTGATAACTCGACACGGATTGGGAAACGCCCTTGTAGCTCCGGTATGAGATCAGAAGGTTTAGCGGTATGGAAAGCCCCTGCAGCTACAAAGAGAATATGGTCTGTTTTTACAGAACCGTACTTCGTTACAACTGTGGATCCCTCTACAATTGGAAGGATGTCCCGTTGCACTCCTTCTCTTGATACATCGGCTGACTGACTTCCTTTTCCAGCAATTTTATCAATCTCATCTATAAAAATCATACCCGTTTGCTCCGCTTTTGTAACAGCTTCTTGACTTACCTCATCCATATCGATTAATTTCTGAGCTTCTTCTAGGGTGAGTACCTTACGCGCATCTTCCACAGTTAACTTTCTTTTTTTCTTTTTCTTTGGCATTAGGTTTCCGAGCATATCTTGCATATTCATTCCCATTTGCTCGAGACCTGCTCCTTGAAACATATCCATCATGTTTTGTTGTTGCTCTTCAACTTCGACAGTAACATATCGATCTTCGAGCTCTCCTAATGCAAGCTGATGTTCGATCTGCTTACGTTTTGTACTGATTTGATCTTCCTCAGTTTGAGTATTGTCGGTAGCCTCTGTTTGTTGTTGATTGCCAAATAACATTTCTAAAGGATTTTTATAATTAGATTGCTGAGTTTTCTTTGAAGGTACTAGCAATTTAACTAATCGTTTATTAGCGTTTTGTTCTGCACGCTCCTTCACTTGCCCCATCTTTTCTTCTTTTACAAGGCGAATAGAGGTTTCAACTAAATCCCGAACCATCGATTCAACATCACGACCAACGTAACCAACTTCAGTGAATTTAGTTGCTTCCACCTTAATAAACGGAGCTCCAACGACCTTTGCCAGTCTTCTTGCTATTTCAGTCTTACCCACTCCAGTCGGACCGATCATTAATATGTTTTTTGGAACAACTTCATCGCGCATCGCTTCATCAATCAAGCCTCTGCGATAACGATTACGGAGGGCAATCGCAACCGCCTTTTTTGCATTTTTTTGCCCCACAATATATTGATCAAGTCGTTCAACAATTTCTCTTGGTGTAAGTTTCGTGTTCATATGTTAAACTCCCCCGTTCTCATGTTAATTGTTCTACAATAATTTGATCATTCGTATATACACAAATATCAGCGGCAATTTCAAGTGCGTTTTTGGCGATATCAGCAGCAGAAAGATGTTCACCATACCGCTTCAATGCTCTGCCAGCAGCTAGTGCGTAATTTCCACCAGATCCAATTGATAGAAGTCCATCATCAGGCTCAATGACTTCACCTGTACCTGAAACTAACAACAGAGTTTCCTTGTTCATAACGATCAGCATAGCTTCGAGCTTTCGTAACATTTTATCACCACGCCACTCTTTTGCAAGTTCCACTGCAGCCCGTTGCAGATTTCCATTGTATTCATCAAGCTTTGCCTCAAACTTTTCGAAAAGCGTGAAGGCATCTGCTACAGAACCCGCAAAACCTGCTAATACTTGGCCATTATATAGCTTTCGTACTTTCTTAGCAGTATGTTTCATCACCACAGCATTTCCAAACGTTACCTGTCCGTCTCCAGCCATGGCATAGCCATCATTATGGTGAACAGCAAAGATTGTCGTTGCATGAAATGAATTCAATGTCCTTACCTCCTTCTGCATCCCGCTACGCTCGTGGATGATACGTTTTGTAAAGATGCTGTAACCGATCTTTTGTAACATGCGTATACACCTGTGTTGCAGACAGATCGGAGTGACCTAATAATTCCTGGACTGACCTTAAATCAGCTCCTTCATTTAATAAATGCGTAGCGAATGTATGTCTAAGCATGTGTGGCGTTAGATGCATCGTTAACGACGTTTTCTTAATCATCTTCTGTAAAACTGTACGTACTCCATGAGTGGTTATGGGTTCACCTCGGTAATTAACAAATACTTTGTCATGCTGTTGTCCTTTCATCAAAGTAGGTCGCCCATTTGCAAAATAACGCTCCAATGCTTCGATAGCAAAGCTGCCTATTGGAACATATCTCTCTTTACGGCCCTTTCCTTTGACCAAAATCGTTTCGATTCCCAGATCAATGTCCTTCATAGTAAGACCACAACACTCACTTACTCGTATACCTGTACCGTAAAGCAATTCGAGTAGTGTATGATTTCTTTGTCCAAGGGGTTTAGACAAATCAGAAACTGTAAACAACTCTTCAAGTTCTTTTTGATAAAAGAATTTGGGGAGACGCTGGGTTCTCTTTGGTAGAGAAGCCATTGAAAAAGGATTCTCCCGTACGCGGTCCTCACGCAACAAAAAGCGATATAAACTTCGTATAGATGAAACCTTCCTTGCCACACTTCTCCTTGCATATTTCTTCTCATGAAGAACGGTAAGGTAGTGCCGTACGTGAACATAAGAAACAGCAGCAAACTGGTCTAACCCCTGCTGCTTCAAAAAAATTACAAAATCATTGATGTCATTTTGATAATTAATGATTGTGTGTTGTGAGCAATTCTTTTCAATCTGTAAATATTCGATAAAAAGATGTAAGTCTTCATTCATTTGAGATCATCTGCCTATTGTCTGAATAGTGTAACAATTACCATAAAGACCCCTAAATCGTAACACAATTTAGAGGCCTTGACAATATCCATTCACAATATATTCACAATTTTGTTATAAAATTCTGAATTGTTCCTAGTGCTCTTGAAGCAATCGCTTCATATCGTTCTTTTTTGTTTTTGATTCTGTTTTCAAGTGGTGGAAATAACCCAAAATTAGCATTAATCGGCTGAAAATTATCCGGATTAGCTGTGGTGATGTACTCAGCCATACTTCCAAGGGCTGTTTCTGTAGGAAATATAACCGGTTCATCTCCTCGTATCATCCTTGCAGCATTAATTCCTGCGATTAATCCAGATGCGGCGCTTTCAACATACCCTTCCACACCTGTCATTTGTCCAGCAAAAAACAGATCGCTACGCTCTTTATACTGATACGTTGGCTTTAACAATCTTGGTGAATTGATAAACGTATTTCTATGCATAACACCATATCGGACGATTTCAGCATTTTCTAATCCGGGAATTAAACGAATAATATCCTTTTGTGGCCCCCATTTTAAATGGGTTTGAAATCCGACAATGTTGTATAATGTTCCAGACTTGTTGTCTTGTCTAAGCTGAACAACTGCAAAGGGGCGTCTGTCAGTCTTAGGATCTTCCAAACCGACAGGCTTCATCGGTCCAAACAGCATCGTTTTCTTTCCTCTTTTCGCCATTACTTCAATCGGCATACATCCTTCAAAGAAAATTTCCTTCTCAAATTCCTTCAAAGGGACGGTTTCAGCAGAAATAAGAGCCTCATAAAAACGATCAAACTCATCCTCAGTCATTGGACAATTCAGATAAGCAGCCTCTCCTTTATCGTAACGAGATTTTAAGTATACCTTATCCCGATCGATGCTGTCGACTTCTAAGATCGGTGCTGCAGCATCATAAAAGTATAAATAATCCTCACCGGTTAATGCCTGCAATGCATTTGAAAGATCCTTAGAAGTAAGAGGACCCGTCGCAATGATCGTGGGTCCTTCTGGAATTTCCTTTATTTCTTCTTCATGAACAGTCACATTCGGATTTCCTTTAACCTGTTCCGTTACCCTTGCAGCAAACTCATGTCGGTCAACAGCAAGTGCACCACCAGCCGGAACAGAACAGTCATCCGCACTTTGAATAATGACTGATTCTAGCTTTCTCATTTCTTCTTTTAGAACCCCGACAGCGTTTGTTAAAGCGTTGGAGCGAAGTGAATTGCTACAAACGAGCTCAGCAAACTTATCTGTGTGGTGAGCTGGTGTTTGTGTCTTCGGCCTCATTTCATAAAGATGTACGTGGATGCCTTGTTTGGCAAGTTGCCATGCAGCCTCGCTTCCGGCGAGGCCTGCACCTATTACATTTACTGATTGTAAATTCAAAATTTCATCACCCTAATTTTGTTTCTCTTTATAATCACAGTTTGTACATTGTACAGTTGTAGCTTTCTTGGATTTCTTTTCAACAAGTAAATGATTACATTTCGGACAAGGACGACTTATTGGCTTATCCCAGGAAACAAAATCACAGTTTGGATAGCGGTTGCAACCATAGAAGATTCGTCGTTTTTTACTTTTTCGTTCAACGATACTGCCTTCTTTACATTTCGGGCACTGTACGCCAATTTCTTTAACAATGGGTTTTGTGTTTCGGCAATCTGGAAAGTTAGAGCATGCCATAAATTTACCATAGCGTCCCATTTTATAAACCATCCCACTACCGCATTTTTCACAATCTTCGCCAGCAGGTTCATCCTGTATTTCTACTTCTTTCATTTCTTCTTCTGCGATCTTTAATTTTTTCTCAAAGCTCTGATAAAACTCATCAATAATTTTCTCCCATTCAGCTGTTCCCTCCTCAATATGGTCGAGGCTGGTTTCCATGTCTGCTGTAAACTCAACATTAATGACCTCTGGGAAAAACTCCAGAATTAATTCAAGAACAATTTCTCCTAATTCTGTCGGAACAAACTTTCGGGCATCCAAAGCAACATAACCGCGCTTTTGTATCGTATCAAGTGTAGGAGCATAGGTTGATGGTCTACCTATTCCAAGCTCCTCCATTGTTTTTACCAGTCTAGCTTCTGTATATCTAGGAGGAGGCTGTGTAAAGTGTTGAGACGGTTCAATTTTTTCTGTCTTAACATTTGAGCCTTCCTCTAAATCAGGTAAGACCCGATCTTCCTCACCCTTGTTATCATCCGTTCCTTCTACATAGACCTTCATAAACCCAGGAAATTTAACTTTAGATCCATTTGCGCGGAATCGAACCCCATTATTATCAAGATTTACAGTCATTGTATCCATCACAGCTGGTGCCATTTGACTTGCTAGGAATCTTTCCCAAATTAACTTGTACAATCTGGCTTGATCGCGACTCAAAAATTGTTTCATTATTTTCGGATCCCGTAATGTCGATGTTGGACGAACTGCTTCGTGGGCATCCTGTGAATTGTTCGATTTCTTGCCTTTTGCTCTAGGATTAGTATATTGTTTCCCAAAACTGTTTTCGATGTATTCCTTCGCTTCGGTTTGTGCTACTTCAGAAATACGGGTTGAATCGGTTCTCATATACGTAATCAAACCGACAGTTCCTTCTTTACCGATCTCAATTCCTTCGTATAGCTGCTGGGCAAGCATCATCGTTTTTTTCGCTCGAAAGTTCAATTTCCGTGCAGCTTCTTGTTGGAGTGACGAGGTTGTAAACGCTGCAGATGGATTTCGTTTTCTTTCTTTCTTCCGGACAGAGGTAACTTCAAACTTGTCCCCTTGAATATGTTTTAATACCTCTTTCACATCTTCTTCTTGTTTTAAATCAACTTTTTCTCCATTTAATTCGAAAAAGGAAGCTTCAAATTCTTCTCCACTTTTATTAAATACGGCTTTAATCTTCCAGTATTCCTCAGGTGTAAAGCTTTGAATTTCCTTCTCTCTCTCAACAATCATCCTTAAAGCGACCGATTGAACACGCCCGGCACTTAACCCTTTTTTTACTTTTTTCCAAAGTAAGGGGCTGATGTTATAACCAACAAGTCGATCTAACACACGTCTTGCCTGCTGAGCATCTACAAGATCCATATTGATCGCCCTTGGTCGTTTGAATGAATCTTTAATTGCCTGCTTCGTTATTTCGTTAAATACTACTCGACAGTCTGACTGTTCATCTATGTCAAGGCTATGTGCTAAATGCCATGCGATTGCTTCCCCTTCACGGTCGGGGTCAGCTGCAAGATATATTTTCTTAACCTTTTTTGCAGCAGCTTTCAAATCTTTAAGAACAGGACCTTTTCCTCGAATTGTAATATATTTAGGTTCATAATGTTTGGTAACATCTACGCCCATCTGACTTCTGGGCAAATCACGAACATGTCCCATCGAAGCTCTTACGATATATTTCTTACCAAGATACTTCTCAATCGTCTTTGCTTTAGCGGGAGATTCTACTATTACTAAATAATCAGCCATTTGTCTATCTGTCTCCCCCTTTTCTGTAATTTAAATCTTCCCTATTATTAAATATTGTATGTCCATTTGTCAAACATAAGATAAAGAAAACTTGGTAAAGCCGAGTCTTTGGCGAAGGCTGAGCCCTAGTTGCGCTTATACTTGGGACGTAAACTTTTCCTCAACGTCGATTTTCCATCTTGTTGAAAAGTTATATTTTCCTAACGTATAAAGAAAACTTGGCAAAGTCGAGCCTTTGGTGAAGGCTGAGCCCTAGTTGCACTTATACTATAGAAAGTATTTTATACTTTCTATACATGTGAAATATTTGATAGTTCTTCTATTATATCCTCTACATTTGTTGTTAATTTTGCTCCTTGTTGGATCAATCGATGCGTCCCAGCAGCACGGGGTTCCAGGATCGAACCTGGAACTGCAAACACCTCTCTTCCTTGTTGCAGTGCTTGGTCTCCAGTAATCAATGAGCCGCTTTTTTCTCGTGCTTCAATAATTATGGTGCCTCTTGAAAGACCGCTTATAATCCTATTCCTCATTGGAAATTGCCATTTAGCCGGCTTCGTTTCAGGAGGATATTCGGATAGGAGTATATGGTTTTCTCCAATTAATGAAGCAATCGAAGCATGCTCCCTTGGGTAGATATGATCAAATCCATTCCCTAACACAGCGATTGTTTTTCCACCACAGGCAAGGGTCAATTGGTGTGCGTTAATATCTATACCATACGCGAGCCCACTGACAATCATCCACCCCCGGTATACAAGAGGCTCAATAATTTTTTTGAGACTCTTAAGACCGTTACTGGATGGGTCTCTAGTGCCTACAACACTTAAACTCTTAGTATTCTGCAAGAGATCCAATTGTCCTTTTATATACAAGACGAAAGGTGGATCATAAATCTCTCTGAGACTTTCAGGATATTGCTCATCAAATATTGTGACCAAATGGATGTTTTGTTGTTTGTATGTATCCGATTTCTTTCGAGAGAGTTTGATATTTTCCTCGTCTCGGATTTCTTTAAGAATTTCGGGGGTTAGTTGGTAGCATTGTTGCAGTTCAACAGTTGATCGTGTGAAAATACATTCGAGTGTACGATCTTCGGCAACCATTTTAGTAAGAGTTTTTCTTCCTATACCGCGACATTGAGACAGATAAACGAGACGATCCTTCGGTTGATAGAACAACAATGATTCCCCCTACATTCTTATTAAATTTTAGTAAGAAAAGCGGAAGCGCCCTGTTTAGGTGTGACAAGCGCTGGAGATTCTGTAACACAACACGTCCTTTGTGTTTGTGAAAGAATTGAAGCGACCTCGAACACCTGGGCGCTGGAGCTAGACGTAACATCTATGCAAAAAAACTTTCTTACCTTTAAAGAAAAGGGGACTGACCCCGATGATCGGATCTTAGGTACTTCCTATAAACAACCAAATGTTAGTTAGGAAAGTATCTAGACCTCTCTGAGTCAGTCCCTAGAAGATTAGGATTTATGTGTTTTACATTGATCTAACAAATTGTTTTCTTTTAGAACAGAAATGAGTGTTTCACCCATCACAGATGGAGTCTCTGCTACTTTAATACCACATGCATTCATCGTTTTAATCTTTTCAGCGGCAGTGCCTTTTCCGCCGGAAATGATTGCACCAGCATGTCCCATACGCTTTCCAGGAGGTGCTGTTTGTCCTCCGATGAATCCAACAACTGGTTTCGTCATGTTAGCTTTGACCCATTCAGCGGCTTCTTCTTCAGCTGTTCCGCCAATCTCGCCAATCATAATGACCGCATATGTGTCTTCATCTTCATTAAACGCCTTAAGTACATCAATAAAGTCTGTCCCATTTACTGGGTCTCCACCGATTCCAACCGCTGTAGATTGTCCGATTCCTTCTTGAGAGAGCTGATGAACAGCTTCATATGTTAGCGTTCCCGAACGCGAAACGACGCCAACGTGACCTTTTGTATGGATGTAACCAGGCATTATACCAATTTTACATTCTTCTGGTGTAATTACACCTGGGCAGTTTGGCCCGACTAGACGTGTTTTCTTACCTTCCATATACCTTTTTACTTTAACCATATCGATAACAGGAATATGTTCTGTAATACAGATGGCCATGTCCATGTCAGCATCTACTGCTTCCATGATCGCATCAGCAGCAAATGGTGCAGGAACATAAATAACCGATGCATTTGCGCCTGTTTGTTCGACTGCTTCTTTTACCGTATTAAATACAGGAACTCCTTCGACTTCTGTTCCACCTTTACCCGGAGTGACTCCTCCGACTATCTTTGTCCCGTACTCTAGCATTTGCTTCGTATGGAAAAGGGCAGTGGAACCTGTAATCCCCTGTACGATTACCTTTGTATCTTTATTAATAAATACGCTCATCGTGATTTCCCCACCTTCCTACTTAACTAGTGATACAATTTTTTCTGCACCGTCAGCCATAGATTCTGCTGCGGTTATATTCAATCCAGATTCATTCAATAGTTTCTTACCTTGTTCAACGTTCGTACCTTCTAAGCGAACAACAAGTGGTAATTCAAGTCCGATCTGTTTTGTTGCTTCAATAACACCTTCAGCAATAATATCGCATTTCATAATGCCACCGAAAATGTTTACAAAAATACCTTTAACGTTTTGATCAGATAAGATAATCTTAAATGCTTCGGTTACTTTCTCAGCTGTTGCACCGCCCCCAACGTCGAGAAAGTTCGCGGGATCGCCGCCATAATGTTTGATAATATCCATTGTTGCCATCGCAAGTCCTGCACCGTTAACCATACACCCAATATTACCCTCAAGAGAAATATAGCTAAGGTCATATTTCGATGCTTCGATTTCTTTTGCATCTTCTTCATCCAGATCCCGATATTCTATAATATCTTTATGACGATATAGCGCATTGGAATCAAAATTCAACTTGGCGTCAAGTGCCATTACGCTACCATCACCCGTTACAACAAGTGGATTGATTTCAGCGATTGAGCAATCCTTTTCAACAAAAGCAGTATATAAGCTCATCATGAACTTAACGGCTTTGTTTACAAGTTCTTTCGGGATATTGATGCTGAACGCAAGACGACGTGCCTGATATGGACTAAGACCTACAACAGGATCGATGACTTCCTTGAAAATCTTTTCTGGAGTCTTTTCTGCTACCTCTTCAATTTCTGTACCGCCCTCTTCAGACGCCATCATTACAATTCGAGAAGTTGCACGGTCCAAAACAAGACCTACATAATATTCTTTTTGAATATCACAGCCTTCTTCGATGAGTAAGCGCTTTACTTCTTTCCCTTCCGGACCTGTTTGATGGGTAACTAGTGTTTTGCCTAAAATCTCTTCTGCATATGTACGTACTTCATCAAGATTTTTAGCAACTTTAACACCGCCAGCTTTTCCTCGTCCACCAGCGTGTATTTGAGCTTTTACTACACTGACTTTTGTTCCGAGTCTTTGTGCAGCAGCAACAGCATCATCGACAGAATATGCAACCTGTCCATTTGGAACTGCTACTCCGTACTTTCTCAAGATTTCTTTTCCTTGATACTCGTGGATATTCATTCTCCATCCTCCTATCGTGTATCTAATCTATACAACACCGTATTAATTGTATAAATAAACAGGCATAATGTCTACCATTACACATGATTTCTATCATTTTCCGTTTTAATATGTCAAAAAAGCGCCGATTCAGGCGCTTTTTTGAGAAGGTAAGACACGTATAAAATTGAATTCCAACGCTTGAGCGCTTCCACTATTTCTAATTTTATGTTCAAAAGAAGAACTATAACCTTAACAATCATCTTTCTTTTCTTTATCAACAAGCTTTTTCGTTATTGACTCGCTTTCGGCAGCAGGTCGATAAATTCCAAATTCATGAGCAAACTCTTCGCGAAATTGTTGAACGACTTGATCACATCCTGGAACTAGGAATGGATGCTGTTTCATCAAACTTCACCTCACTCTTTTTTCTTTAGTATGCGATATATGTTTCTTTTTACGCATTGTCCCTGAGAAAATTATCGTTTTGTTGAACGAATGGATTGATCAAGTTTATATATAAAAGCGCAGACTTCGATTTAGTCCCATTCTTATATCGTCAGACTGTCTCGGATTGTCTGATATGTTCGGACACTGGAGCAAACGATCTTCGATGAACAGGTGTAACCCCGTGGATTCGTATCGCGTTGAGATGCTCACGGGTACCGTACCCTGCATTGGTTGCAAATGAATATTGAGGATACTTTTCGCCTAGTTCAATCATCATCTTATCCCTTATAACCTTTGCAACAATAGAAGCCGCAGCAATTGAATTGCTAACAGCATCTCCTTTAATCAATTTTTTTTGTTCGACATGGATCGGGAGGGTCATTGCATCGATTAACAAATAATCTGGTTGTAATGGCAAATTATTTACTGCGAGGACCATCGCATGCTTACTCGCTTCATAAATGTTAATCTGATCAATTTCATTCGAAGAAATTGTACCTACTCCGACTGCAATAGCCTCGTCCACTATCCGATCGTATAGTAACTGCCTTTTTGTTGAGGACAGCACTTTAGAATCATTCAACCCTAGAATAGGCTTATTTCGATCAAGAATTACTGCACACGCAACGACAGGACCTGCTAACGGGCCTCTACCAACCTCATCAACACCCGCCACTTTTATAAAGCCATCTGAATAACATTCCCTTTCGTATTTGAACATTTTTATGTATTGATCCTGAAGCTGATGTTCTTGCTGTCTTTGCTTATTCCATTGTGCCCAAAGCTTTTGTACACCTTTCCGAGTATCCATTTTTATACTGTCTAATACGGACTGTGCTAATGGACGACTGTTTTTCTGTAAAAGTTCACGAATTTCTTGGATCGTTTTCTGTTTCATTTACAAATACTCCTTCACTTCCCCTAACGTCAAAAATGGATCCTGTATCAAATAAACTTGGCCAGGATCCACAGCGTAAATATAACTTTAACCTTCCTTAACGTAAAATAAAGGTAATACGGAATTACTCTTGGTAATCCGATGGATGCTCAAACGTGAGGGGCCCAAGTTTCTCAGACCGGATTTCCCGTAATATGATTTCAGCAGCTTTATCGTAATCTACTTCGCCACCTCGTAAGAGACATCCCCGCTTTTTCCCAATTTCATCAAATATTTCGATTGGAGGAACAGAAAGGTCATCAAGATGATACCTCTCTGATAAGCGTTCAGGGTATACCTTTATTAAATATCGTATCGCAAATAACGCAATATCACTAAAATCAAGAATGTCGTCTTTAATTGCACCTGTTACTGCTAATCGATATCCCGTTGTTTGATCCTCAAACTTTGGCCACAGTATTCCTGGTGTATCAAGCAATTCAAGCTCTTTTCCAACTTTGATCCATTGTTGTTTTTGGGTGATGCCAGGCTTATCCCCGGTTTTCGCAATTTTCTTTTTGGCAAGTCGATTGATCAAGGTTGATTTACCCACATTCGGAATACCAAGAATTAAGGCACGAATCGCTCGAGGTTTAATACCCTTTTCTATCATTTTATTCCGTTTATCTTTCATAAGCTCTTTTGCATAACTACTAATTTTCTCCAGACCTTGACCTGTTTTAGAGTTCACGGTTAAAGTCATTAGTCCTTGATTGGCAAAAAAATTTTCCCATTCCTTCGTAATGAATGGATCAGCCATGTCTGCTTTATTCAAGAGAACGAGCCTCGGCTTTTGTCCAACAATCTGATCAATCATAGGATTCCTTGAAGATAACGGTAATCGTGCATCTACTAGTTCAAAAACGACATCAATCATTTTCAACTTCTCTGTCATCTCACGTCTAGCTTTTGCCATATGTCCGGGAAACCATTGTATTTGCATCCTTTTCACCTACTCTAAGACGTTAAAATGGGCAACAGGCCAAAAGATCAAGTTCGCTTCCCCGATCACTTCTTCTAAAGGAACAGGACCTATGTTACGACTATCTTTACTATGTTGCCGATTATCCCCCATCACAAATACGTGTCCATCTGGAACAGTCGTATTATTGATGACTTCAGATAAGTCAAAATTGTACGTTAGATTTCCTTCAGATAATATCTGTTTAAATTCCTTTAAATATGGTTCAGGAACTTTCTTCCCATTTACAAATAATTGATCATCCTTATATTCAATTTTATCACCAGGTAAACCAATTATACGTTTAATATAATCTTTGCCTTCTGGAGCATGAAACACGATGACATCAAAGCGTTCAGGCTCGCCCACTGTGTAACTGAGCTTGTTAACGATCATCCGGTCTTGATGATGCAAGGTTGGCATCATTGATTCACCATCAACAACGATCGGTGCAAACATAAAGTAACGAATACCTGCAGCTATAATCAATGCAATAAATAATGCTTTTAACCATTCCCAGGATTCACCCTTTTTCTTTGCCATTTCCCCACCCCATTTAATATCTTTATTAAGTTCCAATTATTGTTTTAAAAAAAGAACCTTTCTCAATATGTATGAGTACTATTAATCTCTTTATGTCTGAAAATGTGTGTAAAAAAGGAGCTTGTCACCAAGCTCCTTTCTAATGAGTCTATCTTCGAATTTCTTTAATTCGAGCTGCTTTTCCACGAAGTGCACGTAGGTAGTAAAGCTTCGCACGACGTACCTTACCACGGCGGACAACATCAATCTTAGCGATTTTAGGAGAGTGTACTGGGAAAGCACGTTCAACTCCAACTCCGTAAGAAATTTTACGAACTGTAAATGTTTCGCTGATACCAGATCCGCGGCGCTTGATAACGACACCTTCGAATACCTGGATACGTTCACGTGTTCCTTCCACGACTTTAACATCAACCCGAACAGTATCTCCTGCACGGAAATTTGGAAGATCATTCTTCAATTGCTCTTTTGTAATGTCTTTAAGAAGTTGTTGCATCGGTATTCCTCCTTCCATACAAATGCTCTTGTCAATGCTTTTGCATCATTGCAGCGGAACATTGGAATTAACGGGCATAAGCCACAAAGATTATCTTAGCATAAACCATGGTTTGACGCAATAAAAGAATCCATTTAAGATTATTGATTTTCTTTATTTTCTTGCATTAAACGTACTTCTTCAGATAGTAGATCTGGGCGACGTTCAATCGTTCTATTCAAAGACTTTTCTTCACGCCATTTTTGAATTTTCGCATGATCACCAGACAATAAAACATCAGGCACTTTTAATCCTCTGAAATCTGCAGGACGTGTGTAATGGGGGTGTTCGAGGAGTCCTGACGAAAACGAGTCTCGTTCTGGTGATTCAGCATTCCCGAGAACTCCTGGGAGTAACCTCGTAACACTGTCCACTACTACCATTGCAGCTAGTTCTCCACCTGTAAGAACATAATCTCCGATCGAAATCTCATCAGTAGCAAGGTGCTCTCTTATTCGTTCATCATATCCTTCGTAATGACCACATACGAGAATGAGATGCTCTTCCTTGGAAAGTTGCTCTGCTTTTCCTTGAGTCAACGGTTCTCCCTGAGGACACATTAATACGATTCTTGGTGCATTTGTGTCTCCTTTTAGAGATTCTACTGCATCAAAAATCGGTTGGGGTGTAAGGACCATTCCAGCTCCACCGCCATACGGATAGTCATCCACCTTTTTATGTTTATTTTCAGTGAACTCCCGAAAATCTGTCACCCTGTATTGAACAGCGTTCTTTTCCTGTGCCTTTCTCAAAATGGAACTGTTTAGCACACCCTCAAACATCTCTGGAAATAGTGATAAAATATCAATCTTCATTCCAATAACCCTTCCATTAATTCAATCCAGACCTTCTTTTCAGCAATATCAACTTTCTTTACAACTTGTTCGATGTATGGAATCAAGAACTCCTTTTTTCTCTCTTCACTATTGACTACCCATACATCGTTTGCACCTGGTGATAATATGTCTTTAATTGTGCCTATTTTCTTTTCATCCATCGTGTAAACGTGACATCCAATAATTTCATAGTAATAGAATTCGCCCTCTGGAAGTTTCGAAAGCATTTCCTTTGAAACCTTCAACAGACCACCTTTATAAGCTTCAACATCGTTAATATATGGATGATCCTCGAATGCTATCAAGTCAAACTGCTTATGCTTCCGATGAGATCGAATTGTCAATTCCATGGATCCTTCGTGTTCCGGTTGAAATAAATAGATTTTCTTACCCACCTCATACCTTTCCTCAGGAAAATCAGAACGTGTAATGACTCGAACTTCGCCCTTAATCCCATGTGTATTTACAATTTTTCCAACATTAAACCATTCGCTCATTGATGTTCCTCCGATATTCTTATTGTTTCTATTATAGTGATGAACATGTAACTAATCTATACAGCTTTAAGCTTGCTTTAACGAAAGAAAAGGCAGGGTTACCCCCACCTCTAAACAATCTCTAAATTTATCTTTTTCTTTTCGTTTGTACCAGCAGCATTGATCACAGTTCGAATAGACTTAGCAATCCGTCCTTGTTTCCCGATCACTTTGCCCATGTCATCACCATGAACCTTAAGCTGATACGTGATTGAATGGTTGTTTTCTACTTTCTCAATGTGCACTTCATCTGGATGGTCGACAAGAGCTTTAACGATTGTTCCGATTAACTCTTCCATCTTTTAGTCACACCCTATACTATTTTTGGTTTTTGGCGTTATGAAGCTTTTCCATTAGACCAGCGGTAGAAAATAGGTTGCGTACAGTATCAGAAGGCTTAGCACCTTTCATCATCCAATCAAGTGCTTTCTCTTCGTCGATTTTTACATCTACTGGTTCTGTTACTGGGTTGTAGTAACCAATTTCCTCAATGAAACGTCCATCACGAGGTGAACGGGAATCTGCTACTACTAAACGGTAAAATGGAGACCTCTTTGATCCCATACGCTTTAAACGAATTTTAACTGCCATATCTATAATTCCTCCTAATATATTCTTTATATTTTAATTTATTTTCACGGTTAAGTATACCGGTGAAATCCTTTAACACGTTAGGAAATATAACTTTTCAACGGGAAGCTAACCCGACTTTACATGAATGGAAGCTTCATTCCACCCTTTTTCTTTCCTTTGGACATATTGGTCATTTGTTTCATCATTTTCTTCATGTCCTCAAATTGCTTTAAGAGTCGATTGACCTCTTGAATCGATCGGCCGCTGCCTTTTGCAATCCGCCTCTTTCTACTCGCATTGATGATGTCTGGTTCAATCTTCTCTTTTTTCGTCATCGACTGGATGATCGCTTCGACATAATTGAGTTGCTTTTCATCAACCTTTACATTTTTCAGTTGTTTCATCTGTCCTGATCCCGGAAGCATACCTAATAATTCATCCAATGGACCCATGCTGCGAACCTGTGTGAGCTGTTCTAAGAAATCATCAAATGTAAAGCTCATTGTCCGCATTTTCTGCTCGAGCTCTTTGGCTTTTTTCTCATCAACATTGGTCTGCGCTTTTTCAATGAGAGAAAGAACATCTCCCATACCGAGAATTCTTGATGACATTCGTTCAGGATGAAAAGGTTCTAATGCATCGAGTTTTTCACCCATACCGACAAATTTAATCGGCGTATCCGTCACAGACTTAATCGATAATGCTGCACCACCGCGTGTATCTCCATCAAGCTTTGTCAACACTACACCAGTAAGACCTAACTGATCATGAAAACTTTGTGCAACATTAACAGCATCTTGACCCGTCATTGCATCGACGACTATTAGGATTTCATCCGGATTTACAGCTTCCTTAATGTTCGAAAGCTCATCCATCAGTCCTTCGTCTACATGTAATCGTCCAGCGGTATCCACGATCACATAATCGTGATGCTCCTCTTTTGCTTTTTCAATTCCTTTTTTCGCAATCTCAACCGGACTTGTATCTGTTCCCATTTCAAAGACTGACATTCCAAGTTGTTTACCCAACGTTTGTAGTTGGTTGATTGCGGCAGGACGATAAATATCCGCTGCTACGAGTAATGGAGTTCGGTTGTGCTTTTTTCTTAAAAAGTTGGCAAGCTTTCCTGTCGTAGTCGTCTTACCTGCACCTTGTAAACCAACCATCATGATAACGGTTGGTGGTCGATTTGCAACAGCGAGTTTGCTCTGTTGTCCGCCCATAAGCGCGGTAAGTTCCTCGTTGACGACCTTAACGACTTGTTGACCTGGTGTAAGACTTTCTATAACTTCTTGCCCGATTGCTCGTTCTTTTACCTTTGCAACGAACTGCTTGACAACTTTAAAGTTAACGTCCGCTTCCAGTAATGCCAGCCGAACCTCTCGCATCATTTCTTTAACGTCCGCTTCAGTTACTTTCCCCTTACCTCGGACTTTTTGAAGCGTTTGTTGAAGTCGGTCGGCTAATCCTTCAAATGCCATACTAATGCCGCCTCCTAATCCAATTTCTCAACCTGATCAATTAAGCTGAGAAGCTGTTCCTTATCGGAATGCTTCTGCACATGCTGCCGCAGATCGGCGAAGAGTTGATTACGCTGCTGGTATTTCATGAGAAGCTCAAGCTTTTCTTCATATTCTTCAAGCATTGAACCCGTTCTCTTAATATTATCGTATACGGCCTGACGGCTAACTTCATATTGTTCGGCAATCTCTCCAAGGGAAAGGTCATCTAGATAATAAAGTTCCATGTAATTCCGTTGTTTAGGAGTTAATAATGCATGGTAGAAATCGAATAAATAGTTCATTCGCGTTGCTTTCTCGAGCATCATCTAATCACCCCTTGTTAAGCGAAATGCCTTTACGTTAAATCATACTACACGCCCTGTTATTCTTTGTCAAGTTTTTTTCTTTACTCTTCTTCTTCTGCTTTAATCATATCGGCAAATAACCCATAGACGAATTGATCAGGGTCAAACCTATAAAGGTCTTCTACTTTTTCGCCGAGCCCCACGAGCTTGACAGGTATATCAAGCTCGTGACGGATTGCAAGAACAATTCCCCCTTTAGCGGTACCATCCAGCTTCGTTAACACAATTCCGGTTACATCCGTCGTCTGACTAAATGTCTTTGCCTGGTTCATTGCATTTTGTCCAGTTGTCGCATCTACTACTAGCAAAACTTCATGAGGGGCACCAGGGATTTCTCTACTAATGACTCGTTTAATCTTTTCAAGTTCGTTCATTAAATTAACTTTATTTTGTAATCGACCAGCTGTATCACATAATAATACATCCACACCTTTTGATTGAGCCGATTTCACCGCATCAAAAACAACCGCCGCGGGATCAGATCCTTCGCTATGCTTCACGACATCTACCCCGACACGTTCACCCCAAACTTCTAATTGATCAATCGCACCGGCACGGAACGTATCACCTGCAGCAAGCATTACCTTTTTTCCTTCTGATTTTAGTTTATGGGCAAGTTTTCCAATTGACGTGGTTTTTCCGACTCCATTTACACCAACAAAAAGGATAACAGAAAGCTCGTTGTCCTTAAGATTGATATTCGAGTCTTCATCTTCTTTGTGGAGCAGCTCTGCAAGCTTCTCAGAAATAACAGATTGAAGATCGACCGTCTCCTTTATATTCCTAATTCTTGCTTCATCCTTCAATTCATCAATCAAATCCATAACAGTTGCGACCCCGACATCTGCTTCAATTAGAATTTCTTCTAGTTCCTCAAAAAACTCCTCATCCACTTTTCGATACCGACTGACAAGTGTATTCACTTTACTAGAAAAAGATGTTCGTGTTTTCGTTAACCCATCTTTAAACTTTTCTGTGACGGTATCACTTTGTGTCGTCATTTTGTTCTTTAACTTTTTAAAAAAACTCATATTAATTCCTCCTGCTCACTTAAGTTGAAACGAGTTCTTTCGTTTCTTCTAATTTAACAGACACCAGATTCGACACACCTGATTCCTGCATAGTCACACCATACAATACGTCCGCTTCTTCCATTGTACCTTTACGATGCGTCACAACGATAAATTGTGTTTGTTTACTATATGCTCTTAAGAATTTTGCAAAACGACTTACATTTGCTTCATCAAGAGCCGCTTCCACTTCGTCAAGTATACAGAAAGGTACCGGACGAACCTTTAATATCCCGAATAATAATGCAATCGCAGTAAGTGCCCGTTCTCCCCCTGAAAGCAGTGCAAGATGTTGCAATTTCTTTCCGGGAGGTTGCGCAAGAATATCAACACCTGTATTTAATAAATCCTTAGGGTCAGTTAATTGTAGATCTGCTCGTCCACCACCAAACAACTCTTTAAAAATGGTCTGGAAGTGATCCCTAATTTCACAAAACGATTCACTGAAGCGTCGGATCATTTCTTCGTCCATTTCTCGGATAAGACCATACAATGTTTCCTTCGCAGCATTTAAATCATCTCGTTGATCAACTAAAAAGTTGTATCTCTCTGAAACTCGTTCATATTCATCAATTGCCCCAAGGTTTACTGTTCCAAGTTCCTCAATAGCTCGTTTTATCAGCCTTACTTTGGTTCGAGCCTCTTCTGCTTGCATCGTCAATGAATATTTTTCCTTAGCTCGTTCAAATGTAAGCTGATATTCTTCACGGAGATGGTCAAGACGATTTTCAAGCTCTACATCCAATCGATTCAAACGCACTTCTTCATGGTGTATTGCATCAGTCATCTGCATATGTTGACGTGTAATTTCTTTCAAATCAAGGTCATGATCCTCGATGGTTTTCTGACGCTCAGATCGCTCCTTACGTCGTTGATTTATCAACCTTAATGTTGCATCCTTATCTTTTCTCATTCCAATAATTGTTTCATCTAGTGATTCTTCATCTGTAGCACTCGTATTAACAGCTTCCTCCAGTAACCAGAATTCCTCTTCAGATTCTTCCATGGTTGTAACTGTCTCTTTTAATTCCACCCTTAATCGCTTAACTGTTTCATTTAAATTTGAATACTGTTGTTCGGATTGTGCAAAATCAACCTTAAGTCCAGTGATTTCTTCGATTAATTCTTCTTTTGTTGTTTGTTGATTTTTCTTTTGACTACTTAAACGTTCAACCTGTTCTTCAAGTTCTTTGGCTGTTCCTTTTGAATGTTTTAAGTTTTCTTTTAAAGAGGCAAGTCGTTTTTCTGTCGATGATCTCTCGGAATCGTATGTGCCTTTTTCGCGATCGTAAAGGGAGAGGTGTTCATTAATGTTCTTTTCTTCAAGTTCAATCTCTCGGAATTCACCCTTAAGCTGCTGCTCTTCTAATCGGACCTTTTCACCAAGTTCCCGCAGCTGTTCGAGCTGTCCCTTTTTGAGGTTGAGCGATTCCTTTCCTTCCCTCACTTCTTTTTCAAGCTTAGTTGTTTGTACTTCCATCGTTTGTAGTTTCTCTGTCAATGATTCAAGCTCACGTTGACGAGATAATATGGAAGTACTCTTTTGTTTCACACTACCACCTGTCATTGATCCGCCTGGGTTCACTACATCTCCATCAAGTGTAACGATTCGGTAACGATGATTTAGTATACGGGCTAACTCATTAGCACCTTCTAAATCCTTAGATATTACAACGTTTCCGAGAAGGTTCTCCATCACCCTTTGATGTTTTTCATTAAAATTTAATAGGCTCGATGCCACACCAATGAAAGAAGCATGTTGACTAACCCGTTGTACGTCTTGAAGTGATAGCTTCCTGCTTTTTAATACGGACATCGGAAGAAACGTTGCTCTCCCTAACTTTCTCTGTTTTAGGAAAGTAATTGCAGACCTTGCATGTTGTTCTGTCTGTACGACGATGTTTTGGGTCGCTGCCCCAAGAGCGGTTTCTATCGCGGTTTCATGCTCCTTTTTAACGGAAATCAACTCAGCCACAGCACCTTCAACCCCGTCTAGTTTGTTCCCGCGTTCTTTTAGAACCTCTCTTACCCCTTGATAAAATCCACTGTAATCCTCTTGCATTTCCTCAAGCATTTCCTTCTTCGAACGGAACTGCTGAATATATTGGTAGGCTTGATATAGTTTCGATTCTTGATCAGTGTATGTTTTTTCATCATTATCAATTTCCTTTTTTACTATCATAAAAGAATTGACTTGTTTTTCAAGCGACTGTTGTACCTCTTTAAGTTTCTCCGCTAAACTTGCTTTCCGTAAGGTAATTTGTTTACGCAAATCAACATATTGTTCATTCCGAGTATCGAGACGGCTTGATTTATCCGATTGTTGCTCAAGTTGTTCTGTGAGATAGCGTAGTTCGTTTTTAATCGAGGCTTGTTCATTTAAACGATCAAAGTATTCACTCTTCAAATGCTCTAGCTCTTCTTCTATGTTCTTATCAATCAGCTCCAATTCACCTTCTTTTACCTTAAGCTGACCTTGAGTGCCTTCCATTTTCTTTTTGCGTTTCTTTAATAAGTCCGTCTCTTGTTCAAGATTGTCTTCGAGCTTTCGTTTCTTTTCCTTTTGCTTGTGAATCCGTTCTGTAAGCTGTTCTTTATTTTGGTGGTAATTCTTTTTACGCTCACGCATTACATCCCGTTTGCCCTCATATTTCTCGAGTTCTTCACTAACAGTAAGTAAGGCATCTTGGAGCTCTTCGATCGATTCATCTAATGCTGCTAGTTCATCTCTAAGCTTTGTTATTATAGCTTCTCTAGAGTTCAGATTATTTTGCAGCTTTAGCTCGTCCTCTTTTAAACGGCTTAATTCATCTGATTTTGTTTTCCAATCACTATGTAATTCTTCAATTTCATGAACAAGTAAAGCTGACTCAATTACTTCCAGTTCTGATTTTTTATCAAGATAATCTCGAGCAATGGAAGCCTGGATTTTGAGTGGTTCCACTTGATCTTCAAGCTCAAATAAGATATCTTCCACTCGATTTAAGTTTTCTTCTGTTTCTTTAAGTTTTTGTTCTGCCTTGACCTTCCTTGTTTTGTATTTCAAGACCCCAGCAGCTTCCTCGAAAATTCTTCTTCTGTCTTCGGGTTTACTGCTTAAAATCTCTTCCACTTTTCCCTGACCAATAATTGAAAAGGCTTCCCTACCAAGACCAGAGTCCATAAAGAGATCGATAATATCTTTTAGTCGGCATTGTTGTTTATTTATTAAATATTCACTATCCCCTGAACGATAGACCCTCCGGGAAATGCTAATTTCATTGTATTCTATCGGTATATGTTGATCTTCATTATCTAAAGTTAACGTGACCTCCGCAACATTCAGCGGTTTTCGCGTATCACTCCCAGCAAAAATGATATCCTCCATCTTTGATCCTCTTAGTGACTTGGCTGATTGCTCGCCAAGCACCCAGCGTACAGCATCTGAGATATTACTTTTCCCGCTGCCATTCGGACCAACTACTGCTGTAACACCCGGAACAAATTCAATTCCGATCCGCTCAGCAAACGACTTAAATCCTACAACATCTAAACGTTTGAGGAACATTCTGAATCCCCCTTCACTAGTTTCAACTTATTTATTTTATCACAAACGAGAAGGGTGCAGAAGAACACTAGGAAATTTCCGCATAACTTGTCGTTTCATGCTACAATGAGAGCGAGATATTATTGTTGAAAGGAAGGATGTTCGTGGATTTAAGCGTAAAAAGCAATGAAAATGTAGCCTTTATGCTCGATGAAATGCAAAGACAAATGCAGGTAGTAAACAGCGGAGTTATGAAATCTTCAGACTATGATGTAGAACAATACGATGAACTTAAAGAGCTTTATGATTATGTCATGAAAAAAAATAACTTTAGTATTCGTGAAACAGAAGGTATCGTTCAAGAACTAAGTGAACTCCGCAAGAAATAGTGATCACATAGGTACGTTCTAAAAAGGACTGCCCGGGAGCTCCGTCGCTCTCAGGCAGTCCTTTTTAGAACTAGAGCAATTACTTTTTAGCAATTACTTGCAAAGCCTCTTGTGCAGCATGTTGTTCCGCTTCTTTCTTTGACCGCCCACGTCCAATTCCCAGTCGTTGATTGTTCAAGTACACTTCTGACGTAAACTCACGATTGTGAGCAGGACCTTTTTCTTGTACAATCTTGTAGTCCAATGCTCCATGATTTTCTCGCTGTATATATTCCTGTAGTTGACTTTTATAGTCCATCACATGGGAAAAAGCACCCTCGTTGATTTTCGGATACACAAAGCGCTCAAGAAATCTTTGTACTTCATCGATATCTTGATCAAGGTATAGGGCACCGATAAAAGCTTCAAAAACATCGGCCAAAAGAGCAGGCCGAGTTCGCCCTCCGGTATTTTCTTCACCTTTCCCTAAAAGGATAAGCTCACCAAAATTGAGTTGATGGGCAAACGTTACGAGAGATGGTTCACAAACAATGGCTGCACGTAACTTTGTCAACTCACCCTCCGACATCGTTGCATATTTTTTATAAAGGTACTGTGAGATTGTCAGCTCGAGTACCGCATCTCCTAAAAACTCAAGTCGTTCGTTATCCTCACTTGGGCGCTTGCGATGCTCATTCACATACGAAGAATGTGTAAAAGCCTGAAATAAAAGTTTTTCATTTTTGAAACAAATATTCATGGAATTTTGAAAGGCTTGAAAGCGAACAGATAGTTCTTCTAAAGTTAAAGGCCTTCGTTTTGATCTTATATATTTCTTGGATGATGTGCGGTTACGCATAGTGACCTCCAGATTTCTGTACAACTTTTCTACTACTTTTATTATACATCCTAATTGTGTAAGGAAAAAGAAGCTGACTCAATATCCTGAGAATCAGCCTCTTCATTAACGATCTATTGTTGGTTATTTATGTAATTCACTACATCACCAACAGTAGCAATTTTTTCTGCATCTTCGTCTGAAATCTCCATATCAAACTCATCCTCAAGCTCCATTACTAGCTCAACAACATCCAATGAGTCTGCACCAAGATCTTCTTTAAAAGAAGATTCGTTTTTCACTTCTTCCTCATCGACCCCTAAACGGTCAACAATAATTTTCGTGATTCGATCTTGAATTTCTGCCATGTCCGTTCACCTCCTCTCAAGTATTATAAAGGATCACCCGTATCCCGTAAATCCTGTTTAAAAACTTGTTCAAATACACGACGGTGACATAAATGCCAACATCTCTTTGAACTCCTCCTTCTTACATAACCATCCCACCGTCAATGTGAAGTGTCTGACCTGTAATATAACCTGATTCATCACTGGCTAAAAATTTCACAGCAGCAGCAATATCCTCAGGACGACCAAGACGAGCCAGTGGAATCTGTTTCAACATTTCATCTTTTACATTCGTATCAAGTGTATCTGTCATATCGGTTTCAATAAAGCCCGGTGCGACAGCATTCACCGTGATCCCTCTGCTTGAAAGTTCCTTAGCTGTTGTTTTCGTCAAACCGATTACCCCGGCTTTAGCTGCTACATAGTTAGCCTGCCCTGGATTTCCGGAAACCCCTACAATTGAGGCAATATTAATAATACGTCCTGATCGTTGCTTCATCATTGGACGTGTTACGGCTTTGGTACAATTAAACACTCCTTTAAGGTTTGTGTTTATCACCGCATCCCATTCCTCTTCTTTCATTCTCATTAACAGATTATCTCGAGTTATCCCTGCATTATTAACTAGAATATCCAGTGACCCAAATGTTGTTGTCACTTCTTTTATCATAGCCGATACAGAGTCTGAACTAGAAACATCCGCTTGAATTGCAAACGCTGTTCCACCATTCTGCTGAATCTCTTCAACTACTTTTCTTGCTTTTTCTTCACTTCCTGAATAGTTTACAGCTACAGAAGCTCCCTGTTTTGCTAATTCTAATGCAATTGCTCTACCGATACCTCTTGATGCACCAGTCACTAAAGCATTTTTTCCTGTTAGCATACGATTATACCTCCTTAAGTTCCTGCACGGCTGCGTTCAACGATTCCTGATCGGAAACCGCTATAGTTGTAGCCCGTCGATGTACTTTTTTCACAAGTCCGGATAAAACTTTCCCTGGTCCGATCTCTACAAATGTATCAACACCTTGATCCAGCAAGTAACGAACCGTTTCCTCCCAGCGAACTGGTGAATAAATTTGCTCGATGAGTTTCGTGCGAATATCATCAGCATGATCAACTGGCTCTGCGGTTACGTTAGCAATAACCGGTATTTTTGCATCCTCAATTTTCAATTCTTCAAGGACAGTTGCCATTTTTTCAGCAGCAGGTTTCATTAATTCAGAATGAAACGGTCCGCTGACTTGCAATGGAATGATTCGTTTTGCACCTTGAGACTTTGCTATTTCTGCGGCTTTCTCAACACCTTCTTTTGATCCTGAGATAACAATTTGTCCTGGACAATTCAAGTTGGCTAGCTGAACGGAGTTACCTTCGGATGTCACGTCATCGGTAATTCTATTAAGCAGATCCTGATCCATACCGAGAATCGCTGACATTGCCCCAATTCCTGCTGGAACGGCTTCTTCCATGTACATACCTCGTTGCCGGACAGCATAAACCGCATCTTCGAAAGTTAATGCCTTTGAAGCGACGAGTGCTGTATACTCGCCTAGGCTGTGTCCTGCGGTATAGTCTGGTTGAATACCATGCTCGTTTAACGCTTCCAATATGGCAATGCTCGTCGTAAGTAAGGCTGGCTGAGTGTTTTCGGTTCTTGTTAATCGTTCATCTGGACCATTCATAATGACATCTGATAAAGAAAAGCCAAGATGCTCATCAGCTCGTTTAAACACCTGTGCAGATTGTTCGTTCGCTTCCTTTAATTCCTGTCCCATACCGACTTGCTGGGACCCTTGACCTGGAAATATAAATGCAATCTTCCCCACGTTACTGTTCCTCCTCTAATGATTGTTCAGAAACTTCTTCTGTAATTATTGGAACCATTTTATGTTCGACCATATATCGTGCTTGGCGGACCGCATTAAAAAACGCTGTAGCATTGGATGATCCGTGGGCCTTGATGACAGGAGCACGAAGGCCAAATAACGCAGCACCACCATATTCACTGTAATCCATTTGTTGTTGAACCCTCTTGAATTGAGGCTTTAATACTGCAGCCGCTAACTTACTTTTTATAGAACTCATCAATTGCTCTTTAATCATTGAGAACAGAGAAAGAGCTGTCCCTTCAATGGTTTTTAGTACAAGGTTCCCCGAAAAACCATCACAAACCACGACATCCGCGACTCCATTTAGAAGGTCTCTTGATTCTACATTCCCAACAAAATGCATTTTATGTTGTGCGCTTAACATTTGAAATGTTTGCTTGGAAAGTTCATTTCCCTTCCCTGGCTCCGCACCAACGTTTAATAGGCCGATTCGCGGCTCTTCCACACCGCGTACTTGTTTACTATATACACTTCCCATTAATGCATATTGAACAAGGTGCTCAGGCTTAGCATCCATATTTGAACCTACATCAAGTAGAACAAAACCATTACCATCTAATGTTGGAAGCGTAGGCGAAAGCGCTGGGCGGTCAATCCCTTTAATTCTACCAATGTGTAAAAGACCTGATGTCATCAGTGCACCTGTGTTCCCAGCAGAAATACACGCATCTGCACGACCTTCTTTCACTTCGTTTGCTGCAAGAACCATTGAAGCATTTTTTTTTCGTCGTACAGCTCTTACCGGTTCATCATCACTCGTTATTTTTTCATCAGTATGTAAAATAGAAATTCGATTATTTGTCTTTAAACTAACTTGTATTTGTTGTTCATCACCAACTAATATCATTTCAAGGTCAGAAAATTTTTCAACAGCAAGTCTTGCACCTAGGACAATCTGTTCAGGTGCATGATCTCCCCCCATTGCATCTATAGCAATTTTCATTCGGAACGTCCTTTCTTCGTTGCATTGTTCGAACGGAACATCGTAAAGACGCCTTTAAAGACAAGTTCTTTTTCGACAAAACTTTTCACTTCAACGATTGTTCGTTCATTTTGGTGTTCGATGACATTAGCTTTGGCAATTACACGTTCCCCGACCTTGACCTGCCTCGTGAAACATAAATCAGACTTATCGGTTAAGGCCATTTCATCGTTTATTATGGCCACAGCAAGTGAATTGGCTTGTGCAAACAGGTGATGTCCTCTAGCAATGTTATGTCTAGAGAAAACATGCTCCTTTTTTATATCAAGAATTGAGATCGCAGACTCATCAAGCTGCAAATCAATAATCTCTCCAATTACGTCTTCAATAGACAAAGCTTTCACTTCATCTAATTGTTGCTTGGCGACATGTTTAATCCGTTCACGCAGCTCTGGAATCGAAAGCTCCAATCGATCAAGTCGTATCGTTTGAACACTAACCTCAAACTGATTCGCTAAGTCTTCATCCGTGATGAACGGATTAGTTGAGATCGTTTCTTTTAACAATTGTTGACGTTCTCTCTTGTTCCGTTTCATTCCTTCACCCATCTCTTACTCTTATGAGTAGGTACTAATAGTAGTATATAATGTTTGCTGGGCGTTTTCAAGAATTCGTCTTTTAATCAAGCTTATCATCCCATTCATCAACCTGTTCAAATAGCCAACCACGCAATAATTTATATTTCTGAGACTCCCAAAATTCCTTTGAATAAATAAGAGCCGCTGCATCGCTACGGGCAACTTCAAGGGCGCGATAATCATGAACAAGATCAGCTACTTTAAATTCAGGCAAACCACTCTGTTTTTTACCAAAAAAATCGCCTGGACCGCGTAGTTCGAGATCACGTTGTGACAGCTCAAAACCATCGTTGGTTTCTGTCATTATTTGCATCCGTTCTTTTCCTACGTCCGATTTGGGATCTGCAATTAAAATGCAATACGATTGATCATCTCCTCTTCCTACCCTACCTCTTAATTGATGGAGCTGAGAAAGACCAAAACGTTCTGCATCATATACAACCATTACAGTAGCGTTTGGGACGTTGACACCTACTTCAACAACTGTTGTCGATACAAGGATTTGTACATTGTTTTCACTAAACATAGTCATGATCTGTTCTTTTTCGTCAGATGGCAATCGGCCATGCATAAGCCCGACGTTATATCCATTGAAAAAATTTTGTAACTGTACATGGACATCAATTGCATTTTGTACATCTAATTTGTCCGACTCTTCAATAAGTGGACAAATAACGTATGCTTGTCCACCTCTACTTAATTCTTTTTCAATAAATGTCAATACACGATCAAGCATGCTATGTTTAGCCCAATACGTTTCAATAGGTTTACGGCCAGCAGGCATTTCATCAATTGTCGACACATCCATATCTCCAAATGCTGAAATTGCCAATGTTCTTGGAATTGGCGTTGCAGTCATAAACAACACATCAGGATTAATCCCCTTTTTCCGAAGAACTTTACGTTGGTTTACCCCAAACCTGTGCTGCTCGTCCGTTATTACTAAGGCAAGCTCGTTAAAATTAACATCATCTTGTATTAGAGCATGTGTGCCTACAAGGATATCAATATCGCCAGTCTCGACATGCTGAAGGAGTTCTTTTCGTTTCTTCCCCTTAACTGAGCTCGTTAATAAGGCAATCGATACATCTTCGTGTAGAAACAGCTGTGTGAGAGATTCATAATGCTGTTCAGCGAGAATTTCAGTAGGAACCATTAGAGCCGATTGCATTCCTGCTGTAGCAGCTACATACATACCTATAGCTGCAACTACAGTTTTCCCTGATCCAACATCTCCTTGTAACAACCTGTTCATACGATATGTAGAGCTTAAATCGATAAGAAACTCATCTGTAACCCTTTGCTGAGCACCAGTGAGTGGAAATGGTAATGACTTAATAAAGGCGTGAACCTCGTTTTTGTTAAAAGGTCTCTTTTCACCAGCTGTCCTTTCTTTCTCTAGCTTACGCCACCATTGCATTTTCAATTGGAAAAGCAGTAGTTCTTCATACACGAAGTACCTTCTCGCCTGCTTCAAGTGTTGATGGCTTTTTGGCAGGTGAATCCAACGTACGGCATCCTTCCGATCAATGAGCTTATATTGTGCTTTTAAATCGATTGGTAAGATCTCTTCAATAACATTGGAGTATTGAATTAGCGCCTGTTGGATAACTTTCCTGATCCGTTTAACTGACCATTCTCCCTTAACTGAATAAATCGGCTCAATTGTTTCGGATTTCTCTGGATGTCCGAACGTGACATGTTGGGCATTGATGGTCATTCGGTGCTGATCCCATTTTCCTGTTATCGTTATAGGCTGTCCAATAGAAAATTGTTTTTTAAGAAAAGCTCGATTGAAAAATACAGCAGTAATTAAGTAACGACCAATTAATACCTTTATGGACAGTCTGGATTTTTTACGACCAAAATAACGTAAAGAAGGCTCACTATGAACCTTCCCTTCTAAGGTCGCTCGCTCATCATGTTTAAGCTCCGTTAAATCCTTAACTTGAAAATCTTCATAACGGTATGGAAAGTAAAGCAGAAGGTCTCTAATAGAATGAATTCCAAGGTCTGTGAGTTCTTCTGCTCTTGCCTCTCCGATCCCTTTTACTTCTGTAACTGGTTGTGTTAGTTGTTCCATCACTTTTTCCTAAGCGGTATTCCGTAAATTTTTGCTTCGAGCTCACGTCCGGTTGGAGTAGCCGCCAAACCTCCTTGTGCAGTTTCCTTTAAAGCTGTAGGCATTGATTCTCCTATTTTATACATAGCATCGATTACTTCATCACATGGGATTCTACTTTCAATGCCTGCAAGTGCCATGTCTGCTGCCGTTATTGCAATACTCGCACCAATAGCATTTCTCTTAACACATGGTACCTCTACAAGACCTGCAACAGGATCACAGACTAAGCCAAGCATATTTTTCAAAGCAATTGCCATCGCATGAGCACTCTGTTCGGGATTTCCTCCTGCTAATTCAACTATAGCAGCTGAAGCCATTCCACTTGCTGAACCTACTTCAGCTTGACAACCACCCGCAGCCCCTGAAATCGAGGCATTGTTCGCCACGACAAAACCAAACGCTCCTGAGGTAAAAAGGAAACGGACCATCTCATCCCTTGTTGGTTTTAATTTCTCCCGTAACGCAAAAAGAGTCCCAGGAACGACCCCGGCTGACCCAGCTGTAGGCGTAGCACAAATTGTTCCCATTGCAGCATTCACTTCATTTGTGGCGACAGCTTTACTTACCGCATCAAGTACTGTTTCTCCGGCCAAACTTTTCCCACTTGCAATATACTTTTGTAGAAGGACTGCATCGCCACCTGTTAAACCAGAGTGAGACTTGATTCCTTCCTTCAACCCTCGCTCAACTGCTTGTTCCATAACATCCAAGCTTTTGGCCATTTGTTCAATAATCGCTTCTTTCGTCCAGCCTTTCACTTCCATTTCTTGCGTTATCATCACTTCGGAAATTGGAATGTTCTTGGAGATTGCTAGTTCTACTAACTCACTAACGTTCCGAAACATCTAACACACCGTCCTTTTTTGAAAGGTAAATATAAATTTATTGCCTAGCAGGGCGCTTCCGCTTTTCAATCATGGATGCGTGTCGCTTTAATAATATACGGTAATTGTTCAATTTCTTTAATGACTGGGTCCTCTAAGTTTTGGTCCACTTCAATTGTCATCAAAGCCTCACTACCTTTTTCCTTTCTTCCAACCTCCATATGCCCTACATTAATCTCATGCTTTGCTAAGAGGTTGGCCACACTTGCGATTGCTCCGTAGCGATCATTATGGACGACTAATAAAGCTGGCTGATTCCCTGAAAGGCGAAGTACAAATCCATTTAACTCGATAACTTCAACTTTCCCCCCACCAATTGAGATCCCTACAACCTCCAGTTCACCTTGATCATCTCCAAGCTGTATTTTAGCTGTGTTCGGATGATCAGTTAGGGCATCTTCCTCAACCATACGAATTTTAATTCCTTCTTGCTTTGCAATTTTTATGGATTCCCTAATCCTTGAATCGAATGTGTCAAAGTCCAATATCCCCCCGACAATCGCCACATCGGTCCCATGCCCTCGGTATGTTTTTGCGAAGGAACCATAAAACGATATAACAGCCCATTTGGGTTTTCGGCCAAATAGGGAACGAGCAATCCTTCCAATTCGAGCGGCTCCCGCTGTATGAGAACTGGAAGGTCCAATCATAATGGGCCCGATAATATCGAAAACACTCTTATACTTCATTTCCGACTCCCCCAATGTTTGAAATAAGTCTTTACAAGTGTCCAACTACCTATATGAATTCATAAATATTTCCTTATATAAAATATTCCTATCCTGAAGTGTAAAGCTTGCCAGAATAGGAATATTAATAATTATTTTATTCTACAGATACGATGTAAGAATAGAGCGGCTGATTTCCAGCATGCATTTCAACTTCGATATCTAAAAACTGCTTTTCAATCCATTTAACGAGTTTGGATGTCTCTTCCTCACTGGCATCTTCTCCGTAGATAAGTGTAACAATTTCATCATCCTCTGAAATCATTTCAGTTAACAATGTTTCGACGGCTTCCATTTGCGATGGCTTAGATGTCACAATTTTACTATCAAAGATACCCATAAATTCATCTTTTTTGATTTCTACACCATCAATGCTTGTATCTCTTACCGCGAACGTAACCTGGCCAGACTTGACATATTTTACAGCCTCTGCCATGGATTGTTTGTTTTCTTCCAATGAAACAGATGGATTAAATGCCAGTAAAGCTGACACTCCTTGAGGTACTGTTTTCGTCTTGACTACAGCCACCTCTTGATCAACTACGGATGCAGCTTGTTCTGCTGCCATGACAATGTTACTGTTGTTTGGCAAAATGATTAATTTTTCTGCATGTGCTTCTTCAATTGCTTTTACGATGTCTTCTGTACTGGGGTTCATCGTTTGACCGCCTGAAATTACTACAGATGCTCCGAGACTTTTAAACAATGCCTCTATACCTGTTCCCATCGATACCGTAATAATACCAAATGGTTGTTTAGCTTTAGGTGTTTCAGCTTTTGTAGGCGCCTGTACAGATTTTTCTTTTTCGAGTAATGCTGTATGCTGTTCTCGCATATTTTCAATCTTTATGTTGATGAGATCACCATAAGTTTGGGCAAACGTCAACATATCCCCTGGTTGTTCTGTATGCATATGCACTTTGATTAATTCCTCATCGGAAACAACCAGTAGTGAGTCACCATGATTGTTTAATTCTTTCCTAAAGCTTTCTTCAGAAAAGGGGTGTTTCTTTATTTTGGTTTCATTGAACTTAACCATAAATTCAGTACAGTAGCCGTATGTAATATCCTCTGTTCTCATATGATGCTGTGCACTTTTGTGATGCTCAGCGTTAACAAGTTCACCCATTGAAGGTCCTATTTCGCTTGTAACAGGTAATTTCTTACCTTCGAGCACGGATAAAAATCCCTCATAGATCGTCAAAAGTCCTTGACCCCCGGAATCGACAACACCTACCTCTTTCAATACAGGTAATAATTCTGGTGTTCGATCAAGGGATGCTTTTGCTTCCGCCAACGTTTTTTGCATTACTACGACAATGTCATTAGATTTCCGGGCTGCTTTAGTTGCTGCTTTTGCTGAATCTTTCGCAACTGTAAGGATTGTACCTTCTACAGGCTTCATAACAGCTTTATAAGCAGTCTCAACACCACGTTCTAACGCTGCTGCAAATTGCCCAGCATCAATCAAGGCTTTGCCCTCAATTGCTTTTGAGAAGCCTCTGAACAATTGCGATAGGATTACACCAGAATTACCACGTGCCCCCATTAACAAGCCTTTAGAAAATAAAGATGCAATTTTACTTGCATCATCCGATGACAGTGTTTCGACTTCTTTTATACCAGAAGTGATTGTCAAATTCATGTTCGTTCCGGTATCACCGTCCGGTACTGGAAAAACATTAAGTGCATCAACCATCTGTACATTGTTGTTCAGGTGGTTTGCACCTAATATAAACATCTGTGAAAGCTTTTTCCCACCTAACTTCTTTACAGTCACGAATCTTTCCTCCTCGTTACGGGTTCGTCACCCTCACGCCTTGAACAAATATATTTACGGAATCCACTGATAGTCCGAGCATTTGATCGAGCGTATACTTCACTTTTGTTTGGACATTGTGAGCGACTTCAGAAATTTTCGTTCCATAGCTAACGATAATGTACATATCTATGTGAACTTCATCCTCCTCTTGACGTACGACAATGCCTCTGCTGAAATTATCTTTTCCTAAGAGTTCAGTAATCCCATCTTTTATTTGTTTTTGCGATGCCATACCGATGATACCATAACAATCGATCGCAGCCCCACCTGCTATGGTTGCAATGACGTCATTAGAGATATCAATTTCCCCGTACTTGGTTTTCATTTCAATAGACATGCAGAATCCCCCTTTGGATTAAATCACCTATGGCTAGTGTCATTTTACTATAATATTGTGCATTTTGAAAGAAAATATAACATAGCACTACGTTTCCATGTCAAGTATATAAACTTGATATAATTTGTTGCATTCTCTTATTTCTCATGCTACTATAATGTAGTGTTTATGACAAAACGTTATACTTGCAATCGTTCTGATCGTTGCAATAAAGGAGGTACACTCATGGCTAGAAAATGTGTTGTAACTGGAAAGAAAACAAGCTTTGGAAACAAGCGTTCTCACGCATTGAATTCTTCAAAACGTAAGTGGGGAGCGAACGTTCAAAAGGTTCGCATTCTTGTAGACGGTAAACCAAAACGCGTATACGTATCTGCACGTGCATTAAAGTCCGGCAAAGTAGAGCGCGTTTAATAGAATTACAATGGCAAAAGGATCGGTTCATCATATGATGTTCCGGTCTTTTTTCACACGTTAAGAAAGTATAAAAATACTTTCTATAGCATAAGCGCAACTAAGGCTCAGCCGGCGCCAAAGGCTTAGCTTTGCCAAGTTTTCTTTATTGGAACTTACTAAATACTCATACCTAGATAAATCAATACTGTCACCATACTGAACCCCGGGAAAAATAAAGTCTTATGCATTATTGACCAATTTTTCATTCATCCGTATCAACCTCCAATCGATAACTTCATTATATAGGCAGTATAACATCAACAACCATTATTATCCAATCAATTCACAATAAACAAAAAAGCACCCGACTGGTGCTTTTTTGTTACCCCTTTTTGAAGGATCCTAGTATCGCCCTCACACAACCACCTAAAAACTTGGGCAGTTTAATGGTATAAAATTTCATAATTCCGCCTCCTCCAACGTTAGTTTCCGCAGGGAATCGCTTCGAAAAATAACATTCTATTTAAGTATATTCGTCTACTTGAAAATAGTACCCGGAGAAATAAAATTTCCTCAGTCTTTGCTTCTTACCATCATTAATATGCCATCATCAAATGAATAAGTACCTTTTTTTGTTACAAGCTCATTCGATATACACAAGGTCGAACCGAAGCGAAGATCTGTATCTAATAGAGGATAGCGGAATCCCGTTAGCGTTATTCCTTTTACTAAATCTGAAAAGGGAAGAAATGAAATATAGAACAATTCATCATCCGGCTTAACCGTATACGTTCCAGGATTTAAAAGGATGATCTCATTTTGAATGTCAATGATTTTCATTTCAATACCGTGATCCAGACCTAACGTTAACATCTGAATATTAATCAATTCATGGTCCAAACGACCACCCGTCACCCCGTATAAAATAATCAGTTCTGGTCGTTGCTTAATCGCCCACCGAACCGCCAACTCAAGATCAGTCATATCCTTTTCACGATCAAATGTGAATGTCTGAACCTTTTGATTGTTAATAATAGTCGAAAGTTCTACTTCAGAAATCGAATCAAAGTCCCCGAATGCTGCATTCGGAGTAATGTTTCTGTTATAGAGGAATTTCGTACCTTCATCAACACCAATATACACATCATTGTCACTTCGATAAAGCTCTGGTAGTAACTGTTCTGGACCTCCTGCAACAATATGAATCTTATTCATTATTCTCCACTCTCAATCTAAGGTAGATTCCCCCAGTGAAATGTTAGTCCTTAAATTTAGTTGCTGCTAAAAACTTACACTTATTCGCCTCGAATCGCCTTAATTGCACCAACACGATCTTCTTTATTGAAGATAGCAGATCCGGCTACGAGTACATTCGCACCATTCTCAACACAACGTTTTGCTGTTTCAGGATTCACACCACCATCAACCTCAATATCGATATCTAATCCTCTCTCCTTGCACATGTTTGATACCGCCTTAATTTTAGACAACACAGGCTCAATAAACGATTGTCCACCAAAGCCTGGATTTACTGTCATCAGTAACACGAGGTCGACGTCATCAAGGATTTGCTCAATGACTTGTACCGGTGTGTGTGGGTTCAATACGACACCAGCTTTTACACCGTTCTCTTTAATAAGGTGAATCGTACGATGGAGGTGTGGACATGTTTCTACATGAACAGAGAGGATATCTGCTCCAGCTTTTGCAAACGCAGGAATGTATTGATCGGGATTCTCAATCATAAGATGGACATCCAGTGGTAAGACGGTTACAGGTCGAATCGCATCTACAATCAGCGGTCCAATTGTGATATTTGGAACAAAGTGGCCATCCATTACATCGACATGTATGTAATCAGCGCCTCCAAGCTCAACATTCTTAATTTCTTCTCCAAGTTTTGAAAAGTCAGCGGAGAGAATCGATGGTGCTATTTTAGTCATGGTCAGTACCTCCGTTTTTGGTCTTTAATCTCTTGTAAAAAATGCAGATAATGATCGTACCGAAATTGGGCAATCTCATCATTTTCAAGTGCCGCTTTCACAGCACATTTCGGCTCAGATGTATGTGTGCAACCCCTGAACTTACAAGAAGGCCTTCGTTCTCTTATCTCTGGAAAATACAGAGATAAATCTATCCATTCGATATCAATAAAATCAAGTGAACTAAATCCAGGTGTATCAGCGACGAATCCTTCACCGAATGGGATCAACTCAACGTGTCTTGTCGTATGCTTACCACGCCCAAGATGGTCAGAAATCTCATTGGTTTCTAACTTCAACTCAGGATTCAGTGTATTGAGTAGGGTTGATTTTCCGACCCCAGATTGTCCTGCAATCACGGTTACTTTGTTTTCGAATATCTCAAGAACTGCCTCAAGTCCAGTTTCATTTATTGAAGACGTTTCAAGCACACAATAGCCAACTTGGCGGTAAGCCTCAAGGGCTTCCTTAATCTCATCATCTGAATCAGTCAAATCTGATTTACTTAAACAGATGATTGGTAAAATATCATTCGCTTCGATGTGGACTAGGAACCGGTCCAAAAGGTGCGTACTGAACGTTGGTCGACGTGCAGAAAAAATCAATAGGGCCTGATCGATGTTTGCAATTGGCGGACGTATCAATTCGTTTTTGCGTTCAAGAATCGACAAAACATAGCCATCGGTTTTGTTCTCCGCTTGAAACTCTACTTCATCACCGACAAGAGGAGTCAGTTTACGTTTTCTAAAATTCCCCCGGCCTCTACATTGAAATATCCCGTTGTCATTCATCACATAATAATAGCCACTCAACGCTTTAATTATCATTCCCTTTGGCATGTAGTTGTCCTACTCTCCATTCTGATAATTTTTCGCTTCATCGTACGTAAAAGTCCGTGAATTAAATTCTTGTTCATCGACGTAAACTACGTAACTCGCCTTTCCATTGTATGGGACAGTTAATGGGATCTCATACATTTTCGTTTCAGAGATTTCTTCTTCGACAATCGTTTTTTCGCCATTCACATCACTCGTGACTATTCGTACCTTTTTCGGTTTCTTTTCGTTCTTCTTATCTTTCTTTTTATCTTTGTTATCCGGCTTTGTATCGTCATGATTTCCATCGTCTTCGACCGCAACCTCAACCATATCTTTGATCGTTATCGGTTCGGGCACTCCTTTTGACAGGGTAACAGTTATTTCATCTCCTGCATGAACAGCAGCCCCAGTAGCTGGTTCTGACTTTATTACCCCCCCAGCTTCAACTTCTTCGGAATATACACCCTCTTCAGCTTCTTTAATGGTTAGTCCATTTTGCTCAGCATACGCTTTTGCCTCATCTAAGGACATACCACTAAGATCGGCAAGCTCAAAGGATGGAGGTCCACTGCTCACGTACAATATGAGAACTTCTTCTCCAGGGACGATTTCTTCTCCTGGTTCTGGATACTGTTGCAAAATCGTACCCGCAGCTTCATCTTCACTTGCCTTTTCAGTATAGTCAACCTTTTTGAAAAGCTCATCAACATTGCTTCGCTCTATATCATCCTTTTCTTTACCAACATAGTTTTCTACTTCGAATTTTTCAGGTCCTGAACTCACATATAAGGTGACTGAACTGTTTTCTTTCACAACATTTCCAGCCCTAGGATTCTGACGAATGACATTCTCTTCATCCACTTCAGCACTCGGTTGTTCTTCCTTCTTAACCTCAAGTCCAACATCAGTTAATTCTTCATAAGCTTTGGTATATGGCATGTTGGTTACGTCTGGTACGTTTACATCACTCGCTTGAAAAATTTTAGGTACGATTGTAACTGAAGCAATTCCTGCAAGTCCTAGTATTAAGAAAATAGTAAGTAAGATGGCAATCCAGTTTTTTTTCTTCTTTTTCTTTTCAGGCTTTTTTTTCTTTTCTTTCTTCTCATTAGCTGCTACAGGTTTTATTTGTTCATTCGGACTGCCGATTGGCGTAAGAACTTTTGTAGCTTCTTCATCTTCCTCAACTGTTCGCTTATCTTCATTTATTCTTTCAGGATCAAAAACAGTCTGTAAATCCGACTCTAGTTCGTTTACATCGTTATAACGTTTGTTCGGATCTTTTGCCATCGCTTTCAAAATTATATTTTCAAGACTCTGTGGAATATCAGAGTTTAGAAGTTTAGGATCAGGAAAAGAGTCTTGTAAATGCTTTAGAGCCACGGATACTGCTGACTCTCCTGAAAAGGGCAGTCTTCCTGTAACCATTTCATAAAGCACAACCCCCATCGAATAAATATCGGATTTGCTGTTCGCAATACCTCCACGGGCTTGTTCTGGGGAAAAGTAGTGTACACTTCCAAGAACTGAGTTGGTATGAGTAATCGTAGCTGCTGTAGCTGCAAGTGCTATACCGAAATCCGTCACTTTTACATTACCTTTTGGATCAATCAAGATGTTATGTGGCTTTATATCCCTGTGAACGATGTGATGTTCATGTGCGTGTTCAATAGCAGATGATAATTGTTTCATAATCTCTACGGAACGCTCCGGTGATAACGGACCTTGATTTCTGATTATTTGTTTAAGAGTCTTTCCTTCCACATACTCCATAACGATAAAATAGGTTCGGTCATCTTCACCAACATCGACTATACTAACGACATTTGGGTGGTTAAGACTCGTAGCTGATTCTGCTTCCCTATGAAACCTGCGAATAAAGTCTTCATCTGTCGAATATTCAGATCGTAGTACTTTCACTGCTACTATACGATCGAGAATCAGATCTTCGGCTTTATAAACCACAGCCATTCCACCGTCACCGATAATTTCTAATATTTTGTATCGATCACTAATACGCCTGCCGATCATGATGAACCACCTTCTTCATTAGCCCGTTTATTGTGAAGAATAACGGTCGTAATGTTATCCTCTCCACCTGCTTCATTTGCTAATGTTATGAGTTCATCACTCTTTTCTTTTAATGATTTACTGCCGCGGATGACATTTAGCATGGAATTCGGGCTAACTTTATTGGAGAGGCCATCTGAGCAAATAAGCAGATAATCCCCAATGTTCCAGTCAAGCGTAAGTAAATCAATATCAACCGTGAGTTCAGTACCGATAGCCCTCATAATCACATGCTTCCGAGGATGATATTCTGCTTCTTCACTCGTGATTTGTCCAGACTTAACTAGTTCATTAACAAGCGTGTGGTCATCGGTTATCTGTTCAATTAAATCGCTACTGATTCGATAGCATCGACTGTCTCCAACGTGAGCCAACACGACCTTTTGTTCGTTTGCTCTTACAGCAACAACGGTTGTCCCCATTCCCTGACAATCAGGATTATCTTTTGAATAGGAATAAATTTCACTGTTGGCATCTTGAATTAACCGTTGAAGTGCTTCCGATACGGTTGGGTGCTCTTCTATGTATGTATTGAACTTATTTGTTAGGAAATCAACTGCCATTTGACTAGCAACATCTCCGGCACGGGCTCCTCCCATACCATCTGCCACTAAAGCAAAGACATCAGAGGCAGAGATTTGAATCACTGCCCCGTTATCTTCATTATGAGGTCTAACCTTACCTTGATCTGTTTGAAAGAATGCGCTTAACAACCCTTCTTCACCTCGTTTCGTCCTTGCGCTCCTTAGCTCGAAGCTGACCACAAGCAGCATCGATGTCATGTCCTTGTTCACGTCGAATCGTTACATTGACACCAAGGTCTTTTAACGTGCGTTCAAACGTGAAGATCTGACTTTTAGGCGTTCGGACGTAATCTCTCTCTGGTACATAATTTACAGGAATTAAGTTGACATGGCATTTAATATCTTTAATTAACTCGGCAAGTTGTTCTGCGTGCTCAACCTGATCGTTAACACCACCAAATAGTCCATACTCAAAGGAAACACGCCGACCTGTTTTACGAATGTAATAACGGATGGAGTCCATCAGATCATCTAGTGGATACATTCGATTTACAGGCATTAGACGACTTCGGATTTCTGTAGTTGGTGCATGTAAGGAAATCGCAAAATTAATTTGCATCCCTTCATCTGCGAAGTCATAAATTCTTGGCACAACACCACTTGTTGAAACGGTAATGTGACGGGCACCAATGTTTAATCCCTCATCATGGTTGATAATTCTTAGGAAAGAGACCAGATCATCATAATTATCAAATGGTTCTCCAATCCCCATAATAACAACAGAACTAACCCGTTCATCCGTTTCATCGAGTGCTCTTTGTACTTCTAAAACTTGAGCAACAATTTCCCCTGCTTTAAGGTTCCTTTTTAAACCACCAAGGGTCGAGGCACAAAACGTGCATCCAAGTCTACAGCCGACCTGTGTTGTTACACATACGCTGTTTCCATATTCGTGGCGCATAAGCACGGTTTCAATCGAATAACCGTCCTCAAGCTCATATAAAAATTTGATTGTTCCATCCTTTGATTCTTGGCGAACGACTTGTTTAAGAGGCGTAATCGCATACGTTTCTTCAAGCTTTTGTCGTAGGCTTTTTGAAAGGTTCGTCATATCTGAAAAAGTCGAAGCTCTTTTCTGATAAAGCCACTCATAAATTTGCTTAGCACGGAAACTCGGTTCTCCTTCTTGCTTTAACCAATCCTCTAAATCCTTATATTGTAAGGAAAAGATAGATGCACGTACATCTGGATTGGTTTGTTTTTCTGTTAATGGTTTTAACATTTCGTTTCACCGCCTTTTCTAGAAGTTTTTCTTATGCATGCCATGTAAAAGCCATCGCTGTTAAAGTGATGCGGCAATAACTGGAGATCACTTTTTGTATCATTTATATAAGGTTGTACCTCTTTAGGCATTCGCTCATAAAAGGATGTATCCCATTCAAATTCAGGGTGGTTTCCAAGTAACCGCTCAATTTGATGGCGGTTTTCCTTTTCCTCTATTGTACATGTACTATAGACCAACAATCCACCTGGTTTTAATAATCGTGTTATTGATTCAAGTAATTCCGCCTGTACAATCTGAATCCGTTCAATATCTTCCGGGGTTTTTGTCCACTTAATGTCCGGCTTTCGGCGGATTACACCAAGACCTGTACAGGGAGCATCTAGTAAAATGCGATCAAATGACGCTGCTTCCATTAACTGCGCAGCATTTCGAGTATCCATTGCTACAGTTTCAATATTCGTGAGTTTTAAACGTTCCATTTGATCTTCAATCAACTTCACTTTATGCGGATGAAGATCGATCGCAATGATTTCTCCTTGGTTTTCCATACGCTCCGAAAGATGAGTTGTCTTTCCGCCAGGTGCGGCACAAGCATCGAGGATACGCTCCCCTGGTTTAGGATCCATTGCTAATCCAACGAGCATTGAGCTTTCATCCTGAATGGTTACTTTACCTGATTGGTACGTTTCGGTGCTAGGAAGCTGTCCAGACACCACTCGGATACCTGAATGAGAAAGTGGTGCTCTTTCAGTGATAACAGCTTCATCGTTCAGGTTATCAATTACACTTTCAACAGTGCTTTGTATCAGGTTCACCCTTGCTGTAACAGATGGTGGCTGTAAGTTGACTTCACATATTTCTCGGGTAGTATGTTCACCGAATTGTTCGGTCCACCGGTTTATAATCCACTCAGGATGACTGTAGAGGATTGCATACCGTTTTGACTTTTCGGAGATTGAATCCGTCGAAGGTACGCCATTCCTTTGTACATTACGAAGGACACCGTTAACAAATCCAACGATTCCCTTGTGCCCTCTTTTTTTGGCAATATCGACTGCCTCGTTAATAATTGCATGATCAGGGACACGATCTAAATAAACCATTTGATATACAGATAACCTTAGTAGGACAAGAACCCAACTTTCGAGTTTTTCCAAGGGCTTTTTAATAAAGGGGATTAAGTAAAAATCAAGTGTGTTTTTTCTTTGGATTGTTCCATAAACAATTTCGGTTAACAATCCTGTGTCTTTCCCGGAAAGGTTATTTTTCTGGATCGACTTATTTAATAAAAGGTTGCTATAAGCTTGAGAACGTTCAATTTGCAGTAAAATATCTGTAGCTACTTCACGAAGATTTTTCATTTTGCTCACCTAGCTTCATCCCTTTATTTAATTGTGCCCCGGCTAAATATTGATTAGCCTGCATGCGTTTTTTCCCTGCAGGTTGAAGCTCAGTGATTCGAATCGCTGTTTCATTTCCGGTTGTAATAATAAGTCCTTTATCATCAAAATCAATGATTGTTCCTGATTTGTTCTCACCTTTTCTAAGAACCTTTTCTCCCCACCAAACCTTCAATTGTTTCCCGTTTAAGCTTGTATAGGCGACAGGCCAAGGATGCAAACCACGAATTTGGTTATAAATTTGTTCTCCATCCTGGCTCCAATCAATCTCTTCCATGTCCCTTGAGATATTCGGGGCATAGGTGACCTCTTCTTCATTCTGTCGTGTAGGTTGAACCGAGTTAGACACAAGCTTCGGAATCGTTTCCGATAAAAGGTTTGCGCCTGCTTCACTTAGCTTATCGTGTAGTGTACCGACGTGATCCTGCTCTGTGATCGGCACCCGTACTTGACTTAGCATATCTCCAGCATCCAGCTGCTCAACCATATACATGATCGTCACACCTGATTCTCTTTGTCCATCGATGATCGATTTATGAATGGGGGCCCCTCCCCGGTATTTAGGAAGCAAGGAGGCATGTACATTAATACACCCTAATCTTGGACTGGACAGCAGTTCACCTGGTAATATTTGGCCATACGCTGCTGTCACGATTAAATCTGGCTGGTAGGAAATAATATCCGCAAAATCCGTTTTTACCCGTTTGGGCTGCAGAACAGGGATATTATGTCTTAATGCTTCTACCTTAACAGGTGTAGGAGTGATCACTCGTTTCCGACCTACTGGCTTATCAGGTTGAGTGACGACTGCAACTATATCATAACCATCTTGTATTAACTTTTGCAAAACGGGAACAGAAAAGTCTGGCGTTCCCATAAATACAACCTTCATTATTATCACCTATCTTTAAAACACGCTCTACATGATCGTTTGCGGATGCATATCAACATTGATCATAAGACTGTTTTTTTGTTTATCCTTCTTGTAATGAACCAGTATTTCATGCAGCACACGTCTTAGGTTGGGCTCATTTTTGTATTTTATCATGCATTGGTATCGATATCTATCTTTCACACGTGGGATTGGGGAAGCAACAGGTCCAAGAATAACTGCCTGGTCCGTTAATATCTCTTTAAGCTGGTGTGATATCTTCTCGCAAACATCAACAACCTCCATTAATTCTTCATGAGATACAGTAATTAACGCCAAATAATAAAAAGGCGGATATTGATGTAACTTACGAATCTTCATTTCCCGAGCATAGAATGGTAAGAATTCATGAGTTTGTGCGAGTTCAATACTATAGTGTTCGGGTGAATAAGTTTGTATGATAACTTCACCCTCAAGTTCATGCCTGCCTGCTCTGCCGCCTACCTGAGTCAATAATTGAAACGTTCTTTCAGACGCTCTAAAGTCTGGTAAGTGCAACATTGAGTCAGCCGCTAATACCCCTACTAATGTAACATTAGGAAAATCAAGCCCTTTTGCAATCATTTGTGTCCCAAGCAATATATCTGCTTTTTGTTCACCGAATGTATTAAGGAGCTTTTCATGCATACCCTTTCTACTCGTCGTATCGACATCCATTCGGATAATGGAGGCTTCTGGCATCAACTTATTTAATTCTTCTTCGACCTTCTGTGTACCAGTACCAAAGAATCGAATATGTTCAGATGAGCATTCAGGACATGAAGGTGGAAGGTTTTCCTCATGACCACAATAATGACACTTTAATTGTCTGTTTCGCTTATGGTACGTAAGAGAAATATCACAGTGCGGGCATTGGGCTACATACCCACAATCACGGCAGTTGATAAATGTCGAGTAGCCTCTTCGGTTCAGAAGAAGGACGCTTTGTTCCCTTCGCTCAACTCTATCCTTCAAAGCATTAAATAACGCTTCTGAAAATAATGACCGATTACCTGTGCGCATTTCTTCCCTCATGTCGATGATTTCTGTTTTCGGAAGAGACCTTTGATTAACACGTTCTTCAAGGCTTGTTAACTGATACACTCCTTTTTGTGCACGTGCATATGTTTCTAAGGTGGGCGTTGCACTACCCAAAATCACCGGGCATCGATGGTACTCTCCTCTATAGATCGCTACATCCCTGGCATGATACCTTGGATTTTCTTCTTGCTTATAACTTGATTCGTGCTCCTCGTCAATGATGATGACTCCAAGATTTTGGAATGGCGCAAAAATTGCTGACCTCGCACCGACGACTATCTTAGATTCATTTCGATGGATCTTTCGCCACTCATCATATTTTTCACCTTTCGAGAGACCACTGTGCAGCACAGCTACTTTTGATCCGAATCTCCCTTTAAAACGTTGTACCATTTGAGGGGTTAGTGATATCTCAGGTACAAGCATAATCGCTTCTTTCCCTTTGTTAAGTACATTTTCGATTGTCTGCAAATAAATTTCCGTTTTTCCACTTCCGGTTACACCATGGATCAGGAAGGTATTGTGGACTTTATTCTCAATTGTTTCAATGATCGGTTCGATAACACTAGCTTGTTCACTTGTTAGATCTAAGGCTGACGTTCGTTCAAAATGCCGATTTTCATATGGGTCTCTATACACTTCCCTTTCAACCTGTTCGATCCAACCTTTCTCCAGTATACTTTTGATCGTCGCCCTTGAAGCATTTGTTGCTTCCATCAGTTCAACTAATGCGATGTCGTCTTTATTCATATCACTTAAATAAGTGAGTACAACAGCCTGCTTAGGAGCTCGTTCCTTGATTTCATTTCGATATTGTACGATTTCTTCCCTTGATGAATTGCGTACAATAACTTTTTGTTTTTTCTTTTTTCCTTTGGACTTCACATGGTAATCGGCTACTAGAAGTCCTTCATCCATTGCCTGTTGTACAAATCGTACGACCTTTAGATCCAATTTTATTAGTTCTTCCCACGCTAATTGACCCGTATCCTGAAACAAGTGAATAATCTCCTGGGGTAATTGAGAGCTCTTCGTCTCGTCTAAGAGTTGTACATGCTTTGTATAGCTCATCTTCATAGCAGCAGGTAACATCGATTGATAGGCCGAATGCAGAAAGCATAGAGTCGATTCTGCTAACCATTTTCCAAGTTTCAGTAATTCTCCGTTAAGGACAGGTGATAGGTCGACAACATCCACGATTGGCTTTACACGTTTCAGTTCTGTATCTTCTTTCACGGCTACAACAAACCCTGTAATTTTCCTTGGCCCAAACGGAACAATAACCCGAATCCCTAGAACGATTAGACCGTGTAATCGATCAGGCACAACATAATCGAATGCACGGTCGGTTCCCATTGCTGGAACATCGACGATTACTTCAGCAATCATTTCTCTGTTTTACCTTTTGTATAACGAGTTATTTCAGCGAACACAAGCTTAGCAATCTCCTTTTTGGAAACCAATTCACTTTCTATTCGATGTCCATCCTTTCCATAGATCACTACTTTGTTTGTATCTCCGTCAAAACCAGAACCTTGCTCACTGACATTATTGGCAACTACGATATCAAGATTTTTCCGTTCAAGTTTTTCCTTCGCATATTTTTCAACGTCATTCGTCTCTGCTGCAAAACCAACCAAAACCTGATGTTGTTTTTGCTTACCAAGCTCTTGTAAAATGTCCTGCGTCCGTTCCATTTCAATTGAAAGCGTAGTGTCCTTTTTCTTAAGCTTCTGCGTGAAAACCTCTTTCGGTTGGTAGTCAGCTACTGCAGCAGATTTAATGACAACATCTGAACTTTCATATTGCTTCATGACCACATGAAACATTTCTTTCGCACTGGTAATCCGTACGACTTCAACGCCGAAAGGATCGGGTAAGGCGGTAGGCCCACTGATGAGCGTCACCCTTGCACCTAAAGACTGTGCCACCTCAGCCAGGGCATACCCCATTTTCCCTGAAGATCGATTCGTAAAAAATCGAACAGGATCTACCTTTTCCCGGGTAGGACCTGCTGTAATCAAAATGTGTTGTCCAGTTAGTGGTTGTTTGGATTTTTCAATGAAATATTGATTAACTGCACGAATAATTTCTTCAGGTTCCGCTAATCTCCCTTTACCTACATAACCACAAGCCAAAAGTCCTTCACCAGGTTCAATGAATCGATAACCATAGATTGCTAACCGCTCCATATTTGCTTTCACAGATGGGTGTTCAAACATATGTACGTTCATTGCTGGTGCAACCATAACAGGAGCCGTTGTTGCTAGTAATGTAGTGGATATCATGTCATCGGCAAGGCCATTCGCTATCTTACCTATCATATTTGCTGTTGCAGGTGCAATTAAGACGATGTCTGCCCAATCTGCTAGATCAATATGAGCTACACCTGATGGATCCTTTTCATCGAATGTGTCATTGTACACTGGATTCCTTGAAAGGGTCTGGAACGTAAGTGGAGTAACGAACTTCATCGCCGACTCGGTCATCATCACTTTAACGTTATATCCCCTTTGACTTAGTTGACTTGTTAACGATGCTGCTTTAAAGACCGCAATCCCACCAGTCACACATAATAATACATTTTTCTTATTCGCCATCTTGAACCATCCTTCTTCAATTGGTTTACATAAGATTATTATCGTAATTACACATGTACTTTCTTAACGTAGAAAAAAGGCCCAACTCAAAATGGGCCGGCTCACTCCAAGAATGGAGATGCCTGACACCTGTTTCTTGAGTCAGCCCCGTACTATAGCTTAAATATAACAGATTGGAGTTATTTTATCGGCAGATACGTTTCTGATAACTATAAATTCTACTCTGTTACTGTTTTATAGCTGAGTTTACCGTTGTTGATTTCTTCTAATGCGATCCCGACACTTTTATGTGACTTTGGGTTATCAATGTTGACTTGATTCGATTGTTGAATTACTCTTGCACGTTTAGCTGAAACGGTTACAAGTGTATATTTTGAATTTAACTTCTCCATCAATGAGTCAATCGAAGGATATAACATTTATTCAACCTCCAATAATCTTAAGTATTGTTTTTTTATTCGGTCTTTCTTACAATGTTCAGCTATTGCGATTGATTTTATTCGATCGCATGCTAATTGTATTTCATCATTCTCGACAACATAATCATAATGATCCATCATTTCTAGCTCTTCCTTCGCGACAGACATCCGATTTTCAATTAAATCGTTCGTCTCTGTTCCTCTTCCGACAATCCGGTTTCTTAATTCATCGAGGCTTGGTGGTACTAGGAAAATGAATACACCCTCTGGTAAAAGCTTACGTACCTGCATCGCACCTTGAACTTCGATTTCAAGTAGTACATCATTACCCGATTGAAGAGTCTCCTCCACATACTTTAATGGAGTACCATAATAATTCCCTACATATTCAGCCCATTCTAGAAGCTGATTTTGTTCAATCATTGTTTCAAATTCTTCTTTTCGTGTAAAAAAATAATCTACACCATCCCGTTCACCCTCCCGAGGTTGACGCGTCGTTACAGAGATTGAATATTCTAATCCATTCCACTGTTGACGTAATGCACGATTTACAGTACCTTTTCCAACCCCAGACGGACCAGATAATACGAACAGGATTCCTCTTTCTTTTTTCATGATTATATCAACACCTCAGTTACCCTTCTATTCTTCTGTCAAATCCTCTTTATTTAGCAATCTTTGTGCAACAGTTTCCGGCTGAACAGCAGATAAGATGACATGGTCACTATCTGTGATAATCACCGCTCTTGTCCTTCTACCATATGTTGCATCGATTAATTTGTGTTGAGTCCTTGAGTCTGTAATAATCCGTTTAATAGGGGCCGATTCAGGGCTGACGATTGATATAATTCTATTTGCTGAAACAATGTTTCCAAATCCTATATTAATTAATTTTATGTTCATTTCTACCTCCTGCATTACATACCTAGCGTTACCAACTTTTATATTGTTCAACCCTAAAAAGTACGTGTTCAAAAATTGGGACGTTTACTGATATGAGGACTACATCCTCAAGCAGTCTGTCTATTCTATGTTTTGAACTTGCTCTTTCACCTTTTCAATTTCACTTTTTAGCTCGATTACTTTCTTACTTATTGCAAAACCGTTTGCTTTTGAACCAATGGTATTGCTTTCCCGATTCATTTCTTGAACGAGAAAATCCAACTTTCGACCAACTGTTGTCGTTTCAGATAAGATTTGTTTAAATTGTTGGGTATGGCTTAGTAATCTCGTCAACTCTTCATCAATATTACTCTTCTCAGCGAAAAGAGCAACCTCGGTAAGAATCCTCGATTCATCGGCTTCCACAAATCCATTACTTAATTCCTTTATTTTCTTATAAAGGCGTGTTTCATACCCTTGAGAGATTTCGGGAGTCACAAGACGGATTTCTTCAATAATCGCCTCCATTACACTTAACCGATTTGAAAGATCCTTCGTAAGATAAATACCTTCCTCTTCTCTCATTCGAACAAGTTGAATTGTAGCATCGGATATTGAAGTTATAATATGACTTGCAAATTCATCGGTCACTTGCTCGTTTTCATAGATAGATACAACATCCGGTAATAATAAGAGCTTGTCATAGTCAATAGGGTCTTGAAATTGGTAACGTTCTCGTAGCTTGATGTATGATTGAACATATTGATCAAGCAGTGTCCAGTCAATTTCAAGTTCTCTCTGTGCGTCGATTACCCCATTGATTGTAATAAAAACGTCCACTTTGCCTCTTTGTATGTATTTGGTCACCGTTCGTTTAACCTTATCTTCAAGGCTTGATAAATTTCTTGGCATACGGACACCGACTTCACAAAAGCGGTGATTCACTGACTTTACTTCTGTCGTGATCGAATAATGCTGACTTTCCAAAAAAGACCGTCCAAAACCTGTCATACTTTTAATCATGCAACCACATCCATTGTCCTATTCTATATAATTTTACCACCACGAACAAGAATTTGAAAGAAAATGTGAATGAAAAAAGGAAATGACCCGTAAAGTCATCTCCTTTTCACTTAAATTTAATCTATAATTTAACGATTCTTTCTAACCTTTTTTTGTTTAGACCTTCCAAACAAATGCGATCCTGCAAGCGCAAACGTTGGTAATGCAGAGAATCCTATTATTAACAACCACTCTCGGATAGTTAGTGCTGTTGTATGGAAAATCGGCTGTAGTGGTGGATAATAAATAACGACAACGAGCAAAGCAATCGATGACAGAACAGCGAGAACGAGATAAATGTTTCCAAATGGATTTCGATGGAACACGGATCGCTCACTTCTGCAGTCAAATACATGTATTAGTTGGGCAAGGACCAGTGTTGAAAATGCAACGGTTTGTGCCCTGACAAGGTTGTTAGCATCTTCGAAATATACAACTGCGAATGCAATCAATGTCACTAGCCCGATTAAGAATCCACGACTAATGATTTTCCATCCTAATCCCCTTGAAAAGACACCTTCTGAAGACCGTCTTGGTGGTCTTCTCATTACATTGTCTTCTGCACTGTCAATTCCAAGGGCCATAGCTGGTAACCCATCCGTAACAAGATTAACCCAAAGAATCTGTATGGGCACCAGTGGGAGGGGTAATGAGAGCAACATTGCAAAGAGCATAACTAGAATCTCTCCTACATTTGATGCAAGAAGATAACGAATGAACTTTCGGATATTTTCATAGATATTTCTTCCTTCTTCAATCGCAGCTCGAATGGTTGCAAAATTATCATCAGATAGAATTAAAGAGGATGCCTCACGTGCAACATCTGTTCCGGACCTACCCATTGCGATACCTATATTTGCTGCCTTTATAGCAGGAGCATCGTTTACACCGTCCCCTGTCATCGCGACCACATGTCCTTTATTTTGCAATGCCTTTACGATTTTCAATTTATGTTCCGGAGAAACTCGGGCAAAGACATATGTTTCATCGACAACATTCTCCAATTCTTCAATTGACAGTTGAGAGATCGTACTCCCTTCCATGACTTTTCCGCCATCGGGAATCATGTTCAGTTGCTTGGCAATAGACCTCGCAGTTACACTATGATCTCCGGTAATCATGATCGTTTTGATCCCGGCTTCCTGGCAATCAGATATTGCTTGAGCTGCCTCGATTCTTGGTGGATCGATCATACCTTGCAGACCAATAAATGTTAATTCATTTTCAGCTTCAAAGACGGTGGATACATGTTCATCACGTCGGAGTGGGCGGTATGCAACTGCTATTGAACGTAAAGCCCCTGAACCCATCTTCGTTACCGCACGAAGAACCTCATCCTTTTGTCTCTCTCCTAAGTGCGACTGCCTCTCGTCCCACAAAATACTCTGACAGCTTGCCAGGACAACATCAGGAGCACCTTTTGTAATAATAAACCGGTTATGGTTCTCATCTTTAACGACAATGGACATCATTTTTCTCGCAGAATCGAATGGAAATTCTTCTTCTATCCGATACTGCTGTAAGAGGTTATCCTTGAATAATCCAGCTTTATAGCCAGCGACAAGCAAGGCTATCTCGGTTGGATCCCCATTGAACTGAACCTTAGCGTTCTTAGCATTCGTCGGTTCCTGTACGGAAGCATTGTTGCACAGCACTCCAAAGGTTAGGAGCTGCTTTAATGTGGGTGTCGCTTTAAGTTCAATTGGTTTGTTGCCTAATCGAAATTCACCTTGTAGTTCAAAACCCGTCCCTGAAACATTCCAGCTCTTGCCACTACTCCATAATTCAGTTACCGTCATTTTATTTTGTGTTAATGTCCCTGTCTTATCTGAGCAAATTACCGTCGCGCAACCGAGTGTTTCAACCGATGGGAGTTTGCGGACAATGGCTCTTCTACGGATCATCTTTTGGACACCAAGAGCTAATGCAATGGTAACGATAGCAGGGAGGCCTTCTGGTATTGCAGCGACAGCTAACGATACCCCCGCTAAGAACATAGTATACATATCATGTCCCTGCAAAACACCGGCAATAACTACAAGTGCCGTTAAAAGGAGGGCAACTAAGATCAAAATTTTACCGAGTTGTTCTAACCTTCTTTGAAGTGGTGTTTGCATTCCTTCTTCACTTTTCAACAAGTGAGCGATCTTCCCCATCTCTGTATCCATTCCTGTTGCAACGACGATTCCCATGCCCCTACCTTGGGTAACCAACGTTCCCATAAAACACATATTTTCTTGGTCGCCCGGTTCCAGCCCCTTACCAGTGATAGGTTCAGTTAATTTTTGTGAAGGCACCGATTCCCCTGTTAATGCTGACTCTTCTATCGATAACGATTTCGCATCGATGAGTCGTATATCAGCACCAATTCGATCTCCTGATGAAAATTGAACAATGTCGCCTGGTACAACATCCCTTGAAGCGATTGTCATCCATTTCCCGTCACGTAGTGTGTGCACCTTTGGTGTAGAGAGCCGCTTTAAGGCTTGTAAAGAACGTTCAGCCTTTCTTTCCTGTACAAACCCTAATATCCCGTTAACGAACACGATTAAAATAATTGCAATCGCGTCCATATATTCCCCTAGGAGCCCTGATATTAGAGTTGCTATGAGTAGAACAAGTACCATGAAATCTTTAAATTGCGAAAGAAAGACAATAATCGCTGATACTCGTTCTTCTTGATGCAGTTCATTCGGTCCAACCTTCTGAATTCTTTTATTAGCCTCTTCGTCCTGCAAACCATTCGTCAGATCCGATTGAAGTTTTGCCTCAATCTCATTCTTCGTTAACGTGTACCATTTCATGATCCCACCCCGTTTTAACCATCTATACAAGCCATCTATATTCAGGATTGTCCCAAAAAATGCTATAATGAGAAGGAATTTATTGAGGTGAAGTAAGAGTTACACCTACATATTGGAGTGAAGTCTTATGTCTTTTGATGGAATCTTAACGCGAGCAATGGTTCACGAGCTTAAACAACATATCACACAAGGAAAAATAACAAAGATTTACCAACCGTTTTCAAATGATCTTATTTTCGTCATCCGATCAAACGGTAAAAATCAACGTTTGTTTTTATCATCCAATGCAAGTTTTCCAAGGATTCATCTCACAGACCGAAGCTATGAAAATCCGAAAGAACCGCCGATGTTTTGCATGTTACTCCGTAAACATCTAGAGGGTGGAGTAATTGATCGGATTGAACAACCTGGCCTTGAGAGAGTGATATACATTTATATAAAATCAAGAAACGAGATTGGTGATCTGACTTATAAAAAACTAATCGTAGAAATTATGGGCAGACATAGTAATATCACACTTGTGGATGCTGAAACGGAACTCATCCTTGATTGTATTAAGCACATCCCACCTTCAATTAATCGGCACAGAACGTTGTTACCTGGTAGTTTATATATACTCCCACCTGAACAAAACAAAGAAAATCCTTTGATGGCTGATTCGGACACCATTTTACGTAAGCTCGACTTCAACAGTGCTAGGCTGGACAAACAAATCGTTCAACAGTTTGAAGGGCTATCTCCCTTGGTAGCTAAAGAAATTGTCTCCCGTGCCAAACTCGGTGATCGTCAATCTCTTATCCAATCTTTTGTAAAAGTAATGGATGAAATTAATCACCACTCTTATCAGCCTCAAATGGTGTTTAACCAAACAAAAGAATATTATTCTGTTTTGGACCTGACTCATTTGGGGGGAGAGCCCACACGATTTACTACCGTTAGTGAGTTGCTTGACCGATTTTATTTCGGCAAAGCAGATCGGGACAGGGTAAAACAGCAAGCAACTGACCTTGAGCGTTTTCTACGGAATGACTTAAAGAAAAACGAACAAAAAATCCCAAAGCTTGAACGAACATTAGAGGATACGAAAAAGGCAGATCAATATAAGTTATACGGAGAACTATTAACAGCAAACATTTATCAATTAAAAAGAGGATTAAAGGAAGCAAACGTGATCAATTACTATGATGAAAAGGCTGATACAATCACCATACCTTTGAACCAGCAAAAAACACCATCAGAAAACGCGCAATTTTACTATAAAAAATATAACAAATTGAAAAAATCTGTACAGTTCATACATGAACAAATTTCAGCAACTAAGTCTGAGGTTTACTATTTGGAATCTTTAATACAACAGTTGGAATCAGCTTCGGCCTCAGATGTCACTGAGATACGAGAGGAGCTTGAGGAAGGAGGTTATCTTAAGCGTAAAAAGACAAATACAAAGAAAAAAAATAATAAACAACCATCGATTGAACGATATATTTCATCATCTGAAGTTGATATATGGGTTGGTAAAAACAATAAGCAAAACGACTACCTGACAAATACATTTGCTAATCGAAATGATACGTGGCTGCATACGAAGGATATACCTGGATCACATGTTGTCATTCGTGAAGCTAAGCCGGATGAAACAACATTACTTGAAGCGGCAAACATTGCAGCCTATTTCAGTAAAGCGAAGCACTCCGGTTCTGTTCCGGTTGATTTTACCGCGGTCAAAAATGTAAAAAAACCATCAGGCGCAAAACCTGGATTTGTCACATACGATAATCAAAAAACAATCTATGTTACCCCTAACGAAAGTCTTGTTTACCAACTTCGACACCAGAAATGAATGAGCTAATCTTTAGTTCTAGTATTGAGTGGAGTAATTTTCTTCACTCAATACTTTTTTTGTGTAAAGAAAACTTGGCTAGCGCCAATCCTAAATCTTTTTTCACATCAGACTCCATAAAAGGGTTTGAATTTATTCATTTTGGTGAAATATACATCTTAAGAGCATTCCTAATAGTATTCAATATAACAATGAGCAGAATTCTCTTATGAAAGGATGAAGTTATTATGATACGAACAATATTAATGATTATTGGTGCCATTGTAGTTATAAGTTTAATCGTAAACTGGATCTCGTGAATCAGAACTACATTTATTTATATCGTAATAATGAAAAAGTAAACAGGAGCAGTTCCACCTTATTAAAGGTATTTGCTCCTGTTTATATCTTAATTAACTGTCGCTACTGTTATGACAGCTAGTCCATCTAATACTTGTTCATGTTTAACATCTATACACCCGAGCTGGGTAAGCAGAGATGTCAATTCCTCATTTGCGTATCGATGTCGTCTTGTTGATACGTTTGACCATTTAAGCATCGTTGTCTGTTCAAAACCTTGTATATCATGCTGCTTGCAATAATTGAACGCATTTTGCTGATTCATTTTTTTAGTTGGATTTAACATTACAATTCTTCCATTAGACTTGGTAACCCTAACCATTTCAGTTAACCCATTTTTAGGCTCAGGTAGCAAGAACATCACACAAGTGGATAAAGATAAATGAAAGGCATCATCCTCAAAAGGTAGCTCGTAGGCGTCTCCTGTGACAAAGGTTGTTTTCTCGGATCGATCATGTAAAAAAAAGTTCTGTTGACTAGCTTTAATCATTTCAGAAGACAAGTCGACACCATATAGATGTTCCGCTTCATCAACACCTCTTAACAATAACCTTCCAGTTCCACACCCAACGTCCAAAACCTTGAGATTATTCCAACTTCCCGAAAGTTCTTTTAAACGGTCGTGGATTGACCTTAACCAGCTCGTTCTCGCCATACCATCAAAGAATGTCACGAGCTGATCAAATTCTTCTCCATTCATTTTGCGCATTTCACTCACTCCAGACTTTCGTGAACTTATCGTACTTGCCAAAGCTCTGGATCAGCACACCAATCATTTAACTGTTTAACAGCCTCCTGATTAATCAATCCTTCACTGGCAGCTACTTCTATTAATGTACTAAAGTCTGAAAGTGTTTGCACGTTAAGATTTGCTTCTTCTACTGCTTTTCTACCCTTTTCTAATTGATAGCTGAAAATCGCAACCGTTCCAAGGACGTCGGCCCCAGCTTCCCTCAGTGCTTCAGTTGCATTGATCACGCTTTTGCCTGTCGAAATCAAGTCTTCAATAACAACTACTTTACTTCCTTGAGTAAATGTTCCTTCAATTTGCTTTCCTTTTCCGTGTTCCTTTGCCTTTGATCGAACATACACCATAGGCAGACTCATTCGATCAGAAACAAATGCTGCATGTGGAATTCCTGCTGTCGCTGTCCCTGCAATAACCTCAGCTTCCGGATAAGCTGATTGCACAAGGGAAACAAGCTGGTTTGCAATTTCGTTACGTACTTCCGGAAAAGATAGGGTAAGACGATTGTCACAATAAATTGGCGATTTTATACCTGACGACCATGTAAAAGGTTCTTCAGGACTTAAAGATACAGCACCGATTTGAAGTAAATGTTTCGCGATCTGTTCCTTCATCATACATTCCTCCAGTCATTAAGAATACGACGATAAATTTCTATAGGTTGTTCAGATCTTGTAATGGTACGACCAACGACAATATGATCACTCCCAAACTCTTTTGCCTGGGTTGGCGTTGTAACTCGTTTCTGATCGTCCACATGATCCGCAATTAGTCTGATCCCAGGTGTTACAGTTAGGAAATCGGAACCGCAGCACTCTTTTATAAAAGGAACCTCGAGCGGCGAACAAACGACACCATCAAGACTTGCTTGTCTAGCGTTTTCGGCATAGTGCTCAACGTTTGCTTTCAATGTACCGGGTATGTGTAATTCATCGTTCATCATTTCCTCTGAGGTACTTGTTAGTTGGGTGACCGCAATGCAAAGTGGACGTTTGTTACTAGCCCCTTCCTCAAGCCCAGCAACTGCCCCTTTCATCATTTCGATTCCGCCAGCTGCGTGAACGTTAACGAGATCAACATCCAATTTAGCGAGCCCTTTCATCGCTCTATGAACAGTGTTAGGAATGTCATGAAGTTTCAAATCGAGAAAAACAGCATGGCCCTGTTCCTTTAAGTATTTAACGAAGTCCGGGCCTTCCTGATAATAGAGCTCCATCCCGACTTTCACAAACAACTTTTCATTCGAAATCGGTCTAAGGAACTCTTCAACCTCAGACCGATTTGAGAAATCAAGTGCGATTATGATTGGTTGTAACAACTCGACCAGCTCCTTCCCACGAGCTCATTTATATTATCTACCTTCATAGTAGATAACCTTTCTTCAAGCTCATCAATCAGCTCAGGACATATAAACGGATTTACAAAGTTCGCTGTCCCTACCGCTACTGCACTTGCTCCAGCAAGGAAGAATTCAATTACATCATCCGCGGTTGTTATTCCACCCATACCGATAATAGGGATCGATACGCGTTGACTTACTTCATAAATCATTCTTACCGCAACTGGTTTAATGGCGGGACCTGATAATCCGCCTGCACGGTTTGCAAGAATGGGTTGCTGTGTTTTCAAATCAATTCTCATACCGAGTAATGTGTTAATCATTGACAAACCATCCGCACCCGCTTGCTCTACTGCTTGTGCGATCGTTACGATGTCTGCAACATTTGGGGATAACTTAACGTAAACTGGTACTTCAGACACTTCTTTCACAGCTTTAGTAAGAGCAGCAGCAACCTCGGGGTCTGTTCCGAAAGAAATCCCTCCTTCTTTCACATTCGGACATGAGATATTCAACTCTAGTGCTGTAACGTTCGGAGCTTTCGCCACCTTCTCAGCTACATTGACGTAGTCTTCGGTCTTCGTACCAGCAATGTTTGCAAGAATCGGTACATCATAGGATTCTAAAAATGGCAGCTCCTCTGAAACGACCTTTTCAAGGCCTGGGTTTTGCAGCCCGATTGCATTTAACATCCCTCCAGGTGTTTCAGCAACACGCGGAGTTGGATTTCCAAATCGTGATTCTTCAGTCGTCGCTTTTATACCAATAGCACCAAGGCTACTAAGGTCGTAAAGCTTGGAGAATTCTCTACCAAATCCAAAACACCCTGAAGCAGGCATTATTGGGTTTTTCATTTCTAAGCCTGGCAGTTTGATAGATAATTTCTTACTCATAACTGAATCACCCCCGTTGGGAATACTGGTCCATCTGAGCAAACTTTTTTATAAGAAGTTCCTGTTTCATCCCCTTGTACGTGGCAAACACAAGCAAAACATGCACCGATTCCGCAACCCATCCGTTCCTCAAAAGAAAAGTAAGCACGCTCGGGGTGTAGCTGCTGTTCAATCGCATTCAACATTGGAGTTGGACCACAAGAATAAAGAATATCGTAGGGAGGCTGTTCTTCAAGAATGTAATTTGTTACAAACCCTTGATATCCCAAACTACCATCGATTGTCGTTATAATCGTCTCTCCAAGTTCACTGAATTGTTGTTTGTAAAAGGTATCCTCCGCAGAAGCAAATCCAAGCACATGAAAAACGTTTACACCTTTTTCAACCAGCTTTTTGGATAGGTAGTAAAGCGGCGGGACACCGATTCCGCCCCCGACTAGGAGAGCAGTCTCCCCCTTGATCGTGTCAAGAGGAAAACCGTTCCCAAGAGGACCAAGCACATCAAGCTGGTCCCCTTGTCGTTTATCAGAAAGCTGTTTCGTTCCTTCACCATCCGCTCGATACAGCATTGTGCATTCCTGACGGTCGATATCAACATCACAAATACTAATAGGTCGACGTAATAGCGGCATATATTGATCGCTCGTACGTAAATGCAGAAATTGACCCGGTTCTGTCATTTCAGATACGATTTCACCTTTAAATGTAACCTGATAAATATTACGAGCGATTTCTATATTTTCTGTAACGACTGTATCTTCTCGCCTCATAAGCGAACCCCTGTTTTCTCTTGAAACGATGGCATTTCATTTGCTGAGAACGTCATCGATTCGACCACATTCAAGATTGCTTTTACTGTATCGAATGAGGTGAGGCAAACCGCACCGTTTTCAACTGCTTCTCTACGAATACGGAACCCATCTCTTGCAGGTTGTTTTCCTTTTGTTAGCGTATTAACTACGAACTGTACTTCTCCTTGTTGGATACGGTCAAGAAGACTTGGACTTCCTTCTTGAATCTTATTAACGACTGTGACTGGTATCTCTTTTGACCTTATAAAGTTCGCCGTTCCTTCCGTTGCAAGTATGTTATAGCCGATTTCATGAAATTGTTTGACGAGCGGCAACGCTTCATCCTTATCTTTATCGGCAATCGTAAACAAAACAGACCCAAACGTCGGAATCTTCATTCCTGAAGCAATCAAGCCTTTATAGAGCGCTTTTTCAAGCGTTTTGTCTCGGCCCATGACTTCACCGGTTGACTTCATTTCAGGTCCGAGTGTAATGTCAACTCTTCTGAGCTTTGCAAATGAGAAGACAGGCACCTTTACGAATACTTCCGTTGGTTCTGGGTGGTAGCCGGTTTCATAGCCCAAGTCGATTAGTTTGGATCCTAAAATGGCCTTTGTTGCAAGGTTTGCCATTGGTACACCGGTAATTTTACTTAAAAATGGAACTGTCCTGCTTGATCTTGGATTCACTTCAAGCACATAAAGTTCACCCTTCGAAAGAACAAATTGGATGTTCAAAAGACCGACAATTTTTAACCCTTTTGCGAGTCGAACTGTATAATCGATCAGTTGTTGCTTAATTTCTTCTGATAAAGTTTGCGGCGGATAGACAGCAATCGAGTCCCCTGAGTGGACACCTGCACGCTCTATATGCTCCATAATCCCAGGAATGTACACTGTTTCCCCGTCAGAAATCGCATCTACCTCAAGTTCTTTCCCGACCAGATACCGGTCGATCAAAACAGGATGTTCCGGATTAATTTTTACGGCATTTCTCATATACTGAAGCAATTCTTGTTCCTGATAAACAATTTCCATCGCTCGTCCACCAAGCACATAGGAAGGTCGCACAAGAACCGGATAGCCGATCTTAGCCGCAATAACCTTCGCTTCTTCAACGGAAGTTGCCGTTTTTCCATGGGGTTGTGGAACATCCAATGTTTGTAGGGTGCGTTCAAATTTATCTCGGTCTTCCGCGCGGTCCATGTCTTCAAGCTTCGTTCCGAGAATTTGGACACCCCTTTCACTTAACTCGGAAGCAAGATTAATTGCTGTCTGACCACCAAACTGTACGACGACGCCTATCGGTTCTTCTTGACGGACAACATGCATGACATCTTCTACTGTCAATGGCTCGAAATAAAGTTTATCTGACGTACTAAAGTCTGTAGACACCGTTTCTGGATTGTTGTTAATAATAATCGCTTCATATCCAGCTTCTTGAATTGCCCAAACTGTATGGACAGTCGCATAGTCAAACTCGATACCTTGACCAATACGGATCGGTCCTGATCCAAGTACGAGAACACTTTCTTTCGTTCCTTTGGCAGATTCATTCTCCATACCATACGTTCCATAGTAGTAAGGAGTAGTAGATTCGAACTCTGCTGCACATGTATCAACCATTTTATAAACAGGAAGAAGATTGTTTTTCTCCCGGAACTGATAAACTTCACGTTCTGTTGCATCCCATAATTGGGCAACGACCTGATCTGAAAATCCGATAGCTTTTGCATCAGCGAGCGTTTCAGAGTCAAACGGGTTGTCGATAATACGGGATTCATGCTCGATTATATGTTCAAGCTTATAAAGGAAGAAATAGTCAATTTTCGTCCATTCATAAATCTTTTCAACAGGAATACCAGCTCTTAAGGCTTCTGTGACAGTAAAAATTCTTTGATCATCTGCAACAGCCAAAAGCTTGCCCCAATCAGATTCTGTTTTCGCATCCGTATCCCTAAATAAGTGGTACGCATCATTTTCAAGTGACCGAACGGCCTTTAACAGAGATTCCTCAAAATTCCGACCAATGGCCATAACTTCACCAGTTGCTTTCATCTGTGTCCCTAAGCGGCGGTTTGCAGCTTCGAATTTATCAAATGGCCAACGTGGTATTTTGGTAACGATATAGTCGAGTGCAGGCTCGAAGGACGCATACGTACGCCCTGTGACCGGATTAATTAATTCATCTAGTTGATAACCAACTGCGATTTTCGCAGCAAGCTTTGCGATTGGATAACCGGTTGCTTTCGACGCAAGGGCAGATGATCGACTCACCCGAGGGTTCACTTCAATGATATAGTAATTCGAGCTGTGTGGATCCAACGCACACTGAACGTTACAGCCGCCCTCAATTTTCAGAGCACGAATGATGTTCAAGCTTGCATTTCTCAATAATTGATATTCACGGTCAGTCATCGTCTGACTCGGTGCAACAACAATAGAATCACCGGTATGCACACCGACAGGATCTACATTTTCCATGTTACATACAACGATTGATCCGTCATTACCGTCCCTCATGACCTCATATTCGATTTCTTTAAAGCCAGCAATGCTTTTTTCAAGTAACACTTGAGTGACTGGACTGTACTTTAGTCCACTTGTTACAAACTCTTGTAGTTCCTTTTCGTCGTGTGCGATACCTCCACCTGTACCACCAAGCGTATAAGCTGGTCGGATAATAACGGGGAAGCCAATCCTTTCAACAAACTGATAAGCTTCTGATAGGTTTGTAATGATGTCACTTTCCGGAACAGGCTCATTGAGTTCATTCATTAACCTACGGAATAAATCACGGTCCTCTGCTTGTTCAATCGATTCAAGCTTTGTTCCTAGCAACTCCACTTCACATTCTTCAAGGATGCCTGTTTTCGAGAGTTCAACGGCTAAGTTTAATCCGGTTTGTCCTCCAAGCGTTGCTAGTACGCCATCAGGTCGTTCCTTTCGAATGATTCGACTTACAAATTCAACGGTAAGGGGTTCAATGTAGACCTTGTCCGCCATTGTCGTATCCGTCATGATTGTTGCTGGATTGGAGTTAACGAGGATGACCTCATACCCTTCTTCTTTCAATGCCTGACAGGCTTGAGTACCCGCATAATCAAATTCTGCTGCTTGTCCAATTACGATTGGTCCTGAGCCGATGACTAATATCTTTTCAACATCTAGACGCTTTGGCATGTAGAAACCCCCTCATTTTTTGAAGATGACATCATTTTAAGAAAATCGTCGAATAGTTCGTTTGAATCCGTTGGTCCTGGTGACGCTTCTGGATGAAACTGCACACTAAATGCTGGATATGTCTTATGTCGATACCCTTCAATCGTTTCATCGTTAATTGCAATATGTGTAATGACTAAATCGAGATTATTGAACCCTACTGTATCAACGGTATAGCCATGGTTTTGGGAAGTAATCATCACTTTACCATTCTCGATGTTTTTCACAGGATGGTTGACTCCTCGATGTCCGAACTTCATTTTCGTTGTTCTCGCACCACATGCTAACCCTAACAATTGATGACCTAGGCATATACCAAAGACCGGAATTTTCCCGAGGATTGCCTTAAGCATTTCAACCGCTTCTGGGACATCTGTCGGGTCTCCAGGGCCATTGCTCAGCATAACTCCATCTGGATTAAGGCGTAGGATTTCGTCAGATGTAACATGATAAGGAACTACGGTTACGTCACATCCACGTTCAATTAATTCTCTTAAAATACCACGTTTAGCACCGAAATCGACCAGTACGACCCTTTTTCCTCTTCCAGGCAATGTGTATGGTGAACGTGTTGATACTTTTTCCACCTGGTCCGTTGGTAATGTCTGTTCTTTTAACTCTTTGACCACCGTTTCTTTGTCAGCTTCCATTGAACAGATTCTACCTTTAAGTGTCCCGTGAATTCGAATTCTTCTTGTAAGGGCCCGAGTATCAATACCGTATACCCCTGGAATATCTTTAACTTTTAAAAGTTCATCCAGTGTACTTGTGTACTGCCAATGGCTTGGTTTCATGCATGCTTCATTAACGATCACTCCTGAAGCAGCAGGTTCAATCGATTCAAAGTCTTCTTGATTAATTCCATAGTTTCCGATAAGTGGATACGTAAAGGTAATGATTTGGTCACAATAGGAAGGATCAGAAAGCGTTTCTTGATATCCAGCCATGCCTGTTGTAAATACAACCTCACCTTTAGCCTCGCGCGAACTTCCAAAGGCTGTTCCAATATAAATGCTTCCATCTTCTAAGATTAATTGTCGTTTCATTTGGCAAGAACCTCCTTATTCTGATAAACGATCGTGCCTTCTAACATCGTTAGAACTGGCCAACCTTGACATCTCCAGCCTTTAAATGGTGTGTTTCGACCTTTCGATGCAAACTGATTTGGGTCAATTGATTGTTCATGGTTCAGGTCGATGACAACAAGATCTGCTGTAGCCCCGACTTCAATTCCTTGATGTGATAATTGGAAGCAATCTGCTGGGCGTGTTGTAAGCCTCTCGATTAGGAACTTCTGATCAATAACTCCCTTTTGAACTAGGTTCGTGTAAAGGAGCGGGTAAGCAGTTTCTAATCCAACAATCCCGAAAGGTGCAAGCTCAATCCCTTGAGCCTTCTCCGCTTCTGTATGCGGCGCATGGTCAGTTGCGATAAAATCAATGGTACCATCAAGTAATCCTTCAATAAGTGCTTCTTTATCTTCTTTGCTTCGAAGAGGTGGGTTCATTTTAAAATACGGATCTTGCCCTGGGATATCATCTTCACATAGTAATAAATGATGTGGTGTCACTTCTGCCGTTACATTTATACCCGCTCGTTTCGCATCCCTTACTACCCGAACTGATTCTTTCGTGCTAATGTGGCACACATGGTAATGCACGCCCGTCGCTTCTGCGAGGAGAACGTCCCGAGCGATTTGTACACTTTCACAGATTGACGGTATACCGTTTAAATTATGTTGTTTTGAGTACTTACCATCATGTACACATCCACCATGGATTAGATTGTTATCTTCACAATGAGCCACGATTGACATGTTTAGTTCAGCAGCTCTCTGCATTGCTCGAAGCATCGTATCTGCATTCTGTACACCTACACCATCGTCAGTAAACGCAAATGCACCCGCCTCCTTCAACGCTTCAAAATGAACCAATTCTTCTCCGATCTGTCGAATCGTAATTGCGGCATAAGGTAAGACCTTTGAGCTTGCTGTTTCCTTAATACGCTCATGAAGTGCTTCGAGCGTTTCCTTATTATCAGGAACAGGTCGAGTATTTGGCATTGCAGCAATCGTAGTAAAACCACCTTTTGCAGCAGCCTTTGTCCCTGTTTCAATTGTTTCCTTTTTCTCTCCACCAGGCTCACGCAGATGTACGTGCAAGTCAATAAATCCAGGTGCAAGCATTTTCCCTGCCAGGTCAATAACCGTTTGACCTTCGACTTCAATATTCTTCTGAATCAACTCAATCGTAGAACCGTTGACCAATACATCTTGTGTTTGCTTTGTATCATTCCATAACTTCGCGTTTTTAAGTACTGTTCCCATTCTAATTGTCCTCCTTGAGTTCAAGTGCCCATTCAAGCGCTGCCATTCGAATTCCCACACCATTTTCCATCTGTTTAAATATTCTAGATTTTGAACTTTCAACTAGCTCGTCAGCAATCTCATATCCTCTGTTAAAAGGTGCCGGATGAAGAATGATACTTTGTTCTTTCATCGTTTTTTCCCTAGAAACGGTTAAACCAAAGCGACTATGATATTCTTCCTTGGTCAAATTCATTGATTTTGCATGCCGTTCGTGTTGAATCCGGAGCATCATCACCACATCAGCAGACCGGATTGCATCATCTATCGGTACATATTCTCCATGAGAGAAGTCTTCATCAAACCATTCCTCGGGTCCTGAGAAAATCACTTTTGCACCCATTTTCGTTAGTAACACAGCATTGGATCTTGCTACTCTGCTATGCCTGAGGTCACCGATAATGGCAACCGTAATTCCTTGCTGAACAATAAACTCCTGTTGAATCGTAAGCAAGTCGAGTAAGGATTGAGTCGGATGATTGCCGCACCCGTCACCTGCATTGAGTACCGGTAAAGTGACTGATTCCAGTTCATCAAAATAACGTTCCTTTGGATGTCGAATGACAACAGCATCTGCTCCTACCGATTGTAAGGTACGAACCGTATCGTAAATACTTTCACCTTTCTGGACACTTGATGATTCTGCTTCACAATTTAGTACATTCAAACCAAGTCGTTTCTCAGCAACTTCAAAACTAAATCTTGTTCTTGTACTAGGTTCATAAAAAAGGTTTGCTACAAACTTTTGCGGTGCAGTATATAACGGTTCTGTACGGCCATGATCAAGAATCCGTTGTGCCTTTTTTAACAAAAGTTCAATCGTTTCAAGTTCTAACGCATCAATCGTCAGCAAGTGATTCACTATTTACCAACTCCTTATTCCAACATAATTACAGTAACTTTCTTGATATAAAAAGGGGACTGACAAACACAAAGGTAGGCTTCTGAACACAATAGACCATGAATCATTCCATTATCTAGCGTTCTAGAGTGAGCCTGACCTAGCATTCGTCAGTCCCCGGAAGAAGTGAATGTTAGTGGTTTCTTTCCTAGCTTACACCTCGTATTGATGCAGCTACCGAAAGTTCACTTACCGCTCTTTCCTTCTCACCCACCCTTGAAAGCCTCTCTGGACTTGATTAAAAGATGGCGCTTCAGCTTAAGCAACTGAAGCTTTGGATTTTTCATTTGTTGATTTTGAAAACATTTCTGAATTCATCACCTGTTTATCCCGACCAGGAAGAATCAGGTTAAGTATTACTCCAGCAAAGGCGGAAAGTGACATCCCCGCAATTTGAACCTCATCACTTACTTGAATGAATGCACCACCAATTCCTAGTACTAAGATGACAGAAGAGATGATCAAGTTTCGCTTCTCACCAAGGTCTACTTTGCTATCAATAAGCATTCGTAAACCTGACGATGCGATGATACCAAACAGGAGAATCGATACGCCACCCATAACAGCAGTTGGAATCGTACTGATTAATGCAGTTACCTTTCCGATAAACCCGAACAGAATCGCTATGACAGCTGCACCCCCGATAACAAAGACGCTGAACACCTTCGTAATTGCAAGCACTCCGATATTTTCCCCATATGTTGTGTTTGGTGGTCCACCAATTAAGGAGCCTATCATAGTTGCAACTCCATCCCCAAGAATTGATCGATGCAGCCACGGTTTCTGAATATAGTTTTTACCGACCACTTTACTTAAAACCATCTGGTGACCGATGTGCTCAGCAATTGTTACTGTTGCAACTGGGACTATGATCGCCACAATTCCCCAAGAAAAGGAAGGGGTGTATGTCACGAATGGAACCATTAAATCAGGGATTTGAAACCATTTTGCTTCGCGGACAGGAGCTAAGTTCACCATTCCAATCATGAACGCATAACTGTATCCGCCTAGAATACCAATCAAGATTGGGACGAGGCTTAAGAATCCTTTTAAAAAGATCGATGCTATGATTGTGATTGCAAGCGTTATGAGTGCTACTGAAAAGTGAGTCAGACTGTATTCTTTCGGTTCTGTCCCCGGTATGAACATAGCCATGTCGACTGCTGTTCCTGCCAGGCCAAGACCGATAACAATAATAACCGGCCCCGCGACTACTGGTGGCAAGAGCTGCAATAACCAGTTTAGACCGAATTTATGAATAAATAATGCTACAATTCCATATACAAGTCCGGCAAAAAAACACCCGACCATTGCAGCTTCCAATCCTCCAGCCATTTTTGCTGAAATAATCGGTGCGATAAACGCAAAGGAAGATCCTAAATACGCTGGAATTCGGCCTCTTGTAATGAGTAGGTAAGCAAGTGTTCCAGCTCCACTTGAAACAAGTGCGACGGCAGGGCTTAATCCTACAAGGAAAGGTACCAAGATCGTTGCCCCAAACATCGCGAATATATGTTGAATGCTTAATGCAAGCCATTTACCTGGTTTCGGGATTTCTCTGATTCCGATTGAATCGTTGTTAGCCATACTTAGTTCCTCCTCAGTTTTGAGGCCCAAAAAAGGGGTGACTTATAAGAAGTCAGCCCCTTTGGATGTATACCTGGATACAATTTACCCGCACCCAGGATTACATTCCCTTTGTCAGCCTCACGGGACTCACTTAAAAGGGCCTATTTAATTTACATGTTAATTATAATGCACTTTTCTTATTATCTAGCTTCAGCGCCCAGCCACTCGGATCACTTCAGTCCCTCTGAGGCGGCGACAGCCTCCTCAATGGCCTTCCAGTGTCATTCGTGGCTACCCAAGGCGCTTGCGCTTTTCTTATTGTCTAGCTTCAGCGCTTACGCTTTTCTTATTGAATACTTACTTGATCGGTTTCATCTACTTCAGATAAATCAACATTAACGATTTCATCACGGGAAGTTGGTACATTCTTACCGACATAATCAGCTCGAATTGGTAATTCTCTATGTCCCCTGTCAACTAAGACAGCTAGTTGAATTTGTGAAGGCCTCCCTAGATCCATCACTGCATCCATTGCTGCTCGGACTGTTCTTCCCGTATAAAGGACATCATCGACGAGTATAACCGTTTTGTTCGTCACATCGATCGGGATATTAGTACCTTTCAGCAACGGTTCGTCGTTTGCGTTTTTCTTCGATAGATCATCCCGATAAAGGGTTATGTCTATCTCTCCGCTTGAAACTTTTTCACCCTCGATTTGCTCTATTCTCTCCCCAAGTCGGTTTCCAAGAAAGACCCCCCGAGTTTTTATCCCAACAAGAATCAGGTCCTTTATCCCTTTATTCCGTTCTAATATTTCGTGTGCAATTCTTGTTAGTGCTCGTTTGATTGCCTGTTGATCCAATAAAATGGTCTTTTCCTTCATTGTTTCACCCCCACCAATATGAAAAGCGTAAGCGACAATTCCTTCTCTTATAAAGAAAACTTGGTTAGCGCAAAGCCTTAGCGCTGACGATCGTCTTAGTCACCTAAGGGATGACCTAAAGGCCTTTGCTTTATATACTTTCTATAGTATAAAAAATACCCTCTCACCGATCGGTGAGAGGGTACAGTTCTCCTGCTAACAAGTAAATGGGTATAGTTCTCCCTTTTACTTTAACCGTTACCTTCTCAGCCTCACGGGACTGATCTTAAAGGTCTCTATTCTTTGATAAGATTATCTCATAATGTTCTTTCTGTTGTCAAACCAAATTTCGACGAAGTTCATCAAGCAGTTGTACCATATCACTTGGCAGTTCTGCTGAGAATTCCATATATTGTTCTGTACGTGGGTGTATAAATCCTAATGTTTCTGCATGCAGTGCTTGTCCATCAATCGACAGCGTTTTCTTCGGACCATATTTTGGATCACCCACCATTTGATAGCCGATATAATCCATATGAACACGAATTTGATGGGTTCTACCTGTTTCTAGAATACATTCGATGTACGTATACTTAGAAAAGCGTTCAAGTACATTAAAGTGTGTAACGGCCTCTTTACTGTTTTCATTGGTCACCGTCATTTTTTGACGGTCCTTTTTATCTCTTCCAACCGGAGCATCGATTGTACCTTTATTGTGCGGAATCACTCCGTGAACGATCCCTTTGTATTTCCGTGTTGTCGTTTTCGCCTTCATTTGTTCACCTAAATGCTTGTGAGACAAGTCATTTTTGGCAACTACAAGAAGTCCAGAGGTATCTTTATCAATTCGATGCACAATACCTGGGCGCATTATGCCATTAATACCTGAAAGGTCTTTACAATGAGCCATGAGACCATTCACCAACGTTCCTGTCAAGTGGCCGGGAGCAGGATGTACGACCATCCCTCTTGGTTTATTCACTACGAGCAAATCATTATCCTCATACACGAAAGTAAGGTCCATTGGTTCGGGCAATACTTCTAGTGGTTCTGGTTCCGGTACATCAATTTGAATTTCATCTCCTGCTGCACATTTATAATTCGATTTGATGTCTGTTCCATTTATTCGGACTCGATTTTCCTTAATCCATTGTTGTATTTGAGTTCTTGACAAATCTGATTGTAAGTTAGTTATTACTTTATCAACCCGCTGTTGTTTATACTCAACGGGAACGATCATTTGTATCTGTTCCATCTGTTATCTCCTTCGATTCTTTACTATCTTTTAGTAATGCGATTGCAATCATACCAACGCCAACTACTAAGGCTGAATCAGCTACATTAAAGATTGGATAATTATATGAACCGATATAAAAATTAAGAAAATCGACAACTTCTCCTCTAACCATACGATCTATAAAATTCCCAATCGCTCCACCAAGAACAAAGCCTAATGCTGTACTTAAAAAAGGTTTTCCTTTGGCCTCGGTTTGTAAATAATAGACAACCGCAATGAGGACAATAATCGTTACAATAAAGAATAACCACATCTGACCTTCCAAGATGCCAAAAGCAGCCCCTCTATTACGATGTGAAGTAAGATAAAACACATCTGGAATAACCATTATTGACTCTCCAAGACTCATTTTCGTCACGATGAACCATTTTGAAATCTGATCAATAATAATGACAAGTAAGCCTAATATGTAATAGCGCATGCTTTCCCCACCTTTGCTTATATCCGTATGAATTTTAGCACATTAAAGCCACTTGTACAATGAAAGGTGTGGTTTGGAGTTTATATTTTCAATATAGAAATTTTATTTTCTTATTCTTAAATGAAAGAAGCCCAAAACGACTGAGTTTGGGCTACCAGTTTGGGCTACCAAGTATTACGAATTGTTTTCCTCTTCGTCAATGTTTTCCTGTTCATTCATGTATTGGTCATATTGGATATTACGCTGAAATTTGATATTTTCATCGCCAGTATACCCTTCAATACCGGTTGAAACAAATTGTTCATATTCTTCAACATATCCAGATCCATCTTTGTTATCTATTAACGAAGAATCTTCATAGGTCATACTGTTTTCATTGAAAGATGCGACCTCATTGTACACATTTTGCTCATTATATTCCGTTTCCTGACTTCCTGTGTAATATTCTTCTTCCATTGATCTGAGCACATCTTCCTCAACAGGTCGATCATTTGATACTTGTTGATTAGGTGAAGCTTCTTTTATCGTTCTTGCTGATGGTAATGCTTTCAACCGTTCGATCGGAATTTGTTTTCCTGTCACCTCACAAGTTCCATATGTTCCATCTTCCATCTGCTTTAACGAATAGTTAATGTCTGATAGTTCTTCCTTCAAGTGGGCATTTAATGCAATATCCTTCTCACGTTCATAAAGCTCTGTCCCGGAATCAGCTGGATGGTTATCATACTGTGATAATTCACCAGATGACATATCACTCGCAAATCCTCGTTCTAATCCAAAGTGATTATTTTGTTCGAATTCTTTTTCAATTTCCTGCTTCCGTTGTATCAATTGCTGTTTTAAATATTCGTAACTCATTTTGAACTTCCTTCCCAGCTAGGATACATATAGTTTGACCATATCACTCCATTTTACAACGGTTTCGTAAAGAAAAATGACCCTTATCCGCAAGTTCACTCTACAAAGAGCAAAGTACGGATAGAAAGGGTCATTTTCCTATACGATTCCATTTAATTATTCATAATGTTTTGCTACAATCGTTGCACATCGCTCACAGAGAGAAGGATGCTTTTCGTTCGTACCAACTGTTTGTGTTACTGTCCAGCAGCGGTCACAAGTTTCACCTTTAGCAGCCTTCGCAAGGATGGCTACACGTTCGAATTGATCCGCTTCTGCTGGTGCTTGGTCTTTTACTCCTGTAACTTTTACATCTGATACAATAAAGAACTTATCAAGGTCAGTTATGGTTGATAGTAGTTCCTTCGTGTGTTCAGTAGGGTACAGCTCGATTGATGCAGCTAATGATTTCCCGATGACTTTTTCGTTTCGCGCATTTTCCAAAGCCTTAAGAACTTCATCACGGATATCCATCATCTGATCCCATTTATTCAGTAATACTGAAGCATTAGGATATTCTGTCACCTCTGGCATTGATGTAAGCTGAACACTTTCTTCTTTTTCCCCAGGAATATACTCCCATACTTCATCTGCTGTATGGGCAAGAATTGGTGCTACTAGCTGAGTTAATGCGACAACACTTTCATAAAGAACTGTTTGCATGGACCGGCGCTTATGATCATCTTCGGCTTCGATATATAACGTATCTTTTGCAAGGTCAAGATAGAATGAACTTAGCTCAATTGTACAGAAGTTGTGAATCGCATTATATACGGTTGAGAACTGGTAATCGTCGTATGCATTTTTTGCCCGTTTTACAAGCTCATTCACTTTCACGAGCATGTATTGATCCAGCTCATTCATATCTTTCCATTCAACACGATGCTTATTAGGATCAAAGCCGTTTAAGTTTCCAAGCATGAAACGTAAAGTGTTTCGGATCTTCCGATAGACTTCAGATACCTGTTTTAAAATGTCATCCGACACTCTTACATCTGCTTGATAGTCAACGGACGAAACCCATAGTCGGATAATATCGGCGCCGAGTTGCTTCATTACCTTGATCGGATCCATAACATTACCAATCGATTTACTCATTTTGCGACCTTGCCCATCAAGGACAAACCCGTGAGTAATGATTGTCTTATAAGGTGCTTTTCCTGTTACAGCAACACTTGTAGATAACGAAGAGTTGAACCAACCACGATATTGATCCGTTCCTTCTAGGTAAACATCTGCCGGACGTACAAGCTCAGATCGTTCCTCTAATACACTTTGGTGTGAAGATCCAGAATCAAACCATACATCCATAATATCTATTTCTTTCGTGAATTCGCCATTCGGACTATGTTCAGAAGTAAATCCTTCAGGTAGGAGATCTTTTGCATCCCATTCAAACCAAATATTCGATCCATGCTCGCGGAATAGATTCGAAATGTGTTCGATGGTTTCATTGCTGATGATTGGTGTATTATCTTCACCGTAGAAGACAGGAATCGGAACACCCCATGCCCGTTGCCTTGAGATACACCAATCTTCCCGATCTTTCACCATATTATGAAGTCGCGTTTCACCCCATAAAGGGTACCATTTTACTTCTTTTACTTCATTTAGAATTTGTTCACGAATTTGCTTGATTGATGCAAACCACTGGTCCGTTACTCGGAAAATGATCGGCTTTTTCGTTCTCCAATCATGGGGATAGGAGTGCGTGATAAACTCTAATTTCAAAAGTAGGCCAGCATCAGTAAGCTTATCTGTCACTAATTTATTTGCCTTATCATAAAACATTCCTTCAAATCCAGGTGCTTCTTCAGTCATATGTCCCTTTTCATCAACAGGACAAAGAATTCCAAGATCATAACGTTTCCCAACCCGGAAGTCATCCTCACCATGGCCAGGGGCGGTATGAACACAACCTGTACCTGAATCTGTCGTAACATGATCACTTAACATAACTAGGGAATCTCGATTATAAAATGGATGTTTCGCCAAAATACGATCAAGATCAGCCCCTTTGACTTTATTAAGAACGGTTGGCTGCTCCCATTCTAATACGGAAGTCAATTCTTCAAGGAGATCTTCCGCTACCAAATATTTGTGTCCACTGGTTTCAACCACAACATACGTATAATCCGGATGTACAGAAATACCTAAGTTTGCTGGAATTGTCCATGGGGTTGTCGTCCAGATAACAATTGAAACATCCTCGTCAATTACACTTCTTCCGTCTGCAATTGGAAATGCCACGTAAATAGACGCTGAGCGTTTGTCCTGGTACTCGATTTCTGCCTCAGCAAAAGCAGACTCTGAAGAAGGAGACCAGTAAACCGGTTTCTTCCCTTTATAGATAAGACCTTTATTTGCCATCTCGCCAAAAACTTTAATTTGTTCAGCTTCATACTCATTCGTTAACGTAATGTAAGGATTCTCCCAATCCCCACGTACACCAAGTCGTTTGAACTGTTCCCTTTGTCGATCCACCTGTTCTAATGCATATTCAGCACACATCTTTCTGAATTCTGCAATTGAATGTTCTTTCCGATTAACCTTTTTTACTTTGGCAAGAGCTGTTTCGATTGGCAATCCGTGTGTATCCCAGCCCGGTACATAAGGTGCATCGAAACCATTCATCGATTTATAACGAACAATGATATCCTTAAGGATCTTATTTTCTGCATGACCCATATGGATATCTCCATTTGCATATGGAGGTCCATCGTGCAGAATAAATTTTGGTAAGCCTTTTGATTTTTCTTGAACCTTTTGGTAAATATCACTCTTATTCCAATTTTCCTGTATTTTAGGCTCTTTGTTCGGTAAACCACCACGCATTGGAAATTCAGTTTTTGGCATTAATAATGTGTCTTTATAGTTCATTTTCTCTCCTGCCTTTCTTCCTATCCATCCATTAAAATAAAGAAAACTTGGTTTAGTCAAGTCTTTAGTTGAGCTGAACCTTAGTTGCACTTATACTTGGAACTTAAACTTTTCTCCATCGCCGATTACACTTAAAGCTAAAAAGTTATACATTCCTAACGTATAAAGAATAACATCAACGTGTAAGTACAAAAAAACCTTCTCAATCCCAAATAGGGACGAGAAGGTTACCCGCGGTACCACCCTAATAGGTGCATATTCAATCTAAACACCCACTTAGCATTCGTTATCGAGAATGAATCGCCGTCGCTTACTAGATTCGTTCAGCTAGGAACTCTGGGGTGATTTTCCGAATTACTGTTTATCAGGCTTACACCAACCCTGATTCGCTTTGAAAAACAGTTAAGACATACTGTCCCCATCTAAGTCTCATATAAGTTTTATACTTGAGAGTATACCCAATTTGAAATCATTTCGTCAAGTTTTACCCTGCCCAATTACCTATTTTTTTCTTAAGATTTCACATTTACATCTTCAATATGATGATTTTCTTCCTCTTCATCGTCTGCAGGCATTAGTCCATCCCAGTCTTCGGTCTTTAACATTTCAAGTTGCGCTTCAATTAACATACGGAATCTTGTCCGATATACGGAAGACTGTTTTTTCAATTCTTCTATATCCAGCATGATCCTTCTGGATTTTGCTAATGCTTCATTAATAATACGGTCTGCGTTTTTTTCGGCTTCTTTAACAATGAGTCGAGCTTCTTTATTCGCATTCCTTTTAACTTCTTCTCCAGTTTCTTGAGCAACAACAATGGATTTGTTCAATGTCTCTTCAATATTAGTGAAGTAGGAAAGCTTCTCTTCAATTTTATGTAGCTTTTCTTGTAAATCCTTCTTATCTCGTAGCACTGTTTCGTAATCTTTAATTACTTGATCAAGAAATTCATTTACATCGTCTTCATCATATCCCCGGAACCCGCGGTTGAACTCTTTGTTATGAATATCTAATGGTGTTAACGGCATATTGCCACCCCCGTATCGATGTCTACCACAATTAACGCTTTAGCCTCAACCATGTTGGTGAGGGACGTTTGTTACATGTTTAGAAAGTATAAAAAATACTTTCTATAGTATAAGCGCAACTAAGGCGATCGCCTACGCTATGGCTTGGCGATCGCCAAGTTTTCTTTATCCCAATGGGACCATTCTTATTTACTTGGTAATTTCGACATTTTTGTTGCTTTTCCTGCATTCATTTTGATTTTTTTATTCCTACGGTTATTTTCCATTTTCCCTTTTTCGTTTGACCGTCTATTTGTAATAATTTAAGTCGACCTAAACCACGGATTGAAATCGTATCCCCTTGTTGAACTTCAGAGGAAGTTTGTTCAATGAGTTTCCAGTTTAATTTAACCTTTTTTCCTTTTATGTATGGTACTACTTTTGATCGGGATAATCGGAATGCTTCAGCAAGAACCGCATCAATTCTGAGTGAAGATACTGTACCATATCCTTCATCCCAACTATCGGAAAGAGGTTCTTGTAATTCTGAATGGTTGATTTTCTGTAAATAAACGTTCGCTTTACCTACAGAAGTAAAATTCATTTCCACATAATCGGAAATTTCTTTCGCAACAACTAGCTGTACTGTTTTATCATTAACAATGATATCGCCAAACTTTTCTCTCTTAATACCAAGATTCATCAATGCACCCAATACATCTGGGTGCTGCACACTTACAAACTTATGAGGGTATTCTAGTTGAAAACACTGAACATTAAAATCCTCATTGACCGGTTCAAAATAGGACGGGTACAACAATCCTCGAGTACGTTCAATCTCATTGTACCCTTCCCAAAACTTAAAATGAATGTCGTTACTTTTCCCAACAAGGGATTCCAGAATATAGCGCTCTCTTGGATCTAGGAAATCTGTTACTTTTACCGAATATTGATCGAGGGCAAGTCTTTTCCATTCTAGTACTTGGTCAACAAACGGTTGCTCTTCTTGTCTAAAATGCTCATATAAAGACATTTCTCACCTACAAATAAAGGAATAAATAATGTATACCTCTTTCAGCAAAGATCAACGCAAATATCGCGACAATTGGCGATAAATCAATCATTCCAAGAGGCGGGATTATTTTGCGGAACTGTGAAAGAAAAGGTTCGCAAATGGAAGCTAAAAACTGCCCAAAAGAAGATTCCCTTGCATTTGGTATCCATGACATAAAGATATATATAATAATTAGCCATCGATAAGCTGTAATAGCAAATACTGCAATTGTTTCGATCATTTCTCTAAAACCACCCTTTTTCTCTATTCATCATCTGTCATTTCAGATATAGCACCCGAAACATCTACATTATCTGGAGTGCACATAAACGTATTCGGTCCAAGCTTTTGAATATCACCGCCAATAGCATAAACGGTACCACTGAGAAAATCCACAATTCGCTTCGCCTGGTCAAGAGGAATACGCTGGAGGTTCATTACAACTGCGCGTCTGTTCGTTAATTGATCTGCAATTTCCTGAGCTTCCGAGTAAACCCTTGGTTCAATCAGAACAACCTTTACCTGTTGCTGAACACTTTGGAGACTTACGATATTTTGGTTCTTTTGATCTTTACGGGATCGAGTCATGGTTTCTAATTCTTCATTATTCGCTTGCTCAATTTCATCGTATTCTCCGTCTTCATAGACCTCATCATCAAATGCGAAAAAATGCTTTAATCTGGATTTAATACCCATTAAGGATAACCTCCCTACATTTCCTTGCCGACTAAAGAGGTTCCGATACGAATAAACGTTGCCCCTTCTTCAACGGCAATTGTATAGTCATTTGACATACCCATTGAGAGTTCAGTACATGGTGCGTGTTCAAGTTTAAGAGCTTGTACATTCTGTTGCAATTGTTTGAGTTCACGGAAAACTTTGCGTAACCGAGCTTCATCATCAATATGAGGAGCCATTGTCATCAGCCCGACGACTTTTATGCGATCATACTGTGAAAGTTTTTCAACAAACGTTTGAACATCACCCGGATTCATCCCATGCTTCGAATGTTCACCTGAAACATTAACTTGAACAAAGCATTTAATGATCCGGTCTGATCGTTTTTGAATCTCTTTTGCAAGTGAGATTCGATCTAACGAGTGAAGGTAGTCAATATGCCCGATAATCTCTTTAACTTTTCTCGATTGAACCGATCCGATAAAATGCCAGTTGACATTCTCCGTAATTTCACTTTGTTTATGTAAAAATCCTTCATCCCGATTTTCACCAAGATGGTGAACTCCTGCTGATAGTGCCTGTCGAGCAGTATTAATACTTACATACTTTGTTACAGCAATGATTGTAACATCGTTAGGATTACGTTTAGAAACCTTACACGCTTCATATATATTGCTGTGGATATTTTTCAAATTATCCTCAATACTCAAGATGCCGATTCTCCCTCCTGTTCACAGTTCACGATAAAACCAAGCATCCGACCCGTTTTTCCGTTTTCTTTTCTATGCGAGAAATAATCATCTACCTGACAACTTGTACAATGGCTCGACTGTCGAATATTTTCAGGTGAAATTCCATTTCGGATCAAGATTTGCTTATTTAACTGTTGTAGATTTAGCTGATAGCTACCATCATGGTTGAATGTGTAAGGTGTTGGTTCTCCCTTGTTAACAACTTTATTGACTTCGTTAATTACACGGTCGTCTACTTCATAGCAACACGATTGTATGGAAGGACCAATTACAACCTCTATATCCTCAACCCGAATACATTCATTCTGAACCCAAAGATTGACCATTTTCTCGGCAATTTGGAGGACTGATCCTTTCCAGCCTGCATGAGCTATTCCAACAATAGAGTGTTGTTTCGAAGAGAAAAATAATGGGACACAGTCCGCAAAAGCAGCAGAAAGGACAACATTAGATTCATTTGTATATAACCCATCTACTCCCATAATGCCCGTTTCATATGATTCTGAACCCTTTGCGCAATCATCTGTTGTTACTTTTTGAATCGACGATGAATGAACTTGTTCTGCAAATACCCATCTCTCTAAAGGTATACCGACATCGGTTGCAAGTCGATGACGATTTTCGACTACACATTCCGAATCATCATTAACGTGTAAGCCTAAATTTAACGTATCATAAGGATCTAGACTAACACCGCCATACCTTGTAGATATACCCGCTATTATTGACGATTCAGAATAACCGGATGAAAATGGTACAATATTAAAATGTGTTTTAATCGTACGTAAAAATGGTTCCTCCATCTATATCCTCTCCATAATAAAGCAATGTTAGCTGTCGAAGGATTGTACAGTTGTTCTTATTTTATCACAAGTTGTTGAACAGTTGTAAGATTGCTCGATTGTTTTCAATTCTTTGCTGAATTATGGTAGCTTGGCGGGGCTAACTGTCCTTGCCCTTCTGTTTGGTCCTCGAACCTCACTAAAATAACATCTTTTCCGATCTTTACAATGTCCCTCCAAGGAATAACAATATCATTCTCTTTTCGCATAAGGCCCATCATTCTTCCTGCTCCAGGTATGATAAGTGCTTCAATTTTACCTGTACTCAAATTAATTTCCAAATCAGCAATATGACCCATCTTCCTTCCATTGGATACATTAACAACATCTTTAACTTGAAATTCCGAGATTTTGATCATGATCTGATCCCGCCCTTTCTTTATTACTAAAATATATATGTTGGATTTGCTTAAAATGAACACTATTTTTTTGAATACATTAGTTATAGTTTCTTTAACATAAGAAAAACCTGAGTGGAGAAAAGCACTCCACTCAGGTCCTTTTTTGTCAGAGAACATCCGATAGCTTGTATTCTACGCCGTGTACCCCTTTGTAATACTCAGGATACATCTCTCCTCCGCATGTCTCACATGAAAACTTAGGTGGAATCGTCGGATCGCCACCATCCATCAAATCAAACTCCCGAACCACATGATACGGGA
>NZ_JANHJQ010000015.1 GCF_024609785.1 Pseudalkalibacillus decolorationis
CCATAATGAAACATATATGGCTGACTTATCCATACATTTGATGCATTTCATTAGATGTATCGAGTGAAAAGCTTAGAAATAACAAGAATAACGGAGAAAATCCTTACTTTATAGAGGGAGTATAAAAATACTTTCTATAGTATAAGCGCAACTAAGGCGATCGCCAGCGCTAAGGCTTGGCGCTAGCCAAGTTTTCTTTAAAGTGGTGAAACACCTTAGTTTTGAGGAGGAGTAAAGTAAAATGCACAAAATGGAAAACATTTTAAATGCAAAAGACTATATATACAGTAAAACGGATTACCGTCCGAAGATTTCTTTAATTTTAGGTTCTGGATTGAACGGACTTGCTGATGAAATTGAGAATGCTGTTGTCATTCCGTATCAGGATATTCCACACTTTGCAGCTACTACCGTAGACATGCACAAAGGCCAGCTTGTTATAGGTGAATTATTAGGGAAAGAAGTTGCCGTTCTGCAAGGGCGTTTTCACTATTATGAAGGACATAGTCTGGATGCCGTTACTTTTCCTGTACGTGTTTTGAAAGAGATTGGTGCAGAAGTACTGATTGTGACAAACGCATGCGGTGCGATAAACGAAAGCTTCGAACCAAAAGATTTGATGTTAATTTCAGACCATATTAATTTAGCCGGAGTAAATCCACTTATAGGATCGAATGACGAACAACTTGGCGTCCGCTTTCCGGATTTATCGACAGCGTATTGCCCTGAATTGCGTGATTTGGCATGTAAGGCAGCAGAAGAAAAAAACATTGAGTTACAGCAAGGTGTGTATGTGTGGTGGAGCGGTCCAGCCCTTGAAACCCCTGCGGAAATTCGAATGATGAGAACTGTTGGGGGTGACGCAGTCGGAATGTCTACTGTACCGGAAGTCATCGTCGCCAACCACGCAGGCCTTCGTGTATTGGGGATTTCTTGCATTGCTAATATGGCAGCTGGTATTCAAAAGGAGCCGATAACAGCGGAAGAAGTTGTTCAAGCGGTTGGTGAGGCAAAGGATAAGTTTTTAACATTATTAAAAGGCATTATACAAGAACTGTAGTTGCATTAAAAAAGCTAAACTTTACATGAATTTGGCTTTTTAAATACTGTAGTCAAGATTTGATTAAATATAAACAAACGTTTGATTAAGGCACTCAAACTCTTGTGCCCCAAGAGATGCAGCGATCAATCAAACGTTTGAATAAGGCAGTCGTGCAGTCGTTTTGAAAACTATGACTAATTTATCTATTAAAATAGGAACTTTTTGTCCATAATAATAGTATATGTAGTAGTTAATAGTTTTATAGGGGGCAGTATTTAATGAGTATCTCAAATAAATGGTGGTTCCGCTTCGGAATTGGTGTCATTTTAATATTAACGATCATCTGGTTGATGAACGAGGTTAATTTTGTTTTTACGCCTTTGGTTATATTTGTGCAGACATTGTTCGTACCGTTTTTGATTGCGGGTATCCTTTTTTACCTGTTCAGACCACTGACAGAATTACTTGAAAAATGGCGTCTGCCAAGAATGATTGCTATTCTCGTTATTTTTCTTATTGTCATTGTTATATTGACAATGATTGTGCGGGTTATCGGCCCCATTGTGCAAACTCAGTTTGTACGATTGTTAGAAAATGTACCTGATATGATTTCTGCAGTTGAAGAGGGGATTAGTTACTGGCAACAGAATCAGGAACAAATTCCACAATTCATAAAAGACTTCGTAGATACGATTGGAAGCAAACTAGAAGGGATCTTCGCTGCGACAGGAACAGTTGTCGGCAATGCCCTTGGAAGTATATTCGGGTTTGTATTTTCACTAGTAATCGTTCCATTTATCTTGTTCTACTTACTCAGTGACAGAGAACGGTTTACGCCTAATGTCGTTCGTTTTTTTCCAGAATCTAAGGAAGGCGAAATTCGGCATGTGTTAAAAGATATGGACAAAGCACTTGCAAGCTACATACAAGGTCAGTTGATCGTGAGTACGTGTGTTGGGATTCTACTCCTAATCGGTTATCTGATTATAGGACTAGAGTATGCGCTACTTTTAGCATTATTTGCGATGGCGATGAATGTCATCCCGTTCCTTGGACCATTCTTAGCGGTTATTCCCGCTCTCATCGTTGCATTTTTCCAAGAGCCGACGATGGTGTTATACGTAATTATCGTGATGATCGTCGCACAACAAATTGAGAGCAACCTTGTCTCACCTCAAGTAATGGGAAGAGCGTTGAATATCCATCCGTTAACGATCATTCTTTTAATACTGGTCGGGGGGAATCTGGCAGGCGTTCTAGGGATGATCTTAATCATACCGTCATACGCTGTTGTAAAGGTCATTGTACAACACAGCAAACAGCTGCTATCAATTAAAAGACAGGAAAGTTAGAGCAGGGGTGGTTACCTCTTAAGAGACCAATATGTACGTTTCCGGTCGTTAAAATGACTGGGCTATTGCAAAAGAAACCGTTATCATTTATAATGAAAATTAACTAAAGGATTGTTACTGTTAAGCAGGCAAAACCTGAATAATTAGACTTGTAATGGGGATACCTTTCTATAAGTTTAATTAATTCGGGTTTTTTTACACGTTAAGAAAGTATAAAAGTTTGCGGCATGGATGTAATGTCCAGCTTCAGCGCCCAACCACTTGGATCACTTCAGGCCTTCTGCGGCGGCAACAGCCTCCTCGTCGGTCTTCCAGTGACCTTCGTGGCTAAGCAGGGCGCTTGCGCTTTTCTAATTTTAATTCGAAGGAAAAGTGATAATTATGAAAATAAAGAAAATCTTTAATAATAATGTCGCTTTAACTGAGGATCAAACTGAGATGGTCGTTATGGGTAAAGGCCTCGCTTTTCAGAAAAAGATTGGCGACCGGATAGACACTGAAAAAATAGAAAAAACATTTATCACGCCTTCTGAAAGCTTTTCTTATAAATTGTCTGAGTTACTTGATGAAATTCCATATGAAATCATGGCACTCTCAAAAGATATTATCGAAATGGCAAACAAGGAGCTTCAAACAGAGCTGAATGATTCACTTTATTTGTCATTATCCGACCACATCCACTTTGCGGTCTCTAGATTTAAAAATGGGCTGCCAATAAAGAATGCGTTAATGTGGGAAGTGCAAAAGTTCTGTAAAGCCGAGTACCATGTTGCGCGTAAGGCATTGGATATGATAAAAGAGGGAACGGGTGTAAGTTTACCTGAAGATGAAGCTGCATCCATTGCCATGCATCTCTTTAATGCAAGGCAAGATGGTTCTGGGATGGAAGAGACGTTGGCGATGACGAAGATCGTTAGTGATGTCACGAATATTGTGAAGTATCATTACGGTATTGATTTTGAAGAAGAGTCGATGAATTACAGCAGATTTATTACCCATTTGCGTTATTTCGCCTACAGGATGCTACGTGGTGAGCTGAATGACGAACATAATGATACGTTATATAAGCAAGTTAAAATGCAGTACCCACAAGCATACGAATGTACGAAGAAGGTACAAGCTTATTTAAAAAAGCAATATCAAATGGAAATGACTAAAGATGAGTTAGCCTACTTTATGATTCATATTCATAGGGTTTCAAGTCGAGAAAAAAGTTAATATAGTTTTTAAGGATTGTTACTGTTAGGCAGGCAAAACCTGAAAAGAATGATAGGTAGACTAGACATAAGTCTATTTACGCTCTTTTCGGGTTTTTTATTTTTTTACAAGTAAAGCAAAAATTTGCCGCATAGATGCGATGTCTAGCTGCAGCACCCAACCTCTCGGATCACTTCAGTCCGGCGGCAACACACTGATTTACATCCTGTGTATTCCCACGCAGGACCAAACAGTGTTTGGTTCGAGCCTTCTCGGTGGCCTTCCAGTGACCTTCGGGGCTGAACAGGGCGCTTCCGCTTTTCTAACACGTTAAGAAAGTATAAAAATACTTTCTATAGTATAAGCGCAACTAAGGCTCAGCCGGCGCCAAAGGCTTAGCTTTGCCAAGTTTTCTTTAAAAGGAGGAAAAAATGATGGATAACAAACAATTAGGTCATCAAATTGTTGAGTTAGTCGGTGGAGAAGAAAATATTAATTCTCTCGTTCACTGTGCAACACGATTGCGATTTAAACTGGATGATTATAGTAAGGTCGATAAAAAAACATTAAGCACTCTCCCTGATATTCTTACAATTGTAGAAAAAGGGGGGCAATTTCAAGTGGTTATTGGGAATAAAGTGGGAAAGGTTTATGCGGAAATTATGAATAACCATACTATTCGTGCTGGAGATGCAGCTGACAATGATGAAAATAAGAAAGGGAAAGTTGGTGTTACAGCAAAAGTTTTTGAATATATTTCAGGTACCTTCTCGCCATTGATTCCAGCATTAGCTGGTGCAGGCATGATAAAAGCGCTCCTTGCTATTCTTGATATATTTAACTTGATTGATATGGAAGGTACCACCTACTCTGTATTAAATGCAGCATCAAGTGGTCTATTCTATTTCCTCCCTATCTTTGTAGGTATTTCTGCGGCAAAGAAATTGAATGCAAATCCATTTGTCGGGGGGACTATTGGAGCTGGCTTATTAGACCCGAATTTCACAGCACTCATAGAACGTGCTGGAGATGTAAATTTTATGGGTATCCCACTTATTGCAACGGATTATGCATCAACTGTATTTCCAATGTTAATTGCAATCGCTGTTTATGCACCCTTGGAACGATTAGTTAAAAAATATACACCAGATACGATTCAATTATTCTTTGTACCAATGGTAGGTATATTGGTAATGGTACCATTAACTTCATTAGTTTTCGGCCCATTTGCTGAGTACATTAGTTTAGGTATTGGAACTGCTGTTACATTCTTATTAAATAAATCAGCCATACTTACGGGTATTTTAATTGCAAGTATTTGGCCATTCTTAGTTATCTTAGGTGTGCATTGGGGTGTCGTACCAATCATGATTGATAATTTCTCTCGTGGAGGAGATATAATTGGGCCAATTACAGCAGCATCAACATTTGCTCAAATGGGTATTGCGTTTGGTATCTTCTTACGTGCTAGAAGAAATAAAGATTTACGTTCATTATCTATTGCTGCAACTTTATCAGGATTGTTTGCGGGAGTAACAGAACCAATTCTTTACGGTTTGATATTGAGGTATAGAAAATTAATTCCATTATTATTAGTCGGTGGTGCTATCGGTGGTGCAATTGTAGCAACATTTGATGTAAGAGTATCTACGTTCGTATTTAACAGTCTGTTTACAATTCCAGCTTATTCACCAATTTCAGGTTATGTTATTGGAATAGGTGCTTCATTCCTAGCAGCAACAATTTTAGCGTTTATATTCGGTACAGAAGGCAAGAAGAAAGAAGTTGACCCAAGGGAAGAAAGCAAAGAAGAAATGACAACGGAAGAAACATCTGCGATTACTGAAAAGAAGTCCAAACAAACCTATGAGTTAACAACTCCATTACTGGGTGAGATGATTCCTTTAGAAAATGTAGACGATCAAGTATTTTCAAGTGGTGCAATGGGCAAAGGTGTTGGTATCGAACCAGCTGAAGGCGTCGTGGTAGCACCATTTGATGGGAAAGTAGCCACCTTATTCCCGACTAAACATGCGGTTGGATTAGTAAGCGATGATGGTGTTGAAGTACTAATTCATATTGGAATAGATACCGTTCAGTTAGATGGCAAGTATTTCGATGCGCATGTGGAACAAGATACCGTTGTAAAAAAAGGCGACAAATTGATAACGTTTGATATTCAAGGTATTAAAGATGCTGGTTATAAAGTAACAACACCTGTTATTATTACCAATACTGCAAATTATTTAGATGTTATACCAGCCGAATCAAGATATGTAGTACTAAACGATACGATACTAACTATCGTTAAATAATAAACTTATAACGAAAAGAGGAGAGAGATTATGGCACAATTTAAGGCGAAATTTCCAGAAGATTTTTATTGGGGCGGGGCAACTGCTGCGAACCAAATTGAAGGTGCATATGACGAAGACGGAAAAGGTTTATCAGCGGCTGACTTTGTAGAATATATTCCTAAGGATCAAAGAACAAAAGACAATGCAATGGAAATTACCTCAGAACAAATCAGAAGAAATTTAAGTGGTGAATCGACAGCACGTCATCCTAAACGTGAAGGGGTTGATTTTTATCACCGTTATAAAGAGGATATCGCATTACTTGCTGAAATGGGCTTTACTGCTTTTCGCTTTTCTATCCACTGGTCTAGAATTTTCCCAAATGGTTATGATGAAATACCAAATGAAAATGGATTACAATTTTACGAGAATGTGTTAGATGAATTAGCAAAATATAATATCGAGCCGATTGTGACATTATCTCACTATGAAACACCTTATGGATTAACGGAGAAATATAATGGCTGGGTAGACCGTGAAGTCATTGATCATTTCGTACGTTATGCAGCAACGGTCTTCAACCGTTATAAAGATAAAGTAAAGTTCTGGATTTCGTTTAATGAAATAAATATGATTACCCTTAGTCCTTTTACTGGTGGTGGGATCTTATCAGATAAACAAGACAACCCAATGCAAGCTAAATATCAAGGTTTACACCACCAATTTGTTGCAAGTGCTCTTGCCACTAAAAAATTACATGAAATGATTCCTGATGGGAAAATGGGTTGTATGTTAGCGACAATGAGCCATTATCCAAACACACCCAATCCTGAAGATGTATTAAAGGCGCAAAAAGATAACCAAGATAATCTATTCTTTACAGATGTACATGCTCGCGGTGAATACCCTAAATACATGGACCGGTTCTTTATAGAAAATGATATTGAGATTGAAAAAGCAACTGGTGACGATGAGATTATTAAACAACATCCAGTAGATTACATTACCATTAGTTATTACATGTCCATGTTATCTTCAGCTGCTCCAGAAGGACAGCGTACGGAAGGTAACTTAATGAATTCACTTAAAAACCCTTATTTAGAAGCATCTGACTGGGGTTGGCAAATAGACCCGATTGGTTTACGTGTTGTGTTAAACGAAATGTATGACCGTTATCAATTACCAATCTTTATTGTGGAAAATGGTTTAGGTGCATACGATAAAGTTGAGGAAGACGGTTCAATCCATGATGACTATCGTATTGATTACCTAAGAAAACACATTGAACAAATGAAAGAAGCTATTGCTGATGGCGTTGAATTAATTGGATATACATCTTGGGGACCAATTGATTTAGTGTCAATGTCAACAAGTGAAATGTCTAAACGTTACGGTTTCGTTTATGTAGATAAAGATGACGAAGGTAACGGTACATTGGAAAGATACCGTAAAGACTCGTTCTTTTGGTACAAACAGGTTATAGAAAGTAACGGTGAGGAACTATAAATCAGCAAAAAACAGCAGGCGGAATTGCCCTATACAAAAAACGAAGGCCGCTCAATTTCAGGCAGCCTTCGTTTTTTTCACGTTAAGAAAGTATAACTTGTCAGCTGGAAGTATATCGACGTTGTGGAAAAGTTTAGGTCCTAAGTATATGTGCAGCTAGGGCTCAGCCTGCGCCAAGGCTTGGCTTTCCCAAGTTTTCTTTACACGTTATGAAAGTAAAAAATACTTTCTATAGTATAAGCGCAACTAAGGCGATCGCCAGCGCTAAGGCTTGGCGCTAGCCAAGTTTTCTTTATAAGTAAAGAAAGTATAAAAGTTTGCTGCACAGATGCAATGTCTAGCTCCAGCGCCTAGGTGCTCGAGGTCGCTTCGATTCTTCCAGAGGCAATAGCCTCCTCAGTGGCCTCCAGTGACCTTCGTGGCTACCCATGGCGTTGTGGGTTTATTATAGTATCAGTTGAACTGGATTTAGGTGTCGTCTTTTTGAGATTTGTAGTGGGCATTTTGATGACGTATTGGACTATTACGAGGAATAAATGGAAGGAACGTCAACTTAACGATGTAAAGTTCATCCGTTACAACCCATTTAGGTGGGAAAGTAAAATAACGGTTGAGTGAGATGCCTTTTTGGGGAATAAATATGCATTTACCTCCTCCAAAAATATTAATTCGGCCGCGAAATCCATATATCGGTCACAGATAGAATTATTTCGGCCACGAAATCCGATATTCGGTCACAGATTGAATTATATCGGTCACGGAATCCGATATATCGGTCACGCATAGTAAAATGGTCCCGATTTCACTTTCCCCCTTGATGAAAAAATTTTAAACTCCTAATGTACAAGAAAACGAACGGATCTCCACACGATGGCCGATCCGTTCTTTCTGTATGAAACTTTGTTGTATAGATATAGGGCGTTAGCGATTTTGTTCCCCAAGCTTTTTATATATTAAGGGATCGCATACACCTCAACGGTAAAGCTCTTTCCATCGGTATTTTCAGGGTTTGCGATGTACAAGCCGTCACTGATTTCAATTTCTGTTTTTGATTTGTTTTGAAGATCATTGAAGATGGTTTCATCGATTCCAAAGCTGTCGTCATGCATAACATCAAATTTTGCATCTGTCGGCCCGTCTACAATCCTCCATTCCAGATTTGTAGCGTATGGGGGAATATCTTGAATCGAGAAATTATCGCTAGAACGGTTGTCCTGACCCTCCTGAGGTTGACCTTCAGATCGAATCGTAGCTATTTTTTCTGGTGCTTCAACCTGTACGTAAAAAGGATCATGATCTAATATGCGTGTATAGGCGTACCAAGCTCCAAGCCAAGTTCCTGCGGCCTCATTGGAATCCTTGGAAATCATCCGGATCGAAAACCAGTCTTGACCGTTCGTAGCCGACCCTTGCCATGTTGAGGCAAAGGGATACTCGTCACACTGTTTTCCTGGAGGACTTTTCCCGAATTCCCGCTTGCAGACCCTGCTTGTCTTATCTCTGTTTCGATTATATTTATCTCGATGCCGTTTGGAATACATACGTGTCAATGGGCGTTCCCCTACTGCTCCTGGAATTTTCTTTCCGAGTACCTGAGGCTTCGTTTGTTCTGGATTTTCCATCGCAAATTTCCAATGCTCACCAGCTTCCTCTAATGCGGCAAATTCTGGCTCCGTAATCGGAACTTCCATCACTGGGGTAGCTTTACTGAAAACAGCTCCCCGCGGGTAATACTTATCTGGGAAGGCAAACATATATTTAGCTGAATCGAAACGAACGGTTTGTCTGATACCGTCAATCGTTTTGGTGAACTTCCTTGGTGCGTGTTTTATCGTAAGCTTTGGCCAAAATTCCATATATCCTACACGATCAGGATTGGCTTCCGTTGCTGGTGGTTCCTCTGATAGGAAGATTTCATTGCCGAAGTTGGAATTTTTCCATTGCGCAATCGTCTTTTCAGTAGGCGGGAATCTCGGGTCGGGTTTACAATCCCCAGGATTTAATTTTGCTTCACATACGATATCTATTTTGAGCTTAGCACCGTTTAGGGACGGATGGGTAACTTTAATATCATCAAGGGTGTAGTATACCCGCATTTTCCGGCTTTCGTTGGAACCATACCCTATTTCAGTGAATTGAAATTGAACACCTTCGTACAAACATATCCCAAAGTGGCATTTTACTGGTACTTGATAAGTCGCCACATGAGACCAGCAGAAAGAGTATCGATTTTTAATATAACCTGTTTCTGAACCACTTTTTGGACTAGCTCGGCACTCTGAAACCGTTTGTATGTGATCATACTCAAAATCTGGCGCTGTCCACCCTAGTGTAGTGAATTCTGGTGGTCCGATATTTACTTCGTAAGTCGAAGAGCTTTGCTGGTCCTCCTTTCTCAATTCATCCAGTGTCTGAAAACCTTCTTTCGGCTGAGTCTGATCTGGATTAATCCCAAGCTCTCCTATGGATTTTCCTTGCTTCATAAGCTCGGTTGCCTTTTCAATCTTTTCCTTGTCGTTTGGGAGCCAATATCCTTCGCCACTAGGATCAGACTGTGCTTGTGCAGGGGTAATTATTCCTGTTACCAAAAATAACAGAAGTACAACTGAAATCAGATGTTTGTATAACCTGGACATCAAATTCCTCCCTCATTTTTTTGATTTGGAATGAATAAATAGTACTTGTCTTACAACTAATGAACTAGATCTATTATTTTGATACCATCTAAATCGCTGACAGATTACTACAAGAAAAAACTTTTTACAATACATTCCATAGTAAACAATTCCATTAACCTACATTTATTAACAAAATAATATTTAAATAGGAAAAAGGGAGGCGATTCAATGGACCCGCTTTTTTCACACAAAAAATCTTTAATGATTTACTCTGCGCGTCAGGTCGATAAACCTTTGTCTTTGGGTGGTATAGCACCGCTTGAGATCCTCCAACTTGCCTATTTTTAAGGTATCAATTAGCTGGACTTTAAGACTATTTAGTACGAGTATCACTATGCCTTTCACAATGACGACACCTTTTAATAACTTCAAATGATTTAGGTCAATCGAAAGAAGTAGACGAACAATCACCAAAAAACGACTGTCCAAAAAGACATGTTTAATATAGCTGATTTATGAATATGTGATCAAAAATAGGAATTTTTCCGGAGGTGGTATTCTGTGGGAACCATATTGAACAAAGATATAAGGCTTAGTAATGTGAAGGGTTTATTGATATTTTTAATTGTGTTCGGTCACATAATTGAAATTTACAAAAGTGATTACAAAGATCTGTACGTGTTTATTTATGCTTTCCATATGCCACTTTTCATCTTTGTTAGTGGGTATTTGTCCAAACGTGTGAACATAAGTAAAATGATAAATTTGATCTTAGTTTATTTGACTTTTCAAACCTTTTTTAACTGGTACAGAAATTATTTAGGGAAGGAACTAACATCTCCCTTTCTTTATGAGATCCCACAATTTCATTTATGGTATATTGTAAGCCTTGTTTTCTGGTATGCAGTAGCGTTATTGATTTCGAAACTGGAATTAAAGTCATTAGGTAAGTGGATTGTACTGATTGTGATTTTTGGAGTAGGGTTCATTTCTAGATGGTATGCAAATGATCTGGTGGGGTTTGCGAGTCGCTATTATACTGATTTCTCAACGTACACCTTTAGCTATCAAAGGACTTTATCTTTTGCATCGTTTTATTTTGCGGGGTTCTTTTTAACAAAAAAGAGATTGAATAAGTTATATCATCTAATTAAGAGTACTGGAATAAAGGTATGTATTACTTTACTATCTTTCCTTTTGATTTTCTTATACATTCAAGAAAATCCTGTAATGGAACATATATTCAGAGGCAGCTATGGAACGGACATGTTTTTAGGTGCAGAAAAAGATATCAACAATTACTTAATCCTCGTTTCTTTGCATTACATCATTGCAGGATGGATTTGCCTTATGATTTTAAATTTCATTAGTGAAAGAACGTCGATCATAACCAAGTGGGGAGATCATTCGTTGACGATCTTCTTGTTTCATCCTGTTTTTGTATTCTTGATTGGGAAGTACAACATTACAGAAAACTGGAATCTGGAAGTACAACTCCTTTTCCTATTTTCTATTAATGTAGCGATATGTTATGTGTTAGGTTCTAATCTATTTGTAAAAGTGACACGGTACATTTGTAACCCCTACAAATCAATTAAAAATACACTACCAAAACATGAAGTTGAGAGATCTGGACATCAAACATAGCTGCTATGATAAAACCGAAGTTGTAATGATGGGATATGGGGAAGAAAAGGAATTTTCAAAAGAGAAGTCTAGTAGTGGTGTTCTGCTAGTATTTAACGAATAGAAATACTAAAATAAAATAATGTTGAAAATAAGGGGGTGGTCTACTCACGCTATGGGGAAACTGGACCTTAACGTTTCAAATCAAAAATCAGGTAAAACAGAGAAGGAGCGGACCCGACATCAATTTTTTATCGATGTTTTAGGTCAGCCCTCATGGTAGTTAGCTTCTTATGACATTCTACAACCCTACACTTTACCGTTAGTATCCGTATTTATAGTACATGTACTTGCACTTGTCAATAAAACGAATGTACTTCCATTAACATATGTACCTGGTGATTTAGTCGTTCCGAATGTCCCGTTCCCATTTGAAGAATTTAATCCTAAGAAACAAATGAGAGCCTAGGGAGCTCAAGCCCTTGAGCAATTATTTACCAGTGCGAAAAAGGAAGGTTTACAATTATATGCGGTTTCCGGATACCGTTCTTATGCCCGACAAAAAGCGATTTTTGCAGCTAATGTCCGACAAAAGGGCGAAGAACAAGCCAATAAGTATAGTGCACGACCCGGGGAAAGTGAACACCAAACCGGATTAGCCATGGATGTTAGTTCCCCTTCAGCTGATTTTATGTTAGTGGAATCCTTTGCCCAGACACCTGAGGGACAGTGGTTGAAACAAAATGCTCATGAATATGGGTTTATCATCAGGTACCCGAATGGAAAGTCAAATATTACAGGCTATTTATATGAACCGTGGCACCTTCGATATGTAGGGAAGGAAATTGCTGCAGAGATTCATCAGAAAGGAATAACGTTTGAAGAGTATTTAGGGAAAGTATAACTGTTGATTTTGATGATGGTATGACCGAGGAGCTTGTTTTCAGGCTCCTCTAATCCGAATTAATAGTGCTGGGCACACTAATAAAAGCTGCCGGTTTTAGCCGACAGCTTTTACTATAGATCAACCAGTATTACGCAAACCTGCTGCAATACCGCTGATGGTGAGTAATACTTCTGTAAGTGTATCTTCATTTCCATTTTCATTTTGACGAAGATCCTTAATGAGTTCTACTTGTAAGAAATTTAATGGATCCACGTATGGGTTCCGTAGCTTAACCGATTCTTGAATAGTAGGCTGATGATCGAGAAGTTCGTGATCACCCGTAATTTGTAGGAGGACCTGTTTCGTCGTATTGTACTCATCGATGATCGTTTGATAAATACGTTCTCCAAGAACCTGATCACTCACAAGTGCCTTATATTCTTTGGCCGTATGAATATCCGCTTTGGTCAAAGCCATTTGCAAATTATCAATGGTGGAACGGAAGAAAGGCCAGTTCTCATACATTTGCTGCAACTGCTTCAAGTGCTCACCACTGCGGGAAGCATAGTTCATCAATCCTGTACCTGAAGCATACCAGGCTGGAATCACTTGGCGGTTTTGGGTCCAGGCGAATACCCATGGGATTGCTCTTAAATTTTCAAATTTCATACTGTCCTTACGTTTCATAGGACGAGAACCGATATTCAATTCACCAAGTTCTTGAAGCGGAGTAGCTTCATTGAAGTATGTTAGAAAGTCTTCATCTTCAAAAACAAGAGATTGGTATTTTTTCAGAGACACATCTGAAATGTCGTCCATAGCTTGTTCCCACTTTTCCTCGCGGTTGTGTACCTGTTCCGTGTCTTTGGAAACATGGGCAGCACCTTCGACTAAAGTGGAAACTCCCTGCTCAAGGCTCCTGTAGGCAATATCAGTCAGGAGGTAGCGTGAAGATAAAACTTCTCCTTGTTCGGTGATTTTTACACCGTCGCCTAATGTTTCAGCAGGCTGAGATAGAATACTTCGGTTTAAAGGACCCCCACCTCGACCAAGCGAGCCACCGCGCCCATGGAAAAATTTCAAACCGACATTGTACTCTCTGGCCATATCATGGATTTCTTGCTGTGCTTTGTAAAGTTTCCAGTTGGCCGTCAGTGGACCCCCGTCTTTACTACCATCGGAATAGCCTAGCATAACTTCTTGATGATTGTTTAGGTTGTTCAAGTGTTTGCTGTAGACCTCCATTTCAAACAAGGTTTTTAAAATCTCAGGCCCTGCTATCAAATCATCTACCGTTTCAAGCAGGGGCGCGACGTTCAAGTTGCTTTCTACTCGTCCATCTGAATGTAGACGGTAAATCCCCGCTTCTTTAGCAAGCACTAAGACTTCCAAAATGTCACTTGCTGACTCTGTCATGCTGATTAAATAAACTTCGATCGAACTTTTACCGAACTCTTTATGTGCATCACGAATCACTTGAAAGACTTTTAACATTTCCTGTGTGTCATCACTATAGTCTTCATTTAGTAATGTGATAGGTCGTGGATCTTTTAATATACTTTCCAACAGCTCGACTTTTTCGGACTCAGAAAGATTGCCATAGTCGCTATGAATATTTACTTTTCGCAAAATTTCCGTTATGGCAGCTTCATGTTCTCCGCTATGATTACGGATGTCGAGGGTTGCTAAATGAAAGCCGAATAGTTTCACTTGGCGAACGAGTTTACGTAGCATTTTCAATTCCCGCATCGTCGGTTGATGGTTTTTCACACTGCTTTGAATTAAATGAAGATCCTCTAAAAGTTGATCAGCCGATTGATAACCTGCTTCCGATTTACCTACTTGACGCAGGCGTTCCAAGATAATCGCAAATTTTCGACGATACATTTCTTCTTTTATACGCCACCTCTTCTCTTGTGGAAGGAGAGGTTCCTCATTTTCAACAGAAGCGCATAATTCATCACTTACGTTTACACGAGTTGTAGAATGACTAAACCGTTTCATTAATTCAACGAGTACGACATCATATTTTTGTAATACTAAAGCCCGTTGTTTATTCAATGTTTCCCATGTGATTTCTGGAGTAACATTTGGGTTGCCGTCACGATCACCGCCTATCCAGGAGCCGAAGCGGAGGAAGTTTGGCACATTCCATTTTTCCTCAGGGTAACTTTCTTCCAGACGATCCTCTAACTCCTGATGGATATCAGGGAGTACATCAAATAAGGTCTGATCAAAATAGTAGAGGCCATTTCGTACTTCATCCATGACGGTCGGTTTCCGATGTCTCAATTCATCGGTTTGCCACAAAACGGTAACCTCGTTGAACAGGCTTTCTTGAATATGTTCACGCTCATGCTTCGTTAACTGGGGATGTTCGAGCTGCATTAATATCGTTGCAATACGTTTTTGAATTTCGAGTACCGTACGCTTCGTTGCTTCAGTAGGATGTGCAGTAATGATCAATTCCAATGACAATTGATCGAGTACACCCTGGATCACCTCTTTATCGATATTATGGTCTTTCAACGACAGAACAGCACTCTCAATTGAATAAGGCTGGACACCTTGATCTTCAAAAAGTTGATATTCGCGGCGTCGGCGTATACGATGGTTTTGCTCTGCAATATTTACGAGATGGAAATAGATTGAGAATGCACGTATGACTTGTGAACGCATCGGTGGTTGTAAAGATTGGATTTCACTTTTTAACATTTTATACATAGAGGGTTCACGATTTTTTCTCAGATCTTTAGTCAATTTACGTATTGTTTCGACTTTGTTGAATAATTTTTCCCCACCATGATGGATCAGGATTTCACCGAGCAAATTACCAAGTAGATTCACATCACGGCGTAAGGGTGTTGTATGGTCTTGTTTTTGAATTTGGACTGTCACACTTTCACCATCCTATTTCGTCTTTTTTTTGGAGCTACTATGATAATGACATCACTTATATTTTTCTTATGTTATCAAAATAATTTTTATAGTCAAATAAATGAGATAACTCCCAAACCCTTGTAAGCGCTTGCTTTAAGAGGGTTTTGAAACATTTCGGATAGGGTTCGTATATAGAGGGGACAGGGACTAGACGGGTAGAAATCATATCATTTTTATATCAGTTTTGCCGTTTTAAAATTTTTTTTAAAACTTTTATCGAGAGTTGTAAAGTTGTACAGTTATATATTTATTAATTTCTCTAAAAAGGAAGGCTTTCTATACCGATAAAATGGGTAGAAGGCTTTTTGCTAATCTAGGTTTAAAGACTTGTCCGATTGACAATACTGGCTACTAATCTATCAAATTGCAAAATAAGTGAATAGGTAATTTAGATCGAATAATAGTTTGAATATTGTAAAAAAATGTCGTAATGCTACAATAATGTGAAATAGGTTACTAGATTTACATTTTTACCAGATTTGTAGTGGATTTTGGTGGAAATTGGGGCGAGGTACTAGAGGTACAATCTAATTCGATAGGGGAGGCTGCTATGAAGAAACTCTGTTTGTTATTCGGACTCTTAATTATCTTTTTGTTTTCATTCCAATCGTCATTAACCGCTTACGCCCAGGATGGTAAGGACTATCGCGTAGGTGCAACATCCTTGAACGTTCGGAGCGAACCCGATATGGATGCAACCTACATAGGCTCTTTAGAAACAGATTCAGTTGTCACGGTTTATGAAGAACGCTACGGATGGGCAAGGATCGATTACAATGGACAAACTGGCTGGGTTGCCTCGCATTTTTTATATCAGTCAAATCAATCTAAGAAAGCGTCTAACAATTCTGATGAAAGATTAAGGGGTAAAGAGATATCAGTTGCTGTTGATGGGGTATATATTCGAACTGGGCCTGGAACGAATCATTCGATCATCGACCAAGCCTATCAGGGTGAATCCTTTCAACAAATAGAACAAAAGAATGATTGGGTATTAGTCCAATTGGAGAACGGGGAGACGGGGTGGATTGCAGGTTGGCTAATTGCACAATCTTCAAAAGGAAGAGGGAAAACGAATCCTCAACCCCAAACATCAAGCAACTCTAGTAATCACTCATTGAAAGGTTACAACATTGTCGTTGACGCTGGTCATGGAGGTTTTGACCCAGGTGCGATAGGAATTGACTATTCATTTGAAAAAACGCTCGCATTGAAAACTGCGCACACTGTTGCCAAACAATTACGTAATGCAGGAGCAACGGTGATTATGACTAGATCTGGGGATCAATTTTTGGCACTGGAGGAACGAATAAACATTAGTCAGTCATACGATACACATGCATTTATCAGCCTTCACTATAACGCTTATCCGCTATCAGGTGTGAACGGCGTCAGTACGTATTATTATGCTGGAGGAGCCGATCGATCATTGGCGGACGAGATTCAACAGCAACTTGTAGGTAAAACCCAAATGCAAGACGATGGAGTCCAATATGGAGATTTTCACGTACTTAGGGAAAATTCAGATTTAGCGGTCCTTGTTGAGTTGGGATTCCTTACAAACCCACATGATTATTCCGTTATACAAACAAACAACTATCAATTAAATGTTGCCCAAGCGATTACCCAAGGTGTGATGAACCACTTTAATGATTGATATTAATTCACTATGAAATGTAAACAACTAGGATCCTCTTGTTCGTATAAAAGTTGGTAGAACCGCTTTTAGCGCAGAAGGGGATTTTTGCTTTGGTAGTATTGTTTGGTTTGATCATAGATTTATAAGGTAGGAAAATGACTATTAGGTTTGTTCCAGAGTTTTTGTTAATTAAATAAAAATGGTGGTTTTGTAGATGGTTATGAGGTTGTTAGAGAGAGTATTATATATAGCAAGGTTTGTTGTTTGGGTCAGCTTTGCACAATTCGTATCGTTTGCTTGATTTTATGAATATCAGCCTTGTTTTCCCAATGCTCTTTAACAAACAAATCCATATGATCACGAATAACTTGTTGTCCCTCTTCAAGCTTGTCCATTGTGCTCTCTAGCTTGTCCATCCGTGTTTCAAGCTTCCCCATGCCGCTCTCTAGCTTGTCCATTCGTGTTTCAAGCTTCCCCATGCTGCTTTCTAGTTTATCCATCCTGTTTCCATGCTTATCTATCCTTCCAATTAGTTGGCTAAACTGATGATTCATCTGTTCTTGGAGTTCTTTAATGGCTTGCAAAACTTGATTCTCTTCCATCTTTTTCACCACCTTTATTGAATAGTATATCATGCAGATTAGCCACATGAACAATCATATTATTAGGAATATCTTTTTTGCGAAAATCAAACAACTGAATATTAGAGGTTGTTCAAAAAGTCCGGTAAAAATAGCTGTCGAATTTCTTCGTTATTCGATCTCTCCGGACTTGCACAGGACGTGCTGACTTCGACGTTTTCACAGGACGTGAAGTACTTAGTCGAAGTTCCATATGTACCTGCGTCTACAAGCGTATTCTTGGAAGTAAGCTTCCTCGGTACAACTCGTAGTATTTATGCAAGTACCGCTCGTCGTTCTGGTCCTCGAAATTTTCACGCCTCGAACTTCTCGGCTCTTTTTGTCCTCCTTTTTGAACACGCACTATTAGTAGAAACAAAACTCTTGTGGTTGAGGAGATAATCAACGTTCCCTGTATAGTAGATTTCAATTAATCATTAATCTACCTTTTTTAGTAAGGAGGATAGAAGAAGATTAAGAGAGTAATGATTACACTCGAAAAATATGTTAACCTATAAACAAAATAAGTTAACATATAAAAGGGGAGATCCAGTTGGACAAACATAATGAACTAATTGATAAAAGTAAGCAGTATTTATGGCTTCCGTTTACGCAAATGCAAGATTACGATAAGGACCCTTTAATCATCGAAAGTGGGGAAGGGGTTCTTTTAAAAGATACAGAGGGAAATACATATTATGACGGTTTTTCATCGGTATGGCTCAATGTTCACGGCCATCGGAAAAAGGAGCTGGATGAAGCGATTCGAGCTCAGCTTGATAAAATTGCCCATTCGACTTTACTTGGAATGACGAATGTTCCGGCTACTGAACTGGCGGAACGACTAGTTAAAATGACCCCAAAAGGATTGGACCGTGTTTTTTACTCGGATAGTGGGGCTTCAGCAGTGGAAATTGCATTAAAAATGGCGTTCCAATATTGGCAGAACATCGGTAAAGTACAGAAGCAAAAATTTGTTACGATGTCGAACGGATACCATGGCGATACAATAGGTGCTGTTAGCCTCGGGAACGTCGATATCTTTCACAAGGTTTATAAGCCGCTTCTTTTTGATAGCTATAAAGTGCCTTACCCATACGTCTATCGCCATGAAAGCGGTGTTGAAGTAATATGTCGGGATGAGTGTTTGCAGGAGTTAAAAAGAGTTCTTGAAAAGCATCATGATGAAATTGCTGCCCTTATCGTTGAGCCGATGATGCAAGGTGCGAGCGGGATGATTAAGATGCCAGAGGGGTATTTAGCCGGCATGCAATCGTTATGTAAGGAGTATGATGTGCTTCTCATTGCGGATGAAGTCGCGACAGGTTTTGGGCGAACTGGTGAGTTGTTTGCTTGTAATCATGAAGCGGTCGTACCTGACATCATGACAACCGGAAAGGGGATTACAGGTGGATATCTTCCGATCGCGGCCACGTTAACAAGTGAGCACATCTATCAAGCCTTTTACGACGATTATACGAAGCTCAAAACATTCTTCCATGGCCATTCTTATACGGGTAATCAGCTCGGTTGTGCCGTTGCCCTCGCGAACCTTGATCTATTTGAAAACGACCAAATTATTGAAAACGTGCAAACGAAATCGAATCTAATAAAAAATGAATTGGAGCGGTTTAAGGAACTGGAGCATGTTGGCGACATCCGACAAATTGGCTTTATGGCTGGTATCGAACTTGTGAAGAACAAGCAAACGAAAGAATCATTTAAATGGGAGGATCGCACGGGTTACCAGGTTTCGTTAAAAATGCGGGAGCTCGGTATGTTGACTCGACCGCTTGGTGATGTCATAGCCTTATTACCACCACTAGCAAGCTCACCTGATGATCTGAAAGCAATGCTCGGAATTATGAAAGAAGCGATTCAAACCGTTACGGAAGGAGCAACCGTTAATGGGTAGCGGCTTTTTTATTACGGGAACAGATACCGAGGTTGGCAAAACGTTTGTCACAGGTGCAATTGCCGCTGTACTTAAGGAAAATGGGATGGACGTAGGTGTATTTAAGCCAATGCTGAGCGGGATTAAACGTGAAGATCCATCAAGTGACACGTCCTATCTTAAAAGGATGGCAGGAGACAGTAGTCCTTTAGAAAAGATTACTCCCTTTCAGTTTGAAGAACCTCTTGCTCCTTATGTTGCAGCAAGTCGTTCAGGTCAACATGTTTCCATGAATGAAGTGCTTGATGCTTGGGAAGACATTAAACCGTTGCATGACTTCTTTTTCATAGAAGGAGCGGGTGGAATAGCCGTTCCGTTTGGTGAGGATTACCTTGTTTCAGATGTAGCAAGAGCGATTGGATATCCGTTAATTATCGTAGCACGCCCTAACCTAGGAACTGTGAATCACACCCTGCTAACAATTGACTATGCAAAAAAGGCGGGGATAGAGGTTCTGGGTGTTGTCATTAACGGGTTGAAAGAGGATGAAGCAGGAGTAGCAGAAGAGACGAACCCAACCATTATAGAACAATTTTCTGGAGTGCCAGTCCTCGGAGTTTTGCCGTGGATGGACAACCCGGATCGAAAGCAAATTGTAGAGATGGCGAAAGAGCGGCTTGATCTTCAACGATTTTATAAAAAAGTATAAATTTTGTTGCACTAGAGGGGAGGGACGGTTTTGAAGGTACAAGAGAAGTCACAATGGGAAGAGGAAATTAAGGCAGAGCTTGCTGATCTAGAGGCATTATCGCAAAAGCGCCACCTCGTTACTTCCGAATCCGCTGAGCAATCATGGCTTAGGATTAATGGAAAGAAAATGCTAAACCTAGCTTCCAACAACTATTTAGGGTACGCAGGCGATGAACGGTTGAAAAAAGCAATGATTGAAGCGGTAGATAAATACGGTGCAGGTGCCACAGCCTCACGCTTAATCGTCGGCAATCATCCGCTTTATAAGGAAACAGAAGCAGCACTTATTAAGTGGAAAAGGGCGGAAGCGGGGATAATTGTAAACAGTGGCTATACGGGGAATCTTGGAATTATTTCTGCCTTGTTAGGTCGTGGTGACTATGTTTTCAGCGATAAACTGAATCATGCAAGTATTGTCGATGGCGTCGTCTTGAGTCGTGCCAAGCACCAGCGATATCGGCATAATGATTTAAAACACCTGGAATCATTACTGCAAAAAGCTCCTGCTGATAAACGGAAGCTCATCGTAACAGATTCCTTATTCAGTATGGATGGTGATTTCGCCCACTTAGTAGAGCTTATTCAATTAAAGGAACAGTATAACGCAATATTAATGGTCGATGAAGCCCATTCAAGCGGCATTTATGGGAAAAACGGTGAAGGTTATGCCCACCACCTTAATCTACAGAATCGGATCGATATCCAAATGGGTACTTTCAGCAAAGCACTTGGTTCATTCGGGGCTTATGTGATCGGAAAGAAATGGCTCATCGACTATTTAACGAACCGAATGCGTAGTTTCATTTATTCAACGGCCTTGCCTCCAGCAGTCCTTGGTGCTGCAAAGACTGCGATTGAGATTGTACAGTTTGAACCTGAACGACGTGCTTCACTGCAAACGAATGCTAGATATTTTAGAGAGGCACTCATTGATCTCGGATTTGATATAGGTGGGAGTGAATCGCAAATCGTGCCGGTTATTATAGGAGAAAATGAGACAACAATGATGTTTGCTAAGGCATTGCAAAAAGAAGGAATAGCTGCTGTTCCTGTTAGACCGCCAACCGTTCCAGAAAATGAAGCAAGAATTCGTTTTACCTTAACCGCTGCACATCAGAAGGAAGATCTGGATTGGTCCTTGAATCGAATTGCTGATATCGGGAAAAAGATGGGGCTGATCGGATGAAGAAAACGCATCTAGTAATGCTACCAGGCTGGGGAATGGAGAAGGCAGGGTTTCAATCGTTAACTGGACCTCTTTCTGAAAATACTCAACTTTCCTATGTGGAATGGAGAAATGTAGGTCTAATAACTGATTTTAAAGAACGCGTGAAGGAAACAGTACTCTCGTTTAAAGAGCCTGTTTATTTACTTGGCTGGTCACTAGGTTCATTAGCGGCACTTGATTTTACAAGCGAGTATCCAAAACAGATTAAGGGTTTAATACTCATTGGTGGGACGAGCCGTTTTACAAGGGATGAGGACTACCCGAGTGGCTGGCAACCACGTTTTGTCGAACGTATGAAGAAACAGTTACAACGCAATCAGGAGAAAACACTGACAACTTTTTACGAAGAAATGTTTTCTGTAGCTGAGAGGGAGAAAGGGTTGGACAGACAATTCATTGAGGTTGTACAACGTGAGTTTCAAGGGGATAATCTGGATTCGCTATGTACGGGGTTAGATTATCTATTACAAACAGATACAAGAGTAACTCTCTCGCAAATTGACGCACCGGTTTTATTGATTCATGGTGTAGAGGATACGATTTGTCCTCCTACAGCCTCTTCTTTGATAAACCAACAGTTGGGAGAAAACGCTGAATTTCACGAAATCGAAAATGCAGGGCATATCTCGTTTTTCACAAAATCAGATGAGTGCATTCAGCTAATTATAAAATTCCTGCAAAAGGATGAAAAGCAATGATTGATAAACAACTTTTGCGAAAACGATTTAGTGACCATGCAAGGACATATGATGAGTACGCCAATGTCCAGAAAAAGATGGCGAACCAATTAATCGGCTCACTTCCGAAATCCGATAAATCAATTGATATTCTAGAAATTGGCTGTGGATCCGGTTACTTGACTCGGATACTATGTGAAGTATTTCCACACGCGACAATTACTGCTATTGATTTAGCTCCAGGAATGATTGAGGTGGCGAAGGAAAGGATGGGGGAGAAGAGGGTCACCTATCTATGTGGTGATATCGAAGAAATGATGCTCCACAAAACCTACGATATCATCATTTCAAATGCAACGTTTCAATGGTTGAATAATCCTAAGAAGGTGATTGGACAGTTGTATACCTTATTAAAATCGGGGGGCGTTTTCACATTTTCAACCTTTGGAGCAAAAACTTTTCAGGAACTCCATACCTGCTACGTACAGGCGAAATTAAAACTACAACTCCAAACGAGCAGTGCTCCAGGGCAAGCGTTTTATTCGAAAACAGAACTGGTTGGTCTATGTGAACGAGCATTAGCTGTATCAAAAAGTACGTTTCCAAATGAAATCACAGGCACACAGCAATTTGAGCGGGAGTATTTTCAAAACGCACGCGCCTTTTTTACATCGGTTCAAAAAATTGGAGCAAGCAACAGCAATAAAACAAACTCGATCCAACGCCCGTCCTTCTTCAGGGAATTAATCAAATTGTACGAAACAAATTACCGTGATGAAAATGGAATCCGAGCAACGTATGATTGTTTGTTTTTAAGCATTAAGAAAATAGGACTGTTACATAATGATGGGGTAGATGAAACAGTAGGTGTTGATATTAAAACATAGAAAAGCTTGGTATATATGCTCGAATCAAACAATACCTTGAGATAGTTAACCTCTCAAGGTATAGTATATTATCTATTACTTTGCTTTAAATTTTCTGCAATGTATTTCTCAATGATTGCTTGGGGTCTTTTTCCTTTTGTTTTTATTCCTAAGTTTTTGTATTCCCAAATAATCTGTTGTTCATAGGAGTCCACTTCAGACAGGTCTTCGTAGTTGTAATCGATATTGAAATCATTAGGGGAGAGTAGGGAGACCATTTAAAGTTTATTAATCGTTTAATATATACAAAGAACACCCGAATAGATAGATTATTTTCCACTACTCGGGTTAAATAATACATCGATCATATTTAGAAAATCTGGACTTAATTAAGATTCGTATCACTTTAAATATTCTGCTTCCCATTCTTCTTGTTTTTCAACAGGACTAAGTTGAGAAATATCATCATATCTATAATTGACTTTCATTTGACCAGTGTTATCTAAAATAAAAGTTAAATTTGTCCACTGTTCTTGATCTTGCAACCTAAATTCATTCCATAAGACTTCAAAGCATTCATATAATTCCTGTTTTAAATTTTTATGATAACGTTTATCTACATCAAACCTATCTATAATATCCAGATTATAGATAGATTTCTTATTGTTTAAAGGATAATAATAATAAAATACTTGTGAGAACCCCTCTCTTACTTCAGAATAGAGAAAAATTTTTCTCCAATCTTCAGGAATCATTTCATTTAATATGGTTGCTACTCTTTGATAAATAATTTCCATCTCTTTAGTTTCCAATATTAATCCTCTCCATTATAATTAGTTAAATTGCCTTCATACTTTTCCCATCAATTTTGTATTCAATTTCAAACTTTAAAGGTCTTGCAGAATCTTCTTTGTATATAGGTTCAATTTTAACTTCAACTGTTTTACCTTCCTCTAAAGCCTTCTTCCAAGCATTTTCTAATACCTTGTACTCGCTCCTATTTAATTTAGCATTCCCGTTATTGGTATATATTGATCCAAACGAAAAGTACCTTGAGGGGCAGTAATCCTCTCAAGGTATAGTAATAACTATTATGTTCTTTCATTATCATCAATGTACTTCTCAATGATTGCTTGGAGCCTTTCTCCTTTTGTTTTTATTCCAAGATGCTTGTATTCCCAAATAATCTGTTGTTCATAGGAGTCCACTTCAGATAGGTCTTCGTAGTTGTAATCGATTTTGAAATCACCGGTGTTATCAATTGTTAATGTGAGATTCGTCCATTGTTCTTGATTTTGGTTTCTAAATTCCTCCCACAGTTCTGTAAAATAATCATAAAGTTGAAACTCCAATTCTTGATATTCTTCTTCATTAATAGAATATAGGTCAGGTACGTTAAGATTATATACTGGATCAGTTTTTCCTGATGGAATATAATAGAAAAATATACGTTTAAGATCACTTCGAAATTCTGCAAAAAGGGCTATTTTCCCCCATGCTTCCGGGATCATATCATTAAGCGTAATACCGATGTTTTGATATAGTTCTTCCATTGTTTTCTTTGCTCCATTTACTAAGTTGAGTTCACTATTTTTTGAAAGTGTGAAAGAATATGATTGTAAAATACAAAAATACATAAGAGACCTGATGAAGACATGATCGGATTTTAAAAGAATTTTATTTATTATCCTTATGAAGATAAGTCCTAAGGATATCCTCGGCCATTTCTCCTCCAACTCTAATTCCAAGGGTATTATATGCCCAAATAACTTGTTTTGCGTATGGTCCGAATGTTGAAGGATATTCATACTCATAGTTAATCTTAAATTCTCCAGTATTATCAAGTATGAAAGTTAGGTTTGTCCATTGCTCTTGCTTCTGAATTCTAAACTCTTCCCATAATTCATCGAAACAATCAGGTAAATCATACCGTAGTTCTTTAAATTTATTATCATCAATGTTAAATTGATCTGTGATATCCATACTGTAAATTGGGTTCTGGTTATCTTTTGGATAATAATAGAAAAATACATTTTGATGTTCTTCACTTACTTCTGCATATAAATATACTTTATTCCATTCTTCTGGAATGATGTTGTTAATAATTATTCCGATTTTATTATATAGTTCTTCCATTTCAGTTGTTTCCAAATAAGTACACTCCTAAGAGCTTTTTGCTAAGTCAGACTGGTATCCATCATATCCATTAATGTATAGGAAGAAATCAGGTGAAAAAAGCAGTAGTAACTCTCAAAGTCATAGCTTAACAACATTAACTTTTTCCGCTTTCGGTAATGTGCTTTTGAATAATTGCTTGTGGCCTTTCCCCCTTAGTTTCTATACCTAAATGTTTATACTTCCATATAATTCGCTGCTCATATGAATCCTGTTCACTAATGTCTTCATAATTATATTCAATGTTAAATTCTCCTGTGTTTTCAAGTATAAATGTAAGACTTGTCCACTTTTCTTGCTTTTGATTCTTAAACACTTCCCATAACTCCGTAAAACAATCATATAATTGATCTTCTAGCTCTTCGTATTCATCTTCATAATTGATAAATCTATTTGTGATATCTAGATTATAAACTGGTTCATCTAGGTTGCTGGGGTAATAATAAAAATATATACTTTTCTGCCCTCTTCACTAACCTCTGTGTAAAGAAGGATCTTATTCCATGCTTCTGGTATCATTTCATTTAAAATATTTGCTGCTTTCTCATAAAGCATTTCCATCTCTTTAGTTTCCATTATTCTTTTTCTAGATATTCTTCTTCCCAATTATTCTGCTTATCAACGGGACTGATATCTGAAACATCTTCATAATCATAGTCTACCTTCATGGAACCAATATTATCTAAAATAAAGGTTAAATTTGACCAAGGTTCTTGTTCTTGCTTCTTGAATTCTTCACGTAACCCTGAAAAACATGTATATAACTGGTTTTCTAATTCATCAAACTCATCCTCGTTGAGATTGAACTTATCAGTAATATCAAGGCTATAAACTGGTTCAGTATCAGCACTAGGATAATAATAAAAGAAAACTTTCCTATAGCCTTCACGGACTTCGGCGTAAAGGTATAATTTACTCCATTCTCCTGGAATGTTGTTGTTAATAATTATTGCTATTTTGTTATATATATCTTCCATTTCAGTTGTTCTCATTTAAAGTTCACTCCTAAGATTTCTGTATAATTCCATCAAATCCGTTAATGTGGAGGAAGAAACTCGATAAATAAAAATATCTTGGAAGGTAGTTACCTAGCAAGGCATAGTAATAACTATTATTTTTTTTCATTTTCAACAATGTACTTCTCAATGATTGCTTGGGGTCTTTTTCCTTTGGTTTTGATTCCTAGATTCTTGTATTCCCAAATAATCTGTTGCTCATAAGGGTCAACTTCAGATAAGTCTTCATAGTTGTAATCAATATTGAATTCACCAGTGGTATCAATTGTTAACGTGAGATTCGTCCATTTCTCTTGATTCTGGTTACTAAACTCTTCTGATAACTCTGTGAAACAATCATATAAGTTATCTTCTAGTTCTTCAATGGCTTCCTCATCTACGTTATATTTTTTTATAATGTCAAGGCTATAAATAGGCTCGCTTTTTCCATCTGGATAAAAATAAAAATATACTTGTCTTGAACCTTTCCAGACTTCTGCGTAGAGGTGAATTTTTATCCAAGCCCCAGGAATCATGCTTTGTAAATTATAGGCTATTTCTTGATATATATTTTCCATTACTTTTGTCTCCATGATTAAACCTCCTATGGATTATCCAATCGCCTAATTGTTTCTTTCCCTTCAATTTTATACTTAATTACAAATTCATTGGGCCTTGTTGAATCTCCTTTGAATTTTGGTGTTACATCTACAAATACTTCTTGACCTGACTCAGGTGCACTTTTCCATTGGTTTTCTAGCCGCTTATAAGATCCTTGATTTACGAGTTTTCCATTCATGGGAACCATATATTTATAGATCGCTTTCCCCCTTTAAACGCGCATCCAGCCCAGCCGACAACTGGAATGAATCCTGCAGCGGCCATTGCACCGGCGGTTGCTCGTTCGGCTGCGGTAAGCTTTCTACCTGTGATCGGATCGACGCCTTCTGTTGATCTAAGGTAATCATAATATCCAGTAAGGAGAAGATTTAATAAATAAAAAACCACACGAGTTATCTACTAAAACTCGTGTGGTTTACAAATTTTGGTTTGAATGGCTAGTTATGATTTTATTTATTTCAAAGGAATAATTCAAACTTCATTCCACTCCATCTAGTACGAATGAATAAACTTTTGTTTAGGAACTTCCGTTTTTATACATATCTATTTATTATCTAATATGCTTCTTAATCCGGTAAAAACAACATCTCTCATAACCTCGGTATATTCGCTATATTCTTTTTGGGTGTTTATTACTTCGTCAAAAACCTCTTTTATTTTTCCGTCTATTATTATCGTTAATCCTTCAACTTCTTCATCTGATTCCCCTTTTTGGAACTTATCTTTTAATATTGTTAGCTTTTCGGACATATTCCCATCTCCTTTATTTGAAATTTTTAGCTAAAAAGTTTTCTACATCTATAATCCAGTATTGTTCCTTCTTAGGTACATATTCTGTGAAGTCAAGAAGCTGGTTCAGGATATAGTGAAAATAATTTAATTCCTTATTATCAAAGTTTACATACAGGGAAGGGGAAAGGTCCAAAACACTATCATAATCCTCATTTATTAATAAATGAGATAATTCAGTTGCATTATCTTTAAAACTATTTATTTTCTCAAAAACTTTATTTATATCTAAAACTATTTTTAATTTTATAACTTCAATTTTGAAATTACAAATAAAGCCTTGAGGGAAAGCATACCAATCAAGATTTTATATTCATATGTTTTTTATAGAACAGATTTTCTTTCAATGTTAAATATATCTATTTTTTCATGTTCAAATAATTTTTCTAAATTTTCGGGCCCATGTTCTTCAGCGTAATGATATTCTTTTTCAGAAATAGGAACAGCAAGTAACCATGTAACGCATTTATTTGAAAATTCAATCGTCTTTAATGACTCCTCCCACAAAAAGGGTGGGGCAAATAATATGTGTTCCATTTCAGTATTCGGGTAATACATTTTTAGAACATCTCTAAAAATCACTCCTGGTGCACACGAATAGTTTGAGTTTATTATATTAAATGCACATGTTGATAAAACATTCGAGAATAAATTAAACTCTGTATAACATGCACCAACAATCTCTATTGTTAGAGGTTTTTCGTCTATTAATAGATCAATTGAATAGTCTGATAAGTTAAGAGTTGAATATGATGAAACACCTTCATAAGGTCTATCGCTAGCAGATAATATATCAATACTGCTTTTATGTTGGTCATCCCAATATTTATTTACCTTTGGTGATCCACCAAATGCTTGTAACGCTGACTTTGCAATTATTTTATTTTCACTTGAAATACTCATAAAAAATCCCTCCAACTATCAATTAATCCCCGAAATAATCATCAGTCAAGTCTTCTCCTTGATGACTTCTATTTGAGGATGGGAGTTCTGGTTGGTAGTGATCTGGATTATTATGTTCATCCAGAAACTCCTTTCGTGAGATACCTCTTTCAGTTGCACTTTGCTGATGTTTTCTGAACTCATAACCCGGTTTATGCCCCATATCCCATTGTTCATCTTTGTTTATTACTTTTTTAGTTAATGGATCTCTAACTTCACCATCGGATTTTTTTGCATTTTCCCAAACTTTGTCTCTAACGCCTTTTCGGTATCCTGAAGGTCTTTTATAAGTTTTATTACTCGTAATACCCTTAACTGAAAACTTCGATATCGTACTCTCAATTACCTTTTTCACAGAAGAAGAATTCATCGTGTTCATAGGAACCCTTGGGCCGATGCCTGCCATAGCTGGTTGCATTCCAGGTGGTATTAACGAATCCATGCCGCCTCGTACACTGTACATGAAGTCCTGCATACTAGCTTTGGATTTGTTCGCCATTTGATGAGCCTTTTCAAGTGTTTGCTGGCTGACTTTTTTGGAACCTCGAGCGACTTGTGGCGTAAATGGAGCTGCCGCGAAGACTGAACCAAACACGCCCTGATAGAGGCCAGCCTGACGTTGTTCCTCTGTCAACTCGTTCCCGAACATATCTTTTCCAGTAAAATATTCACCGAATCCGTTGGCAGAGACAAGCCCATACAGTCCCAATTCAGCTTTTTCCAGTTTTGAAAAAGCCTTTGAATTCTTATAAGCATCCAATGCATTTTCAGCGGCGTTCATTCCTTTGGCAGTCTTATAAATCGCTTTTCCGCCCTTAAACGCTCGTCCAGCCCAGCCGACAACTGGAATGAATCCTGCAGCGGCCATTGCCCCGGCAGTCGCTCTCTCAGCAGCGGTTAGCTTTCTACCTGTGATCGGATCGACGCCTTCAGTTGCTCTAAGGTAATCATAATATCCGGTGAATTCCCCTGTAAAGGTCTTAACGCCATCCCACGCTTTTTCATACCATGGTCGATTTTCTAGTTCCTCGAGTTCTTTAATTCGTTCACGTGCCTTCGCTTGTTCTTCTTTGAATTTCAGGTATTGCTCGGTTCGATTCTCAGCCTGTTTTATTTGTTCGTGCACGTCACTTGTTTGGTAAGCAACTGAATTAAAGTGAATTGGAGAAATTTGATTCCCTTGTCGAGACGATTCCATTAGTAATTTGAACTTTTCACTAATCACCCGTTCTGTATCCTGTAAGGGAACGTACTGACCCATCCAGATTTCGTCCAGTTGATTGACCGCGTCGATCGTGTCTCTCCGCTTCTTTTCCGCCTTTTCCATTTGGGAATCAAAGCCCGCTCGTGAAAAGACGTCCATCTGATGAATGTCGCTAATACGGCTAAAAATATTCTGGAGTGCTTGTTGTTGATCCGCTACCATTTGATCGGCTCTAAGTGCACTTTGGAAAAGGTCGCTTTCGAGAAATGGCACTTCAACAATCGCATCACCAGAAAGTTTTTTCTCTTCGGCATCCATTTCCATTGCTCCAAAGAAAACAATATTGGCATTGGCAAGTTGGATCCAGTCACCAACGACTTCAGCCTGGATACGAAAAAAGCCTTTTATTGCATCCGCGCCTTTTCCTTGAAATTCATTATCGAGGTTGACGATGCTTTTCAAAGCAGTTTGTAACGTTTCTAGCTGATCCCTTAGCTGTTCATATTCATTCTTGCGTGTTGCCATCGTATCCAATAACGTTCTTGCCTCATAGACACTTGTAGATCTTGCTCCTGTAGTGCTCCCATTTACATTCACAATCCCGTCTGCCTTTCATTATAGAATCTTGTGATCGTTTTACGTTTGGTCGTTTTATAAAAAATTACGCTAATTATGTAATCGTGATGGTGTATTAATTGGGTAGAGGGAGGATAAAAAATCCGGAACTGTCTTAACCCTCTTAAGCTTTCCAAAAATAACCTACCTTTATAGTAAACATCTTCTAACACTTGTTCTATGGAAAAAAGCGGATTTAAAGAAAATAATCCAATACACATATGCTAAATATACTATTCAGGTATTCATATTAGTACGAAGTGTTCATTGTTAGAAAAGTCGAGAATGGAAATCATTTTGTCCGGTTTTAGACAGGAGAATATAGAATGGGAAAAGCAATCCAACGAAATATAGATTATATGTGGGTGAAAGAAGTCGTATTTTTAGACTATTAGGATAGTTCAATATGGTTTTTTATTTAAATTAGTAAAAAAGACGCCGATATAAAGTACCTTTAAATTGCTCATTTTTAAAAAATATTAGATTTTATAGGGAATAACGTTTAATAGATTACATTAATATGACAAAATAATGCAAAAAACTAGTATATTCTACTTCATTTGTAATGAACTTGTAAAATAACAAACTACTTTCCTATGGTACGATATTTAAGAACATAGGGGAGAGGTAGTAAAAGTAGAACTTGTTATATACATAATCTTTCAGAAGTGCAGCATAGTCCTAATTACTTTTATAAAATGTAAGAACTCTACTTTTTAGCTAACTCCCAATTGGTTTATTACCAAATATAAACAATCCAATTGGAGGAAAAGTAATGAAGAAAAAGATTTTACCGGTAGCATTGGCGGCAGGGATTGTATTTTCGGGGGCAGGACAAGCATTTGCAGCATCAGGGAGTTCAATTATCAACAGTGGTGATGATTATTTAGGAAAGCCTTATCGTTACGGTGCACCTATTGGAAATACAAGTTCATTCGATTGCTCATCTTTTACAGCAACTGTTTTTAGGGAACATGGGATTAATCTTCCGCGGACAAGTCGAGCGCAGGCAACAGTTGGGACAAAAGTGTCAAAATCGAACTTACAAGTAGGAGATCTACTCTTTTATGATACCGATTACAACGGATCGATTAACCACGTAGCCATTTACGCTGGAAATGGCAAAATGCTTGGAGCACAGAGTTCTACAGGGGTAGCATTCGCGGATGCATTTTCTCCATATTATTGGGGTGACCGTTTTGTGACAGCTCGTCGCGTATTAAATTCAGGTTCATCAGCACCTGCACCAAGTAATCCAGAACCGTCTTCTCCAAACGAAAGTAGTTCTTCTAACACATCTATTCATGTAGTTAAACGAGGAGATACACTTTGGGGGATCAGTATTAAATACAACACATCAATCTCAAAAATTAAGCAACTGAACAATATTCCTTCTTATCTTATTTATCCAGGACAACGTTTAAAGGTTTCAGGTAGTGCTCCAGCTACAAGTAACCCTGCACCATCCAAAGAAACAACTTCAAACGGCGGTTCATACACTGTAAGGCCTGGAGATACACTTTGGGAAATCAGCATTGAGAATGGTGTGTCATTAAGTGCATTAATGAATGCCAACAACTTAACATCCGATCTCATCTTCCCAGGACAAAAGTTTATTATTCCTAACTAAAAAACATAAGCAAAAACCCTTCTAGAAGGTCTAAAAGGGTTTTTGCATAATAAAGCATTTGGAGTATTCGAGAAAAAGAAGTTATATTAAAATATCAAATACGATAGGCACCACAATCGTTTGGTAGGGATGAAAAAGAGTTTTATTTTGAGAAAAACGACCGGAAGCTCTTTTTCTTACGTCTCTTTGATCGTTCTTTTAGTCGTTTCTTTATTTGTTCACATTCCTCTAATCTACACTACATACTAATCGGTACCCACTTATGAAAAATTTTTCGACACAAACAGGTCCGTCGACAAGCTGTTCAAAATGGGCTAAATCGTTCGGAATGTAGGTTGAGATTGGATTTTGTCCAGGATTCACTAGGACAACTGTAAGTTGATCTTTATCCAACTTTAGACTCACCTCTCAAGTAAAATATGATATAAGTCTAGTATAGGTTAAATTTTACTATGTGTAAAATAGTATATTGTAAAAACTTTGTCGAAATAAGTAGTTAAAAGTGACTATTCAAACCGTTTTGATAAAATGATACTAATTTCTTATTAAAAGGTGTCGCTCTATTTAATATTTTCCTTATGATAACTCTATCTTTTTTTGACAAAACCCCTAATTTGTAGCAAAATTATGTATATAAAAACATAGAGATTATTTGTCGAATTTTAAGGAGAAGAAATATGAAAAAACTACTATACATACTTATCGTCACTTTATCAATAGGAAGTATTATTTTTGGTCATTTTTATTGGAAAGCCAAAATTAGTGACAATCATCTTTCGTCAATAGCAAGTGCTGAAAACACCTCAAACACAACCGAAAATGTTGCTGAGAAAAAGTCGAAAGAATCAAAAAAGAAACCAACAAAAAACGGTTCCAAGCAGCCAAACTATAAAGAGTTAACTGGTAACATGACATCCGAACTTCAGAATCTTATTTTACAAAAAATAGATGCCGGAGAACCCATTAAACTTGCAATTATCGGCTCTGGTGCTCAAACTAAAGGGTCTACTCCTTGGCCTTCCCTTTTTAAGGAGAGGTTAAACCAAGCATATGGGACAGAAGTTTTTGATATAGTGCCTACAAGCTTTGGGGATGGTTGGTCGATTGAAATCATTTACGGTGATAAATTTAATAGTGTAGTAGAGACAAGTCCAGATATAGTCTTATTGGAACCGTTCCTTTTAAATGACAACGCAGATATCAACATCGATGATACACTGGCAAGTATACGATATATGAACAATCGTTTTTTAGAGCAAAACGGGGAAATGGTGTTACTATTACAACCACCACATCCTGTTTTCGAACCAAGCTTATATTTGAGCCAAGTGGAAAGCTTAAAGGAATTTGCCAAAGAGAAGGGTCATATTTACTTAAATCACTGGGAAGACTGGCCTGATAGTGACAATGCGGAAATCAAGAATTATTTGTTGACAGATGGATCTGGGCCAGTTATTTAGCTGATTACTTTTTAGGACAGTAGATAAGTACGGTAGAGCATATTAAAACCCCTCACTCTGAGATTCGAAATGAGGGGTTTTCGTATGTTAATCAAACGTTTGTTTAACGCAGATCATCTATTGGTAGCCGTGGGATGCCGCAATCAATCAAACGTTTGAATAAGGTGGCTATGCAGGAGTGTTCCCTTGCTATGTTTACTTATTGCTCAACTCCGGATGATGTGTAGTTCACGTAGAAGGTGGTGGACAGGGTCTACACCTGGTAAATCATGAATGGTTCCAAAATGTCGAAGGGCCCCACCGTCTAGCACAAGCACATATTGACAGAGTTGTTCAATTTCAGACAAGTCATGGCTTGAGAACAGAATCGTTTTTTCGTTATCTAGATGTTTGAGAAAACGGATAATGTCAGTTTTGGATGAGATGTCGATGCCAACAGTCGGTTCATCCATTATCAAATAATCCGGATTGTGTAACAAAGCAATCATTATATTCAGCTTCCGTTGCATCCCGCCTGATAGCGCCTCAACCCGTTTACTTAGGTGTGGGGTTAATCCAACCATATCAAGTAGCTGGGCAATCCTTGTATCCGTAATTTTCCCTGGAGCCATCCCTACCCAGAACGTTAGATTTTCTTTGACCGATAAGTTCATGTGTAAGGCGATGTCCTGGGGTACATAACCGATTCGCTTACGGATACTCTTCTTTTTTTGCCGAACGGTTTGGCCCTCGATAAGAACGTCGCCTTTGCTCGGGTTCACAAGGGTGGCAATCATTTTCATAAGCGTTGATTTACCAGCGCCATTTGGCCCGACCAAACCAACACGTGCTCCTTTAGGGATAAAGAGGTCCACATCCTTTACAACCTCCTTGCCTTTATATCGCTTCGTGATGTTCCTTAGTTCAATCATGGCGTAACACTCCTCTTCCCAAGCCTATAATCATTGATCCGAGTCCAATTGCTGCTAAAATGATGATCGACGTTGAAATCTCCCCTGTAAATATTCCATTTAAGAACCACTGTTGTGGGGTATACTTTGCAACTGTTTCGAACATTGATGAAAACTCACTTATCTGTAGAAAGCTTCCGCCTATCAGACTGGTAAAAACAGTAATAGCGATCGCCACCAACTGATAAAGCATTCTCGACTGAATAAATTGACTGATCATGAAACTAATCCCGATGCATGCAATCAGATATACGATAATACCCAAAGCCAGTCGCTCTAAATTACCATCCATACTGATTATAAAATAAATGCTAACGGGTATCATTGTGAAACCAGTGTATGAAAAGGTTCCTAATATGTTTGCAGAAAGTTGTGTTAAGCGACTAACCCCAAACATGCCGCTCCGTAAAGCGACACCATTGCGACGGTCTTCAAAAACCCATGTAATCAGGAAAAAACTGATGAGCATGATGTAGACACTAAGTAAGCCGTATAGGAGAGGGGAGGGATTGCTACTATCGGTCTTGGAGTCCGTTTCGCTAGTAGCTGATTCTTCTCCACCTGTTTTATAATCAATAGTCATTAGGGGCTTAGGTTCCCATTGGCCGTCTGCATACGCCCAAGCCTCAGCGTAAACATCTTCACCGTTTAGTTCATCCTCAAGATAGGTCGCAGCTTTTCCATTGCTCGCAAGTCGAATCACCTCTGAGGCAACAAACTCCTCAATCAAGCCAATAGAAATTGCGGAAGGGGACTCCCATAGTTTAATAACATCCTCAATTTTCCCGGCTCGGAGTTTTTCCTCAATATCATCAGTAAATACAACGGCAGCTTCGACCTGGTTCGTTTCAAGTAGTCGTTTTGCTTCCTCTTTAGAACGCTCGATTGCATAAATGGTTTCTTTATTCGATATTCGTTCAATCAACAAGTTGACCGTATCGTTTTCCTGTTCAGCTACAAAAACGATTGGAATCTTCACTTGTCCAGAGCTAGATTTAAGCAGTTGATCTCCACCCCAGAAGACGAGAAGAGGCACAATCAGTAATACAAGGAACTGTATCCGTTGACTAACATGTATTTTCCAGCGTGTTCTCCAGATATGCCACATGTTCATCTATGCTTCACCTGCCTAAACACGTAAGCTGTGAATAAGAATAGGCCGATCATGCCTAACATTACGAGTAAACTTGGATAAAGGATTTCTTTATTACTATCAAAAATAGAGTGGAGGAGCCCTGTGTGTGACCAGTGACTCAAAGTACCAAGGTTTATCCATTCTAAAATCCCAGTGTAGTACGCTTGAGGGAAAATAAGACTTCCACATGCAGCAAAAAGAACGAGAAAAATTAAACCAGTGAATGATCGCATTACCTCGTGCAATGGAAGGGAAGATAGCAGGGCGTACCAGGCGCTAATGACCGCAATGGTAGCACCAAGAGTAAGAAGACCCCAACCAAGCTGACCAGTGACCTCCAAATTGGTGAATAAGAAAAAGCAACTAATGAGGATTCCGGTTTGGGCTAATAAAATCGTGAAATGGGTAAAGAAATGACTACCGACTTGGGCTGCGGATGAAACACCGAACGTTTGCAACCGCTCATCAATTCGTTCATTAGAAGACATCGTAATGCCCATCGTTAACAATCCTGTTAGGCATAGCAATAAAATCAAACCCGATGTGCTGTAATATTTTAGCGGGGTAACTCCACTAAATGATTCTATTTCTTCCTTTTCAAACATTTTCTCTCGGCCGAACGCAAACAACGTAAATTCTTTAATCGATGCGTTAATTTCCGCAGATCCAGCTGACCCTTCCCGGTTCTTAAATTCATAAATAGTGTTGACACCACTTTGTGCAGCACTGACGAGATCGGCAGCACTTTTCATCATTTCATGAAAGAGCGCAGATTGAATCGGCCGCTGCTCATTACCAATCACAAGAACAGGTTTATTTTCACCAATCCGTATTCCTTTTGTAAATCCATCCGGAATTGTAAGAATGGCGGAGACTTTATTTTCAGTAAGAAGATCTTGAGCATCACTTTCGTTCACATGCCGGAACGTAATTAACTCCTCAAGCTCTTCATCCTCTTGAAATTGTTGGATCAATAAGTTTGTTTCGACGGTATCATCCTCATCGACAATCGCTACATCAAACGGAGGAAGGAGGGATTCGGACTTCATTAGATTTTCGAGTCCATAAACAAGGAAGGCAACAAGCCCGAGCGGAAGCAAAAAAAGCACACCCCAAGCCATGGGCTGTCGCAAAATTTCCTTCAATTGCATACGTGCTAAAACAGTCGATTTCATGTTTGTCACCTATCTTAAGTATGTAAAAGAGAAGGGATGACTCATTGGTTATTACGCCGTTAAGTCATCCTTCCGTTTAATCGTTTTAGTTAAACAGCTGTTGGTTATTCATCATAAGCTGTTGGATTTTTGTTTGAATTTCTGCAGCGATCTTTTGAAGCTCTGCATCGCTTAGTTCTGAGATGTTTTCACCTTCATCTTCAAGCTTTGGAAACTTCAATTCGTCTGTGAATTCTGTTTTGTTCTTATAATCAATGACAGCACTAATTGGATTCCCTATGCCTGCATCTACCTCAATACCAAATTCTCCAGAAGCTGAATAGGTCCCTTTATCAAGTTCATCCTTCACCTTTCGAGTGAAATGACCTTTAACAGGAGGAATCGGTTGGTCGGAGCCTTTTACAGCCACCTCGAACTCAATCTTCATATCTTCCGGTTTTCCACTCATTGTAGCGTCGAAATCAACACTGCCCGAAAGTTCTCCACTTTCAGAAAGCGAGAAAGTTCCATTAATGTCACGCTTACTCGGTTCACCCTTAAGTTCAACGACAGCCTTAAAGAGATCTCCACCTTCAGATTTCTTAGGAGAGACTTGAAGCGCCCATTTTCCATCAGTAATTACTTCATCTTTACGCAAAGCGTGGCTTGAGTATCCGAATGTAACAAGTTCTTCTTTTTCGCCAATTTTAAAATCAATATCACGCTTAACAATTAAGTCTTTATCATTAACTAGGATTGTGCTCTTGAAACCGTCAGGCATTTTTAACTTATCAAGATTGTCTTCCATGTCTTTTAAAGCCTTTTCCATTTCTTCCTTAACTTTATCTTTATCCGTTTCACCTTCGCTAACAGCAAGTGCTGGGTTAGCTGCTAGACCAGAACCCGCGGACATATCAACGAGCAGTTCTTTCAATTCTTTATCCTTTTGAACTTTGTCGATTAGCTTTTTCATAAGATCTTGCACTTCTTTTTCAGAAAGTTCAAGTGTTAGCTTCGTGTATGTTTCACCTTTAAGCTCACCCTTACCTTCAGTAACACTTTCTTCCGAAATATTTTCAAGAAGGAACTTTCCATACTCTTCACGGAATTCAGCAAGCTTTTCTTGACTTTTCATCGCTTCGACTTGCATTTGAATGAGGTTATCCATCTTCTCTGGCCCCATGTAGGATGGATCGAATCTCTTCATTAACTTTCCGAAGTCTTCATTTTTGAAATATAAATACTTGTCATAAAGAAGCGGCACACTTAATCCAGTTAGTTTATCAGATTGATAAGCTTCTAATTTAACAAGGTCCGTTCCTTCTAAACCAAGGTTAACCTCAACTAAACCTTTAGATTCTTTCGGAGCAATCATGGTTGTAGTGTTTAATTTAAGTTGGTTAACGATTGGAGCGACCATCCCCATTGATGGATCAATCGTTTCAAGACCCTCTACTTTAAACCCAAGATCTGTAGTTGATTTTGATTTCTCTTCTAATGTTTTTTCTGCTAGGTCTTTATTTACTGCAAAGGTTTCATTAAATGATTCAGATGTTTCATTAAATGTATTACTCTCAGCAAGGAAATACATTTCTTTGGCAGAATGGTTAAAGAACATAGCATAAGCAGTTGCCCCGATACCGAGAATAAAGATAACAGCCAGGGATATAATTAGTGGCTTTTTACTTCTCTTCGGTGATTGTGATGGTTCTAATGTTGCACTTGTTTCGTTTCTAGTTTCGTTCATTTTGTCCTCCTTATTATGTAGGTATTATTAAATTATGAAACTCCTTATTAAAACATGCAGACAAGCTAGTAAATCCCTTGTATTAAAAGGGAAAAATTTCATGCCTTTATTATCCTACACCTTTGCCAAACCCTTTTCAACCATATATTTGAAAAAATAGTAAGGTAGGGAACATATTACTATTAATCGAAATATCTTGACCGAAAGTGGAAGCGATTTCATTCTGGAAACGTGAGTTTAATAGGTTAAATAAAGTCATTCCAACAGGAATTAACAAGCTAGTAGATGCTTCATTGTCAAATAAATTAATACAAGCTATTTTAATGGTTCAAAAGACCCTTTTCAGAAAGGTAATAAAGTATAATATTCTGTTACGTAGATTAAACCTCTAGCTTCAGCGTCCAGGTGCTCGAGGCAGTTTCAATTTCTGGGTATCACTCTGGAAAATGCATTCTTGTCCAGAAATCTCCAACGCCTGTTGCACCTAAACAGGGCGCTTTCCGCTTTTCGCACGTTAAGAAAGTATAAAAATACTTTCTATAGTATAAAAATACTTTCTATAGTATAAGCGCAACTACGGCTCTGACTTCGCCTAAAGGCTCGGCAATCGCTGAGTTTTCTTTATTTTATTTTATTTTATGAAACGGATTGTAAGTGGGTATCGATAAAAGTTGCCCTCACTTGCACGAATGCTGCCAATAATCGTAAAGATCAAGTGGAGAATACCAACGATTGGTAACAAAACAAATCCAATTAAGACAACCATCAGTGCACCTGCAATACATCCATAGATTAAAAAGCTGATTTGAAAGTTGATTGCTTCTTTTCCATGGTAATTAACATACGTGTATTCGTCCCGTTTCATTAACCAAATGATTAGCGGTCCTAGTACAAATCCTAATGCAAAGGTTAAATACCCTGCAAATCCGGACAGATGCGCAAACATCCCCCAATTCTTTGCATCTTTCGACAAATGCTCATCATGATAATCCAATTCTTATCCCTCCCGTCAGTGATGAAGATGAGTGCCCAGCCACCGATTTTCGACCTTGTTAATCGGTGGTGGCATTTGGAGCACTTGAGTGATCGCTTAGTCGATAACTTCAACTTCTCCTTCTTTATTGTCTTTAATCGCTGCGCTAATTAATAGGATTACCGCTGTAATTAAGTGCATGATCCAACCGACGATAGGGATCCAAGCAATACATGAAGTGATGATCCCTACAATACTTCCCGCACTTTGAGCGCTACTGCGTGCTTCCTTCTTTGCATACATGAGCGTGACAATATGGAGCGCAAACATTACAAATAGCGGTATATAAAAGTTTCCGAAAACAAATGCTCCTCCAATAATAGGGATAGCTAGAAATGCTTCACAAAGCCCTGTAACCCACTGCAAGATTTTATACGTTTTCATTCATTTATTCTCCTTCATTCCTTATTATTTAAACAACTTTTCACTTCTTATATACGTTTCACAAGTAAAAAGGTCTCATAATAAAACAATTCTTTGAAAATAAAATGAGAGTAGTAGGATAACTTTATTTTGGCCCAAATGTAAACAAATATATCTCATGGATGGTTTATAAACCTCAAGCACTAATTATTAAATTTTCTGAAAATAGTGTTGACCCAACAACCTGACGACAGTATAATTTGGGTTGCTAAATAAAATAGTTACATCTATGAAAATTAATAGTGATTGGAAAAGAGTTTGTTCAGTAAAAAGGTGGTGAATGTTGGCTATATCAGTTTGTGGAGGTTTCGAAAATGTCCGGAGGTTAGGTAATTAAAAATTGGGAGGAATCGAGTTGAAAATCGCTTTAGAGCGTTTATTCATGTTGTTGTTTGCTGTCATGATTAGTGGAGTCATTTTATCTACGTTAGAGGCCTCTGCAAATGTGGAAAGTGTATCTAAGACTGAGAATACTAGTACTGATAGTGCATCATCAGAAGAATCCGATCTCGTAAACCTACAGTTACTTGCAATGACAGACTTCCATGGATATATCCGGGCTATGAATGATAAGTCAAACGGTCAAATTGATACTCCTGATGGACCTCTTACTGTTGGAGGGGCTGCTTATATAGCAACGCATCTTAATCAATTAGAGGAAGGTCATAGCAATTCAATACGTTTGTCGGCTGGTGATGACTTTAGTGGTTGGCCTTTCGAAGTTGCTGCTTTTAGGGATGAACCAACAATCGAGTTCCTAAATGAAATTGACCTCGACCTTTCTGTAGCAGGTAACCATGAATTCGACATAACGAAAGATTTCTTGGTAAAACACATGATGAAAGGAAAGTGTTTTGGTACCCGTGGAGTTGACAGTTGTTTTGAGGATTCGACTGGACACCAGTTCCAGGGAGCTGATTACGATTATATTAGTGCGAATGTACGTGATGCTAAATCGGGACAGAACGTACTTAAGCCCTACATGATTAAAGAAATTTCCGATGGTAACGGTGGTACAATCCCAGTTGGCTTTATCGGACTTACCACACCCACTACAATACTGGGTACGACCTCATTTCAAGAAGGTGCACTTACGACGGATCCATTGTTAGACTCAGCTAACCGCTACGCAAAGGAATTACAAGAATTAGGTGTAGAAACGATTGTCGCGGTAGTCCATGAGGGTGGATCAGACTATGGTTATTATAATCAATGCATCGATCCGTATGGTCCAGTAATTGATTTTGCTAAACAAGCCACACCAGCAATTGATGCAATCGTAACCGGACATTGGCATGCATCTTTTAATTGCTCGATTAACGATCCGAATGGTGACCCGCGTCCCGTGGTGGAAGGTGCAAACCATGGTAAGCTTTTAAGTGAAATAAATTTATGGATTGACCCGGTCAGCAAGGACGTTGTACGAGAAAGAACAACCTCAACAAACCACCCGGTGACTCGAGACGTACCTGCAGATCCACAAATCTCTAAGATGGTCTCTTACTGGGTAGAGCGAGGCGGAGAACGTTGGGCAGAACCAGTAGTTAAGCTTACCGGTGACCTTACTCGAGCTCGTAGTGAGGATGGGGAAAGTACATTAGCTAACGTCGCGGCTGATGCTCATTATGCTACTGGGAAGAAAACCCGAAAAAAACCAGCTGATTTTGCTCTGACAGCCTCGAGTCCACTCCGTGGTGATTTACTATATGCTAAGGGCGACAACCCTGCTGATCGTGATGGACAAATCCTTTTCGGAGAGCAATGGCAAGCTCATGGTTATGTAAATCCTATCGTTGTAGTATCTTTAACTGGTCAGCAAATAGATCAGATTCTTGAAGAACAATGGAGAGTCCAATCTGATGAAAGTGTAAGTTTCCATCCCCTAGCTGTATCGTATAATGTTCACTATTCCTATGACAATACAAAACCTGTAGGTCAGCGAGTTGACCCGGAGAATATCGTCATTAATGGAAAGACACTTGATCCGAATCGTTCTTATCGTGTTGCGGCACTTGCATATCTGATCAGAGGTAGCGATGGATACCCAAGTTTCAAAGAATATAAAGACCCAGTTCGAGTAAAGAGTGACCATTGGGCGTTCTTAGACTTTTTGAAACAACAGAAGGCTATCCAACCCCCTGCTTTGAATAGGGTTACATCGGTTAAGTAAAGATGAGGTAAGAAAAGCATCCTCTGAATCATGTTCTTTACGTATGTTTCGGAGGGTGTTTTTTCTATGTGCAAACCCACAAATCTAACTAATTAAAATATTCCGAAAATAGTGTTGACCCAACAACCTACCAACTGTATAATTCGAAATGTAAAGGAAAGTACAATATGCGTTTAACAATTGATAAGAAATGTAAATTGAAACTATTTTAAAAAGGGGAGATGTAGAGTGCGAAAACTGTTCTCGGTATTAATGATTATTTTCTTGCTCTTAATGACAGCGTGTGCATACAAAACAGATACAAGTGGAGATGGATCTAGTAATGATGAGAGTATTACGATTACCTTAGGTTTTTGGGATGAGGCACAAGCTAATGCATATGAAACAGTTCTTAAGAAGTTCGAGGAACAAAATCCAAATATCAACGTGAAATTACAACCTACACCATGGGATCAGTACTGGACAAAGTTAGAGACCGCGGCAAGTAGCAGCGTTTTACCAGATGTTTTTTGGATGAACGGACCTAACTTTAACAAATATGCTTCGAACGGAATCCTATTGCCGCTTGATAAGTATCTTGAAAAAGGGAAGGTTGATCTGAATAACTACCCACAATCGTTAGTAGAACTCTACACATACGAGAAAACAAATTACGCGATACCAAAAGACTTTGATACGATTGCTTTGTTTTACAACAAAGAGATGTTTGACGAGGCAGGAGTAGCATATCCTGATGATACGTGGGACTGGAATAAGGTTATTGAAGCGGCTAAAAAATTGACGAACAAAGAGGAAGGTACATATGGAATTACTGCTACTTTAAACAACCAAGCGGGATACTACAACACGATTTATCAAGCAGGTGGTTATGTTCTGTCTGAAGACGAAAAAGAATCAGGTTATGATGACCCGAACACAATTAAAGGATTAAAATTTTGGACAGATATGATCCATAAGCACAAAGTTTCACCGACATTGGCCCAAATGACAGATACCAAGCCTCAGCAGCTTTTTGAATCTGAAAAGGTGGCGATGATTTATGATGGTTCCTGGATGGCGGGTGTATATCATGAATCACTAAAAGAAAAAGTGGATGTTGCTGTACTTCCAAAAGGTGAGAAACGAGCAACCGTCATTCATGGAGTTGGACATGCTATTGCTGCAAATTCCAAACATCCTGATGAGGCGTGGAAACTGCTAGAATTTCTAGCGTCTGAAGAGGCGAACCAAATGTTTTCTGAAAGTGGATTATTTATCCCTGCTTATAATGGGACTCAAGAAAAATGGGTGGAAGCAATTCCTGAAATGAATTTACAAGCCTTTATTGACATGCTCGATTATGCGGTACCGTATCCTGCAAACGAAAACACTCCAGAATGGCAAAAACTTGAATATGATATTTTACCTAAAGCATGGTCTGGGGAAGAAAGTATAGAGAAGACAGCAAAGAAATTAGATGAAGAAGTGGAAAAAGTACTCGAAAAGTAAACTAAAATGGGTTGACCTTATAGTGTCTGGTTTTCTCCAATTTATTTAGTAGTGGAGAGCTTTGATTATTCTGATGCTGGGTCAACCTTAATCTTACAAATTGAGGTGACTGGGTTTGAGTATAAATAGGTCATTAAGTAAAAACAAAGTCAAGGTTAGTACAAAGGCCCAGCTTAAGACTAGAAGCCCTTTAAAACGAAGCGACTATTTTTGGGGATATTTAATGATAGGGCCTACGTTAATCGGTCTTATAGCATTATATATCTGGCCGAGTATTCAAACCTTTTATTTTAGTTTCACAACCTGGGAAGCTTTCGGGAATTACGAGTGGAGCGGGTTATCAAATTATAAAAAAATGTTAGAAGATCCAGATCTTATCGGGGCTATAAAGAATTCATTTATATTTGCAGCTCTTTCAGTTCCTATTAGTATAGCAATTGCGATTTTCATAGCTATACTATTAAATCAAAAAATAAAAGGAATGTCGTTTTATCGTACCCTTTATTTTCTTCCTGTTGTAACGATCCCAGCAGCGGTTGCAATGGTTTGGAAATGGTTATATACCTCTAATTACGGTCTTATCAATTACATATTAAGCCTTTTTTCAATCGAGGGTCCAAATTGGCTTACAAATCCCGACATTGCCTTATTATCCATTATATTAGTGAGTGTTTGGATGCAAGTTGGGTACTATATGATTTTCTTTTTATCAGGACTTCAAGGAATACCTTCCTCCTTATATGAAGCCGCTTCAATTGATGGTGCTGGGTCAATAAGAAAGTTTTTCACCATTACTTTACCACTACTGACACCGACCATTTTCTTTGTGACAATTATATCTTTAATAGAAGCACTTCAGATATTCGATTTAATATTTATGATGATTGAACCTACAAGTCCTGCTGCTCAGGATACACGTACTCTTGTTGTTTTATTCTTCGAGCAAGCCTTTGAATTGAATAATAAAGGATTCGCATCGGCAATTGCGTCCTTAATATTTGTCGTCATTTTTACTATCACCATTATTCAGGTGAAATTACAGAGGAAATGGGTTCATTACGAATAAATGAATCTTCGTTGAGAGGGGTGTATCAATGGCTACATCAAGATCAAAATATAAAAAGTCCGCTGTTCATATCATTTTAATAGTCGGTTCTCTTGTTATGGTAGGTCCATTTATTTGGATGTTACTTACGTCTATAAAAACATTAGGAGAGGCAACGAAGGTACCTCCCGTCATTTTTCCATCCAAAATCCAATGGGAAAATTACGTAGAAGTATTTACATCATTGCCTTTCACTAACTTTTATGTGAATACAGTAATCATGACAGGTGGAATTTTATTAGGACAATTAATGCTCTGTTCGATGGCAGGTTATGCTTTTGCGAGAATCAATTTCCCAGGGCGAAATATTTTATTTATTTTATTTTTGTCGGTGTTGATGATTCCATCACAAGCTTTCTTGATCCCTCAATATCTATTAATGGAAAAAATCGGTTGGTTAGATAGCTTGCAAGCATTAATTACCCCAGGAGTATTTAGCGCATTTGGCACATTTCTTATGAGGCAGTTCTTTATGACACTGCCAAAAGAGTTGGAGGAATCGGCAAGGATTGATGGATGTAATCACTTCCAGATTTTCTGGAAGATCATGCTCCCATTAGCAAAGCCTGGCTTGATCGCATTGTCGATTACAACTGTTCTGTTTAGTTGGAAATCCTTAATGTGGCCGCTAATTGTAAACAATTCAATGGAAATGATGCCATTATCAGCAGGCCTTGCCTATCTAAAAGGTCAACACGTAACAGATTATTCAATACTAATGGCTGGTTCATTACTTGCATTGTGGCCTGTCATTCTCATATTTGTTTTTTTACAAAAGCATTTTATTGAAGGGATTACGTTTACGGGTTCAAAAGGATAGTAACGATATGAAAAATAACATTAACAGTAAAGGGGAACCGAGATGATAAATAATGGCCAAGAATTGGAAACTAGATGTTTAAGTTCTCTAGTAAAAGTGTTTGCAGATGAAGAATTACAGGAGCCGGCCTCAAAAAGAGGGTCGGCTCTCCTCAATGAAGTGTATTCTTTCCAGGTAGCCTATCGAAATGACGGAACCATATTGAGTTCGATAAAAGTTTCTGCTGAAACCGACTTTCAGGAATCTTTGAGTATTAGATCGGTAGGGCTAATCCCGTGCGAATTACCATGTTATCACGATCCTGACGATAACATACTTCGATCGACACCAGGGCTCTATCCCGACCCCCTTTATCCTCTTGATGATAATGGAATTACAGGTCTTCCAAATCAATGGCGTTCCGTTTGGATCACCGTAAATGTTAGCGAAAAGATGAAACCAGGTGTCCATACGATAAAAATAAATTTTGAAACAGACGCTGGAAAAAGTCTTGCTCAGGAAACGTTTGAACTTGAAGTGATACCAGAGAAGTTACCTGAACAAAAACTTATCCATACGGAATGGTTTCATACCGATTGTATAGCAGTTCAGTATGATGTTGACATCTTCAGTGAAGAACACTGGAGTCTAATTGAACGATATGTGCAAACTGCAGCAGAGCACGGCATAAACATGATCCTAACACCATTGTTCACGCCACCTCTTGATACAGAAGTAGGAAGAGAGCGGCCGACTGTTCAGCTAATAGACGTTGAGAAAGTCGGAGAGAACTATTATTTTTCTTTTGATAAATTAATCAGATGGGTTGATCTCTGTACAGAGAAGGGGATTAAATACTTTGAATTCGCTCACTTTTTTACGCAGTGGGGAGCCGAACACGCTCCGAAAATCGTTGCAACTGAAAACGGTGACGTAAAGAAAATTTTCGGATGGGAAACGGACGCAGCGGGAGAGGATTACAAACTGTTCCTCTCACAATTTTTCCCTGAACTCATTATGTTTATAGAGGAACAAGATCTTGAGAATCGGGTTTATTTCCATATTTCTGATGAGCCAAGTTTGAACCAATTGGATTCCTATCAACAGGCAAGTGAAATCATTTATCGGTATTTATCTAAGTTCCCGATTATTGATGCATTATCAGACTTTCAATTTTATGAGAAAGGTATTATAAGAAATCCTATTCCTGCCAACAATCACATTGAGCCATTTATAGAAAATCAAGTCCCGAACCTATGGACATATTATTGCTGTTCACAATACAAGCACGTTTCCAATCGTTTTATTAATTTCCCATCAGCAAGAAATCGCATTATCGGAATGCAACTGTACAAGTTTAATATAGAAGGATTCCTCCATTGGGGTTATAATTTTTGGTTTTCACAATTCTCTCGCAGGCAAATCGATCCCTTTCGCAACACGGATGCAGGTTATGCATTTCCATCGGGAGATCCCTTTCTTGTTTACCCTGGAAAAGATGGACCGATTGAATCAATAAGGATGGAAGTGTTTTTTGAAGCTCTTCAAGACTTAAGGGCATTGCAATTGTTAGAGAAACTAATAGGGAAAAATGAAGTTATAGAATTGCTAGAGGACAAATTAGATCAGCCTATATCCTTCAGTAAGTATCCATGTGACAGTGAATGGTTATTGGAAATACGGGAGGAGGTCAATCGGAGAATAGCTGAAGAGAGTGTCAACAAATAATTTGAAATGTTAATTCTTTAAAAAAGCCTGTGTTGATATTTATCACACAGGTTTTGGTGATTACTGGATAATTATCTATCCATCACTAACGATTTCATATAATGGAAGAATGTAGACATTATTATCTTCACTTTTTAGAGGTAGTACATAACAAGTAGCAAATTCAGCAACATCCATCCATTTCTTCTTAACATTAAATACAATCTCATCAAATATATCCTAATCGTAATTTCTTTCTTGGAATATACAAGCGCTACAATATGAAAAACATGTATAACAAAAAATGGGATATGAAAGTTAATAATAAAATGTCCTTACTATAAAAATGGACCAACTTATGAAAAAATATTTTTATTAATGAATCCAAAACAGTGATTATCATCGTCAAAGGATTAACGGGAGGGGGCAACAAAAAATGGGGGAATTTTCTAATGGGGAGATTGAATTAAAAAAGGTTGTAACAGATAACCAAGAATCAGACGCTAACACAGTAATTGAAGAGGCAATTAGAAAGTATGGTAAACAGTTGACGAATTTTGTCTTTAGTTATGTTAAAGACTGGAGCACTGCGGAGGATGTCGTACAAGATTCGTTTATCAAAGCTTTCCGTAAGTACGATTCTTTTAAAGGGGATTCATCCTTAAAAACTTGGCTATACAGAATTGCTGCAAATCAAAGTAAGGACTATTTGAAGTCATCTTATTTTAAGAGGGTCATTTTATCGAACATTATCTCTACAAAAAATAATAGGGAAAAATCATCAGAAGGTGAGACAGATGATGATCTAGCATATTTTGTTTTAAAGTTACCAATCAAATATCGTGAAGTCATCATTCTGCATTATTATGAAGAACTTGGCGTCCAACAAATAGCCAACTTACTGCAAATGAATGAATCCACAATTAAGACAAGATTAAGAAGAGCTAGAACACTGTTAAAAGATAAACTTGAAGGGAGCGAAGGTTATTATGAATAAAGACGATTTTAAACATTTAAAACAAAAACTTGACTCGACCATATTTAGTGAAAATCCTTATACCCAATCATCTGAATACAAAATTATACAACGGATACAAGAAGAACAACAGCAAACTATTTCTTCTAGTTCCATGTTCGGAAAGGTATACAAACCAGCACTTTCAGTAATTGGGATGCTTGTATTTTGCTCCTTTCTGTTTTTGATGATTAATGAAAATCGACATTCAACACAACCAACAGAACAACCTAATACACCATCAGAAACTCCGAAGGAACAACCTAATAAACCTGTTGAAGAACTAAAAGACCAAGATCCAGCTGAGGATGAAAAGAAACCTGAAATATCTAAACAAGAAATCTATGACAGAATGCTTAATGCTTCTACAAACTTTGATACAGCAAGTGGAACTTATACGGTGAAATATCCAAACCCCGCTGAATTCAAAATTGATTTTGCTGTACGAAATGGAGCAAAACCTGCCTATTATGTCCACAAAAGAAGTGAGGCTCTGAATGAAGAATCGCTTCGAAAAGGCAAAGAGACGATACAATTGTTTCATGAAATGAAGGAATATAGTGAGACTCAGCATGATCGAGAGTTTATACCCCATACCGTTCTTGACTTGGAATACATTTATCCAAGGGGGTTGGCTGAAAGATACTTGAAAAATTTCGATGAATGGTCAATTGTAAAACAAATGGTGTTGGATGGAGCAAACTCAATTGTAATCAAAGGAAGTTTTACAACTGAAAAAGGCGAAAAAAGATTCGTGAAGGTTTGGGCGCATAGAGAGACTGGCATATGGTTGAAGTTCGAATTGTTAGATGGTGAGAGGAAAATGATGCGAACGGTAGAAATGAATAGTCTCACTCTAAATGAATCGATTAAAGAAAGCCAATTCACTTTAGCTATTCCAAAGGAGTATACGAATCCTGAACTTGAAAGAGTAGAATCAGCGAACGAAGAGGATAACAAAAAGGAAAAAAATATAACGAAAAAAGAAGAAGGTAATACTCAAGCTGAAGAATCACCACTAGAAACAGAATCTCCTGATAAATTAGCGGCTGAACTGACAAATATCAATTTGCAAATATTTAACCCAATTAAAGCCGGATCAAAAGAAGATGTCATCAAGGAATTAGGAGAGCCAATTGAGGATGATCCAGGAACACCTCAAAGTGACGACTTACCATCGTTAAGGTATAATCAATTCGAAATTTTCTTCAAAGGAGAGAAAGTTAGGGGGATTATATTACAACCTGTAAAAACTATAAGCGAAAATGAATTATTGAAAAGGCTCGGCAAAAAACAGATAGACCCTGGAGGATTGGGAAGAACTTATTCTTATAGTTACCAAGGTCGTAACTTTAAAATAGAATTCCACTTTCGTGATAAAGAATTCCAATTTATCAAACTACGGCCATAATGGAGAGAGGTATCAGCCACCATTTAGCATTGCGGTGCCTGACCCTCTTTTTTTACCCTTTGGTGGTTCTGTTATTTCGTTAAGATTCAACCCCTTGATATATTCTTCGTGGTGTTAGGAACCAAAACTCAAAACACTGCATTTAACCCTGTTCCAGACCCTTATAATGCTTTCTATATGGTAAAATGAAGAAACAAACGTTTGATTAAAGGTGGATATACATGAAAAAATTCATTCTATATTGGCTACCTGTTTTAATATGGGTGGGTATAATCTTTTATTCCTCCTCCCAACCCTATCAAGAACAAGATATTAAACCTTTCCTTTCCGATCAAATACCACTAGATTGGGTATCCGGTTTATTTGGTAATTTAGAGTTTGATTATGCTGGAGAAGAAGTCAGTGTTGATCAGCTGGGGGAAGCTGGTTTCGTTGAATTTTTCCTTCGTAAATTGGCACATCTCTCTGTTTATTTTATCCTATTCCTATTAATATACCGGGCGATCTTTTGCACTACCAAGATAAAGTATATAAAAACAACAGCATTACTTCTATCCTTTATTTATGCTGCATCAGATGAATTTCATCAAGGATTTACAGCCAATCGCTCACCATATACTGAGGATGTTCTTTTGGATACAGTTGGAATTATTATCGGAGCACTTAATGCCAACTTACTTGTACAGAAAGTAAACAAGGATAAGGAGTAAGTAGATTAAATACGAGAAAAAATACATTAATACACTTTTTACCTTAGATTAACCGGGAGTGATTGTAAAAATGGAATTAATCGAGCAGATATTTTCGCTCCTTCTATATCTTATTTTCTTTATATTAACTAGTATTTCGCCTGACACCTTACTTTTAATTTTATGTATTTTGTAGAATTCACCAGATTTATTACGAATAAAGTCGAATTTGTAATGTTTTTGTAACATTCGAAATTTTCTCGTTTGTGATAACATTTTACTTAGCAATAGGGTGAAACATAAACATAACTATGGACCTAAATAATACATATTTCTACGAATCTTTTAAAATTAAAATATACGAAACTTTCTTTAAATCTTTCATTTTCCCAATTGCTAAATAAAGTATAACGTAATTGGAGGATATCGAATGAAGAAAATAATTACTGTACTGATTTCATTTCTACTAATAATACCAGTAACAGCCCAGATAGCATTTGCATCTGTTGCATCTGATATTATTAGAACAGGGGAACGGTACATTGGAACACCTTACAGTTACGGAGCAGCATATGGGGATACGAGCAGTTTCGACTGTTCATCCTTTACGAAGTGGGTCTTTAGTCGCCACGGTATAGACTTACCTAGAACAAGCGGGGGTCAGGCAGGATCAGGCAAATATGTATCAAAATCCAATCTACAGGTTGGGGATTTATTATTCTATGATACTGACTTTGACGGTAGAATAAATCATGTAGGCATTTACGCTGGAAGTGGAAGAATGTTGAATGCTCAGTCATCAGGAGTAAAATATGCCGATGCATTTTCACCTCATTATTGGGGTTCTCGATATGTAACTGCACGTCGAGTTATATCACCATCTACGCTTAAACCTGAACCGAAGCCAGAAGTGAAATCGTTATCATTTCCTACTACAGCTGAACGATTTGGGGGGACCAACCGTTTCGAGGTTGCTGCCAAGGTATCTCAGGATGGATGGAGAAATGGGGCAACAACAGTTTTCTTAGCAAAATACAATGCTTATGCTGATGCACTTTCAGCTGCACCACTCGCATATGAACAAGATGCACCAATTTTATTGTCTTTATCAGATAAACTTGCTACAGCAACGAAGGATGAAATTAATCGCTTGAGCCCTTCAAGGGTAGTTATTATTGGAGGAAAGGTAGTATTAACGATTCAGTAATTAACGAGATTAAGAGTATCGATTCTAGCATACAGGTTGAGTGAATTGGTGGAGATGATCGATTTGCTGTTTCTTTCAACATTGCGAGTCGCGTAGGCAATGCTGAAAAAGGGATCTTGGCAAATGGATTAAATTACCCCGATGCACTTGCAATAGCACCTTATGCGGCAAGACATGGATATCCAATTTTACTCACAAATCCGAATGAATTACCGGATATTACAAAGAAGGCTTTAGAAAATGTAGACGGTACTATTGTAGTTGGCGGGACTGCGAGTGTAAGCTCTCGTGTATACTCCCAACTACCGGAACCACAACGTATCGGTGGAGCAAATCGATTTGAAGTCGCTGCTAATGTAATCACACAACTTCACCAAACACCAGGACAGGCATATGTTGCGACAGGGTTATCTTTTGCTGATGCCCTAACCGGATCTGTGTTGGCAGCTAAACAAAATGCACCGATGTTATTAACATGGCCTAATCGTCTCCCTGAAGCTACTAGAGATGTTATTGAAGCAAAAAGAATTTCATCGTTTAACGTGTTAGGTGGAACAGGTTCAATCAATCCAGAACTTTATAGCAAATTGAATGGTCAATAATAAAAAAGCTGCTTTCTGCAGCTTTTTTATATTCGTACATTGCAATATTAAATGCAACACCCTATAAGGCCATAGGGAGAACCTCCGTTGTGTAGCTTTGGTGGCCTAGGCCACCAAAGCTACACAACTTGCGAAAAATTCATCCGGTGTCTGGTAGTCTAAAATTTTCCGCGGTAATTCATTCATCCACGTTTCTACTTCTTGTAGTGTCTCATCTGAGTAGGAGTGAATCGGTTGTCCTTTCTTTATAAACCTGCGAATGATTCCATTGTGGCGCTCATTCGTGCCACGTTCATACGAAGCATAAGGGTGTGAAAAGTAAATAGAAATCCCCTTTTTCTTCCCTAATGCTGCCATTTCACTAAATTCAGATCCATTATCAGCCGTAATGCTTTTAAAGATCTGAGGAAGGCAGTCTTTGTATGGTTTAAAAATCGTATCTAAAGCAGACTTTACACTGGAAGCACTCTTGCTTGAGATCCGTAAAAGAAGTTCTTTACGTGTTTTACGCTCAATAAGGGTAAGTANGTCTAAAGCAGACTCTACACTGGAAGCACTCTTGCTTGAGATCCGTAAAAGAAGTTCTTTACGTGTTTTACGCTCAATAAGGGTAAGTAAGGCTTCATCATTGGATTTCTTTCCAATAACCGTATCAATTTCCCAGTGTCCAAATTCTTCTCTGGACTCAACGGAGTCACATCGTTCTTCAATGCTCTGCCCTAGAATACGCTTGTTTTTACGAGAGGGTTTCTTTTTAGTGGATCGGCGCATTTTCATGGCAAGATCTAGGTTTCTGACAGACAGCTTCCCTTGATCGATCAAATTATAAATCGTTTTAGTGGACGGGATATAAGTGTCGTTGAATGTAGTGGCTCTTTTCGCATAACCAACGATCGCGTCTGGTGACCATTTATCTTCTAATATTTTCTTCCCTGCGAACTGAAGGAATTCCCATGCTTTCATGACGATAGATTGAGCTCCACAGTGCTGACGATTTTCTTTGTAGACACGGGCGCCGGTATCAGAGAAATAGTTCATACTTGGCTTTCGATTGGTATCAAGCTGTGTAACAGAACCCCGTTTGCGTTCCCGAGAGATGGTACTTACATCGCGATTTGTTCTTTTCGCAATCTCACGAAGAGAGAGACCTAATTTTAGATAGGCAGAGATTTCCCCTCTCTCGGAATCGCTAAGATGTTTAAAGGAGCGAGCCTTTGTGCTAGAATGAGTTTGAGCCATAGTGACCTCCGTGAGTTAATCGTTTTCGTCGACATTAATGATACACGGTCTCACTATGGTTTTTCTATTTATATGTGTTGCACTTCATTTTACAATTAACCGCTTTTTTATATTGTTTTATAAATATACAGAAGGTTAATCCGAAAACAGAATAAAGTTTATAAACATTGAAAATGTTACTTATGATGTTGTTTAATAAACTTTTTGTACGGCTTGAGTAAATAGAGTGAGTAGTAATACATGTATAAAAGGGAAAATTAACTATATTGTGCTCTTTTTTTTACGAACCAGACCCACTTTACAATATATGTAATAAAAACAATGGTCATTAAGCTCCTAATCTGAACGAAATAGAGAATAGATGAACTTTTAGGGAGTTGTAATCGATGAATAAGAAGCTTGGTCAGTCTAAAAATCAATTTTTTGAGGAAATACACTTTTTACGTGCATTTGCATGTGTAGGAGTTTTACTTGTACACCTTAGTGCAAGTTACTTTTACCAACATAATGAAACCTATAATTGGCTTACCTTTTTCTTAAATCAAATAGGACGTTTCGGCACTCCAACCTTTGCTTTGATTAGTGGATTTTTACTGTTTCAACAAGTAAAGTCCAAAGGTTTTGATCAGTTCCATTTTGTTCAATCCCGATTCACAAAAATTGTTATGCCATTCATTGTATGGAGTGTGTTTTATTTATTAGTTAAAGTATTCTTTCTTAATGTAGAAATTCATGTTAATAGTGATTTTGTGATGAGTTTTCTATTTGGAGAGACTTTCTACCATTTATATTTTATGGTAATTGTTATTCAATTTTATATTTTATTCCCACTTCTCCAACTGATTCGTTCGAACCTATCATGGATTATTGCTCTAGTTAGTTCCTTTGTTATAAGTGTTATTTTCACCAATTTATCAAGTTTTATTTCAGTAACAGAGGGGATAGGGGCTCTATTAAATAACCGGGTATTCTTTTTTACATGGATCTTCTATTTCATTTTTGGTGGATTTTTATCCTATAATTGGAATGTGATTATGGGACTAGCAAAAAAGCAAGGACTAATGATCATCTCATTGTTTACTATCTATGTATTGGCTGTTTATGAATACAAAACGTTAGGATCTATTCCTTCTAATAGAATGTCTAATTTAATTAATATACCGCTATTAACTATTGCGGTAATCGGCCTTTTTCCATTAATAAAAAAGATTCCCCTATTTTATGAATCTTTTAAAATAATTGGTACGTTATCCATGGGAATTTATCTTGTCCATCCTTTGGTATTATTGGTTCTTCAAAATATATTACCAAGATCATTTTGGACTACTTACGGATTCCCATTGATGTTTATGGTTGTTTTACTTCTATCGATAGGAATTGTTCAAGTATTAAGGCGGCTATCAATAGTTCAGTATATAATACCAGTACCTCGAATGCAGTCTAGCAATAAACCTGTAAGAGTTTAGTAGATAATGAAGGTACAAGAAAAATCATTTCTCCATAGAAAAGGCTCCAGTCACTTGCGGCCTAACATTTAATAAGCAAAGGGATCTTTCATCTCATTAATTTTCATATTTATTTTTAACGTTTGGGCAGATTCAATCAAGTAACCATTATCTTTGTTAATGTAGACATACTAATTACCTGTCAACTACTGCTTATATAAATTACCGCGGTTGCCTTTCATTTGGGACCAGCATCTCATCTCTATCTTATATAAATTTGCTTTAATATTGTGTTCTGTAACTAAGTGGAATGAAAAAGGTACTGGCAATGGTGAAGTACGTGGTGCGGATTGGTGCTGCTTTTTCCATACGGGGATAAGATATCCAGCTAAGGAGATATTCCCCACTTTCTCTTGGATACGTAGATCGAAGGAATTTTTGGATCTCAATTAAGTGATATTATGGGAGGATGAGTGGCCGTGAGCAGTGTTGAGGTCTTTCATACCGTAATACCTATTTTCCCAAACAGATTAGGATTGGAAAATAGGATGCTCCTCCTTGATAGAAATTAAGGGATATCAATTTCTATTCATGAGATTTAAGATGTTCAACTAGTTCGTGTGGATGAATTCAAAACACCAATTAATTCAAAAAATTAAATATTTTTCCCTTTCTATATTTGAATTGTTACTTTTTTGTAAAGATTTTGTTACAATAGTAACTGAATCATTCAGCAATAGGAAGGGATTTTATTATGAGTAAATGGCTTATATCGTCTTTAATGATGTTTATTATATTTACTGCATGGACTTTTAAAAATATTTGGTTTTCATATGAAATGTTGAATGAATCTAATATTCTTTTACAGGCTTTATCGGGATTAGGTTTAACAATGCTATTAGCTAGTATCTTTCTATTTTCTTCCCGGAAGATTAATTATATATTTTCTATATTCCTCTATGCATTAGTATCTATTCTTTTATATGGTGATGTTGTATACGAAAGGTATTATAATGACATATTATCTATCAAATTATTAGAGCAAGCTGGTCAAGCTGCGGAAGTTGGTAACTCTATAGTTACTCTAATACAAAGCCAAGATATTATTTACTTTATGGATCTTATTCTTCTCATAATCCTACTTTCAATATTACTTCTCACCAATAAAGAACCTAAGCGAAAGTCGATTAAATTAGCAACAGCTGCTTTTTGTACAGGAATATTAGGGATTAGTAGCTTGACTATTTTTACTATTGAAGCCCAATATAGTAACCAATATAAAGTAGCTAAAGCAGGAATGCTCCCTGCACATATCTTTAATGCTACGAAAACACTAGATGAAAATAGGGTAGCTCCAGTACTTAGTAAAGATACTAGTATAAAAGAATTAGATGAAATTAAAACTTATTTTAACGAAAAACAGAAAAGTCAATTGAGGTCACCCTATTACGGAATTGCTAAAGGTAAAAACCTGATTATTGTTCAAGCGGAATCATTAAATGATTTTGTTATAAATAAAAAAATTGCTGGTCAGGAGATAACTCCAAATTTAAACAAGTTAATAAAGAATAGCTTTTATTATAATAATATCTACACCCAAATTGGCAAAGGAAATACCTCTGATGCAGAGTTTGTCGTTAATAATTCCCTTTTTCCTCCTAAGGATACAAGCGGATATAAGGGTTATGTAGACGGTGTGTTTCAGTCTTTACCTCAAATATTAGATACGGCTGGATATTATGTTACTGCCTCTCACGGGAACCGGCCGGAATTTTGGAATAGAAAAGCAGCTTATCCAGCACAAGGGTTTGAAGAATTTTATAGCACTAACCACCCTGATATTGATGCAAGTCACAAGCTGGGAATGGGAATATCAGATCAAAGTATATTTTCCCAAATGACTGATATCTATAAAAAGCAATCTGAAAGGGGTAATTTTTTTGGATTTATTATTACTCTAAGTCAGCACAGGCCTTTTGAGTTACCTGATGAATATCAATATTTAGACCTGCCAAATAAGTTTAATGACACAGCAGTTGGGGACTATTTACAAAGTTCAAAGTATGCTGATGACGCTTTAGGTGATTTTATAAAGAAACTTAAGGAGAGTGGATTGTGGGAAGAGACTGTTTTTGTCTATTATGGCGATCACTATGGTTTACTGCCTGATAAATCCAAACAGTTAAAGAATCTCCTTGGGGTGAAATTTGACCGTAAAGAAATGTTTAACATACCATTGATTATTCACTATCCTGGTCAAGAGGTTGGAGAAACGAAGGATATTATTGGGGGGATGGTTGATATTGCTCCTACTGTTATCTCCTTATTAGGGATTAAACAAGATTTGTACCAGGTGGGAGTTGATCTGAATTCTAAAGAACAAGGCTTTGTAGGATTTAGACATGGTTTTCCAACTTACAGTTACTTTTCGGATAACTATGACTTCACCATGTCTCCAACTGGGGAGTTTGAGCAAGGAAGTTGTATTAAAGTTAGTAGTGGAAAAGAAGTTGATGTTCAAAATTGCCGGGAAGGTTATGAACGGATCAAGAAAGGAATTAAGATGTCAGACCGTCTATTAGAAAATGATTTGATAAAAATTTTAAGAGACGGTAAGTTATAATGCTTAAATCTATTTTTGTGGCCCGGTATTCCGGGTCACTTTTTTTATTAAATAGTGGAAATACAGATAACTTAACCAGTTCAGGTTGATGTTTTAAAGGGGAAATTACTAAAAAGATAATATTTTAATAAATATATGGAAAACCCTGTCGATAATATATATGAAGAAAAATATTATAGAAGAATAAGTTAGGTACGTTTTCCTTATACATCTTCTATTATCTTCTAACTATTGGCTCATTTTGTAGAAAATTGTAATATTTAGCCTCTTTTTAATCAGTTTTTGCTATACTGATTTTATATGAAAACTAAGAGGGAGGGTTTTTTTAATTTTTTTAAGGGGGATAAAAGGCATGTACAAAAAAATCTTAATTGCATCATTGGTCATTTTGTTATCTATATCTTTGGTACCAATTTCTAATGTTAAAGCTGCCGAAACAATTTCTATTAAACTAGTAAATTACATAGGTAATAAAACCTCGATTGAGGTAACGACAAATGGAAGTTATCGTGTTAAAGATAACAATCAAAACACTAGGATTACCGGAAATGATCGGTTTGATGTAGCAAACAGTATTGCTGATAAGGTTTGGGATAGCAATTCTGATACAGTTATACTGGCTTACTATAATGCATTTGCTGATGCATTAGCAGCGGCACCGTTAGCTTACAAGAAGAATGCACCAATTCTTTTAACGCAAACAGGATTTTTAACAGAGAAAACAAAACAAAAAATTATAGACTTACAACCTAGAGAAGTTATTATTGTTGGCGGTCCTGGAAGTGTATCCAATAATGTGCTTAATCAGGTTGATTCGATTGTATCTGATGTCCGCAGAATAGGCGGAGCTGACCGATTTGAAGTAGCTTACAAGATTTCAAGAGAATTAGGATCCACTAATACAGCAATTGTTACAAACGGTTTAGTATTTGCGGATGCTCTTTCAATTGCACCGTATGCTGCCCGTCAAGGATACCCAATCTTATTAACCACTAAGGATTCTTTACCTACTAAAACTAGACAAGCATTAGAAGAGGGAAGGATTTCAAACACATACATCATTGGTGGAACAGGTAGTGTGAGTAATAACATTAATGTTCCTTCACCAACTCGAATCGGTGGGGCAGATCGGTTTGAGGTTGCGACCAATATCGTAAGAAAACTAAATATGCCAACAGAAAAAGCATATATGGCTACAGGTATGAAGTTTGCAGATGCATTAACTGGTTCAGTACTTGCTGCAGAGCAAAAAGCCCCTTTACTGCTGACAATACCAGATCGTTTACCTGGCACAACAGACAGGTTAATTGAAGATTACGGAATGGCTAATTTTACGATTCTTGGGGGACCTGCGTCGGTAACTGATCAAGTGATGAATAGTTTACCGAATTACATTCCGATTGATTCAGGGATTAATTACTATGTGAAAAAGAGAAACAGTGGAATTGCTTTATACAGGGGGGCCACCCTAGTTAAGGACTTCGGAAACACAAGTTTTGTTCTAACACCTGGACAATATACAGCGTCAAAACAGATTAGAATAAATGATCGTCCTTATTTAGGTGAAATGCAGTTCAAATTGGAAGATGGATATGTACGCCCTATTAACTTAAATATTCCATTTGATGATTATTTGAAAGGAGTAGTTCCTAATGAAATGCCTGCAAGCTGGCATTCAGAAGCATTAAAAGCTCAGGCTGTTGCAGCCAGAACCTATTCAATTGATGAAGTTGGAAACGTAGTTAAAGATAATCAAAGCTTCCAAGTCTATGGTGGATATATGTGGAATTCGGGCACTTATTCCGATTCAAACAAAGCGGTTGAAGCAACAAGTGGTAAAGAATTGTATTACAATAATCGTTTGATCAGTGCAGTCTTTTCCTCCAGTAATGGGGGTATGACAGAATCTAATGCAAATGAGTGGGGAAGTACTCCTTTACCATATCTTCCGGTTCAACCTGATACTTTCGATGATGTAACTTGGGGAATCGAGCTTCATAAGACACAAATTGATATGTTCTCCTATAATGATAACCTAAAAAACCCAGGACATTGGTGGGAGAAAATTGATGAAGTAGATGACAAGTTTGCAGATAATATAAAAGACTGGTTAAACACAAAGGCGGAATATAAGAACACAGAGATTAAACTAATATCAATCCCTGAATTTTCGATGAATTTAAATGACACTTATAACAGTGGAAGAAGTAAATATGGAAGATTGAGAGTAGAGTTTTATGCTAGAGATCGTGATACAGGAAATTACAGATACGACACTAATGGATATATTAAAAAATACACAGTTGATACTGGACAAACTCTCGCAAGTGATATACGGGTTATCCTAGGAACTTTATACTTTAAGAGTACTTATATAACGAATTTAGATTCTTCTGGTGCCTCATATCAAGTTTCAGGAAGAGGCTTTGGCCATGGAGTTGGAATGAGTCAACACGGAGCAAAGGGTAGAGCGGAAGCAGGTATTCCGTATGAGGAAATATTAGAATTCTATTATCCTGGAACAATACTTAAATAAATAATTAATCAATAATAAGTAATAATTTTGACACTTATACCTTGTGACAAGTTGCATATAGGGATTTACTACCTTACTCGTTACATTCACACACAGGGTATAGGTGTCGTTTGTTTATTACTTACTTAAAACAAGGAGATGAACGTATTGAAAAAGGTCATCATGCTGCTTGCTTTTATGTTATTTTTTACAACACCTGTAATGGCAGCAGATACACAAATTTCTCGAATTTCAGGTGAGGATCGGTTTGATGTTGCGAGAAATGTGTATGAACAAGGATGGAGTTCAGCAAACACTGTTGTATTAGCCAATTATAAAGCTTTTGCAGATGCTCTTGCAGCAGCTCCACTAGCCTATAAACACAATGCTCCTATTTTCCTAACTGAATCTAATCATCTGACAGATAAAACTAGGACTAAATTAGAGTCTATACATCCTTCAAAAGTATACATAGTAGGTGGTAGTGGTAGTATTTCTGATCGGGTTTTCCGTGAGGTAGATTCACTTTCGGGATCTGTTCAAAGGATTGGAGGATCAGATCGATTTGATGTTGCTGCTAATATAGCTCGTGAAATGGGTTCTACTAATAATGCAGTTATAGCAAATGGGATGGTATTTGCGGATGCTCTATCAATTGCACCTTATGCTGCAAGACATGGATATCCTATTCTACTAACTGAGGATACAACATTACCACAAACAACTTCTAATACTCTAAAAGCCCTTGGGATAAATGATACAATTATTGTTGGTGGGACGGGGAGTGTAGGACAGGGAGTAGCAAATGACTTGCCTTCACCAATGAGAATTGGGGGAAGTGATCGTTTTGAGGTCTCGTCCAATATTGTTAAACAATTAAATTGGAATCCTTCAAAGGCTTATGTGGCGACAGGGCTAACATTCGCCGATGCTTTAACGGGCTCTGTTCTTGCTGCGAAACAAAATGCCCCGATTTTATTAACAATGCCGTCTGATGTTTCAAATTCAATTGAAGATATTATTCATCATAAAGATTTAAATCATTTTGTTATTTTGGGTGGTACTGGGTCTGTTTCTACAAATGTAAACTCTCAACTAAACCATATGACACAATTAACTGGTAAATTGATTGTTTTAGATCCAGGACATGGCGATCATGATTCGGGGGCAATTGGTAATGGTTTATATGAAAAGAATGTTGTTTTAGATGTTGGTATTAAAACAAGGGATAAGCTTGAGGCAGTCGGAGCAAATATTATCATGACTCGTGACAATGACACATTTGTTGAACTATCAGACCGTGTGAAGATAGCAAACAGTGCTGGTGCCGATTCCTTTATTAGTATTCACGCAAATGCATTTACATCAAGTTCCGTAAATGGAACTGAATCTTATTGGGATAGTACGTACAAGGCAAGAGAAAGTGAAGAGCTTGCTGCAGAAATACAACCAAGACTGATAAATAGACTTAACACAGATGACCGCGGTGTTAAACATTATGATTATTACGTATTAAGACACACTTTAATGCCAAGCGTTTTACTTGAACTGGGATTTATTACGAATCCTGAAGATGCAGCGAAACTGGCAAGTGAATGGTACAGAGGTCAGGCAGCTAAGGCGATTCTCGACGGAGTTCTTGCATACTATAATTAAAATAGGGAGGGATAAAAGTTGAAAAAATTTTTCTTGGCGGCTGTTGTACTGTTTTTAATGGTACCATCAATGACTTATGCAGCTGGGGATCCACAGATTAATAGATTAGATGGAGCAGATCGGTTTGAAGTTGCTGTCAATGTTTCAAATGCAGGGTGGCCCAATGGTTCAGAAACGGTTTTCATTTCAAATTATAAAGCCTTTGCTGATGCGTTATCAGCAGCACCTTTAGCGTATCAGTTAAACGCACCTATCCTATTAACGCAAAAGGATATCTTTACGAAAACAACTAGAGACGAAATTGTAAATCTACATCCTAAAAAAGTATATGTAGTAGGTGGTCCTGGAAGTGTTTCTGATCACGTATTAAATGAGATAAAAAAAGTAGTACCTGATGTTAAACGTATAGGTGGTACCGATCGGTTTGAGGTAGCTCATAATATTGCAAAGCTTATGAGTCCGAGTAATACAGTTGTAGTAGCAAATGGGCTCAAGTTTCCAGATGCTCTTGCAATTGCACCGTATGCATCAAGAAAAGGATATCCGATTTTACTTACACAGTCCAATGTACTGCCTCCTAAAACAAAAGTTTTGACAGAACAAGCTTCTAATACCATTGTGGTCGGTGGTGAAGCGAGTGTCGAACCTTCAGTTTATAATCAATTGAATAGTCCGCAAAGAATTGGTGGGGCTAACCGATTTGAAGTAGCTGCTAATATTATCCGAGATTTAAGCCCAAATACGGATAAGGTATTTCTAGCAACTGGATTGAAGTTTGCAGATGCATTAACGGGTTCTGTTCTAGCAGCAAAACAGCAAGCTTCATTACTATTGGGAATGCCTGATTATTTACCAGATGAGACTGATAGGGTAATCGATGAAAAAGGAATTAATAGTTTTACGATTCTTGGTGGTACTGGATCAATTGGTTCCTGTGTTGTAGGTGAACTTAAGAATGTACCGCTTGCCTGTAAAACAATTGTATTAGATCCTGGCCATGGTGGTTTCGATAGCGGTGCTGTAAATGGATCCTATGATGAGAAAACTCTAAATCTCCAATTTTCAGAAAAGATTAAACGGCATCTCGAAAGTTATGGTGCAAGTGTATTAATGACACGTTCGGGTGATGTTTATCTTTCGTTAAGTGAACGAACAACTTTCGCTAATGAGAGAAATGCTGATTTGTTGATAAGTATTCATCATAATGCAAGCTATGATGAGAATGCGAAAGGAGTCAGTACTTTTTATAGTACGTATAGACCTGGTATAGATACTACCGATGTATTTGTGACTTATCAGGGGAATCGATATCCTTGGGTAAGGGAAGATACATCAGCGGATCTTTTCTATTATAATGATCACGGAACCATGCGGTCAGCCAACTATAATTATGATGGCATAATGGCATATGACACCGTTTCACCACGACCAGAAGCGATAACGAGTAAAAACTTAGCACCTGTACTAGACAGTGCATTGTTATATGGGGAAATTGATAACAATAGAGGTAATCATGACCAAAACCTTTATCTCACGAGGTGGGCGAATGTACCTTCTGTTTTAATAGAAGCTGGTTTTGTTTCTAATGACAGTGAGGTCCGACTACTTGCGAATCAATCGGTCCAAGAAGCTCGTGCTAAGAAATTTGCTACAGCGGTTAAACATTTTCTTGTAAACAACTAACAACTAATTCAAAAAATGTGGCTACCTTATATAAAGGGTAGCTATGTTAGAATTTAGTAAATTAGTTCCATAACTAGGAAGTTTTTCCATGGTAGGATTGTCAGGTATTAGGAGAATTAGGGGGAGGGTAAAATGAAGAAAGTTGTGACTTTGTTTTTAGGACTTTATCCAGAAATTCCTATTGTTAAGTAGAATATGATTTTTGATTAATTCGAGTAACTTTTAAACTAGCACTCTCTTATTAGCAATCAAGCTGAAGGTACAATTTATAGGTCTTATACATCATTGTTTAATTTAAAAGAAAGAGGTTTTATGGTTTGCGCAAGTTTATTGTTATCTTACTATTTATTTTATTACTTTTTCAGACTGGGGATGTGCTGGCTGCGGGTAATCCCCCGGAACGTTTGGCTGGGGAAGATCGTTTTCAGGTCGCAGTTAATGTATCTGTTAAAGGGTGGACATTCGGTGCTGACACAGTTGTCCTGGCTAATTATAAAGCATTTGCAGATGCCCTTGCCGCTGCTCCGTTGGCATATAAGGAAAACGGTCCTGTTCTATTGACACAAAAGGATTATTTAACCAGAGCAACAAGAGAAGAGATCGAGAGACTGAATCCAAAGGAAGTCATTATTGTAGGTGGCTCGGGTAGTGTATCAGAACAAGTTTTTCAAGAAGTGGATCGTATTGTTCCAAGTGTAAGAAGAATTGGTGGGAAAAATCGATTTGAAGTTGCTTATCATATTTCAAAGGAGTTAAATGGATCGAGCACAGCCATTGTTACAAACGGACTTAAATTTCCTGATGCTTTGACGATCGCACCATATGCGGCAAGAAATGGATTCCCTATACTTCTAACAATGGAAAATGAGTTGCCGGACGAATCGGTAAAAGCGTTGTTTGGAAAGCAAAAAGCAATAGTGGTTGGCGGACAGGGTAGTGTAAGTGAAACTGTGTTCAATCAGCTTCCAGACGACCGCCAACGAATTGGAGGTGCTGACCGATTTAAGGTAGCCACAAATATTGTAACGAAATTAGAGTTAAATACAGAAGGAGTATACATTGCAACAGGTCTTACTTTTGCCGATGCTTTGACAGGTTCTGTACTGGCAGCAAAAGAAAATGCACCATTACTTTTAACATGGCCCGATCGTTTGCCTGAGTCAACAAAAAATCTAATACGAACGAAAAACATACAAAACTTCGTTGTCTTGGGTGGGTCAGGCTCAGTTCAATCTAGTACAGCATCAGAGCTTACTGATAAAATAAAAGTAACAAGCCCAGTCGTTTATTTTGTTCCTCATGCAGATGATGAAGTGTTAACGTATTCTGTCGATATTCGAAATCAAATTACCCTAGGCCGAGAAGTTTATCTTGTATTACTTTCCAAAGGTGAAGATTCAGGGGCAAGAGAAATTTTAAACGGGGTCTATGACGATGATCCAACAATACATCCGAAAACGGGACAAGAGGTTTATTGTATTATCCATAAAAGAGTCCATAACCCTGAAGAAGAGGGTTATCTTCATGGACATCTAACCGAGGCGGTATTTGGAGATTTACGGGTAAAGGATTTTTATCGGGCTTCCGAAGAAATGGGAATTCCAGAAGATCACTTGTTTAGTAGTATCGTTCCTCTTAATGAGTTTACTCCAGACAATGTTAGAACAGTGATGGAATCTTATTTATCAAAATATCCTAAAGCAGATTTTCGTACTATGTCTATGTTTGACGGTCATGAGCCGCATGCAGTATTAGGTAAAACGTTGAAGCTTTTAGAGAATGAGGGGGCAATTAGTCCTTTTAAAACATTATATTTTGTCTCCATTTATACTGAACGGTTTATAAACAAACAGATACCGTTGCAAAAATATAAAGAAATAATGCACGATTCTAAGGATTTAAAATATATCCACGCAGGAATCAAAGCTTATGAAGATTTCAGACCAAAAGAGGGCATTTATGAAATAGGGTATCACTCCGTAGCCTCTCAATTTGATGCTTTCTTAAAAAATATTTATACGAACTTTCATTATTAAAATTATTTCTGAAGCTAGTTCCAAATATTGATGACTCTTGGGTTAGCTTTATTTTTTTGCACTTATTAATTAAACGTTATTCGCAATTAAATTATATAACTGTTTATAAGACGGGAACTTTTTATATCAGCGAATCGTCTATACATTATACGAAGGAAAATCAAAAATCAATCACTTTATCAAAGTTTATCCATATATCCCTACAAAATTCAAATCCAGTCTTGTTAAGATTATGTAATCAGAAAATAAGTGAATGATGTTGTAGTCTTTTTAGAAAAATAAACACAAAATGGCATAATCTTTTTATACTGATAAATTTACCCCTACAAAAATTCAATAGTAACCGAAACCTAAGATTGAGGAGACATTTATAATTAAAAAAATGATTGATTTTCGTCGAATTTATGGTACTCTTACCTAGAATGAGGTTAACTTAGAAGGAGATACAATTATGGACAAAAATATGATTTTCGCATTAATTGCATCCTTTATCACTGTCCTGATCATAACTCCATTTATTATAAAATTTGCAATTAAAATTGGCGCAACAGATAATCCAAACACCCGTAAAGTACATGAAAAGGTCATGCCCCGTCTTGGGGGATTAGCTATTTTTATTGGTTGTGCAACTGGATATTTTGCAGGTGGGTTATATGATGAACAATTAACTGGGATTTTAATTGGCGCAGCACTAATAATCGGCTTAGGTATCATGGATGACGTATTAGAGCTCTCCGCTATTATGAAATTACTCGGACAAATAATAGCAGCTGGAGTTGTGGTTGCAACGGACTTGAAAATTGATTTTATCAGTGTTCCATTTTTTGTAGAACGTTATGACTTAGGAATTTGGGCTTACCCTGTAACCATATTGTGGATTGTAGCAATTACGAATGCAATTAATTTAATTGATGGTCTCGATGGTCTTGCAGCTGGTATATCTGTAATAGGCATCGCTACAATTGCCTTTATGGCTGGGATGGCTGGTAAAGAATTAATTTTAACCTTAGCTTTAATTCTTATAGGAAGTACGATTGGATTTTTATTTTATAATTTCCACCCTGCTAAAATTTTCATGGGTGATACGGGAGCTTTATTTTTAGGGTATGCGATATCTATCCTTTCGCTACTAGGTCTTTATAAAAGTGTTACGTTATTCAGTTTCATCGTACCAATTTTGATACTAGGAGTACCCATTTTTGATACAACCTTTGCTATTATCCGACGAATTATTAACAAAAAACCTATATCTGCACCAGATAAATCACATCTGCATCATCGCATTTTAGCAATTGGATTATCCCATAGAAACACGGTTTTGGTTATATATGCATTAGGAATTTTATTTAGTATTAGTGCAGTGGTCGTTTCCGAAACTACACTTATAGGATCTTTGTTTATTCTCTTTGGACTTCTAGTTGCATTCCAACTTATTGCAGAAATGGTTGGCTTAGTGAATGATAAGTATAAACCATTCCTTAATTTCTATCGTAAAGTAACCGGAAGACAATAGGTAAAACCGTTTGTGAGATGCTTGTCACAAACGGTTTTTGTATAATATGTAAAATTTATTTAAATTTTCTGATACATAAAATGAATGAGGGTTTTAATGATTATGAAATCACAAACACTAGTATTAATTACTCAAAACTTTCCATATTTGCCTGGAGAACATTTTTTAGAAACTGAATTACAATTTCTTGCAGAGAAATTTGAACGGATTTATGTATCTCCTGTGGCTTATCAAAAAAACAATACTATAAGAAGCGCACCTGAAAACGTAATCGTAAAAGCATTGGAGCGTCAATTAAGTGCATCGAAATGTTTAACTTTTATCCAAAGAACCCTTTCTGTTTTGGGTGATCCCCAAGGCGTAAGATGGCTAGTATCTGACTGGAAAGAAGCTACTCGTTTTGGGTTGAAGGGTATATTAAAGCTTATTAATTGGGTAAGCATGGCGGTTAACATACGGAAACAGCTTGAGACGGAGTATGTTAATGGAAATCCATCGTTGAGATCCTATGTGTTTTATTCGTATTGGTTAAGCCCTGCGGCTATTGCATTAGCTATGCTTAAAGAAAAAAAGGATAACATAATAGTGGTGTCCCGGGCCCATGGTGGTGATCTATATGCTTACCGCCATACACCAGCATATATGCCATTACAGCCAAGAGTAATATCAAAATTAAGCAAAGTTTACCTAATATCAGAAGATGGCCGTAATTATCTAGAAAAGAATTATCGAGATATCCAATTGTCAAACTTAGAAGTCAGTCGACTCGGAACGCTGAAACCCGGACAAGTCAATTACGAAGCCGGAGAAGAAGGACTACACCTAGTGACATGTTCTTATATGTTACCGGTAAAAAGGTTATCCCTATTAATTGAGGCTCTTAATCATATAAAAACCCCAATTAAATGGACTCACATTGGTGATGGTCCTTTAAAGGAAGAATTGATCAGTCTTGCTAATAAACTACCAAGTCATGTGCAATGGGATTTTATTGGGAATTTAACAAACAAAGAAGTGCTAAAATTTTATCTTGAGGAAAATGTAGACTTATTTATAAATGTTAGTGAAAGTGAAGGTGTTCCAGTTTCAATTATGGAAGCCTTTAGTTGTGGTGTCCCAGTTATTGCTACAAATGTTGGCGGAACAGCTGAGCTTGTTAATGAGAAAAATGGAAAGTTATTGAACAAGGACATAGCACCAATCCAGATTACGAATGCTATTGAAGAGTTCGGAGCATTAATGGTAGAAAATAAACTAACAAAAAGTAGTAATGCTTATAATATGTGGTCTACCCATTATAATGCTGAAAAGAATTATTGGGAGTTTGCTAAACACTTGTATCAATTAGGGGAAATGAATATTTATGAAGTCCAATAACAGCTTTGCCAAAAATAGTTTAATTACAATTACAAGGCAATTTTTAAGCATTTTATTAGGTATGTTTTTGTTGGTTCTTTTGGCAAATTATCTTGGTAAAACAGGGCAAGGGAAATATACATTAATTATCCTACTACCACAGTTATTGATGACCTTTTTAAACATGGGAATCAACACATCTACGATTTATTATGTGAGTAAGGATGAGATCGATCTCAATTCAGCAGTTAAAAATAATCTTTTTGTTGGTGTATTCTTAAGCTCTATAGCTGTAATTGTAGGGATTATTATAACCTTTTTCTTTTCAGAGCAATTTTTTGAGGATACGTCTAACATGTTATTGCTTATTAGCTTAATCGGATTACCATTTATGTTTCTGAATATTTATTTTCAAACAATCTTTCAGGGATTGCAGCAATTTGGGATATTCAACACCATTCTAATCATTACTCAACTAGGAACCCTTTGCTTTGTTACTTTGTTCGTTGTAATTATGGAACAGGGATTAAAAGGGGCGGTCATTTCTTTTATTCTCGGTCATTTCATTACAACGATATCAATTATTTACGTTTTGTATAAAAAGTACCATTTTAGATACAAAAAAGGTATATTATCTTTAGTGTATTTTAAGAAATCTGTATTATTCGGCTTGAAGGCCCACATAAGTAATGTGATGTCTTTTTTGAACTATAGGGTAGATATTTTATTACTTGGATATTTTATAAATCCTGCTGCTGTTGGTATCTATGTAATAGCAGTTAATATAGGAGAGCGCTTATCAATCTTTGCTCAATCCTTATCCAGTGTTCTGCTGCCTAGAATTGCTTCGGTTAATAATGATATCGACAGAAATCGAGTGACCGCGATTCTTACTAGAAATTTCTTGGTTTTTATTGTTTTAATATCACTATCAATTTTTCTTTTTGCAGATATACTGATTGATGTATTTTTTAGCGAAGATTATGAGGAAAGCTCTTTATTGTTAAGGTGGTTACTTCCGGGTATTGCAGCCTTGTCGGTGGAGAAGCTACTTTCAAATGATATAGCAGGTAGAGGAAAACCAGAATTAAATATGTACGTGTCAATCTTCAATGTGCTTTTTAATATTGGATTAAATTTGTATATGATCCCAACTTACGGGGTTGTCGGAGCAGCTGCCTCAACTACACTGACTTATCTCCAGAGTTTGGTCATTAAGGTTTTCTTATATAAAAAAGTAACAAATGAAAGATACCATAATTTTCTGTTGATTCAAAAGAAAGACATTTACCTGTATACTAGGATATTGAAGCAGTTGAAAGTAAGATTAGCTAAATCATAATGGGGGTACTTCATGAAGGTATTAATAACTGGCGGTGCCGGTTTTATCGGTACTTACACGAAAGAACTTTTAAAACGCGAAGGGCACGAGGTAGTTATTTTGGATAACTTAACTACGGGTAGTGAATCAAATATTAACGAAAAGGATGTCTTTTATAAAGGAGATATCCATGACCTTTCTGTTTTGGATAATGAAACTGGAATTAATGTCATAGTGCACCTTGCTGCCCAAATTCAAGTCCCGGTTTCAATTGAAGATCCAATATACGATATGAAACAAAATATTGAAGGCACATTAAAAGTCTTGGAGTTTGCTAAAAAATCAAAAGTTAAAAAAGTTATATTTGCATCTTCTGCAGCTGTGTATGGGGATAATGATAACTTGCCAATTCAAGAAGAGAGTAAACTTAAGCCTATGTCTCCTTATGGTATATCTAAAATGACTGCTGAAAAATATATTGAAACTCTTTGTGAAATAAATAACATAGATTACGTTATTTTAAGATACGCCAATGTATTCGGTCCAAAACAATCGACTAGAGGTGAAGGAGGGGTCATCAGAATCTTCTATGATGCCTTAGCTGAAGATCAACCACCACAAATTGAGGGTGATGGTGGTCAAACAAGGGATTTTATTTACGTAGAGGATATTGCGAAAGCACATCTCTATTCACTAAATACTAGTAGTGGTGTTTATAACGTCAGTACGAATAAAGAAATAACGATTAACGAGCTTTGTAAAATCATGATACAGGAGATGGAAAAAAACATATCCCCTAAACACATTGAAGCCCGAAAAGGGGATATTTACCGTAGTAAATTAGATAATACTAAATTTATTACAGCCTCGGGTTGCAAGCCGAGTTACTCAGTTGAAGCCGGTATAAGGAAAATGATTAAAGAACTTGAATAAAAAGGGGTTTAAGAAACATGAATTTTGCAATCGTTGGATGTGGACATATTGCTAAGAAGCACGCAGAAGCAATAAATAATGCAGAAGGTGCAAACTTATTTGCAGTATGCGATACAGTACCTGAACGAATGGCACCATTTATTGAACAAAATGATACAAAAGGGTTTACTAATTTAGATGATATGCTCGCTTTGAAAGAGATTGAAGTCATAAACATTTGTACACCAAGTGGCTATCATGCAGATATTGCGGTTAAATCAGCAATCGCAGGGAAACATTTAGTAGTAGAAAAGCCAATTGCGCTAACTATTAAGGATGCAGATCGAATAATTGATGCTTGTAGGGAAAACAATGTAAAGCTATCTGTTGTACATCCAAACCGGTTTCGCCCTGCAATTATGGAAACCAGAGCACTTATGGACGCTGAAAGATTTGGGCAATTAAGTCATGCAAATGCTACTGTTCGCTGGAACCGGAATCAGGAATATTATGATCAGGCACCATGGAGAGGCACCAAATCTTTAGATGGTGGAGTACTGATGAATCAGGCCATTCACAATCTAGACTTGTTGGTCTGGTTAATGGGAGAAGTAGAGGAAGTATTTAGCATGGGTGCTACAAGACTACGTAACATAGAAGCAGAGGACGTCTCCATCGGAACCGTACGTTTTAAGAGTGGTGCGTTAGGAGTAATTGAAGCAGCAACAACTATTTACCCTCGAAACCTTGAAGAAACCTTAAGCATCTTTGGTGAAACTGGAACTCTGAAGATCGGGGGAACAACTGCCAAACTTATTGAACATATAGACATCGAGGGCATGGATGACCAGGTTACGAATGATCTTATCGATGGCGTGAAGTCCGATCCATTAGGTAAGCCGGGTCACCAATGTATTATCGAAGACATGATTGAAGCAGTAAGTAATAACCGAGAACCTATCGTCACTGGTGAAGATGGTAAGAATGCTCTTGCACTAGTCATAGGACTATATGAATCAGCAGAAACTAACAGGCCTGTTAAATTATAAAGAACTGAAATGAGGGATTACAAAAATGTCTGGATCTAACCAAACTTCATTAAATCAAAATGCACAATCATTGTTTGATAAAATCGAAAATAAATCAGCAACTATAGGTGTAGTCGGCCTTGGATATGTAGGCTTGCCTTTAGCAGTAGAAAAAGCAAAAGCTGGCTATAAGGTAATAGGTTTTGATGTTCAAGAAAAACGTACTGATATGGTTAACCAAGGAATCAATTATATCGGGGATGTAGTGGACGAAGAACTTGTTGAATATACTCAAAATGGGACAATCCGAGCAACAACTGATTATTCATTAATTAAAGAGGTAGATGCAGTGGCAATCTGTGTCCCTACTCCACTAGATACTTATCAACAGCCTGATACGTCCTATGTAGAAAGCTCTGGAAAAGAAATCGCGAAATATCTCCACCCACAGATGTTAATTGTGCTTGAAAGTACAACATATCCGGGTACAACAGAGGAAGTGTTAAAACCAATTCTTGAAGGAACTGGTTTAACTTGTGGAGAAGAAATTTTCATCGCTTATTCGCCAGAACGTGTTGATCCTGGTAATAAAGTGTACAATACGAAAAATACTCCAAAAGTAGTTGGTGGAATCACACCATCATGTACAAAAATTGCCGCTTCACTATATCGGAACGTACTAGAAGGAGATGTACATGAGGTATCAAGTCCATCTGTAGCCGAAATGGAAAAGATCCTTGAAAATACGTTCAGACATTTAAATATTGCTCTAGCAAATGAAATGGCGATTTTGTGTAACAAAATGGGTATTGATGTCTGGGAAGTAATTAACGCTGCTGCAACAAAGCCTTATGGGTTTATGGCGTTTTATCCAGGTCCGGGGCTAGGTGGCCACTGTATTCCTATTGATCCATTTTATTTAACATGGAAAGCAAGAGAATATAACTATCACACGCGTTTAATCGAAATTGCGGGCGAAATTAATAATAGTATGCCTGAATTCGTTATTGAGCGTTCCATGCAAATCTTAAATAAAGAAAAGAAACCACTAAACGGCTCAAGAGTAGTTGTGTTGGGGGTTGCATATAAAAAAGACATTGATGATGTGAGGGAATCTCCAGTATTGGATATTCTTGAACAATTAAAAGAGCAAGGAGCAGACTTCGTAGTCGTTGATCCTCACGTTAAATCATTTAAGCTTGGGGAAGAAGTAGTTGAACCTGTGGGTCTCTCGAACGATGTTTTGAAAGAAGCGGATTTAGTACTCTTAACTACCGATCATTCAGAGTTCGATTATGAATTAATCTCCGAAGTGAGTCCTGTTATTTTTGATACAAGAAACGCTCTAAAAGATTACAAAAAGCCTGAAAAGTATTACAAACTCTAAGTTAAAGGGGTGGCGTAGACAATACTCTACGCTAACTTTTTTTTGGATTCCTTTATTATAGATTGGAGTAATATAAATGAAATTCATTACAATTCTAGGAGCAAGACCTCAGTTCATTAAAGCTGCACCCGTTTCTAGGGAGATTAGAAAAAAACACACTGAACTTATTGTCCATACTGGGCAGCACTATGATAAAAATATGTCGGATATTTTTTTTGAAGAATTAAATATACCAAAACCTGATTACAGTTTGGAAATTGGAAGTTCTTCACACGGAAAACAAACTGGATTAATGCTAGAAAAAATTGAAGAGATCTTGCTAACAGAAAAACCCGATTACGTTTTAGTATACGGAGATACAAATTCAACTCTTGCTGGTGCATTAGCTGCAGCAAAGCTTCACATCCCGGTTGTTCATATAGAGGCAGGCTTAAGAAGTTTTAATAAACACATGCCGGAAGAAGTAAACAGGATTATGACTGACCATGTTTCAAAATATTTGTTTTGTCCAACCGAAACCGCAGTTAAGAACTTAAAGAACGAGAATGTCACCGAATTGATTATTAATGTTGGGGATGTAATGTATGATGCTGTTGAATATAATCGGCAGCTAGCAGAAAACAAATCGGGAATTTTGGAGTCGAATAAATTAGTCTCGAAAACCTATCATTTAATTACAGTACACAGAGCAGAAAACACGGATGATCCAAAAAGACTTACGAGTATATTAAAGGCTTTTGAACAGATTGTAGAGGAAAAGGTCTGGCCGATGCATCCGAGAACAAGAAATAAAATTAAAGAATATGGTTTGAATTTGGACTCAATACCAAAACTAACGGTCATTGATCCCGTTGGCTACTTAGACATGTTAAAGCTAGAGGCTAATGCAACCAAAATATTAACTGACTCGGGTGGAGTCCAAAAAGAAGCCTACTTTTTACGTGTTCCTTGTGTAACCATGCGTGATCAAACAGAATGGGTTGAAACACTGGAGTATGAAGCAAATATATTGGTCGGTGCCAACACAGAACAAATAATTGAAGCAACAGTAAAAAATGTAAAGCCGATTTATAAAGACCATTTTGGTAGAGCAGATGCTTCAAAAAAAATTGTTGAAGAAATTTTGTAACAATTTTTCGTTGTAAATTTAAGTGAGGGTAACAAATAATGAAGATAATTCTATTAAGTGAAAACTTTCCACCAGAGGTCGGTGCACCCCAGATAAGGTTGTATGAAGTAGGGAAAGAACTGATCGATCGTGGGCATGAGGTTGAGGTGCTTACAGCTTTTCCTCACCATCCACATGGTATAATTCCTGATGAATATAAAGGGAAGTTCTATCAATTTGAAGTATTGGATGGAATACCTGTTCACCGGTCTTGGATTTATCCTTCTCCTAAAGGTAGTTTCTGGAGACGACTAATATCCTATTTTTCTTTTACATTCAGCGCCTTTTTTTCTGTAATTAAGGCAAAGAAAACAGATGTAATTATTTGTACATCCCCTCCTTTGTTTTTAGGGATAACAGGATACATTGCATCTAAAATGAAACATGCAAAATTTGTTTTTAATGTAGCAGACATATGGCCCGAGTCAGCTGTTGAATTAGGAATATTAAAAAATAAATCTTTTATAAAATTAGCGGAGAGATTAGAGTCATTCCTATATAAAAAGTCATGGAAAATTGCTACGGCAACTGAAGGTATCAAGGATTATATGATTCGAAATGGAAAGGATATCGAGGATGTTTTTTTACTACCTAATGGGGTGAACACGGTACAATTTTCTCCATTATCTAAAAATAAGGAGCTGCTGAATACCCTTAAGCTCACCGAGAAAAAGGTGTTTACATTTGCTGGAAGAATGGGGTATGCTCAAGCGCTAGATTCCGTTTTAAACGCAGCTAAAATTGTTCAGGACAAGGGTTGTGGACAAATTTCATTTTTATTTGTTGGGGATGGGCCGGAAAGACAAAATTTGATTAAACAAGCTAATGAGTTAGGTTTAGAAAATGTTATTTTTCATGATCCTGTTCCAGTAACTAAAATGCCAGAGATCTTTTCAATCACACATTTTAGTTTGGTAACATTAAAAAATATTGATTTATTTAAAGGCGCAAGGCCATCGAAGATTTTTCCTGCTCTCTCCACCGGAACACCTGTATTATTTTCGGGTGCTGGTGAAAGTGTGAAGTTAATCAGTGAAAATTACTGCGGGGTAATTTCCAAACCGGAAGATCCTCAAGATTTAGCAGAAAAAATTATAGACTGTGTTAATATGAGTAATGAAAAATACGAAGACCTCTCACAAAACGGGAGAGAATTTGTAGAACGAGAATATTCGTGGAAACGAATTGTAGACGATTTGTTGGTAAATATAACAAAGTAATCACACTTGTAGTTGAAAGTAGTGAATGTAATGAAAATATGTCACTTAACCTCTGTGCATTCGGGTTTAGATACCCGAATTGTTATAAAAGAATGTCAGTCTCTAGCACGAGATGGACATGATGTGAGTTACATTGTACCGAATGAAAAAAATAGAACTGAATATGGAGTGCAAATAATTGGAGTTTCTTCAAATCCGAGACACCCCATTGAACGAATCACTAAAACAACCTCTAACGTCTTTCAAAAGGCGAAAATGCAAAATGCTGATGTTTATCATTTTCACGATCCTGAATTAATACCGATTGGATTAAAATTAAAAAAACTCGGCAAAAAGGTAATCTATGATGTCCATGAAGATGTCCCAGAACAAATTTTATCGAAGCAATGGATTCCAAGGATGATTAGAAAGTTTATTTCTAATATAGTAGAAAAAGTGGAAAAAAAGGCATCGAGAAAGTTTGACGCGATTGTAACGGCGACACCCCATATTGAACAAAGGTTTAAAACATATAATTCAAACACTGTAACGATTCATAATTATCCATTAGTTGAGGAATTAGCAGTGGAGAATACAAAAACAGATGAAATTGAATCCTCTATATCTCAAAAGGGGAAAGTCATTTACATCGGTGGTATTTATCGTTTGAGAGGAATCGTGGAGATGATTAGTGCTGTCGAGGAATCAAATGATAAATCTTCTGTTGAGTTTATACTTGGTGGTAAATTCGCACCACCAGAATTAGAGGATGAAGTAAGGGAACTATCTGGCTGGGAGCATGTTGATTACAGAGGACAACTTAATCGAATAGAAGTTAGACAAGCTTTAGGTGAATCTCAAGCAGGTCTTGTCCTCCTCCATCCCGAGCCACGCTTTGTGGTTTCCTTACCGATAAAAATGTTTGAGTACATGTCGGCTGGCATACCCGTTATAGCTTCTAATTTCCCGTTATGGAAAGAAATTGTTGAAGGGAATGATTGTGGGATTTGTGTTGATCCATTGGATATTGACGAAGTATCTAATGCAATCCGACAATTGATAGATAATCCAGAATTTGCACAAACAATGGGGAAAAATGGGCGAGATGCGGTATTGGAGTTGTACAACTGGGAAAAGGAAAGTAAAAAATTAATTGAAATTTATAATAAATTATAATTCCGTTGAAAAGGGGTATTAAGATGAACGTACCAATGCTTGACCTAAGTGAACAATACTTTAATTTAAAACAGGATATTAACACTGCTCTAGAGGAAGTCATGTCATCTTCAAGATTTATTTTAGGTGACAACGTAAAAAAACTAGAAAAGGATATTGCTAAATATAGCAATGTTGCTTATGGTATTGGTGTGGCTAATGGAAGTGACGCACTACATATTTCACTTCTCGGTTGTGGAGTAGAACCAGGCGAGGAAGTAATATGTCCTGCTTTTACATTCTTTGCGACAGCTGGTGCAGTAGCTAGAATTGGTGCAGTTCCTGTATTTGTTGATATTGATCCTAAGACTTATAATATAGATCCATCAAAGATTGAAGCAGCAATTACTCCCAAAACTAAGGCAATCATTCCTGTTCATCTTTATGGTCAGATGGCTGATATGGATCCAATTCTAGAAATAGCAGAAAAACATAATCTTTCTATTGTTGAGGATGCCGCTCAATCTATTGGTTCAGAATATAAAGGGAAAAAGCCTGGGGAGCTAGGAACTACAGCTTGCTATAGCTTCTTTCCTACCAAAAACCTTGGTGCATATGGCGATGCTGGTATGATTGTTTCTGATAATGAAGAAATAGCAGAAAAGATGAGAGTCATCCGTGTTCATGGTAGTAAGCCTAAGTATTACCATCATGTATTAGGGTACAATAGCCGACTTGATGAGTTACAAGCTGCAATTTTGAACGTCAAGTTTCCTCATCTTAACGATTGGAGTAAACAAAGGCGCGATCATGCAGAAACTTATACAACTTTACTTAATGAAAAAGTGGGAGATCATGTTGTAACACCGTATGCCGAAGAACACAACTATCATATCTTCCACCAGTATACAATTAGAGTTGAAAAGAGAGATGAATTACAGGTATTTCTTAAGGAAAATGGTGTAGCTTCAATGGTTTACTATCCGAAACCATTACATTTACAACCAGTATTCGCTGAACTGGGTTATAAAGAAGGAGATTTACCAGAAACAGAAAAAGCTTGTTCAGAAGTTATCTCATTACCAATGTTCCCAGAATTGAAACAAGAACAGCAAGAATATGTGGTAGAAACAATTCGAAAATTTTACAAGTAATAGAAAAGGGTGTTTTTTAATGGTATCTCCTACACTTGGAGAAAATGTAGTTGTTAAAGAATATGTTTCATTTGGTACCAATGTAACAGTGGGCAATAATGTTATCATTTATGAAGGTTCACAAATAGGAGATAATGTAATCATCCAAGATAATGTTGTAATTGGTAAACAGCCAACGAGAGCAAAGAATTCTATCCTTCCGGATGTGAAGAAGCTACCTCCAGCTATTATTGGTGCAGGGTCTACAATCGGTACATCATCCATCATTTATGCTAATGCTCACTTGGGCGAAGAAGTCTTCGTTGCTGACCTAGCAACTATTCGTGAACGTGTAATTGTGGGCGAGCGTACAATTGTGGGTCGTGGAGTAGCGGTTGAAAACGATTGTAAAATTGGCGTGAAGTGTAAGTTAGAAACGAACTCCTATATAACAGCTTATTCAGAATTAGGCGATTATGTCTTCGTAGCTCCATACGTCGTCACTACCAATGACAATTATATGGCTCGATCAAAAGAAAGATATGACAAATTTAAAGGTGTAACAATTAAAGATGGTGGTAGAGTGGGAGCTAATTCCACCATTCTACCTGGTAAAACCATTCACGAGGACGGTACAGTAGCGGCTGCAAGTGTGGTTACTAAGGATGTACAAAGAGAAGAACTCGTAGTCGGCTCTCCAGCTAAAAAGTTAAGAAATGTACCGGAAGACCAATTATTGCGCAACCAGTAATACCTAAAAAGGATGGGTAATACCCATCCCTTTTAGAAGTGTTATTAGTAAATAGTTATAAATGATTATTCCATATTCAAGGAGTTCTATATGAGGAATTTAGTTGTTCCCACAAGAAAAACTTATCAACTTATTTACGCTATGCTATTTTCCTTTCTTGCAGCATGGTCAATTCAAAATGTTTATGCTGTTAGTTCTTGGAAGGACTTAATTTTGTTTGGTATAATAATTTCGGGTATACTGATGACATTATACTTTGCAAGATTAGCTTATGATATAAAACTTCCAATCCCAATATTAATTATATATCTTTTAATTGGGAGCTTTTTCATTGGCTCAGGAATAATTAGTATTGACGTTGGACCAATTGGAGTATTCCCCTACCGAGTATTTTTAGGTGTTATGACTCTTTGGTTAGTAATAGAATTGTTCCAGAGAAAATACATACTCCAAGCAAAATTTGTTAGGGTAAAACCGACCGTTTATTTCTTTCTATTCTGGGTGGGATACGGCCTACTGTCATTAGTTTGGGTTCGTTCAGTGACACTAGGTATCAAAGATTTTCTCTTTTTAGTATCCGGTGTTCTAACTATCCTATTTGTTATATTGTTTTTGTATAAGCAGAGAGATTATCTTGTGTTTTTCTATCTCTGGCTTGCTGCAGATCTTTTGTTTATTTTGTTAGGGTTCTGGAACCACATTACTCATAATCATTTACCAATCTCTAGATTAGCCACTGCTCCTGCCTATATTCAAGGAAGACCATCTGCAGTATTTACAAATGAAAATGATTATGCAAGCTTTATGGCTATTGGTATCTTTTTTGGTTTTTCTCTTTTTAATCATTCGAAGAATATCATGTATAAAATACTAGGGCTTTTCGTTTTGCTTTCTGGCTTATATCTAATATTAGTAAGTACTTCAAGGGCGAGTGTAATTGCTGTACTGCTCGGTTTCTTAGTTTGGTATTTACTTTTAGCAAGTAAGAAAGAAAAGATTAGAATTTTTTGGATTGGAGTTATTTTATCTCTTTTGAGTGGAATCCTATTCTTTGAGAGGGTTAAAGCTTTAGTTAGTAATGTAATTAATGAACTTGCTAGTGTGTTAGGTAACCCAGAAGTAGAGGAAGGGTCTGTTGATATAAGGAAGAACTTGCTGAGAAATGGAATAGAGTTTGTACAGGATACTTTTGGATTTGGTATTGGGGCAGGTAATGCAGAGTATTATATTAAAAACTTAAGTATTTATCCGACATACGGCCAAACTAATTTACATAACTGGTGGGCTGAAATCATGGTGAATTATGGCCTTTTAATTTTTACAGGCTATGTGCTTATTTATTTCGGAATTATTTTTAAGCTGTACAAAGCTTTTAAAAATAGTGTATCAAGTCAAACAAAAATGATTAGTGAGGCACTTTTTATTGGGTTTATCGTCTTTTCCATTTCCAGTATTAGTCCAAGTTCCGTAATGACATTAAGTTATACGTGGCTACTTTTTGCCTTTGGACTTGGGTATTTAAATTACTTGTATCTAAATAAGACAAATGCGAGGGATTATCAGTATGAACAGCATTCTACAACGTACAAGAATTAGAATAAAAAGGTTTTTATGGTTCCTCATATTAATACCAGTGGTAACAGGGTTATTATCTTATTTTTTAGCAGCTCAAGTACCAACAGCTTACACAGCTGAGGCTGAAATAATGTTAGGTAATTTTCAAGATACTAATTTTACGAATGAAACAGCATTGTTGCAGTTATTAGAATCTGAAAAGTACTTGAATGACCTAGTAAATTCAAAAATGTCTTTTTTAGATAAGATTACAACAGAGAGTAAGACAGGTAAAATTCTCGTTATATCTTTAACAGGTGATAATAAGGAAGAGGCCAAAGAAAATCTGAAAATTGTTGTGGATAGCTTTATGGGGAAAAGTAATTCAGTATATAAAGAAAGAGTAAAGAGCCTAGAACAGCAAATTAAAAATACAAATGATAAGAGTTTTTCAAATGAAGATGAAGCTTTTTATAAGGCAGAAAAAGAACTATATGAATTAAGAAATAGCCAAATATACAAACCCGTCAATGTGGAAACATCTCAAACAGATGAATTAAAAAGAGGGATCTTTGGATTTCTAGTTGGACTAATGTTAAACGTCTTTATCTTAGCCATACCGGAAATACTAAGGGATTGATTAAAAAGGCGCTCGACTCTCTTTGAGTCAGCGCCTTTCGTTTATTGGTATGTTGTTTCTTCTGAATTCTGTTCTTCATTCTCACCTGAAGGCTGATTTGTAATTTCAAGTAAATCTCTTAATTGCCTTGAGATTTTATCAATGGATTCATCATCAGGTTCATAGAAATAAATACCATCGATATAGGCATTTTCACCTTTAACAGTTAGCTTTTCGAAACCTTTGCTCAGTAAATCCTTATAGAAGTTACGTAGTGCAAACATTTCTTTAATGGTAATATTAGTTGTCACATTATCTCCAAGTGAATCTAACACATTATCTACCTTCGTAATTGTACTGAATGAAGTAGCTTTTTCCATCATGGCACTTATTGCTTCCTGCTGTCTTTTGTTCCTTCCAAAGTCACCTTGGGGATCATCCTTGCGCATTCTTACAAATGCTAATGCTTCACGTCCATCAAGTTTCATTTTTCCTTCTTCAAACGTAACCCAACGTCCATCTGTATCGTAATATTTGAAGTCAAATGGAACATCAACCGTTATACCACCAAGTGCATCTACAGTGTCTTCAAAGCCTTTGAAGTTCGTGGTAACATAATAATCAATGGGTACATCGAGTAGATTTTCTACGGTATCTATTGTAGCTTCAATCCCTCCATAAGAATAGGAGTGAGTAATTTTATCTTTATAACCGACTTCTTCAATATAAGCCCTTGTATCTCGTGGTATACTTACAACTACTTTTTCTTTTGTTTTTGGATTAATTGAATAGAGTTGGATTACATCAGCACGCCCTTTACCACCTGCATAATCTTCAATTCCTACTACTAATATTGTGACAGGGTCTTCTCCTAAAGCTACATCTTCCATTCTTAAATCAGATTTTTCAATTTCCTTATAACTATCTTTTGCTGTTTCATTTATTGAATAAGCTAGATAACCACTGTATCCAGCAGCGCCCAAGATAAGTATTAGAACAGTTAAAGCAAATATTTTTAAGAGACCTTTTTTTCTTCTCTTCTTTCGTTTTTGAGTGATCCTTGACCTTTCCAAAAAATTACCTCATTTCTAAAATAAGCTAAATGGGTCCGTGTACCATATGACGTATCAAGCTTCTATTATATAATTAGATTTAAATTTCATCAATCACTATTTCTGTTTCGAGAAAAGTAGAGTCGATTATATCAATAGTTTTTGCAGAACCATTAGTTAGATCAATAATCCAATCAATGAATTTTTGTTCTCCATTTATTGGTATATATATATTGAATTCGACATTTTCCATGTATTGTATAGATTTGATGGAGTAGGTAGAGTTCCTAAGTCCGTTTTCTACTTTACCAAGTAATGTGTAATTCACTGTAAAACGTAATATAGACATTCGTTTCCGCTCGACGATTCCTGTCGCATTGAGTCCTTCTGAGGTAGAAGTCCCGTACGCACGGATTAATCCTCCGGCTCCGAGTTTAATTCCCCCAAAGTATCGGGTAATTACTACTACTGTATTTTTTAATTTTCGCTTTTTTAAAACCTCTAAGATCGGGACGCCTGCTGTACCACTTGGTTCCCCATCATCGTTTGCTTTTTGGATTTCATCGTTTTCCCCGATCATATACGCGGAACAGTTATGGTTCGCATCATGGTGCTTTTTCTTGATCTGTTTGATAAATTGTTGTGCAGCTTCTTCGGTCTCAGCACGATTGATATAAGCAATAAATTTAGACTTTTGTACGGTATGTTCGTGTTCTCCGTAGCCTTTTACGGTATAATATGATGAAAGCATGTTTTCCTCCGATTGATCAGTCAATTACAACCATTATAGTGGAAAAGGTACCAAATGATAAACGGTGAATTTTTTTATCGACAATTAGTTGATCATTTTGAGGATGGTATAAACTTGTATAGTCAGGCTTCTGAATTTTCACTTGGTAGACAGAAGAAAATTTTCTTGAAATAGTATGAAAAAATCAAGTAATAAAGTCATAAATGCATGACTGAAATCGAACATTGTGTATGTAGGGGAAAATTTTGGATTTAGGTCTTTTGGATAATTAGGTAAGAAGGACCTAGATTTCATCCCGGGTTGTTCGGTACAGTATTATGGGGAGGTACTTTTAAAAATGATCACAAAGACGATGGACCCTAAAAGTATCGACACAATTTTAAATAAAACGATTGCGACAGTTGCCGAAAGTAAAGAGCAAATCTTTGAGATTGGAGAGCAATCGAGGCAAGAATTTGAAAAGCTTACAATGGAATTAAAAGAGATACAGGAAAGAGTGCTGGACGTTATCCAAAGCGGCGATGCACTAGACACAAAAACCCGTTATGCGAGGTCACGTTTAGCTGAGGTAAGTAAACATTTTGAGAAATATGGCGAAGAAGAAATCAAGACTGCCTATGAAACGGCTAGCCATTTTCAAATCGAACTTATTTCCTTGCGACAAAAAGAAACGGCTTTACGAGATCGGCGTGATGACATTGAACGACGTTTGCTGAGTTTAAAGGAAACGGTGGAACGGGCCGAGCGTCTAGTCAGTCAGATTAGTGTGGTTTTAAATTACCTAGATGGCGATCTACGTCAGGTTGGGGATTACATTAAAAGCGCAAAAGAAAAGCAAGAGTTCGGGCTGCAGATTATTGAAGCACAAGAGGATGAACGAGCAAGGGTATCAAGGGAAATCCATGATGGACCGGCTCAAATGCTTGCAAATGTGTTGTTACGTTCAGAACTAATCGAGAAAATTTACATGCAACAAGGTGTTAACCAGGCCCATCAAGAATTAAAGGATTTAAGGAAAATGGTGAGAGAGGCACTCGCTGAGGTTCGTCGTATTATCTATGATTTACGTCCGATGGCCTTGGATGATCTCGGTCTTACGCCAACCCTTGAAAAATATGTTAGAACGCTGGCACAATCAACAGGAATTCACATCGATATGAAGGTGCTTGGGAACGAGCGCAGGCTTCCATCAAAAATGGAGGTCGCTGTTTATCGACTTGTGCAGGAATCCGTGCAAAATGCTTGTAAACATGCGAATCCGACTGAAATCCAAGTGAAGGTTGAGTTTAAGGATACGCTATCGATTCTCGTTCGTGATAATGGCAGAGGGTTTGATACAAGCCAGGAACGTGAGCATTCGTTTGGAATTGTCGGTATGAAGGAGCGCATCGAAATATTAGAAGGAAACATGATGATTGACTCTAAAGAGGGTAAAGGTACATTAATATTAATCCAAATACCAATTAATAAGCAGGAGGCAGTGAGATGACACAAGTAAACGCTGTGAAAACAAGAATCGCGTTAATAGACGACCATAAGCTATTTCGTGAAGGTGTAAAGCGGATCCTAGACATGGAAGATGGTTTTGAGGTTGTAGCTGAGGGTGACGATGGACAGGAAGCTGTCGCGATCATCGATGATCATAACCCGGACGTCGTATTGATGGACATTAACATGCCGAATATCAACGGTGTTGAGGCAACTCGTCGCTTAGTTGAAAAGTTTCCGGGTATCAAGGTGATCATCTTATCGATCCATGATGATGAAGCGTATGTGACCCACGCGGTTCAGACCGGTGCATCTGGTTACTTATTGAAGGAAATGGATGCAGACGCTTTAATTGATGCGGTTAAAGTGGTTGCGGATGGTGGAGCATACTTACACCCAAGAGTGACGATTAATCTATTGAGTGAATTTCGTCGAATGAAGACGCATGGTAGAGATGGCGGCGAAGTTGGGTTTAAAGAGGTTGAATATCGTAAGCCGTTACATATTTTAACGCGTCGAGAGTGTGAAGTGCTACAAATGCTTGCTGACGGAAAAAGCAACCGTTCAATCGGTGAATCGCTATACATTAGTGAAAAAACGGTTAAAAACCATGTAAGTAACATTTTGCAGAAGATGAATGTGAACGACCGGACCCAGGCTGTTGTTGAAGCGATTAAAAACGGTTGGGTGAAAGTGAACTGAATCATTTTGGGATAAATACAGTTCTGGCTTAAGAGTGTGGAACTAGACGATTGGGAAGGAGTCTTTCGATTAAAACGGGAGGCCCTTTTTTATTGCGTAAATTTCTGATGCTGATCTAATCGTTAACAAAGATCCTTCTTTATGGTTAACATTAAAGAATGCGAACTTCATTTTCGGTTTTTTGCTAAAATAAGAAGGTAATTCGTTAGTGAAGTCAAATACATAAGTAGAAGCAACACAACAGAAAGGGTTATGGTATGAGCAAAGTTGCCGTATTAACTGATAGTACCGCCTATTTGCCTGAGCAACTTCGAAATGAGCACAACATTCATATGGTTCCGTTAAACGTCATTTTCGGGAATGAATCGTATCAGGAAGAGCTCGAGCTAGGCGCATTAGATTTCTATAAACACGTAAGAGAAACAGGTAAGCTCTCAAAAACATCACAGCCGGCTGCCGGTATGTTTGCTGAGAAATATGAAAAACTTGCAGGTGAAGGGTTCACTGACGTTGTGGTAATTACATTATCGAGTGGGATCAGCGGCACATATCAAAGTGCGATGTCCGCTGCGGATATGGTTGATTCCATTAATGTTCATCTGTTTGACTCAGAAATTAGTGCTTTTCCTCAAGGGTTTTATGTACTCGAAGCGGCAGAAATGGCTAATGTAGGCCAAGAAGCAGAGGTCATCATGTCACGTTTGAAAGACATGCGGGCTAAAGGGGTTCCGGCGTACTTCATGGTTGATGATCTAAGTCATTTACATCGTGGAGGCAGACTAAACAGTGCTCAATTTATTGTTGGCAACCTCCTTCAGGTTAAGCCTGTTTTGAAATTCACGGATAAAAAGATCGTTCCTTTTGAAAAAATCCGTACCCGTAAAAAGGCAATCAAACGTTTGTTTGAATTGATTCATAAAGATTTAGGAACCGAAGAACGAGCGAAAATTTCAATCATTCATGCAAACCGGGAAGAAGAAGCCCAACGATATAAAAGCCAACTTGAAGAAGCGTTTCCAAATGCAGAAGTCATTATCAGCTATTTTGGTGCGGTGATTGGGACCCACCTTGGAGAAGGAAGCATTGGGCTTACATGGGTGAAAGACTAAATGCAATTGAAAGTTAGATGGGTGCAACGCTAGTGCGGTTTGCCTCTGTTTCCTCCCAAAAAGGTAGTACACTGTGTCCTGAACCTCTCGTTCAAACTTCGAATACATCACTTCAATCGTTGAACCTACTTCCAGAAATAAACATGTTTCCACTTGATCCGAGTTTTTCGTATAACCAAGATCTTCAATTTCACCTCCTAGGTCGTCATCTATTGTTCGATGAACTCCCCTTTCCGATTGAACAAATCCATTCTCATTATTTACATGGTTATTTATTGTATGAAAAAGGGATCGCAACCTCCAAGAATCATTTAAGCTGTCAGAGATGTGGAAATGACGATCCTTCCTTGTTCGCTTCTTTTGCCTGTTTTCGTTGTAAGGAAGATTCGTGTGTGTATTGCCGGAAATGTATTATGATGGGGCGCGTTAGTCAATGTACACCACTCATTCGTTGGACAGGTCCTGTTCCGAACGTCGCGCTTACATCCCATTCTTTTTTAGAATGGGAAGGCACGTTGTCAGAACTCCAAAAGCAAGCCTCGAAACAGATGTGTGGGGTTGTTGGTAAGCCAAAGGAACTGTTAGTGTGGGCAGTTTGTGGAGCAGGGAAAACTGAGATCCTCTTTGAAGCCATTGACCGTGCGTTGCAACAAGGATTACGGGTCTGTTTAGCTTCGCCCCGGACTGATGTGATTACAGAGTTATCCCCTCGATTTGAGCGTGCCTTTCCTAAGGCAGGAGTGGTTTCATTGTACGGAGGCCATTCTGAGCTTGCGGCGCCATCACCACTTGTTTTATCTACGACACATCAGTTGTTCCGGTTTGAGGAAGCATTTGATGTCATTATTGTGGATGAAGTGGATGCCTTTCCATATTCGTTCGACCCTACTTTACAATTTGCAGTAAAAAAGGCTGCAACTGACCAGGCAACACGCATTTATCTTTCTGCAACTCCATCTAAGAAGATGAAACGTCGGGTTCACACAAAACAGCTTGAAGTAATTCACATCTCGAGGCGATTTCACGGGTATCCACTCCCTGTACCCGAATTTAAATGGTGTGGAAACTGGTCGAAGCTTTTAAAGAAGGGACGAATTCCACCTATTATTCATAAATGGATCGATAACAAGCTTACAAGTGGCGTTCAATCCTTCCTATTCGTTCCGACAATTGATGACCTCACTACGATTCATTCTATTTTAAAAGAGTATCCAGGAATAGATTCCGTGCATGCCAGTGATCTAGATCGTATTGAAAAAATAAGACGATTTCGAAAGGGAGAGATTAGGATGTTATTAACGACGACGATCCTTGAAAGAGGGGTAACGGTTCCGGGAATTGATGTAGGAGTAATTGGGGCAGATCATGAGGTGTTTTCGTCGAATGCGCTCGTACAAATTGCAGGTCGTGTCGGACGTAGTATTGGGGATCCATACGGGGAAGTCGTTTATTTCCACTATGGAAAAACGACCGCAATGGTTTCAGCGAAGCGAGAAATCAAGAGCCACAACCAGCGAGCGGGATTCGGTACGAGTAGATGAACTGTCTCTCATGTCATGAGGAACAACGATTGAAACTAGGCTGGGGAGATTTGTTCGGCAGAAATGATCCGTTGAGCGTGTGTTCAGAATGCTCCTCGATGCTTGAGCGAGTCAATGGCGAGATTTGCCGAATGTGTGGGCGCTCTTTTTCGATATTTCCCGAGCAATATCGCCAAGGTGATCTTTGTTTCGATTGTGTGGAATGGGGAGACGTGGGCAATTCTATCACGAAAAATCGGTCGCTCTATCAGTACAATCCGTTTTTACAGGAAATAATGGCACGCTATAAATACCGGGGTGATGCTGAATTGGTGAAGCTCTTCGAACATGATTTACGTGTTCTTTTCAAAAAGGAATTCAAGCGGACGTTACTTGTGCCTGTTCCGTTAAGTAATGAACGGCAATATGAGCGAGGGTTTAACCAGGCAGAGCTGATTGCGAAATTGATTGGGAAGCCATTTTATAAGGCGCTAGAGAGACCGGTTCATGAAGAAAAGCAGAGTAAAAAGTCGAAACAAGAGCGTCTTCAACATGCAGCTATTTTTACATTGAATGACGAATTCCGGGAAACAATTACTGGAGCCGATGTCACGATTGTCGATGATCTTTATACGACAGGGGCTACGATTCAAGCGGCAGGGAAGATATTACTAGATCATGGTGCCCGAACTGTCTCATCAATTACGGTTGCAAGAGGGTAATTCTTACTAATCCTACTCGAATCGTTAAACTTATCGCGGTTTCATCCGATATAGAAGATAGAATGGATTAGAAGGTAAGTTCAGAATGTCAGCGTTACTTCTGAACTTGTACTTAAAGGAGAGCAAGCAGATGGCGGAATTAGCAAACTGCCCGCAGTGCAACCGTATTTTCGTGAAAAATTATCATGTTGTCTGTGATACGTGTTATAAAGAAGAAGAGGAAATGTTTGATAAGGTTTATAAGTTCATCCGAAAGAAGGCGAACCGTGAAGCATCTTTATGGGAAGTGTATGAAGCAACGGGGGTTCCAGAGAAAGTAATTATCCGCTTTGTGAAAGAAGGCAGGATCCGAGCCAACCAGCTGCCAAACATCTCATACCCTTGTGAAAGCTGTGGACTCAACATTAATGATGGTCGGATTTGTAACTCGTGTAAGAAGCGAATGAATAGTGACCTTCGTACGCACGATCACCTTACGCAAAAGGAAATGGACAACAACCGAATTACGTACTATACAGAAAAATAGAAGCCAACTGCTGATAAGGAGGAAATTACTTTGAAAATCAACGGCTATGGAAATATACACAATACTAATCCATATAAAAACCAGGTAAATCGTCCCCAAGAGCAGTTAAACCAACAGATGAAACAGGATAAGCTCCAGATCTCAAAAGAGGCACTTGAAATGCAGAAAACCAACGTACAGTCTAAGGAACGATTAGAAAAGATCGAACGATTGAAAAGTGAAATTGAAGCTGGTAAGTACGAGGTTCAATCTGACAAGGTTGCAGAACGCTTTTTTGATTATTGGACAAAGAGTTAAGGGAGTGAGGCTGTGAACGCGGAACGAATGGTCGGACTCTTATCCGATTTACAGAAGGCACATGAACAATTACTTGGGATTTCCGTGCAAAAAACGGACGCTTTAAAGCAAAATGACATTAGTAAATTGGACACGTTATTGAAGGAAGAAGAGAAGTCGGTTCAATCGATTGAAAAAGTAGAAAATGAACGTGTCGCAGAAGTTGAGGCACTCCTTAAAGGGCAAGGCATAATTGCTGACAATAGCCCATCCTTATCTCAAATCATACGCTTTTACAATGTGGATGATCAGGAACGACTTGAAAAGTCCCAGGAGGAATTACGAGAAACAATTGGTCAGCTTCGAAAACAAAATGAATTGAATCATGACTTAACCAGGCAGTCGCTGCAGTTTGTGAATGCATCGCTTTCATTGATGGGGCCGAAGCAACCAGCAACGTATGAACGGACTGGTCAAGCTAATAACACGAACAACTACGGGCGACGTCAATCGATGTTTGACTCTAAAGCATAGAATATGTGTTTAAAAAGAAGAACAAACAGGGTTGTCGAAGCAACTAATAGGAGGTTCGACTAAACGCATCACATCGTATGATAACGTCGAACTGACCAACTACGTGTTGGCCCCGGACTTTTTGAACATCCTCTTAAGGTATAGAAAGGCGGAATGAAAACGATGTCTTCAACGTTTCACGGACTTGAAACGGCACTCAGTGGATTAAGAACCCATCAAGGTGCCCTTCAAACGACAGGTCATAATATTGCAAATGCAAATACACCAGGATACTCGAGACAACGGGTCAATTTTTCACAGACGGGGGCATTTCCTGCACCGGGACGAAATCGGCCGGAAATTCCTGGCCAAATCGGGACTGGAGTTGAAGCTGGAAGTGTTCAGCGGATTCGCGAAGGATTTCTAGACATTCAGTTCAGAGGGGAGACCTCGAAGGCTGGATATTGGACTGCTCGCAGTGAAGCGTTGCACAAGATGGAAGAGATCATGAATGAGCCTTCTGACTTTGGACTAGCGAAGACAATGGACCGTTTCTGGCAATCGCTTCAGGACTTAGCAGCGAATCCTGAAGGGGCGGCAAGATCGGTTGTTCGCGAACGTGGCATTGCACTAGCAGAAACATTTAGCTACTTATCGACGTCGCTTAACTCGATTAAGGATGATCTAAAGAGTCAGATCGATGTGTCGGTCAAAGATATCAATTCGATCGCTAAGCAAATTAATGCGATTAACCGTCAAATTAGTGAAATCGAACCACACGGCTACTTACCAAATGATTTATACGATCAACGTGACTTGTTGGTGGACAAGCTTTCGGAATACGCCAATGTAAAAGTGACTCCGATTGAGAGTGGAGGACAAGCATCGGCACTTGCTGAAGGAAGATACACAATTGAGATTGTTGATGATAGTGGGAACTCCGTTGGAAAGCTCGTTGATGGAGCGAATCCAACTGGGGAACCGACAGAGCTTGGAATTGTTGATTCTGACTCAGATGGAATCATTGATCAATTTACAATGACGGATACGGCTGGAACGAAAACCACAGGGGACATAGCAAATTTTGATTCAAAGGGAACGTTACGTGGATTAATCGAGTCACATGGCTATGTCGATTCCGGTGGTAAAGATACAGGCGTTTATACAGAAATGCTTGCCGATTTGGACGAGATGGCTTATCAGTTTGCGACAGCGTTTAATGACGTCCATGATAACGGATTTGATTTGAATGGAGAACAAGGAGGAGCGTTCTTTGCGTTTGCTGAACGTGAGGATGGCTCTGCTGTAGGTGAAGGCAGTTTTTCAGGAGCAGCGTCATTGTTGCAATTGGATGCCAACATTACTGGAGAGGATGGGCTTGATCGAATTGCAGCTTCACTTGATGGTTTTTCAGGCGATGGAAGCAATGCGTTGGCGCTTGCCGATGTAAAAGACCTGACGTTGGACTTTACCACAGGGGATGCAACCGTTCAAAGCTTTTATGAAGGTGTAATCGGTGAAATGGCGGTCGATGCTCAACAGGCTAACCGGCTAATGGATAACTCCGACACCTTGAGGGGATCGGTTCAAGCGAGAAGGCAATCCGTAAGCGGTGTATCGTTGGATGAAGAAATGACGAAATTAATGCAATTTCAACACGCGTACAATGCAGCAGCACGAAACATCACAACAATTGATGATATGTTAGATCGAATAATCAAAGGCATGGGTCGTGTAGGAAGGTAGGGATAACGGATGCGTGTAACCCAAGGAATGTTAACGAATAACATGTTAAACAGTCTTAGCAATAGCTATGAACGTATGGCGAAATATCAAGAGCAGCTCCATACTGGTAAAAAGATTTCACGTCCTTCCGATGACCCAGTTGTTGCGATGAAAGGCATGGAGTACCGAACGAACTTGACTGAAATTGAACAATTTAATCGGAACCTATCGGAAGTATACAACTGGATGGATAACTCGGATGCGGCACTTGATAAAGCGACACAGGTGATGCATAGGGTACGTGAGTTGGCAGTTAAAGCAAGCAACGGGACGTATGAGGAAAATCAGCGTGCTGCCATTGGGGAAGAAGTGGAACAGCTCCGAGAACACTTGATTTCGATTGCAAATACACAGGTTGCCGGGAAGTATATTTTTAATGGGACGAATACGGTAGAGGCACCAGTTGCGGAGGACGGAACCGTAAATGGTACAAATACAAGCGCAGTGAACATTGAAGTTTCGAAAGGGATCGAAATTCGCGTCAACGTTAACCAACAAAACGTGTTTTCACAAGACATCTTTAATGACCTTGAGAAATTAGTTGAGGATCTTAAAGGTGGTGCAACGGGTGAGGGTATCGGAGAATACCTCGGTACGATTGATGGACATGTTGATAATATGTTGGCAGAGCGCGCAGAACTCGGAGCACGGTACAATCGCGTTGAAATGATTGAAGAACGCGTGTCCCAGCAAGAGGTTATTGCGACTCGGGTGTTATCCGATAATGAAGATGTGGATATGGAAAAAGCAATTATTAATCTAAAGACACAGGAAACGATTCACCGCGCAGCTCTCGCAGCAGGCGCACGAATCATCCAACCAACGCTAATGGACTTTTTACGATAAGAGTAGGTTGATTGAGAATCAGTCAAACAATTGAATGGTAATGGAAAAAAAGGTTGGCTCAGGTAGGGTCAGGGTTACACCGAATTGAGGCGATTCAGGTGAAAAATACCTGATCTCAAAGTCGGCCTTTTGTTTTCTATAAAAGAGATAAATTTGACTGTATTAGACATGTCAAAGCACATTTTGATGGAATAGGTAAAGATATGTATTCTTTACTGTGAGGTGAGTAAGAGATGCAAATTCCACAAATTCGAATGCAAACACAGCGAGCGTTAATCGGCATGCAAACAACGGAAGGTAGACAAGAGATTAAACAACCGCGAGCCGAGCAAACTATCCGTCAACCACGTGCAGAATTAACGGTTAATACGATACCAGGAAAATTAAATATTGATCAGACACAAGCGTGGAATGACATGGATTTAAAAAGTGTGTTTGTTCGGACGGAAGACGCTGCTAGAAATGGTCGTGAGGATTTATTAACCGGAATTGCACGTCGCGCTCGAGAAGGTGATCAATTGATGATGATTGAAAACGGTGGTAAACCAACTGTCCAGCAAGCGATCGGGAATAGTGGTGGCGGGATGGCTGAATGGAACATTGGATGGATTCCATCTGTAGGTAGTGTGAAAATCAATTATCAGCCGGGAGATGTTACTATCGATTGGCAAATTCACAAGCCGGTGATTGAAACGACTCCAAGACAAGCTCATTCCGAATATGAACGTGGAATTCTCTCCATCTCTTTACGTCAACGAAACTCGCTTACTATTAATTTTGTAACCTAACTAAACTAGAGGATGAAAAGACATGAAAATTGAAACGAAATATCACGGAAACATAGAATTGAAGGAAAATGAGGTCATCACGCTTGAACAAGGATTACCTGGGTTTATAGGAGAGAAACGGTTTGCGATTTTACCATTTGGGGAGGATTCATTCTTTCAAATCTTTCAATCTGTGCACAAAGCTGAGCTGGCTTTCGTAATCACCAATCCATTTTTATTTTTCAAAGACTATGAATTTAACGTGCCTGAATCTGTTCGTAATCAGCTGAAAATTGAGAGGGAACAGGACGTATTAACGTTCGTGATTTTAACTGTAAAAGAACCATTTGATGGAACAACCGCTAACCTGAAAGCACCATTAGTTGTTAATTCTGGTTCAAATCTAGGAAAGCAAATTGTGTTAAATGATGAAGAGTATCAAACAAAGCACTTACTCATTCAAGAGCCAATAACCTCCACAAAGGAGGAGAAATAGATGCTTGTGTTAACTCGGAAACCGAACCAATCAATTCAAATTGGTGAGGATATAGAAATAACAGTTTTGGAGATTGACGGCGATCAAATCAAGCTCGGAATCAACGCCCCTAAAGAAGTTGATATACATAGGAAGGAAATTTATCTAGCGATTCAGGATGAGAATAGTAGTGCGGCATCAGCGAGTTCTGATGTCTTGGACCAGTTGACGGAATTGATACATAAAAACACAAAATAATAGTTTCGATTACAAAACACCCAAGCTCATTAAGTTTGGGTGTTTTGTTAGTGAACTTACTTAAAGTATTTTTCCTATCCATGTTAAAAGATTAAGAGTTAAAGACGATATAAGGTATGTAAACGAAATAACAATTGAGGCGGCCGACTTGATTGTTGTTTCAAAAATAAACCACATGGATGTGGTTAAACAATTTCAAGGAGGAAATTATAATGAGAATTAATCACAACATTGCAGCTCTTAACACATACCGTCAATTGACTGGTAACCAAGGCGCAGCTTCTAACTCTTTAGAGAAGCTATCATCTGGACTTCGTATCAACCGTGCTGGAGATGACGCAGCTGGACTAGCAATCTCTGAAAAAATGCGTGGACAAATCCGTGGATTGGAAATGGCGTCTAAGAATGCGCAGGATGGGATAAGCCTTATCCAGACCACCGAGGGCGCCCTTAATGAAACACACAGTATCCTTCAACGTATGCGTGAATTAGCTGTTCAATCTTCTAACGATACAAACACAAATACTGATCGTGAAGAGCTTCAAAAAGAGGTAAACCAACTTGCTGCAGAAATCACTAGAATTGGTAACAATACAGAATTTAACACAAAAGAATTATTAGATGGTTCTTTCACTGGGACATTCCATATTGGTGCTAATGAAGGACAGAACCTGACTTTATCGGTCAATGATATGCGTTCTGATGCGCTTCAAGTTGGTAAAGCATATACAGCAGCTAATACTGATGAGCTACTTGGAGGTGCTGATGGTCAGACTGTAATAGGGACATGGCAGGATGTAGTTGCTGATCCTGACGGTGATCCAACTACTAATGATGCAACTGTTGCTGGTTACTATAATACGGGTACTCTTGTTTTAGAAGCTGATGAAGCATTTGCTGACGGCACCAAGGGAGCAATCGGTATTGACATTTCATCGCAAGGTCAAGCTGATACTGCTATTACAACTCTTAATAATGCTATTGAAACAGTATCTGCAGAACGTTCAAAACTTGGTGCTACACAAAACCGTTTAGAGCACACAATCAACAATCTTGGAACTTCTGCTGAGAACTTAACAGCTGCGGAATCTCGTATCCGTGACGTTGATTATGCTTTAGCCGCTTAGGCGGTAACAAGCACAGTTGTCCTAACTGGTAACGGTTAGTGATCATGATCGGGTGAATTGCTGGAAACCCCTAAAACTTTCGACTCCACAACGTAGCTGGAAACGGTAGGCGTGAAGGATTGAAAAGGCGAAAGATTGGGCAATCAGCATCCAAGCTCCTGTTTCGAAAGAATGGAGAAGGTTCAACGACTAAAAGACCACCTAAGGCATTAAGCTATGGTGATGACCTTTGTAGGTGAGATAAGCTTGAGTACCTTATCAATCCGAAGTGCCCGACCCCTACTAGAAAAACTAGAGGGTGAAGATATAGTCTAGTCAATCATGAAAGTGATTGCTCGCACGATGGCGAAGGAAATGATGGAGTTCACTAAGAACAACATCTTAACTCAAGCTGCCCAAGCTATGCTTGCGCAAGCAAACCAACAACCACAAGGAGTTCTTCAACTTCTTCGTTAATATTTTCAATTATGGTCGTCTCAATCGAGGCGACCATTTTACATATAAAGATTTATGAAAGGTATTACAAAGCAAACTAATATTGATATAATTAATTCTAATAAAACAAGTTGTTTAAGAGTGGGTGAAGTTATGAGCAATCGTAAAGCCTATCAGATTCTTGAAAATTTAGGAAGAGCAATACATCGGTTAAATGCTGCATTACAAGAAACTTATATAAATAGCTTATCTATTGATGGAACAATATTTAGATTTAAAGTTACGATTGAATTATATTGGAAAACATTGAAACGGTTATTAGAGTTGGAGGGTCTTGAAGCTAGAACACCAAAAGAATCCTTGAAAAAGGCATATGTGGCAGGCTGGATTGAGAACGAGGAAGCATGGCTTCAAATGCTTCATGATCGAAAAGAAACTTCACATGTTTATGATGAGGATACAGCGTATAAAATATATAAAAACATTCAAAAGAATTTTCAGGAGCTAGAACGGACATATAACGGTTTATTAAAACATTTTTCTTATCTTAATGATTCAGAAACTAGCTGAGGGTGAGAGGTTAACAATCTATTCCTCTAATCAATCAACTGCAGGGTATAGTAAACAAACAGAATGAGGGAGATGATTTAGTCGATTGGGAGGAGCTAAAAGATAAACTCAATTTGTAGGGTGAAATTAACAAACGATACGAAGGGATTTATCAAATATTCCTAAGGTTTTTTCAATCATATAATCCACTTAGAAGATCTCATTTACAAGCATTAGACCTAAGATAATTACTGCAGCACTCGTAAATACGATGTTAAACAAAAGGTTTCCGCGACTTTTTTCTTCTTTAATATGTAAGAGGTCTTGAATCCCTGTGAAGGCCCAGAATACGGTCAGTGCAATCCACATTTTAGAAAAATCCTCTTTTGAATAAAATGCCACTGCAATTAGCACACATAAAACTCTCAAGCCTATTAATGTTTTGTTTCTCATAGTAAAACCAACCCTAACCTTCAAACGTCCTTTTTATTACAGATTAAGGCTATCATATGAGCGTTTGTTTTAAAATACATATCCAATAGAACGAAGGGGCCATGCAGATAGGTATATTATTCTGGATGAGTCTTTTTTTATTGCCTTTTCCTTAATACCCTGCCGTTTCAACCGATAAATAGAGTAGAGATACGATTGTGTAGGGGGAGCGCGTATGAGTGTAGGGAGTGTCGGATCTTCTTCGTCGGAAACGAACCTGAATGAGTTAAAGAGTGTAGAGGCTCAGAAAATAGAGGTTTTTCAAGAGAAGGAGAATCTTGAAAAAGTTGCTGAAAGTCCAGTAACAAAGAAAGAGCTGATCGAGAAGGTAGATTTGTTAAACGAATTCTTAGCTCCAGTCAATACATCCTTGAAATATCAACTCCATGAGAAGCTAGAGCGGTAGAGCGGTATTATGTGCAAATTATTGATGACAAGACGAAGGAAGTCATTCGAGAGATTCCGAATAAGAAGTTTCTTGATATGTATGCGTCGATGGCAGAGCTTCTGGGGATTGTTGTAGACGAACGAATATAGAGGTGAATTGGATGGACATGCGAATTGGTGGACTTGCGAGCGGAATGGACATTGACAAGATCGTCAGTGATTTAATGAAGGCAGAGCGTATTCCGTTAGATAAAATGGAACAGGAAAAGCAGCTTTTAGAGTGGAAACGTGATGATTATCGTGACATGAACAAGCTGCTTACGGATCTAGATAGTTTTATTTTTGATGGCATTTATCGTCAAAGTACATTTTTGTCGAAATCGGTATCAAGTTCTAATGAAGATGCTGTGTCTGCAACAGCTGGTACGGCTGTAAACACGAGTACACGAATAAATGTAACCCAGCTTGCAACAGCGGCCATGTACAATTCGACAAATGCCGTCACAGATAGTAACGGGGATGTTGTTTCGGGAGATACTCTTTTAAAAGATGTTGCGTTTAATGGTGGCCAAGCGTTTACGACCGGTTTTAGCTTAAAATTAAGTTTCATTAAACCAGGCGAATCACAAGCAAGTGCGATTACGATTCCGGTTGATCCTTCAGCGGATTCGATTAAAGATGTGATGGCGAAAATCAACTCGCATACGGACCTAGGTGTATCTGCATTTTACGATTCAGCCACGAACAAAGTGGTTTTAACGATGAAGGATACGGGGGATGGTGCATCTGTTTCGATTACGGATGATGGATCGGGTGATACGTCGACAGCGGATTTTTTTAGTGCTCTCGGTTTTAGCAATGTATCGGCTGGTTCAGAATTAAGCGGGAAAACGGCTGGGTTGAACGCTGAGTTTGAATACAATGGGTTTGCGACAAGCCGAACGTCGAATACTTTCGAGATCAACGACGTGTCCTATACGTTAAAAGAAGTGACGAACGGTGATGTCAGCCTTTCTGTCACCCAAAATACGGACTCGATTTTTGATTCAATTGTAAAATTTGTTGATAAGTACAATCAAACGATCGAAAAAATTAACGGAGAGCTTACGGAAGATCGTTACCGGGATTTCCCGCCGTTAACCGATAAGCAGCGAGAAGACTTAAGTGAAAACGAGATCGAGCTTTGGGAAGAGAAGGCTATGAGTGGAATGTTGAGGCGGGATTCGATTCTCACGAGTGGCTTGTACTCGATGCGCGTAAACTTATATACACCAGTGAGCGGTGCGACGGTTTCAGCGGATTTTGATCAGCTTTCTGAAATTGGAATTCAAACATTGAATGACTATACGGAACGAGGTAAGCTCGTTATTAACGAAAATAAACTAAGAGAAGCGATTGATAAGGATCCGAATGCGATTTATGAATTGTTCATGAGTGAAGGTACAGCCCAGTCAGATCAAGGAATAGCCCGCAGACTTCGAGATTCGATTTCTGAAACGATGGAAAAGATCGAAGCGAAGGCTGGAAACTCATTATTAACAAATGAACAGTTTACGATGGGGCGGAACTTGGAGGATATTGAGGACGAGATCTCCACGTTCGAACGACGTCTTTTGGATATTGAAGATCGCTACTGGGGTCAATTTACGACGATGGAAAAAGCGATTAGTCGAATGAATCAGCAGTCGGCGTACTTAATGCAGCAATTCGGCGGATAGGCCGTAATCCATTTCAAAGGAGTTGTTTTTACGAAGATGTCTCTAAACAATCCGTACCAAGCCTATGAACAAAACTCTGTTGGCACAGCATCCCCGGGTGAACTGACGCTCATGCTCTATAACGGGTGCTTGAAATTTTTAAAACAAGCGAAAGCAGCGATTCAAGATAAGAAGACGGAAGAAAAAAATATGAACTTGATTAAAGCTCAGAAAATTATTCAAGAATTGATGGTGACGTTGAATACAGAAGTTGCTGTTGCCGAGCAAATGTTGCAGATGTATGATTACATGAATCGTCGATTGGTTGAAGCGAACGTGAACAACGACATTTCGATCATTGAAGAGGTTGAGGGTCTGACGATTGAGTTTCGCGATACGTGGAAACAAGTGATTCAGATGAATCGGAAAGCAAACTATGGAAAGGGTGGTCGAGCTTAATGAGTTCAGTGCAGGAATTGTTAAAGCAAACGGAAGCGCTTTACGATCATGTAACAAAAGGCATACCCGAAGAAACGCCGGATGTATATTTGGAAGAATTAAACGGCCATCTTGAAAATCGGCAAAAATTGATGGGTGCTCTCAATGGTAATTATTCTGCAGACGAAATGAAAATGGGCAAGCAACTCGTACAAATAAACGAATTGATACAACCGTATTTGGATGCTCAGATGGTTCGAATCAAGGCACAGCTTAAGCAAATTAAGGAAAAGAAAATGAACAACACGAAATATTCGAATCCGTATCAATCTGCGAGAGCAGACGGAATGTTTTTCGATAAAAGAAAGTAGGCAGGGCAATGGTAGAACTTGATCAAAACCAGCATCAGCTGATTCGCAACTATGTTGATTTGCTTGATACCGTAAGTCAAGGGTTCCAATACGTTGAAGAACAGTACCGGAAAGGCGATATGCAGTCTGCCGATGGTGTGCTCTCGGATACGTTCCTTGCGTTTACTCAGTTTGAAACGGCAAACCATACGCTGTTTGAGATATTTAATGGTGAGGAACGGATCGTGCAGGAAATTCAGAGCTTCTATACGTTGATGAGCTTCTCGGTGAACTTGAAGTACGATTTAACGATGAGGATGCCAGACTGAAGATTGTGATCACGAAGCTTATTCCGGCATTTGCGGCCTGGAAAGAGCTCATTGACTCTAGATTTCTGCCTTATTTGCAGCATTGATCTGAAGCTTGATATGTAGCAAGCAGCAAAGGGTACTAATTGCGACAACAATAGAGCTCCAATATCGGATCATTGTGAGCCGAAATACTAGGACTGACTCGTATAATTGGAGTTAGCCTTTTTTGTACGTATAGAAAGTATAAGCGCAATTAAGGCGATCGTCTGCATTAAAGCTTGGCGCTAACTAGGTTTCCTTATATATGGTGCAATGAGGAATAAGATGGAATTTCCAATTGACTGGCATCTATAGCCTAGGAAAAAACGGACGGAATCTGATATCCTTAAGTGCATGTTTATACGAATAATGAGATCGGATATGCACAAAATATTCAAAGTAGAACGAGTGCAAACCTAAAGTGAAGACATCTGGATTTGGATCCAACCTATACATGGAATGTGCGTTGTTGATTTCTGGAAAGATAAGATTTACAACTTTGGACGTTCCTCAATAGAAAACCAGAAAAGTCAAATCGAGCTCATGTAAAAAAGGTAAAAATGAATGAAAATAGAAGGTAAAAGAAGAGAATTCAGTCGAAAAAAAACCTCAATTTTATCGAAAAATGTCAGTAATTACGGCTTTTTACCTATTCGTTTCCATGTTGTTGACGCCCGTGGTTGTACCGTTGTATACTTTTATTGTGGAAATTACCACATGATTTTTTCAATACGAAAGGAATGTGAATTACATGCAAGGAAAAGTAAAATGGTTTAACGCAGAGAAGGGTTTTGGATTCATCGAAGTTGACGGACAAGACGACGTTTTCGTACACTACTCTGCAATCAGCTCTGAAGGCTTCAAAACTCTTGAAGAAGGTCAAGACGTGGAGTTTGAAGTAGTTGAAGGAAATCGCGGACCTCAAGCTGCGAACGTAACAAAGCTTTAATTCACATTCCTTTCTTGGATTGATTGAATTAAATGCAGTTCCCCCGCTTCTTCTATATCGAGGAGCGGGGTTGTTTTGTTAGAAAAAGGTTGAGATTTCTTATTAGGTGCACGAGTCAATTTTTCAAAAAAAGCAAAACTGGTTATTCGCTGGAATATGATATAATTATTATAGAGTTGTATAGGAAATTAATAAGCGAACCGGATGATTAAAAGGTGATATTGAAGGAGGTTTCCCCTATGTCTATGTTCAGTGAACTGCAAAATAAGAAACATGAGATTCTACAGTTGGCCAGGCAGCATGGGATAATAGACCTGCGAATTTTTGGTTCTGTTGTTCGTTTGGAAGAGAACCAAAATAGTGATATTGACTTTTTAGTAAGATTTGAAGAAGACCGAAGCTTGTTTGACTTGATTCGTTTTAAACAAGAAGTTGAGGTAATGCTTTCTAAGCCTGTAGATGTAGTAACTGAGGAATCTGTTCACTACACGATTAAAAGTGAAATTTTGAATGAGGCAATCCAACTTTGAAAAAAGATAGGATCTACCTCACTGAAGGTTTTAATAAATGATCTGACCACAGCAGAGATCCGCTTTGCCCCTTTTTTGAACTACTCACCACTTAACAACCTTAAGGTCTGTTTGAAGTGGGAGATTCCTAAGAACACTAGTGTACCCACTAGTTATGGATTAGGCGATCCCCGCAGTCCCTGCGGTTAGAAGCCTTATAGCTTCATTTTTGAGATTTATACTTGCGTTAAGATCTCGATCATGATGAGTATGGCACTGCGGACAGTTCCATTCACGTAATCCTAGATTTTTAACGTCTTTGTTTTGGTAGCTGCAACAAGAACACAGTTGACTGCTGGCAAAGTTTTTTGAAACGGTCACGACTTGTTTACCGTACCATTTGGACTTGTATTCAATCATTTTTTTGAAGTGTGACCAGGATACTTCACTGATTGCTTTTGCAAGATGATGGTTTTTCAACATATTGGAAACGGCCAAATCTTCCATCCCGATTATGTCGTGGCTTTTGACAATGTCAGTGGAGATTTTGTCCAGATAGTCTTTTCTTGCATTTGCAATTTTTTCGTGGATTCGTGTCACTTTCCTTTTCGCTTTGTACCAGTTTTCACCGCCTATCGTTCGTCTGTTCATCACTTTTTGTGCTTTCGCTAATTTTTCCTCTAGTGAACGGAAAAACCTTGGATTGGGGTAGACGGTTCCATCCGAAAGAATAGCAACGTTTTTTAGACCAACGTCCACTCCGATCGACGTGTTGGTTTTCGGTAATGGAATGATTTCCGTTTCTGTCATTAGAGAAACAAAATATTTACCAGAGGGATTTCGCCTGACGGTAACACTTAAAATTCGTCCTTTGACTTCACGGCTTTTTGCAAATCGGACAAGGCCAAGTTTGGGCATTTTAATAGAGTTGTTTAGGACAGCTATATTTCCGTTTGTATATTTCGTCGTATAGGATTGAACAGGATTCTTTTTTGACTTGAAATGTGGCTGTTTCGTTTGCTTTTTGTAATAGCGGTCATAGGAATCCGCTAAATTTTCCACTGATTTTTGCAAAGCAATACGATCGACTTCCTTCAAAAAAGGATAATGCTTCTTTAGTTCGGGGAGTGATTTTACAATTTCATACTTGTTAAACCACTTGCCCTTCCAGTTATTCGCTGGTAGCTGACCGTTTTGAACCATTTCCTCGACGATATACCAATAAGCATCCTTTTCTTTTTGCTTACTGAGAAAAAAGTTGAAGACAAACCTTGAACAGCCAATGGTTTTGTTAATGAGTTCGAGCTGTTTGTGATTGGGATAGATTCGAAATTGATAGGCTTTATGAACCACATGATTTCACTCCTTTCTTTAATAGGAACATTTGTTCTATTGTATCATATAGAGGAAAGTTTTGGCTATCACCAACCGAAATTCATCTCCCCCTTATCGCTTGACTTCACCCTTTACGATTGAAGAGGGAGTCTTCTTTCGGGAAAAGATAAATAATTCTTTACTCTACTTCCTTCCCCAGTAAATTTATTTTTGCTTGTACGAGTTCTTCTAAGAAATGTAATTCAAGAATATGTTAGTAGTGACATGTTTAACCGTGATGTTGCCCGATTTATCCTAACACCCCTAGTAAAAACGTCCTCCCCGAGCGACTCTCGGAATTTGTCGAAAGCTTTTACAAGAATGTCGATTATGTTGACATGTAAACTGTTCATTCCCCTTTATATTTCGGTATTTAACCCAGTTTAAAGGCGAAAAAACGTTTTTTAAAAATTTTGTCAAATTCTTTACGAAGATTTTATGTTTATGAAGGAATTGTTAAGGGGAATACCGAATTATATAGAGACACCCGAAAGGAGGAGTTATACATGAATTTTAATATTCGTGGAGAGAACATTGAGGTTACTTCAGCATTGAGGAGTTATGCAGAAAAAAAAGTGAAGAAGCTAGAGCGCTATTTTGATGGAACTCCTAAATCAGATGTTTATATCAACCTAAAGGTGTACAATAATGAGCAGCTCGTGGAGGTTACGATTCCAATGCCGGGCTTATTGCTTCGGGCAGAAGAGACCCATGATGACATGTATGCTGCTATTGATTTAGTCGTTGAAAAGTTAGAGCGACAAATTCGAAAGTATAAAACAAAAGTAAACCGCAAATTCCGCCAAGGCGGTGCAATCAAGTTCGCCTTTGCAAATGGGAATGGAAGTGCTGCACCAACAACGACAACTGTGTTGGATGAGGAAGATGAAGATGATTTCCAAGTGGTACGTAATAAGCGTTTTGATCTGAAGCCAATGGATACTCAGGAAGCGATTCTTCAAATGGATATGCTTGGGCATAATTTCTTCGTTTACTCACACGCAGAATCAGGCGCAACGAATGTGGTATACAAACGTAAAGATGGTAAATACGGCTTAATCGAGCCAGAATCAGAATAAAATAAAATGTATAACTTAAAAAGAGAGAGGGATTGGCTCAGTTTGAGTCAATCCCTTTTTTTCGGTTGTACAACAGACAAAGTAATTTAATAAAAGTTTTACAAAGTATTAATCCTTTCAACATCATTTCCTGTATTCTTGTCCTTAACCGCTCAAACTGTTAAAATAAAACATGGACTAACTTTATATATGAGGTAGGTTTGGCTTTTTTGTAGACTCAACCTTAGTTAGAAAACTAAGGTTGACAGTAAAAGCATAGGAACCTTCAGTAGTAAAGATTCACCAGCACAAAGCTAAATGCTGGTTTGTTTTAAAAACATTTTCAAAAACTATCTGTTTATAAATAGAGGTGCATAACTCAATGATAGGTATGATTAAGAAAATTTTCCCAACTGGTAATGATCGACAGATTTCACGTCTTCAAAAATATGCGGATGAGGTGGAAGCACTCGGTCCGGAAATAGAAAAACTGTCTCCTGAACAATTACGTGCTAAAACAGACGAATTCAGATCCCGTCTTTCAAATGGGGAGACACTTGATGATATCTTAATTGAAGCATTCGCGGTTGTTCGAGAAGCCGCGACCCGTGTACGTGGTGAACGTCCTTACCCTGTTCAGATTATGGGTGCAGTTTCCCTACATGAAGGTAATATATCTGAGATGAAAACTGGTGAAGGTAAAACACTCGTTGCGACGATGCCAGTTTATTTAAACGCGCTTGAAGGTAAAGGTGTGCATATTGTAACGGTCAACGAATACCTTGCTGCTCGTGACGCGGAGCAAATGGGAGAGGTGTACAATTATCTCGGTCTGACGGTCGGATTGAACGTGACGGGCTTGTCGAAAGAGGAGAAGAAGGAAGCCTACAGCGCGGATATCACCTATGCAACCAATAATGAACTCGGGTTCGATTACCTGCGTGACAACATGGTTTTATATAAGGAAGAAATGGTTCAGCGACCGCTTAATTATGCGATCGTCGATGAGGTTGACTCGATTTTAATTGATGAAGCACGTACACCATTGATTATTTCTGGTAATTCCTCGAAAACAACGGATTTGTATCGAGTTGCAAACCAGTTCATTCATCAAGTGAAAATAGATGTCGATTTCACTTATGACGTTAAGACGAAAAACGTTCAGCTTACTGAAGATGGTATGTCAAAGGCGGAGCAGTTTTTTAACGTAGAAAACTTATTCGATATTTCGAATGTATCGATTAACCACCATATTAACCAAGCACTTAAAGCTCATGTTGTGATGCAACGTGATACAGATTATGTTGTTCAAGAAGGCGAAGTTATCATTGTTGATCCTTTTACAGGGCGTTTGATGGCAGGTCGTCGTTACAGTGATGGGCTGCATCAGGCGATCGAAGCAAAAGAGGGCCTCGACATTCAACGTGAGTCAATGACACTTGCGACGATAACGTTCCAGAACTATTTCCGTATGTATAACAAGCTTGCGGGTATGACTGGTACAGCGAAAACGGAAGAAGAGGAATTCCGTAACATTTACAATATGAATGTTCTTGTTATGCCTACAAACAAACCGATTGCACGTAAAGATAACTCGGATTTGATTTATAAAACACAGGCAGGGAAGTTCCGTGCGGTTGTGAATGAAATTGCTGAACGTCATCAAAATGGACAGCCAGTGCTAGTTGGTACGGTTGCCGTTGAAACGTCAGAGCTTATTGCACAATATCTTAAGAAAAAAGGCGTACCACATAATGTATTGAACGCAAAAAATCATGGGCGTGAAGCTCAAATCATTGAGGACGCAGGTCAAAAGGGCGCTGTTACAATCGCGACGAACATGGCCGGTCGTGGTACCGATATCAAGCTTGGAGAAGGTGTGCTAGAAGCGGGCGGACTTCACATTCTAGGTACAGAACGCCACGAATCACGTCGTATCGATAATCAGCTGCGAGGTCGTGCTGGTCGTCAAGGTGATCCAGGTTCTTCTCAATTCTTTATTTCTATGGAAGATGAATTGATGCGTCGTTTCGGTTCTGACAACATGATGAACATGATGGAACGACTAGGAATGGAAGAAGATCAACCGCTTGAAAGTAAAATTGTCACAAAAGCGGTTGAATCTGCGCAGAAACGTGTAGAGGGTCATAACTTTGATGCTCGTAAGCAATTGCTGCAATACGACGATGTTATGCGTCAACAGCGAGAAATCATCTATAAACAGCGTGCTGAAGTGTTAGATTCGGAAAACTTGCGTGAGATCGCAGAGGCAATGATCAAGTCTACCGTTGAAAGAATTGTTGAGGCTCATACTCCAGAAGAAGAGGTTGAGGAGGATTGGGACCTTAAGGCAATCATCGATTACGGGAATGCGACGTTCTTAAAGGAAGGTTCTGTTACGGATAAAGAGCTTCGTGGAAAAGAGCGAGAAGAAATCATTGAGCACTTGCTGAGTATTGTAAAAGAGGAATACGATAAAAAGGAAGCCGACTTTGAGCCGGAGCGTATGCGTGAATTCGAAAAAGTGATCGTGCTTCGTTCCGTTGACCGAAAGTGGATGGATCACATCGATGCGATGGATCAGCTTCGCCAAGGAATTCATTTACGTGCTTACGGTCAAAACGATCCGCTTCGTGAATATCAATTCGAAGGCTTCCAAATGTTCGAAGCAATGGTTGCTTCGATTGAAGAGGAAGTCTCCACGTACATTATGAAAGCACAGGTGGAAAGAAATCTTCAGCGTGAGAAGGTTGCGGAAGGAAAAGCAGTTGATCCGAAAGCTCAGGAACAACAAAAGAAAAAGCCTGTCCGTAAAGTTTCAAGCGTTGGACGAAATGATACCTGCCCATGCGGAAGCGGGAAAAAATATAAAAACTGCCACGGTGCATCGTAAATAGACCAAAAGGGAAACTTGGCAACCGCCAAGTTTTCTTTTCGCACGAAGTAGCATCAATCTAACGTTTGTTTAATTTATTTGAAGGAGAATGCGGTATGGACTTAGTTGAAATTAAACAAGAACTGAACATAATGCAAAAGCGAATCCAAGATTTTAGGGGGTCCCTTTGACCTCGATAATAAAGAGGCGCGTATAGCAGAACTCGATGAACAGATGGCAACACCGAATTTTTGGGACGACCAAAATGCGGCACAAAAGGTCATTAACGAGGCGAACGCGCTAAAAGATCCCGTCAACGAACTGCGTGAACTAGAAGAAACATATGAAAATCTTGTGGTTTCTCATGAACTTGTAAAAGAAGAAGAAGATCAAGAGCTGCAAACCGAGCTTGAAAGTGAATTAAAGGAGCTTTCCACTCAACTCTCCAACTTCGAATTAACGATGCTGCTCAGCGAACCGCACGATAAAAACAATGCACTCCTTGAACTCCATCCTGGTGCAGGTGGAACGGAATCTCAAGATTGGGCTTCGATGCTTCTTCGCATGTACACTCGTTGGTCCGAGGATAAAGGTTATAAAGTAGAAACCATGGATTATCTGCCGGGTGATGAGGCTGGAGTGAAAAGTGTTACTTTGAACATTAAAGGCCACAATGCTTACGGGTACTTGAAAACGGAAAAAGGTGTTCATCGGCTCGTTCGGATTTCACCATTCGATTCGTCAGGCCGACGACATACCTCGTTTGTTTCCTGTGAGGTTATGCCAGAGTTAGACGATGATATTGAGATTGAACTTAAGCCAGACGAAATTAAGATCGATACGTATCGAGCAAGTGGAGCCGGCGGACAGCATGTTAATACTACAGATTCGGCCGTTCGAATGACCCACTTACCGACCAATACAGTCGTGTCCTGTCAAACCGAGCGTTCGCAGATCAAGAACCGGGAACGAGCCATTAAAATGTTAAAAGCAAAGCTCTATCAAAGACGAATTGAGGAACAACAGGCTGAATTAAACGAAATTCGTGGTGAACAAAAAGAAATTGGCTGGGGAAGCCAAATCCGTTCCTACGTTTTCCACCCTTACAGTCTTGTCAAAGACCACCGTACAAATGTGGAAATCGGAAACGCACAAGGTGTTATGGATGGCGATATCGATCCGTTCATCGATGCATACTTGCGATCACAAATGAAATAGAATGTTGTAGAGTAAAGAAGGGGCTTCCTAAACGTTCGCAATCCAACGTTTAGAAAGCCCTTTTAGTTGTTTAGCTAGGACGTTCCCCTGCACCTACTAAAACAGGAAGATTCGCTATATAGTGGAAATGTGAATTGAACATTGGTTGCGCGATAGGATATCTGGGTTGTATTGTTCGTTCGCGGCAAAATCTATTTTTTCGCGGCAAACTATCTTTTCACGGGTATTTTCTTGGTTCAAGCCATTATTTTTTTTAGATATCAACCCTAGAGGGTCTTTTTCTACGCATGATATACTAAAACTATAAGTTCCACCTAAAGAGGTTGTTCAAAAAGTCCGGTAAAAATAGCTGTCGAATTTCTTCGTTGTTCGATCTCTCCGGTCCTCACGTATTAATAGCATACGTTCTGGTCCTCGAGATTTTCACGCCTCGAACTTCTCGGCTCTTTTTGTCCTCCTTTTTGAACACGCACTAAAAGAGGTGAAAGATATGAGTGCGATTTTACTATTCGATGGTGAGTGTAATTTATGCAATGGAATCGTTCAGTTTGTGATCAAACGTGATCCTAATGCGTACTATCGATTTGCGTCTCTTCAAAGTGAGGCAGGGCAAGAACTCCTCAGTACGTATAACCTGCCGAATTCACTTGATACGTTTATACTGATTGAAAATGAGCAAGCTTACCAAAGATCCGATGCGGCTTTGCGTGTTTGTAAACATTTAAATGGTGGTTGGAAGATTTTATCGAAATTATTCTGGATCCCTAGGCCAGTACGTGATACCGTTTATAGTTTTATCGCTAAAAACCGTTACAAATGGTTTGGTAAAAGAGAGTCGTGTATGATTCCGACACCCAGTATTAAAAAGAGATTTTTAAGTTAATTGATACTCTGAAAGGGAGGTTATTACATGACTATGAAAACATTGTCTAGACAACGTACTTTCACTCACTTTTCACACAAAAATAAGCCGGCATATACAATTGAGCTTGGGGAAAGGTCCTTGTTTGAAACTCACGATTGCTACGGTGGGCGAATAACCGAGGAAACAATCTTGCGAACGGATCTTGATTTAACAGGGAAAATTAATCTAGCGACAGGTCCTATCTATATAAATGGTGTACAGCCTGGTGATGTGCTCTGTATTGAAGTCGGGAAAATTGAACTAAATGAGTTCGGTGTCATGGTTATGATGCCTGGCCTTGGACCTCTAGGAGATCAGATTGAAAACACAACAACCAAAGTTCTCCCGATTAAAGAGAACGTCATTCATTTTACTGATACTATCCATATTCCCGTTCAACCAATGATTGGTGTGATCGGTGTGGCACCTGCTGAGGGAAGCGTTCAGAACGAAACCCCTGGTGATCACGGTGGTAATTTGGATACGAAAGAGATAACGACAGGAAACAAGGTATATCTACCCGTTCATCACAATGGTGGACTCCTCGGCCTAGGAGATATGCATGCTGCGATGGGGGATGGAGAACTCGATGGAACAGGAGTAGAGGTTGCAGGTGCGGTTCACTTAACTGTCACAAAAGCGGCTAATTGGGACATTGAATCACCGGTTGTCGAAACGAACGAATCATATTTGATCCTATGCTCGGGGACAAAGTATGATGAAACGATTAAACGTGCCCTTAACATGTCTGTGCAACACATCCAACGGCGACTTGCGGTCGGTTTTGATGATGCATACCGTTTGCTTAGTGCTACATGTGATCTGAAAATAAGTCAGATCGTAAACCCGCTTATTACCGTGAAAATTTCCATCCCTAAAACGCTAATCCCCAAACTATTTTAATAGATGACTAGGTGATTTTACCCTGAAATGTCCCTGCTTCACACAGGATCAAGCAATTAAACTAGTAAAATTCGATCACCTCTATTTAAAAACCCTCCTTATTTCCTGTTTTATAGAAGGATTTTCTGCATAAATGTAGAAAAGGTAAAAAGATGTCGAAGTTTATCGAAGAAAGAAGGGAGATTTCGTAATCTTTTTGTCAAATTGTGGGCACATTTGAAACATAAATGTAATACGATTTTGACTTAAATTGACGAAATGAGATGTTATAATAAACTGGTGCGAAAAAGTTATCTCTTATAATTCAAGCATTGGAACCGATAATATAAATAGTGAAGTCGAAAATAGTATACAGATATCGACAACCGAAGATTTGACAGCTTTAGACAATACATAGGGTGGGATTAGATTTGATAGAAATGCATGACGTTTGGAAAACCTACCCGAACGGCGTTATGGCGCTTAACGGGATAGATATCCACATTGAAAAAGGGGAATTTGTCTATGTCGTCGGTCCAAGTGGTGCTGGGAAATCTACATTTATTAAATGCATGTATCGCCAAGAAAAGCCGACAAAAGGAAACATAATCATCAATGGAAGAAGCTTAATAAAGGTTAAGGAGCGACATATCCCATTCGTACGAAGACAAGTTGGGGTCGTGTTCCAGGACTTTAAACTCTTACCAAAACTATCTGTCTATGAAAATGTCGCGTTTGCTCTCGAGGTCATCGAGGAAAGCCCGAAGGTTATACGAAAACGGGTTATGGAAGTATTGGATCTCGTAGGTCTCAAGAACAAAGCGCGGTTTTTACCAGATGAGCTATCCGGAGGAGAACAGCAGCGCGTATCGATTGCCCGATCAATCGTCAACAAGCCGCCTGTTCTCATCGCGGACGAGCCTACTGGGAACCTTGACCCTGAAACAGCATGGGGGATCATGGATGTATTTGAAGAGATCGGAACTCGAGGTACCACTATAGTTATGGCTACCCATAACAAAGAAATTGTAAACACAGTTAAAAAGCGAGTTATCGCAATTGATGGCGGACGCATTTCCCGTGACGAACTAAGGGGGAATTACGGCTATGAAATTTAGAACCCTTGGACGTCATATTAAGGAAGGCTTTAAAAGCCTTGGTCGTAATGGTTGGATGTCTTTTGCTTCGATCAGTGCGGTAACGGTTACACTCCTATTAGTTGGGGTATTTCTCGTCTTACTATTAAACATAAATGCGATCGCCTCACAGATTGAGGACGATGTCGAAATTCGTGTCTATCTAGAAAAAACATCAGAGGAACCGCAGCATCAAGAGTTACAGCAGCAACTTGAAGGTATTGAGGAAGTATCGAGTGTTAAATACGTTCCTAAGGAAGAAGGATTACAAGAGTTAATTGATAGTTTAGGGGATGAAGGTAAAGTCTTTCAATCTCTTGAAGATGAAAATCCACTTCCAGATGCGTTCGCAGTTAAAACAGAACGTCCTCAGGATACACCTCTTGTTGCAGATGAAATTGAAACGTTGGACTATGTCAGTGAAGTTCGTTATGGACAAGGTACAGTCGAAAGGCTGTTTAAAATTACGGATACAGCCCGTAATGTCGGTCTTGTTTTGATTGTTGGGCTTTTATTTACGGCCATGTTCTTAATTGCTAATACAATTAAAATCACGATTGTGTCCAGAGGTACAGAAATTGAAATTATGAAACTCGTTGGTGCAACGAACGGATTTATTAGATGGCCTTTCTTCGTGGAAGGAATCCTGCTCGGAGTATTAGGATCGTTGATACCGATTGGCATATTAATTTTTGCTTACCAATTTATCTATGAAGCTGTCAGCATGAACTTAAACACAATTCTTTTCCAGCTTCTCCCGGTTTACCCGCTTATGTTCCAACTAGCCGGACTTCTAGTAATTATCGGAGCATTTATCGGAGTATGGGGCAGCATGACGTCTGTCCGGAAATTCTTGAAAGTGTAGGAAGAAGTTCAAGGCCCTGCTAACCACTTGCTTATTTGAACGCGGATTGTTAAAGAAATGAATGGAGGATGGAATTGTGAAGAAGAAAATAATTGTTGCAACAGCGTCACTTAGTCTATTACTTGGTGGTGTCCCTGGTTTCACAAACGGTAACGGGGCACTAGCCAACTCTTTAGAAGATAAGATTAATAATGTGCAGGAGCAGCGTTCGGAAAATAAATCTGCACAGGACAAAGCATCATCAGAAATTGCTGAAATTCAAAAGGATCAAGACAAGCTCGATGCTGAAATCAAGAACTTAGACCAGAAAGTCGCTGACACATCTAGTAAAATTGATTCGAAAAACAAGGAAATCAAAAAGACAAAAGAAGAGATTGATAAACTAAAAGAAGAAATCGAAGTTTTGGTAAAACGGATTGCTGAGCGTGATAAGCTGTTAAAAGATCGTGTAAAAGCAATGTACGAAAACGGCGGTTCCGTTCAATACATAGAAGTGGTACTTGGTTCCCAGGATTTCGGTGATTTCCTTGATCGTGTGTTTGCACTAAATGAAATTGCTGAACAGGATAAGAAGTTGCTTGAAGCTCATAAGCGAGACAAGAAAGAATTAGAAGAAGTAAAAAAGGAAGTTGAATCTACACTCGATAGCCTTAAGGAACAAATGAAGGAGCTCGAAAGCCTTAAAGCAGAACTAGACGCAGCTGTAAAACGGAAGAATGCGTTGCTAGGTGAGTTAAAACATGAAGAAGCGCAAATGCACAAGCACATTGATAAGCTTGAAAATGAAGAAGACCTACTTGCAAAACAACAAGCAGCATTTGAAGCTGAAAAGAAACGACAAGAAGAAGAAGCTCGTAAACGTGCAGCAGAGGCAGCAGCTGCAGAAGCAGCAGCCAGGAGCAATAATAATTCGTCTTCAAGCAGCAACACCAGTAGCAACAGTAGCAGTGGAGGCGGCGGTGGATCAACAGTCTCAACGCCTGCAGTAACAGGCGGAATGTTCATGAAGCCAGCTTCTGGAGCGTTTACATCAGGAATGGGTCAACGTTGGGGAAGTTTCCATGCGGGTGTCGATATTGCACGTGGGGGCACGGTTCCGATCGTTGCAGCTGCATCAGGGACGGTCATCAAGTCCTACTACTCAAGTAGTTACGGTAACGTAGTATTTATCGCTCATTATCTAAATGGTCAAGCCTATACGACTGTGTACGCACATATGCGTGAACGTCATATAGGGACAGGCGCATCCGTTCAAAAAGGACAACAAATTGGTATTATGGGAAGCACTGGACAATCAACTGGTCAGCACTTACACTTCGAAGTCCACCAACCATCATGGAACAGCGCTAAATCAAACGCAATTAACCCACGCCAATTTTTCTAAAAATAAACCGAAAACCACACCTCGGAACAGTCTGGGGTGTGGTTCTTTACTTAGGTTTAATGCTTGTTACAATTCTATTTGTGTAGTAGTATGAATTTATCTTGTTTAGTACACCCCATTAAGTATTTAAACGCCTTGTAAAATCATGAACGGCAACATTGTTTTTCAAAGATTCATAAAGGATACAAGCTGTTCATATAGTATAATGAGTAGGATAATATAATGGAATCAGGAAGACCTTACTCATGTGAAAGCGGCATCGCATCGTGAAGGTGTGATGCCTTTTCCTGCAAACACGAGAGGTGATTGGATGAATGTAAAAGGAAAAATGGTTGCTATTTTAGTTGCTGGCTCACTTGCCGTTGGTGCTGGTGGTACATATGCCGGAATGTCGTTGTTTTCAGATGACGAAAGCAATTCAGCATTGGAAAAGGCTGCAGAGGATAGTCTTAACCTTGACCTTGGTGGTTCGGGTGCTGAAGAAGAATTCGCAAAGATTGAGAAAACGTATGATCTCATTTCACAGCAGTATTTCCAAAAGGTTGATAAGGATAAGCTGCTAGAAGGGGCAATTCAAGGAATGGTAAAGACCCTTGATGATCCTTATTCCGTTTATATGGACGAGGAAACAGCTGAGCAATTTAACGATACGCTCGAATCGTCATTTGAGGGAATTGGTGCTGAGGTTACGATGATGGATGGGTATGTGACAATTGTTGCTCCATTCGAGGATTCTCCTGCTGAGAAAGCGGGACTACGACCGAAAGACCAGATAGTTTCTATTGATGGTAAGAGTACCAAAGGCCTTGACTTGTATGACGCTGTTTTGAAAATCCGTGGTAAAAAAGGGTCGACGGTGAAGCTTGAGGTGAAACGTCCTGGTGCGAGTGAAACATTGACGGTAAATGTTAAACGAGACGAAATTCCGATCGAAACGGTCTATTCAGACGTGATTGAAAAGGATGGGAAAAAGGTCGGCAACATTCGAATTACTTCGTTTTCAGAAGATACAGCGGCTGACTTTGAAAAACAGCTGAAAGCTCTTGAAGACAAAGGAATTGATGGCTTGGTCATTGACGTCCGTGGTAATCCAGGTGGGTATCTTTCTAGTGTTGAGGATATTATGAAATTGATCGTGAAGAAGGATGAACCAATTGTACAAATTGAAGCACGAAATGGTGAAAAGCAGCGGTTCTTCTCATCAAGAACAGAGAAAAGAGGATACCCGATTGTTGGGCTAATTGACCGAGGAAGTGCTTCAGCATCCGAAATCCTAGCAGCTGCGTTAAAAGAAGCGGGCGAATACGAACTTGTTGGGGAAAAGTCATTTGGTAAAGGGACCGTCCAACAAGCAGTCGAAATGGACGATGGAAGTAGCATTAAACTAACAATGTTCAAGTGGTTGACTCCAGATGGAAATTGGATCCATGAAAAAGGGGTTAAACCTACAGTAGAAGTAAAACAGCCGGATTATTTTTATGCGAGCCCGATTACGGTTGAAAAGCCGCTTACCTTTGATTCAAACGGTGAACAGGTGAAGAACCTACAAACGATTCTGAAGGGGCTTGGCTTTAATCCTGGAAGAACAGATGGCTATTTTGACGAAAAAACAGAAACTGCTGTCCGTGCCTTCCAAAATTCATCAAATGATCTAAAGGTTACAGGGAAAGTGGATAAAGAAACAGCTCGTCTAATGGAGAAGGAGCTGCTTGAAAAAGTTGATGAAGCGAAAAATGACCTACAGCTCCAAACTGCGATTGAAGTTTTATTTGAAAAATAAATTAAAGTATAATAGACAGATGACTTTAAATTAAAATAGTACTATTTAAAGCAGGATGGTTCATTTATATATCGAAATAGTAAGGGATGACTTATAAGGGCCTTTACTCCGTTTACAGCTTGCATTTGATCGTCAGTAAATGTTAGCTCGGGAGATGGGAACCTTGTATGAAGTCATCCCCTTTCTTTTAAATTGAAAAACGAATCGTATAAGGGGGATTCCTGTGAATATTGGTGATGTTGTGTTTCAATTAATATCATTCCTTGTTCTAATTGGTATAGTTTCAGCTATCGTTTGGTTCGTTATGAATCAGAGGAAAAAGACGAGGCATCTTGAAGAAATCGATGCTAAGCTGGATAGATTAACTCGAGAAAAACAGAACAATTAGTATAGGTAGTGGAGGCTTTCAATATGTTGGATCAAATAATTGAAATTTTAAAAGGGACAAGCTGGTTTTTCTTAAATCCTCTGTTCTACTTCATTCTTCTTTTCATAGGTATACACGCAGTTACCCGTGTAAAGCGAGAACGGAGTGATTTCTATGTTCGTGTACACGATGTAATGGACGATTTTGTACGTGGGATTTTGCCGGGACTCGTTATTGGATTGGTCTTTTCCATCTTAAGCGTGTTTGCTGGTCTTTTTCTACCATTAGGTATCATAGCCGTAATGTCATTGTTTTACATAATACTCGGTCTGACGCTGCGAAAAAATGTTTTGAATCCGGTGTTTGCTGGAGCATTCACGTACATAAGTGCAGCTTATCTGCCACCTATCGAAACAGGTGTCGGATTTGTTGATGCTTGGCTAGTGGATCTGCAAGGTGCTCCACTTGGGATGATCGCGTTACTTGTTGCGATGTTTCTTGTGATGGAAGGTATCTTGCTCATTTCAGTAGGCTCAGACAATACCTCACCGATTTTATTACGAGGAAAAAGAGGAAAAGGAATTGGAGCGCATGTGGTCAGTCGAATTTGGCTCGTGCCGATGTTTATACTCGTACCTGGTACGGCAGTTGCCAGCACCAGTTGGTTTCCGTTGCTACAAATCGGGGAATCGAGTTTTAGTGTCGCACTTGTGCCGTTTGCAATCGGATTTCACCACGCCGTTTCACAATCATTACCAGGACCTATTGTAAAAGCGTTCGGATTTCGGACGTTAGCATTAGGAATCATTTTATGGATGGGAGCAATTGGGCTTGTTTATTTTGACCTGCAAGGATACGGAATCGCAGTAATCGGTTTAGCTGTTGTCGGTCGTTCTGCACTAATGCTCTACTACCGTAAACTTGAGGTTGAGCAAGCACCGTATTTCAGTGCTCTTAATGAAGGGATTCGAATTCTTGGAATCATTCCTAGCTCCCCGGCTGCAAAAATGAAAGTCTCTATCGGAGAACGAATCATTCGTGTAAATGGACAACGTATGGACCGGGTAGAGGACTTTTACAAAGCGTTACAAAGCAATGCTGCCTTTTGTAAGCTCGATGTTCTTGATTATAACGGTGAGGTGCGATTTGTTCAGCGCTCGTTATATGAGGATGAGCACCATGAACTCGGATTGCTGTTCGCCCAACCTGAAAAAGCAAAGCGGAAAAGAGCGATCGGTTAATTAGAAAAGAGATAAAAATGCTTTCTTTAAATAATATGTAGATAGAGGAACAGGCTATTAACTGTTCCTCTACTACGATGTCATTCTTAGACCAATGACCCCGATCAAAATGAGACCAAGTGATATAAATTGAGAAGAATTAAATCGTTCTTTAAACCATAAAATACCGACTAAAGTGATCCCTACACTACCAATACCAGTCCACATCCCATAAGCAACCCCAGCAGGGAGTACTTCCATAGCTTTTGACAGACAGTAAAATGAAAGTATAAAGCCGAACGTCATCACGAATATAGGCCATTTTTTTCTTGTACCATCCATATATTTCATGGCAATCGTAGCAATAACTTCCTCAAGACCGGCTAATAATAATAATCCCCAAACCATTAATGCTCACCTCTTGTTTTTTTATTTTCTTTTTTCGTGAATATCTTCATTCCAATAATTCCTGTTAATAAAATCATTAGAAAGAATATTTGGCCAATCGAAAAAGGTTCACCCAGAAAGACTCCTACAAAATACGTACCGACAGTTCCAATTCCTACGAATACAGTATAAGCTGCTGCGATAGGAATCGTTTTATAAGAACGAATTAGTAAGATGAAACTTACTGCAATTAAGATAACGGTGATAACCCAATCTAAAACTGTATCTGCATATTTAAGGCCTGAAGCCCATACCACTTCCAAAATCCCAGCAACAAAAATTAATAACCAACTCATTTTAAATACCTCCTTTAAAGTGAATGAATGTCAGTCATTTTTATAGTAAACAAAAAGTATAGGAAGTATCCACTAACTTGTTTAGTTTCTAAATGATCTTTGTAAGCATTTAAATAAATGAATGACTATCATTCATTATATGGTAAAACTTATAAAATGTCAAAAAGAAAAGGGATGACCTGTTTAAAATAGTTCACTTACTAAGTAATTTTTGCTGTTCGTTAAAAAACGACAAAATATGAGGATGTGAATAACGTATGCAGTAATGAATAGGTGCGACTCAAAAGAATTCAATCATTATCATTCATTTCATTGAAATAAGTGTAAAACAATACCTTCGTTGGTCTTTTGATTCGAGATTACTTTTTGGCATGAAAATTGCATTAATTTTTAGGTAAGTCGAAATAGTTAAAAAATGGGGGAGGCATTATATTTAAAAACTTGATATATTCATTTAACAGATACAATTTTTTTGATACAACACTAAAGGGTAAATTTGGGACACATAATGTTTTTTGCCCTTAAGTTGAAAGCGTTTTCTTGAAATTGGAAATCTAGGAGGAATGATAAATGAGGAATGAAGCAGGGTTGAGCCGTTCGTTAAAGCTATGGCAGATCATTATGCTTGGGATAGGTTATATGACACCAATGGTTGTATTTGATACTTTTGGCATCGTATCAGAACAAACTGGTGGGCATGTTCCTATGGCTTACATCCTAGCGATAGTTGCTATGTTGTTTACTGCTGCAAGCTATGGAAAAATGGTGAAGGCCTTTCCAGTAGCAGGTTCGGCTTATACGTATACACAGAAAACAATGAACCCAAATCTTGGATTTCTTGTCGGTTGGTCTTCTTTACTAGATTATCTTTTTCTACCGATGATTAATACGTTATTAACTAGAATTTATCTTTCGGCTCTATTTCCGGAGGTTCCATCATGGATTTGGGTGATTGGATTTGTTCTGCTTGTAACCATCATAAATATGATTAGTGTGAATATTACAGCGAACTTTAATACCTTTTTAGTTATGTTCCAAATGCTAGTGATAACAATTTTTATTATTTTAGTGATTAAAGGTTTAATCCAAGGTGAAGGCACTGGTGAAATAGCTACCATTCAACCTTTTTTTCAACCCGATATGCAACTTTCAACATTAATTGCAGGTGCTACTGTTCTTTGTTTTTCATTTTTAGGATTTGATGCGGTGACAACCCTTTCCGAAGAAACGCAAAATCCGACGAAGACCATTCCACGGGCTATTTTTCTTACGGCACTAATTGGAGGTATCCTGTTTATATTAGCTTCTTATTTCACACAGTCATTTTTTCCTGATGTATCAAGATTTAATGATCCAGAGGCTGCTTCACCTGAGATTGCACTTTTCGTTGGGGGTAAGTTGTTCCAAGCTGTCTTCCTCGCGGGAACCTTTACAGGTACTCTTGCTTCAGGGCTTGCATCGCATGCTAGTGTATCCCGGCTATTGTACGTAATGGGCCGTGATAATGTGATACCGCAGAAGTTCTTTGGTTATATACATCCACGCTTTAGAACACCTATTTATAATGTTCTGTTTGTGGGTGGGATTTCTCTATCTGCCATTTTCTTTGACTTGGTGACAGCAACATCTTTAATTAACTTTGGCGCATTGATCGCTTTTACATTCGTAAACTTATGTGTGATTGTTCATTATGTTGTACGAGAAAAGAGGCATAAAACAGTGAAAGGATTTTTCATCTACCTCTTAGCGCCTGTAATTGGTGCGTTATCCGTTGCTGTTCTATGGTTTAATCTTGATTCAAGTTCACTTACATTAGGTCTTGTTTGGGCAGCTGTTGGCCTTGGATATCTATTGTACAGAACGAAAATGTTTACAAGTAAAACACCACAGTTTCATTTTGAAGAAGCGAGTGACCTATAAATGCATTTGTACATAATGCTTTATAGCGCTTCATTGCTGTTGTAATTCAAATATTAATATGGGTTATAAGTAGATTGCCAAGCTTTTATAAGAGGATGTTCAAAAAGTCCGGGAAACATTGCTTTCGAATTTCTTCGTTGCGTTGCCACTTCGGTCCTCTCGTAGTAATAATCTACGTTCCGGTCCTCGTGACTGCCGCGCCTTGAACTTCTCGGCCCTGTTTGTCCTCCTTTTTGAACACAAACTATAAATATTGTAAAGTTGGCATGGAAATTGCATCTAAATAAAATAGTAAAAAAATAATGAGGTGTTAATGTGACTGTTCAATCACTAGAAAAGAATAATCAAAGCCATGTAAGTGTTGAAACGGATTTTCTAGAAAATCCTCTAACTGAATTTCAATCCGTTTTAAAAGAAGCGTTGGATGTTCTTCATTATCCTGATGAGGTCTTCGAAATGTTAAAAGAACCGATTCGATTTTTTGAAGTAAGAATTTCGGTTCGTATGGATAACGGAAAAACAAAAATATTTAAAGGGTATCGATCCCAGCATAATGATTCAACAGGTCCAACTAAAGGGGGGATTCGGTTTCATCCAGACGTAACTCCTGATGAAGTGAAAGCGCTATCGGGTTGGATGAGTTTAAAATGTGGAATAACTGGTCTTCCTTACGGTGGTGCGAAAGGTGGTATCGTCTGTGATCCAAGAAAGATGAGTTTTCGAGAGTTGGAACTATTAAGCAGAGGATACGTTAGAGCTGTCAGTCAAATTGTAGGGCCAACAAAGGATATTCCGGCACCCGACATGTATACGAATTCGCAGATTATGGCATGGATGCTTGATGAATATGATCATATTCGTGAGTTTGATTCACCGAGTTTTATCACTGGTAAACCGCTTTCTCTTGGAGGATCCCAAGGACGTGAAACAGCAACTTCTAAAGGGGTTCTGTACACACTCCAATTAATAAGTGAATTAAAAAAGCTTCCGATTAAGGACATGCGGATAATCATTCAAGGTTTTGGTAATGTAGGTAGTTTCCTAGCGATGTATTTATATGAAATGGGAGCAAAAGTTGTCGGCGTTTCTGATGTTATCGGTGGAATCTATGATTCAGAGGGGTTAGACATTCCATATCTGCTCGAAAATAGAGACTCGTTTGGAGTAGTATCGAATTTATTTGACAATACACTGTCGAATCAAGAGTTAATTGAGAAAGAATGTGATGTGCTGATCCCGGCTGCCATCGGTGGACAAATCACAAAAAGGAATGCTGATCGGATTAAATGTAAAATTGTGGTGGAGGCTGCCAATGGGCCAACGACCAAGGAAGCAGTTAAAATTCTAAAGGAAAGAGATATTTTAGTCGTCCCAGATATTTTAGCCAATTCCGGTGGAGTTATTGTTTCATATTTTGAATGGTGTCAAAACAACCAAGGTTACTATTGGACAGAAAAGGAAGTCGATGAACGATTAAAGGACAAAATCACAGCTAGCTTCTTAAAAGTTTATCAAACATCGAAAAAGCATGGTGTAGATATGAAAGTGGCTGCCTATATCGAAGGAATTAAAAGAGTAACAGAAGCTTCTCGACTTCGTGGCTGGATAAATATTTAGAAGATATTAGCTATGCCTTGAACTCTCGTCGTACCGTTACCGATGAAAGAGAAAAGCTAAAAAGGGAGTTGTGATTCATATGGATATTTTATTAGAGGAAAGAGAACGACAATCGATTCATTATTACTGTATAGCCTCAGATCATCATCGGTATGACCTGTCCATCATATATTCTGAAAAGTTTTTTGGGAAAGCAATGGTTGTCTCTATTCAAAGCGGACAAATGGTGCTAATGTGCGATGAAGACATTGAAAACGACATGTGTTGGGCTGAAAAGTTAGGTATTGAACTGATAGATATTAGAGAGTTAAAAAGTTTTTTTCATTTAATACTGCAAAACAGACAAGTTGCGAATCAATATTAATAGGTGACTTTACGGTGAATATGACCAGAAAGGAGTGTATTATGGTCCATCTTGAAATGATAATGAGTCCCTGCCATGGCATCGTTGAAGAAGTATCGATTCAAAGTCAATTACGAATATACGAATGGGAAGCCTTATTTTCTATTAAAAAAAATAATGGAAAAATCGAAATCGTTAAAATTGGGATAAGCGGAGAAGTCGAGTCTTTGGAGGTAGAAAAGGGGGATGAAGTCATTCCAGGAATGGTGTTGGCCTTCATTAAAGAGGATTTGTTTGTGAGTGGAAGCGACTAAGAAACAGTTAAATATGAAAGAGGAGATGAATCAATCATCTCCTCTTTAAATTGTTAAATTCCACCAAATAATTTTAGACTTTTTATAAGATTCTGCTAAATGGTACAATGAGGGGAGCTACAGAAGGGGGACCACATCTATGTTTTCACTCGCAAATGATAAAATAAGACCTATTTTTTCAATATCGGTTGATCAACCAGCAAAGAATTGGAATAAAGAGCTTCAACAAAGTAAAGAACCGTTTCTATTTTTAAAAAAGGAAAATCAGTTGTTTGCTTATATACAATTGAAGGATCTATTTTTGGCTGACCGCAATGGCCAGGACTTGCAGATTGAATCATTATTATCTTGCTCTGTTTCTTTAGACAGTGTATGTAAACTAAATCAAAACATTTCGTTTCCTGTTCTCTTTCAAATCATTGGAGAGTCCATTGCACTTGTGAAAAATGAACAAGATGAGCCGACTGGTTATATTAGAAGAGAAGATGTGTTGGCAGAATTATTTAGGCAGGAAAATAAAAATAGCCTTGATTTGTTAAAAATCATTTTAACATCGATTCCGATGGGGATGTTTGTTGTTGACAGAGAAAAAAGAATTGTGAATTATAACGAATCGGGATTAAAAATGATTAAAGCCTCACCGGACAAAGTGAGGAATGTTCAGGCTGAAGACATTTTTAGTAGAAAATATATTGATAATGTGTTTTCAACCGGTGAAACCGTGTTAAATCAATTGCAAATCACCGATGAAATGGGAATTCTCGTTGATTATAGCCCGATTATTAACTTTGAAAATCAAGTAGAAGGCATGGTTATCATTGTTCAAGATTTGCCTATGGTTGAGGATATGGCCATGGAAATTGAATATATAAAAAATTTAAATGAAGACTTAAACGCAATCCTATCAAGCATTTACGACGAGATACTCGTTGTTAATCATAAAGGCGAACTGCTCCGTTATAGCGACAGCTTCATCTCGGAATTCTGGGGTGTCCAATTGAAAGACCTTATCGGGAAAAGCCTTTTAGAATTAGAGGATAAAGGATTATTCAGTCCATCTGTAACAAGACTCGTATTAGAGCAAAAGAAAAAAGTATCTGTTGTCCAAGAAACGCAAAGTGGAAAAAAAATACTCGCTGTAGGGAACCCAGTATTTAATGAAAATGGTGACATTCATCGGATTATCATTGCTTCAAGGGATATTACAGAAACAACAAAACTGAAAACAGAATTAAGAGAGATCAAAAAGATATCTGATCAATACAAACGGGAATTAGACAGTATTAAAAACAAAGATCAGTTTTTCAAAAAAATGATTTACTGCAGTCCGAAAATGGAGCAAATCATGACACAAGTTAAAAAAATTGCGGACTTTTCCTCAACAGTTTTAATTAATGGGGAATCAGGGGTAGGGAAAGAAGTGATCTCCCAGGCGATCCATCAGCTCGGTAGGCGTTCAAATCAACCGTTTCTAAAGTTGAATTGTGGTGCGATTCCTGAAAGCTTATTAGAAAGTGAATTATTTGGGTATACGAAGGGATCGTTTACAGGAGCGGATAAAGGCGGCAAAGAAGGGTATTTTCAACAAGCAGATCAAGGGATTTTATTTTTAGATGAAATCGGTGAAATGCCATTACACCTTCAAGTAAAATTATTAAGAGTTCTTCAAGAACAGGAAGTTATTCCGATCGGAAGTACCACGCCGATACCTGTAAATGTGCAAATTGTTGCGGCAACAAATAATCAGTTAGAAAAAATGGTCGAGCAGGGAACATTTCGTGAAGACTTATTTTATAGGTTAAACGTTATTCCCATTCACGTTCCCCCGTTACGGGAGCGACCAGAAGACATTCCACTACTTGCGTTTCATTTTCTACAGCAGTTAAATGAAAGATATAACAAAAACTATCATTTAACCCCAGATGCCCATAATTTATTAGAAGTCTATTCATGGCCTGGAAATATACGGGAACTACAGAATATTATTGAGCGTCTCGTTGTTTCTGCCGACCATGAGTCCATTGATGCCGATTTTGTCAGTCAATTTCTTGCACTTGGAAACGATTTTAAAAAAGCAAAACCTGTCATCACAAGAGTTTTGCCTTTACACGAAGCCCAAGATCACGTAGAAGAACAATTGATAATGCTTGCTATGAAACAATATAAAACAACGACAAAAGCAGCTAAAGCTCTAGGTATCAGTCAATCTTCTGTTAGCCGTAAGTATCAAAAGCTTTTAAGTGAAAAGGGAGTTAAAAGAGAAGACATTCCATTTCAATAAGAGGAATGAGTTTAAAGCTACTGCTGAACGTTCAAGCGGTAGCTTTTCTTTTTGTTTAAATTCTTAAGCTGTGGATTACTATTGATGCAAAATGCCCTTTAGCTTGGTGAATGTACATATAAGAGATCGGTCTGGGCTAATTTAGCATTAAAAGTAGTAATAACTCTTCTTCAAGAGTAAGTATGCACGTTCCGTTAACCTATGCATTTTTACATAAACCGTTATTAAACAGGAGCGATGAAGTAACGAAAAAAGGTATGGATAAAGAGGTTATGCGTTGGCATGAATCTTGCATTTATAATTAGAAATTCGAATAGAGAAGGAAGAATTCCAAATATTTAAAACCTAAGAAGAGGTGATTAACAGAGCAAATAATACACCATTAGGCAGGAGGGGCTAGAGTTGATTAATTATAATAATCTCATTTTCACTCCAGTTAGTGATACTGATAAGGGAGAAATGTCTTCTCAAACCACATTCCACTATCGCCAAAAAAAGAATATTTTAAGAGCAACATACAGCGGGGGCGAGATTATACAAGGTACTTTAATAGGTCTTGTTGATTCGAAAGGGTATTTAGAATTTAGATATAATTATATTAACAAGAACAACCAAATAAGAAGTGGAAAATGTCATTCAACTCCAGAAATTTTAGCAGATGGGCGAATAAAACTTCATGAAAAATGGATATGGTCAAATGGGGGAGAAAGCCAGGGTGAATCAATAGTAGAAGGAAGTCTCTGAACTTATAGAGGTTGTTCAAAAAGTCCGGTTAAAATAGCTGTCGAATTTCTTCGTTACTCGATCTCTCCGGACTTGCACACGGACGTGCTGACTTCGACGTTTTCACAGGACGTGAAGTAGTTAGTCGAAGTTCCATATGTACCTGCGTCTACTAGTTGAGGCTAGCAGATAGCTTCCTCGGTACAACTCGTAGCTTTTAAGCAGGTATCGCTCGTCGTTCCGGTCCGTGAGATTTTCGCGCCTCGGGCTCACACGATGTGAGTCAGTTCAACGTTGACACAGGACGTGACGATNGTCCGTGAGATTTTCGCGCCTCGGGCTCACACGATGTGAGTCAGTTCAACGTTGACACAGGACGTGACGATTTTAGTTGAACTTCATTAATCTCGGCTGTTTTGAACACGCACTTATAGAACTATAACTTTAAAATTCAAAGTGATTAACTACAAAGAAGTAATAAACATCTTAGGAGGAAATTAATAATGGTACAAACAGGTACAGATCGCGTTAAGCGTGGCATGGCAGAAATGCAAAAGGGTGGCGTCATCATGGACGTTGTCAATGCAGAACAAGCAAAGATTGCTGAGGAAGCTGGTGCTGTAGCAGTTATGGCACTAGAACGTGTCCCTGCAGACATTCGTGCAGCAGGTGGAGTGGCTCGTATGGCTGATCCTACAATCGTCGAGGAAGTAATTAATGCGGTTTCAATTCCCGTTATGGCTAAAGCACGTATCGGACATATTGTTGAAGCGCGTATTCTTGAATCACTTGGAGCAGATTATATTGATGAGAGTGAAGTATTGACTCCAGCAGA